>NZ_CP021467.1:0-60000 GCF_002173515.1 Komagataeibacter europaeus
ATGACGGGCGGACTGGAAGGCTATGACGCGGTTGCGGAAGCCAATGCGCAGAAAAGTGTGCTCGCCATTCACTGGTCGCGCATCTGCGAACGGCTGAAGGCCGAGGTCGGGGAAGTCGAGTACCGCACGTGGCTGCGCCAGATTACGGTCGGCCCGGTGGAGGAGGACGAGATCACCCTCTACCTGCCCACGCGGTTCCTGCGTGACTGGGTGCGCGGGCAATATGGTGACCGGCTTGGCACGCTGTGGAATGCGGAGGTCCCGGCCATCCGCCGTGTCGAACTGCAGGTCGCCCGTCCCGGCAGCGCATCCGCGACACCCCCCGCTGATGGCGCGGCAGCCCCCGCCGCAGTGGCGCGCGAAGAAGCCGCCCCCCGTGCGGCAGCACCTGCCCCGGTGGCTGAGGAACCGCGGCAGGCCGAAGTGCGCAGCGACCTTGCCGCCCCCCTGGATCCGCGTTTCACCTTCGATACCTTTGTCGTGGGCAAGCCCAACGAATTCGCCTATGCCTGCGCCCGCCGGGTTGCGGAGCGGCCCTCCAGTCCCGGTTTCAACCCGCTGTTCCTGTATGGTGGCGTTGGTCTGGGCAAGACGCATCTCATGCACGCGATCGGGGCCGAACTGCTGCGCGAGGGGCGGGTGTCCGTCGCCTACATGTCGGCGGAAAAGTTCATGTACCGCTTCATCGCGGCCATCCGTTCCCAGTCCACCATGGAATTCAAGGAACAGCTTCGGTCCGTCGACGTGCTGATGATCGATGACCTGCAGTTCCTGATTGGCAAGGACAATACGCAGGAAGAATTCTTCCACACCTTCAACGCCCTGGTTGATGCGGGGCGGCAGATCGTGGTTTCGGCCGACAAGTCGCCTTCCGACCTGTCGGGGCTGGAGGACAGGCTGCGCACCCGCCTTGGCTGCGGCATGGTGGCGGATATCCATGCCACCACGTTCGAACTGCGTATTTCCATCCTTGAGGCCAAGGCCAGCGCGTCCGGCGTGGTGGTCCCCGCCAAGGTGCTGGAGTTCCTCGCCCACAAGATCACGTCGAACGTGCGTGAACTTGAGGGCGCGCTGAACCGCCTGATCGCGCATGCCAACCTGTTTGGCCGTCCCGTGACGCTGGAGGCGACGCAGGACGTGCTGCATGACATCCTCAAGGCGCATGACCGTCGCGTCACCATCGAGGAAATCCAGCGCAAGGTGGCCGAACACTGGAATATCCGCCTGACCGACATGTCCTCGGCCCGGCGCGCGCGCGCCGTGGCGCGTCCGCGGCAGGTGGCGATGTACCTGGCCAAGCAGCTGACCAGCCGCTCCCTGCCTGAAATCGGACGCAAGTTCGGCAACCGTGACCATACGACGGTCATGCATGCGGTGACCCGGGTGACGGAACTGATGGAACAGGATCCCGCCTTTGCCGAGGATGTGGAACTGCTGCGGCGCATGCTGGAAAGCTGAACGAAATTAGGATTCAACGACCTCTTTACCAGAGTCGCAAGGGACTGCTAGACTGGTCGCCCCCCGTCTGCACGTATGCCTGACGTGACGGGACGGGATGTGGAGGATATTGTACCGATGAAGTTGAAGGCCGACCGCGTAACGCTGCTCAAGGCACTGGCCCATATCCAGAGCGTTGCCGAGAAGCGCAATACCATCCCCATCCTGGCCAACGTGCTGATCAATGTCGTGGATGGCGCCATGACCCTGACCGCCACCGACATGGAAATCGCGGTGGTGGAAGGCGTGGCGGCTGAAACCCATCGTGATGGCGCGGTTACGGCGCCGGCTGCGGTCCTGTATGAAATCGTGCGCAAGCTGCCCGATGGCGCGCAGGTCGAACTGGACCATGCCGGTGGCGATGCGCCGCTGGGCCTGCGGGCGGGCCGGTTCGCCACCAGCCTGAACGTGCTGGACGTGGATGATTTCCCGTCCATGCTGGCGGGGAACCTGCCGCATGAATTCAGCATTCCGGCACAGGTGCTGCGGGGCCTGATCGACCGCACGCGGTTCGCGATTTCCACCGAGGAGACGCGCTACTACCTCAACGGTATCTTCCTGCATGTGGCCGAAGGCGACGCGGGGCAGGTGCTGCGTGCGGTAGCGACGGACGGGCACCGTCTGGCCCGGGTGGAAACCGAACTGCCGGCCGGCAGCGCCGGCATGCCCGGCGTGATCGTGCCGCGCAAGACGGTGGCCGAACTGCGCAAGCTGCTTGATGAAGGCCCGGAGCAGGTTGACGTCGCCCTGTCCGATACCCGCATCCAGTTTTCCATCGGCAACATCACGCTGACATCCAAGCTGATTGACGGCACGTTCCCCGAATATGAACGCGTGATCCCGCACGGTAATGACAGGATCCTGCGCGTGGGCAAGAAGATCTTTTCCGACGCCGTATCCCGCGTGGCTGCGATCAGCCAGGAACGTTCCCGCCCGGTCAAGCTGAGCATGGCGCACAACCTGCTGACCCTGTCGGCTGCCAGTCAGGACCAGGGCACCGCGACGGAAGAACTCGACGAAAACCACGTCTCCTATGACGCCACCCCTATCGAGATCGGCTTTCAGGCCCGGTACCTGAACGACATTACCGATCAGGTGGAAAAGGAAGTGGAATTCGCCTTTTCCGACAGCTCCGCCCCCACCATCGTGCGGGATGTGGACAGTCCGTCCGCGCTGTATGTCCTGATGCCGATGCGCGTGTGACGGCGCGCGGCCGCCGGGTCGCATGGCCTGCGTGACACGGCTGGTCCTTACGGATTTCCGTAATTACCACCATCTTTCATGGAAACCGGCAAGCCCGGTCACGGTCATTGCCGGGCCGAATGGCAGTGGCAAGACCAATCTGCTGGAAGCGGTCTCGCTGCTGGTGCCCGGGCGTGGCCTGCGGGGCGCGCGCATGGATGAACTGCCCCGTCACGGTGCTTCCCTGTGGGGTGTTGCCGCTGATGTGGCGGCGCAGTGGGGTGATGACGCCCTGTCCATCCAGATCGCCACCGGGGCTGATCCCGTCCGGCCCGAACGGCGCGCGTTTCGCGTGGATGGACAGGCCCAGCGCAACCGCGACGCCGTAGGTGAATATTTTTCCGCCGTATGGCTGACACCGCAGATGGACCGCCTGTTTCAGGAAGGGGCAGGCGGTCGCCGCCGCTTTCTGGACCGGCTGGTGCTGGCGCTTGAACCCGGCCATGCGCGCGAACTGGCGGCCCATGACCGCACCATGATGCAGCGCAGCCGCCTGCTGGCGCAGCGTGGGGCGGACGGGGGCTGGCTGAACGCCCTTGAACGCACCATGGCCCGTCATGCCGTGGCCGCGGTTGCCGCCCGGGTGGATATGGTGGCGCGCCTGAATGCGGATGAACAGGCGGTGGCCGATGGCTTTCCCGCTGCGTGGCTGGAACTGGATTGCCCGATTGCCGGCCGGCTGCGCGAAATGCCGGCGCTGGCGGTGGAAGACTGGCTGGCGGAACAGATCGCGGGGACACGTGCAATCGACTCTCAGCGCGGGGGAAGCCGCCTTGGCGCGCACCGGACCGACCTGCGCATGGCCGACCGGCTGAGCCTGCGCCCGGCCAGCCAGTCCAGCACGGGCCAGCAGAAGGCGCTGCTGCTGGGTATCGTCCTGTCACATGCCCGTATTCTGGCCGCCTGCCGGGGACAGATGCCGATGTTGTTGCTGGATGAGCCGCTGGTGCATCTGGATGATGTGCGGCGTGCGGCCCTGTTTCAGGCCATCGGGCGGATGGACACCGGGGTGTTCCTGACCGGAACGGATAATGAACAGTTCGCCCCGTTGCGCCAGATTGCCGAATTCGTGACGCCCGGCGAGGGCAATCTTGCACCACGTGCATGATTTCGGTGGGGAATGCTGGTTCCGCCGGGTGGTTCAGGCTATAATGCATTCTGTTATTTTGTTGTTATCCGCTGTGGAGCATCTGCCGGCATGTCCGATCAATCCAGTCCCGATCAGAAACACGATGCCGAGGCCGTGGGGGGCGTGACACCCGCTGCGGACTATGATGCGGCATCCATCTCGGTTCTTCGGGGGCTGGACGCGGTACGCAAGCGCCCCGGCATGTATATCGGCGATACCGATGACGGGTCGGGCCTGCACCACATGGCGTTCGAAATCATCGATAACGCCGTGGATGAGGCACAGGCAGGCTTTGCCACCACCTGTATCGTGACCCTCAATGGGGACGGCAGCGTCAGCGTGCGTGACGACGGGCGCGGCATTCCGACCGACATGCACCATGAAGAAGGGGTAAGTGCGGCCGAAGTCGTGCTGACCAAGCTGCATGCGGGTGGCAAGTTCAACCAGAATTCCTACAAGGTATCGGGCGGCCTGCACGGCGTGGGTGCCGCCGTGGTCAACGCGCTGTCGGAATGGATGGAAGTCCGTATCTGGCGTGATGGCAAGGAACACGTGATCCGCTTCCGCGCGGGTGAGCGGGATGAGGCGCTGCGCGTGGTGGGGGAAAGCAGCGACCCGACCGGCACGCAGGTCACGTTCAAGCCCAGCGCCGAGACATTCGCCAAAGTGGAATTTGAATTCCCGATTCTCGAACGCCGCCTGCGTGAACTGGCCTTCCTCAATTCCGGGTTGAGGATCGTCCTGCGTGACGAACGCCATACCCCGGCGCGAGAGGAGAAGTTCCATTACGAAGGTGGCCTATGCGCCTTTGTCGAATGGCTGGACCAGGGCAAGAACGCAATTGTCGAACCGCCGATTACCGGCAGCCTGCAGAATGAAGAAAACGGCATCAAGGTCGAATTCGCCCTGACATGGAACGACAGCTTCCATGAAACCATGCTGTGCTTCACCAACAACATTCCCCAGCGCGACGGCGGTTCGCACCTGGCCGGTTTCCGTCAGGCGCTGACCCGCGTGGTCGGTCGCTATGCCGAAGCCAACGCCAGCAAGAAGGACAGCCACGCCCTGAATGGCGAGGACATGCGCGAAGGCCTGACGGCCGTGCTGTCGGTCAAGGTGCCGGATCCCAAATTCTCGTCACAGACCAAGGACAAGCTGGTCTCCTCCGAAGTGCAGCCGGTGGTGCATGCGGCGGCTGCCGACATGATTTCCCACTGGTTCGAAACCCATCCCAAGGAAGCCCGCCACATCGTGGCGAAGGTGATGGATGCGGCCGCCGCGCGTGAGGCGGCGCGGCGCGCGCGTGAACTGACGCGGCGCAAGGGAGTGCTGGACATCTCCTCCCTGCCGGGCAAGCTGGCCGACTGTCAGGAACGCGATCCGGCAAAGTCCGAACTGTTTATCGTTGAGGGTGACTCGGCAGGCGGTACCGCCAAGCAGGGCCGTGACCGGCGGTTCCAAGCCATCCTGCCGCTGAAGGGCAAGATCCTGAATGTCGAACGCGCGCGGTTCGACCGTATGCTGGGGTCGGCCGAAATCGGGACGCTGATTACCGCACTGGGCACCGGCATTGGCCGGGGCGATGTGGAACATGGCGGCTTTTCCATCGAAAAGCTGCGTTACCACCGCATCGTCATCATGACGGATGCCGACGTGGATGGATCGCATATCCGCACGCTGCTGCTGACCTTCTTCTTCCGGCAGATGCCCGAACTGATTGAAAACGGGTACCTGTATATCGCCCAGCCGCCGCTGTACCGCGCCAAGCGTGGCAATGACGAACGGTACCTGAAGGATGATGCGGCACTGGAATCCTACCTGCTGGACAAGGCGCTGGCCAATGCCACGCTGCGTTATGCCGACGGGCGCGAGGTCGAGGGTGAGGCCATGCGGTCTGACGTGATGTTCATCCGTGACGTGACCCGCGCACTGTCGCGCCTGTCGGCGCGGGTGCCGGTCTGGATTCTGGAACAGGCGGCAATCGCGGGTGCGCTGCGGGCCGACCCGCAGGCGGTGCCGGAACGGATCGTGGACCTGCAGGCGCGGCTGGATGCGGTGTCTGCGCCCACGGAACGCGGGTGGAAGGTTGCCGCCAGTGACAGCGGCCTGGAAATGGCCCGCAGCGTGCGTGGGGTAGGCGAGGTCTACCGCCTTGAGACCCTGGCGCTGCGTAGCGCGGAAGTGCGCTGGCTGGCTGATCGCCATGACCGTCTGGTGGCTGATTTCACGGGCCCGGTGCAACTGGTGATTGACGGGCAGCCCCAGCCCTTTAACGGGCCGGCGTCGCTGTATGAACGGATTCTGGCGCAGGGTCGCAAGGGACTATCCATCAACCGGTTCAAGGGGCTGGGGGAAATGAATGACGAACAGCTGTGGGAAACCACGCTGGACCCGGCCATGCGCACCCTGCTGCAGGTCAAGGTGGGTGATGTGGAAAACGCGGCGCAGGTCTTTTCCACCCTTATGGGGGATGTGGTCGAACCCCGCCGCGACTTCATTGTTGGCAACGCGCTGAAGGTTGCCAACCTCGACGTCTGACCGGTTACGCTGGCACCAGTTCAGCGGCCAGATGGGGGATCTCGGAAATGGAATCGGCGCCGACGGTAGCACCCGCTTCCATTTCGGGGCGACCATAGCCCCAGCGGGCGAAAATGGCGGGGACATGCGCGCCGATGGCCGTGGCCATGTCGTTATGATGGTCGCCGGTCATGATGGCGCGCGTCGGGCTGCCATGCGCCATTTCAATCGTGCCCAGCAGATGGCGCGGGTCGGGCTTGCGCACGCTGAAGCTGTCGCCCCCGCCCACGGCCACGAACCATTTTTCCAGATCAAGGACCTGCAATATGTGGCGCGCGGCGGCGACGGGCTTGTTGGTGCAGACGGCCATCTGCCACCCTGTGGCCCGCAGGTCTTCCAGCATGCCGATGGTGCCGGGAAAGGGACGGGACAGGTCGGTTGAATGGGGCGTGTAATCGGCCATGTAGCGCCTGGTTGCTTCGGCTGCATCAATGCCCGTGGCGGCGGATCCGGCATGGACCAGCAGGCGGCTGACCAGCATCGCCACGCCATCCCCAATCATGGGGCGGACCTGTTCCGTTGCTATGGGCGGCAGGCCGTAATGCGCCAGAAGCCGGTTGGCGCAGGCCGCAAGATCGGGAAGGCTGTCGATCAGCGTGCCGTCCATGTCAAAAACGGCAAGACGGGGCGGGAGAGAGGTCATCATGAACGCCTTTGAGTCTGTGAATGAAGTAGCAATCGGAAATTCTAAGTGATGGTATCGCGCACGCATAAGGGTTTGACAGGGTGCGCAGGGGCGGAGTACCCGCACACTGCCATGAATACCCAGACCGATACCGCAGTATCCGCCCCCGCACGTGCCCTGTCGACCGCTGTCATACTGGCCGCGGGTCGTGGCACGCGCATGAAATCGCAGCGGCCCAAGGTCATGCACCCGCTGGCGGGGCAGCCCATGCTGCGTTACCTTCTGGATAACGCGGCCCGGGTCTTTGACCGTATTGTCGTGGTCGTGGGGCCGGACATGGATGATGTGGCGGCCCTCGCCGCCGCGCATCAGGTCGTGGTGCAGCAGGACCGTCTGGGTACCGGCCATGCCGCACGTCAGGCCGAGGCTCTGTTTGGCGATGGTGATGTTGCGGTCCTGTATGGCGATAACCCTTTGATCACGCCCGATACGATGCGCGCCCTGCTGGAACAGCGTCGCCGCGATGACACCGGCCTTGCCCTGCTGGCGATGGAACCGGCCGATCCGGCGCGTTATGGGCGCGTGGTGGCGCATGACGGGCAGGTTGAACGGATCGTGGAATGGGCGGACGCCACCCCGGCGGAGCGGGCAGTCCGGCTGTGCAATGCCGGCGTGCTGTGTGCCGATGCCGCTGATTTCCGCCACTGGCTGGATGAAATCAATAACGACAACGCGCAGGGTGAGTATTATCTGGGCGATGTGGTGGCCCGCGCCGTGGCCGATGGGCGCAGCGTGCGCGCGGTCGTGGCGCCGGAAGATGAACTGCGCGGCATCAATTCCCGCGCCGAACTGGCTCAGGCGGAAGCCTGCGTGCAGGCCCGGCTGCGTCAGGCGGCGATGGATGGCGGTACGACGCTTGTCGCCCCCGATACCGTCTTCCTGTGTGCCGATACCGTGCTGGAACCCGATACGGTGGTGCATCCCAACGTGGTGTTCGGCCCCGGCGTGCATGTGAAAAGTGGCGCGGAAATCCATGCCTTTTCGCACGTTGAAGGGGCAATCGTCGGCCCGGATGCGCAGATCGGTCCCTATGCCCGCCTGCGTCCCGGCAGCGATGTGGGGGCAAAGGCGCGCGTGGGCAATTTCGTGGAAATCAAGGCCACGACACTGGGGGCAGGGGCCAAGGCCAGTCACCTGACCTATCTGGGCAACGCCACGGTGGGCAGCGGGGCCAATATCGGCGCGGGCACCATAACCTGCAACTATGACGGTGTGTTCAAGCACCGGACCGAAATCGGCGCGGGCAGTTTCATTGGCTCGGATTCGGTGCTGGTCGCCCCCGTGCGGGTGGGCAGCGGTGTCATTACCGCGGCAGGCAGCGTGATTACCCATGACGTGCCCGATGATGCCATGGCCATTGGCCGGGCACGGCAGACCAACAGGGCAGGACATGCCGCATCGTTTCGCGAACGGCTGAAGAACAGGAAGGAACGGGGCTGATGTGTGGCATTGTAGGGGTTGTTGGCAGCAATCAGGCCACGCCGGTTATTCTGGACGCCCTGCGCAGGCTGGAATATCGCGGCTATGATTCCGCGGGTATCGCCACGCTGGAAGAAGGCCATGTCGAACGCCGGCGCGCGGCGGGCAAGCTGGACCACCTGGCCACGCTTCTGGCGCGCATGCCGCTGCCGGGTGTTACCGGCATTGGCCATACGCGCTGGGCCACGCATGGCGCGCCCACCGAAAACAATGCCCACCCCCACGGGACGGAACGCGTATCGGTCGTCCATAACGGCATTATCGAGAATTTCGAGGAATTGCGCCACGAACTGGAGGCGGCAGGGCAGGTCTTCTCGACCGATACGGACAGTGAGACGATCGCGCAACTGGTCGATTACCACCTGCAGCGCGGCCTTTCCCCGCGGGAGGCGGCACATGAATGCCTCAAGCGGCTGGAAGGCGCCTACGCGCTGGCCATGATCTTCGCGGGTCACGATGGCATGGTCATTGGCGCGCGGCATGGCGCGCCGCTGGTGGTGGGCTTTGGTGATAACGAGATGTTCCTCGGTTCCGACAGTCTGGCGCTGGCGCCGCTGACGCGCCGCATCGCCTATCTGGATGACGGGGACTGGACCGTGATTACGCCTGCGGGCGCCGCGTTCTTTGACATGGCGGGCAACCCTGTCGAACGCCCGGTCAGGCTGACCGCGCTGATCGCGGCATCGGTCGGCAAGGACGGCTACCGGCATTATATGGAAAAGGAACTGCACGAACATCCCGTCGTGATCGGGCAGACCCTGCAGCGCCTGATCGATCCGGCCACCCGGCGCGTCGTCATGCCGGACCTGCCGTTTGATCTGGCCGCCGTGCAGCGTGTGGTGCTGACGGCCTGCGGGTCGGCTTTCTATGCTGGCATGATCGGGCGGTACTGGATCGAACAGTATGCGCGCCTGCCGGTCGATATCGATGTGGCGAGCGAGATGCGTTACCGTAACCCGCCGTTGACCAGGGGCGGGCTTGGGCTGCTGATTTCCCAGTCGGGCGAGACGGCGGACACGCTGGCTGCCCTGCGCGGCATGCGTGAGGCGGGGCAGCATATCGTCTCGGTGCTGAATGTTGAACAGAGCACGATGGCACGTGAAAGCGACGCCGTGCTGGGCACCGTGGCGGGGCCGGAAATATCGGTCGCCAGCACGAAGGCCTTTACCGCGCAGCTTTCCGTCCTTGCGTGCCTGACCATTGCCTTGGGCCGTGCGCGTGGACTGATCGGTCCGGCGCAGGAAGAAAGCATGGTGACCAACCTGCTTGACCTGCCCAGCAAGGCGACCGAGGTATTTGAACGCCATGACGAAATCCGCCGCATGGCCACCATCGTGGCGGATGCGCGCGACGTGCTCTACCTCGGTCGTGGGGCGATGTTCCCCGTGGCGCTCGAGGGGGCGCTGAAGCTCAAGGAAATCACCTATATCCACGCCGAAGCCTATGCCGCGGGCGAGATGAAGCATGGTCCGATTTCACTGATCGACAACACGGTGCCGGTGGTGGCCACCGTGCCGTCTGGCCCCCTGTTTGAAAAAACGCTGTCCAACCTGCAGGAAGCCAGAGCCCGTGGCGGTCGCCTGCTGGTGTTCACGGACATGGCGGGGGCGCCGCGCCTGCGTGAAATCGCGGAATGCGTGGTGGCGATTCCGACAGTGGATGAATTCGTGGCCCCGATCCTGCAGACCATCCCGGTGCAGATCCTGGCCTATGAAGTCGCGCTGCTGAAGGGGACGGATGTGGACCAGCCGCGCAACCTCGCCAAATCCGTGACTGTTGAATAGACACGTCAGGCATAACCGGCACAATCACCACCAGATACAGATAACCGTACAGGGGATACGACGCACATGGCAGCACAAACGGCAATCCCCCATGGGGCGGGACCGTCCGTCCTTGTGCGTGGCGCTGGTGTGTCGGGCCTGACGGCGGCGGTCACCCTGGCCGAACGGGGTGCGCGGGTCAGCGTGCATGAATGTGGCGGTCGCGTGGGCTGGGGGGCGTCATGGAAGGCGGGCGGCATGCTGGCGCCCTGGTGCGAGGCTGAATCCGCGACCCCGGATGTCACCGCGCAGTCCCTTGCCTCCCTCGACTGGTGGGACCAGCATGTTCCCGGCGTGGACCGCAATGGCACCCTTGTGCTGGCGCCGCCGCGTGACGTGCGTGAAATCATGCGCTTCGCGCGCAGGACTTCGCATTTTTCCACGATTGGCGAAGGCGAGATCGCGCAACTGGAACCCGACCTTGCCGACCGTTTTTCCCGTGCGCTGTTCTTCGCGGGCGAAGGGCACGTCAACCCGCGCGACGCCCTGCAGGCGCTGGCGGCACGATTGGTTGAACTGGGGGGCAGCCTGCATTTCAACGTGCCGGCTGACGCCAGCACGGCAGGCTATGACTGGGTGGTGGACTGCACCGGCATCGCGGCCCGCGACCAGATGGTGGACATGCGCGGGGTGCGCGGGGAAATGCTGCTGCTGCGCTGTCCCGATGTCACGCTGCATCGTCCGGTGCGCATGCTGCATCCGCGCATTCCCATCTACATCGTGCCGCGTGCGGGCCATGTGTACATGGTGGGGGCGACCATGATCGAAAGCGAGAACGCCGGTCCCATGACCCTGCGTTCAATGGTGGAAATGCTGGGTGCGGTCTATGCCCTGCATCCCGCGTTCGGGGAAGCCGAGATACTGGAAACCGGCACTGGCCTGCGTCCGTCCTATCCAGACAACATGCCGGCCGTCAGGCAGTCGGGGCGGCATATTCATATCAACGGCATGTATCGCCATGGTTTCCTGCTTTCACCCGTTCGCGCGGCCGAGGCGGCCGACATCGTGTTTGGCAGGGGCTGAACCTGCCACAAGGGGAATACGGACATGCAGATTCAGGTGAACGGCGAACACCATGACGTGACGGCAGCAAGCCTGGCGGCGTTGCTTGATGAACTGGGTTATGATGCCACCGCCCGCGTTGCGACGGCGGTGGATGGCTGCTTTGTCGCGGCCAGCCGGCGCGCGACCCACCCCCTGCATGACGGGGCACAGGTGGAAATTCTGGCCCCCATGCAGGGAGGATAACCGCAATGACCCTTTTTTACGGCACTGAACTGGCGTCACGCCTGATGTTGGGCACGGCGCAGTACCCATCCCCCGAAATACTGGCGGATGCCGTGCGCCGGGCCGGGGCGGGGGTGGTCACCGTCTCGCTCCGGCGCGAGGCCGCCGGCACACGCGCGGGACAGGCGTTCTGGGCGCTGATCCGGGAACTCGACGTACCCGTCCTGCCCAACACGGCGGGCTGTCATACCGTGCGTGAAGCGGTGACCACGGCGCAGATGGCGCGTGAGGTATTCGGAACGGACTGGATCAAGCTGGAGGTGATCGGGGAATCCGATACCCTGCAGCCCGACATGTTCGCGCTGGTCGAGGCCGCCCGCATCCTGACGGAAGACGGGTTCAGGGTCTTTCCCTACATGACCGAGGATCTGGTCGGTGCGGAACGCCTGCTGCGCGCGGGGTGCGAGGTACTGATGCCGTGGGGCGCGCCCATCGGGTCGGGCAAGGGACTGAACAACCTGTTCGGCCTGCGGGCATTGCGGGCGCATTTCCCCGATGTGCCCATGGTGGTTGATGCCGGGATTGGCGTGCCATCCCATGCGGCGCAGGCAATGGAACTGGGTTATGACGCGGTGCTGATCAATACGGCGGTGGCCAAGGCAGGCAATCCCGCGGAAATGGCGCGCGCCTTCGCCATGGCGGTGGAAGCAGGCCGCATGGCCTATATCGCCGACCCGATGGAGGAACGTGACATGGCCGTGCCCTCTACCCCCGTGATCGGGCAGGCCGTGCTATGACCACGGCGCTTCCGTCACGTATCTACCCGGTCGTGGACGCGGCGCACTGGGTCGGCAGTCTGGGGCAGGCGGGCGCGCGGCTGATCCAGTTGCGACTCAAGGACATGGCGGACGATGACCTGCGCCGTGCGGTCCGTGAAGGCATCCGGCTGGCCCGTGCGCACGATGTCTGCCTTGTGCTGAACGATTACTGGCGGATGGCGATCGAGGAAGGAGTGGATTTCATCCATCTGGGGCAGGAGGATCTGGATACGGCAGACCTGCCTGCCATCCGCGCGGCGGGGCTGAAACTGGGGGTCAGCACGCATAGTGATGCTGAACTGGACCGTGCGCTGTCGGTCGCCCCCGATTACGTGGCGCTGGGACCTGTCTGGCCCACGAAACTGAAGAAAATGCCCTGGGGGCCGCAGGGTACGGAAAAACTGTCGGTGTGGAAGCGGCGCATTGGCGATATCCCGCTTGTCGCCATCGGGGGGATTACGCTTGCCCGCGCGCCGCAGTGTATCGCGGCGGGGGCGGACTGTGTCTCGGCCGTGTCCGATTTCATCCGCATGCCGGACCCGCAGGCACAGGTCAGGGCATGGCTGGCCGCCACTGACCATGTGGTCAGGGTGTGAAATACTGGAACATAATGTGATGCATCATGTGTTGTTGATGCAACGTTGGTGTGGCATTATTGATACGCAACATGTGAATGTATGAAGGAACGTCTTTTACAGCCAGATGTTGGTCTTATAAGCCAGATTCTGTTGATCTGAAACGCGGTGGACATAATCTGTTCATGGTCAGCCATTAGGATCGGCCTGTAAGCACAATATGGCCGGAAGTCGGGGATTTTGAATGGAGATAGCGGGTCTGGCAGCAATTCTGATGGCGATTGCCGTGCTGCTTGTCGTGGTCAGCGCGGTCCAGCCGCTTGCCCGCCGTCTGGAACTGTCCGAAACCGTCCTGCTGGCCATTGTGGGCATCGTGATCGGGGGGGCGGCCGACCTTGTTCTGCGCAATTCCCATCTGGAAATATTCAATGGCGCGGCACAGACGCTGCTGGATTTCCCGCTTAACAGCGAAGCGTTCCTGCTGATTTTCCTGCCCATACTGGTATTCCAGGGGGCACTGGGCATTGATGTGCGCAGGCTGGCGCATGAAACCGCGACCGTGCTCCTGCTGGCAGTGGTGGCGGTGGCGGTCTCGACCGCGGCCATCGGCTTTGCGCTGTATCCCTTTGCCGGCATGCCGCTGGCGGTGTGCCTGCTGCTTGGTTCCATCGTGGCGACGACCGACCCTTCGGCCGTGGCTGGGATATTCAAGGAAATTGGCGCCGCAAGCCGCCTGACCCGGCTGGTGGAAGGCGAGGCGCTGCTGAATGACGCGGCCGCCATTTCCATTTTCACCATCCTGCTTGGCTCCATTACCTCGCATCACAAGATCATGCTGGGTGGCGCGGTGCTGGAGTTCCTTGTCTCCTTCATCGGCGCGCTGATCATCGGCATCGTGTTTGGCCGCCTGACGCTTATGGTCATTCCGGCGCTGGGGGCGGCACCCGCGGCCGAGGTCACGCTGACGGTGGCGCTGCCATACCTGTCCTATATCGTGTGCGATGAATTCCTGGGCTTTTCCGGCGTGGTGGCCACGGCGGCATCCGGCCTGACGATTTCGATCTACGGCCCCTCCACCTTCCGGCCCCAGACCTGGCGATTCCTGAACGAGCTATGGCAGCAGCTTGTCTTCTGGGCCGGGTCATTGGTGTTCGTGCTGGCGTCCATGCTGGTGCCGCGCCTGTTGGTGGGCATGACCAAATGGGACTGCGTGCTGATCCTGCTGGCCGCCGGCGCCGGGTTGCTGGCGCGTGGGGCGGTGGTGTTCGGCATGCTGCCCGTCCTTGCCGCGACCAAGCTGTCGCCGCCCGTGCCGACCCCGTTCAAGGTCACGATGGTATGGGGCGGGCTGCGTGGCGCCATTACGCTGGCGCTGGCGCTGGCCGTGACGGAAAACGAACATGTTTCGAGCAGCATCGCCCACTTCATCGGCATTATCGCTACGGGGTTCGTGCTGATCACCCTGTTCGTGAACGGGATGTCGCTGCGGTACCTGGTGCTGTTCCTCAAGCTGGACCAGCTTCCGCTGATTGACCAGGCGCTACGTCACCAGATCCTTGCCATCGGACTGGGTGAAGTCCGTGACCAGACGCGCGAAGTCGCGGGAGAACTGGGCTTTTCCACCAATGTCACCAATACGGTGGTGGAAGTGATCGACCGCCGCGTCCATTCGGAAGAACAGGCCAATACCTTTGACACTGCCCTGGGTGACCGGCAGCGCGTCACACTGGCGCTGATTGTCGTCGCCAACCGGGAGCGTTCCATCCTGCTGGACCTGTTCCGCATACAGGGGCTGTCGCGCCGCGTGATGGAAACGCTGCTGCGCTCGGCCGAGGCCATGGTGGATGGCGCACGGCTGGAAGGACGCTTTGGCTATGTCCGCGCCCTGCGCCGCCGGTTGCGCCCATCGCTGCGTTTCCGTGTGGCGCAGGTGATCCATCATCGCTTCAATTTCGACACGCCCCTCATGTACTGCATGATGGAGCGGTTCGAGATGCTGATGATCGGCTATTTCGTTTCCCTGTCACTGACCCGTTTCATGCGCCAGCGCATGGAGCCGACGCTGGGCACGCGTATCAGTGAAATCGTGGGTGAAGTGCTGGGGCGGCAGTGCAAGCTGCTGGATGAGGCACTACAGACCCTGCGCCTGCATTACCACGGCTATTCCGAGGCGCTGGAAAACCGCATGCTGCGTCAGATTGCGCTGCGTCTGGAAGAAGAAAAATACGACACGCTGATGTCCGAATCGCTGTTGAGCGAGGAACTGCACCGTGAATTGCACCGCGATGTGGAACACCGGCGCGAACAGCTGGATTTCAGGCTGAAATTCAATATCCGTGCCGGGATCGAAAGCCGCATCCATAATTTTCCCCTGTTCGAGGGGATGGCCGATGGCGTGCTGCATGATATCGCGATGAAGATGTCCATCCACTTTTCATCCCCCGGTGAGCGGCTGTACCGCAAGGGTCAGAAGGTGCGCACGGTCTATTTCATCAGCGCGGGACTGGCTGAAACCCATTACCCCAAGCATGACGTGCGCTTTGGCGCCGGTGCGGTTCTGGGTGGGGAGGAAGCGTTGAAGGACGAGCGTGTCACCGCGACCAGCCGTTCCCTGCAGTTCGGACATTTCATGACGATGAGCGCGCGTGACTTCCGCAAGCTGGTGGAAGACTATCCCCGCATTGGCGAAAATCTGGAACGTCTGGCACAGGCCCGTAACAAGGGCGAACTGCCCGACGCCCAGCTTCTGCCGCAGGATGGGGAAGATACACCCAACAGTCCACCATCCTACGACGCCATCGACCTTGCCACCGCACCCGTCACCCGGGCCATTCCCGTCCGGCAGGATGGTCAGGTCAGTGACGCCTGACCTGACGGCGCGGCAGTGATCCGCCCGGGCACATGACATGGCGGCTGTCGTGCCGCCCGGGCATTCAGGTTGCCATGTAATAGGTTCACGCCATCAGGGGCCTGTCGTGCTGGTGTGCGCGCCGCCATGCAGGTTGGATGACCGTCGGGTAAGGGGAGACGCCAGCGACGCCCTGATGCCGGGATACGACATTCCACGTCACGGCGTGTAATCCATGCGTGCGTCGCAGGGGACAGGCGTTCCGGATGCTGCCTTTTTCAGGAAGGTAGGATTTCCTGATGCTTGCTGAAAAAAGCTTCGCCAAAAATTTCTTGGTACAATCCGTCTGGTCAATTCATGCCATGAACGTCGCGGCCGCGTCAGAAGGCGCGGAGCAGGCGGTCGAGGTATTCCAGTTCTTCCGGCGGGCGGGTACGGTCGGCGTCGCGGCGGCGCAGTTCCTGTTCAATCTCGCGCGCGCGTTCACGGCTGGCGTTGTCTGGCACATGGGTATCATTGTCCATGCCCGCGTGGGTGCCCCCAGTCTTGCGGCCCAGCGGGTCACGATCACCCTTGCCTTCGGCCTGCTGGTCGGTGTCGTCATCGTCATCCTGTCCGCCGGGTTGGTTGCCACCGCTGCCATGGCTGCCCTTGCCATTGTCCTGTGACAGCATGGGCAGGAATACGGTCATGCCGCCATGCGCGTTCTGGCTGCGCATGGACTGGCGCATCTGCTGGTCGCCCTGCTGCAGGTCGGCCAGAACCTTTTTCTCGGCCGCCGCCGCATCAGGGTCCTTGCCCGCGCCAAGGGCCGCGCGCACGGCCTTCATGTCCGTCTGCGCCTTGTCCAGCGCCGGCATGTCCTTGCCGCTGGCCTGTTTGAATTCGCGCTGCAGTTCATGCAGGGCGCGCGACAGGGCATGCTGCACGGCCCGGTCGGCATGCTGCTGTGCGGTGTGGGCTTCGGGCGTCATGCTTTCTGGCGGTGGCGCGGCGTCGGCCTGTGGCTGAGGCGCGCTGCCCGACGGCGTAATGCCAAGCTGGCGCAGCAGGTCGGCGGTGGACATGGATGACAGGTCGCCGCCATCTTCATCCATATCGGTCTGGCGGCTGGCGGCGTCACGTTCCTGCTGGCGCTGGGTCTGGTCCATGCGCGACTGGGCGTGGTCCAGCAACCGGGACTGGCGGCTGACCAGGTCGCGCAGCGCACGGCGCAGTTCCCTGGCCTGCTGGCGGGCCTGCATCTGCTGGGCCAGCTGCATCATGTCCTGCGGGGTGGCGTTGCGGATGCCGTTGGCCATGTCCTCCATCTGCTGCAGCTTCTGCATGGCATCGGCATCGCGGCCATTGGCGGCGTCATCCTGCAACTGCTGCATCATCTGCGCCATGTTCTGTTCACCGCGCGATGTCATTTCAGGAATGGCGGGAATGGCGGAATGATCGCGCATGGCCTGTTGCGCCAGCGCCTGCATCTTGCGCGAAATCGCGTCCTTCAGCGCCTGCATGCGGTGCTGCAGTTCGGCCTGCTGTTCCGGCCCCTGACCCCTGGGGCCCATCTCACGCATGTGTTCCAGCTGTTCGCGCACGGCGTCCTGCGCTGCCTGCACGCCAAAATCAGCCTGTTCGTTATCTATGTCCCGGCGGTTGTGTTCGATATCCAGCGCAAGGAACCACAGCCGCCCGGTGGCCTGCGTAATGGCGTAATCATCGGTTACGTCATCCGCATCCCCAAGCACGGCGGCAACACTGGTCAGCGCCAGCAACAGGCCGACATGATGGGTCAGCATGGTATCGGCCTGACCCAGCGCCAGCAGTTCGCGCGCCGCCTGTGCGCGGTTTTCACGGTGCAGGGCCACGCGCTTGCGGATATCCAGCACCGCCTTGGCCAACGGGTTGTTGAAAGGCCGCGCGCCCATGCGCAGCCGGATCGGGGCGGAGGTCGCTGTCATGCCGCTGGTGCTGGTGGCGACCAGGCGGGCGGTCACGTCTTCCCCCGCCCACGGGTTTTGTGACAGGTCGGGCGTGGCCACGTCATCCGCCACGCGGGGGTGGCCGTTCAGCGGGATCGGGACGGTCAGGACGTCGCGTGGACTGTCCGGCATGACCAGTTCCGCATGCATTGATGCGATGCCGTATGGCTGGGCCACATGATAGGGCAGGCGGGTGCGCCATTCGCCTTCATGGCTGCCCGGGTCCTTGCCCCATGCGACTTCTGGCGCGGGGTTGGGCGTGACGTGCAGCGTCCATTGTCCCAGCGTGCGTCCGCGACCGCGCAGGCGCAGCGTGCCGCTGGCAAGAAGGGTGGCCTGCGCATTCCAGCTGGCATTGCCCAGGGCGTGAAAATCATGCGGGCCGATGGGGGGCTGCGGTCCGCTGGCACGCATGCGCAGGGCGGGATGGCCATTCAGCCCGTTCAGTGTGATGGCCAGTCGCGCGCCTGCGGGAACGGTCGCACTGGTATGCGTCGCGTCCAGGAAGACCGGCGCGCCGGGCGCATAGCCGGGCATGGTGATCCATGCATTGATCTGCGGGGCGGGGGTATCGGCATCATCCATGCCGGGCAGGAA
Source organism: Komagataeibacter europaeus (assembly GCF_002173515.1). Classification (NCBI taxonomy): domain Bacteria; kingdom Pseudomonadati; phylum Pseudomonadota; class Alphaproteobacteria; order Acetobacterales; family Acetobacteraceae; genus Komagataeibacter; species Komagataeibacter europaeus. The sequence continues at coordinate 18,468 of NZ_CP021467.1, forward strand.
CGCCGCCGTCACCCGGCTTGCGGCATGGTCGCCCGTCCACATCATGCCACCGGCCAGAAGCACGGCAAGGACCGGCGTGGCGGCCCACCCTGTGGCGCCCTTCAGGCGGGGGCGTGGCCACCCGCCCCGCAGGCGGCCCAGCGCCGCCGTGGTGCGATGCAGGTGGACCTGCCACAGATAGGTGATTTCAGGCGTGAGGGCATTGGCGGGCCGGTCATGCAACGTGCGCAGCGGCTGACCGGTCAGGCCGGATGCCTGTTCCACCCGGCGGTCGGTTTCGGATGCGGTGGGGGCATGGATGCCGCGCCACTGCCGCCATGTGGCATAGGCTGTCCCGCCTGCAATACCTGCCAGGAGGAGGGCATGCAGGCTGTCGGGCATATGCTGGGGCAGGCGCACAAGCCCCAGCAGCGCAACGCCCATGGCGGCATCAGCCGTGGGCAGCATGAGCGGCCATAGCTGTTCCACCCACAGCGCACGACGCGCCTGCTGGCGTGCGCGGGCCAGGCGTTGCGGCAGGCTGCCGCCGGGCTGGGTAATGTCCTGCCCGGCTGTCATAGGCCTCCGCCAGCGGGGAGAAGGGTCTTCTCAACCCAGTCGGGAACACGATCGTCAGCCCACAGGTCCTCGACCTGCTGGCGTTCGCGGATGACGGACCAGCGGGCGCCATCCACCATGACCTGCGCTGCAAGTGGGCGGGCGTTGTAGGTGGAACTCATGACCATGCCATACGCCCCGCAATCCAGCAGCGCCAGTCGCGACCCTGCCTCCATGTGCGGCAGGGTGCGGTCATGGCCGAAGGTATCGCCGCTTTCACAGACCGGCCCCACAACATGCACCTGTTCGGTGGCGGCAGCAGCGGTTTTGGCGGAAAGCGGGATGATGCCATGCCATGCGTCATACAGGCTGGGACGCATGAGGTCATTCATCGCGGCATCCAGCACAAGGAACGGCGGCATGCCGTCATATCCCTGCTTGCGCAGGATCACGGTGGACAGCAGCACGCCCGCGGGACCGGCCAGCCAGCGCCCCGGTTCAACGGCCAGCCGCGTGCCCAGGTCGCCCAGTTCGGCATGGATGGCGGCAGCAAGGGCTTCGGGCGCGCCTTCGGTTTCATCACGGTAGGAAATGCCCAGGCCCCCGCCGCAATCCAGTGCCTCGACCGTCAGCCCACGCGCGCGGATGGCCCGTACAAGGTCGGCAAGTCTGGCATAGGCGGTACGGTAGGGCTGCATGCGTACGATCTGGCTGCCGATATGCATTGCCAGCCCGACGGGCCGGATACCCGGTAAAGTGGCGGCGCGGGCATAAAGTTCAACCGCGCGGTCATAGGGAATGCCGAATTTATTGGTGGCGAGTCCGGTGGTGATCTTGGCGTGGGTGCCGGCATCGACATCGGGGTTGATGCGCAGGGCGATGCGGGCCTCCTGCCCTTCGGCTTCCGCCACGGCGGAGAGGAGTTCAAGTTCCTCCGCACTTTCGACATTGATCTGCGCAATGCCCGCCTGCAGGGCGAGGCGCATTTCCTCAAGGCTCTTGCCAACACCGGAAAAGACGATTTTTTCCGCCGGGATGCCCGCCATCATGGCGCGGCGCAGTTCGCCGCCACTGACCACGTCCGCCCCGGCCCCTTCGGCCGCCAGCACGCGCAGCACGGCCAGGTGGTCATTGGCCTTGACGGCGAAGTGAATGGAAACCGGCCGGTCTGTTGCGGCAAGGGCCGTGGCAAGCCTGCGGTAGCGCGCGCGCAGGGTGCCGGCGCTCATGACCCATGTGGGCGTGCCAAGCGCGTCGGCAATGGCGTTGAGGGGTACGTCTTCCAGCACAAGTCCGTCCATGGCATGCATGGACAGCGCCGGACGGACGGCCAGAAGGTCGGCAACGGATGGATCCTGTCCGGGACAGGTAGGGGAAGCATCAGCCATGATGTGCGCACGATACCGCCTTGCCCCGTCGCTTCCAAGGTGCTTGACGCAGGAAAGAACAGGAAGGACAGACCGCTATGAACAACGACCCCCTGGTGCAGGCCGCCATTGACGTGCGCCTGCGGGCTTACGCGCCGTATTCGCGCTTTCCGGTCGGTGCGGCGGTAGAGACGGCGGATGGCCGGATATTTGCCGGATGCAACGTCGAAAACGCGGCCTATCCCGAAGGTACCTGCGCCGAAGCTGGCGCCATCGCCGCCATGGTGGCGCGGGGCGGGCGCCAGATCCATCGCGTCGTGGTCTGCGGGGGGACGGATGCCCCCTGCACGCCATGTGGGGGATGCAGGCAGAAAATCAGGGAATTTGCAGCCCCCGAAACACCTGTCTCCATGATTTCGGCTAGGGGGGCGGTCCTGCTGGTCCGCACGCTGGCGGACCTGCTGCCCGACAGTTTCGGGCCGGACAGCCTGACCTGATCCGTCAGCGATCGGGGCTGGGATAGGTCGTGTAATAGGCCCGGGAGTTGGAAGGCTGGCGTGGGGAGCCAATACGCCCGCATGCCCCCAGCGAGGAGGCGATGACCAGGCCCGCCAGCGTCAGCAGCATGATGGCGCGTCCGCGCGGGGAGGGGTAAATGTTCATTTGCCGCTTTCTCCTGTCCCAAGGGCATCCAGCCAGCGCTGGGCCTGCGCGCGTACGTTCTGCGCCGCCGTGCCGCCGTGGCTTGTGCGCGAGGCGATGGAGGAATCGACATCCAGCACCGTGAAGATGTCGGCGGTGATGCCCGGTTCCTCCGCCTGCATGTCCTCCAGCGTCAGGTCGGCCAGCCCCACGCCCTTTGCCTCCGCCTTGCCGACCAGGCGGCCGGTGACATGGTGGGCGGTGCGGAAGGGCACCTTCAGCACCCGCACCAGCCAGTCTGCAAGGTCGGTGGCGGTGGAAAAACCGGACCCGGCATAGGCGCGCATCTGATCCGCATTGACGCTGAGGTCGCGGATCATGCCATCCATGGCCGCCAGGCTGAGGGCGGCGGCATCGGTCGCGGCGAATACGGGTTCCTTGTCTTCCTGCATGTCCTTGGCATAGGCCAGCGGCAGGCCCTTCATCACCGTCAGCAGTCCCACCAGCGCGCCGGTAATGCGGCCGCCCTTGGCGCGGACCAGTTCGGCTGCATCCGGGTTGCGCTTCTGCGGCATGATGGAGGAGCCGGTGGTGAACGCATCGGACAGGCGGATGAAGGAAAAGGGGGCGGAACACCAGATCACGATCTCTTCCGCCAGCCGCGACAGGTGGACGGCCATGATGGACAGCGCGGAAAGGTATTCCAGTGCGAAATCACGGTCTGATACGGCATCGAGCGAATTGGCGGTGGGGCGGTCGAAGCCCAGCGCCCTTGCCGTCATCTCCCGGTCGATGGGAAAGGACGTGCCCGCAAGTGCGGCCGAGCCCAGCGGCGATTCATTGAGCCTGCGCCGCGCATCGGCCAGCCTGCCCCGGTCACGGGCCAGCATTTCCACATAGGCCATCAGGTGGTGGCCAAATGTCACGGGCTGCGCGGTCTGCAGGTGGGTGAAGCCGGGCATGGGGGTCGCGGCATGTTCCGCCGCCCGCCGCGCCAGCGCACGCATGAGGGAGGCCGCCTGCTGGTCCAGCCCGTCGATCGCATCACGCACCCACAGGCGGAAATCGGTCGCCACCTGGTCATTGCGCGACCGTGCGGTGTGCAGGCGCTTGCCCGCCTCGCCAATCCGGTCGGACAGGCGGGCTTCGATATTCATGTGAATATCTTCAAGTGCGGTGCTGAATTCAAAGGTGCCAGCCGTGATTTCCCGCCCGATCTGGTCCAGCCCTTCGGTAATGGCGCGGGCATCATCTTCGGAAATGATGCCGGTTTTCGCCAGCATGGCGGCATGGGCCTTCGACCCCGCGATGTCCTGCCGCCACAGGGCCCTGTCAAAACCGATCGAGGCATTGATGTCCTGCATGATCGCCGCCGGTCCCCCGGCAAAGCGCCCGCCCCACTGTGCGTTCGCCTTCTGCGCGTCCTGATCCGTCAGCGTTTTTGCGTTCCCCGGCATCCTGTGTTCCAGCTACCCCAAGTGTGAAAAGGATTGTGTCTGATACGTCGTGGCGTAATGCCATCACATGCCGCGCACCCTACCCATCTGCCGCTGCAGATACAATCGTTCCCGTGCCCCCTGTGGCCGCCATATGGCGGGTTGTGGCGGGGGGTCTTTCACTCATGCAGCGGGATCTGTAATATCGGGTGCGAACCCCGCCCATGGCACAGGATGTCCCGCACAATGCAGCATACAGCCCTTGCGCAGGAGCCATTACGGTTGCTGACGCAGGATGATCCGGCTCCCGTCATCCAGTACGGCAGGTCCGCGCTTGATGGCGTCATGCCGCCGCCCGGCCTGCCATTCCTGCTGGTCAGCGACCATGCCGGACGCAGCGTGCCCGCCACGCTGGGGGACATGGGCGTCAGTGCGGCCGATCACGCGCGGCATATCGCCTGTGACCTGGGCATGGCAGAAACCGGGCGGATGCTGGCGCGGACTCTGGACTGCGTGCTGATTGAACAGGCCTATTCCCGCCTGGTGATCGACTGCAACCGCGCGCCGGGGCATCCGACTTCCATTGTGCGCGAAAGCGACGGGACGCGCGTTCCGGCCAATATCGACATCACGGCTGCGGAAGAAGGCAGGCGGGTGGAGGAAATCTTCCTGCCCTACCATGACCGGATCAGCCGGGAGATCTCGACACGGCTGGAGGCCGGGCTGCCCGTCGTGCTGGTATCCCTGCACAGCTTTACCGATTTCATGAATGGCGCGGCGCGGCCATGGCATACGGGCGTGCTGCATAACCGCAACCCCGCTTTCGGCCTGCGGGTACGTGACCTGCTGGCGGCGGAAGACGGGCTGGTGGTCGGCAGCAACGAACCCTATGCCCTGACGGATGTCAGCGACTATACCGTGCCCGTCCATGCCGAAGGGCGCGGCGTGCCCTATCTGGAAATCGAGATACGCCAGGACCTGATCGCAACGGAACAGGGGCAGGCGGAATGGGCCGACCGCCTTGCGCGCGTGCTGCCACAGGCATGGGAAGATTTCAGGCACTAGCGGCCCCGCACGCTCCTGGCAAACACACTGCATCTGATGGATTGAAGACAATGGAACGCAGGCCACGCATTGACGGCCATACCCTGCTGGCCGGGGTGATCGGCTGGCCGGTGGCGCATTCGCGCTCGCCGCTCATGCATAATTTCTGGCTGGAACAGCGCGGGATCAACGGGGCGTACGTGCCGCTGCCTGTGGCACCGGGTTCGTTTGATGTCGCGGTCCGCGGCCTGCAGGCGGCCGGATTCCGTGGCGTGAACGTGACCATCCCGCACAAGGAATCGGCCTATCGGATCGTGGAGGAACATGGCCGTCTGGACCGTTCGGCACGGCGTTCGGGGTCGGTCAACACGCTGGTCTTCGCGCCCGATGGCCGGATTGAGGGCTATTCCACCGATGGCGACGGATTCGTGGCCAATGTGCAGGCGCATGGAATCCCCGTCACAGGTGGTCGCGCCCTGCTGCTGGGCGCAGGTGGGGCCGCGCGCGCCATCGCTGCAAGCCTGCTGGACCGGGGGGTGGATGTGGTGGTGGCCAACCGCACCCGTGCGCGGGCCGATGCGCTGGCCGCGTCACTGGCGGGCATCACGGTCATCGACTGGGCGCAGGCGGGCGACGTGCTGCCGTCGTGCCAGTTTTTGGTCAACACCACGTCCATCGGCATGGATGGGGGGGCGGACGCTGCCTTTCCGCTGGATCTGGCCCGGGCGGATGCGGGGCTGGTCGTATGCGACATTGTCTATGTTCCGCGCCAGACCGCCTTGCTCCGGCAGGCGGCCAGCCATGGGCTGCGCACGGTCGATGGACTGGGCATGCTGATCCACCAGGCTGGTCTGGGATTTGAAAAATGGTTTGGCGCGACGCCGGATATCGGCCCCGGGATCGAGGCCGTTCTGGATGCAGACCTGCATCGCGCGCATGCTGGCTGAACGGGGTCTTTCATGCGCATACTGGGGCTGACCGGCGGGATCGGTATGGGCAAGTCCACGACGGCGGCCCTGCTGAAACGTGCGGGCATACGGCTGTTCGATGCCGACGCCACCGTCGCAGCCCTGCAGGCCCCGCATGGGGCGGCGCTGCCCGGCATCGGGCGGCTGGTGCCCGGTTCGGTGCGCGATGGCGTGCTGGATCGTGCGGTGCTGCGGCAGGCGGCGCTGTCCGATCCGGCCGTCATGCAGGGGCTGGAGGCCATCATCCACCCGCTGGTGCGCCGTGCGCGCGAGCGTTTCGTGCAGCGTGCCCGGCGTGACGGCTGCCGGTGGGTGGTGCTGGATATCCCGCTTCTGTTCGAAACCGGGGCGCAGCGGATATGTGACCGGGTGGCGGTGGTCAGCGCGCCCGCTTCCCTGCAGCGCCAGCGCGTGCTGCGACGCGGCCGGATGACACCGGCCCAGATTGATGCCGTCATCGCCCGGCAGATGCCCGATGCCGTGCGGCGGCGGCGGGCTGATGTGGTTATCGAAACCGGCCTGTCACGTCATGAAACGGTGCGGCAGGTCAGGCGTTTGCTGCATGCAATGCGTGAGGGAAGTCCAGCCGCATGGGCTGCGGCCGGAGGGAAACCTGCATGAAACGCACCATCCTGTTCGATACGGAAACCACCGGGCTGGATCCGCTGAAGGGCGATCGCGTCATTGAAATCGCAGCCCTTGAACTGGTTGGCGACCTGCCTACCGGGCGCAGCTTCCGTGTCCTGATCGACCCTGAACGTGATGTGCCCGAAGAAGCGTCGCGCGTGCATGGCTTTACCCGCGCCGATCTGGAAGGGAAGCCGAAATTCGCGCAGGTCGCGCCCGAATTTCTTGAATTCATCGGCAATGATCCCCTGATCGCGCATAATGCCCGCTTCGATTTCGGCTTCCTGAATGCCGAACTGGCGCGTGCGCGGCTGCCCGAACTGGATATGGGGCGCATGGTCGATACGCTGGATATGGCGCGTGAGCGTTTTCCCGGCATGCCCAACAGCCTTGATGCGCTGTGTCGCCGCTTTTCCATCGACCTGTCGGAACGCACGACCCATAACGCGCTGCTGGATTGCCGGCTGCTGGCCGCGGTCTATCTGGAACTGACCGGGGGCAGGCAGCGCGGGCTGAGCCTGTCGGTGGATGAAGGCGGCGGCGGTATTGCAACCTATACCTATGTACGGCCAGACGGGCATGTCAGTGTGCGTGTCAGGCCCGATGCGGCAGAACTGGAGGCCCATCAGGCCTTTGTCAGCCGCCTGTCCGACCCGTTGTGGCTGCGCTGAATGGGCGGTATGTAACAAAGGGAGTGGCCCCGGTGGTGCATTTGGGCTAGTCTGTATTCATTAGCCGTACCTGATTGTATTGAAACAGGAAGAGAGCATTGTCCACGGACGAGATTGTCGATCCCACGATTGCCCCTTCCGACCAGTTCCGGCGCTTCCTTTTTCATATCGGCATTCCCGTGGCCGGTGTGGTTTCGGTCATTGCCGTCATTGCCGGGGTGGGGTGGCATTCCTACCGGACCGTCCGGACCGGTGCGCTGACCCTGACGCATGACCTGCTGGTCAGCCAGCAGGATTATGTCGCCAAGGAAGTCAGTTCCTTCCTCATGCCCGCCTCCGCCGGGGCGATCGTGGCGCGTGACATGCTCGAGCATGGCGCGCCGGAGGTCGAGCAGAAGATCTTCAACGGCTACAGCAGCACCATGATGCGGAACGTTCCGCAGATCCAGTCCTTCTACATCGCCGACAGCGATGGCAATTTCAGTACGCTGGAACATGGGGAAAAACCGGGTCAGACCGCGCTGACGACCCTGCATGACGTGGGTACGCCCAAGGCGATCTTCACGCATGAACTGCGTGATGACAACGGCAAGCTGCTCAAGCAGTGGCAGACCCCGGCCGGCACGTATGACCCGCGCGGGCATGGCTGGTTTGCCGATACGGTCAAGGCCGGGCAGGAAGTCTGGACCCGTCCGTATATGGTGGAGGTGACCAAGCAGGTCACCATAACGGCTGCGGTTCCGTACAAGGGCAGCGATGACAAGACATATGTCTATGCCATCAACATGTCCCTCAATCATCTCAACAATTTCCTCAATTCGCTGAAAATCGGTGAAAGTGGCACCGCGATCCTGCTTGATCAGGACGAACATGTTGTTGCTGGCCACGGCATGCAGGAAACGCAGGCAAAGGCGCATGGCGATCCGTCCAGGATGACGCTGGACCCGGAAAAATTCCCGGTCATGACCAAGGCGTTCGATGAATACCGCGTTCATGGCTATGGCGCGCGTACCGTCAAGGTGAAGGGACGGCGGTATGTGACCATCACCGCCAACCTGCCGGTGGGCAAGGATAGCTGGGTGCTGCTGATGGTCGCGCCCGAGGACGATTTTTCCCGCTTCGCCATGGCGGACGGGCGGCAGAACCTGCTGTTTTTCATTCTGGTCGTGACGATGGCGCTGGGCTTTGGCCTGCTGCTGTTCCTGCAGGCGCGACGCGGGGACCGCCTGCGTAACCAGATCTCCCAGGCGCGGGCTGTCGCCAATTACGAAAGCCATGCCCTGCAGTCGGTCGCGACCTATCCCGAACTGTTCAACCCGGAAGACAATGCCCTCGTCCTGACCGAGACGCTGGCTGACCAGTCCCATGCCCGCCGGGCGGCCATATGGCGGATCCTGCATGACGGGCATACGCTCATGTGCATCGATTCCTACGACCGGCAGCAGGACGTGCATTCCGGCGGGTTCGAGATGTCGACCACGGACCTCAAGAGCTTTTTTGACGCGGTTTCCCACGGTGACGCGCTGGTCGTCACCGATGCCTCCACCGATGACCGCACGACGGCGTTCTACCGTGTCTACATGCGCGCCTTTGGCAGCAAGTCCCTGTTCTGCAATCCGATTCTGGGTAGTAGCGGCCCGGTTGGCGTCATCACGCTGGAAGACGCGCCACGGGCGGAAATGGTCTATCATTTCGTGGACATGATTACCGGTGTGGCGGCGGCCCGTTTCTCCGCCCAGCATTACACGGCGGTGGCCGCGGCGCGTGAGGAACTGGAATCGGAACCCCCCCAGGGCAGCGAGGGGCCAGAAGATACCAGTCAGGGCTTCCTGCTCGCCCCCGGCGCGCTGTCCATCAACGGACAGCCAGGCACCACGGACCTCAGCCAGATGGAAGGGTTCTACCCTGCCGTCACCATCATGGTCATCAGCCTGTCCGACATGATCATGACGGCCCAGAATGACCCGGCGGCCAATATCAAGCTGATCGATGAAATGGCGATCGCGCTGCAGGATATCGCCCATCAGTGCGGGCTGTATTCCATCCGCATGCTGGGCCACCGCGTCGTATGTGTTGCCGGGTGTTCGCGCACGCCGGACAAGACGGCGGTGTTCCACATGGCGAATGCGGCGCTCATGATGCGTGAAAACGTGCTGGCCATGCTGTCGAAGGCGGATCTGGATCCGGTTTTCCGCATTGGCATTGATGTCGGGCCGGTATTTGGCGGCATGCTGGGCAAGAACCCGCAGGCGTTCAACCTGTGGGGCGATGCCATGGGCATGGCCGAGATGATGGCGCAGGGCGCGCCGGATGTCGGTACGATCCAGGTTTCGGAAAATGTCTATCAACGCCTGCGTCAGTACTTCCTGTTCCGTGAACGCGGCCGGTTCTTCATTCCCGGCATGGGGCTGACGCGCACCTATGTGCTGGCCGGGCGGCGATGACCGATACGCCAACACCCGCCCCTGAGCATGTGGCGCCGCAGGTTGATCCCATGGCCGGTCCCCAGCCGGACAATGGTGGTCGCCTGGTGCACCTTTTGCGGCGTTTTGCGCCGTGGCTTGCCGCCATTGGCCGACTGACGCGGCATCAGGTCCGCTTTGCCCTGCTGGTGATTGGCGCGGGGTGGGGGGCGATACGCGAAAGCATGCGCCCCAATTCATGGCGCAGGCCGGTCATCTATGAATTCCGCGCCACCCTGCGGCAGGTGGTCAGTGGCGGTTTCCTGAGCATCGTGATCACCGCGACGCTAACGGGCCTGATGGTGGTGTCACAGGCTGCGTACTGGCTGGGTTACGCTGGTATGGCGCAGATGACGGGATCGATCCTTGTTTCCGTCCTGGTGCGTGAAATTTCGCCCATCCTGGTCGGTATCATCATCATGGGGCGCAGCGGCATGCTGTCGCTGACCGAAATCGGCATGATGGTACTGGGTGGGGAAGTGCGTGCACTGCAGGCGCGCGGCATTGACCCGTTCCTGGCGCTGGTCATGCCGCGTACGTTCGCCTTTACGCTGGGCGGCTTTACGCTGGGCATGATCTTTGCCGTCGTGTCGCTGCTGATGGGGTTTGTGGTTGCGCATTCCACGGGGGCCATCACGTCCTCGGTCTGGACATTCTTCTTCAATGTCCTTGGTGCGATGACCACATGGGACTACCTGATCATCCCGCTGAAATTCGTGCTGGTCGGTTTCTTTGTCGGGGTGGGGTCATGTGTTTCGGGCCTGACCGTCAGCAGCAATGACACGATGGCCACCATCATGCCGCGTGGTTTCGCGCGCGGGATCATGCTGGTACTGGTGGTCAATATCCTCTTCATGCTGGATTTCTGACATGACAGCCAACGCACCCCTGCTGGAACTGCGTAACGTCGTGCCGTCGTTCGAGGAAACCGGCCTCATGCCCGCGCCCTACAACCTGCGCATCATGCCCGGTGAATGCGCGGTGGTTGATTGCCGTGACTTTGAACGGGCGGCGATGTTTGCCGATCTGTGTTCCGGCATGGTTTCCCTGACGCAGGGCACCATCAAGTTCATGGGGCTGGACTGGGCCGCGCTGCGTGACCGGCAGCTCAATGCGCTGCGGGGACGCATCGGGCGCATTTCGCGCAACAGCAGTTGGCTCAACCTGTTTGGCACGCATCTCAACATCATGCTGCCGCACCTGTACCATACCACGGACCCGTTTGATAACGTGGTCCTGCATGCCACTGAACTGGGGCACCGGTTTGGTTTTCCCGGCCTGCCAACATCCGCCCCCGACCGGCTGTCGGGCGCGGATCTGGCGCGGGCGGCCTGTGTGCGCGCGTTTATGGGGCGGCCGGACCTGCTGGTGCTGGAGGATATATCCGACACGCTGCCAGAGGAGAATATCCTGCCGTTTTTTGAAATGATGACCGCGGCGCGGGATCGTGGCTGTGGCGTGTTATGGTTCGTCCGTTCCGCGGCGGCCTGGCATGAGTATCGCAAGGCGGTGAATATCCACATGCGCCTTCTTGATGAAGGTCTTTTTCCCATGCGGGTGGTGTAATGGTCCAGAAACAACAGTCAGACGGAATCCGGCAGCTTGTGCGTGTCCGTTACGCCGATGAATGGGTGGGGATCCTTGTCCTTGTGGCCCTGGTCATCCTGCTTGGCGCGGTGATCGAGGCAGGCGTGCTGCGTGACTGGCTGACGCCTGCGGGCAGGCTGCGGATCGTGCTGCCGGAAAACGGGGTCAGCGGCCTGTCCGTTGGTGACGATCTGGAGGTCATGGGCATCCATGCGGGCACCGTGCGGCGCGTGCGGATCAATCCGTCGGGAGGCATGTACGCCATTGCCGAAATTGATCCCGACATCGAACCCTATATCCGTCGTGACAGCACGGCCATCATCCGCAAGCGTTTCGTGGTGGCCGGTGCCAGCTACATCGACATTTCACGCGGGACGGCGGACAAGCTGGACTGGAGCTACGCGGTGCTGAGCGCTACCAACGCCCCCAACCCGGCCGATACCATTACCCAGACCTTCAGTGACATCCGTGACCGTGTCATTCCGGTTCTGGACAATGCCCAGCACATGATGGCGACGCTGGACGCCACCATTACGGACATGCATGCGGGCAAGGGCTCCATCGGGCGTCTCATGACCAATGATGACCTGATCCGTCAGGCTGAACAGATGATCACCAGCCTTAACGCCACCGTGGCACAGCTGACACCGATCGAAAAACAGCTTGCGGGCGTCATGGACAAGGCCAGTGCGAGCATGACCAACGTGCAGAAGGCCACGGGTGACCTGAGCGACGCGACACCGGCCATCACCCACAACCTGCAGGACGCGAGCCAGCAGCTGCCGGTGCTTCTGGTGCAGGCGCAGACAACCGCTGGCAGCCTGCAGAAGCTGGTCGATCAGATGCGCGGCCTGTGGATACTGGGCGGTAATGGCAACAAGGCGGCGAAGCATGCCCATGCCCGCCTCCCGGCGCAGAAGGTGCAGCCATGAGCATGAAAAAGGAATACGCGGCCCTTGGCCTTGCCCTTGCGCTGGCGGGATGTGGCGGTGGGGGGCAGGCGGTTACCCAGCCGGGTGACACCACCCTGTCGCAGGACATGGATACCGCGAAGGATGCCGTGGGGCTTGAACGCCTTTCGGTGGCGGAACAGCAGTACCGCGCCGCAGGCCAGCGTGCCATTGCGCGGGACGATGTCACGGCCATAGGCGATGCGGGCTACAACCTTGCGACGGTGCAGCTGGACGAAGGCAAGCCGCAGGATGCGCTGTCCACGGTAACCGCGACGCGTTCAGCCCTGGCGATGCGCGGCCAGACGGGGGATGACGCCGGGCTGGATCTGGTGCAGGCAGGCGCGTTGCACCGGCTGGGCCAGGATACTGCGGCCGCCGCTGCCGCGTCACGCGCTGCAGGCGCGCAGGACACCGATATTGTCGAGAAAGCCCAGCTGATCCGGGGGCTGATTGCCGATGACAGCGGGGATCAGGCCACGCTGGCATCCGTTGATGCCTATTTTGCCAACCTGACCGGAAAGCTGCCGGATGGCTGGACGGCGGATGCGAAGGAAATTGCCGCCCGTAACCTGCTGGTCACGGGTGGCAGCGCGCAGACCGCCATGCAGGATGCGATGCAGGCGGCGACCATTCGCCAGACGCAGGTGGATTACCGTGACATGGCCCGTGCCCTTGGGGTTGCCGCCCGTGCGGCCGACAAGGCAGGAAATACACAGGCGGCGGCCCAGCTTTACGCCCGCGCCAGCCAGAGCGCGCAGCAGGCAGGAGACAAGACTGCCGCCGATCTCTGGGCAAAGCAGGCGGGTACGGCCACGGCCGCGGATCCTTTTGCCCTGCCTGTGGCCGCGACAACGACAAAGAAAAAGTAGGGATCAGTCCCGTTCCCGGCAGGCGCATCCGCTGCGTGTATCGGGGGCATGAGGAAATTCCTTGGCGAAGCTTTTTAAAGCTTCAAGGAATGCCGCCTTTTTTTCGAAAAAGACGGCACCCGAAAGCGTTTGTTATTTTAGAGACTGTTTGAAAAGTTAGCCCGGAAAACATTCAGCAATCATAAAGAAGTTTTTGGTGAAGCTTTTTTCAAAAAGCTGCGAAGAACGCCACCTTTTTGAAAAAAGGTGGCACCCAAAAACTTTTATTATTTTTTATCAATCACTTGTTTTCAAACAGTCTTTTAGTAGCAGATTGCACGGTGGGCCTATCCGGCCCACCGTGTCCTGTCATTGTGCGGGCTGCAGCCGTGTATGCTGGGCCAGAAGCCGGGTGCTGGCGCCATTCAGGCCAATCAGTTGCACGTCCATGCCCTGTGCCTCCATCTTGCCAATCAGTTCTTCCAGCATGCCGACCGCCGTCATGTCCCATATATGGGCATGTGTCAGGTCGATCATGATGTGACGGGCCGTATCATGCAGGTCGAACGCATCGGCAAAGCTGTCGGATGAGGCAAAGAAGACCTGCCCGTTCACGATATAGGTTCGCGTCTGACCATCAGCCGACAGCGTATTGCTGACCGACAGCATGCCGGAGACCTGAAACGCGAAGAACAGTCCGTTCAGCAGTACGCCCACGGCAACACCTGCGGCAAGGTCATGCGTGCCCACGACAACCGCCACCGTCGCCAGCATGATGACGCTGGTGGTGCGCGGATGATGGACAAGGTCACGCAGCGACGACCATGAAAACGTGCTGGCCGAAACCATGATCATGATCGCCACAAGGGCCGCCACCGGCACCTGCGCCACCCATGGGCGCAGCGCCACCATAAGCAGCAGCAGGAAAGCACCCGCCACGAACGTGGACAGCCGCCCCCGTCCGCCATAGCGCAGGTTGCCCACCGTCTGCCCGATCATGCCGCAGCCCGCGATCCCGCCAAACAGGCCGACCGCGATATTGGCGATACCCAGCCCCATGCATTCCTGCCGCTTGCTGCTGTGGGTTTCCGTCAGGTCATCCACCACGCGGGCCGTCATCATGGATTCCAGCACGCCCACACTGGCCATGGCCAGTGCATAGGGCGCGATGATGTTGAATGTATCAAGCGAGAACGGCACGTCGGGCCAGACCAGATGCGGCAGGCTGTCAGGCAGGCGGCCAAGGTCGGCAACCGTATGCAACGGCATGGGGCACAGGATCGACACCACGGTCAGCACCACAATGCAGATCAGCGGCGAGGGGATGGCGGAAAAAAGCCGGGGCAGGGTATAGATGATCACCAGCCCCAGCGCGATCATGGCATAGGTATGCCATGTCACATGCAGCATGTGCGGGACCTGCGCCGAAAAGATCAGGATGGCCAGCGCATTGACGAACCCGGTCCGCACCGGGCGCGAGACATAGCGCATCAGCACATGCAGGCGCAGGATCCCGAACACCACCTGCAACAGTCCGCACAGCAGGGTTGCGGCCAGAAGGTACTGCACCCCATGGCCGCGCACCAGGGCAGCGGCAACCAGCGCGACCGATCCGGCCGCCCCGGATATCATGCCCGGCCTGCCACCGGTAAAGGCAATCACCACGCTTATGACAAAGGACGCATAAAGTCCGACGGCGGGATCGACCCCCGCGACAAAGGAAAATGCAATGACTTCAGGAATCAGCGCAAACGTGCCGACCATACCGGCCAGAGTGTCGCGCCGGATGTTGCCGAACCATTCCTGACGGTAACGGGCGAGTGCAGACATGAAAAAGACGGGGCCTTTCGGGGCAGAAGGGTAATCAGGTATCGGAAATGGTCGTGTCCGCGCGCCGCCACCAGCAGCGCGGGGCGGGACGGGGTCGGGGCAGGACCGCCAGCGGGTCGCCACTGTAACGGACCGTGTTGGTGGGTGTTTCCTCGATTTCGATGCTGGCGCAGGTCAGCGCCCCGCCATCGGCGGCAAGGAAGGCGTTCAGCTTGGCCATGAGCAGGCAGGCGAGCAGTTCGGTCGTGGGGTCGCCGGGTGTAACCAGTATGCGCCGCGCACGCTGTGGCTCGTTCCGGGCAAACCACGCAAGCAGCGGGTCGTCTTCCGCCAGTTGCAGGGCGTGATCGACATGGTTGTCGATAAAACCATGCCAGACGCCCTTCGCCCGCTGAAAGGGCATGACCATGTTGGTGCGGCCATTCAGCACCGTGGGGTTCGTGGCGCGCAGGTGGGCGCGGATATATTCATTGTGGCCATGGGGCAGGGCACAGCGTTCGCTTTCGCCCGCCAGCAGCCGGTGCGCCATGGAAAAGCGCCGGGTGAAAACCAGTTCAAACATGCTGGCGTGCCGCCATGTACTGCGCCCATCCTGCCTTGCGCAACTGGCAGGCGGGGCAGGTGCCGCAGCCATGCCCCCATGCATGCAGGGTGCCGCGCGTTCCCATGTAACAGCTATGGCTTTCGCGATTGATCAGGCGGACAAGTGTCTCCCCGCCCAACTGGTGGGCCAGTTCCCATGTCTGCGCCTTATCGATCCACATAAGCGGCGTGTGCAGCACGTAGTGGGCGTCCATGCCGAGGTTGAGCGTCACCTGCAGGGACTTGATCGTGTCGTCGCGACAATCGGGATAGCCGGAATAATCCGTCTCGCACACGCCGGTCACGATATGGCGGATATTGCGGCGCGCGGCCAGGGCCGCGGCAAATGTCAGGAAAATCAGGTTGCGACCGGGCACGAATGTATTGGGCAGGCCGTTTTCATTCATCGTGATTTCGGCTTCGCGCGTCAGCGCCGTGTCCGATACCGTGCCAAGGGCGGCAAGATCAAGCGTATGATCCGCGCCCAGACGCTGGGCCCACAGGGCGTTTTCCGTAGCCATCCCGTCACGCAGGGTTGCGCGGCATTCCAGTTCAACCGCATGGCGCTGCCCATAATCGAACCCCAGTGTCTCCACCCGGCCAAAACGCGCCAGCGCCCACGCAAGGCAGGTGGCTGAATCCTGACCGCCGGAAAACAGGACCAGGGCGGCTTCGTTTTCAGGATAGGATGGGGGAGGGGGAACGCTCATGTCAGGGTATCCCGATCAGCTTGTGGGTCTGCAATGACAGCCGCCATTGCGGGTGTTGCATGCAATACGTGACCGCATCGGTAGTGTTGCGGACGCGATTAGCATTATCCATCGGCTGGAGCCAGAACTGCTGGAAATCAAGCCCGGCCACCTGATCGGGCAGCAGGTCTGGCTGCGGATAGACCAGCTTGAGTTCATGCCCGCGGGTCTGGACCAGCGCGGCACCCGCCTTCGGGCTGACGCATATCCAGTCGATCCCGTCCGGTGCGGCCACGGTGCCGTTGGTTTCCACCGCGATTTCAAAACCCCGCGCATGCAGTGCCGCAATCAGCGCATCATCCAGCTGCAGCAGGGGTTCGCCGCCGGTCAGGACGACAAAGGCGCCAGTCTTGTCTGCTGCGGGCCACTGCGCGGCAATGGTATCAGCCAGTTGGTCCGCATCTGCAAAACGGCCGCCACCGGGGCCGTCGGTGCCGATGAAATCCGTATCACAGAACCGGCAGGTGGCCCGGTCCCGGTCGCGTTCCAGCCCCGACCACAGGTTACACCCTGCAAACCGGCAGAATACCGCCGTACGGCCTGCCTGCGCGCCCTCACCCTGCAGGGTGGGGAAGATTTCCTTTACGGTATAGGACATGTTCCAGATTTCGTAATGCACGCGGCCGGAAAAGGGCACCACGCGTGGGAACTGCCCCAGCCGGCCCCGCGCCCGGCTGCGTCGGGTTCAGCCCTGTTTGTGTGATGTATGCATGCCCAGCCGGTCAAGCAACTGCCGGTCGCGCACGGCCGCCGGGTTGGGCGTGGTCAGCAGGCGTTCGCCATAGAAAATGGAATTGGCACCGGCAAGGAAACACAGGGTCTGGGCTTCGTCGCTCATGTCCTCGCGTCCTGCGGCCAGGCGCACGCGGCTGGCGGGCATGGTGATGCGGGCGGCGGCAATGGTGCGGACGAATTCGATCGGGTCAACCGCCGCGGCCCTGTCGGCCAGCGGGGTGCCTTCCACGCGCACCAGCATGTTGATCGGCACGCTTTCGGGGTGACGGGGCATGCTGGCCAGTGTCGCGATCATGCCCGCGCGGTCCGTGGCGTCCTCCCCCATGCCGACAATGCCGCCACAGCAGACATTGATCCCGGCGTCACGCACGTTTTCCAGCGTATCCAGCCGGTCCTGGAAGGTACGGGTAGAAATGATGTCGCCATAATATTCAGGCGAGGTATCAATGTTGTGGTTGTAGTAATCCAGCCCGGCATCCCTGAGCCTGTGCGCCTGGCGGTTATCGAGCATGCCCAGCGTGACACAGCTTTCCAGCCCCAGCGCCTTTACGCCTTCGACCATGGCGCACACGGTTTCCAGGTCATGTTCCTTGGGGCTGCGCCACGCCGCCCCCATGCAGAAGCGCGCAGCACCCGCGGCCTTGGCGGCACGGGCTTCCTTCAGCACTTCTTCAACCGCCATAAGGCGGCTGGCCTTCACGCCGCCGTCTTCATGCACCGCGCTCTGCGGGCAGTAGGCGCAGTCTTCGGGACAACCGCCGGTCTTGATCGACAGCAGGGTGGAAATCTGCATTTCAGTGGGATCGAAACGGGCGCGATGCACCGTCTGTGCGCGGTAGATCAGGTCCGGGAAGGGCAGCGCCATAAGGGCCGCGACTTCGTCACGCGTCCAGTCTGTCCTTATGGGGGGCAGGCTGGTGGCCCCGGCGTGCATGGACAGGGTGTCCGGGCTGCTCCCATCGGGCATCGGTCTGGATCCTCTGGTGTCAGGTGGAAAACGTTTCCGGCTGTGCCATACAAAACCGGCGATGACCACACTTTTATTGTTATGGGGCCATCGCCGGAAGCAGGGATCAGCCCAGCACGCGGGCCAGTGTCGTGCCCAGTTCGGCGGGGCTGGGGGCGACATGGATGCCCGCGTCACGCAGGGCCTCGATCTTGGCGCTGGCGGTCTCGTGCCCGCCGGTAATCACGGCGCCCGCGTGGCCCATGCGGCGGCCCGGCGGCGCAGTGGCGCCTGCGATGAAGCCCACCACCGGCTTGCGCGTGCCGCTGGCGCGGATCAGTTCGGCGCCATCGATTTCGGACGTGCCGCCGATTTCACCGATCATGACGATGGAATGGGTGTCCGGGTCCGCGATCATGCGTTCCAGCACATCGGTAAAGTCCATGCCCTTGACCGGATCGCCGCCAATGCCGACGCAGGTGCTCTGCCCCTGTCCGATGGCCGATGTCTGGGCCACCGCTTCATAGGTCAGGGTGCCCGAGCGCGAGACGATGCCCACATGGCCACGACGGTGGATCGGGCCGGGCATGATGCCGATCTTGCATTCATCAGGCGTGATGATGCCGGGGCAGTTGGGGCCGATCAGCAGGCTGTCGGAACGTTCGAGGGCGGCGCGCACGCGCACCATGTCCTGCACCGGGATGCCTTCGGTAATGCACACGATCAGCGGAATGCCGGCGGCGATCGCCTCAAGGATCGCGTCGGCAGCGCCCGCGGGAGGCACATAGATGACCGAGGCCTCGGCCCCCGTGGCCTCACGCGCCTGCATCACGGTGTCGAATACCGGCAGGCCCAGGTGCAGGCTGCCGCCCTTGCCCGGTGTGACGCCGCCGACCATGCGGGTGCCGTAGGCAATGGCCTGTTCGGTGTGGAAGGTGCCCTGCGCGCCGGTAAAGCCCTGCGTGATCACCTTGGTGGACTGGTTGACGAGAATGGACATTCACTCAGGCTCCCGCATTACGGACGGCGGATACGATCTTGCGGGCGGCGTCGCCCAGATCATCGGCGGGGATGATCGTCAGGCCGGATTCAGCCAGCAGCGCCTTGCCGCGTTCGACATTCGTGCCTGCCAGGCGCACCACCAGCGGCACGGTCAGCCCGGTTTCGTGCGAGGCGGCGATGATGGCCTCCGCGATCACGTCGCAGCGCATGATGCCACCGAAGATGTTGACCAGGATGCCACGCACCTTGGGGTCACCGATCAGGATGCGGAAGGCGGCCGCCACCCGTTCCTTGGATGCGCCACCACCGACATCAAGGAAGTTGGCGGGTTCCTCGCCTTCCATCTTGATGATGTCCATCGTCGCCATCGCCAGGCCCGCGCCGTTGACCATGCAGCCGATGTTGCCGTCCAGACCGACATAGGCCAGCCCGTATTCGGCGGCTTCGCGTTCACGCGGGTCTTCCTCGTGCACGTCGCGCAGCTTCGCCAGTTCGGGGTGGCGGAACAGGGCGTTTTCATCGAACGACATCTTGGCGTCCAGCGCCAGCAGGTCGCCCGCCCCGGTCACGACCAGCGGGTTGATTTCCACGATCGCGGCGTCAAGGCCGGTAAAGGCGTTGTAGGCGGAACGCACGACGTTCTGGAACGCTCTGATCTCACGCCCGGTCAGGCCAAGGCGCACGGCAAGATCGCGTGACTGGTAATCACACAGGCCCTTCGCCGGATCGACATATTCCTTGAGGATGCGTTCAGGCGTACGGGCCGCCACCTCCTCGATTTCCATACCGCCATCGGGGGATGCCACAATGACGATCTGGCCCGTGCCGCGATCGACCAGCATGGAAAAATACAGTTCACGCGCAATGTCGCAGCCGGATTCGACATACAGCGTGCGCACAAGGCGCCCCATGGGGCCGGTCTGCTTCGTGACCAGCACTTCACCCAGCATGGCGTCCGCCGCATCGCTGACTTCGGCCGTGCTGCGGGCCAGGCGCACGCCCCCCCTGCCTTCGGGTTTCCCCGCGAAATGCCCGGCGCCGCGCCCACCCGCGTGGATCTGCGCCTTGACCACCGTGACCGGCGCGTTCAGGGCGCGGGCGGCATCAATGGCTTCCGCGGCGGTGGTGGCGGCACGTCCTTCAGGCACGGGCATGCCGTAGGAGCGCAGAAGCGCCTTTGCCTGATATTCGTGAATATTCATTTGGCGACCCAATCTGTCGTTCTTATTGGCGGTGTCGGGCTACGCCCCTAGCACGATATGGCCCCGGAATGACAGGGGTGGGATGGATGCGGGATTGGCGTAAACATGAAACATGTGTCATGTCGTCTCCAGCAGTGGCACGCGCGGCGCGCCGTCATGGAGAAAATGCAGAAGACAGGTAGCGATGAAACACTGGCGCATTGAACAGATGGACTGGGACCGTTTCGATCCGCGACGTGTGGACCCTGACATTGTCCCATTGGTCAAGGCTGCATCGGTCGTTGAACGCAACGGCCTGGATTATGCCTGCTACCTGAAGAATGTTTTCGCCGATGACCCTGATTTCAGCAAGGCGGCGGACAACTGGGCGCAGGAGGAGGTGCAGCACGGCGACGCCCTGGGCCGGTGGGCCATGCTGGTGGACCCGTCATGGGACTATATGGCGGCGTTCGAGCGGTACCGGCAGTCCTACCGGCTGGACCTGGACGTGGATGCCTCCATCCGCGGGTCGCGCACGGGGGAACTGATCGCGCGCTGCATGGTGGAAACGGGTACCTCCTCATTCTATACCGCGCTGGCCGACGCCACGGACGAGCCCGTGCTCAAGGCGATATGCCGGCAGATCGCGGCGGATGAATACCGTCATTTCAAGCTGTTCTATGACCATATGCACCGCTACCTGCGGCGCGAGCACCTGGGGGTATGGCAACGCACGCGCATCGCCCTGGGCCGGGTGACGGAAAGCGAGGATGACGAACTGGCCTCCGCCTTCCATTCCACCAATGAACCGAGCACCGTGCCCTATGATCACAAGCGCTGCATCGCGGCCTACATGTCGCGCGCGCTGCGCTTTTACCAGCCCCGGCATGCCGTGCGGGTGACGGGCATGATCCTCAAGACAATCGGGTGGACACCACACGGGCGGCTGCATGCGCTGATCGCGCGGGGGGTGTACCGCCTCCTCATGATGCGGCAGCGCAAATTCGCGCGCGTCATGGCCGCGGCCTGACCGGCATCAACCCACAGACAGGAATGAAGACAGACAGAATGAAGGCTCGGGACATGAAGACGCGGTATCTTGCCCTTGTGGCGGCAGGCTGCCTTGTGCTGGCGGGGACAGCGCGGGCGGATGCGCCGGCCGCCCCCGACACGGCAGGGACGGATACCCCGCCCGAAGCCCAGATCAGCGACGCCGCCCATGCCGAACGGCTGATCGCGTCACAGGTCGGGCTGGTGAATTTCACATCCCCCGGTTTCCACCGGGGCACGGTGCGGCATATCGTCATGTTCCGCTTCCTGCCCGTCATTACCGACGACCAGCGCGCGGAGGTCGTCCGCCGCTTCATGGCGCTGCGCCAGATATCCCGGCGCAATGATGGCAGCCCTGTCATTGCCTCCATCGAGACGGGCGCGCAGATGAGTGGGGAAGGGCTGGACGAGGGACTGCAGCAGGCCTTCGTCGTCACGTTCAATTCCGAAGGGGACCGCAATTATTATGTCGGCCGTCCCGTCGTGACCGATCCGGCCTATTTCGATCCCGCGCATGAAGCCTTCAGGAAATTCGCGGCACCCTTCATCATCAGCACCCTGGTGTTCGATTATGCCGTGCCTTCCGCGCAACCCCAGCACAAGGCCCCGGTCCAGACCGGCCGCCTGCGTGTTCCCCAGCAGCAGGGCTGACGGGCCGGGTACACCCCACCAATGGAGTAAGATTACATGACAACCGTGACCCTGGGTCATCTGGACAACACCCTGCAGCAGGCATCGGCGGCGGCAGTGGCGCGCGTGCTGGAAGCCTATGAACTTGAAATCGAATATGTCGTGGCCGCCCGCGCCGAAATGGTGGAACACATGCGCCGTGGCGATGTGGACCTGTTCGTGTCCGCGTGGCTGCCCGATGTCGATGCGGCCTTCCTTGCCCCCGACCTCGGCATGGAGGCATTTGGCCAGCTGTACCGCCCGGCCTTTGGCTGGTGCGTCCCCGAGGCGGCGGCAACCGGCATCACGTCTGTGGCCCAGCTGGCGGGTGAGGGCTGTCCCATCGGCCGTGAGATCGTGACCCCGGAATCCATCCTTGACCGCGTGCGCCAGGTTGTCGCGGCCTACAACCTGACGGAAGCGGGCTATACCATCGCCAGCCGTCCCGATGCGGAAGCGTATGACCACGCGGCCCATATCCTTGCCGGTGGCCTGCCCGAAATCATCCCGACATGGCAGCCGTCCTTCCTGCATTACGGGCAGCGCCTGGTGCAGCTGGATGACCCGAAGGGCGCGTTCGGGGCAGAACAGGACGCGCGTATCCTGCTGCGTTCTGCCGTGCGCGCGGACATGGACCAGGACCTGCTGGACGAACTCGATGAACTGACGCTGGGCAACAAGGTGGTCAGCGCGCTGGACCACGCCATGCGCTTTGATGGCATGAGTGCCGATGAAGCGGCCGAGGCATGGCAGCGCGGCAAGCTGCTGCCGCGCTGAGGCCCCGGTCATGAGCCAGCATGAAACCGATGCCCCGCCCACCCATGACGTGCGTGATGCGGGGCTTCAGGCCCAGTACGAGCAGTATCCCTATCCCGCCCGCGACCCGCGGGAGGAAAAAAGCCGCCTGCTGATCGGCAGCCCCAGCCACCTGCGCGAAATCGATTACTGGGTGTTCGGGGCGACCCGCCCGCAATCGCAGCCGTTACGGGTGCTGGTGGCCGGGTGCGGCACGGGTGATGGCGCGATCATGCTGGCCACCCATATGGCGCGCGCGGGACGGGCGGGGGAGGTGCTGTGCCTTGACCGTTCCCCCGTGGCGCTGGAAACGGCGCGGGCGCGGGCACAGGCGCGGGGTCTGGAAAACATGCGCTTCGTGCGCGGTGACCTGACCGGCCTTGCTGCGGTCGCACCCGGGCCGTTCGACTACATCGATTGCTGTGGCGTGCTGCACCATCTGCCTGACCCCGATGCGGGGCTGGCGGCGCTGGCGGGCGTGCTGGCCCCCGGCGGGGGGATGGGCCTTATGGTCTATGCCCCGTATGGCCGCACCGGTGTCTACATGCTGCAGGATGCGCTGGAGCGTCTGGCCCCGGTGACGGATGCGCCAAAACAGCGGCTGGACGTGGCGCGCCGGGTCATGCGGCACCTGCCCGCCACGGCGTGGCTGCGGCAGAACGGCAATTTTGGCGATCACCTGACCGGGGGTGACGCGGGGCTGTATGACCTGCTGCTCAACCCACGTGACCGGGCATATGACATCACCGCCTTTCATGGCCTGCTGGACCGCGCGGGGCTGAATGCCGCATGCCTGATGGAACCGGCCCGGTATGACCCCGGCCTGCTGCTGCCCGACCCGCGGCTGCGGGAACGGATCGCGGCTCTGCCTGAACGCGCGCGTCAGGCCGTGGCGGAAGACGTGGCGGGCAACATGGCCACCCATGTCGCCTATGTGCGCCGGATCAGCGAACCCGTGGTCCGTGCTGATGCCATGGCGGCGGATGCCGTGCCCATCATGCGTGAAATCCCCGGCATCGAGCTTGCCCGCATGATCGGTGGCGATGACCGTCTGCCCTTCGCCTTTGGCACGCTGCAGGTCGCGATTGCCGTGCCGCCGCAGACGCGCGGCATCCTGCCCCTGATCGACGGGGAACGCACGGTGGGCGAAATCGGCGCGATCATGGAAACGCGTGGCCTGTCCGCCAGCCGGTTTGCAAAGGTATGGGAGCAGGTCTTCACCACGCTGGAATCGCTGAACCGGGTGCTACTGCGCGCGCCGCGCTGACCATGGCGGGGCAGGCGTGGGGGGGCGGCCTGCCGGTCGTCATATTCGGCGCGAAACTGAAACCTGACGGCACACCCACGCGCACGCTGCGCCTGCGGGTGGCGGCGGCCCATGCCTTTGGCGTGCGCCGGGGCGCGGTGGTGTATGTGCCCACCGGCGGTCCCTCGCAGCCGTCTGGGCAGCGGGAGGCGGACGTCATGGCCGGCATGCTGCGCACCAGCGGCGTCCCGTCCGATGTCATCATGGTGGAGGACACGGCCCCGGATACGCTGGCCTCCGTCATCCGGTGCACGGGGCTGCTGCGGCGACGGGGATATGCGGGGCCGGTTGCGGTGGCCAGCAGCGCCTACCATCTGCCACGCTGCCTTGTGCTCATGCGCATGATGGGGTGGCGGGTGCTGCGCGTGCCCCCGCCCGCGGCCCCTGCCGCGCAACGGTGGGGCAGGCGCTGGTTTTGGCGCCTGCGTGAAGGGGCGGCGCTGCCGTGGGATGCGCTGCTGCTGGCATGGCACCGCCTGCATGCAGGGCGGGATGGTGATTGACACTGCCTGCCGCAACCCGCATCACGCGGTTGAACCGAAAAAACAACATGAGTGTGGATGGAAGTCATGCCTGTGCAAGCCTTTGTTTTCCCCGGTCAGGGAAGTCAGTCTGTTGGAATGGGACGCGATCTGGCCGAGGCATTCGCCCCTGCGCGGGAAGTGTTCCAGGAAGTGGATGACGCGCTGGACCAGCACCTTTCGCAGCTCATGTTCGAAGGCCCGATGGAAGACCTGACCCGCACCGATAATGCCCAGCCCGCGCTGATGGCGGTCTCGCTTGCCGTGCTGCGCGTGCTGGAACGTGAGGGCGGGCTGGAACTGAAGCGCGACGTGGCGCTGGTGGCCGGGCATTCGCTGGGTGAATATTCGGCCCTTGCAGCGGCTGGCGCATTGGGCGTGGCCCAGACGGCCCGCCTGCTGCGCCTGCGCGGCAACGCCATGCAGAAGGCCGTGCCACCGGGAATGGGGGGCATGGCGGCCCTGATCGGCGTGGGCATGGACATGGAACGCGCCGCCAGCCTGTGCGCGGAAGCCGCGACCTTCACCGATGAAGCCGGCAGGGCGCACACGCAGGTGCTTGAGGTCGCCAACGACAATGGCGGCGGCCAGGTGGTCGTCGCGGGCGAGACGGCGGCGATTGACCGCGTAATCGCTCTGGCCAAGGCGCAGGGCGTCAAGCGCGCGCTCAGGCTGCCGGTTTCCGCCCCGTTCCACTGTTCGATGATGGCCCCGGCCGCTGAGGAAATGCGTGCGGCCCTTGCTGACACGGACATAAAGGCCCCGGTCGTGCCCGTGGTGGCGAATGTGACGGCGGCCAAGGTCACCGACCCGGCCACGATCCGCGACCTGCTGGTGCGTCAGGTGACCGGCACCGTGCGCTGGCGTGAAAGCGTGGACGCCATGGTGGCCATGGGCATCGACAGTTTTGTCGAAATCGGCTCGGGCAAGGTACTGGCCGGGCTGGTGAAGCGGATCAATGGCGACGTGGCCACCCGTTCGGTCGGAACCCCGGCCGATATCGAGGCCTATCTGGCCGCGCGCTGAAAACAGGCGTCTGCCCCACGGTCCGGGCCGTGGGATCATGTTGAGTTGATGGATACCGAAGGGAACGGACAGGTCATGTTCAGGCTGGACGGAAAGGTTGCTCTGGTTACCGGGGCATCGGGTGGAATCGGACGTGAGATCGCGCGTGCGCTGCATGCGCAGGGTGCGGTCGTGGTGCTGTCGGGCACCCGGCAGGGGGTGCTGGAGGACGTTGCGGCGTCCATCGGCGCGGAAGGGGGCGCGGACCGGCTGCATGTCTGTCCCGCCGACCTGTCGGATGCGGCGGCAGCCGACGCGCTGGTCGCCAGCGCCGAGGAAAAGGCCGGTGCGCCACTGGCCATCCTGGTCAACAACGCCGGGCTGACGCGCGACACGCTTGCGATTCGGATGAAGGACGAGGACTGGAACCGCGTGCTGGATGTTGACCTGGCCGCCCCCTTCCGCCTGTGTCGCGCGGCCCTGAAGGGCATGCTGCGCCGCAGGGCGGGGCGGATTGTCAACATTGCCTCCGTCGTGGGGGTGACGGGCAATGCGGGGCAGGCCAATTACGCCGCCGCCAAGGCCGGGATGATCGGCATGGGCAAGTCGCTGGCGCAGGAAGCGGGCAGCCGTGGCGTGACCGTCAACACCGTGGCCCCGGGCTTTGTCCAGACCGCCATGACCGATGTCCTGCCGGACGCGCAGAAGGAAAAACTGGTCGGATCCATCCCCCTGGGCCGCATGGGCCAGGCCAGCGACATCGCCCCGGCCGTGGTTTACCTTGCTTCCGACGAGGCCGGGTGGGTCACCGGGGCCACGATCCATGTCAATGGCGGCATGGCGATGGTCTGACAGATGTGATATTTTGCTGGACAGCAGGCCGGAAGTGACAAAAAAGATAGTCCTGACGGCCGCGCTGTCCCCTTAATTGCGGGGCGAGCAGACAGGAAATGCATTCGCCGCCTTGGCGATTGCATCAAAACCGTGCTAATCGCCCGCAGCTTCGTCCGAAGCGGGCTGGTGTGCAACACTGGTTTGCAGGGACGTTACAGGACGAACACGTTTCGAACCGCCCGTTTCTTTCAGGGGCAGACAGGAAGCAGAGACAGATGAGCGAAATCGCCGATAAGGTTAAGAAGATTGTAGTCGAGCACCTTGGTGTGGACGAAAGCAAGGTCACCCCCGACGCCTCCTTCATCGATGATCTGGGCGCCGACAGCCTGGACACGGTTGAACTGGTCATGGCGTTCGAGGAAGCTTTCAGCGTCGAGATCCCCGAAGACGCAGCCGAGAAGATCACGACCGTGAAGGACGCGATCGACTACATCGAAAAGCAGAAAGCTGCCTGATCGGTCTGTTTCCGATCATATTTACACGAATTCAGTCAGGTATCGTTACTTTCAGGAGCAGGACGGGTTGATGCAGTCTACCGGATTGACGTCTGGACAGCGGCGCGTTGTCGTAACCGGTATGGGCATTGTCAGCCCACTGGGACTGGGTGTGGAGCGTAACTGGTCACGTCTTGTGGCCGGGGAAAACGGCTTTGGCCGCATTTCTTCGTTCGACGCGTCCGACCTGCCGGCACAGGTTGCGGGCGAAGTGCCCGCAGGGCCGACGGAAAGTGGCGGCCTGACCCTTTCGGACTGGATACCCGTCAAGGACCAGAAAAAGATGGATCGCTTCATCCATCTTGGTCTTGTGGCGGCGACCGAAGCGGTCGAGGATTCGGGCTGGAAGCCGGAATCGGAAGAAGACCGCTGCCGTACCGGTGTCATGATCGGTGCGGGTATCGGTGGCCTCCAGACCATTTACGAGGCATCGGTGACGGTGAAGGAAGGACGGGCCCGCCGCCTGTCGCCCTTCTTCATCCCGTCCGCCCTGATCAATCTGGTCTCGGGGCATGTCTCGATCAAATACGGATTCAAGGGACCGAACCATTCGGTTGTCACGGCCTGCGCCACGGGCGTGCACGCCATTGGCGACGCCGCCCGCATGATCATGCTGGGTGACGCGGACGTCATGGTTGCCGGTGGGGCCGAAGCCGCCGTGTGCCCGCTGGGCATCGCGGGGTTCTGTTCCGCCAAGGCCCTGTCCACCCATTTCAACGATACCCCGGAAAAGGCATCCCGTCCGTGGGACCGTGACCGCGACGGTTTCGTGATGGGGGAAGGCGCCGGTATCGTGGTGCTGGAAGAATACGAACACGCCAAGGCGCGTGGGGCCAAGATCTATGCCGAGGTCATCGGTTACGGCATGTCTGGCGACGCACACCACATCACCGCACCCGCCGCCGGGCATGAAGGCGCTTTCCGCGCCATGCAGAACGCCGTGCGCAGCGCGGGTCTGACCCCTGCTGACATCCAGTATGTCAATGCCCATGGCACGTCCACCATGGCGGATGATCTGGAACTGGATGCGGTGGAACGCCTGTTCGGTGATGATGCGCGCAATCTGGCCATGTCATCCACCAAGTCCGCCACCGGCCACCTGCTGGGGGCTGCGGGCGCGGTGGAAGCGATCTATTCCATCCTGGCCATTCGCGACAACGTGGCGCCGCCCACGCTTAATCTGGACAACCCGTCGCGTGAAAGCGTGATCGACCGGATCGCGCATACGGCGCAGGAGCGCAGGATCGATACGATCCTGTCCAACAGTTTCGGGTTTGGCGGGACCAATGCCAGCGTGATCCTGCGCGGCGTATGAGACCGGGGCGCCTGCGGGCGCCCTTTTCATTTCACGGACAGGGATAAGGAGAGCGCGTGCGCAGGGTTCTGGCTGCACTTGGACTGGTTTTTCTGGTGCTGGTCCTGTCTGCTCTGGGTACCGCCTTCATGGGGATGCGGCATTATGAAGCCCCCGGCCCCCTGACCGAACAACGCACGGTCGTAATCCCGCATGGCGGTACGGAACAGGTGCTGCTGACATTGCAGCAGGCAGGCGTCGTGGATAGCGGCCTGCTGACGCGCAAGGTGTTCGAGACCGCGACCGCCCTGACCCGCGTGGATGGGGCGTTTCATGCCGCTGAACTGGTTTTTCCCGCCCATGCCTCCATACAGCAGGTGCTGTTCGTGCTGCGGCATGGCAAACCGGTGGTGCATAAGCTGACCGTGCCCGAAGGCCTGTCCGCCATCCAGATTGCCAACCTGCTTGAACATGCACCCTATATGGATGGCAGTTTTCCGTTCCCTGCCGAGGGATCGGTCATGCCGCTGACCTATGATTACGAATGGGGCATGCCGCGTGCGCAGATGCTGGCCCGCATGCAGCGCGCCATGGATCGCGCGCTGGATCAGGCATGGGAAGGGCGGGAAGTTGATGCCGCCATCATGAATCGCCATGACCTGCTGGTTCTGGCATCCATGATCGAGCGGGAAACGGGAAACCCGGCTGAACGGCCGGTCGTGGCGCGCGTATTCCTGAACCGCCTGCATCAGGGCATGCGGCTGCAGTCCGATCCGACCGTGGTCTATGGCCTTAATCAGGGCGCGGGACCTTTGGGCCATGCCCTGTCCCATGCCGATCTCATGCAGCCTACGACCTATAATACGTATGTGATTGCAGGGCTTCCGCCAGAACCGATCTGTTCACCGGGGGCGGCGGCGCTGGACGCCGCGGCCCACCCGGCACAGGGAAACCAGCTCTATTTCGTGGCGAACGGGCGTGGTGGTCATGATTTTGCGGCTACGCTGGGGGATCATAACCGCAACGTATCCGCGTTCCGTGCAGGGAAGCATGCACAGGCGGCTCCCCCCAGATAGGGGAACCGGCCGTGCATGGGGACGTGATTACTGCGGCGGCAGGCTTTGGCTGCTGACCGACCCGGAAGGCGCCGTGTCGATCGGCTGCTGCGGCGTGGTGGTGTCCGTATTCGTGGTGCCGGTCTTGCCGGTCCTGTCCGGGCGGCCCTGGGCCGCGGTCAGGACTTCGCTCAGGGCGGAACGGAGCGGGTCCGCGCCTGAATTGTTGACCCGCATGGAAATCACGATGTCTTCCGGTCCCACGATCTGGTTGTAATAGGCCCGGTTGGCGGCACTGTTGACCCGCATCTTGGACCCGCCCAGTGCGGCACCCGCGAACAGGCCCTTGGATTTCTGAACACCCCGGATGGACGTGTTATGTTCACCCGCCGTGCCGGTTTCCAGCCCCGACCCGGAGGAGGCGAAGGACGTGCCGACATCAGCGCTCAGCTTCATCTGGCTGTCCAGCAGGGACTGTACGCCATCATCGGTCATGACAAACAGCATGACCTCGACATCCTGCATGCCAAGCTGGAGTCCGAAATTGGCCGAGGACATCCGGTAGAACGCAGGGTCGGACCAGGACCCATGGGCATCGCGGGTCAGGAAGACACAGCCGCCGCCGCCGCCGCCAAAGGCGATCGACATGCGAAAGACGGACGGGCAGACAATGACGCCACGGGATTCAGCAAGGTAACGGGTCACCTTGCTGCCAGCGGTCGCGGTGGAAAACATGTCACGAACGGTCAGGGTGGCGCGGTCCACCAGACTCTGTTCTTCTTCCATGCTGGCAGCCATGGCCGCGTGCAGCGGCATCATCAGGGCCAGGGCGGCAAATGATGTCCTGATGAGATGAAACGTGTGCAAACCCATGCTCCCTTTCCGATTCGTAACGGCAGATCCACCAAAACGGCTCGTGCCTTGGAGTGGTCCGTTTTCATGGCTGAATCATGGTCCATAAGGCAAGGCCATGTGGCATGATACAGCCATATATTGCGGTTATTTAAGGGAGACGCCAACCGCATCCGACAGCGTATCGGCAATGCCGGGGGCCGCGGCAAGAATGCAGACGCCACCTGTCAGGCCACCATCGCGCAGGAAGGGGGACACGCGGGCGCCAGCTTCATCCAGCAGGACAAGGGCTGCCGCCACATCCCACAGGTTGATGCAGATTTCCAGATAACCGTCCTGACGGCCACAGGCGACTTCCGCCAGGGCAATGGCGCCGGACCCACCGGAACGTGGCATGGCGCCAAGGTTCAGGATCGCGTCGATCTTCTGCTGGAATACGCCGGCGGGCACGCGGTTGCTCCATCCCATCTCGATCAGCGAGGATGCGGTATCGGTCACGGGGGAGGCATGGATGCGCTGGCCATTAAGGAAAGCACCATGCCCACGCACCGCCGTATAGGTTTCACCCAGTGCAGGCGCCTCGATAATACCGGCGACAGGTGTGTCGCCATCCATCAGACCAAGCGAGATGCACCAGCGGTTGCGGCCGCGGGCATAGTTGGACGTACCGTCAATCGGGTCCACCACCCAGCGCAGGCTGCCGGTGCGGGTGCGGCCTTCTTCTTCCCCCTGGAAACCGTCCTCGGGGAACAG
Source organism: Komagataeibacter europaeus (assembly GCF_002173515.1). NCBI lineage: Bacteria > Pseudomonadati > Pseudomonadota > Alphaproteobacteria > Acetobacterales > Acetobacteraceae > Komagataeibacter > Komagataeibacter europaeus. Next base: position 49,323 of record NZ_CP021467.1, read on the forward strand.
CGTGCCGATTCGTTCGGAAATGAAGGCTTCCACCGCACCATCGGTTTCCGTTAGCCAGTCCTGCGCGCTTTTCAGCGTCCCCTTGGGGCCACCGGGGGCAGGGCGCATTTTCATGGCCAGGGCGGCTGCATCGCGCACAACCGAACGGGCGGCTTCAAAACGGGTCAGGATGGCCTGTGTCATCGGGTAACCTTCTTTTCAGGGTCAGAAAATCTCATTCCACACGTAGCGCCGTTTTCACCGCGTGTTCCACCTGTGGCATTTCCACCCTGCCTAACCGTTCGGCGGCCTGCATGGCAAACTGAAGTGTCAGCTGTCGCCGCCGCGCCGGGGGCAGGGGTACGTTGGGGGAGGGACGCAGGATCGCACAGTCAATACAAGCTGCGGCCCCTTCCACCCCATGACCCGTCGCGGCCATGATGAGGCCCGTGGTATCGGGCAGGACAGCCTGTGGAAAATCCTGGTTGACAGCAAAATACATCTGGTCGCACCACGGCAGGTACTCCTGCCATTTCTGGTCGGCGCGGAAATCGGGCAGGCCGGACTTGATCTCGATACAGATGAAATGCCCCTTGGGCGTCAGGGCCATGATATCCGCGCGCCTGCGGCCTGGCAGAATGAATTCATGCAGCACCGCCCACCCATGCAGCCTGCACATCTGGCTTGCGCCAGTGCGGACGGCGGACTGGATCTGCGGCGCAGTCGGGCGGGACATGGCGGTGGATAAGGACGATCAGGTCGCCGACGGCACGGATAGCAGGCGGGTTACCAGTTCAAGGTCCGCAGGCTTGTCCACGTCCACGGCGGCACGTCCGTCCGGCAGGGGGATCATGGCCACCCGGGCATGGGACAGGTGCCCGATGCGACGGCACACGTCCGCGCGCGTCAGGCGCCGCAGGATGAAACGCAGCAGGATCCCGGGCCCGAGAATGCGTGCCATCCTGAACGGGTGTTTGCGCTCGGCTTCCAGCTTCTGCCACAGCCGGATCACGCCACAGGCGGCGGGCGTGCGGAACAGGAACATGTTGCAGCCTGAAAACGCCCCATCCGCCAGCCGGATCATGGTGCGCTTCGTGCCCGGCACATCACGCAGGATATCCGCCTCCATCGCGATACCGGCCGCGACGTCACACCCGCTGTCCTGCGCACCCTGCACGAAAGCGCGGACCCAGCCGGGTTCCAGCAGGGCATGGTCGGCAGTGGTGACCAGCAGGGGCGTGCCCAGCGTATCCAGCGCCCGCATGACGCTGGCGCTCGGTCCGGCCGCCGGGGGGATAAAGGTGACATTATCGGGCACGATGCCCGCAAGGACGTCAGGTCGTTCGATGCAGATGGCGATCCTGCCAATGCCTTCGACCGCCTGCAGCGCGGTGACGACCCGGCTGATCATCGGGGTGCCACAGACCGGCAGGATGGCCTTGTGCGAAATGTCCGCCGCCTGCGCCATCGGGTCGGGGCGACCCGGCCTGCTGCCCGCCAGGATCAGGACGTTCAGCCCCATCTGTGCGTTCACGCCGCGGTACGGGTGGTGTTTGCGCCATCGGGGCGGTCACGCGGGGGGGAGCCGGTTTCCTCCATCACCCACGGATACTGCTTGGCCTCGTTCACGTCGTAACCGAGGTTGAACACGGTCGGGCTGCGCGGGCAGCCGCGGGCATCGACGTAATAGCTGCGGAACAGGCGGTCCGCCACGAAGCTGGTAATGCCGTAATTGCCATTTTCGTTATGGAAATGATGCAGCACGTGGCGCTGCTTCATCCGCTGGATCCAGCCCATGCGCGGCTTGTAGTTCAGGTGCTGGATGCAGTGAAAGAATTCATAGATGCACGTTATGGTCAGGCCCGCGCCGAAAGCCGCCGCGGCCCCGGCTATGTTGCCAATGGCGTAGCCGATGGGAATGGTGACGATGGCAATGGTCGGGATGGTGTTGAGCGGGGAGCCGAACAGCACATCCAGCAGGTGAGGGTCCTGATGGTGGTCGAAATGGATGCGTTTCCACAGCGTGGCGCTCCATTTCATGCGATAGAGGAAACGTCCGTGCAGGATGAAACGATGAATGCAGTACCATACCAGCGGATAGACCAGAATGACGGATACGATGCTGATCGCCACCGGCGCCAGGGACGTGAAATTATAGATCATCAACGCGTAGCTGAGCAGCGCCAGTGCGAAATACAGCAGGATGGTGGGATAGGTCAGATAGGCAATCCAGAGCTGCGATAGGTTCATCTTGCCAAGGTCAAAACTGCGACCTGTTCTGATGGAACTGTTTTTGAGGGTATTCGTAATCATCGCTCTTCGATCCTCAATAGCACGGTGATGACGCCGAGGATGAAAATAAGGATCCCGACGAATATCGCCATAAGCGAGGGCAATGTTCCCGCATTTCCCAGTGCGCGCAATAGCCCCTGGAATACGATAAATAGCAGGCCCGCGCCCAGACACCAGATTGGCAGCCAGCTGCGCGTTCCGGCCCGCGGTGGGATATAGACCACCGGCACGGCCAGTAACAGCATTACCGTGAATGTCACGGGTAACATGATACGTCCCAGTATTTCCGTCAGGAAAAAGGACGGAGACTGGCTGGAAGGCAGCACGCCGCGCTGTTCATCCAGCATCGTATTGATGGACTGTGTAAAGCTGACCGTCAACTGAATGATATATCCCGGCGTCAGTGACGCGGGCCAGTTCAGTCTTACGCTCTGGTCAGGGGGGGTATCGAGCAGGTCCACGCGTGAGGGGCTGACGACGCTGAGGACATGTGTCGGCGTGCCATACCAGTGGCCATGGATGTAATGGACATCCGCCAGGGTCGTGATTTTCTGCAGCAGGCTGCGCGGGTCGCGGTGATAGACGGTCACCTTGTCCATCATCGTGCCGCCGCCGCTCAGGTACGTGATGTTGATCAGGTCATTATCCGCCCGGATCCAGTAGTTATGCCTGTTTTTCGCCGCATGTGGCGTGGTGGCGTTCCACCATTGGGCCAGTGCCTGCTCGGTGCGGGGGGTAATCTGGTCATCCACGATTCCGCACAGCAGGCCCAGCGCGACGGTGGTGGGCAGCAGCAGCTTGACCAGCCCGGGCGTGGACAGCCCGGCCGCACGCATGATCGAGATCTCGTTCGATGTCGTCAGCTGCAGCAGGGTCAGCAGCGTGCCGATCAGCACCGCGATGGGCATGGCGTTACCCAGCAGCAGCGGCAGGTGCAGCACGGCATAGTACAGCACCCCGCTCAGGCCCAGCTTGCGGTGCATGATTTCCGTGGCCTGCTCCAGCAGTGCCAGAATCTCCATGAGCGCAACCACGATGGCGGTGGTCGTGAACACCTTGGACAGCAGTTCGCGCGACAGATACCCCAGCAGGACCGTGCCGCAGGCCAGGCGTAACCGCAGTTTCATGTCCCGGTTTCCACAACACGGCGGGGCAGGCCGTCGGCGGACAGTTCGCGCGGGGCAATGGCCGGTCCACGGATCAGGAGGATACGGATCCCGCCCGCCTGGTGGACCAGCATGCTGACACAGATCACGGCGAAGGCGACGGTCGGCAGCCAGATGACCAGCAGCGGAGACATGTGCATGTTTGCGACAAAGCTCATCCCCATCTGCAGCGTGTGGTCAAACCCGACCAGGGTGATCGCGGCGATGGCCAGGCCGGGATTGCCCTTCTGCCGCTTGCGCACGCCCGCCAGCGCGCAGGCCAGGATGGGGATGAACGGAATGGCCGCCGTGCGGGCCAGGCGGAAATGCAGTTCGGCAATCATGTAGGAATGGCTGATGGACGGGTTGCCATGTCGTATACCGTAATACAGTTCCGGGACCGTCAGTTCGCGTTCGGTCTCTCCACGGCCGTTATAGGCTTCATCATCCAGCTTGCCATTGCTTGAGATCATGCGGGTGGTACGGGTGAACTCCGTAACGGAAGGCTGCTTGTCGCCGCTATCTGTCACGATGGTACCATCTATCAGGTCAAGGCGTATCCTTGAGCCATCGGCGGGGTTGTAGAGATAGCCCTTCTGCGCGGAAATGTAGCGTATATGCGCCTTGTCCGACTGGTCGCGTATGAAGACGTGCCACAGGCGGGACCCGGCATGATCGACCGTTTCCGCCGTAAGCACGATGTTGTCCGATATCGCGAACATCTTTGATTGCAGATGTGGCGTCCATCCCGCGTGGCTGGCGAAATAGAAGGCCGAGCGGTAATCATAACGTGCATAGGGCTGGATGAACCCGTAAAGCGAAAAGGCCAGCAGCCCGAATACCGCGCCCGTCAGGACAAAGGGCTGGCAGATGCGGAAGATCGAGACCCCGCTTGCGGTCAGTGCGTCGATTTCGTGATTGGCGCTCATGCGCCGGATGACGGTGAAGACGCTTACGCACATGGCTGCCGGTAGCGCCAGCCCCAGGTAGTGGGGAACAAGGTCGCTGAGCAGCGCGACAAAGGTTTTCATCGAACTGCCATTGGCCGCCAGCATGTCGAACAGCACCAGTAGCCGTTCCAGCAGCAGGGCGGCCATGACCACGCCCAGCGCAATGGAAAACGGCGGCACGACCTGACGCAGCAGGTAGCGGTCCATTGTGCTGGGAGCGAGTTTTCCCAGTATCCGGTGCGGCAAGGACATGCGACTCATGCAGGCGTGCTTACACCGGAAAAACACCCTGATGGAGAGGGAAGTTCAAAAATAGTTTCCTGGCTGGCGCCTGTCGTCGCATCCGCCAAGAAAAAGTGACGCGTGACACCCAGCCTGTAGCCCGTGGCATGCGGGGTGACTGTAATATGGTTCCAGCCAGCGGCGCGCAGCGGATCACATGATCGTGCGGAAGCCGACGCAATGCCCACGACCGGCACGGGTGCCAGGGGACCGGGAAGGGAAGACAGGGTCGAGGTATGGATATGTCCGTGCAGGACCATCTCGGCCCCTTCCTGTGCGATGCAGGTGGCGAAATCCTGTATATCCGTCAGGGCTTTGCGGCGTATGGCCAGACCGGTGACAGGGGGATGATGGATCATGACAATGCGACACAGTCCCTGACGCGCGGTTTCGCGCAGGATATCACGCAGGCGCGCGGCCTGTCGTGCGCCAACCGTCCCGGTCGCCAGGAACCACGGTGTCGGTACGGCTGAACTGACGCCAATCAGCGCCACATTGCCCACCCTGCGGACGAAGGGAAAGGGCAGCGCGCCCATCCATGGCTGCCATAACCCCACGGTCTGATGCCATCTGTCATGAACAAGGGTGTCATGATTCCCCGGTATGACTGTACAGGGCGCGGGCATCTGTTCCAGCCAGCGCAGCGCCTGCCGGCATTCCCCCGGCAGGCCCATGTTGGTCAGATCCCCGGTAACGGCAATCATGTCGACCCCACTGGCCGCGACATCCGTCATGACATGGGCCAGGATTTCAGGACGATGCAGGAAGCGGCGGCGGCCTTTCCACGAAAAATAGCTGAACATGCGCTTGTTCAGCCGTTCGCCAAGGCGCGGGGGCACCATTTCGGTAGGCAGGTGCGGGTCTGACAGATGCGCGATGGTGATCGTGTTCAAGCTGACCTCTTTCCTTGCCTCATGCCTGCCGGTAACGGTCGGGACATGTGTTCTGGCGGCCCACGCGGGAGGGCACTCCCTCTTTTCGTGCCTTGCAATAGAAGGCAGATGGTTGCTTATGGCCTGTAAGTCAAATTTCAGACAGGGATGGAATAATCAGTGACCGGACGTTTTGCGCTTGTTTACAACCCGCGCAGCCGGCGGAACATGGGCGACAGGAGTGCATATGCCCAGACAGCCCGTGCCCTGCTGGGAAAAAACTTCGTTGATCCGGCTGACCGTTCCCGTCTGGATGCCAATATCGCGGAATTCGCATCCCGTGGTACGGACTGTATCGTCATAGATGGGGGGGATGGCACCGTCAGCGACGTGCTGACCGCCATCCACCGGCATTATGCCCCCGACAGGCTGCCTGCGCTCGCCATCCTGCCATCTGGCAACACCAACCTGATCGCGGGGGATGTTGGCTTCGGGCTGCGCGGCATTCGGGCGCTGGAGCACCTGCAGCAGCTTGATGCATCCGGGCAGTTGCGGCGCAACGTGCGCAGGCGATGTGGCCTGGTGGTGGAATGGCCCGAACCCGATGGGCCGCCACCGGTCGTGGGCATGTTTCATGGGGCCGCCGCGTTTACACGCGGTATCGAACTGGCCCACCAGCCTGCGATCCTGAATAATTATTCGCATGAAATGGCTGTTGTCGTCTCCTTCCTGTCTTCGGTGGCGCATCTGTTCTCGCGGCGTTCCCGGCAGGACTGGATGCGTGGGGAACAGATGGATATGAAGGCGGGCAAGACCATCGAGCGGCAGGGCAACTGTTTCCTGTTCCTGTCCACGACGCTTCAGCACCTGCCCCATGGCATATGGCCGTTCTGGACTGCGTGCGGGGTGCGTAATGATGTCATCAACTTCCTGCATGTGGCGGGACAGCCTTCCCGCCTTGCCGCCGCGGCATGGGCGCTGCTGCGGGGGCGGCATCCGGCATGGCTGCAGCATAACCCGGATTATTGCAGCGGGTGCGAAGACCGCATCGAAATGACGATGAAATCCGATTTCGTACTGGATGGGGAAGTCATGTCCCCCGGTGCCACAGGCCGGATCGTGCTGTCGGCCACCGCCCCGATCGATTTCATCCATGCGTAAGGAATGATGATCATGTCCCAGTCCAGTCCCACAGACCGCACTGCCGCAGCCGGACGGGTCGCCCATCTGTTGGCGCATGATCTGGTCCAGCCCGTCGCCCCCTTTGTCACGCAGTTTGTCACGCGTCTGCTTGGCGACGCCCGGCCGCTGGGCGTGATTTTCTACGGTTCTGCCCTGCGGACGCCCGATCCGGACGGGATTCTGGATTTTTACGTGATTGTCGAGCATCTGGAAGACTGGACATCTGGCTACCTGTCACGCGAAGCCAACCGTATCCTGCCTCCCAATGTGGAGTATCATGAACTTCCCATCGGGGGGCGGACCATCCGGGCCAAGGTGGCCATCCTGTCCATAGCGCAGTTCCGCCGCATGACGGGACGCGCCACGCTGGATACCACGGTCTGGGCACGCTTCTGCCAGCCTGTGCGGCTTGTATGGGTCAGGGAGCCGGACGCGGCCGATGCCATCCTGGCCTGCATTATCCGCGCGGTGGGGCAGGCGGGGCGCTGGGCTGCTGCCCTGGGTCCGGCACAGGGCACGGCCGATGACTACTGGCTGGCCCTGTTCGCCCATACTTACGGTGCGGAACTGCGTGTGGAGAACGGCCGCAGGCCGCGTAGCCTGCTACAGGGACAGGAAGCACGGTACAGGCGCCTGCTGCCGGATGTATGGCGCGCCGATGGCCTGCCGTTCCGGTCCGAGGGCGATCAACTAACCGCCCAGCTGACACCTGAACTGCGCCGGAAGATGCACGAAGGCTGGTGGCTGCGTGGTCGGCTGGGGCGCGTGCTGAATGTCAGCCGCCTGTTCAAGGGCGCCTTCACGTTTGAAGGGGGCGCGCGCTATATCGCATGGAAGATCAGGCGGCATTCCGGCATTGTACTGCCGCTGGGGCCGTTTTCGGAACGGCATCCGCTGGTCTGCCTGCCGTATCTGCTGTGGAAATTACGGCAGGCAGGTTTTTTCAGGCGGCGCGGTTGATACCCATCTCGCCCGCTACAACGGCGAAGATTTCCACGGCCCGGTCTATCTGCTCCGGCGTATGGGTCGCCATGACGGAGGTGCGCAGCAGGGGATGCTGGTCGGGCGTTGCAGGCGGCAGGCTGAGGTTGACGTAAACCCCAAGGTCCAGCAGCCGGTTCCAGAACGCCACGGCAACCGCCACATCATCCAGAATGACGGACACGACAGGACTGGCCTGCGGGCCGGTGCGCAGGCCGGCCGCCTGCAGCCCGGCATGAAGCCTGCGTGCATTGTCCATCAACCGCACGCGCAGTTCCGGCCGGTTTTCCAGTTCGGTCAGCGCGGCCATGGTCGCGGCAATGACTTCCGGCGGCAGGGATGCGGTGAACATGTAAGGACGCGAACACAGCCGGATCAGGTCCAGCCCGGCATGGTTGGAAACACAGTAGCCACCAACCGTGCCAAGGCTTTTGGAAAAGGTGCCGACGACAAAATCGACATCATCTTCCACGCCGTCGGCTTCCGCCACGCCACGGCCATGTTCGCCCATTACACCAACGGAATGTGCTTCATCCGCCAGCAGCCATGCACCGGTTTCCCGCTTGACGGCCGCGAATTCCGCCATGGGAACGACGTCACCCATCATGGAATAGATGCCTTCGACCACGACCAGTTTTGCTCCGGGCGTGCCGTCAAGGCGGCGCAGGCGTTTATGCAGGTCATCGGCGTCGTTGTGACGGAAGCGGATGACCTGCGCATGGCCAAGGCGGCTGCCGTCATAGATGCTGGCATGGCTGTCCGCATCAAGCAGCAGATAATCGTCCTTGCCCGCCAGTGCGGAAATCGTGCCCAGATTGGCCTGGTAACCGGTGGAAAACACCATGCAGTGCCGACGACGGAAGAAGGTGCACAGCCGCTCTTCCAACTGGCGGTGCAGGCCCTGCGTGCCATTGGCGATGCGCGATCCGGTTGTGCCGACACCATAAGCCCTGGCAGCTTCCACCGCCGCTTCGATCGCGGCCGGGGACTGGCTCAGCCCAAGATAGTTGTTGGTGCCGAACAGAAGCGTCTCGCGCCCTTCGATCAGCCCGACCGTGGAGGAAATGGGCTTTTCGATCACGACGTTGAACGGGTTGCGTCCACCACCGGCCGTTACCGCCGACAGGGCGGACGCAAGGCCTTCATATTTCGAGAAAATCGACATGGTGTATCAGGATGCCTGCTTGAGAGAGACGATACAGGCAGCCAGATCATCAATGGTGCGGATATCAGCCAGCCGGTCAAGCGGCACGGAAACGTCGAGCGTATCCTCGATTTCCATGACAAAATTCATGACGGCCAGTGAATCAAAGGCCAGATCCTCAACGATCTTGCTGCTGCCATTGATATCACGGGGAACCTTGGGGTTCGCCAGCAGCGTCTTCACGATCAGCGCGGAGACGCTCGCTACCGTTTCACTCATTCCTACATCCTTATGGCATGTCCTGCCTGCTTTCTTGCCGGCAGGGGATCAGCATGAATGGCCTGCCCCACGATCCGCGACCGGGGGTGGGGACTGCAATCGGTCCCCTGATCGGAAGTCTTATGATCGAAAAACAGGTTTTTGGCCAGTCCTGCTTTACATTCTTGCCCGAAAGGGCAGGGCCCTGCGGCCCCGTCCCCTCAGACTACGGAAACAGATGATGTTTCCAGGGGCTGGAATGCACCCGACAGCAGCATGGCTTTCGCGCGGGCGCGGGTCAGCTTGCCCGATGATGTCTGCGGCAGGGTATGGGGCGGAACCAGAATGATGGAGACATCCACCCCATGCTGCCGACGGAACAGGCTGGCCGTTTCGGTCTTCAGGGTTTCGCGTGCCTCGGGGGAGGAGGCGCGGCACTGCACCAGCGCCACAATCTTCTCGCCTTCGTCCTCATCAACCGAAAAGACGGCGACGTCACGGCTGCGCAGGCTGCTGATTTCGGTTTCGGCGGACCATTCCAGATCCTGCGGCCAGATATTGCGACCGTTGATGATGATCAGGTCCTTGGCGCGGCCGGTTATGACAACCTGCCCATCCAGCATGTATCCCAGGTCACCGGTATTCAGCCAGCCATTGGCATCAACAACCCGGGCTGTTTCCTGCGGACGGCGGAAATAGCCCTGCATCAGGCTCGGACCACGCACGAATACAGCCCCGACCTGTCGGTCACGCAGCACGTTTCCCTGCGGGTCACGTACTTCCAGTTCATGGTGCGGCAGGACTTCGCCACAGATGACGAATGTGCGCAGCGCACGTGTCGGATCATTGGACGGCACGGCTTCGCCACGCGTTTCAAGCGCACGCAGGTCGATCGTATCCGTCCGGATGCCAGATCCCAGCGGCGCAAAGCTTATGGCCAATGTCGCTTCGGCCATGCCGTAGCTGGCGGTAAACGCACCGCTGTCAAAACCTGCCGAGGCGAAACGCTGGGCGAAATCCTCGAGGATATGATAGCGGATCATGTCGCCGCCAATCCCCGCCACGCGCCATGAGGACAGGTCCAGTTCGATCGAGGTGGCGCGCCGTGCGCACAGTTCGTAACCAAAGGACGGACTGTAGGAAATCGTGCCACGGTTGCGACTGATCAGGTCCAGCCACACATGGGGACGCCGTGCGAATTCACGGGTCGGCAGCATATCGACGCTCAACTGGCATGTCATGGGGGTCAGGAAAAAACCGACCAGCCCCATGTCGTGATAGAGCGGAAGCCATGATACGCAGCGATCACCCGTCTCACGGACCTTCAGGCCATTCAGGGCAATGGCATGCGCGTTCGCCATGCCGGAACGCTGGGTCACCGCGATTCCCATGGGGAAGCGTGTGCTGCCGGACGAAAACTGCAGGTAGGACAGGTCATCTGGCTGGACTGAGGGGAGGGTCTCGACCGTAATCGGTGTTTCGAGCAGCTCGGAAGGCGTGCCGGAGAATTTGAGATCCAGCCCGGATGTGATTTCATCCGTCCATGACGAGATGATGGAAGCGATCACTACGGCGGATGCCGCAGCGCCTTCG
>NZ_CP021467.1:65000-1917500 GCF_002173515.1 Komagataeibacter europaeus
GGGTGATAGCCCCGTATGCGTAGTGTCAGGAATGATCCTTGAGTAGGGCGGGACACGTGAAATCCTGTCTGAACATGGGGGGACCACCCTCCAAGCCTAAATACTCCCTGGTGACCGATAGTGAACAAGTACCGTGAGGGAAAGGTGAAAAGCACCCCGACGAGGGGAGTGAAATAGACCTGAAACCGAATGCCTACAAGCAGTCGGAGCCTCTTATGGGGTGACGGCGTACCTTTTGTATAATGGGTCAGCGAGTTTCTGTTTGCAGCAAGCTTAAGCCGTTAGGTGTAGGCGCAGCGAAAGCGAGTCTGAACAGGGCGACGAGTTGCTGGCAGAAGACCCGAAACCGAGTGATCTAGCCATGGCCAGGCTGAAGGTGCGGTAACACGCACTGGAGGGCCGAACCCACGCCTGTTGAAAAAGTCGGGGATGAGCTGTGGCTAGGGGTGAAAGGCCAATCAAACTCGGAAATAGCTGGTTCTCCGCGAAATCTATTGAGGTAGACCGTCGAGTATTACCCCGGGGGGTAGAGCACTGGATGGGCTAGGGGGGCCCAAAGCCTTACCAAACCTAACCAAACTCCGAATACCCGGAAGTATGAGCTCGGCAGACAGACAGTGGGTGCTAAGGTCCATTGTCGAGAGGGAAACAGCCCAGACCACCAGCTAAGGCCCCCAAATCGTGGCTAAGTGGGAAAGGATGTGGGGATTCCAAAACAACCAGGAGGTTGGCTTAGAAGCAGCCATCCTTTAAAGAAAGCGTAATAGCTCACTGGTCTAATAGAAACCCTGCGCCGAAAATGTAACGGGGCTCAAGCCACGTGCCGAAGCTGTGGGTGCATACTATGTATGCGCGGTAGCGGAGCGTTCCGTAGGTCTGTGAAGGAGACGGGGTGACCCTCTCTGGAGATATCGGAAGTGCGAATGCTGACATGAGTAGCGACAAACAGTGCGAGAAACACTGTCGCCGAAAGTCCAAGGGTTCCTGCGCAAGGTTAATCCGCGCAGGGTGAGCCGGCCCCTAAGGCGAGGGCGAAAGCCGTAGTCGATGGAAACCGGGCAAATATTCCCGGGCCTGCCAGAAGTGACGAATGCAATATGTTGTCGGGTCTTATCGGATTGATCCGGCTTTTGGCGCATTCCAGGAAATAGCTCTGGCATATAGACCGTACCCGAAACCGACACAGGTGGACTGGTAGAGAATACCAAGGCGCTTGAGAGAACGATGCTGAAGGAACTAGGCAAATTACTTGCGTAACTTCGGGATAAGCAAGACCCGTCAGTGGGCAACCATTGGCGGGTGGCACAGACCAGGGGGTAGCGACTGTTTAGTAAAAACACAGGGCTGTGCGAAGTCGAGAGACGACGTATACGGCCTGACGCCTGCCCGGTGCCGGAAGGTTAAGAGGAGGTGTGCAAGCACCGAATTGAAGCCCCGGTAAACGGCGGCCGTAACTATAACGGTCCTAAGGTAGCGAAATTCCTTGTCGGGTAAGTTCCGACCTGCACGAATGGCGTAACGACTTCCCCGCTGTCTCCAGCATCGGCTCAGCGAAATTGAATTCCCCGTGAAGATGCGGGGTACCCGCGGTCAGACGGAAAGACCCTATGAACCTTTACTGCAGCTTTGCAGTGGCATCAGAGACATTCTGTGTAGGATAGGTGGGAGGCTTTGAAACCGGGGCGCCAGTTCCGGTGGAGCCATCCTTGAAATACCACCCTGACTGTTTCTGATGTCTAACCGAGGCCTGTTAGCCAGGTCCGGGACCCTGCATGGTGGGCAGTTTGACTGGGGCGGTCGCCTCCCAAAGTGTAACGGAGGCGCGCGATGGTGGGCTCAGGTCGGTCGGAAACCGACTGTCGAGTGCAATGGCATAAGCCCGCCTGACTGTGAGAGTGACAGCTCGATCAGAGACGAAAGTCGGCCATAGTGATCCGGTGGTCCCGCGTGGAAGGGCCATCGCTCAACGGATAAAAGGTACTCTAGGGATAACAGGCTGATCTCCCCCAAGAGTCCACATCGACGGGGAGGTTTGGCACCTCGATGTCGGCTCATCACATCCTGGGGCTGGAGCAGGTCCCAAGGGTTCGGCTGTTCGCCGATTAAAGTGGTACGTGAGCTGGGTTTAGAACGTCGTGAGACAGTTCGGTCCCTATCTGCCGTGGGTGTTGGAGACTTGAGAGGATTTGTCCCTAGTACGAGAGGACCGGGATGAACATACCTCTGGTGCACCGGTTGTCGCGCCAGCGGCACAGCCGGGTAGCTAAGTGTGGACGGGATAACCGCTGAAAGCATCTAAGCGGGAAACCCACCTCAAAACAAGGTCTCCCCGAGGGCCGTGATAGACCATCACGTCAATAGGCCAGGTGTGGAAGCGCAGCAATGCGTGCAGCTAACTGGTCCTAATCGCCCAACAGGCTCATTCCATCGCCACATGACGTGGCAACATACATGCACAGCAGTCATCCACTCTTCAACACACCATAACAGCACCAACCCATCACATCCTCTCAGCCCCTCCCAAAGGGATGACTGGATGACCTGGTGGCCATGGCGGGGAATGATCCACCCGATCCCATCCCGAACTCGGCCGTGAAACACCCCAGCGCCCATGATACTGTGCCTCAAGGCACGGGAAAGTCGGTCGCCGCCAGGTCTTCCAGTCACCCCTCACCACCGCGGGGTGGAGCAGCCCGGTAGCTCGTCAGGCTCATAACCTGAAGGCCGCAGGTTCAAATCCTGCCCCCGCAACCAAAACTTATCCAATATCATCAGCATGTTAAGCCGTCCTCAAGGGCGGCTTTCTGCGTTTGGGACATACGCGCAGGATGCGTATAGGATGCAGATGGGAGTGAAACTCCAGCGTAGTTTGGGCTGATTTCACGTGTGCGTGAACCGCCAGAGCGAGGTCATTTGGGCGGGAACAGATTCGCCGTCATGAACTCGATAAACACCCTGAGCTTCGGTGAGAGATAGGGGCTGGACGGCCACAGAAGACGGAAGACCCCCGAATCTTCGGTATGGTCGGACAGCACAGGAACGAGGTGTCCTGTCCTGAGATGCTCGTGAAGCACAAAATCCGGCAGGCTGACGATACCCAGCCCGGCTTCGGCCATGCTGATCAGCGGCTCCAGCGCCGAGGCAACGACGGTTGCCGGTGGCTCAATAGTCCCAGCCATGCGATCCTGCCGCAGGGGCCATGCTTCCAGTTTCCCGGTGGTGGGATATCTGTGGCGCAGGCAGGCATGATGCGCCAGATCAGCCGGTTTGATGGGTATCCCACGGCGATCCAGATAGGCGGGGCTGGCAACCAGCCGGTGATGGAACGTGCCGACGATGCGGGTCATCAGGCGTGAGTCCGCGGCATCTCCGGTTCGGAGAACCACATCGAAGCCTTCGCCGATGACATCCACGAGACGATCGGTGAAATCAAGATCGGGCTCGATTTCCGGATAGGCCTGGATAAAGGCGTTGACCGCCGGCATCAACAGCATGCCGACCATGGGGAGGCTCACGCGCAGACGTCCCGATGGTGCGGCGTGTGTATCCGCCAGTTCCTGTTCTGCAGCCTCAACCTCTCCCAGAATCCGACGGCAGCGCGCCAGAAAGAGATGACCTTCCTGGGTCAGCGTGATCGTTCGCGTGCTGCGATGAAACAGCCTGACGCCGAGACGCCCTTCAAGACGGGCAATGGCCTTGCCGACCGCAGAGGCAGACAGGCCCAGTTGCTGACCGGCGGCCGTGAAGCTGCGTGTTTCGGCCGCCTGAATGAAAATGGGAAGAGCACCCAGACTGTCCATCGCATGATCCGGCTATTGCGGACATCTCTGTCCATTGTGTGTGGAACTATAGCCTGATTAATCCGGAGCAGGGACCATCTTATCGTGAGGGCAACGAGGGGCCAGAGCGGCAGACAGCTCTGCGCCACGGCATGCTTTGAGATGGATGACTCCATGACCTCAGAAACCACAGAATGCAACCTGTCCACATCGGAGCGCCTGCCGTTGGCGGGCCTCCTGGCCCTGGCCACATCTGGCTTCATCACCATCCTGACCGAGGCTCTGCCAGCAGGCCTGTTACCGCAGATGGGTAGTAGCCTGAACGTAGCGGATGCGATGGTCGGGCAACTTGTCACACTTTACGCAATCGGTTCCCTTGTCGCGGCCATCCCGCTGACCAGCGCCACGCAGGGATGGCGACGGCGCAGATTGCTGCTTCTGGCTATTGGTGGCTTTGCTGTCGTCAATACGGTCACGGCCGTCTCAACCAGCTATGTCCTGACCCCGCCGCCCGTTTTCTGGCAGGGGTATCGGCCGGACTGCTGTGGGCGCTGCTGGCGGGCTATGCCAGCCGGATGGTGGCACCCGCCTTGCAGGGACGGGCCATCGCTGTTGCAATGGTCGGGACACCGCTTGCCCTGTCATTCGGCATTCCTCTCGGTACCCTTCTCGGGACGGTTGTGGGGTGGCGTTACACTTTCGGTATCATGACCGTGCTGACCGTCGGGCTGCTGGGCTGGGTCGTGGCCGCGGTGCCGGACTTTCCCGGCCAAGGTCAGGGACGACGTCTGACGCTCAGGCATGTGTTCCTGATGCCGGATGTGCGGACAATCCTGTCTGTCACGCTACTGTTCGTCCTGGCCCATAATATCCTCTACACATATATCGCGCCTTTCCTGCTGCAGGCCGGCATGGGCGGACAGGTGGATAGGGTGCTGCTGGTATTCGGTCTCACCGCTCTGGTCGGGATCTGGCTGATCGGCGCCCTCATCGATCACTGGCTGCGGGCGCTGGTCCTGGCGAGTATTGCTCTTTTCGTGATCGCAGGCTGCACATTGGGTTTTGCAGGGACCAGTCCGATTGCAATTTACATCGGAGCCGGTCTGTGGGGGCTGGCCTTTGGTGGCGCGGCCACGCTGTTCCAGACGGCGTCCGCGCGTGCAGCAGGCGAGGGGGCCGATATCGCCCAGTCGATGATCGTGACCGTATGGAACGCGGCCATTGCCGGCGGCGGGATCATCGGGGGTCTGCTTCTCGACCATCTTGGCACGACCGTCATTCCGTGGGCAGCAACAGTTTTGCTGCTCTGTGCCCTGATGATCGTCGTGATGGCGTCAGGAAGCGGGTTTACACGCATGCCACGCAATGGCTGACTGAACGCGCTTTTTACTCCCCCGATAGCTGGCTGGGACCGATGCACATATTCTTCTTTAGAAAATCAAGAACTGCCCTGATCCGCGCGGACAGCGTGCCACGATGTCCCAGATAGACGGCTTGCACATCGACAAATCTGTCGATCTGAAAAGTGCTCAAGCATTGAGGTCAGCCGCCCAGCGATGATGTGTGGATCAACTTGAAACGCCGCAAGGTGCGCCAGCCCCGTACCCGGCAGTGCGAGTTCCAGCATCGTGTCGGGTTGGAGTGCCACGAAAGCGCCGAGAGAATGGACAGGGAATGACTGTGAACGTTGAGGAAGAGACGTTCTCTTTGATCATAGACTTCCTGCCTTGATGCGCCCGCTCTCATATATGGTCATGGCTGATCATGACCGCGCCAAGAGTGGTGAGTGGGCGATTGGTCCTGATCGCTCAGAATATCTTTCCAGCAGACAGAAAATATGAGAGAATAATTTTAGTCCATTTTTGAATGAAAAAAAGTGGTTTATATGAATGGGTTACAGTGTTTATGGACGATTCTAGTGGATTGAAGTCTGATTTAGCCCAGATTGTTCGGCTCGCCTTGGCCGAGCAAACGGAGGACGTACGCCTGTTCGCCGCACGGCTAGTTAGAAAATATCGAGGGACTGAACCTGAGTTGGCAGCACAGGTAGATATGTTCCTTCGTTCCAAACCGCATCGCACCGGAGCTCCGTTACGGAAGGCAGTTACACCATCCTCTCCGGAACAGGCTTTGCCAGTGGACGATGAGTCGCGCTTGTCACTGCTTAAAGAGTTTACGGATCTTCCAGATCAGGAAGCGCCACTGCTTTCTCCCGGATTGGAGGAAATGCTTGGACAGTTGATCTTGGAGCGTAAGCAAGCTGAGCGTCTTGTCGCAGCGGGCTTGGTGCCAACACGCTCTGCAATATTTGTTGGCCAACCTGGACTGGGTAAGACACTCACTGCGCGTTGGTTGGCATCTCAGCTAGGTGTACCGCTGTATGTACTCGATCTTACTGCGGTTATGAGTAGTTTGTTGGGGCGTAGCGGTAACAATTTACGCGCAGCTCTTGATTTTGCTAAACAACGCCCTTGTGTGTTGTTGCTTGATGAAATCGATGCAATTGCCAAGCGACGTAGCGATGATTCCGATGTGGGTGAACTCAAGCGTCTTGTGACAGTGATTTTGCAGGAAGTTGATGAGTGGCCTTCTACCGGGGTGTTGTTGGCCGCAACTAATCATCCAGAGCTGATTGATCCTGCGTTATGGCGACGGTTTGACTTGGTTGTCGAATTTAAGACACCTGAGCCCGTAGCGGTCAAAGAAGCTATTAAACGGTTCTTGGGACCTGATTTCGCGTTGTTTGCTCGGTGGGTAGATATTCTGACCTTCGCGTTTCGTGGACAGTCCTTTAGCGATATAGGAAGAGAGATACAGCGCTTTCGGCGAGCAGTAGCATTGGGAACAGCTCCAGATGTCGATTTAATTGAGGAATTCATTAAAGCTCGCGCTCTATCATTGGATCGACAGGGGCGTATCGATATGGCTGTTTTACTCGCTAAACAAACACGCCTGTCTCAGCATAGTATTTCGGATATTACAGGTGTGAGCCGAGATACTATTAGAAAATACACGACTGACGGTCCTGCCGTCGTTCCTAAAAAGCGGAGACGTGAAGGATGAGTCAGACCAATTTTTTGATAGGACGAGGCGAACTCCTTACTTATGATATTAAAGGTCCTCGACGGAAGATAACGAAAGCTGAAGTTTATACGCTGCAGCAAGCGAGAACACGTTTGGTGCCGCAATTTATCGAAACATCGATAAATCTCGATAGGTTGCCCTCCAAAGCCTGTCCGGGCGATTTGAGTGTGGCCCGTCTCGCCTTGAATCCCAGTTACATCGCGCGTTCTTTTTATCCTGTCGCAATGTTGCGCAGTGCTGGTCTTGAGTCGGTCGGGAGTAGAGCTGTAAAACTGACCCCGGAGGCTTGGGCAAAAAAGGGTTCTCCGCGCGAGTCAACGACCACGGAGCTTTTTGTGGTGGGACGGCGAAAAGCGTTTCGTCAGTTGGCAGATTGGGCTGGAGAAGTTGAAGAAGGGTCCAGTGAAGCCAAAGACCTTTCTCATATTGAGAATTTTTCTGCATTTGAGTCAACAGATCGCATTGTGTCATTCGAAAAATCCCAAGATCGTTTTTTCGAAGTGGGTGTTCATCTGTTACCCGGAGATAACTCTCAATTTGTACAACGCGCATTTGCCAAATATGCGACCGACGTTGGCGTAAAGCTGCACCTCGATCTGGCATTTAGCGCAGGGAATCTATGGTTTCTTCCTGCAGAGGGCGATAGTGAGAGCATCAGGCACCTAGCTGAGTTCTCTTTTGTACGTGTAATTCGTTCCATGCCCAAGTTGCGTGGTATGCGTCCGATACAACGGGCTTCTGGGGTGACTGTGCCGTGTAGCCTGCCCACGGAGCAGCCGCTGTCGTCAGAGCCTAAAGTCGCCATTTTGGATGGTGGTTTGCCGACAAATAGCAGTATCACTCCGTGGATAAATACTTATCGCGTCATGGATGAGCATGCGGAAGATGATCCAGGCGGCATTGAGCATGGGCTTGCAGTCACGTCGGCATTCCTTTTTGGACCGATCATACCCAATAGCACTCCGTCTCGGCCTTATTCTTATGTTGATCATCTCCGCGTTCTGGATCGTGAAACTGATTCAGAAGACCCATTGGAATTATATCGTACGCTGGGGTTTGTGGAAGAAGTTCTTCTGTCTCGATATTATCAGTTCATCAATTTGAGTTTGGGACCGGATCTCCCAATTGAAGATACAGATGTACACGCGTGGACTTCTGTGATTGATGATTTGTTGAGCGATGGCGATACATTGATGACCATAGCCGTTGGAAATAACGGCGCTATGGATCGCTCCACAGGTAACGCACGTGTTCAGGTGCCATCGGATTGCGTGAATGCGTTGTCCGTAGGGGCTGCTGACAACGTTGATAAAACTTGGGGTCGGGCCGCTTACAGCGCCGTTGGACCCGGTCGTAGTCCAGGCGTAGTAAAACCTGATCTTATGGCTTTTGGTGGGGCCGCAGAAAATTCTAAATATTTTCATGTTCTGGCATCGGGAGCCAAGCCGTCCCTAGTGCCTCAATTGGGAACAAGTTTTGCATCACCATATTTATTGCGCAATGCTGTTGGAGTTCATGCGGTTCTTGGGTCGGATTTATCGCCGCTCGCTATTAAAGCGTTGCTTGTTCATAGTGCTGATCCCTCTGAACACGATAAAATTGAAGTCGGTTGGGGTAAAATTCCAGAAGATTTGATGGAAGTTATTACTTGTCCGTCTGGCGTGGCGCGGGTGGTCTATCAAGGCGAATTAAAACCCGGGAAATATTTACGCGCGCCGCTTCCAATACCAACTGGTGGTCTACAAGGTAAAATACGCTTGAAGGCAACATTTTGTTACGCGTCTCCGACGGATCCGCAGGATGCTGTTACCTATACTCGAGCTGGTTTGGATATTGTCTTTCGTCCCAGTGATAAGAAGGTAAAAGAAGGTAAAGCGAACGCCGATACAAAAGGCTTTTTCGATATGAAAAAATACGCAACCGAAGAGGAGCGTCGTTCGGATATGGGGAAATGGGAAACTGTTCTACATGGCGATAAACGTATGCTCGGGCGTAGTCTCGATAGCCCAGT
This sequence comes from Komagataeibacter europaeus, assembly GCF_002173515.1. Taxonomy (NCBI): domain Bacteria; kingdom Pseudomonadati; phylum Pseudomonadota; class Alphaproteobacteria; order Acetobacterales; family Acetobacteraceae; genus Komagataeibacter; species Komagataeibacter europaeus. The sequence continues at coordinate 73,875 of NZ_CP021467.1, forward strand.
GTTCGACATTCATTACAATGCGCGTGAATCAGGACATGCTACGACAAGCGCTGAGAAAATTCGTTATGCTCTAATTATCACAGTAGAAGCTGCTAAACATCCTGATCTCTATAATGATATTTTGCGCAGTTATACAAAGGCACTTGTGCCAATTCAGCCAAAAATAACCCTGCCAATTCGAACATAGGAATTGTTCAAATTGGGATTTCTTATTTTTCAAATTGACTAAATGTTTCGACATTTTTGCGAATGGGTTCGGCCCATTTGATCAGAGGTTGCAATGTATATGGAACGGCGCCCTGCGCTCAGAAAGGTAGAGATTTTTGGGCTCTTGGAGCGGCTTTGTGAGCGACTGGAGCCAAGTGAAACCCAAACTAATCGTGCCCAATCCAGTTATGAAGCGGTGGGCCGGTGGTTGGCCGATGCTGAAGATAACCGGCTTGCCACCAGCGGTATTTACTTGCAAGGCTCGATTGCGCTAGGAACCACGGTAAAGCCGATTGGCCAAAATGAGTACGATGTTGACTTAGTTTGTCATCTTCCTGCTTTCGGTCAGTGGTTGCCGCCCGCTCTGTGCAAGCAGATAGTAGGTGATCGATTGAAGGCCAATCAGCGTTATAATAATATTCTTCAGGAAAAGCCGCGTTGCTGGCGACTAAATTATGCAGATGAATTTCATCTGGATATAACCCCGTCCATTCCAAACGCGAATTGTGCCAACGGCGGAGAGTTGGTACCTGATAAAGCGCTTTCTACGTGGAAGCCTAGCAATCCCAAAGGATACCGAGACGCATTCAAGCGTCGGGCCGAGCTGGTTCCGCAGATGCGTCTTCTCATGAGCTATGCGGAAGATCGAGCACGCGCGGACGCGGACATTGAACCGTTCCCTGAGCGTCCTCGCTTTAAAGGGCTTTTGTGTCGGATTGTGCAAATTGCAAAGAGACATCGCGATAGTTATTTTCTCGAACGTAATATGTCTCTCGCGCCGATTTCAGTAATTATCACTACACTTGCCGCATGGAGTTACGAACACTGTGTTCGGACGATGGTGTTCGACAGCGAGCTGGATGTTTTGCATGCCGTGATTCGTCATATGCGCACTTTTATCCTATCGAATACGATAGAAGGACGCGTCTATTGGGCTATCTGGAACGAAACAACGGAGGGTGAGAACTTCGCTGAACGTTGGAATGCGGAGCCCGCCAAGGCAGCAGCTTTTTTTGAGTGGCACGCTGCAATAATGCTGGATCTAGAACGGTTGAGTGCTGCTGAGGGGCTCGATGGTTTGGGTAGAACCCTTGCATCATCGTTTGGACAGGCTCCTGCGCGAGAAATTATCCAGGAGATGCTCGATAGCATGTCGACCGCGCGATCCGCCCGTATGCTGGCCGTTGCTCCAGCGATTGGTTTGACAACTGCAAAAGTGCCTGTGGCTCGAGCGACATCGGTCCGCAGTAATACGTTTTATGGGGCGTCATAGTCTCGATGCGCTTCGATCTTCCTCGGCCACTGACACCTTCACAGCAGTATATCGCGCTACGGTCTAACCCGATCTGTGAAGGTCACGGGAAACTGCGCGGTAATATTCTTACGTGGAACTTTCTGGTTACGCCTACGCCCTTGAGCAGGTTGTATCATGCCCGGATAGAATATCGGCAAGGGAAGGCACCGGCAGTCTATATTGACCAGCCTGATCTTACGATTTTGGCTGAGGGAAGAAAACTACCGCACGTATATGAACAATTGCCAACGCGGCTTTGTCTTTATCTTCCAAACTCGGGCGAGTGGGGAAATTGGATGCGGCTAGACCAGACGATCGTACCATGGACGGCACTCTGGTTGTTCTATTTCGAAGCATGGCTGCTGTCCAATGAATGGTCAGGTGGCGGACTACATCCTAGAGTGCGGGACCGATCCGATAGTCATAAACCGAAGCGTAATATTCTGATATCAAATAGAAAACGTCATGAACATGCAAGATGATCAGGATAAGTCTTATCGTATTCTGTGTTTGGATGGAGGGGGAATCCGAGGAGTATTTCCTGCAGCTTTCCTTGCCCGACTTGAGGAATACATCGAGCATCCGATCGGTCAATACTTCGATTTGATAGCAGGCACGTCGACCGGCGGCATTATAGCTGTTGGTTTAGGCTTAGGACTTTCTGCAAACGAGATTCTGAAACTTTATGAGGAGCGTGGACCGGCAATCTTCGATCAGCAGCACGGCACTATTGGTAATTGGCTCCGTCAGCGCTGGCGAAGCGCGCGGCACTGGGTTGGCAGCAAATATGAGGCGACAGAACTCCGCGCTGCTCTCGACGGCATTCTCGGAGAACGGCGTCTTGGGGAAAGCGCAACTCGATTGCTTATCCCTGCGTGGCACCCGATATTGGAACGCGTTTACATCTACAAGACGGCCCACCATCCGCGGCTGGAGACTGATTTTAGGCAGTTGGCCGTAGATGCAGCGATGGCTACTGCTGCGGCTCCGACATTTCTGCCTGCACATAATACATCTGATCAAGTCGAGCTTATTGACGGTGGTGTCTGGGCCAATAATCCGATTGGCGCAGCGGTGGTCGAGGCGGTCGGAACGCTGGGATGGCCCGCCAAGAGACTGAAAGTGCTTAGTATCGGGACTATCGCAGAAGTTAATGCCCCGCCTCGATGGGCTGGAAAATTGCCGATGGCTGCTCATGTCACTCGGCTGTTCATGGCAGGTCAATCTCATAGTGCGCTCGGCGCTGCAAAAATCCTTACAGGAGATGGCCACGGCCATCAAGCTATTTGGCGTGTAGACCAGATAGCCCCATCAGGTCGTTACACATTAGACAATGCTGGTCGTATTGCTGAAATGAAGAATCGCGCAGTAGTGGAGGCGCGTGAGAAGCTTCCTGAACTTCGACGGAATTTTTTTGATAAACCTGCCGATAAATTTGTGCCATATCATCTGCTATAAACCTGCGTAAGGATAGTAAATCATTATCTCTTTAGGCTCAGGTTACATAGATAGAGCGTAATGGTTGCAACGAGGCAGATCTTCAAGGAGAGAAGCCTTCTGCGTTCTCGTCTTTATTCTTCTTTCCTGCCGGGAAAGGAGGAGAGCGTGCTTGTTCGGGTATAGCCTTCAGAGGCAGAGGGCTGCGGGGATTTTCGTGACGGGTTGAGAGGGTGGGAGAGAGGCTCCTGTCCGCCCGTCATGGAGCTTTTCGCCATGGCGACCGCTATTCCCAAAATCACCCTGAGTTCCTCCCGTGACATCCCCTTCAACCGGCTGGTGCTATCCCAGTCCAACGTCCGGCGTGTGAAGTCCGGTCTGTCGATCGAGGAACTGGCCCGCGACATCGAGCGCCGCGGGCTGCTGCAGAGTCTGAACGTCCGCCCTGTTCTCGACGACACCGGGGCCGAGACCGGTACCTATGAAGTGCCTGCCGGTGGACGACGCTTCCGTGCCCTCGAACTGCTGGTGAAGCAGAAGAAACTGGCGAAGATGGCCCCGGTACCGTGCGTCGTGCGCGAGGCCGGGTCGGCCATCCTCGCCGAGGACGATTCCCTGGCCGAGAACGTTCAGCGCGTGGCCCTGCATCCGCTGGACCAGTTTCGCGCCTTCCGTGACATGCTGGAGAAAGGCATGTCCGAGGAGGAAATCGCCGCAGCGTTCTTCGTCGCACCGGCCGTGGTCAAACAGCGCCTGCGGCTGATGACCGTGTCCGACAAGCTACTGGATATCTACGAGCAGGACGGCATGAAGCTGGAACAGCTGATGGCCTTTTCCATCAGCGATGACCATGCCCGCCAGGAGCAGGTCTGGGACATCGTGTCCCAGAGCCATAACCGTGAACCCTATGTCATCCGCCGCATGCTGACAGAAAAGACTGTGCGGGCCTCGGACGCCCGTGCCCGCTTCGTCGGGCTGGAGGCCTATATCGCAGCGGGCGGTCATATCATGCGCGACCTGTTCGAGGCCGATGACGGCGGCTGGCTGCAGGATCCGGGTATTGTGGACCGGCTGGTCATGGAAAAATTGCATGCAGCCGCAGAAGATATCCGTGCCGAGGGCTGGAAATGGGTCGAGGCGGCCCTGTCGTTTCCATGGGGGCATACCCGGCAGTTCGCGGAAATTGATGGCACGGAAGTGCCACTGGCCGATGAAGAGACGGTCCGCCTCGAAGCCCTGCGTGTCGAGCAGGAAACCATCGAGGCCGAATACGCCCAGGCCGATGAATATCCCGATGAGGTGGATGCAAGGCTGGGCGAGATCGAGCAGGCCATTCTTGCTCTGGAGGAACGACCTCTGGCGTTCGATCCTGCCGACATGGCGCGGGCCGGAGCCTTCGTCAGCCTTGCCAGCGATGGCATGCTGCAGGTCGAGCGGGGCTTCGTCCTGCCCGAGGACATGCCGGCCGAGCCCGAAGAGACCGATGATGCCGATGGATACGATCATGCTGGGTATGATGGGCGGGACCACGATAGCACAGGCCATGGTTACCAGGAGGGGGAGGGCGACAACATCGCTCCCGACGTCGAGCCCGAGGAAGAAGACGGGATCAAACCACTGCCTGACCGGCTTCTCACCGAACTGACGGCCTGGCGCACGCTGGCCCTGCGGGATGCTTTTGCCAGCAACCCGCACATCGCGCTGACCGAAATGCTGCATACGCTGGTGCGTGATGTTTACTGGCAGACATCGGGTGCGGACTGCCTGGAAGCCTATGTCCGGGAAATTTCTCTGCCGGTCCATTCGCCTGACATGCCGGGCAGTCTGCTGGCCCATGCGCTGCGCCAGCGCAACGAGGGCTGGAAGCATGATCTGCCGGATGACGAGGATGCGCTGTGGCGCTGGATCGACGGGCTGGATGATGCCAGCCGCATGGCGCTGCTGGCCCATTGCCTGTCCTTTGGGGTCAACGCGCTCTACGAGCGCATGCCCGCCTACGGCGCGGTGTCCCAGCGCAGCGTCACCGAGCGTCTCAAGCGTGCAGACCGTCTGGCATCGGCCCTCAGCCTCGATCTGGTCGAGGCGGGCTGGCAGCCCACGGTCGAGAACTATCTCGGCCGGGTGACCAAGGCGCGCATCCTGCAGGCTGTGCGCGAAGCACGCGGTGACGAGGCGGCAGAGCGCATCGCCCACCTGAAGAAGCCCGACATGGCGCGCGAGGCCGAGCGGCTGCTTGAGGGTTCCGGCTGGTTGCCCGAGGCATTGCGGACCGTGGGACTGACAGATCAGGTACAGGTTGAAACAGTAACGGCAGGCGGGGATATGGAAGCCATTGCCGCCGAATAGCGTAATGGATTTTTGGAATGGTGAGACAGCGGCTTCCGGTGCCCGGAAGCCGCTTTTTTCATGTCCGGCGCCCCGGAAAGAGGGAGAGGTCGGCTTCGCCTTGGGTGCCGAATAACCGGCATCAGAGGAGAGTTTTCCATGACCACAACCACCATCCTGCCCCCTGCGTCCCGTGGCGCCGCGTCTGGCGGCTTCCGGATCGATCCTTCGCGTGGGGAGCGCAGCGCCCGCGTATCGTCCGAATGGTTCTCGCGGCCCGATGACGAGCGCTACCTGTCCCTGTCTGACCTGCATGCCGCCACACTTGCCCGTGCCGAGCGCGCCACCGCCCGCACGGTGGAAAGCCGCGCCATTCGCGTGGAAGCATCCCGCGACGATGCCGAGCGCCTGACTTTGACCGTTCCGGGACAGCATGAGCCAATCGCACCGACCCACTGGTCCTTTGGCCAGATGTGCAGTCTGGTCGGTGCGCCGTCGTCCTATCTGCGCAATCTTCCCGCCCCACTGGCGGCGATCAACCTGCAGCACGGCCTGCTGTCGCATCGGGCCGAACTGGTCAAGACGCTGGAAACCGAAGACGGTCGGGTGGAACTGCGCGCCGTCACGGGGCCGGATTACGGCCGCATCTGGGACCATGAACTGGTCGGCGCGGTGCGCAAGATCGCCGGCGACGGCACGGGCGATACCAACTGGAAGGTGCCCGGTGTGATCGACTGGGCTACCATGACCCATAATCCGTACGTGGACATCACCAGGGAAACCACGACGCTGTATGCGTCAGACAGGGACGTGTTCCTGTTTCTTGTCGACGATACACACCCGATCGAGGCGGGCCGCCTGCCGAACGGCGATCCCGATCTCTATTTCCGGGGCTTCTACGCCTGGAACTCGGAAGTCGGCAGCAAGAGCCTCGGCATTGCGTCATTCTATCTGCGCGGGGTGTGCCAGAATCGCATGTTGTGGGGCGTGGAAAATTTCGAACAGATCACGATCCGGCATAGCAAGTTTGCAGCGTCCCGTTTCGTGCATCAGGCGACACCAGCCCTGCGGAATTTCGCCACAACCAGCCCGGCCTCGTTCGTCTCCGGCATTCAGGCTTCGCGTCGGGCGCTGGTGGCAAAAACTGATGAGGACCGCGAAAGTTTCCTGCGTCGTCGTGGGTTCTCCAAACCGGAAACCACCAGGATCATCGAAACAGTGCTGCACGAGGAGGGACGCAAGCCCGAGAGCGTGTTCGATTTCGTGCAGGGCATTACCGCACTGGCGCGGACGAAGGCCAATCAGGATACGCGGCTGGATCTGGAGGAGAAGGCCCGCAGGCTGATGGAGCGTGCGTCCTGAAAGCCGATTTTCCGTTTTTCTGTAAAGCCGTTTTTACGAGCCCGGCCCCTGCGCCGGGCTTTTTCGTTTCGGGAGTTATTCCGATGGCCGATTTCTTCACGCATTTTTCCTGCGTGCTCGATGTGGGCACGGTGGAAAACGCTGCCAAGGCGCTCGACCTCTATAATAAATTCATGGACGAACTGGCGGCGGAAGACCCGCCCTCTGACGGTTTTGTCCTGTCGATCGTGCCTGAATATGGCGGCACGCAACTCTGGATACACGATGAGACGACCGGCGATCCGCAGCAGGTCGTGGACTTCGTGCTGCGCTGCGCACGGGCATTCCGGCTGCGGGGCCGATGGGGGTTCCAGTGGGCCAATACGGCCTCACGTCCCAGGATCGGAGCCTTCAGCGGTGGCGCGCATCTGCTTGACCTTGGCAGGCGCAAGACGATTTCATGGACGACCACCGATCGCTGGCTGGCGATCGCCCTCGACGGAGGCGATCCCGAAACAGGAGGAGGGCAAGGGTAATGGCCTCGCATGATGCAGGCGATCTGGCCCGTCGTCTGGCGGAGAACGCGGAGGCGGTGTGCCGGCGGTATCTTTCCGCCGGTCGCCGTCACGGCAATTACTGGCTGGTCGGTGACGTACGCAACACGCCGGGGCGGTCGCTGTTTGTCCGGCTGCACGACACCGCCAATGGCAGGGCGGGAAAATGGACGGACGCACAGTCGGGCGAGCATGGCGACCTGCTCGACGTGATCCGCGAAAGCCTCGGCCTGGGGGATTTCCGTGACGTGGCCGACGAGGCGCGCGCCTTCCTCAGCCTGCCTCGACCCGATCCGGTACCGTCGTCGCGGGATCGTCCGGTTCAGGAACGTGGACCTGCCAACTCTTCCGAAGCGGCGCGACGGCTCTGGGCCATGTCCGGGCCGATCGCGGGCACGTCCGTAGAAGCGTATCTCCGTAGACGCGACATTACGCTTTTGCACGGAACCGAAGCCCTGCGCTTCCATCCGCGCTGCTTTTACCGGCCGGACGAAGACAGTCCGACCGAGACCTGGCCCGCGATGATCGCCGCCGTCACCGACCTCGACGGCACTCTGACCGGTGTGCATCGCACCTGGCTGGCGGAGGAAGGGCGCGGCAAGGCACCGGTCGATCACCCGCGTCGTGCCCTGGGGGGCCTGCTCGGCCATGCCGTGCGCTTCGGGGTGGCATCCGACGTGCTGGCCGCCGGGGAAGGCATCGAGACGGTGCTGTCGCTGCGGCAGGTTCTGCCCGATCTACCGCTGGCCGCCTGCCTGTCCTCGGCGCATCTCGCCGCCCTGATCTTTCCGCCACTGCTGCGCCGTCTCTACGTCCTGCGCGATGACGATCCGGCCGGGGACCAGGCGCTGGCGACGCTGCACGCCCGTGCGGATGACGCCGGGATCGAGGTGATCGGCCTGTCGGCACGGCTGGGCGATTTCAACGATGACCTCAGGGCCTTTGGGCGCAGTGCGCTGCGGGCGATCCTGCATCCGCAACTCGCGCCATCGGACGTGGCACGCTTTCTGGAGACCGCCGGCACCTGAGCGGGCCGGAAAGAGGGGCAGGCGGTTCCAGTCTTCGTTCTCTGCGGGCCTGTTCGTGTCCTTCCGTCCGGCAGGTCCACGCCCCGGCCTTTCAGGTGGGGAGCGGGCGTCAGCCGGGCCAGGCCTTCAATGGCGGGGACCGGCTATTTTCCGCCGCGCCCTCACACCCCACGCGGCAGGCCGCGTGGGGACCCCGGTTCGGCGCGCTTTGCACCGCGAAGCAAAATAGCCGGCCCCCTGCCATCCTTCGCTGTGCTGCGGCCGCGCGCGAGCGCGCGGTTCCGGCCTGTCCCTGGTCTGCCGCTATCCGCCCCCGGAAAGGCCGCGAAGGGCGCGGCCGGAGACCTGGGAGGACCGCATCATGACCCGCACGACCGACGATTTCGAACTGCCGCACGCCGCTTCATCCACCGCCCACGTGCTGGCCGAACTCCAGATGTATGGCTACCGTCCTTTCGAGGACGAGCCGGACCCGAGGCCGCTGCCCGAAGCTCCGCGCATCGGAGGTGCTGTGGCCGACATCTTCGACGCCATTGCCGCGACGCTGACCGACACACGGCTGGAACCCGATCTTGAAGCGTTGCTCTGGTCTGCCGTGAACATCTTCCACCGCATGGCCGGCCAGGTCGAGCGTGAGCTTGACCGCAACGAGCAGGCGCAGAAGCGCAGTCAGCAGGAACAGGATGGCAGCGAGATCCGCTCGGTGGAGCTGGAGCGGTTGATTGCCGAAGGGCTGACCCTGATCGAGCGTCGCAACGCCTATGAGATCTTCCGCGACGAGGCGCAGGAGCAGTTCGAACGCCTGACCCTGAGCGCGTGGCGACCGAAGACCGGCTCGCTGGTGTCACGCCGCACCATGACAGCCTCCATGATCGACAGCCGCGACTTCCTCAATGCCCGCCGTAAGGCCGAGGGCGAATTGCTGGTTCCGCCCGGTCCTAAGGTGGTCGTGACCGGCGGTCTCGATTTCGACGACCATATCCTGATCTGGGATCGGCTGGACAAGGTACGTGCCAAGCATCCGGACATGGTTCTGCTGCACGGCGGCTCGCCCAAAGGTGCCGAATTCATTGCCTCACGTTGGGCCGATCACCGCGAGATTGTACAGATCGCCTTCAAGCCGGATTGGACGAAGCATGCCAAGGCAGCCCCCTTCCGTCGTAACGATGCGCTGCTCGACACCATGCCGATCGGCGTCATGGTCTTTCCCGGAACCGGCATTCAGGAAAATCTGGCCGACAAGGCGAAAAAGCTCGGCATCCCTATCCTGCGGTTCGGAGGCGGCGCGTGAGCGCCGTCTTCACTCCGGATTATCCGTGACGGCGATCCGCGCGGCGCGGGCATAGAAGGCCAGTTCGGTATCGCCGGACGCCAGTACGATTCTCGTTCCGTCGACACATCATTTTCGCTATGATGCGAGTGCGCCGTGGTGGTGGTGGCAGGCGCACCCGTCCGACATCGTCGATTGCACGGAGACCACCACCATGTTCATCCTTGCTCCCTTCCTGCTCGTTGCCGGCATTGGCTTCCTGTGCTGGTTCTTCTTCACCGTCGCAGTTTTCGCACTGCCCTGTGCTACCGGTCTGATGGCTGCGCTCTGGGCCTTTGATACCGGTGCCGGCCTATTGGGTGCGGTCATCATCGGGTTTGTCGCGGGAGCCGCGACCTTCATTCTCGGCCAGATCGCATTCGCCTGCGTGCCTTGGGCGTGGCTCAGGCTGCTGATTGTCCTGCTCTATACCGTGCCCGCTATCATCATGGGCTACAGCACCACACATGGGATTGCCCAGATGATGATGCCGTCTGCGGCATGGCAGTTCTTTTTTTCCGTCATCGGCGCGAGCGCGGTGGGGATCACCGCTTTCATCCGTTTTACAGCCGTGGCCCCACCCGGACCGTCCGGCGGGAACATCGCGCGCGTCTGACCCCGTCCCGGCAGACTGCAGGCAGGGGACCAGACCAGATGCTTCGTATGGCTGCCAGTCCTGTCATCGGGGGAGGGCGGCTGACGCGGCGTTGGCTCGTCTCAACGCGTTGCTGGCCCTGGTCGCTTTCCTCTTGGAACCTCTCGGTCATGGACGGCCCTCGCCTGCGACTGGCTGGCAGAAACAGCGGATAGCGCGGCCACCTGTCTGGCATCGTCCCCAGCCACCGGGTCATGTCATGGCCCGAAACGAACGCGTGACGACGCTCATGCTCTTTCCTGCCGGACCCTGTACGCCGAGGGGGCCTCATGTCCTCCGTGATGGTCGCTCTGTCGGGCCACGCACGCATACGGCCTCTGAAAATGGCTGATCTAGCCGAGGGGCGGCTGCGCCTCGATCGTCTCTGGCGCAACGGCAGGCCGTAATTTTCTTCCCCTGACGGCTGCGCCGTCATTCCTCGCGAGACAAGAAAATTCCGTCCCGCCGTCCTCCGCTGCGCTGCGGCCCTGAAGGGTGCGCCGCCGATCGCCCCCGGCTCGTCGATCGCCATCGAGGCCGCAATGGTGCGGGCTCGATAACAGAGATCACGGAGCAGTATCATGGCCACCATCGGCACCTTCAAGAAGTCCGGCAACGAGTATGTCGGCGAGATCGTCACCCTCTCGGTTCAGGTCCGCAATGTCCGCATCGTTCCCGAGACCGGACGCCAGAGCGACAACGCCCCCAGCCACCGGGTGTTCGTCAACCGGGCCGAGATTGGAGCCGCCTGGTCCAAGCAGTCCAACGAGGGACGCAGCTATCTGGGCCTCAAGCTCGACGATCCGAGCTTCAACGCCCCGATCTTCGCCAACCTCTTCAATGACGAGGACGGCGAGACCTGGAGCCTGATCTGGTCTCGCCCCAACGGTCGCCGCAACGGCGACTGAGGTGCCAACGATTCCCCGCCCGGCCGGTCCGGGCGGGGCCTTCGTATGATCGGTCGGGAAACGGCGGGCGTCCCCATCGCGTCGCGCCCGATCCACCCGTGTGCGGGCAGGGAAGGGGAACAGGGCTTCCCTCAGCCTTCCCATTGTACCATGCCCGACGTGAACCGCCTCAAGGACGCGCGGTCCCCCCAATTTTGCCCGGCGCACCCTGCGGGCACACCAGACAAAATCGGCTCCCCCGCGCGCCGCTGGCGCGGTCGCCTGCGGCGATCCCTGACCCGGTTCACGCGCGCATGAGGCGACGGCCTGTCTTCGACAAACGAAAGGAGCAGGACGATGACCACATTACACGACCATATCCAGATGCTGCGCGCCGAACTGACCAGCTTTCACCTCAGCCACCGTGAGCGGGCCAAAATCGAGCGTGAACTGAAGCAGGCATGTGTGCAATTCGCAACGAAATGCCGCGACGGAGAGGCCCCCGCATAGAGCGGGGGTCTTTTCGTCTGGTCGCCCGTACCCATGGCAGGCCCACTGGCGGTCCTATCGGAAGCAGGACGCCGGTTTTTCCTCACCATCCCCCTGAAAGAACGATATTGAATCTCCACGATACGACTATTATAGTCGTATTTCTGGTGTGGATGTCTGGCATGTCGGATGTGATCATGGATGATCACTGGCCGACAGGTTAGGGCGGCACGGGCACTTCTGAACTGGACACAGGAACGGCTCGCTGAAAAGGCCCTCGTAGCATTGACCGCGCTCAAGCGCCTCGAATCCGAGCGCGGCCTTGGCGTTCAGGAGGGCACGATCGATCAGGTCCGCCGCGCATTGGAGGCGGCGGGCATCCTGTTCATCGAGTCCGGACAAGGGCGTGGTGTGATGTTTCTTCACGAGACTTCCGATCCCCAAGCGCGACAGAATGCGGGGCGTCGCGGACGCAGCCCGTCCTGAGCGACCTGATTTTCGTAGTCATTCTGTTGGGCGCTGCGTTGTTTTTATGTCAGCGCGGAACCATCGGACGATCATCATTGCATGGATTTGTTATCACATCGATCTGATTGCGGTATCACGAGGGACCGCCATGACCGACCTGCCTTTTCAGGATTGTCCACCTCTGACGGCGCGTGTGAACCCATACGACGAGCAGCATCTCGAACTTTACCTGCGCCTGCTGATCGCCGAGGAGGAAGGTGCCGACTGGCGTGAAGTGGTCGAGGTGCTGTTTGGGCTCGATCCCGCGCGCGAACCCGAACGTGCCAGAACTGTCCATGCGAGCCATCTGGCACGGGCGCGCTGGATGACCGAAGTCGGCTACGGGCATCTGCTGGCGCCACGTCTGCAATAGCTGGACTTCGCCAGCCCGCGTCTTCGTCCTCCTCGACACTCTCCCCGATAAAAATTCAGGGTCTATGCACTCGCGGTTCCGGTCCGGTTAATCGAGGCTGCCCCCTTGCCGTATGAGGGGCCAGACAGAGAGAGGCCGTCATGCCGACACCCTTCTGGCGTTCACCGGAAATACGCGATCATATCAGCACTCTGGACCGTTCCGGTTTTGCCGTCGAGTTCCTGCGTCGTAACGCGGCGTATCGTCGCGACTACGCCCGCCTGCAACGGCGGATCGCGCGTCGGCGTGTCGATGCTGCTGCCGAGTGCGCGGCGTTTGTCCATCGCTGGGGGCTGTGCTTTTGTCCATGCTCCCGATGAACCTGCCCGGCGTGGTCGTATGGTCTGGCGGCCGGAGGTTTCACCGGCGACGCTGATCCTCACGCCAGCGCCGTCGGATTTCGCGGTCGTTGCCCCCATTGAGCCGACGGTGCTGGGGACGATCCTGTCCCGTCATGACGACATGGACGACACGTGGCTGGCGATCGGAGATACCGCTGGCGATCTGTTCGTCCGCCTTCTGGCTCCATCGGCAGCAAGCCGCCCTGCCGTGCTGTTGCCGATGGATGCGGTCGCCGAACTGCGTCTGGATGTGGCGCTGCGTTTTCTCCGCAGGCAGCGCGGTCAGCGCGTCGCCCTGCTTCCGCGTGCCCTCCAGCTCACGCCGCTCCAGCGTGCGCGGCAGATCATGCTTCTGCTCGCTTTCGATATCCGCGAGGCTGGTGGAACCACACGCGACATCGCCGTCGCGGCGAACCGTTCATGGCAGGCGGGTTTGCCGGCTGTCGAATGGCGCAACACGGCGGCGCGTCGCCATGCGGAACGCCTGCTTCTTGATGCCGAAACCCGGGTCCGGGGCGGCTATCTCGATTTCTTGCGCGGCGGATAGCGTCAGCCGTTTTTTCGCTCTCCTGCGCTGTTTGCCTCCCTTTTCCCAACGCTGTCCCCCGCCCGGTTACGTCCGGTCGCGCTCCGGCGCGTCACGACCCGTGGAGGGTGGACATTGAGTCCGAAAAATCTTCGTCCACCCCCAACGCCTGTTTTCTGCGCCACCGTCATCCTGATCCGCCGCCCCATCCCTGCGGCGCTTCGAAACCAGATGGAGGCGTACCATGCTTGACCGAACCGCACCGTCGCCGACGCGCTATCTGCGCACTCATGAAGCCGCCCGGATTCTCGGCCTTTCCCCGCGCACGCTGGAAAAATATCGCTGCCACGGAACGGGACCGACGTTCCGCAAGCTTGGCGGTCGCGTCGTCTATCTGATCGACGATCTCGACCTCTGGGCTGCGGCCGGTGCGTGCAAGTCCACCTCTGACCCGAATTACGACGCGGCGCGTGCCGCCGGGCAGGTTCCGCGATGAATACCGCGTCAGGCATGTCGCACTCCCGGTCCGCCAGCGAGCGCAGCAGGCTTCACCCGTTTGTGGTCTCCGGCGGGGATGCCAGCCCGCGCGATCAGCGTGACCTAATGGAACGACCATTTTTCTCGCTCGCCAAGGCGAAACGCACGGTGCCGATCCTCTACGCAGCTGGCGACGTCCGTGTCGAAGTCCTCGGCATGCCCGAACACGGCATGGCGACGATCTGGGATGCCGATGTGCTGATCTGGGCTGCCAGCCAGATCGTCGAGGCGGAAAATCTTGGTCTTACGACATCGCGCTTCCTGCGTTTTACGCCCTATCAGCTCCTGAGCGGTATCGGGCGTCAGACGGGGGCGCGGGATTACGGGCTGCTCAAGGCGGCCCTGGCCCGGCTCCAGTCCACCGTGGTCGCCACCACGATCCGCAACGGCCAGAACTGGCGCCGCCAGCAGTTTTCCTGGATCACCGAATGGGAGATCTGTGCCAGCCAGACGGGCCGCGCCGCCGGTGTCGAGATCGTCATTCCCGAATGGTTCTATCGCGGCGTGATCGACCGTTCGCTCGTGCTGGCCATCGATCCGGCCTATTTCCGCCTGACCGGCGGCATCGAACGCTGGCTCTATCGCGTCGCCCGCAAGCATGCCGGGCGACAGCAGGCGGGCTGGGCCTTCGAGATTGCCCATCTGCACCGAAAATCCGGCAGTCTCGCCAGGGTGGCTGACTTCGCCTGCGACATCCGGCGCATTGTCGCCCGTCAGTCCTTGCCTGGTTACCGGCTGGGCATCGAGCGCGATGGTATGCGCGAGTTGCTCCGCATCCTGCCTGCCGACTTATCCACAGATCCTGTGGATAGTCATGTGGATGGTATCGGGACTTCGGGCGTTGGGACTATCGGGACATCAGGCGTGCCACTATCGGGACTTCAGGCGTGCAAACCCCAGCTAAGTCTTTGGCCTGAAACGGCGATTCCAGCCCTTAACTTATCTAACTTAGAATCTAACTCTTATGTTGTTGGGACGGGCCGCCTTGCGGATAACGGCCGTGACCCATCCGTCTCCCGCCGGCAGGGGCGTGGAGGCGGGCCATGATCGTGGCGCTCCTCAACCAGAAGGGTGGTGTCGGCAAGACGACGCTGGCGCTGCATCTTGCCGGCCAATGGGCTCGGGAAGGCCGGCGCGTGACGGTCATCGACGCCGACCCGCAAGGCTCGGCGCTGGACTGGTCAGCACAGCGGGCGAGGGAAGGGCTGCCCAGACTGTTCGGTGTCGTAGGACTGGCGCGCGACACGCTGCACCACGAGGCTCCGGAACTGGCTCAGGGGGTGGATCACGTCGTCATCGACGGTCCTCCGCGTGTGGCGTCCTTGTTGCGCTCCGCCCTGCTGGCCGCCGACCTGGTGCTGATTCCCGCCCAGCCTTCGCCGTTCGATGGCTGGGCCTCGGGCGAGATGCTGCGGCTGCTGGCCGAAGCGCGGCTCTTCCGTCCCGGTCTGCTGGCCCGCTTCGTGCTCAACCGCTGCGCCACGCGCACGGTCATTGCCCGCGAGACCCGGCTGGCGCTGGCCGGGCATGACCCGGCGGCGCTCATGGCGCGGATCGGCCAACGGGTCGCTTTCGCCGATGCCGCACGTTCCGGCCGCCTGGTCTGTGACCTGCGACCGCAGGGTATCGCAGCCCGTGAAATCGCCGCGCTGGCGGCCGAGATCGGGGGGCTGGCGTCATGACCGGGACACCATCCCGAAACGGCTTCGCATCGCGTCCTGCCGACC
This sequence comes from Komagataeibacter europaeus, assembly GCF_002173515.1. Classification (NCBI taxonomy): domain Bacteria; kingdom Pseudomonadati; phylum Pseudomonadota; class Alphaproteobacteria; order Acetobacterales; family Acetobacteraceae; genus Komagataeibacter; species Komagataeibacter europaeus. The sequence continues at coordinate 89,430 of NZ_CP021467.1, forward strand.
CCGAGCGTTGGGTAAAGGCAGCGGACAGGACTGCGCTCGCCAACAGTTTTACCGCCCGGCTGACGATCGACGTCACACCGGCCTTGCGCGCCCGCATCAAGGTCGCGGCGTTCCAGCGCGGCATGACCGTCGCCGATACGCTGCGCGCGCTGCTGGCCCGCGAATTCCCTGACAATTCCGGAGACGTGCCATGAATGGACGACTTCCTTCGCCGACGCATCTGCGCGCGGCGTCGCTGACCCATGTCGAACTGACCTGGATCGAAAAACGTGTCGAGCACTGGTTGCGCTTCGGTCAACGCGCTGACGAACAGATCCTTGACGATCGCCGTAGCATTTCCAGTTTCGCGCCGGGCAGCATCTTTGCCTTCGTCCGCTGGGCGTCGGACGATCTGGGCATCACGGTCTCGCGCATCGACATCGTGCGGGCGGTGGCGGTAGGAAGCCCGTTCCAGACCCTCCCGTTTGTGCGTCCTGGCGGCGAAATCCTGCTGCGTGTCGATAGCTGGCCGAGGGTTGAACGTGTGCTTCAGGCGATCAACGCCGTTGAGGCGCTGGGTCTCGATCCGGCGGACGCGGCACCCGAATACTGGCGGCATCTGCACCATCGCATCACTGTCGGACATGAGCCGCGTGCCTATACGCGCGAGCAGCATTCAGCATGGCTCAAGCGGCGGCAGGTGATGTCATGACCCGGCGTGGCTGGTTCTTTGCGACCTATTTTGCCGTACTCGGTGTGGGTGCGTCGATGGTCGTTCATCCTGCGCCACGGCTGATCTGGAACGAGACGGCGAGCGTGCCCGTCGGGTTGTACCGATTGCATAGGAACCCCACACCGCATGTCGGTGATCTGGTCGCCGTCCGTCTGCCAGCGCGCGAGGCGATGCTGCTGGCAAAACGCGGCTACCTCCCTCCCGGTGTGCCCCTGCTCAAGCCTGTAGCGGCTATCGCTGGGCAGTCCGTGTGCCGTATCGGGCAGCGCGTAACCATCGACGGAAAATTCACTGGCGACGCGCAATCCCTCGATCACCGGGGCCGTCCATTGCCCGTCTGGCAGGGGTGCCGACATCTCGCTTTCGGGGAAGTCTTCGTCATGAACCCGGCCGAGCCACGCAGTCTCGACGGTCGGTATTTCGGCCCGTTGCCCCTGTCCACCGTCATCGGTCGCGCCACCCCGGTCTGGCTTCCATCCGGGAACAGGCAGCCTGTCACCGTGACCTTCAATCCGTCACTGAAAGGGCAATGAAATGGCACAGATCGGTCTTTTTACCCGCACCAAAGCCGGTTTTGTCGGGCGTATTCGCACCCTTACCGTGACACAGGACATCATCCTCGTTCCGGCTGAGTTTTCCGATGCCGAACATGCGCCGGATTACCGCGTCCATCTCACCGACGCTGATGGCCCGGAGGTTGGTGCGGGCTGGAAACGCACTGGCGAAAGGGCAGGTGATTACATCGCCGTGGCACTCGATGATCCCGCCTTCGCGCAGCCGATCCGTGCCAATCTCTTCCGTGCCGGTGGGGAGCGTGCGGTCTGGGTGCTGAACTGGACGCGTCCGTCACGGCGTGTCGAACGCGGGGAATGAGACGATGCGACGCATCTTCTTCCTCGCTGTCGGTGTTATTGCAATCGGCGTATCGGGCGCACCTGACCTGTCATGGGCGGCATCGGTTCCAGCGCCCGCTGACACCGATCCTTATGGTGCGGTGATCGCTGAAGCCGTGCAGCGCTTCAACATTCCCGCCACATGGATACGGGCCGTCATGAGCGCTGAGAGCGGTGGTGATATTGGCGCGATTTCATCGAAAGGCGCGCTCGGCCTCATGCAGATCATGCCCGCGACCTGGAGCGACCTTCGTACCCGTTACGGGCTGGGAAGCGATCCGTTCGATGTGCATGACAACATCCTCGCGGGCGCTGCGTTCCTGCGCGAGATGCACGATCGTTACGGCTCGCCGGGTTTCCTGGCAGCCTATAACGCCGGGCCGGGGCGCTATGAGGACTACCGTGATCGGCAACGTCCGCTGCCACCCGAAACGCGCGCCTATGTCGCCGGATTGCTGTCCCTGATCGGTCAGGGCGGTGGTGAATCGTTGCTGCCGGTTTCGCATCCTGATCCGCTGTTCTGGACCCGTGCACCGATTTTCGTCGTGCAGTCGGACGACGCGAGGAAAGGCGTTCCGGTTGCAATGAAGCTGCCGTCGCATGGTGTTCGAAGTGACATCATCGCGCATGGTCTCGCGCCTGTCAGGCCGCTTTCGGATGGGTTGTTCGTTGTCTCTTCCGCATCGGGAGCAATGCCATGAATGCGCACTTTTCCGCTCTCTCTTCTGCCGATTTTCCACGGTTCGTGGGTGACGCTCGGGGCAGCAGACATCATCGCGGGGTAGGTGCAGGCAGGGGTGAACAGGCGCTCTGGGGCAGGGGGAATGAGAGGCGAGATAAAAGGGCGCACATTGCGCCTCGGTTGGGGTGTCGGTTTTCCTGCGTTTTTTCGTTCTTTCAGCAATGTTTCCTCTTCTTTGGCAATGTTTGCCGACCCTGTTTTCCTTTGTTGCACCAGCCTTTTTCGCACATTGGAGGGTCCAATGGCCCGCGAGAATGACTTCCGGCCCCGTCTGGGTCGCATCCGCTCGCCGCGCGCCCAGCGGCTCAAGCCCTTCGTCGCCCAGGCCCTTGCTTCGGCCCAGCGTGCCGGTGGCGGCGGGTTCCGCTCGGGCCGCAACGGCAGTGGTTCCCGTTCGTCCTTCGGGCGTGGCCGCATCGCGGCAGCCAGGGCCAATCGCCTGCTGACCAGCCGAGCCCGCCGCGTGACCGTCAAGGCCCGTGTCGTACGCCATAGCGGGCGCAAGGCGCCGCTCGCCGCCCATCTGCGTTACCTGCGCCGGGAAGGGGTCACGAAGGACGGTGAGAAGGCACGGCTCTTTGGTCCCGGCATCGACGATGCCGACCCGAAGGCGTTCGCCGAACGCTGCGAGGACGACCGTCACCATTTCCGTTTCATCGTCTCGCCCGAGGACGCGCCCGACATGGCCGACATCAAGGGCTATGCCCGCGAACTGGTCGGGCAGATGGAAAAAGACTTCGGCACGAAACTGGACTGGGTGGGGGTGGATCACTGGAACACGCAGCACCCCCACGTCCATATCCTCGTGCGCGGTGTAGCCGAGGATGGCAGCGACCTTGTCATCTCGCGGGATTATATCAAAGACGGGTTGCGCGCCCGTGCCCAGGATCTGGTGACGCAGGAACTCGGGCAGCGCAATGACATCGAAATTCACCGCGCCCTCGAACGTCAGGTCGATGCCGAATACTGGACCCAGCTTGACCGGCAGCTTCAGCGCGATGCGGGGCGCGATGGCGTCATCGACACGGCGCCTTCGCCTGGTGAGCAGCCCGATCCGTTCGGGGCATTGAAGGTCGGACGCCTGCGTCGGCTGGAAGGGCTTGGTCTCGCCCATCAGGTTGGAGAGGGGCAATGGTTGCTGGATGAGACGGCCGAGGCGACGCTGCGTGAACTGGGCGAACGCGGCGACATCATCAAGCGCATTCACCGTTCCCTGGCCGAGCGCGGGATCGAGCGGAGCACGTCGAGTTATGTGCTGGCGGGCGAAAGCCTGGATGTTCCCGTCATCGGCAGGCTGGTTGATCGTGGTCTGGACGATGAACTGAAAGGCACGGCCTATGCGGTCATCGACGGCGTGGACGGGCGTACGCATCATATCCGCTTTCCCGATCTCGATGCGACCGGGGACAGTGTAATGGGTTCGGTGGTGGAACTGCGCGCCTTCGATGACCGGAAGGGGCAACGGCGTGTGGCGCTGGCTGTGCGGTCTGATCTGTCGATCGAGGATCAGGTGATGGCGCGAGGGGCCACCTGGCTCGACCGGCAGGCAGTGGCGCGCGACCCTGTTGCATTGGGGCAGGCGGGCTTTGGCGCCGAGGTCCGTGAGGCGATGGAGCGCCGGGCGGAGCAACTGATTGAGCAGGGTCTTGCCGAACGTCACACGCAGCGGGTGGTTCTGGCGCGCAACTTGATCGGGACGCTCAGGGACCGGGAGGTCCGGGAAGTTGGAGAGCGGCTGGCCGTCGAGACGGGACGGACATTCAGCCAGTCGGGTTCGGGGGAGTATGTCACCGGCACCTATCGTCAGCGCATGGTGCTGGCCTCGGGTCGCTATGCGATGATTGATGACGGGCTTCAGTTCCAGCTTGTGCCCTGGACGCCATCGCTGGAGAAGCAGCAGGGCAGGCACGTCTCCGGTGTCGCGCGCGACAATGGCGGGATTGACTGGAGCTTCACCCGGAACAGGGGGCTGGGTTTGTGAACCAGCGCTCCTGTCAGTCCGGCTGGGGTTCCCACGGGTTGAGCAGGGGGACACCGCATGGCAGGAAATCCGCGACGTTGCGGGTCACGACCGTCTTGCCATGAACCAGCGCGGTCGCGGCGATGAGGGCATCACGTTCCGAACGGGGATCGGGGACATGGAGCCGGGTGCAGCGCAGGGCTACGGATGTATCGACGGGAAAAATACGCCCTTCGAACGCAGGAAGGACATGCTGTTCCAGCCAGGTCCGCAGGATCGTGCCAGTGGCTCCGTCGCGGCGCTCCACGCGCAGGATGCCGTTTTCCAGTTCCATGACGGTGATGGCGGAGAGATACAGATCTTCTGCCTCCACGCTATCCGCCCATGCCGCGACATTCGGGTCGGCTTTCCCGGCACGGATTTTTCTCAGTTCTGAAACGACGTTCGTGTCCAGCAGGAACATCAGGAAAAATCGGCCGGGCGGAGTGTGATATTGGCGCGAGGCGGATCGAATGCGATGTCCGCAGCTTCCGGCATCGCCAGAGCGTCCGCGATCTTGCGCGGATGGTGTGTCAGACGGCGGTATTCCTCAATACTGAGCAGGACATGGGCCGTGCGTCCCCTGTCGGTGATGAACACCGGTCCCTCGGCCGCCGCCTTCTTGGCCCGGCTGGTGTCCTGGTTGAACTCGCGGCTTGAAAGTGTGGTGATGCTCATGTCCGGCCTCCAGACTGCAATGTAGGAACATTACTACATAATGAGAGGGAGTGCCAGAAAATCCATGTCTGGTCGGGGTTCGCATCATCGTTGGCCGCAGCACCCGTCCAGCCACAAGACCCGGTTATCATTCGACTCCCGCGACCTTCGCTCAATGTGATGACGGTCTGGGCCGCACCGGACAAGTATTTTTTCCCTGCCATGCGCCGGGATGCGACGACGCGGGAAAAGCCCTTGCGGAACGGAAAATGGCCGCCCGACCTGTTCCTGCGCAAGGAGGAATCGAAAATGCCGGGAACCAAAATTCAATGGGGACAGGTCGCGGTGGTCCTGTCCATTGTCGTCCTGTCCTGGTGGGCCGCGACCCAATGGACGGCCTGGGAACTGGGCTTCCAGCCTGAACTCGGTCGGCCCTGGTTCGTGCTGTTCCATCACTGGTCGGTCTACGCGCCGCCGCTGTTTTTCTGGTGGTGGTTCGAATTCGACGCCTATGCCCCGAACGTCTTTGCGCGCGGGGCGTGGATGGCCGGATCGGGTGGGGTGCTGGCTTTCGCCGCCGCCGTGACGCTGTCGGTCCATCGCGCCCGTGAAGCCAGGAAAATCGAAACCTACGGGTCGGCACGCTGGGCGGACCCGGACGAGATCGCGAAAGCCGGGCTGCTTGACCCGGATGGGGTGGTGCTTGGCCGGTATGGCAAGGCCTATCTGCGCCATGACGGACCGGAGCACGTCCTGACCTTTGCACCAACGCGCAGTGGCAAGGGTGTCGGTATGGTCATCCCGACGCTTCTGACCTGGCCTGGCTCAGCTATTGTCCACGACATTAAGGGCGAGAACTGGGAGTTGACGGCGGGATTTCGCGCCCGTTTCGGTCGCGTCGTGCTGTTTGACCCGACCAATGCGATCTCGTCCGCCTATAACCCGTTACTGGAAATCCGGCGTGGAGAGTGGGAAGTCCGCGATGCCCAGAATGTCGCCGATATCCTCGTGGACCCGGAAGGCAGTCTGGAGAAGCGCAATCACTGGGAGAAAACCTCACACTCCCTGCTTGTCGGCGCCATCCTGCATGTCCTCTATGCCGAGCCAGACAAAACCCTCGCCGGTGTCGCCAATTTCCTGTCGGACCCGAAGCGCCCGATCGCCACCACGCTGTCGGTCATGATGCGGACAAACCATCTGGGTGAGAAGTGGCCACATCCTGTTGTTGCATCGGCCGCGCGCGAGCTGCTGAACAAATCGCCCAATGAACGCTCGGGCGTGCTCTCCACTGCCATGTCCTTCCTTGGCCTGTACCGTGATCCGGTGGTGGCGGAAGTCACCCGGCGCTGCGAATGGCGCATTGCCGACATCGTTGGAGGGGACCGCCCAGTGACGCTTTACCTGACCGTGCCCCCCTCGGATATCAGCCGCACCAAGCCATTGATCAGGCTGGTGCTGAACCAGATTGGCCGTAGGCTGACGGAAGACTTGGAGGCTGCGGCACAGCGACGGCGCCTGCTACTGATGCTCGACGAATTTCCGGCCCTCGGGCGTCTGGATTTCTTTGAATCGGCGCTGGCTTTCATGGCGGGCTACCGGATCAAAAGCTTCCTGATCGCCCAGTCCCTCAACCAGATCGAACGGGCTTATGGGCCGAACAATTCGATCCTCGACAACTGCCATGTCCGGGTGAGCTTCGCCACCAACGATGAGCGGACGGCGAAACGTGTGTCTGACGCGCTTGGGACTGCCACCGAGATGAAGGCGATGAAGAACTACGCGGGGCACCGGCTTTCGCCCTGGCTGGGCCATCTGATGGTTTCGCGCTCGGAGACGGCACGCCCGCTGCTGACGGCGGGAGAAGTCATGCAGCTCCCGCCAGCGGACGAGATCGTCATGGTCTCCGGTCTCTATCCGATCCGCGCGAAGAAGGCCCGCTATTTCGAGGATGACCGCTTCCGCGAGCGCGTTCTTCCTCCGCCTGATCTTCCGCGCCCGAAAGATGGCCGTCCCGACGACTGGAGCACGCGACCGTTGCCGCCACGCCCACCGGCGCCGGATGCCGGGGCGGAGCCGACGGAGGACGAGGGGGATGAAGACCCGAAACAGTCTGCCCGCCGCCGTCAGCCAGAACTGGGTGAGGGAACGGTCGAGAAGAAGGAGCCGATGGAAAATGAATTCGCACCCGACCCGACTGACGAATTCGACGACATCGCGCCCCGTAACAACCGGATGAACGATCTCATGCGCGGTGTGGCCCGGCAGGCATCGCTCGACTGTGGCGACGAGCTGGAACTGTGAGGAAAGTATGGTGATGGCAAAAAAGAAAGCCCAGATCTCCGTCTATCTCGACCCTGATGTGATGAAGACCCTCTCCGCCTATGCCGCGCGACGTGCGCAGCCGATGTCCCTGATCGTGGAGGCTGCCGTCGCTTCCTTTCTGTCGCCCGACGGGGAGGAGCGCCGCGAGGCTGCAACATCGAAGCGCCTCGACCGGCAGGACCGGCGTCTTGCGCGGCTGGAGCGCGATATCGGCATCACGGTGGAGACCCTGGCGCTGTTCATCCGCTTCTGGCTCACCACGACCCCGCCCTTGCCTGAACCGGCTGCCAGGGCAGCACGGGCGCAGGCCGGGGCGCGTTACGATAATTTTGTCTCGGCCCTCGGTCGCAGGCTGGCCCAGGGACCGAGACTCCAGCAGGAAATTCCAGACGATGTTTCCGATCCTGCCTTACAGGATGAACCGGATTCGTAATTTCCGCACCCTGCAAGTATTTTTGCCCTACGTTTCCCCACCGCCCTACGACGCATGAATTCCTGTTGAACCGCGTGGTTTCCTGCCTTTCTTAATTGCCCCGTTGCTGTCCGCGCATCGTGTTCGGCTCATAGCGGGGAAAATCATGTCAGTTTCCAGCATCCATGAAAGGGCCACGGTACGCGGCATGTCCATGCTGCGCACGGCGATGGGACCGGCGATTGCCCGGCACCTCGCTGATCCTGCCATTGTCGAGGTGATGCTCAATCCCGATGGCAGGCTGTGGATCGACCGCCTGTCCGAGGGGCTGGGCGATACCGGCGACAGGGTTACGCCGGCCGATGCCGAGCGCATCGTACGCCTGGTCGCGCACCATGTCGGGGCGGAGGTGCATGAGGCAGCACCGCGCGTATCGGCGGAACTGCCAACCGGTGAGCGGTTCGAGGGATTGCTCCCGCCCGTCGTGACCGCCCCGAGTTTCGCCATCCGCAAGCCCGCCGTGGCCGTGTTCACCCTCGACGATTATGTCGCCGCCGGAATCATGACGGTGGGGCAGGCGGTATTTCTGCGCCGCGCGGTCGCGGAACGGAAAAACATCCTGGTCGCCGGCGGGACATCGACCGGCAAGACCACGCTGGTCAATGCGCTGCTGGCCGAGGTCGCGAAAACCGGTGATCGCGTCGTGCTGATCGAAGATACGCGGGAACTGCAATGCACAGCCCCCAATCTGATCGCCATGCGTACAAGGGATGGTGTCGTAACCCTGTCCGAACTGGTGCGGTCCGCCCTGCGCCTGCGGCCCGACCGTATCCCGATTGGTGAGGTGCGCGGCCCCGAGGCGCTGGACCTGCTGAAAGCATGGGGCACCGGCCATCCCGGCGGTATCGGTACACTACATGCCGGATCAGTGCTCGCGGCCCTGTATCGGCTGGAACAACTGATCCAGGAGGCGGTGGTCACAGTGCCACGCGCCATGATCGCGGAAACCATCGACGTCATCGCGGTCCTGTCCGGACGCGGCACGGCCCGCCACCTGTCCGAACTGGCAGAAATCGATGGCCTAGATCCCGTGACGGGTGCCTATCGCATCCGTCCGGTCAGCTTCTCGTCTCTCGAAACATCCTGCTCTGCCAATGGAGAGTCATCATGAGGCCGCCTTCACGTCTGCGCGCCGTCGTGTGCGCTGTCGCACGTCCTGACTGGCATGTGCGGGATCTCCGTGTATTCGGAACGTCCCTGTTGCTGTCGTTTGCTTTCGCGTCGTCGGCATGGGCGTCAGGATCCAGCATGCCGTGGGAAACCCCGCTCAACGAGATTCTGGAATCCGTGCAGGGACCGGTCGCCAAAATCATCTCGGTGATCATCATTACCGTGACCGGCCTGACGCTGGCCTTCGGGGAAACATCCGGCGGGTTCCGCCGCCTGATCCAGATTGTCTTTGGTCTATCCATTGCTTTTGCCGCGTCCAGCTTCTTCCTGTCGTTCTTTTCGTTCTCCGGTGGGGCGCTGATCTGATGGCCGTGGGATATGACGATGATGCCGTGCCGGGCTTCCATGTCCCGGTGCATCGCTCGCTGACCGATCCCATCCTGCTCGGTGGTGCGCCCCGCGCCGTTGCCATCGCCAACGGCACGCTGGCGGCAGCGATCGCCCTTGGTCTGCGGCTGTGGCTGATCGGGGCCGCATTCTGGATCGTCGGCCATGGGCTCGCGGTCTGGGGTGCGAAACGCGATCCGGTCTTCATCAAGGTGGGACGACGGCATCTCCGTTATCCCGCCTGGCTTCGTGCGTAGAGGGAGGACAGGGCCATGATGTCCCTTGGCGAATATCGCAACCGAAACTCCCTGCTGTCTGATTTCCTGCCCTGGGCCGCGCTGGTCGAAAAGGGCGTCGTCCTGAACAAGGACGGCAGTTTTCAGCGCACCGCAAAAATACGTGGTCCCGATCTCGATAGCGCAACACCAGCGGAACTGGTCGGTGTGACCGGAAGATTGAACAATGCGCTCCGTCGCCTTGGCTCAGGCTGGGCGGTGTTCGTGGAAGCGCAGCGCGTCCCGGCGACACTCTATCCTGACGGTGACTTTCCCGACGCAGCCAGCCAGATGGTCGACCTGGAGCGCCGGGAGCAGTTCGAGGATGAGGGCGCGCATTTCGAGAGTCGGTATTTTCTGACCCTGGTCTGGCTGCCACCGGCGGAATCATCAGGTCGCGCCGAGCGTTTTCTCTATGAAGGCAGGGAACGCGATGGTCCCGATCCGCATGGCATGCTCCATACGTTCGTGGACCGCACGGATCGGATGCTGGCCTTGCTGGATGGCTTCATGCCCGAGGCGGCATGGCTGGATGACGGTGAGATGCTGACTTATCTGCACAGTACCATCTCCACCCGGAACCAGCGGGTCCGGGTGCCGGAAATTCCGATGCATCTGGATGCCCTGCTGGTGGACCAGCCGCTTTCGGGTGGTCTGGAGCCAAAGCTGGGCGATGCCTTCCTTAAAACCCTGACCATTACGGGTTTCCCGTCGCGGACTTTCCCCGGAATCCTGGACGACCTGAACCGGCTGGCCATGCCCTATCGCTGGTCCACCCGCGCCATCCTGCTGGACAAGACCGACGCCACCAAGGTGCTGACGAAAATCAGGCGCCAGTGGTTCGCAAAGCGCAAGAGTATCGCAGCCATTGTCCGCGAAGTGATGACCAATGAGGCGTCAGTTCTCGTGGATAACGATGCCGCCAACAAGGCAGCCGATGCCGATCTGGCGTTGCAGTCGCTGGGCGCGGATGATGTCGGGCAGGCTTACATCACGGTCACGGTGACGGTGTGGGATGGCAGCGCCAGCATAGCGGCGGAAAAACTTCGCCTCGTGGAAAGGATCATTCAGGGCCGTGACTTCACCTGCATGGCGGAAAGCCTGAACGCGGTGGAGGCGTGGCTGGGATCTCTGCCGGGGCATGTCTACGCCAATGTGCGGCAGCCCCCGGTCTCGACCCTGAATCTGGCGCACATGATTCCGCTTTCCGCCGTGTGGGCAGGGCCGGAGATGGATGGGCATTTCAAGGCCGCACCGCTGTTTTATGGCAAAACGGCAGGGGCCACGCCGTTCCGGTTTTCCCTGCATGTCGGCGATGTGGGTCATACGCTAATCGCGGGACCGACCGGGGCAGGTAAATCCGTGCTGCTGGCGCTCATGGCGCTCCAGTTCCGTCGCTATGCGGGATCGCAGATTTTTGCCTTCGATTTTGGCGGGTCGATGCGCGCGGCAACGCTGGCGATGGGAGGCGATTGGCGCGACCTCGGGGGTGGACTGACAGATGCCGATCTGTCTGGAGAAGAGGGCAGCGGCGTATTACTTCAGCCGCTGGCGCGGATCGATGATCCGGATGAGCGCAAATGGGCCAGTGAATGGCTCGGTCAGATCCTTGTCGGCGAGGGGGTGGCGCTGACCCCGGAGGTGAAGTCTCACCTCTGGTCGGCTCTGAATTCGCTGGCATCGTCGCCTGCCCGTGAGCGGACCCTGTCCGGCCTGGTCGCGCTTCTCCAGTCCAACGCCCTGAAGCAGGCGTTGGCGCCCTACTGCCTCGGTGGTCCCTACGGCCGCCTCCTGGATGCGGATGCCGAGCGTATCGGGGATGCCGATGTGGTGGTGTTCGAAACCGAAAGTCTGATCGGCTCGGGCGCGGCCTCCTCCGTTCTGTCGTACCTGTTCCACCGCATCGAAGGCCGTCTGGACGGCCGGCCGACCCTGCTGGTCATCGATGAGGGCTGGCTGGTTCTCGATGACGGGGATTTCTCCGGCCAGTTGCGAGAGTGGCTGAAAACCCTGCGCAAAAAGAACGCCAGCGTCATCTTCGCCACCCAGTCCCTGTCGGATATTGCCAATTCCCGCATTGCTCCGGCGGTGGTGGAAAGCTGCCCGACACGGATATTCCTGCCTAACGAGCGGGCGATCGAGCCGCAGATCATGGCGCTCTATCGGGATTTTGGCCTGAACGACCGACAGATCGCCATCATCGCGCGGGCCGCGTCGAAGCGGGACTATTACTGCCAGACGCAACGCGGCAATCGCCTGTTCGAACTGGGGCTCGGGCCTGTCGCACTCGCCTTATGCGCAGCATCAGGGAAGGACGATCACAAGCTGATCGATGCAGTGCTGGCGGAACACGGCCGGGACGGTTTTCTCCTCGCGTGGTTTGACGCGCGGGGCGTGTCATGGGCGGCGGATCTGTTGCGCGACGATCGCGGGGCGGAGGACGTGCCATGACGGAAAGACATTGCCAGCTTCGGACCGATTTTTTTGCGCGTGTGAGAGAAAAACATTTCCATCGCACTGCTCTTGTCGCCTCTGTTACGCTGGCATTCGGTGCAACGTTCGACCTTTCACGACCGGCCCGTGCCCAATGGGCGGTCTATGATGGGGCGAACCACGTCCAGAACGTGCTGATCGCGGCCCGCACGCTTCAGCAGATCGACAACCAGATCACATCTCTTGCCAATCAGGCGCAGATGCTGGTCAACCAGGGCCGTAATCTGGCGAGCCTGCCACTGTCGACATTGTCGACGCTGCAATCAACGATTTCCCAGACAACAGCCTTGCTCGCGCAGGCACAGAACATCGCTTATTCGGTGACCTCGGTCGAGCAGCAATACCAGCAGGCGTACACCTCAATCTCGTCCGGCATGTCAGACAGTGCCCTGTTCAGCCAGGCACAGACACGGTGGCAGAATTCCGTGGGCGGGTTCGAAGATGCCCTGAAGCTTCAGGCTCGGGTGGTAGGAAACATCCCCAGCGACAGTTCGGCCATGACCCAGCTTGTCTCTTCCAGCCAGACCTCCACGGGCGCGTTGCAGGCGGCGCAGGCAGGAAACCAGCTTCTGGCGCTACAGTCCCGTCAGTTATCCGACATTCAGGCCGAACTTGCTGCCAATGGCCGCGCCACAGCCCTGCAACAGGCGCGCGATGCTGCGACGGAAGCGGAAAGTGAAGCTCAGTATCAGCATTTTTCACAGCATGACGCCTATGTGCCCGGCACGGTGTCCATTTTCGGCAGCAGCGGGAACTGACCGCCATGGCGATGGGCAATGTGGGCGTTATCGACACTTTCCTGAATACCTTCACCACCACCATCGACAGCGGCTTCGGTCTGGTGAAGGGGAATGTGATCTCACTAGCAGGAACACTGTCCGTGCTGGATATGGCGCTGGCTGGCCTGTTCTGGGCCTGGGCTGCTGATGAGGACATCATCCAGCGTCTGGTGAAGAAGACGCTCTATATCGGATTCTTTTCCTTTCTGATCAGCAATTTCTCCAGTCTGTCGAAGACCGTCTTTGACAGTTTTGCGGCCCTTGGCCTGAGAGCCGGTGGCGGCAATCTGGCACTCGGAGACTTCCTGCGGCCCGGCCGACTGGCATCCACGGGTTTCGATGCAGCCCAGCCGCTTCTGGATTCAGTCCATAATCTCCTTGGTCCTGTCGCCTTCTTTACGAACTTCATTCAGATCTTTGTGCTCTGTCTGTCGTGGCTGATCGTGCTCGCGGCGTTCTTCATTCTGGCCGTGCAGCTTTTTGTTGCCCTGATCGAATTCAAGCTGACCACGCTGGCGGGTTTCATCCTGATCCCCTTCGCCCTGTTCAGCCGCACCGCCTTTCTGGCGGAAAAGGTGCTGGGCAATGTCGTCTCGTCGGGTGTGAAGATCATGGTGCTGGCGGTCATTTCCGCTATCGCGTCGGTTCTGTTCGCCCAGTTCTCAACCTCCTACGGCAGCGACGTTCCCACGATCGGGCAGTCCGTCTCGGTGGTGCTGGCCTCCCTTGCAATTGTCGGCCTGTCCATTTTTGGCGGCAGCATCGCCAATGGGCTGATTTCCGGCGCACCGCAGCTTGGCGCGGGAGCGGCAGTCGGTACCGGCATGGCGGTTGGCGCCATGGGTGCTGCTGCGGCGGCCGGTGTCGGGGCTGTTGCTTCCGGTGGTGCCGCAGCCCTCGGCGCCACGGCTGCCGCCGCGCGGGGAGGGGCCGCGATTGCCGGGGCTGCTACCTCCGCCTATTCGGCCGGAGCCGCAGGCGCGTCTGGCGGCGCGGGCAGCATGGCCGCCGGGATCGGAGGCATGGGCCGGGCCGTCGGTGGAAATGTCGCGAATGCCGTCAAAGGGGCGGCTTCGCGTGCCGGTTCATCCCTCAAGGAAAGCTATGCCGCCGGTGGACGCTGGGCCGCGCGCGGGATGGGGGAGGGAGGCGAAGGCGGAGCCGGGGATAACGGACCGGCACCTTCTGGAGGCGGTGGTCCTGCCGGAGAAGGGGATGGCCCCACGGGTGGCGGCCCTACCGGTGAGGGTCCGTCTGGTGGAGATGGTGGCGGTTCCGGCGAACCGCCCCGCTGGGCTCAGAAGATGAAGCGCCGCAATGCCGCCGCTCATGCTGCTGAGGCCGCCCATGTTATCCGCTCCGCCGATGGCGGGGGCGGATCTTCCTCCATCGATCTGTCGGAAAAGGAATGAGGACGATGTTCCGTCGCTCCACCACCCGCTACGGGACCACGCCCGAGCCTGTCACGCCCTATCAGAAAGCCGCGCAAGTCTGGGACGAGCGCATCGGCTCCGCCCGTGTACAGGCCCGTAACTGGCGGCTGATGGCGTTCGGCTCTCTGCTTCTGTCCGCAGGCCTTGGCGTAGGGCTGGTCTGGCAGTCCGCGCGCGGTACCATCACGCCGTGGGTCGTGCAGGTCGATCGGCTGGGGCAGGCGCAGGTCGTGGCCCCCGCGATAGCGGGCTATATGCCCGCCGATCCGCAGATCGCTTGGTATCTGGCGCAGTTCGTTCATGACGTGCGCGCTCTGTCGTCGGACCCTGTGGTGGTGCGGCAGAACTGGCTACGCGCCTATGATTTCACCACCAAGTCGGGCGCTCAGGCGCTTAACGATTATGCCCGCCTCAATGATCCGTTCTCGCGCATCGGGCATGAGCAGGTCGAGGTGGACATCGCCTCGGTGATTCGGGCGTCTCCCGGCAGCTTCCGTGTCGCCTGGAGCGAGCGCCATTACCGCGACGGCGCGTTCACCGGCACCGAACGCTGGACCGCCATCGTGTCGGTCGTTCTGCACACGCCACGCGATGCCGACCATCTCAGGAAAAATCCGCTCGGAATCTACGTCTCCGCCATCAACTGGTCGAAGGAGCTTGGTCAATGACGCGCTTCATTTTCGCAGCCCTTCCTGTGGCGCTGCTCTCGCTTGCCGGTTGCGCGGGCAGTTACCATCCGCCCGTCATCCGGTACGATGACGCCGCGCGCGCGACGAGAATTCCCGATCCACCGAAGCCCGTGCAGGTGGTGGAGGTGCCACAGCCACTTCCTCTGCCGGGCCAGTTCAAGCCACTGCCGTCACGACGCACGGCCCATCCGGTCCCCGAGGTTACTGATCCGACCACGCGCGTGACCCAGGCTAATCTGGCGGCGCGCATCCAGCCGACGCGGGCCGGTTTCATCAATGCGGTGCAGGTCTATCCCTATTCTCCGGGTGCCCTCTATCAGGTCTATACCTCGCCAGGCGAGATCACGGACATCATGCTCCAGCAGGGTGAAAAACTGGTGGGCACCGGCCCAGTTGCTGCTGGGGATACGGTGCGCTGGGTCATCGGTGACACCGAAAGCGGAGAAGGGGCGACCAAACGCATCCATATCCTGGTGAAGCCGACCCGGCCGGATCTGACCACTAATCTGATCATCAATACTGACCGACGGACTTATCTGGCGGAATTGAGGTCAACACCCCCCACATACATGGCGTCGGTCTCGTGGAACTATCCCGAGGACGATCTGATTGCCCTGCACCGGCAGGACGACGCGGCCGATGACTCTGCCCCAGTGGACGCGGGGCTGAATCTCGATACTCTGAATTTCCGCTATGCCATCCAGCCGGTGAAAGGCGGCACGCCGCCCTGGTTACCCGGCCGGGCCTTTGATGACGGTCACAAGGTCTATATCGCTTTTCCATCCGGGATCGGGCAGGGGGAACTGCCGCCGCTCTTCGTGCTGGGGGCGGATGGCGGCCCGGAACTGGTCAATTACCGGGTGCGGCAGAACTGGATGATCGTGGATCGGCTGTTCGCCGCCGCTGAACTGCGGCTGGGCGATAAGCATTCCGAGCAGCGGGTGCGCATTGTCCGCATTGACGGCAGGAAGTCATGACCGGGCAGGCTCACACAGTGGGAGAAAATTCTGCGGCTCCGGCCACAGGGGGAAATTCCGCAGCATCACCGCCGCCACCTGATCTGCGTCTGCGGACGGAACGACCGCGTGTCGTGCGGCTTTCCCGCACCGTGGTCTGGTCGCTGGGCGGGGTTGGTATGATCGCGGTGGCCTTCGCGCTGGGCTATGCCCTTCAGGCAAGCCATCGGGTGTCATCCACGCCTGCCGCGCAGGACGCGGATGTGCGTCCCTCTGCCGACGGGCTGGCGGGACTGCCGTCCGACTATGTCGGCAAGGATGTGCCGAAGCTGGGACCAGCGCTGCCCGGTGATCTGGGGCATACCATCCTCCACGCACAGGAGCAGGGAAAGGCAGCCTCGGGTGGCGACGACCGCCGTGCCGCGCAGGAGGTCGAGGCCGCAATCGCCAGCAAATTGTTCGTGCAGACGGGAGAACGCGACCGGGGTACCGACCAGGCAACTCCGCCCACATCGGGTGCATCTGCGTCCCAGGCAAATCCATCTTCTTCGACCGACGCCCAATCAGGCAACCGTGCCTTTCTGGCAGGCCAGCCTGACCGCGCGACGACCAGCCCGGATCGCATCATGCCGTCAGCTTCGCCTTATATCCTTCAGGCGGGCACTGTCATCGCGGGGGCGCTGAACACGAAAATCAGCTCTGACCTTCCGGGTCAGATTACTGGCCATGTCACGCAGAACGTCTATGACAGCCCGACCGGTCGTTTCCTGCTGATCCCGCAGGGAAGCCTGCTGTTCGGGGCCTATAACAGCGGCATTTCTTTCGGGCAGCAGCGTACCCAGATCATCTGGACCCGGCTGATTTACCCGAACGGCGAGAGCCTGGTGCTGGAAAAACTGCCCGGTGGCGACGCCATCGGCCAGTCCGGCCTGTCCGATGAAGTGAACAACCACTGGGGCCAGCTTTTCAGGGCTGCCATCGTGACCACGCTCCTGAGCGTCGGATCAGAGGCCGGAACCAGTCAGAGCGAGAACAATCTGGCGCAGGCCATCCGTTCTGGGGCCAGCAATGGGTTTTCCATGGTTGGTAACCGGTTGGTTGATCGCAGCCTCAACATCCAGCCGACCCTAACCGACCGGCCGGGGCTGCCTTTCACCTTGATCCTTAACCGCGACCTTGTCCTGCAACCTCGCCACGCAAAGGAAACAGCACCATGACAACGCTGCGCATCACTGAAATTCCGGATGAAAAGCCGGTCCGCATGCCCGTGGACTTACCGGCGGACCTCCATCGTGATCTGGTGACTTACGCAGCACTGGTCAGCCAGAATGGTCAGCCCGTCGATCCAACCCGTCTCGTGCCGCACATGATCCGTGGATTCATTGCATCTGATCGAGCTTTCGCGAAGCTTAAGCGTGCGCGAGCTAAGCAGATAGTAAGCAGAGAAACTTAGTCTATTCGAGATTCTGCTTTCCCAAGAAAACAAGTATTTTATGTGCGACGGTCGACAAATTTCTATCGCGCCATCCAATGCCGTAATCAAGATGTGAAAAACCGTCGCCGTCGCGCACTTCTAGCACAGTTACCTGCTCAAGGATCGTACCTGGAAAAAATGCGAGCCAGCCAGCCGGCATGAGCGTAATACCATGTCCGTTAATGACGAGAGCGATCGTCCGCAGACTTATGATTTCTTCCCTACACACTGTTGGTAGAAAGCCAGCAATGCTTGCTTTGCGTTTTAACAGTGTAGACATGTCCTCTCCTGTATCATCGTTACCGAAGACAAAAGTTTCTTCCCGTAAATCGCTCCAACATGTCGTGACAGACGAAGCAAGAGGATGGTTTGTCGGTGTCACAGCGACAATTCGATCGCTCCACAGTGGTAAGGTAGCTGCGCAAGATTCGTTCAGCGGAAGGGCTATAATTACTAAATCAACGATACCGTCGAAAAGAGCCGAAATTACATCTCTCTTGGATACGTCACGATATATAAACGAAATACCGGGATAAAGAATTCTATACGGTTCGATGAAGGCCGACACCCGTCCTGGCGGTACATTACTTTGTATTCCTATTGATACGATACCGCTTTCACCCAAGGCGCATCTCCGAGTATATTCATAAAGAGCATTTGTGTCGTGCAACAGAGCCTCAGCTTGTCGGAGGAATGCTTCGCCGACTGGCGTAGGCGTTGTGCCAGATGATGTCCTGCGGAAAAGCTGAATTCCGACGCGCTCCTCAAGTAGCCGAAGTGAACGACTGACTGCGGACTGTTTGGAATTTAGAGCGCGTGCCGCGCCATGGATGCTTCCTTGAAGAGCAATTGCGCATACGCATTGCAGTTCCCGTAGATCAAGAGGAGGGTGTCTTACCATTCCATTTCTTTCCTCTCATACAAATTAAAATTCGACAGTTTGTAGTGTGAGTGTTGTAACGCACAATAATATAATTTATGTATACGTGAAAATATAATGTAATATTTATATATTTCTTATATACCACAATTAATACCTAGATATATTTATTCGCATCTATAGATATGCGCGCATGACTCTAGTTTGTAGGCAGAGATAAGATTGTCGGGTCCATTCTCCCAGCAACGGCAACAATTGCAATAACAGCAATAGAAAGTGCAATTTCGGCTATTGTTCCGCGTTGAAGATATTTAAGGCTAACCGTAATGTTTCTTTTCTGGCGTAGATTTTTCACGTATACATAGCGGTTGACGCAGGCGATACAGACCATACCGCTCGTTAATCCCAGCTTGAGAATGAGTAGTGTAGAATAGACAGTGACATGCTTCGGCCATCCCCCCAGGATATTCAGGCCGAGTCCAGAGCCGGTAAGCAGGACCAGAAGCACCGCGATATGCCCCGCAGCCGAGTACCGTGCTAACGCCACTTGCATGGAGCAATCCCACTTCTTTTTTCGTGTATCACTGACAAGCATGGCAACGGGGATGAGGCCCCCGCACCAGAAACTACCTGCAAGCAAATGCACGGCCTGGAAGAACATCGCGCCCACACCGATCATGCGCACGTGACCTGTCAAGGCTGTCGCCGTCAGAAGCACGCATGCGGGTATGACCGACAGGACCGCGCCGCATTTACGCCAAGTTAGAAGTAGAAGACAGACGCCAGCTACGGCCTGAATGATCCATGCCTGTCCAATGGTGGTGTCAACAAGCACGGCTTTGCTTAAAGTCGGCGAGAAGGCATCCTGCCATCCATCTCCGACCTCGGAGACTTCGGCTGGCAGTGTTGCAACGACGATTACCGTCGTAAAAACGCTCCCCCATGCCCAAAACTTTCCCAGGCGGGCAGAGAGTGCGTTTCCGAGTTTGCGCGGAGCCAGCCACCCTGCAAAAAGCAGGCTACCTGTAAGAAAGAGCGCCAGGCTGTCTCGTGCGGCGCGACATAGGATCAGGAAAGCATCCGGTGTCATCGGTTAGTAACTGTGAACCCGTAGACGCCATGAGTCTTGTGTCCATCGACGGCAAGGGCGTGCCAGGTTACGGAATATCGTCCAGGCACGAGGTCAATTTTGAGCGGGATCGTCAGAGTCTTGCCGTCATCCGACAGGGAAACGTTTCCTGTTTCTATAACATTACCCTTGGGGCCAGTGACAACGACGCCGGTGAGCTTGACAACTACTGCTTCAGTAAAGCCTAGCGTCAGGCTCTGCGGCGCCGTTCCCGTGCTATCCGCAGCGGGTATTTCGGCGTTCAGGTGGGCATGTGCATAGGCAGGGTCCGCCATCTGCAGAACGAAGTTCCCTGCGAGACACATAGAGGCAACGATTTTACGGATAGAAGTCATGTTTACTTTCCTTGCTTGGTGTGAATTACAGCAGAAAGACAAATATTTTCAGAGAAAAAAGTCTCTTATTGACCAACGAAAAGGATACCTTCGACGCAGCTATGCTGTTGAAAACAGAATAGTATTGAAAGCTTTCGTCATGCGTTGCTCAAGCTCATCAATGTCTTTTTTAGAAATAATGAGAGGTGGTGCTAAAATTATGCTATCGTGTGAGATTCTTATCAGGACGCCGTGTTCCATACATGCTTTCACAACTGACCGTTTGATGTCTCTCTTCTCATCATTTCGGAAATCAAGCTCCCTGTAGCTACGGAATCCGACTTCAATCGCGCTTAATAATCCGATTGTCCGTGTGGATCGGACCAGTTCGTGTGCCGCAAGTTTCGAAATCATCTTTATCCAATGTTCTGAAATATCCCGCACATGATCTACTATTCTTTCATCCTCATAGATTTTTAGCGTTTCAAGGGCGACGGCAGCGGCAACAGGATGTGCGTGATATGTGCCGCCATGATGAAACCCATGGTGCATAATCGAGCAGTCCACCAATGCGGAGTGAAAATCATCATTCATGACGACCGCCGAAATCGGTTGATAGGCCGCTGAAAGCCCCTTCGATGCGACGAGGCAGTCGGGAGTCTGGTTGACGGTCTGGCTTCCCCACATCTTTCCGGTTCGACCGAAGCCCGTCACGATTTCATCGAAATAAAGAGGAATATCGCGCATCGACAAGACGTTGCGTATTGCTTCAAAATATCCTTCCGGCGCTGGGTACATGCCGCCAGCAATCGAGACTGGCTCGCAGAGGAAGGCCGCGATATTTTCGGCACCCGTGTGATCTATCAGTTCTGCCAGTTCCAGCGCCAGGCGATGTGCATAATCTTCTTCTGTTTCTCCAGCCAACGCGTCACGTGGCCAGCGGGGTTGCGCAGCATACAGAATATCGTCACCCGTCAGATCGAATGAATTGATAATGCTTTCGATCCCGCCAAGTCTCGTGGCAAATATCGTCGATCCATGGTAGCTCCCCCGACGCGTGATTATTTTATGCCGTTTTGGATTTCGTTGTTTATTGATATACCAAGTCGTTTTAATGAGAGTTTCGATAGCTTCCGATCCGGTTGTGGCGAAAAGAACGTGAGCGTCCGGTATCGGCGCTGCCGCGCTGAGCGCGTCCGCAAGCGCGTGGACGACAGGGACCGTCCGGTTTAGCGCGGTGGGATAGACTGGCAGCTCTCGCATCTGGCGTGTGGCGGCTTCGATCAGGCGTTCATTATGAAAGCCGAGCGTAGCGCAAAACAGTGCCGACACCGCGTCGATATAGTCTTTACCCGAAGAATCGAAGACGAAGACACCAGATCCAGATACCATATCGACGCCTGATGACATGGCGGAGTTGCTAAGATGCGATAAGCCGTACACCAGTCGCGAAGTCATCATTGTGCGCCTTTACCAGAGGGAGAGGCTGAGGGCAGAGCCAAAGGGCAGGTCTTTCCCGGATCTGAGAACGCCGGGTTGGTGATGAAGCTCTGATCCGTCAGGGAGTTCAGGAAGGCGATCACGTCCGCGATCTCCGCCTCGCTGATATCGAACGGCTCTATGAACTGGTCGCGCAACGGGTTCTCTCCGTGTGGCCCTGTCGCCGACCGACCTCCCTTCGAGTAATGTGCTGCCAGCACGTCGTGCAGCGTGGCGATGGAGCCATCATGCATATAGGGACCCGTCAGAGCGACGTTGCGCAGGCTTTCCGTGCGGAATTTCCCCTCGTCCTCGGCATTGCCTGTCACTGTCCGCAGCCCGTGATCACTGGCAGGATAGGCCCCCTTGCCGTCCTCGTTATACAAGCCGGTATTGTGAAAGCCTGTTTCTGGAAAGGGCATGTTAGCCGCGCGGATATTGTCGGTCAGATTCAGGCCATTATGGCAATGCGAACATTCGAGCTTCTCGCCGAAGAAGAGCGCCTCGCCTCGTTGCGCGGCCGGGGACAGCGCCGTCTTGTCGCCATGCAGCGAGTGGTCGTAGGGACTGTCGAAGGACAGCAGCGTGCGCTCGAAGGATGCAATCGCCTTCGTGACCGTGGAGAGTGTGATCGCGCCCTTCGCCTCGGGGAAGGCGACACGGAACAGGCGCGCATAGCAGGGATCATCCGAGAGCCGGGCGAACAGCGCCTTTTCCTGGCCGCCCATGCCCAGCTCGACCGGTTGGTCGCTGAACATCGGGATCAGCATCTGCTTTTCCAGAGTGGTGAGCTGTGGATTGGCCCAGGTGTAGCTCGGCAGATAGGCTACGTTCGCCAGTGGCATCGGCGTGCGTAGTCCCGGCTCGCCATGCGCGCCTACATGCGTCGGGACACCAGAGGCAAAGCCCAGTTTCTGGAGATGGCACGACGCGCAGGCGAGCGTCCCATTCTCCGATAGCCGTTTGTCATAAAACAGCCGTCGTCCCAGTGCGACCTTCTCTGCCCTCATCGGATTGTCGGACGGGACGACTGGCGCAGGCGCCCAGGAGGGGATGTCCCAATGCCACGTCGTGGGCCGGGTTGCGGCCGATAGAAGCAGCGCCCCCCCACCCAGAAGGGCCATCTGGAGAACTTTGCGAAATAACGTGCGCATCTTATCGACCCCGAAATACCGACTGAGCCGGCGGAGAGGTCTCTGATCCGAATGGCAGGCCGAACTCACGGAACACACCTGCGCAATCCTTGTCGTCCGGTCCAGACATGCAACCTGGCGCACTATTAATCTGGTTGGTGCTGACATTACTCAGAGCGAGCAGTCGACTTATGTCGAGCTTCACGGTCTGATGCGCCGGATCGAACTCCGGCAGCGTGACCGTGACGAGGTTCGGGGCCGTGCACGCGCCCTTCGGCGCCTCGACCGCGCTGGCGGACTCACAGCCGGTGCTCCCGATATGGACAGGGAAGCCGTGCGGTCGCGCTTTGTCGCCAGGCTTCGGAATCATCGTGATGTCGAGCGTGAAAAAACGATATCCTGACTGCCAGGTCCAGAACATGCTCGTCATGTTCAGTGGTGGCTGTGCAATCGTAGGATCGCCGTGATTGGCGGCCATAGGCAGCCCAACGGTGAAGCGCAGGCCGGTGAAATGGCCTTGCGGCCAAACAAAACTGATAGCCGAGTTCGGCGACGGAGTCGTATCGCTGCATGGAATATTGCGATCGATCAGGTCGATCAGCGCTATCCCGTCACGCTGCCAGAGGCCGGACGGCCCTGGCTTGACCAGCACCGCACGGCCGTCCTTCGTGAGCAGCGCCACATCGTGGATGTAGAAGCGTAGATCGTTGATGCGGACCGTATTGTCGCTTGTCCCCACCGGGCTTATGGTTCTAGCACAACTTACCGGCTGGTTTCCGAATGCCGCCTGGAAAGTAAGGCGCCCGAGCTTTGGTGCTGCGTGGGCTTCGTTTGAAGAAAAGGCCGGGAAAATAAATAGACCCATCCCAATGAATAACAAAAAAAAATTTATTCTATACACTGACGGCGCATAGGTCAAATTGCTCACAGTATGCGGCTCCATCCAGGGAATACAGAAATTTTGTTATCAAAAATAAGGAAATACGACGGAATATCATCTTCCGGGCTTAAATCCGCACCAATTTCAATTTCTTGAATTTCTCGTTGCAGATCTACCGCACGGCACTTCCAGCCGACAGTCCAGTTTTGTTTGATACCGCGGTAAATGGCGATGCCTAGTGCTTCTGTGCGATCAGATATGGCCCACCGAGCAGCTGCAGCTCCCGCCAATTCCGATAGAATGATTTCGGAATTAGAACTATTCAGCATCTCATTTTCTTGCAACCAAATGATAACCCAGAGGTGTAATGGCCAACCAAAACAAATTTTTCGCTCAGAACCCCACCTCATAAAGGGCCGAAAAATATTGAATCCGTCTTGATCACCAGAAAAATCCAGTAGGGATGGACATGGATCATAAAGAGCATGCCAATAACCGCGCCACGCAATATCTAATCGCACCAACGCGCGCCTGTTGTCAGAAAACAAAGAAAACTGATCTGGGCGCGACATAAAGTCTATGACATCGATATCACGCAAATATTTTCTATGATTGTTCATTGTATACACTCTGGTTTTTCGATTTCAAGCGAAGGCTGTTTAAATCTTCCACTATAAGGTCGTAATCAAAATTTCCGTCTCGTTCGTAAGTAATTGTAGTATTTTCACGAAAAAACAGATCAGCATAACGATCTATGAAGATCTCCGTTTCTGATGAAATCTGCTCCGAATGTGAATCAATTAAAATATTATTATCGCTTGGTGCTGGAGTGTATCCTGCAACATGATAGTGTAGCGTTTTCGATATTACATTCTTCCAGTCGTCTATGTCTGCGCCCGTATTCCTAGAGGCACAAACAGCATTGGATATATCAAACAACACATTACATTCAGTTTTCTTTGATATATGCTCGAAGAAAGTTGGAGCTTCATAAGAACCGTCGAGCAGTGAAGGATAATTCTCTAAATATAGAGTATGACCAAGCATATCCTGCCATCGCCGAATTTTATCAAAATATATTGACCCTATTGCATAATTTATTTCGGCGAGTTGATAAAAATTAGTTCCGTTATGCTCGAAAAGTGCGATATGATCGGAAATATAAAGTGGCTGAAACGCCTCAGACATTTGCGTTATTCTGCTTGATATATACTTTAATTCTTCCTCACCTCGCTCCAAAAAACGGGATTGCATAATATGGAATGCGACAGGGCAAGGAAATTTCTTTGCAATTTCTGTTGGATTGAGATGTAAAAAATTGTCGATCAGGAGTTCGACGTAATCTATATGTCCCTCGTCAATAAGGGACATAATAGATGAGTAAGATTGGCCGCCAGTGAAATTTATGCCAATAGAACCGTTACACATCGTATACCTCCTAGTGCGAGACTGGCGCGGAAAGGCGCCAGTCTCTGTATTGTTTTAAGCGTTATAACCGCAGACACCCGAACCACACTGCAGTCCGGCCCGGACAGGTACAGAAATTTGTTTGGTTTTAAGTATAGTTATAGTAATAGTCATTTCATACCTCCAGTAACCACAATAGACATTCTATGTGGCGTCTAATTATACATAAAAACAGGAAATAAATCAATGGAATTACGTGTAATAATTTGATTTATTTCAGAATAACCTCCTGGCAATTGTCAAAATCTATATGATAGATCAAAGCGAAAGCTGCGACCTACTTCAGGAAAATCAACGTTTGTGGAAGCCATTTTATACATACTGTATTCCTTGTCGAATAAGTTGGTAACAGCAAAATTAATTCGCCAAGGCTTGCGAGGAGGTGCCCAGGTTGCGAGTATGTCGTGCACCATATAGCCGGGACGCCGACGAATAATAGTTGCATCGTAGTTCTGAGCGTCTACGGCCATGAGGCTGTACATTAAAGTCAGTCCGATGTTCGGAAAACGGTAACGCATATCAGCGGCAACTTTATCTGGAGGCGAGTACAACCCAGCACCGGTCAGAGCGTTTGTGACTCTTATGTGGCTGAAGCTCAGATCAAACCCCCAGTTTCCTATGTCGTAATTACTATGTAGCTCAATACCGTAACGTGTGGCGTGTCCAACGTTCTGATATTGATAAATGGGTCTGTTTTTCCCATATTTTCCATTAAAACGCCCGATAGCAACTTCTTGAATGAGATTGGTTACGTCTTCGTAAAAACCTGTAGCGCGGACGCTCGCACGATCGTGCTCGCTAAACAGTGCGCTCTTTGTATAAGTAAATCCGCCTTCGTATGTTTTGGCAGATTCGGGTTTTAGATTTTTGTTAGAAACAAAATTTGCGAACCATTGATTGCCTGTCAAATCCATGTCGCTTTGCGCTGGGGTGGGAGCATTATAAGCTTTCCCCCAACTGAGATATATCATCCATTCGCGTGTTGGTTGCCACGATAATGTTATTTTTGGAAGAATAGCACCGTTTGAGCTATTTGAGAGACCTTTCCCGTGTTCAGGAAAGGTATTGTATCTATCGTAACGCAAGCTAGGGGAAAGAGTGACATGGTGGCGAAATTTTATTTCATCTTGCCCGTAAACCCCATATACCTGCTGTTGTGCGTTGGGTGTATTTGAACCAGATGTGGTGTACGTATAAAAATCGCGGTAGTAATTTACGCCTCCAGTAAATTTATGTCTTCCAAACAATCCGAAATTACGAAAGTATGATTTTTGTAAGTCGAAACCATAGGTCTCAAGGACAGTGGACCCGCCATTAGAGTCCATGCTGTTCGGCACCTGCTTTGAGGCCATTTTCGTTCTGTAAAGGGTCAGCCTTCCATCTTCCTCGCCTTGCTCGTTACGTGTTGTGAGGTGCAATGTTGACTCGTCCTGTCGGACATTTTGCTCTTGGCAGGTAGAACAGTGGTAAGTGGAAGGACCTTTTTGTGGCACTGAAGATCTATAGTTTTCATCAAGATAAAATTGCTGACCAAAATCTATTCTAATTCGGTCATTGATGTCATATCCAAGTTTAAGTAGTGCGCTGTGGCTTTGCCCGTCATTGGGTGAAAGTCTCTCGCCGCCCCCTAATCGTATCGAGTTGAAGGTTTGCCCAGAATAAGCAAGAAGCGCATCGAACTTGCCCCATTTTCCGTATATTTTTGCTGATCCCTTCCCATTTCCGTTGGCGCTTTGATAGCCGCCATCAATTTCTCCGCCCAAGCCTTGACCCGGTTTCAGAAGGGACTTTGCGTCAATAGTCTTAATTGACATAACTCCGCCGAGACCACCTGTTCCATAAAGAGTGGACGCTGATCCGGCGACAACTTCTACACTCTGGATAAAGGCGGGATCGATATAAAGCGGCGCTTCAATCCCTTGGGAATCCCAATTACGCCGTGCGCCATCGACCATCAAAATGATCTCGCGTCCCGCAAACCCACGGATTTGGGGAACCTGACCTTCCATACGCGCCGTGCCGACCATATCGACATCAGGCAAGCGATTGAGGGCATCTGAAATCGTGGAAGATTGCCTCATTTGGATGTCCTGACGTGTTATCAGGCTGACCGAGGCGGGAACGTCCTGGATCTGCTGTGGCGTTCGCGTGGCTGTGACAACGAGCCGCTCAGCTGCGTTGCTGGATATAGGGACGGCTGCTCCTGTTTTTACGTGAGCGCCGAGTTGTTTTGACGTGTTTCGTGATGACTGTTCCGGAGTTTTTTTAATCGCCGCCTGCCTGGTTGATGCGGCACTCTCACGCTCTTTTCCGGGCAGTTCATTGGCATGCGCCGCGAAGGACGGGATAAGAAAAATTGCGGCGGCAGAAAGTAAGTGCGCGCGGTGGAACGTGTGTGCGCAAACATGTGTCGAAGACATGAAAGCTGATCCTGAGCTGAGAATATCGTTCAGCCAGCAGGACGGTCATTGTCTTTTTCGTCATTAGTTTATGACGTCAGCGACGCACTATGCGTTAAGTGAACGCGTACGGTCGATGAATGACAGCTTAAACGGCCTGCGGGCGCTAGAAGACCGCAGACACAGGGGGGCCACAGGAGAAAGGAACACCAAGTGTGATGACAGGTGGAGCACGGGGGTTAACGATGTTGACGTGGCGTTGCCAACGAATAAACGCCAGTGCCAGCAAGATCACGAGAGCTGTGAACAGGAATACTGGCAGGTGCAGGAGGGGGCATAACGGACAGCTTCCATCGTGATGAGAAGGATGCCCGGACATGTGGTCGTGGTCGCCCTCATTGTCGGCTGACACAGCCTGCGTCACATTGTCCATTGTCATGCCAGGCATATCCGCACAGACGGAGTGCTTATGTGGCGTGTGATAAAGATGTGGAGCGATATCAATGCCTGTCAGGCGCAGGATGGTAGCACGAGGCATTTCTCCCGGCATTGCCTGACTCTGGATCAGGAGTTGCCCCAGAAAGCCCATGAGCGTGAACGCGACCAGAAACCAGCGGCTCAATGAAGAGCGGGGCGCAGGATGTATGGCATGGGCCATCTTTTGAAAACATATGCTCCTGTCACGGTAGACTTTTTATAAAATCCATTATGGTTGCGAGCCTGTCAACCCGATATTGCACACACATGGCAGGCATTCCTACCAGGATGCTTGAAGAGCCCATTTTGGCTTGGCGGCGGCTTTGTTTCGCAAATACGTGGAAGATCGCCGAAGTTCACATCCACGTTGCTACTTTTAACCGCTTCACAACGCTCGGAACCTCAATCACTTAGGCGGTCGTATAACAAAAAACATAAGAGCGTTCAGCACGACCAATCAGTGAATTGTGCAACAAAGCCGAATATATTTTTAGGTATTTTTAAAAATAGTTCTGTGAGGCAGGGCATAATTGACGTGTTCAGATGTTGCTCTCGCTGCCTCCTGAAACAAGTGCCGTAAAAATTTTCAAATCGATCCCTTTGACTGCACGCTGGATTGGTTCTTTCTTGAGGTGAGCATAACGTGCGGTCGATTTGAGATCGCGATGACCCAGCAGTTTCCCGATCATGACCAGATCCTCGCCGAGTTCCAGCGCATCGGATGCAAAGGAATGGCGGAGATCGTGAATGCGGACATCATGCAGCCCGGCTTCCTTTCGGATGCGCCGCCACGGCTTCTCCAGATCGGTCAGGTGACCACCGTCTTTCCGTCCCGTGATGACATAGGGATTGCCCTCAACCCGCGTGATGTCTCCAAGCAAGCCGATCGCACTCTCGCCCAACTGAACCGTGCGGGCACCATTTTTGCTGTCAGGTAATCTGATTATCCCTTCGTCCAGAAAAACATATTCCCATTTCAGACGTTGGATTTCCCGCAGGCGGCAACCGGTTAAAAGCAGGAGTTGGAACGCGTTGACGGCTTCCGGCATTGCGGAACGGCCGTCGTCGAGTGCTTTGCCAAGACGCTGATGTTCTTCTGTTGTGAGGTAGCGCTCGCGCTTCTGCTCCTTATAGCGTTTCACGCCCCTGCATGGATTGACGTTGTCTGTCCGCACACCCCAGAGGATTGCCAGAGAGAACATTTTCGACAGCACACCCAGAGTCCGGTTCGCCTGATACGGGATATGGCGATAGGCGTGGTGGAATGCGACCACATCCGAGTGGGTCAGGGTGGCCACCATCCGGCTGCCAATTTTTTTTATAATGAACAGGTCAATCGCGCGTTGATATTCGGCTTGTGTGGTTGATTTCAGATGCGTCTTTACATGCCGTTCAATGAAAGTCTTGCAGAACTGACTGATTGTGGGGGAGGTCCGCTCTTCGCCGCGTTCGGTGTTTGGGTCGTTGCCGTCTTTCACACGAGCGAGGATTTTAATCGCTTCATCGCGTGCTTTGTCTGCCGTCCAGGGACCATGATGGCCGATCGTATAACGTCGGAACCGGCCATTGGCTCGATAATGAACCACGTAGCTCATCCGACCCGAAGGCCAGACCCGCAGGGCGAAGCCGGCGACCTGATCGTCCCAGACGATGTAGTCCTTCTCAGCAGGCTGGAGGGTGGCGATTATGCGCTTTGATATCCGGGGCATGGCTGCCTCCACAGGATGCGTATAGGATGCAAATGGGATTGAAACGTCAGCGTGAGTAAGCGTAGACAGAAGAGCCAAAATGAACGACTTATTCAATTAAAATAATAGGATAGTAGTGGTTCTTCGGGATGCGTCGGGGAATTTCGTGGCAGGGCGTAGCTCTTGCCTACAAACTCATAACCTGAAGGCCGCAGGTTCAAATCCTGCCCCCGCAACCATGCTTAATACACTGAATATAATGCAAAAATGCCGCCCCTAGAGGCGGCTTTTTTGCGTCCAAATTTCCACTGCAGGAAACACATAGGAAACAAACGGAAAGGTACCGAGGCGCGATTTTGTCCACTTTCACAAATGCGTGAAATCCGGGGAGGGGCATCCCGTTGCCTGTTTCAGGGTATGATCCTGTCTTGTCGAGTCAGGACAGTATTCCCCTCTGCTGTCCATAACGGAAGTAGCAGGAAAGCCTCATGGCCGCAGACGAACTCACGGGACTGATCAGATATCTCGGTCAGGACGACTGGCAGGAGTGTTTTGGCGAAGTGCTCGGCGATCACATCGGTCCGGCGCTGGAAGCGGGCGACATCTCCTTCGAGGATCTGGCAGAGATGATCGGCCCTGACGTTGCCATGACGCTGTGGGGCTGCGCTTTCGAAGATTTTCTCGGGCAGGACTGGGACGATGGTCGGAACTTCGTTGACGTTTACCTCAAGCGTCGGAGCTGGAAGGAAGGGCCGCGCAACAGCGCCTACATGCGTGCCCTCAAGGCTTCGGTCATGAGCCTGTATGAAGTCTCGGATATCAAACCCGGCCAGAGCCTGATGGCGCGTGACCTGCTGCGGGGTGGGGAACCCGTTCTGGTGCATGAAGGCACGGCTACCCGGACGCTGGAACAGTGGGACCGGATTGCAGCACGTCTCGTGCCGTCCGATGGAAAGACCATTCTGGCAGGTGGGTTGCTCGCCTATTCACGGGGTGCTTGCGAAGATCTGGCTGCGAACCTTTACAGGGCTCTGCGGAAAAGACGGGGCAGGGCCGAGTTTCCAAAAGTCGATACGCAGACGCTGCATGAACTTGCGCCGATGTTCACGCTGACCTGGCTGTTTCGGACACTGGAGGACATGGCCCGGCAGATGGAGGGGCCAGCGCTGTTCAATGGGGACGGAGAGGATCTGGTCTTCCACGAAGTGTGTTTCCCGCTGGCAAAGGGCGTGACACAGAAGACAGTGGCGGACGTGCTTGACGGGATCATGGCCCTGCGACCGGAAAACCGGTCATTCTGGAACTGGCTGAAAGAGCCGAGTAATCCCGTGGGCAAGGCTGGACGAGATGAAAACGGGCGGTTCCTGCGCACCGAGATGGATGATGGTGCGATCGTGCTCGGCACGCTGGATCTGAAGGGGCGGCAGTTGCGGCTGCAGGTGAACTCGAAAGAGCGTGCCGAACGTGGCCGCGCCATGCTGCAGGCTGGTCTGGGAGATCTCGTGCGCGCTCCGCTCACGCAGATCATGACGCCGGCGCAGGCTATGGAAGACCGGGGGACGCATGGACGTGAGGTCTCGCTAGAACTGCAGATCCCGCCCGAGGAGGAAGCCCGGATGATCGGGCAGATGCTGGAGCGGCACTATCGGCAGGTGCTTGATGAGCCAGTCCCGGCCCTGGGGGATATGACGCCGCGCCAGGCCGTCCAGACAGCCTCAGGGCGTAAAAAGGTGGCCATCTGGTTGAAGGATATCGAAAACACTACGGTCCGCGCCCAAGGGAGTGGCGGTGCCATGGCTGCCTACGATTTTGGGTGGATGTGGCACGAACTCGGAATCATCAGGCTCAGGAAATAGTCCGCTTACGCCTCGTGTCAGACAATGCGTGTGAATGTTGGATATCCCAAAAGCAGACACTACTCCCGTACTGAAGCTTGCAATGCGGCGATGAAAGCAGTCATCGCCGATGAGTGTTGGCGACGGCTTGGATAGTAAAGGTGATAGGGCTCGAAAACCTTTTGCCATTGTGAGAGCACCTCGACCAGCTCTCCTGTCGCAATTCGGGAAGCCACAAGATCATGCGGCAGCCAGGCCAGCCCCAGCCCGCCCAGACAGGCCTCGCGTATCTGAAAAAGGCTGGTCAGAACAAGTTGCCCAGACGTTGTGATTCGTATGTCCTTGCCGCTTTTCCTGAACTGCCAGGGGAAAAGTTCGCCGTGTGTCGGCAGCCGCAGATTGATGCAAGGAAACTCGGCCAGATCACGCGGGTTTCGTGGACTCCCATGCTGCTTTAGAAACGTCGGCGTGGCTACGACGGCCATCGGCACATCCGGTCCGATCCGCAATGCGATCATGTCTTTCGAGACTAGCTGGCCGCGTCTGACCCCGGCATCATACCGTTCGCGCACGATGTCAGTCCGACCGTAATCGGTTGTGAGATCCACATGGATCTCCGGATAGTCAACAAGAAAGCGCTCCACAACCGGCCAGAGTACACTACGGATCGCATATTCATCGGCTGAAATGCGGATCGTACCAGACGGACGCTCGCGCAAAGTGCCAAGCTGTTCCAGTCCGCGTTCAATCCGGGCAAGCGCCGGTTCCACCTCTGCCAGAAGCCGCTCTCCGGCCTCGGTCGGAGAGACGCTTCGCGTCGTACGGTTGAACAGGCGGATTCCCAAGCGTTCTTCCAAATTGCGGACTATCTGACTGAGCGCGGACTGGGACACGCTGAGCCGTGCGGCGGCCCGGGTGAAGCTCCCCTCGGCTGCCACGATGACAAAAGCATTCAAATCGCGAAGATTTTCATTCATCATTCAGAAGTATGGCTAATGATTGTATGCGGAACAAGCCATCTAAACTTATAAGAAGAGTTGTTTCATCTTTCCTCCTGTCGGGCGTTTCGGGCTCGAAGCGGAAAGGAACGATGACAATGAAAACCGTGACCTTCAAAAACAGAACCTGGGATATGGCGGGGGATCTGCATTTTCCGAAGGATTTTGATAAGAGCCTGAAATATCCGGCCCTTGTGGTGGCTCACCCGATCAGCTCCTGCAAAGAACAGACTGCCGCCATTTATGCTGCGGGATTGGCGGAAGCCGGATATGTCTGCCTTGCCTTCGATGCGTCCACCCAGGGCGCAAGTGGCGGT
The DNA here is from genome assembly GCF_002173515.1 of Komagataeibacter europaeus. NCBI lineage: Bacteria > Pseudomonadati > Pseudomonadota > Alphaproteobacteria > Acetobacterales > Acetobacteraceae > Komagataeibacter > Komagataeibacter europaeus. Next base: position 121,819 of record NZ_CP021467.1, read on the forward strand.
CCCGGACGCTATTTGGAAGATCCGGCCTTGCGCGTCGAGGATTTCCGCGCGGCGGCCGATTACCTCACAACGCTAGGGTTCGTTGACGAAAACCGGATTGGCGTGCTCGGCATCTGTGGTGGCGGTGGCTACGCCGCGAATGCCTCCATGACAGAACGTCGTTTCAAAGCCGTTGGCACTGTTGTCGCTGCCAATTATGGTCGTCTGTGCTGCGAGGGGGACCTGTCTCCAGATGCTGCCCTGAAGGCTATGGAAGGCGTCTGTGCCCAGCGCACAGCTGAGGCACATGGGATTGCAGCCGCCATTACAAGCTACATCCCACAGTCGGAAAAGCAGCTTGCGTCCTGCGACATCAAGGATGTGGATATTGTTGAGGCTGTCGATTATTACACGACGCCCCGTGGCCAGAAGCCCGGTTCGCCCAACAAACTCAATGTGGTCAGCACGGGTGCAGCCTTTTCGTGGGATGCATTCCACCTGGTGGACCGTCTGCTGACCCAGCCGTTGCAGGTCATTGTTGGCGGCGGTCAGCCCGGTATTTTCGGTTCCTATCGCGACGGCTTCGAGCTGTTCGACAAGGCCCGGTCCGAGAAGAAAAATATCTTCGTCGTACCTGGCGCGACGCATTACGACTTGTATGACAAGCCGGAATACACAAGCCAGGCGATTGCGAAACTGAAAGAGTTCTACGGCGCGTATCTCTAACGCCATGCCTTTAAGAGCCTTGGCAACTTGGAACGTCCGATTACGTCCTCAGATTTACCGTAATCGGACCTTCCGTTCACCCCCCCTGATCTGCCTGTCAGCTTAGTGACGCAGGAGCAGACAGGCAGTAATCGCCTCTCTCCAGACATGGAAGCGGTTGTCACAGTTACCCGAAAGCCGACACGCCCTAAACAGTTACTTATCGGTTGCATGACCTTTCAGCCTATATCCAATCCTGTAAGAGACTTTATTCTGTCTTTGAGAACTGCCTTTGCAACGGCGGTGAGGATATCGAAGGAGGCGCTACCGGCTTTCTCTTTTGTTTTTTTCCAGATGCTATCGTCCCGAATGGTATCTAGAAACTCTTGCCCTTTCCACGACAGGGCTCGGAACGTGACTGTCGTCATCGCTCTGCCTCCAACACGCTCTAAAAAACCAGCTTCTTCAATTTTGGTGAGATGGAAGTAAATCTCATCAGATGTCCGACCGTCGACGGCGACCTCTTCAGAGTTTCCACCGATAAGGAGAACATCGTGAGGCCCCTTCTCAATGCTTTCCAGCTTCAGAAGTAATTGGCGAACCAAATCCATATCGCGTCTCATTTCTTTCCCCTACGTTGACGCTCCATATTTGATGAGCCTGACATTCCTTTAGTAGTGAGACAATAATTAAAAATATCTGATCCACGCTCCGAAGCGGATGGTCCGTAATCCCCCCTAAACAGCCTTTCTGCTCAATAATACAGGAGCACACAGACAGCCTTGGTAAAAACATGCTCAATGATGAAAGCCGTTGTCTGTTGACCCGCTCTTCTGGAAAGGTCCGTTGCATTCCCGCAGGAAGGATCATAACCGCAGCACACCTGCAATCAGGGTCATTGTCACCCCGCCAACCCAGATTTTTCCATCTTCGAGATCGACATGCACGCGTCCGGCCCGGCCAAGGCAGGTGCCCTGGCTGGCAATGTAATGCTCGGGCGCGAGCCCGCTGCCTATGAGCCACTGCGCCAGCCCGGCGTTCAGACTACCGGTAACGGGATCTTCATTGACTCCGCAGGCCATGGCGAAGGCACGCACCTCGAACTGCGCCTGTTGTCCATCATGGATGGGATCCCAAGGTCCTGTTACGCCGATACACAGGTCCGACAGGGCCGCGTAATCGGGTTCAAGCGCCAGAACCTCCCTGCGCGACCCCAGCATGACGGACAGCCATCCCGGCCCGTTATCAGTCCATGCCGCGGCCCGGATGGATGAGGCAGGAATCTTCAGCCCATTCGCAACCCGGTGCAGCAGGCCGGGCTCCACCGCCCCCGATCGCTGCAATGGGGGCGCTGCAAAAGCAAGGCAGCCATTATGCGCGCGCACCGGCACAAGACCCAGACCACATTCCTGCACGATCGTATTCCCGCGCGGCTGGCCGCCCGCAGCCAGCCAGGCATGACAGCTACCCAGGGTAGGGTGGCCCGCAAACGGCAGTTCAGTCCGGGGCGTAAAGATACGCACCCTGTAATCTGCTTCCGGCGTTGTTGGACGGAGCAGGAACGTGGTTTCACTCAGGTTGGTCCAGTTGGCAAAGGCGGTCATCTGCTCCGTGGTCAGGTCGTCGGCTCCGATCACCACGGCCACCGGATTGCCCCTGGTCGGCTCAGTGGAGAATACATCGATCTGTTGAAACTGGAATTCAGTCATGGGTGTATCTGTTTGCCGAGGTTATGATCACAGATGCAGAGGCCGCCCCGGATTGCCGGCCACGGTTGCGCCAGCGGCCACATCATGGGTGACGACACTGCCCGCCCCGATAATGGCATCATCCCCGACCGTGATCCCCGGCAGGATGATGGCGCCGCCACCGATCCAGACATTGCGGCCAATGGTAACAGGGCGGCCAAATTCCAGCATTTTCTGGCGCAAAGCCGGATCGCGCGGGTGATCGGCTGCCAGGATCTGCACGCCCGGACCGATCTGCGTGCCATCGCCAATCCTGATCGGAACCACATCAAGCACGATGCAGTTGAAATTGAAGAATACGTTGTTCCCCAGAAAGAGATTATAGCCGTAATCACAACGAAAGGGTGGGCGGATGCAGGTATTCTCTCCAACCGCGCCCAGCCGTTCAGGCAGGGTAGCGTTGGCGTTGTTGTACCGGGCAAGCCACCGGGCACACTGCGCCATATCGTGCTGCAATTCGGGGTCGCTGGCCACATACAGTTCGCCCGCCAGCATTTTCTGTTTTTCGCTGCGGTGGGGCATCATGTCAGGTCATGCAGCGCCTTGCCCAGCGGCGGGGTCAGTTTCCAGTCAGAAAAACGCACCTTCAGCCCTTCGCGCTCCGGCGTGCAGCACATCGGCCCGACCAGATAGGACTCTGCCACGGGAAAGGGGGCCAGGCGCACAAGCGGCCAGGTCTTGCCATCCCCCGAGACCTGAAGCCGCAGCACGCCATCAGCTACGCTTGCACGCATCCAGAAATCTTTCGCGTCGCCCTCATAGGGGGCCGTGGCCCAGTCCGAGCGGCCATCGGTCAGCACGCTGCTGAGCATGGCGCGGCCATCCGAGAGTTCTATGCCAGCCTTGACCCAACGCGTCTCGTCAATGCGCACCATGAGACCGGCCTGATCGTACAGCTTCTCATACTCGGCGCGGATGCGCAGCTGCGCGGTAAAGCGGGCAGGGGCATGCATGCCGTAGAAATGACCGCTATCACGTGTGAAGCCATAAAAGGTCTCGCGCCAGAAGTCGGAGCCCTTGTCCGTTGTCATCTCAAGCGCATCGGCCCTGATCGCGCTCTGATGTGGTTTGTTGAGCCAGACCCCGCCCCGCCACGGGCCGCGCGCGCTGGCATGCGCCACCCCGCCGCCAAGGGCCATGCCACCAGCTACTGCGCCTGCTGCGATGACCGTGCGCCGTGTCATGCCGGGGGAAGCGTTCTTTTCGGTATTCTCGCTCACTGCTACCATCCCGCGTCGTTGAGATATTCATCTTGTGTACGAACGTACACATCGCGCAAGGCTAAACCTGTTTCCTCATGTCAAGCAACCCTTCAGCCATCCGTCGCCCCGACCCCGACCGCAAGCAGCGCATCATCAATGCTGCCGTGGATGTGATCGTGGAATATGGCGTGCAGGGCACGACGCACCGCCGCGTGGCCAAGGCGGCGGGCGTGCCGCTTGGCTCGATGACGTATCATTTCAATGGTATGGACGATCTGCTTCATCTGGCTTTCACGCAGGTGGCCCATGCCAGTTCCGCAGCCTTTGTCGGGCGGCTGGCCGAGGCCGGAAACCGGGAGGAAGCGATAGGAGCGCTTGTCGATATCATTGCCGGAAACATCTGGTCCACGCCACGCACGCTGCTGCTGAGTTATGAACTATACGCCTTTGCCGCCCGTAAGCCCGAACTTGCGGCCATCATGCGCGACTGGATGCAGGCCAGCCGGGAGGCGCTGGGACGTTTCTTCGATCCGCTGACCTGCCGCGCACTTGATGCTCTGGTCGAGGGCATGGGCATTCACGGCTCGGTGGATCATGCGAAACTGGACCGTGGGCAGATAGAAGACATCATCCGTCGCCTCTGCCCGCCGCAGGGCTGAAAAGCACCCGGCAATGCCGCATGAGAAGGTTGCCAGCCACGCGCCTGCGGTAGGCAGCGGTAGAGCGCATGTCATCGATCGGCGTAATTTCAGACATGGCCAGTGCAGTCACGGCGTTGAGATGCGCTTTATCCCGCGCCCCTGAGGCGAGAGAAGCATGCGCTTTCGGGCACGTCATGGGAACGGGACCGACAGCCCCGAACGCAAAGCTGATTCCGGCCGGGTCGTCAGGCACTCTGACCGTTGCGAGGGACAGTTTCGAGATCGCCTGCGCCCTGCGTGGGCCGACCTTGGTGAAGGCCTGTGGCTGGCCCAGACATTTTGCGGGAATGACAAAGCCGGCAATCAGTTCTCCTGCCCTGCGTTGCGTGCGCCCGGCCCCCGTGATGAACGCGGCAACCGGCATCTCGCGGCTCCCATCATGATGGATGAGCCGGACACGGGCCTGAAGGGCGACCAGCGCCGGAAGGCTGTCACCTGCCGGGGAGGCGGTGGCCACATTGCCGCCAATGGTCGCGGCATTCCTGACCTGCGGGCTGCCAACCCCATGCGCGACATCCCTGAGAATGGGCACAAAACGGGCGATGACAGGATCATGCAGGATATCCTGCCAGCGCATCAGGGCACCGATGACGAGATTGCCGTCCTCCCCAAAAACCTGATGCAGTTCCGGCGCATCCAGCCGCTCAAGCGAAAACAGCCGGAGGGCGCCGAGATCATGACCCGCGCGCACCACAAGGTCGGTTCCCCCCGCGATCGGGACCAGTTCAGGATCCTGCGCCAGACTGGCCAGCCCATTCTGCAAGGACAGGTCCGCCTTGCCGGAAATGGTGCCCCTGCGTGGCGGAAGGCAGGCTGCTTGCTCCAGCGCCGCGCGGATTTTCACATAGCCCGTGCACCGGCAGAGATTGCCCTCAAGGGCATCATCGGGGCTGTCATCACGGTGCCGCCCGGCCCATGCCATGACAATGCCCGGCGTGCAGAAACCGCATTGCACCCCGCCCGCGCGTGCCAGGGCGGAACAGATTTCTGATCCGTCCGGCGTCGGGGCCAGGGATTCAATGGTTGTCACCGTAGCGCCTTGCAGCGTTTCGGTTGCCACAAGGCAGGAACAGACCGGCCGCCCGTCCACCATAACCGTGCAGGCCCCGCATTCGCCTTCACCACAGCCAAGCTTGGCGCCGCTGAGGTGCAGATCATCGCGCAGCACCTGCAACAGGGTCTTGCCCTCATGCGCGATCTGGACCGGTGCGCCATTGAGCTGGAATGTGATCATGACAGAGCCCTTTCCATGACAGGCAGAATCGCCTCCGGCCTGATCGGGAACTGGTCGAAGCGATGGCCAAGGCAGCGCGCAAGGGCATTGGCGATGGCCGCCGCAGCAGGTGTCAGCCCGACTTCGGCAATGCCGCGCGCACCCAGCGGGTTTGATGCATCAGGGTGATTTATCAGGTGAACACGGACCTCCACCGGCACATCGCGGATGGTGGGAAGGATGTAGGATGAGAAGCGGTTGTTCAGGACGCGCCCCTCGTGCTGCACAAGATCCTCGCTCAGCGCAAAGCCCAGCCCCTGCGCCAGACCGCCTTCGATCTGCCCAGTCACCCCATCAGGATTGATGACCGTTCCGGCATCGAGCCATGTCTCGACTTCTTCTACCGTAACGGTGGCGGTGGCCACGTCCAGCGCAATGCGCACGGCCTGTATGCCGTAGGAATACCCCACGTGCGGCGCGCCCAATGTCAGTTTTTCGGGGAAAACGGGGGCAAAATGCGCGGTTTCTTCCAACGCCCCGTTTTCACCCGCATCAATCCGCACTGCCAGCTGACGGGCCGCCTTCGCCACGGCATTGCCCGTCACGACCACGGAGCGGGAGGCGTTCGTGGACCATGAATTCGTATTATCCGTGGTGCCGATATCAAGCCCGATGTCATGCGCCGCGCAACCCAGCATTGACGCGGCAATCTGCTGGAATGCGGACAGATTGCCCTCGCCAAGGTCTGCACTCGAACAGTCCAGCCAGAACTGCCCGTCTGCGTCGCGGCGCAGGGTGACGCTGGAACCGGGTTCGGCCCCGGCCCCCAGCCCGAACCCCTGCCAGACAAAGGCAAAGCCGGTCGCGCGCAGCTTCCCATCCTCATCTGGCCGCAGGGGCTCCGCCTCAGACGCACGGAGTAATGGCCCGTTGCGGGCTGCTGCAATCAGGCGTGGCAGCGTAACATCATTGCGTACGATATGCCCGGCCCCGGCCCGGTCACCGCCGCGAAGCAGGTTGTGCACCCTGAAGTCCACCGGGTTCATGCCGCATTTCGCCGCCAGCGCGTCCATCGCCTGCTCAATGCCTAAAATGACCTGGGGATTGCCAAACCCGCGAAAGGCCGAGGCATTGCCGGTATTGGTATGGACGGCCTTGCCCTCAATCCGGCTGGCCTGAAAACGGTAGGGGCCGGAGGCATGTTCGGCTGCAAGAACAAGGACGGCCGGCCCCAACGTCATATAGGCCCCGGTATCGGCCAGAAGGCTGGCCTTAAAGCCCGTCAGCCTGCCCGTGGCATCACAGCCCACCGCGACATCGACCTCAAAGCGGTGCCGCTTGACGGAACAGCCAATACTTTCTTCACGCTCATAGACATAGCGGGCAGGGCGACCCGTAGCATGTACCGCCAGTGCCAGATGGGCCTGAACATTCAGGTCTTCCTTGCCGCCAAAAGCGCCCCCCATGGGTGGATGCGACACATGGACCTGCGCCAGTGGAACACCAAGGATGGCGGCAATCTGCTTCTGGTCCGCAAAGGGGTTCTGTCCGCCACAGGTTATGGCGATCCGCTGCTTCTCATCACGCCAGGCGATGCCCGCTTCGGGCTCCAGAAAAGCATGTTCCTGCCGCCCCGTACTGTAGGTCAGGCGCACGATGTGGTCTGACGCTTCCAGCGCGGCATCTACGTCGCCAAAACCCAGATCGACCTCATGGCACAGATTGCCGTTTGGCCCGATCTGCGGCGCATCGGGGGCGAGTGCCTGCCGCGCATCCAGCAGGGCGGCCAGGTCTTCATATTCGACGTGGATCAGCTTGCAGGCATGACGCGCCTCCTGCTCGCTCTCGGCCACTACAAGGGCTACGGCATCACCACAAAAGCGCACCCGGTCATGACACAGGACAGGTTGATCGGGCGCGATCAGACCGAAACTGTTGAGGCCCGGAATATCGGCATGGGTCAGAATCCGCACGACCCCAGGGGCCTGCCGTGCCGCATCCGTATTGATTGACACGATCCGGGCATGGGCACGTCCGGCGCGCAGGACCCTGAGATGAACACAGTGGTCGCGATACAGGTCAGAAGGGTAGGGGAAAGCCCCTCTGGCTTTGTCGAGGGCGTCCCATTTCTGGATGGATTGTCCAATCACAGGTTTGCTCCGGTGTCTGTCCTGTCCTGACCGTTATCAGGATAGGACCAACACTTATGATACGCTCCGTATCGTAGTCAATAAACGATACGGATCGTTGCGAAAAACATCGGACGGTGGCAGTTTTCCCGCAGTGTGCTGGAGAACGATCTTGAACAGTCCCGACCCATCTCATGCTGCAAAAGCTTCCTCAACAGGAAGCGGCCGCAAACGCAGTCAGCAGGCGACCGAGGCCGCACAGGGGGCAGCGCTGCAACTCGCCTATGATCTGGGCCCGGAGCGGGTAACGATGGAGGCGATTGCAAGTCATTCAGGGGTGGCGAAAACAACGCTCTACCGGCGCTGGAACAGTGCCGCTGCCGTTGTGATGGACGCATTCCTGTCGGAACTGACCCCACAGATTGCCTACAGAACGGGGCAGGACGTCAGGCAGACGCTGGTTTTCGCGCTTGAAGACCTCAGTGCGGCGCTGGACGCACCACGGCGGAAACTCCTGCGGCACATGATTGCCGCCGCTCAATCCTGCTCCGTGCTCGAACAGGCATTCTGGGATCGGTGGATTGCCCCAAGGCGGCAAGCGGGAAAAGAGGCGCTCGAACAGTTCGGGATCTCTTCAGAAGAGGCCGAACTTACCCTCGACCTGCTATATGGCGCATTTTATTACCGGATGCTGATTCCGTATGCGCCCATCACAAGCACATGGATCCAAAAAATCGTGGATCAGGTTTCCTGAATGTTGTCGTATTCCGTAAACGGCGAGGGTGCAGACGGAAATGTGGAGCGATAGGCAGCTATCGTCGGGATCAAGCCTCATCGGGGCTGATCGGTTGTTACTGAGGTGTCCGGCTGTCAGAGGTTTTCACAGTATTGATTGGGTGCTTTTCTATTATTCCGATCTGACAGCCGACCGTCCGCTTCTCCCCCATCATGACCCTGCGAGTGTATCGGTCGGGCCGGACGGCAGCACATGCGCGAGGTAGCGCGAAAGTTGCGGCTCCAGTCCGTCAGAGGGAAAGATCCCGGCGATGTAACCGTCCGGACGTACGAGCACCCACTGACCGGGTTCGATCCCGTAAGCTTCGGCGATATTGCCATCTTCGTCGACGAGTTCATGCTCCGCACCAACGGCGACGATACGGACGCCCGCGATGGCCGACGGCCGGTCGTGCGGCTGGTAGCCGAGCAGGGTCCAGTGAGACCCTTGAAAAATCATGAACAGCCGTGTCCGTTGCCCCGCCTGCCCGCGACAGGGCGCATCGGGTGCGCGATCGCCCGCCTGCACCCTGCCGCCCACCGAACCGGGCGCGCTCAATGATGAGCCGCGATAGCCGAGGTCAAGCTGACGCGCTTCGCGATCGCGCCGCATGGTGCCCTGCTTTGCTTCACCAAGCAGCCGCGTCGAGAGATGAAGCATGTTCGACGCGATAGGTCGGCGCTCCGCCTCGTAGCTATCAAGCAGCGCTTCCGGCGCACCCGCGAGCGCGGAGGCCAGCTTCCAGCCGAGATTATAAGTGTCCTGAACGCTGGTATTGAGACCCTGACCACCGGTTGGCGGGTGAACATGGGCGGCATCCCCCGCAATGAAGATGCGTCCGACCCGGTAGCGATCAGCCAGACGCGCATTCATCGTATAAACCGAGGACCAGGACACCGAACGGACGACGATGTCCCCTCTGCCGGTCCGGGCCCTGATGAGCGTGGTCAGTCCGGCCGAAGACAGGTCGATCTCCCCGTCCAGTGCCACGGGCGCCTGAACCTGGAACAGATCGGTTCCCGCCAGTGGACAGATCATCACCTGTGTCGCCGGTGAACCGAGCTGGAAACGATGCCAGACGGACCGATCAAGACCCTCCAGCCGTACATCGGCAACGATCGCACGCACGCCCAGTGCTTCTCCCGGAAAATCAATAGCCAGGGCATGGCGCACGAAGCTGCGGCCGCCGTCGGTTCCGACGAGGAACCGGGCGCGGATCATATGCTCGCCGGTTTCTCCTCCCATCCTTGCCGTTACGCCATGTGCGTCCTGTTCAAATCCGGTCAGCCGTGTGCCGAAGCGAGGATGATGCCCAAGCTCGGCAAGCCGCTCCCGCATGACGGCTTCGGTTGCGAACTGCGGCAGCATCAGCGGCGCGGCATAAGGTTCGGCGGGAGTGGGGAAGACTTCCGCCTCCGTCAGAAGCGACACGTTGTGGGTTCCATCAGGACGATACTGGCACAGCGGCGGGTAGGGGCCGCCTGCGGCCGCCACGCGGTCGACGAAGCCGAGATCCTCGAAGATCTCCATCGTCCGGGGCTGGATGCCTTTCCCGCGCGATCCGCTGAACGGCTGCGTGTTCTGTTCGATCAGTCGGAACGAAACCCCGCGTCGGGCAAGGTCGATCGCAAGTGTCAGGCCTGCGGCCCCCGCACCCGAGATCAGGACGTCTGTATCGAAGGACACTGGCAACTCCGCGAATCAATGTGTAATATTCACGTATCTCAGAGCGGCGTCCAGGGCAACAAAAAGCGTGAATAATACACATGATCCTGATATCCTGCGCGGACTGCATGCCGCGATCATCGATCTGGTCGATGAAATCAACCGGCCGCGTCGGGATGATCGACTGATCGAAGAAGCGGGCATTCCACTGGATCGCGCCCTGTTTCCGCTTCTGGCGCGCGTATGGCGTTACGGTCCTGTCGGTGTTGTCGAACTCGCGGACCGTACAGGGCGTGATCACACGACGATCAGCCGACAGATGACCAGGCTGGAAGAGCTGGGCCTTATCGAGCGCCACCCGTCTGCAACGGACAGGCGTATTCGCGAAGCGACAGTGACTGAAAAGGGACAGGAAATGGTCGACCTGCTGAATGCGGCCCGCCAGAGGCTGGCGAACCGCATTCTCGTCGACTGGACGGATGCCGACCTCGATCAGTTACAGACGCTTTTGCGGCGCTTCGCTGACGATCTGATGCGATGATAAAACCAATGAAAATCTGTCACCAGAATCAAACCGGTTGCTTCCCTCGTAAAGCCGTATGTCGTCTTCAAGAATGGAGCAGACAGGCGACAAACGCCCTCACGTCGGTCGTAAGTGGGGCCGTTTGAGTTTCCGGAAAGCGGACAGTCCGCTTTGCCGGCAAGCCCTTTGAAAATAGCTTTAATTTAGTAAAGTGCACTGGGAGAGACATACAAGATCCTATATCTTGCAAGTAATGTTGAGTATCTTGAATTGCTGAATTTATAAAAGTGGGTTGCGTAATGAAAAAAATTCTTGTCGCTAATATTGGCTGGATGTCAGCCTATAAAGGGTTAGATAAAAGGCCTGACAATATTGTAGGTGGTGGCGCGCATGTAGATACATGTGGGCATGGTCATGAATGCTGTAATTTTCTGCCGTGCGAGGACGGATATATTTACGGGCATGTTGAGACTATTCGCGGCGAAACAGACACACGTATAGCGCTTGAAAGAATAGGAGGGACTCGTGGAGCGGATGTTGTGCAAGGGATAGATGTTGTTTGGACGGCGACACATCCGCAAGAGAGAGGACGACGTGTTATTGGTTGGTATCGAAATGCTGATGTTTATCGTTCACGTCAAAAATTTAAAGATTTCCCATCTGCTCAACATAAAGCCGATAGAGTTGATACGTTTATAATACGTACTAAATTAGGTAATGAAACTCTTCTTCCGTTAGAAGCGAGAACTCTAAAACTCAGTGATGGACCTGGTTGGATAGGGCAAAAAAATTGGTGGTATCCGTTAGAAAGCAAAAATCAAGAAGTTAATAGCTTTATACAGAAACTACAAAACTTAATGCTTTACTCACCTTATTCAGCGCAGGAAAATAAAAAAGGATGGGGGAGAGGGAATAGAGATCCCAATAGAAACGCAGAAGTTGAAAGAATTTCTATAAATTTTGTGAAGAATTATTTTTCTGATTTTGTTGTTAAAAGTGTAGAAGACGAAAATTGTGGATGGGATTTAGAAATATATGACAAAGGAAATATCATATATAAAATTGAGGTTAAGGGAATTTCATCAGAAAATATGATGTTTGGTCTTACTCCAAACGAATATAGAAAATTCTTGTCACATCAAGCCGGACAAAATCAGAATTACAGAATTGCGGTTGTTTGTAATGCTTTGGGAAAAAACCGCGAGGCGTTATTCTAAAATATGATACTGAAAAAAATATTTGGGTTGATGAATTAGGGAGGGAATCTATAAATATAATTATAAATGAATCTATATCCGCTATAATATCAGAAAAGAAAATTCATTGATTTTAGTCTGCATGTAGGTTGCGTGATGCTGTTGCGTCACATACTTGCGTTATTAGCTTCTGTTGACAAAAGATCTACCGGTCTGGGGCAAAGTATGACTCACTGCTTGTCGCAGTGATGGCAGCGTAGTGGGTATGGCCCGAAGCGAACTGAGGGATCAGGAATGGACGATAATTGGTTCGCTCCTTCCTTCTGGACGTGGGCGTTGGGCGCCTCCAGTGCGAGATAATCGCCGGTTTCTCAGTGGTATGCTGCATGTCTTGCACGTTGGTTGTCCATGGCATGACATGCATGAGCACTATGGAAAACGGAGCTTGGTTTATGTCCGGTTTCGCCCTCATCTCGGACATAAAATCGCCGGATGCTGATTCTGCATAGCGGACATGGGAAACGCGATCTCTCGCAACCCAGTTTAGAGCCTAATCCGCCCTGACGGAGTTGTTTTAGGATTCCCGTCGTGCTGGAAATCTGATTCATGCTTCCTGCCGGGCGGGAGGCTGGCGTGCATGACCCGAGCCCTGTCGACCGACCTTCGCCAACGCACACTTGCCGCCGTGCGGCGGCGGCTCGTTTTGGTGTTTCTTCGTCGAGCGTGATCCGGCGGGTGGCGGAATGGCGCGCCAGCGGCCACGACCATGCGCTGACGCAGGGCGGCGATCCTCGTTCGCATCGGATCGAGGCCTGGTCGGACTTCCTGCTGGCCGAGATCAAGGCTCAGGGCAATATTTCGCTCGTAGAACTGGCGGACAGGCTGGCGACGACGCACGGCGTGCGCTTCGCGCCGAGCACGATCTGGCGTTGCCTCGACCGCCACGGCATGACCATCAAAAAAAAGCGCACGCCAGCGAGCAGACACGGCCCGATGTCGCGGCAAGGCGCGAGGCATGGTTCGAGAACCAGCCTGATCTCGATCCCGAGCGCCTAGTCTTCATCGACGAGACTGCCGTTTCCACAAAGATGGCCCGTCTGCGTGGACGCTCAAAGCGGACACGCGCTGCCGGATGCTGGTGCCGCACGGGCATTGGAACACAACGACCTTCATTGGCGGGCTGCGTTTGTCGGCCATGACGGCACCAATGACGCTGGACGGGCCAATGACAGGGGAGTGGTTCGCGGCCTATGCCCGGCAGATACTGGCTCCAAGTCTGTCGGCAGGAGACATCGTGATCCTCAACAACCACCCCGCCCACAAAGGTGCCGCGGCCCGGGACGCGGTCGAGGCTCGCCTGCTGTTCCTGTCGCCTTACAGCCCGGACTTCAATCTGATCGAGAACATCTTCTCCAAGATGAAAGCATGGATCAGGCGGGCTGTCCCGCGCACCGTCGAGACCCTGCAGGATGCCGTATGCGCCGCCATTGATGACGTCGGCCCAAAGCAGGCCACCGCGTGCTTCTCCGCCGCAGGATATGAACCAGACTGATCGGATTATGCTCTAGCTCTGCCCGCTCGCGTCGTCATCCGCACTTAGTGCGCGAGCCTTATTTTCAGCTTCGATCCTTTCCAAACCTTCCGGCTGAGCCACATCAATCAAAACCCCTATTTCTTTAAAGTTATTCCTCTGTTGGCTAAGTCTCTTTCCGGCCTCTTTGGTTATTCTTACCTCTGGGTGAGTTAAAAGCAAGATATTGGCTTGGAACGTTGGGCTTCTACTTAAGTGGGCCGCATGATTGTCAATCATGTCAGCAGAAACTGTTTTTCCACTTTTCACATCAATTCTAACTTGAAGTATTCCGTCCTCAGCGGCATTATCCAGAAACCCTAGGTTTTCTGGTTTGGTTGTGGTCATTGTGGCGAGAAGTTCTTTTACTTCATCAACACGTCCTCTTACGTCAATGTCATGCCCGCCGTCTGGACAATTGGTGATTGACGGTCTTGTAACTTCTAAAGTTGCGGTGTGTTCAGCACGCGTAGATAGCGCGGAAAGACATCTGTGTTCTGCTTTTCTCGCAATGTCGGCAGTCGTTGTATTCGAGGTAGGGCCGTTAACTGAGGTATTCTCGACCGCAGCATTCTCTGAAGCCTCACCAATTTTAGCCAAACACATTTCTATCACCCTACTTTCAGAACTGCATTAGGCTCGTTGATGTAATTTGTCTGCATTTCACTAAAAATATCAATGAGGCTGATCAAAACTCGAAACCGTACAATGGCTACCGACGTCTGATCTAAACCGTTCTGATTAGAAGAGCCAGTAAATACAGCAAGATCGGAAGTTTTCAGCCTAGGAGATGGCTCATGCGCTCCTGGATTTCGCAATAGATACTAATACTCGATTAAAATATCAAAAAGATTTCGGAGATAGTTGATAATTTTAGGAATATCATCCCTCGCAAAGAAGTCTATTTCAAAAAAATCTTCTTTGGTGTCATCGTAATAAACCTTGCATTTCTGAGAGGGAAATTTTTCCCTAATAGCATCCAGCATTGATAGGGGAATTTCCTCACACCTGACAGTGCGCATTTCCTCCTCGACCAGATCATCATTATTACGCTGATAAATCACCAGATTTAAGCTTGTCGACATTTATATTCCTTGTCCGCCAGTCAACTGAATAGCGCTTACAGAGTGTATATCCGAGATTACCAGGTTGCTAAAATAAAAAATCGTTCTCAGGCGCGAAAGCGCTTCCTACGGCGTGTCGTCAGTTATCCCCTGAGTGTTGTAATTTCCGGCGTCCTGTGCTGACTGTTTTCCTGGTTTTTGGTGAGACAGACGGATGCGTCGCTACGGTTTGCGTGATGACCAGTGGGAGCGAATAAAAGATCTTCTCCCCGGTCGGGAAGGTCATGTCGGCGGCACGGCTGCGGACAACAGCTTGTTCGCGGAAGCCGTGCTGTATCGCTACCGCGCCGGCATCCCGTGGCGTGATCTTCCTGCCCGTTTTGAGGACTGGAAAAACGGGCACAGACGTCTGCGCCGCTGGTGTGAAAGTGGTGTGATCGAAAAGATTTTTCGTCATCTGGCGGCAGATCACGATAATGAATACATGATGATCGACAGCACGATTGTCCGGGCGCATCAGCATAGTGCCGGAACTCTCAAAAAAGGGGCACGGATCAGGCAATCGGACGATCACGAGGCGAGTTGACGACAAAGATCCACGCCATCTGTGACGTCCTCGGGAACCCGGTGAAACTCGCCCTCACACCGGGACAGGATGCGGATATCAGCCAGGCGGAACCGACGCTCGAAAACATCGATCCGAACGCCTTCAGAGGTGGTCCCCATTTTTCGGACAGGGCGATAAGCTATCATCTGGCCTGAACGAGGACGGGTTTTATGGGCAAGGTTACGCGGAAACGGTATGCGGCAGAGTTCAAGTCACGGGTTGCGCTGGAGGCGATCCGTGGGGAACTGACGCTGGCGGAACTGGCTTCGAAACATGGCGTGCATCAGACGATGATCGCCCAATGGAAGCGCCAGGCGATCGAAGGCATGGCAAGCCTTTTTTCTGGTAAGTCAGTAACGGAACCTTCAGTCAGCCCTGCTGATGTAGAGAAACTGCACGCCAAGATCGGCCAGTTGCTGGTGGAACGGGATTTTTTGCGGGATGCCTCTGCTCGGTTGGGCGTGATCAGAGGCGGCAGATGATTGACCCGAAAAGAGCATGCCTGCCGATAATCCGGCAATGCACGCTGCTGCAACTCAACCGGTCGGGCGTCTACTATCGGCCTGTGCCACAGAGCGAAGCCAATCTGGAGCTGATGCGGCTGATCGACGCCCAGTTCCTGGAAACGCCGTATTATGGCTCACGGCAGATGACATGGCATCTGCGCCGCCAGGGACATGAAGTGGGCCGCAAGCGGGTCCGGCGGCTCATGGCGATCATGGGCCTGCGGGCGATCTACCAGAAGCCGCGCACGACCGTGCCCCATCCGGAGCATCGGAAATATCCATATCTGCTACGGGATCTGGTCATCAATCGGCCTGACCAGGTCTGGTGTTCCGATATCACATATATTCCCATGAAACGGGGATTTCTCTATCTCGTGGCGATCATGGACTGGTTCACGCGCAAGGTCCTGTCCTGGCGTCTGTCGAACACGATGGACGTGGAGTTCTGTATCGAGGCGCTACAGGATGCCCTCATGCGCTATGGCGCCCCGGACATTTTCAATACTGACCAGGGGTCGCAATTTACGACACCCCGTTTCAGCGGGATACTGGAAGAGCGTCAGATCCGCATCAGCATGGATGGGCGCGGTCGCTGGCTGGACAACGTGTTCATCGAGCGTCTGTGGCGGTCGCTGAAATACGAATGCGTCTACCTGTACGCGTTCGAGACCGGATCAGAGCTGAGGGCCGGGCTTGGCAGATGGATCGCCCATTATAACGAAAGGCGTCCGCATACGGCACTGGCTGGACGAACGCCCGATGAGGAGAGGTGGTCCCCATTTTTCGGACAGGGCGATAAGCTATCATCTGGCCTGAACGAGGACGGGTTTTATGGGCAAGGTTACGCGGAAGAGGTATGCGGCAGAGTTCAAGTCACGGGTTGCGCTGGAGGCGATCCGTGGGGAACTGACGCTGGCGGAACTGGCTTCGAAACATGGGGTACATCAGACGATGATCGCCCAGTGGAAACGGCAGGCGATCGAGGGGATGGCGGCGACCTTTTCCGGGAAGACGGTGGCTGAGCCCCCGGTCAGCCCAGCTGACGTGGAGAAACTGCACGCGAAGATAGGCGAACTTCTCGTGGAACGGGATTTTTTACGCGATGCCTCTGCTCGGTTGGGCGTGATCAGAGGCGGCAGATGATTGACCCGAAGAGAGCATGCCTGCCGATAATCCGGCAATGCACGCTGCTGCAACTCAACCGGTCGGGCGTCTACTATCGGCCTGTGCCACAGAGCGAAGCCAATCTGGAGCTGATGCGGCTGATCGACGCCCAGTTCCTGGAAACGCCGTATTATGGCTCACGGCAGATGACATGGCATCTGCGCCGCCAGGGACATGAAGTGGGCCGCAAGCGGGTCCGGCGGCTCATGGCGATCATGGGCCTGCGGGCGATCTACCAGAAGCCGCGCACGACCGTGCCCCATCCGGAGCATCGGAAATATCCATATCTGCTACGGGATCTGGTCATCAATCGGCCTGACCAGGTCTGGTGTTCCGATATCACATATATTCCCATGAAACGGGGATTTCTCTATCTCGTGGCGATCATGGACTGGTTCACGCGCAAGGTCCTGTCCTGGCGTCTGTCGAACACGATGGACGTGGAGTTCTGTATCGAGGCGCTACAGGATGCCCTCATGCGCTATGGCGCCCCGGACATTTTCAATACTGACCAGGGGTCGCAATTTACGACACCCCGTTTCAGCGGGATACTGGAAGAGCGTCAGATCCGCATCAGCATGGATGGGCGCGGTCGCTGGCTGGACAACGTGTTCATCGAGCGTCTGTGGCGGTCGCTGAAATACGAATGCGTCTACCTGTACGCGTTCGAGACCGGATCAGAGCTGAGGGCCGGGCTTGGCAGATGGATCGCCCATTATAACGAAAGGCGTCCGCATACGGCGCTGGCTGGACGAACGCCCGATGAGGCGTATCATGACGTGCCGACGCCATCTGGTCCGGGGTTAACCCCGGACCAGATGGCCAACAGCAACGCCGTCAGAAGGGCGGCATAACAACAACCGGGTATAGCTTATCAAGCCCGCAAAACTGTCCGAACGGACGGGACCACCTCATTCCTAGCCGACAGGGCCTATGACGCAGACAGGTTGATCGACCGACTGACAGAGCGCGGGATGACCGTGGTCATCCCGCCAAAACGCAACAGAACGACACAACGAGAAACAGACTTCGCTCTTTATAGGGAGCGAAACCTTATCGAGAGCTTCTTCAATAAACTCAAACAGTTCCGCGCTATCGCAACCCGCTATGACAAACTAAAATCGACCTTTCTCGCAGCCGTTCAATTCGCCTCAATCATCATCCTGCTTAACTGACGACACGCCGTAGTATTTTAACTTCCAAGTCTTTGGTTTGGAGTTCATTAATCAGGCTTAAAACCTTAATGGCGTTACGTCCGTTCATCCTGCTAGGTGTCTAAAAGCGGTCAGGCCGCTCTCCCCCCCATAGCGTCTCATAGATTAGCGAGCAGATCCCCACCATTTAGTTCAAGTATTCCGTCGCCCAGTCGGGTCTTTAGGGCCTCGAAACGTCTGCGTAGCGCCGGAAGATGCCGCGACGCTGGCCCCTTTTCAGTTGTAGACTCCAAGATAACTGGGTCACCCAAGACGACTTTAAGTTGGCGTTCTTCGAGGTCTTGAATGAGGCACGGGCGTCTTACTATAGCTGTAAAGGTTGAATCGCCAGCTTCCAGCCAGACGAAATAGGCTACGTTGCGGATCGTAATGTCCTGCGGTGGGAGCTTCTCGAACTCCAAGGTGATTGTGAAATCACCGTCTGAAAGGGCGCCAACAAAATTCGTAACGATGTCAGATTGGAATCCAAGATCATCTAGAGAAAAAATAGGTTTTTTACTGTTGAATACAAGATCATTGAGGCAAGTAAGCACCTTGTCAAACCAGTTGATCCAGTTGTTTCTGATCGGCTTACAATTCATTTCATCCGTGATCAGGACTTCCTTTCCGCTGATATCAAGCGCAATCGATACGGGACCGAGCAGGAGGACAGCATTAAGCGACAAAAGGTTATAATGCTCGGCAAGTGTCCTACGTGAAGTAGTCGACATGTCGTAGTTAAGCGTCATCTCTGAATGTCCTTGGATGACGGCTGATATTCCGTTCGACGTGAAGGTGGCACGGGATCGGTCGAATGGAAGACCAGGCAGATTGAATGATCGAAACTGTCCTTCAAAAGCGGCACTACGTCCGTTTGTTCCTTTCACACGAATGCATGCTGACCGTGGAGAAGTTTTAAATTTAAAGGAGAGAGGTTTTCCATCGAAGATCGGCGTACGTGCTGGAATTCCACAACGCTTATCGTTAAAGCACGCGCGTTCGACTTCAAAGCTTGCGGGCAATCCAGCTGCGTGGTCGATGAACGGCTGAATCTGACTTAGGGCAAGAGTGAATGTGCCACTAACCGACGATTTCTCATAACCAAGTGTCGCGTTCAGTTTCGCTTTCTGGACTGCATAGTCTGTACCGGAGCCAGACGACTGGAGGCGGAGCGCCTCGATCGGGTCAGATGCACGGTCTTTGGGGCGAAAGGTAATTGGTATTCGGATTTTGTGTGTATTAAAAATACTATCTCGGTCAGCCTCACGAGATTTTCTGAGGGTTAGCGTCATGAGTTCTTCATCAAATTCTCGAACGTAATATTCGATCAATCCGGTGTCTTTTTTACGGTGCATAAGAAGGATAAAACAGGGGTCTGGTTCCCGGCAGAACCTGAGTGCATTAGATAGTTTCAACTCTATGCGCGGACTTCCGCCTGTTTTTGACTTGATCTGTACACGACAGGTTATACTACCACGCTGGCGGTCAAGCGGCACATCAGGTTTAACAGGCTCGTCAAACTCTACGATGTAATCCCAGCCCGCACGATCTTGCGTTGACTTATTGCGAATCACGTTTTGGGCGTCGCATAGAACGGCGAATTGGCTCTCTGCCCAGTCGGGCAAATTTTTGATGGCGCGTAAGGACATTGGTTCTCTAATTAGAATTTTACTCTATTATGCGCGAGGCAAGGTACAATTCAATATGGCGAAGCATCAGACAACTATGTCGTCAGAGCAGCAGCATCCTTTTCGTGACCTCATTTTTCTGGAATTGCAAGACGTTCCAGCAGCAAGCCTCAGAACTCGCATTAGTGACCGGTCTTTATTTTACCACTTGATTGCAGACCGTCTGCTTTCCCCCTGATCTGCCTGTCTGCTTAGTGATGCAGGAGCAGACAGGCCGCAGTCGCCTCATTTCGGACATACATGCCAACGCACAGCTTTCCGTACAGCGGACATAAGCAGCCCGGCGTATTTTGGCCAACAACGGTAATTACGCATCTGGTGCAGAACGCCGGGCTGATCCAGCATGAGTAGCCCGTTTGCACAGTGAAGCTGTTCGCCCGACGGCACGCTGGCTCTCCGCGACATCAAAGTGTAGAAAGTGAACATTTGGACTGGCGAAGACGACCGATCAGTGGGTACGCTCGCTCGTAGTATTGGCACAGGCGGGAGAAGGCGACTTTGGCCGGCAACTCGGCATTCTTGAAAGCGGAACCGACTCTGGCGTGGCTTGGCCAGTTCGAGCCGGAGGACCAGCCGGTCGCTATCGCTTTGTTGCGGGCGATGACCTTAGTCTCGCGTGATGCGTTCGCGGAAGGACTACGGGCGCTACTACTGTCCCGGTTGGCAAAGGGAAACGGGCCGATTGGCGTTTATGTCGAGCGCGAGCTCCGCCATCGGCACGGCATCCCGTTTCGTCTCTTCAAAGAATCCAAGACGAAAGTACGTCGGGCGCACGGTGTTGGGCCACCTCCCGTCCAACCAACCCAAGCTTATGACGCGGATGTCGGCAGCGAAGGCTTAGTGGCGCAGATGGTCTCTGAGGTCTGCCGAGCCCATTCTCAGCAAGTGTTCAATCATCCCGGTCCCGACGCCATTCGCAAGTATCGCATCCGGCGCTTCGTTCTCGTCACGGACTTCATCGGGTCCGGTAAGCGGGCGCGCACTTACCTGCAGGCGGCTTGGCGGGTTCGGTCGGTCCGAAGTTGGTGGTCCGGACGCGCGACTAAGGGGCTTTCGTTCGAGGTGGTCGCTTATGCTGCAACGCAGACTGGGCGCGCGGTCGTCGAGCTCCACCCTTCGCGTCCCAAGGTTCACGTCGTCATGGGCTGTCCAACCCTCGGCACCGAATTCTCTAACGGCGATGCGTACAAACTCTGCGTGAAGTATTCGCCCGTTCCCTCAAGTGTGATGCCGCCGACCGGCTACGCCCACGGCGGCGCCCTGATCGCGTTCGCCCACGGTGTCCCGAACAACGCGCCTCTAATCTTGCACAAGCGCGGGTATGGCTGGGCCCCGCTGTTCCCCGCGCGGGTCACGTCAGCGACCCGGCAGCATTTTTCTACGGCGCAAGACGCAGAGACGGTCCGAATGCACCTTGTCCAAATGCGCCAGGCCCGGCTCGCCGAAGCCGGTCAGGTCGCTGGCGCTAAACCCCACGCCCAGAACTTGTTGATGGCTCTCGCAGCCTTGAGTCGGCCGCCGCGTGAAGCCGAAGCGATCTCCCGAAAAACCGGTCTGACAATGATCGAGGTCGAGGCAGCTTTAAAAGCCGCATTGAAGAACGACTTGATCGACGGTCAGTATCGCCTGACCGACCTAGGCCACGCGCAACTCAAGCAGGCGCGTAAGGCGCCTGCTGACAACCCACTTTCCGTCGAAGCGCCGCCGTTCTACTATCCGTCCTCGTTGAGGGCGCCGCAGGGACTTTCTAGTTGATGCCGGTCGAGAGGCCGGCGCCGGGCCGAAAGCCTTCGGGCTTGACGTCCATGGGCCGCAGACTCTGCGTGTCTACGGAAAAGCGGGCGCTTGAAGCTAAGGCAGATCGCGAAGTGCCGCCTTCGGCGGTTCGCGGTGATGTCTTGCTCCACTCCGCGATCTGTCTCACCCCTTGGGTGTCAAAGTAGATGGTCGGGTGGCGCCCTCAACTCTATGCGCGAGAAGGTCGAACGCGGAGCGTCGATGCCACTGTCTTGGCAAATGCGCTGGCAACGGCGTCCCAGCTAAAAATCCCCTCGTTGCCGCCGGTGTTCACCTTAGCCCACCTAGCCCAACAGGCAGGAGTCGACTACGGCGTGTTGCGGCGGGTAGCCCAGCGCTCACCGAACGAGGGGTATCGAGTTTTCCGCATTCGGAAACGCCCGGCCTACACAGGTGAGCGACGCTACCGACAAATCGCGGTTCCTTCGCCCCAGTTGATGAAGGTGCAGCGCTGGATCACGCAGGCAATCCTTAGCAAGGCGGCAGCCCATTCGGCGAGCGTGGCCTTTTCGAAGGGCGATAAGCTAGCCGACGCGGCCGCACCTCACTGCGGCTGTAAATGGCTGATCAAGATGGATGTTCGGAATTTCTTTGAGTCTATCAACGAAATCGCCGCTTACCGCGTGTTCCGCTCTCTCGGCTATCAGCCTTTGGTATCGCTGGAGATGGCGCGGATCAGCACGCGGCTTGCTGGCTGGAGCCCGCGGCGGGCAACTAATCGCTGGCGCGTGGAGGATTGGCGGCACATGGAGCGGCGCTGGTCAGAAATCGAGGCCTATCAAGCCTACCGGGACGATTCTGGGCCGCTCCTTGGTCATCTGCCCCAAGGAGCCCCCACGAGCCCAATGCTTGCTAACTTGGCCATGCGGGAGTTTGACGCCCAGGCAGCAGCGATCGCCGAACAGAACGGCATGATCTATACGCGCTATGCTGACGACCTATCTTTCTCGACCGATCAGCCCATTACGAAGGCTGACTGCAGGAGGCTCATTGGGACGATCTACAATCTGATGGGCACAATCGGCCTCTCGCCAAACGTCACGAAGACTCGCGTTTCACCCCCGGGCGCGCGGAAAATCGTCCTCGGCCTCCTTGTCGATGGGAAGAAGCCGAGACTCAGCCGCGAGTTTCGAGCGTTGATGCGGCAGCATCTGCACTACCTCATGAAGGATGGCGTCGGCCCGGTGCGGCACGCTAGAGCGAGGGGGTTTGTCTCCGTTGCAGGGTTTCGGAACCACCTGCGCGGTCTTGCTACCTATGCGCGGCAGATCGACGTCGTCTACGGCGATGGATTGCTGCGTGAGCTAGACAAGGTATCTTGGCCGGTTTGATCCGAACCTAAGTCCGCCGACCAGCCGTTCGATCCAATTGAAGGCGAATTAGTGTTTTAAGGTTGCTTGACTTCGACCACGACCGGCTGGGATGGGCAGCCGTCACACGCAGGTGAATGAACGGCAGGACACGTTGGCTCGGCGCTCCAAAGTAGCCTGACCGCTCCCCCCAACCAGCCTGTCTGTTCAGGAGAACCGGAATAGACAGGCGGCGGTCGCCCTCATGACGGACACAAGAAGCATCATGCTAAATTCGGAAAAGCGGACGTAAGTGTCTGTATCTGCCAATCAGAAAAAAGCTGAAGATCACCGCCAGTGAGGGTGGTAAAGATAAGAGCCGGGCGGCCTAGATACCTGCACCGGCTCTATATTACTCCTAACCCTTCCCGAACTCCGATTCCTCGCTGTCGAGTACCGCCATCTGCTTCGGATCGTAACGTTCCCCGGCCGCAGCTCCTTTGGGAACAGCCTGCTCGATAGCCGCCAGATCGTCGGGCGTCAGCGCAAGATCAAGCGCACCCAGCGCCTCGGAGAGCCGATCGCGCCGGCGGGCTCCTACAAGTGGTACGATATCGTTACCCTGTGCGGCCACCCAGGCGATTGCCAGCTGGGCCACGCTTGCGCCCTTGGTGGCTGCAATTTCGCGCAATGTCTCCACAAGGGCCAGATTGCGCTCGACATTGCCTTCCTGAAAGCGGGGACTACGAATCCGAAAGTCCCCTAGCCCCTTAGCCCCTTGCCAGTGCCCGCTGATTAGACCACGCGCGAGCACGCCATAGGCTGTTATGCCGATGCCAAGTTCACGACAGGCAGGAAGAATTTTGTCCTCGATGCCACGTGAAATCAGCGAATATTCAATTTGAAGGTCGCTGATCGGGTGGACGGAAGCCGCGCGCCGGATGGTTTCCGGGCCAACTTCCGAAAGACCGATATACCGGACATAACCCGCCTGAACCATCTCGGCGATGGCGCCAATCGTATCCTCGATAGGCACAGCCGGGTCCAGCCGTGCAGGCCGGTAGATGTCGACATGATCAAGCCCGAGCCGTTGCAGGGTATAGGCCAGGAAGTTTTTCATGGCAGCAGGCCGTGCGTCGTAGGAGCCCCAGTTGCCGCCCGGATCCCGCATCGCACCAAACTTGACGCTGACGAGGAATCTGTCGCGAGGAATATCCCTGATCGCCTCACCGATCAGCATCTCGTTATGGCCCATGCCATAGAAATCGCCGGTGTCGAGAAGCGTGATCCCGGCGTCCAGCGCGGCATGGATGGTAGCGATGCTTTCTTTCCGATCAGCCGGACCATACATGCCGGACATGCTCATACACCCAAGACCGATTTCGGATACCTGAGGGCCGCTCTTACCAAGTTGCCGCAATTTCATACTTAAGAAAAATCCCTGTTTCCTAAAGCAGAACCCTACCACACGGGTTATCTTTCGATAACCTTTCTTCCGTGCAGCTTTTCGTCCTTTGGAACGGAACGAATTTTCTGTTTGATGGAACAAGCGGACAGGCGATATTCGCCTACTTCTCGGACGTCAATGTGCAGCCGGGGGCTTCTCCGAGGCGGACACGGCTCAAAGCTTGCAGGAATTGGTAACCGTCAATCCCGGGGCGGTTCAGTCCTTTAAGCCTAAAATGACGGGTGGCCTGTGCCGCAAGTGGCCTAAAGGCACAGAGCCAGACGTGCTTGTCATTCGATCAACCTGCCGACCAACAATATCAAACTGGCAGACCCTGGTTATGATCGAGGGACAATCGGTGGAGGAGGTCAATTCGAGTTCATTGGACGAATTCATCGTCGCCGAAGTCTGGGTGGGCACGCTTCAGTTCATTGTCAGCGCAGGCTCTGTGTCAGCGCCTCCTTGACGCTTAGGTATAGTGCAGATCTGAACGCCTCGTCTTGGTTGTGAAGCTTGTAGAGTTCCAACTCCTCTTTCCGGCGTTTTAGCATGACTTCTTTCATAATTTTTTCAAATGCCAAGTTACGGCTGTAGGGATCAGAATTTTCATCAAATTTCTTTTCGAAATCGGGGTGGGCCTGAACACTTTCAACGATGTTCAGAAACTTGATCCGTTGTTCTTCCGGGGTGGCGCTCCAGCCTTGGAACCAACGTTCGTTGAAGCTGCGGATGATCTCTTCCAACGGGTCTTCCTGCACCGCTCCTTCGCGATAGCCGCGGGGGGTGGGGTTCTGTGGATCTAGCTCTGCTTCTGAAGTGTCCAGGCCGATGGTCTGGTTTAGTTTTGTCCGCTCTAGCCCATATGACGAAAGGTCAACGGCCTCGAGCAGGTCATCCAACGCATCCTGATTCGGGTCCTTGATGTTTAGCTTCGGGATCAGGAACTTCAGGAACCAGAAGAGCTTCTCCCAAGCCTCCACTTCGAACGGCATGATTGCAGCCATCTGGCCGTAGATCTTCACGAACTGCTTCGCTTTGATCTTGAAGTCGATCTTCTCCGGGTCTTCCAGTTCCAGGCCGGTGTTGAAACGTTCGGCAGCCACGTCAATCGGGGGGCTGAGTTTCTCGGAATCTTCGCCGTCAAAGAACCTTTTGCAGAATTCCTCTACCTCTGACCATTCGTAGACGCCGACATCATCCAAAGATGCTTTCAGCTCGTGTAAGACGTTCACGTCCGTCGCCTCGGATAGGGTCGTCACCGTGAAGAACGGGTCGAAGGCAGCCTTGATGTCCTCGATCGAGTTGAAGAAGTCGAGAACGAACAGATC
This sequence comes from Komagataeibacter europaeus, assembly GCF_002173515.1. Classification (NCBI taxonomy): domain Bacteria; kingdom Pseudomonadati; phylum Pseudomonadota; class Alphaproteobacteria; order Acetobacterales; family Acetobacteraceae; genus Komagataeibacter; species Komagataeibacter europaeus. The sequence continues at coordinate 147,308 of NZ_CP021467.1, forward strand.
CTCGGTCCGTTTGCCTAGCTTGGGGGAGGACCGGTTCAAACGGGACAGGGCCTGGACTGCCAGAACCGACTGCAGCTTTTTGTCGACGTACATCGTACAGAGCTTCGGCTGGTCGAAACCGGTGAGATACTTGTTTGCGACGATCAGCAGGCGGAATGCATCCTTGTCAAACTCGCTGCGGGTCTTGTCCTCAGATACGTCATTCATCTCGGTCTCGGTGTACTTGACCCCATCGACCTCTTTCTCGCCCGAGAAGGCGATTAGCGCCTTGAACGGGTTACCGCGTTTGGCAAGTTCTGCCTGTACGGCCTTGTAGTAGCGGATCGCCACCTCGATATTTTGGGTTACGATCATCCCTTTGCCTTTGCCGCGCAGTTTCTTGGGGTTGACCACCTTGTCGATGAAATTCTCGACCATGATCTCGGCCTTGGTGTTGATCGTCTGCTGGCTCCGCTCGACATAGGCGCGCAGCTTCTTCTGCGCCTTGGATGTGTCGAACAGGGGATTGTCCTCAATGGACTTCTGGATCTCGTAATAGCCCTTGTAGGTCGTGTAATTCGCCAACACGTCGAGGATGAATCCCTCCTCGATCGCCTGCTTCATGCTGTACAGGTGGAACGGGCGGAAGCGGCCGTCCGGCTGCTGCTCACCGAACTTCTCTAGGGTGATCGGCTTCGGCGTCGCGGTGAAGGCAAAGTAGGACGCATTGCCGCGCATCTTGCGGGCCTGCATGGCCGCCAGGATCTTGTCCTGCACGTCATCTTCGTCTGGGTCGCCGCCCATTGCCTGATTCATCTTGTCACTGGCGATGCCGCTCTGGCCGCTGTGCGCCTCGTCGATGATCACTGCGAAACGCTTGTCGCCTAAATCCTCTATATCGTCGATGATGAAGGGGAACTTCTGGATGGTCGTGATGATGATCTTCTTGCCGTTCTCCAGCGCTGCTTTCAGGTCCGAGGACTTCAGCGCCGGGGCCACGATATTCTTGACCTCGGAGAAATCCTTGATGTTGTCGCGCAACTGCTTGTCCAACAGGCGGCGGTCGGTCACGACGATCACGCTGTCGAACAGCGGGGCGTCCAGCGCCCTGACGCCGGGCAGGCCTAGCTTCGCCGGATAGGTCTCGATCAGCTGGTAGGCGGCCCAGGTGATGCTGTTGGATTTTCCCGAGCCGGCAGAGTGTTGGATCAGGTATTTATGCCCTACGCCCGTCTGAGCGGTGTGGGACAGCAGCTTTCGGACCACATTCAGCTGGTGATATCGCGGGAAGATCAGCGTCTTCTTCGCCAACGGGTCGGTCTTCTTGCCCTCCAGCAGGACGAAATGCTGGATGATCCCGGCAAGGCTCTGCGGTTGCAGAACCTCTTCCCACAGGTAGGCCGTCTTGTGGCCATTCGGGTTCGGCGGGTTGCCCGCGCCCTCGTTATGCCCCTTGTTGAACGGCAGGAAGAAGGTCGAGGCGCCCTTCAGCTTCGTTGCCATCCACACCTCGTCGGTGTCGGCGGTCATGTGGACCAGCACGCGACCAAAGCGCAGCAGGGTCTGGTTTGCATCACGCTCACGGTACTGCTTCTGGCCGTGGTAGCGGGCGGTCTGGTGGGTCCAGGCGTTCTTCAGCTCCAGCGTCACCAGCGGCAGCCCGTTGAGAAACAGCACCATGTCCACCGATTCATTCGAGTTGGCGGTGCTGTGATGGACCTGCCGAGTCACGCTCCAGATATTGGCGGCGAAGTTGTCGTGGACCTTTTGCGCCGAACTGGCCAGCGGAGCGGGATACATCAGGTGGAAATGCGCGTTGTCGACGGGCAGGCCCTTTTTCAGGACGTGCAGCAGGCCCTTGGACTTGATCAGCTTGTCGAGCTGGCCGGTGATCTTGGCCTGCCAGTCGGCGGGGTTGTGCTGCTTGAGCTTGTCGAGGTCTTTGGATTGGGTGGCTTCGAGGAACTCCCAGAACTTCGCACGGTCGAGCGCGAGGGTCGCGTCGAAATCAGCGGGCTGGCCGATGCGGAAAGGGCCAGAGGCGATGGCCCCGACGGCCAGCTCTTCGGAGCTCGCGCCGCAAAGCCGTCTCTCGATGGCCTGTTCGAGGGCGATTTCCTTGGTGTTGCTGACCGCGACATTCATGGCGTTGCTTTCAAATGAGTTTCTACCCCGCCACATCGAGGGGCCGGGCGTTTACAATACCTTGATCTTTCCAGTCACCGCCGCGTTGATCAAGCTCGTCTTGTATTCCCGCAATGCGGTGATTTGGGATTTCTTCAGCTCGATTGCGCCATCCAGATCTTTGGTCTTGCCTTCCAGCCAAGTTGCAATCCGGGCCTGTTCATCTGGGGGAGGCGCAAAGACGGGTAGGTTCTTCAATAACTCTTGGCCGAGGGAAGCCCGGGTCACGATGTTAACTTCGTGGGCGAAGAACACCCGAACGTAATCAGAGCGGAATAGGAAGCGCGCATATTCGGGAACGATCCTGCCAGCCTTAGGGCGAAAACGGATGAGAAAGCCGGAAAATGTTGCCTTGGGAATATCAGACGTCGCGGCCGATGCGATGCCGATCTCCGATGCAACCTCCGATGTTCTCGTAAAGAAGATATCACCAGCTCGCACTGAATACAGGGTTTGAGCTCGGCTGTCTGATTTCGCGAGACCAGATGCATTTTGTGGCAATACCTCGTTATTGAAGACGTCACCGTAGGTTATGAATGGGTGTCCAGAGCCAAAATACTCAGCCGCTTCGCTAATCCCGTTTTGGAAGCCTCCCATGTCGCGCAGCTTCAGGATCTCCCAATGCGCAGGGATCTGGCCGATCCAGTCGATGCCGCTGTCCTTCATGGGGGCGTTGGGGTTCAGGCCGCGGGTGACGGCCTCTTGGATCAGGATCTGCCTGCGCTCGGCCAAGAGCCTGATCTGCTCCTCCTTGATCCGCACCGCCTCGTCAATCATCGCGCATTTCCCATCCAGAAACGCTGCAATGGCGCGTTGTTCAGGGAGGGGTGGGAGCGGCGTCTTGAAGGCCGCAAACGTGTCCTTCGGGATAGTGTTGCGTAGGCCCTTGTAGAGGCTGCGAAGCTTCTTGTTGGTATCTGCGTGCAGGTAGAAATAGTAGAGAAAGCCGGAATCCGCATCCCCCGTCGGTTCATAGACCGTATAGGCGCCAGTGATCATCCCATGGTGTGTTGAGAGGCCGACCGTCCTCGGGGTTTCTTCGACGTCGAAATGACAGAAAACGAAGTCGCCCGGACGGACTTCTTGATAGGTGTCGAACTCCGCCGGAAATTTGCCCTCCGGGTTTTCCATGTCCCGCTTGATGATGCCGCGCAGCGTCAACGAAAGCAGGTCATACTCTGACGACCGTTTGCCGACCTGCGTTTTCCGAAGCCGGAACAAGTGCTTGTTGGCAACCTGCTCCCAAGTCGCGGGAATCTCGCCGACCCAGTCGATTCCGCTTACCTTGTATGCATCGTAGGTTTGCTGTGCCGCGATGGTCATTCCGCCGGCTCCAGCTTGGTCGCGACCTCGACACCAAGGATATCGGCAATCAGCCCGTCGGCTTTTTCTTCCAAGGCCAAAATGTCCTGCGTCACTTCTTCAAGGCTGCGCAGTGGCTTGTGGCGGTAGAAGTACTTGTTGAAGCTGATCTCGTAGCCGATCTTCACGCTATCAAGGTTGATCCAGGCCTCATTCACATGCGGCTTCACCTCTGCCAGGAAGTAGCGGTGGATGTCGTCTTTTAGGGCCACGCTTTCGGCATCGCGCAGCTCTGCGGTGCTCTCATAGGTCAGGTAGCTGCCGTCCCTCTGCCGGTACCAGCCGAAATCGGCCAGATCCTCCGCCGCACAGCCCAGATGCGTGGTCAGCTCCTCAACCTCTGCGCCGGTCAACTTGTGCTTCTTGGAGATGACCTTTTGCGCGGTTTCGTCGTACCAGCTGACGGCGTTCAGGATGGCGTTCTTCTCGGTCACGCCCAGCTTGATCTTACGCGTCTTGATCGCGGCGTTGACCGCCTTGCGGAAGGCGTTGAAGTCGTCGGTCTCCTCAAGGCCCACATCGCCCATGATCTGGGTCGCCGTGGCCAGCAGGTCGCGCAGCTTGACCCAGTAATTGGTGTCGAGCAGCTTGGCCTTCGCCTTGGCGTTCAGGGTTAGTCCTGCTTCCTCTACCCAAGCGGAGATCGCCTTGGTCTGTTCCTTCAGAAAGCCCGGCTGATAGACCTGATCCCCGTGTTCGTCGTAGAGCCATTCCATGGGCTCGCGCAGGGACTTGTCAAAGCGCAGGGGGGCGAGGCGTTCGGCGCTGAAACCCGCGCGGCGGCGGTCCGGGCGTTCGATGGTGACTTTGTGATAGCCGAAATCCGCGTTGTCGAAGACTTGCACGGCGATGCCCTCCGGATCTCCCGCCGCGTCGATCTGGCGCTCGACAGGGGCGAAGTTCAGGAAGGCCTCGGTGATCTGCTGGATATGTTCGTCCGAGAACTCGCAGTTCTTGTCGCCAAGGTTCTTGCGCAGCTTGCGGAACATGAGGTTGGCGTCAATCAGTTGGACCCGCCCGCGCCGTGCCTCGGGCTTGGCGTTAGACAGGAGCCAGATGTAGGTGGTGATACCGGTGTTATAGAACAGGTTGTTGGGCAGCTGGATGATGGTATCCAGCATATCATTTTCGATGATAAAGCGGCGGATGTTGGATTCCCCGCTGCCCGCATCCCCAGTGAACAGGCTGGAGCCGTTGTGGACCGACGCGATGCGCGAGCCCAGCGGGCTGGCGCTGGTGGGTTTCATTTTGCTGATCATCTCCATCAGGAACAGCAGCTGGCCATCCGATGAGCGCGGGGTGGCATCCATCGTTTCGACATTGCCCCAGTAGTCGGCCAGCTCGACCTGAAAACGGGGATCAATGACGTCCTTGCCGTCTTTGATGTACTTCACCTCGCTGTTCCAGCTTTTGCCATAGGGCGGGTTGGACAGCATGAAATCGAAGCGGTTGGCGGAGAATTCATCGGTGGAGAGGGTGGAGCCCACGCGGATGTTTTCAGGGTTATTGCCCTTGATCATCATGTCGGATTTGCAGATCGCGTAGGTTTCGTCGTTGATCTCTTTGCCATAGAGGTAAACGTCCCCGTGGGCATGGAAAGGGCCATCTGCGTCCGTGATATAGTTCTGAGCCTCGGTCAGCATGCCGCCCGACCCGCAAGCCGGATCGTAAATCGTCAGGATCCGGGGCAGACGGTCCTTTACCGGGTCGAAAAGCAGGTGCGTCATGAGGTGGATCACCTCGCGCGGGGTGAAGTGTTCCCCTGCCTCTTCGTTGTTCTCTTCGTTGAACTTACGGATCAGTTCCTCAAAGACGTATCCCATACCCAGGTTAGAGAGGCCCGGAAGCGTGTTGCCTTCCGGATCCTCAATGTCATTCGGGGTCAGGTTGACCCAGGGGGAGACGAATTTCTCAATGACGTCCAGAAGCACCTGCTTCTCCGCCATATGGCGCATCTGTTCGAACAGGTTGAAGCGACCGATGATCTCTTTGACGTTGTCACTGAATCCGTCGAGGTAATCCTCAATATTGGCTAGGAGGATCTGCTGGTTGTTGGTGGCGGTGTTGTACAGCTTCTTTAAGGTCCAGTGGCTGGTGTTGAAGAAGACGTAACCAGAGGCATCCTTGAGCGGCTCATCGTCCAACTCCGTCGCGCCAATGTCTTCTTTTTGGTACCGGACCTCTTCCAGAACGGCGTCCTTGGTCGGCTCGAGCAACGTGTCAAGGCGGCGCAGCACAACCATCGGCAGGATCACATCGCGATACTTGCCCCGTACGTACACATCGCGGAGGCAATCGTCGGCAATGCGCCAGATGAAAGAAACAAGGCTGCTGTGAGACGTCTGGTTCAATGTGGGCCTCAAAAGTTGATGCGAGGGCAATAGCCCTTCAACGACTACTCTTAAGGACTTGATTCTGCAATCAGCCTTGGGATGGGCTCTGTTGTCAGCTGCTCCGTCTGTTGGGCGTAAAAGAAACCCCACTTAACTTCACGTGGCCAGGGGACGAAGTCGAGGACTGAACTGCACCGAGATCGGCGGTCATGTCTGCTTCCAAGCGCTCGCGACGCGAAGCGGACAGACCGGTTTCCCCCCATTGCAGTCGTGATTTCCGGTAGATGACGGGGACGCCGTGTTCCGGAACGAGGGGCTAGGTGTCTCTGGGATTGGATGGGATCCCGCGTGGGAAGTGGTGATCAGAGGAAGAGGGCGGCTTCGCCTTTGGTGCCGAATAACTGGCATCAGAGGAGAGTTTTCCATGACCACCATCCTATCCCCTGCGTCCCGTGATGCCGCGTCCAGCGGCTTCCGGATCGACCCCTCCCGTGGCACCCGCAGCGCCCGCGTATCGTCCGAATGGTTCTCGCGTCCTGATGACGAGCGCTACCTGTCCCTGTCTGACCTGCATGCCGCGACGCTGGCGCGCGCGGATCGGGCCACGGCCCGCACGGTGGAAAGCCGCGCCATTCGCGTGGAGGCCGCGCGCGACAATGCCGAGCGCCTGACCCTGACTGTGCCGGGACAGAATGACTCGGTTGCGCCCACGCACTGGTCGTTTGGCCAGATGTGCAGCCTGGTCGGCGCGCCATCGTCATACCTGCGCAATCTTCCCGCACCACTAGCGGCGATCAACCTGCAGCACGGCCTGCTGTCGCACCGCGCCGAACTGGTGAAAACACTGGAGACCGAAGACGGTCGGGTGGAACTGCGCGCCGTGACCGGCCCCGATTACGGCCGCATCTGGGACCACGAACTGGTCGGTGCGGTGCGCAAGATCGCCGGAGATGGCACGGGTGACACCAACTGGAAGGTGCCCGGTGTCATCGACTGGGCGACCATGACCCATAATCCCTATGTTGACATCACCAGGGAAACCACGACGCTCTACGCATCGGATCGCGATGTGTTCTTGTTCCTCGTGGACGATACACACCCGATCGAGGCCGGACGCCTGCCCAATGGTGACCCCGACCTCTACTTCCGGGGCTTCTATGCCTGGAATTCGGAAGTCGGCAGCAAGAGCCTTGGCATTGCGTCATTCTATCTGCGCGGAGTGTGTCAAAACAGGGTGCTCTGGGGCGTGGAAAATTTCGAACAGATCACGATCCGGCATAGCAAGTTCGCCGCCTCGCGTTTCGTGTATCAGGCCACACCCGCGTTGCGGAATTTCGCCACGGCCAGCCCGGCCTCGTTCGTCTCTGGCATTCAGGCCTCGCGCAAGGCGCTGGTGGCGAAGAATGACGAGGATCGTGAAAGTTTCCTGCGTCGTCGTGGGTTCTCCAAACCGGAAACCACCAAAATCATCGAAACCGTGCTGAACGAGGAAGGTCGCAAGCCCGAGAGCGTGTTCGATTTCGTGCAGGGCATTACCGCACTGGCGCGGACGAAGGCCAATCAGGATACGCGGCTGGATCTGGAGGAGAAGGCCCGCAGGCTGATGGAGCGTGCTTCCTGAAAGCCGCTTTTCCGTTTTTCCGCAAAAACGTTTTACGAGCCCGGCCCCTGCGCCGGGCTTTTTCGTTTCGGGAGTTTTTCCGATGGCTGATTTCTTCACGCATTTTTCCTGCGTGCTCGACGTGGGCACAGTGGACAATGCGGCAAAGGCGCTCGATCTCTACAATGAATTCACGGACGAACTGGCGGCGGAAGACCCGCCCTCTGACGGTTTCATTCTGTCGATCGTGCCCGAATATGGCGGCACGAAACTCTGGATGCACGATGAGACGACCGGCGATCCGCAGCAGGTGGTGGAATTCGTGCTGCGCTGTGCGCGAACATTCCGGTTGCGCGGCCGATGGGGGTTCCAGTGGGCCAATAGCTGTTCACGTCCCCGGATCGCCGCCTTCAGTGGCGGCGCGCATCTGCTTGACCTTGGCCGGCGCAAGACGATTTCCTAGATGACCACCGATCGCTGGCTGGCGATCGCCCTGGACGGAGGCGATCCCGATACAGGAGGGGAAGGCGATGGCCGGGCATGATGCAGGCGATCTGGCCCGTCGTCTGGCGGAGAATGCGGAGGCGGTGTGCCAGCGGTATCTTTCCGCCGGTTGCCGTCATGGTAATTACTGGCTGGTCGGCGACGTGCGCAATACCCCCGGCCGGTCGCTGTTCGTCCGGCTGCGCGACACCGCCAATGGCAGGGCCGGAAAATGGACCGATGCACAGTCGGGCGAACATGGCGACCTGCTCGACGTGATCCGCGAAAGCCTCGGCCTGGTGGATTTCCGCGACGTGGCCGATGAGGCGCGTGCCTTCCTCAGCCTGCCGCGTCCCGATGCGATACCATCGTCACAGGACCGGTCTGCCCGTGAGCGTGGTTCCGCCAGTTCTTCCGAAGCGGCGCGACGGCTTTGGGCCATGTCCGGGCCGATCGCGGGGACATCCGTAGAAGCGTATCTCCGCAGACGCGACATGACGCTTTTGCACGGAACCGGCGCCCTGCGCTTCCATCCGCATTGCTATTATCGCCCGGACGAGGACGGTCCGACCGAGACCTGGCCCGCGATGATCGCCGCCGTCACTGACCTCGACGGCACTCTGACCGGTGTGCATCGCACCTGGCTGGCGGCGGATGGGCGCGGCAAGGCGCCGGTCGATCATCCGCGCCGCGCCCTGGGCGGTCTGCTCGGCCACGCCGTGCGCTTCGGGGTGGCATCCGACGTGCTGGCCGCCGGGGAAGGCATCGAGACGGTGCTGTCGCTGCGGCAGGTTCTGCCCGATCTACCGCTGGCCGCCTGCCTGTCCTCGGCGCATCTCGCCGCCCTGATCTTTCCGTCACTGCTGCGCCGTCTCTACGTCCTGCGCGATGATGATCCGGCCGGGGATCAGGCGCTGGCGACGCTGCACGCCCGCGCGGATGACGCCGGGATCGAGGTGATCGGGCTGTCGCCACGGCTGGGCGATTTCAACGATGACCTCAGGGCCTTTGGGCGCAGTGCGCTGCGGGCGATCCTGCATCCGCAACTCGCACCAGCGGACGTAGCACGCTTTCTGGAGGCCGCCGGCACCTGAGCGGGACGGAAAGAGGGGCGGGCGGTTTCCGTTTTCGTCAGGCGGACCTGTTGTGCCTCCCGTCCGGCAGGTCCGCGCCTCGGCCTTTCGAGTGGGGAGCGGGCGTCAGCCGGGTCGGGCCTTCAATGGCGGGGACTGGCTATTTTCCGTCGCGCCCCTGTGGGGGCGCTTTACATCGCGAAGCAAAATAGCCGGCTCCCTGCCATCCTTCGCTGCGCTGCGGCCGCGCGCGAGCGCGCGGTTCCGGCCCGTCCCTGGTCTGCCGCTATCCGCCCCCGGAAAGGGCGCGAAGGGCGCGGCCGGAGACCTGGGAGGACCGCAACATGACCCGCACCGATGATTTTGAACCGCCGCACGCCGCTTCCTCCACCGCCCATGTGCTGGCTGAGCTCCAGATGTATGGCTACCGTCCCTTCGAGGACGAGCCGGACCCGAGACCGCTGCCCGAAGCGCCGCGCATCGGGGGTGCTGTGGCCGACATCTTCGACGCCATCGCCGCGACGCTGACCGACACACGGTTGGAACCCGACCTTGAAGCGCTGCTCTGGTCTGCCGTGAACATCTTCCACCGCATGGTTGGCCAGGTTGAACGCGAGCTTGACCGCAACGAGCAGGCGCAGAAGCGCAGCCAACAGGAACAGGACGGCAGCGAGATCCGCTCGGTGGAACTGGAGCGGCTGATCGCCGAAGGGCTGAGCCTAATCGAGCGCCGCAACGCCTACGAGATATTCCGCGACGAGGCGCAGGAACAGTTCGAACGCCTGACCCTGAGCGCGTGGCGGCCGAAGACCGGCTCGCTGGTGTCTCGCCGCACCATGACGGCCTCCATGATCGACAGCCGCGATTTCCTCAACGCCCGACGCCGCGCCGAGGGTGAGTTGCTGGTCCCGCCCGGCCCCAAGGTGGTCGTGACCGGGGGCCCGGACTTCGACGACCATATCCTGATCTGGGACCGGCTCGACAGGGGCCGGGCCAAGCATCCCGACATGGTGCTGCTCCACGGTGGCTCGCCCAAAGGTGCAGAATTCATTGCCTCACGCTGGGCCGATCACCGCGAGATCGTGCAGATCGCCTTCAGGCCGAACTGGACGAAGCATGCCAAGGCAGCGCCCTTCCGCCGTAACGATGCGCTGCTCGACACCATGCCGATCGGCGTCATCGTCTTTCCCGGAACCGGCATTCAGGAGAACCTCGCCGACAAGGCGAAGCGTCTCGGTATCCCGGTCCTTCGGTTCGGCGGCGGCGCGTGAGCGCCGTCTTGTCGGTTCCTATGACAGTCGGGGGTAGAATTTTTCACTTTGCATGAGCTGGTATGCGCGGTTCATTTGCAGGCCACGCCAGAAACCTAATATAGCGAGGACAAGATAAGAAATAACTAAAAATGCACCAATAGCCTGACTTTTATGTTGGATGAAAATGGCAAAAGCCATCACCGGAAAATAGGAAAAAGCAGATATCCCATAAGATAAATTACTTTGGACGTAGAAATATTTCGCACTTTTCTTTCGAGGACTCTCGATGATGTTTTTTTCTACATTTAGTCGCACCAGGTGTCGCACGGCTCTCATGTCTCGTAGCATGACGAGAGGATTGCTACGTGCAAAAGCGAATTCAATTTCAGGTATTGGATAAAAGCTACTCAACGCATCTCCGACCGCAATGTACAGCGCGTATCTGTTGGCTGTATTTTTGCACGGGTCTTGAGAAAAAAGAGCAAAGATTCTTTCTGTCTTTGACTTTGATATGTGAAGAAATCCAAATCGTATTTTATAAATAAACTTAAAAAAATTAGCGGCTGCAATAGATATTGGAGCAATGTATTTTATAAAATATCCTATAATGTCCGAAGTGGTAAGCATTTTTTCACTCCAATTGTCGTCTTGGTGAGGTGGTCCATTTTGAATTCCTTAAAGGAATTCTGTGGTTTTCTTATGTCTGCAATATTTTGGTGGACGACATTGCGTTCGCCCGCTTTACCGGCATGGCTCCGCCCGGACCGGCCGGCGGGAATATCGCGCAGGTCTGACTGCCTGTACGGCAGTTGGCGGGCAGGCCTGGATCACGCACCGGCCTGTCTTTGGACTTGTGACGGTTTTGTGCCAGTATGTGATCTCTTTTACGCGGCTTTGGCCTCGAAAGCGAGTGGGCTGATATTCCCGAGATAGGAGTGGCGCCGTCGCGGATTATAGAAGCCGTTGATGTATTGAAAGATGGCGGCTATTGCTTGACGCCGTGTAGGCCAACTTTGTCTCCAGAGCATTTCGGCCTTCAGGCTCTTGAAAAAGGTCTCGATCACGGCGTTGTCGTAGCAGTTTCCCTTGCCGGACATGGACGGTGTCATCCTGTGTTCCATCAATTTTTTCTGGAAATCATGGGAGCAGTATTGGCTGCCGCGATCAGAATGGAAAATACAGCCAGGTGGTGGATTGCGTAGACGCACCGCCATATCGAGCGCCCTGATAGCAAGGTCCTTTTTCATCCGGTCACTGGCGGCCCAACCGATAACGCGGCGGCTGAACAGGTCAATGACGACAGCAAGGTAAAGCCAGCCTTCGCTGGTCCAGATATAACTGATGTCGCCTGCCCATTTCCGATTGGCGGCATCAGTCATGAAGTTGCGGCCCAGAATATTGTCTGCAAAACCAAGGGTATGATGACTATCGGTCGTGACTTTGTGCCGACGCGTACGCACGGGACGAAGATCGTTGGCTTTCATCAGTCGCCCCACACGACGCTCACCAACAGCAAGCCCTGCTTCCTTGAGCTCCATGGTCATCCTCGGACGGCCATAGGTCCGGTTGCTCAGGGCAAAATGCTCGTGGATATGCGCCAGGCCCTTCAGGTCGGTGCGCTGGCGCTCGCACATGGGCCTGGAAACCCACGCCCGGTAGCCACGCGTCGAGACCTGCAGGACCCGACACAGGCGCACGATGGGCCAGCGGTCACGATGCGTCCCAATAAACGCGAACCTCACGTCTTTTGGCTCGCGAAGAACTGCGTGGCTTTTTTTAATATTTCCCTCTCCTCCCGTAGGACACGGTTTTCCAGGCGAAGGCGCTCGTTCTCCCAGACGGGATCCGTCTGCGCTCCAGGCGCTGTTGCTGTCAGATCGCTCGACCGATACTGCGAAATCCAGTGGCTCAGCGTTGATTTGCCAATCCCCAGATCCGCTGCCGCCTGTGTCCTGGGCAAACCGCTGCTGAGTGCGATCCTCACCACCTCGCGGCGAAACTCTTCTGTCTGCTTCAATGCCATGGTCTCATGCCTCTCTTGTTGAAAGCTTTAAACGCTCAGTCAACCGGCACAAAACCGTCACAAGTCCACCTGGAACCGCGGTTCAATACTCTGTGCCCGGAGATATTTCCGGATCGTATTGCGTGACAGTCCCGTTCGGCGTTCGATCTCGCGGATCGGAAGATGATCCCGGCAGTGCCACCGACGGATCACACTCAGAAACTCCATGTCAATCACTCCTCAAACCCCCAGCAGATGCTGCCGGGGAGTGTGAAGGCATGGGTCAAATCTCGATGAAAATTTCCGCCCTACCCGGGTCAGTTCTCAGTGAAAATCAACAATCAAGGCACCGGAAGCGTGGCACGACAGAAAAATCCCCAAAAGTTGCATACCTTCAGGATTTTTCAGCTTCTTTTCCGCAGTACAAGTCCTCGCACCACACACTTTGCGGAAGAGCCCAGTTCTCAGTGAAAATCAACAGCCATTTATGATTTTGAGGAATTGCAATAGAATAAACGTCAGGAAACAATAATTTTTTATAATACATAGCAAAAGATTTATTTACTTATTTTATTTATTCTATCAAACGCATTGGAAAAACCATTCAGGGATACCGGGAAGGCAATGGTCTGCCCGCTTGTGGAAACTGCGGCAACCTGCATGGTCTTGCTGGTCCGCAGGCGCGCAAGGACAGAGGCATCGAATGCAAAGGGGGCGATACATCCTGACGGCAGGCATGTCCTGAAGCCGACCGGCTGCCCGACGGGTGCGTTATCCGCCTTTACCGTGACCCCCTTGCCCAGATCCAGCCCGAACGGAAGTACGACAACACCGCGCAGTCCCTGCGGATCGGTGGTCAGTTCCATGTTCATGACCATCCGGTGCGTTTTCTTGTCCATGATCTGCTGCACCATGATGCAGCCCGCCGCCTTGTCGGTCTGCTGGCATATGACCCGCCAGTCCTGATAGGTTTCATTGATGGACGTTGCGCCACCAGGCAGCAGATGCGTCGCCGGTGCGGGTGCCGGTGCGGAAGGCGTGGCCGCCGGGGCAGTCCTGGCTGTAGCGGTGGAGGCCGTGGCATGCTGGGCAACCTCTGTTCCCGCCACGGCGAGGATGGCAAGGGAGGCTGCCGCGCCTGCCATGATTTTCCAGTTCATCATTCCACATTCCATACAGGCATCTGGCCGGAACAGGGCGCCCGGCCAGATGGTGATTGATTGATCAAGAGAGGGACGTCGCCGCCCGGTCAGAACTTCCAGGCGAAACGGCCGCGCAGGCCACTATCCACCGACCTGTTGCCATACTGGCCGATATAGGAAATGCCCAGTTCCAGACGATCCGTCAGGTGTGCGCGCAGCCCGGCATTCAGCACGGCGGCGTCACGCGACAGGGGAACGCCCGCGACATCAAACGAACTGCCGCCCGCGGCAAAGGCTTCCCGCGTGGTGGGCACCGTCGCACCAAAGGTATGACGGTAGGCCAGGCTGCCTTCGGGCACCAGCAGGACATTGCCCGCATGGAATACGGACGACATGCGCACGCCAAAGGTGGAATAGGTCGTGCCCGTATCGATGGCGCGCCCGTTCAGCGCCGCCGCCCCGCCATGTTCACGGAAACTGTCCGTATGCATGTTGACGTAGGCCACGTTACCAAACGGCTCGATCGCGGTCTTGCCCAGGTCGAAGCGATACCCCAGGTCACCAAAGCCCTGCGCCACGCCGCCATTGTAGCTGCTGTTCAGTTTTTCATAGAAACCGGGGAAGGACGCGCTCCGGCTGGTGGACATCATCGCCCAGGTATAGGTCGCCCCCATGCGCAGGGCCAGATGACCCCAGTGCGTCCCGGCATAGCCGCCAACCGTGACGTTGTTGCTGTGCCCGTAGGCATCGGTCCCTTCGGAACTGAAGGTCGAACGGCCATAGCTGACCAGTCCGCCAACGCGCCACGTATTGAAGACCGGCGCATCCGCGCCCAGCACGAAGCCACCAACGGAATGGTTCATGCCGCCTGCATTGCCATCGCCGGAATTATGGCCCCACGACCCGAAGGCCTCGCCCCACAGCGTCACGCGGTCCTGCATGCAGGTGCCGTCCGTCCTGCGGCCCTTCAGGGTTGCCGTCTTCTGGTTGGCGTCGGCGCCGGGATCACACGCGGCATTGCGCAGGCGGTCGATCGCGGCGTTGCGGACATAGAAACTGTCCTCGATCAACGCGGTCCGGGCGGATGCATGGATCTCGCCCGACAGGGCGTCAAAGGCCTTGCGCGCCTGCGCCCCGTTCAGCTGCTCGATGGCGGTCACCATCGCATTGCTGCCACCCATGCCATCCAGCACGGCCGCCACGTCGCGTTCATTGCGCGTATTCGCAACGGATTCGAAGGTCGTGGTGTTCCGGCCCAGCGTAATATCCACGTCGTCCGCAGTATAAAGCAGTTCAGGCGAGAGGAAGGTATAGGCATCCGACAGGTTGGTCGAAAGCCCCGCGAACTGCCCCGTCACCCCGTTCTGGGTGGTCAGGATGGTATATTCGGTCCCGGGTTTGAGTGTGGTGCCACTGGGAACCGTGAATTCAACCGTGCCGCCGGTCAGGGTCGCCCCACCGGTGACCGATACCAGGTCGCTCTGTCCCGCGGTCCCGCCATTGACGACATAGGTGGAACCGGCACCCATGTTCAGGTTGCCATCAACCGTCAGCGTCCCCAGCGCATTGCCACCGGCGGGTGACAGGGTGCCCCCACTGGCAACGGTGGTCGAGCCCACGGTCCCGGTGCCAGCCAGCGTCCCCGCCCCGGCGACGGTCACGCTGGAATTCGCCAGCGAGCCATCGACCGTCAGGGTGCCGTCATTGACACTGGTGTTGCCGGTAAAGCCGGAATCATCACTGGCGATCGTGACATCACCGGAACCATCCTTCACCAGCGCGCCGGAACCACTCAGCCCGTTGCCCAGCGTGCCATCCGTGCCCTGGTCCAGCGTCAGGCTGGCGCCCGTTTCATCATTGATCGCACCCGTGCCGAAGCTGGATGTCGTGCCCACCAGCGTGCCGCCCTGGATATCGGTCCCGCCACTATAGCTGTTGTTTCCGCCCAGGATCAGCGTGCCGCCATCGGTCTTGGTCAGGGTCGTGCCACCCGCGACCTTGCTGTCGTCAATCTTGGAATCAATTTCCGCGACCGTCGCCGCGCCGGCGGCCGTACCGTCACCGACGCGCAGCGTCAGGTCCGATCCGGATGAATACAGCGTATCACCGGTAATGACATATTTGCCGCCGCTGGACGCATCGGAATTGGCGAACTGCGCGCCACTCAGCGTGACATCGCCGCTGCTGTCATCAACGGTGACGGTGCCGCCCTTGCCTTCGAATATGTCGTATGCGCCCTGTGTGGAGGGGGTGTTGCCCGTTCCGGACGAACTGGTCCAGTTGCCATCACCACTGCCACCCGGCGCGGTCCAGACGCCATTCCCGCCATCGACCTGTCCGTTGCCGGACGTGCCATCGCTGCCGTGGTCGCCGTTGACGTTGCCGCCATCCCAGTACTGCTCCTGCGTGCCAGCCGCCGCCACGACCAGGTTGACTTCGTTATCAACGGATGTCTGCAGTGTTTCACCCGTCCCGGCCAGCGTCACGCCATTGTTGGTCAGCGTGCCGCCATAATCATACAGGCGATACACACCCGGCCCGAAATCACCGCCCGGGCTCTGGCTGACATTCAGGGTGCCGGCAATCGTCAGGTTGCCCCCGACACTGACCAGATCGTTATATTTCCCACCAACGGTCCCGGCCTGCCCCATATCGAAATTCGCGATGGACCCGCTGCTTTCGGTCAGGTTCCCGGCAATGGACAGGGTGCCGACGCTGTTGGCGCCATCACCGGGCGAGAGCGTGCCGCCACTGGCGATGGTGACATCCCCGCCCATGGTCCCGACACCCGACAGCGTGGCGCCCGACGCAACCGTTGTCGTGCCGCCGATCTGGCTTTCATTGCCATCGACCTGCAGGGTGCCCGCTGCAACCGTCGTGCCACCGCTGTAGCTGTCGGCGGCGTTATCCAGCACCAGCGTACCGCCGCCTGTCTTGGTCATGCTGCCGGTGCCCGTGACCGTGTTGGCCAGGCTGTCCGTATCGGTGGAGGCGACATCGACATCCAGCGCCGCGTCATCGGTAATCGCGCCCGAACCGAAGCTCGAGGTCGTGCCCGCCAGCGTGCCGTTGGAAATGGTCGTGCCACCGCTGTAACTGTTGGTGCCAGTCAGGGTTGTCGTGCCCGTGCCTGCCTGAACCAGCGCGCCGCTGCCGGAAATCGGTGCCGACAGGGTGGATGCATCGGACCGGTCCACAACCAGCGTGCCATCATCGCTGATGCCGGACGTGCCATCAAGTGAACCGGACATCCCCCCCGTGCCAAGCTGCAGCACCGCGCCGGACGCCACCGTTGTCGCACCGCTGTAGGTATTCGCCCCCGACAGCGTTTCCGTGCCGCCAGCGACCGTCAGGCCGCCCGTGCCCGACAGCCCGCCGGAATAGGTATCCGCCGCGTTGGTCAGGGTCAGGGTGCCATCCAGCGCGGCATTGCCGCTGCCCGACAGCGAGCCGGCCGACGCGCCGTTCGTCGTCACGTCGAGGCTGCTCCCGTTGCTGGCCAGCGTCCCACCAATGGTGTCGCCATCCAGTGTCAGCGCGCCACCCGCAGCGTTCGTGACATCACCCGTCACCGTATTGCCCGCACCCAGCGTCAGCGTGCCGGCATTGGTGACGCTGCCGATCGTCCCGCCGGTCGCCGTCGCCGTGCCGGCTGCCTCGTTCGTCAACGCGCCCGTCACGGTGCTGTCCGTCAGGGTCGCGGTCCCGGTATTGTCCAGCGACGCCAGCGTGCCGTTTTCCGCCGTGACCGTGCCGCTGTTCGTCGTGGCGCCCACATTGCCGCCATTGACGTCCATCGTCCCGGTGTTGCCGACCGTACCGGCGACCGTGCCCGTCACGTTCAGGTTGCCCGCATTGCTGGCATCCCCGGCAATCGATCCCGTCACATCCAGGGTGCCAGCGGATGCCACCGTGGTCACACCATTATAGGTATTGGCTCCCGACAGCGTTTCCGTCCCGCCGGCGACCGTCAGGCCGCCCGCACCCGACAACGCGCCGGAATAGGTATCCGCCGCATTCGTCAGCGTAAGCGTCCCGTCCAGCGTACCATTGCCGCTGCCCGACAGCGAGGCCGCCGATGCGCCGTTCGTCGTCACGTCGAGGCTGGTTCCGTTGCTGGCCAGCGTCCCGCCAATGGTGTCGCCATCCAGTGTCAGCGCGCCACCCGCGGCGTTCGTGACATCACCCGTCACCGTATTGCCCGCGCCCAGCGTCAGCGTGCCGGCATTGGTGACGCTGCCGATCGTCCCGCCGGTCGCGATGGCCGTGCCAGTTGCCTCGTTCGTCAGCGCGCCCGTCACGGTGCTGTCCGTCAGGGTCGCGTTGCCCGTATTGTCCAGCGACGCCAGCGTGCCGTTTTCCGCCGTGACCGTGCCGCTGTTCGTCGTGGCGCCCACCGTGCCGCCATTGACGTCCATCGTCCCGGTGTTGCCGACCGTACCGGCGACCGTGCCCGTCACGTTCAGGTTGCCCGCGTTGCTGGCATCCCCGGCAATCGATCCCGTCACATCCAGCGTCCCGGCGGGCCCCACCGTGGCCGTGCCGGTATAGCCGGTGCTCTGCCCCGACAGGGTTTCCGTCCCGCCAGCCACCGTCAGGCCGCCCGCACCCGACAGCGCGCCCGCATAGGTATCGGCCGCGTTGGTCAGGGTCAGGCCGCCTGCCAGCGTGCCCGCACCACTGCCCGACAGGGAGCCTGCCGTGCCACCATTGGCCGTGACGGCCAGAGTGCCATTATCGGCAACCGTGCCGCCAACCGTGCCGCCATCCAGCGTGGTCGTGCCGTTATCCGCAACGTTGCCCGCGACACTGCCCGACAGGTCCAGCCCGGCCCCCGATGCAACCGTCGTGCCGCCTGTATAGGTATTGGCGCCCGACAGGGTTTCCGTGCCGCCCGCAACCGTAAGGCTACCCGTGCCGCTGGCGCTGCCGCTAAAGACGTTTCCGAATGTGGTATTGCCGTCAGCGATGGTCAGGTTCTTGTCGCCCAGCACGACCGTGCCGCTTCCATCCAGCGCATTCACGGTCGTTCCAGCAACGCTGACACCAGACACATCGAATGTGCCGCTATTGTCATGCACACCGCTGGAGGATGCGATACTGCCAGCCCCATCAAGCGCCAGCGTACCGTTCTGGATCGTGGTGGCACCGGCATAGGTTTCCACTGCCGTAAGATCTGTTGTCCCGCTGCCACTCTGGGTCACGCTGCCCGTGCCCGAGATGACCTGCGACAGGGTGGTGGTGGTCGGGTTATCGACCGTGAGGTTGCCATTATCAACAATGGCAGCTGAATTTGCGATCGTGCCGCTGGTCGTGCCATCGCCCAGTTGCAGGCTTCCCTGGGAGATTGTGGTCGTGCCGGAATAAGTATCGGCATTTGTCAGGATCGTGGAGCCGGTTCCCGCCTGGGTCAGATTCTGGGTGCCGGAAATGACGCCGCTCAGCGTTGCGGCGCCCGCACCGACCTGGCTGATATTCCCGCTACCGGAGATGTTTCCGGCAAATGTGGTCGCATCAGAACGGTCAAAAACCAGGTTGCTGTTGTTGGTGACGTTGCCAGTAATCGACCCGGTGGTGCTGCCGTCTCCCACCTGCAGCGTTCCGGCGGAAATGACCGTACCGCCACTATAGGCATTGGTACCGGTCAGAACCGTCGTGCCGTTACCCATCTGATCAATGCCACCCGTGCCGGTAATATTGCTGGCAAAAGTCTTGGAGTCGGACCGGTCAAAGGCAAGCGTACCATTATCGTAGGTAATGCCGTCGACCCATCCACTGGTCCCGCCCTGTCCCAGTTGCAGCGTTCCGCCGGAATTGATTTTGACTGTCGCCTGCGTCACGCTTGTATCGCCAGCCAGGACCAGCGTGCCGTCATTCACATTGACGGCAAGGGTGGGGCTGAGCGACGTTAGCGGCGCATCTGCCGATCCAACAGTCCATGACCCCGTCCCATCTTTGTCGAGGGTACCGAACCCGCTTACACTATTCGCCAGAGTATCGGTCTTATCATCACCTGTAAGATCGAGGGTCGCCGCATTGCCGCCACCGGACACCGAGCCGTTGACGGTAGAACCTTCGTAAAACGTGACGACATTTGCCAGGGAGCCGGATGACCCAAGCGTGATGTTGCCATTGACTGTCGCACCTGACTCATTGGTGAAATGGACAACGCCAGAATTGCTGTTGCCGATTACAGTGCCAGTTCCCTGCGAACCGGCCGTAATCGTACCATAATTATCAATTGTATTAACGTTGCCATTGGCGGTTGACTGGGTGCCCTGAAACCAGATATCCGCAGCACCCGTATCGGTTTTGATCGTGCCGTAGTTGGTAATCGTATTATTGTAACCCGTCGGATTGATGGCTTCGGCCTGATTCGACCCCCCAGCCACAACTTCGACCACGCCACCCCGGGCAATGGTCAGGGCGGTGTTGCTGCCAAACTCAATGGCGTTGCCGCCAATGCTGTCGGGGCCCTGGTCCTGACCGCCGCCAAGCACGGACCCATTAATCGTGATCGTATTCGGTGTCGTTGGCGTGCTACCGGACCCCACACTGATGACCGTCCGGTCATAGGCTGCTGTTGCGCCTGCGGCCACGGTAACCGAAGAAATCGAACTGCCAAGACCGGTTCCGATCAGTGCCGTCTTGCTGGGCTCGACCGTTGTCGTGCTGCCAGTGTTACCGGTACACGTCACACTGGTGCCGGATGTGACGCACTGCGCAAGCGCTTGCCCCGGAGCAATCAGAGCCAAGCCGGTTGCCGACAGCAGCCACATACGCAACTTGGTTGGTGATCCGCACCCGTACCACACAGAACTTCCAGCCGCCATTAGGAATTATTTCCCCACTTCGATTATGTTTAGCCGAAAAAAACAATATTATTTCAAAGATAATGTAACTTTGGTGGAATATATCTATTCGTAAAAAATGGTCAAGTAGATATTGACCTGAATTCCATTGTGGTATTGCCAGACAACCAGAAGGATATCAGGAAAAAATATCCTGCATCCGGGTATCGGATGTTATTGATGGAAAAGCATAACCATTGCCTAACGATTGCCGAACCCGGACGGGGCGGTGCATTCCCGTCACCGCTTTGGGCACCGATAATATTTCCAGCCCGTCTGGAAGATCACCGGGAATCCAGCCTCCCTTTCATGCGTCGGACCCGGAAGGCTGGTGCTCGATGGGACTTGGGGTGAATCGCATCAGCTAGCAGGCAATTCGATCCATCCGTTCGCTCAAAGTTACAGGGATCCGATCGCAGACACCCAGCCGAGTTCAGCAGGTAAATTAATTATATAAGATCCGGTCGGGCCTACGGCGCGCCACCCGTTCGCCGCCTTCACGCTCACGCCGAAGCCACCGGATCGCCGTCGAAATCCCGATCCCGAACCGCTTCGCCACTGAACGGGCTGACCCGCCCGCCGCTCCGGCTTCCGGAACGTGCATCCGAAGATCGTCACTCAATGCTCGCGCCATCACCATCTCTATCAATGGAAACGGTGAATCACAATCCATGCCCGTGTCACCCCACACGATTCATAGTGCAGTGGACGTGCTCTAGCGTTCTGTGACTGTGGCCACCGTGCCGCATGGCCATAGGGCCAGAAAGACGAGTTGCAGGGCGACTGCCCCAAGCGGAAGCCAGACAAAGCCTGCCATGACCCAGTGTTTCAGGCTGGGTAAAACGATGTGAGCATTGGCTGCATAATGGCCGTAGGCAAGAAAAGAGGCGAGTATGAATCCCGTCACACCCATGGACATTTTTGTGACCAGAGTATTGATTGAATAGGCCATTCCGGCTGTATTTACCGGCGACGTCATCCTGCCCATATCTATGCCATGTGCCAGAAGCACATAATACAGCGGGGAGGTTACACCCTGTGCCAGCGTCAGTATGACAAAGCCCACAAAGAAAAATGATAAGGAGTGTCCGGCTGATACCAGCAGCAGATACGCCATGACCTGAATGATCACGCAGACAATTGCGCTGCCGATGACACCAAGGCGGCGGACGACGTGAGGACATATAACGGCACCGACAAACCCCATTATGGTGGCTACGGTCAGGAGGATACCCCCCATTTCCTCGGTGCCTCCCAGAATGATGCGGGCATAGTACAGGGCAAAACCGTACAGCGCGGCCAGCCCGGCAAACTGCAGGAACACCAGGGCATTGCACAGCCACCAGCACCGGTTCTGCGCCAGCGTGCGCAACACAACCACAGGTGAATGGCACGCGGGCTGTGGCGGGTAACGTGTAATGCAGGCGCGGCCGACATATCGCCACAGGATTGTCGCGGTAAGGGCAAGGCCCAGCGCATACAGCGCCATGCCATGCTGGCGCTGCATCATGCCGGTTCCACCACCAAGCCATGTAATGGCCGGAATTGTAGACAGCGATACAATGAACTGCCCACCCTGGCAGCCCATCATCCTGAAGGCATTCAGCCCAACCCGGTCATGCGGCTGGCGGGTGATCATCGTACCCAATGCACCATAGGGCGTATTGATGCAGGAATAGATGGCGCCCAGGACAATATATGTCAGTAAGGCCCACAGTATTTTCCCGTGCGGGGAAAGTGGCAGGGGCAGGAAGCATGCAAACCCGGCCACCCCGAACGGAAGTGCCAGCGAACGGATCAGCCGGGGAACAATCTGTCCGCCCTGGCGATCAATGACATAACCGATAGCGGGATCACAGAACGCGTCAAACACCCGCGCCACCAGCAGGATCCACCCCACGGCGGCCACAGGCAGCCCGTATATGTCTGTGTAGTAATACATGAGGTATGACGAAGTCATGCCCCACATCAGGTTGGAAGAAAGGTCGCCGCATCCATAAGCGACTTTCTCACGCAGGGAGACTTCACTGGTTATGGATGACATCACTGGCCTCCAGGCTGGAATGAATGGTTACAGGCGCCCAGCCCGGAGTTCTTTGGCCAGATGATTGCACGCCCGCATGCTGACCGCCATGACGGTCAGTGTCGTGCCCAGTGCCCCGCCAGTAGGAAAGCTGGAAGCATCCGTGACAAATACGTTGGGCACGTCCCATGCCTGACAGAATGGATTGAGCACGGAAGTCGCAGGATCATTGCCCATCCGTGCCCCGCCGCTTTCATGAATGGCGGCCCCCATGGTCATGCTTTTTGGAAACATCTTGCGTATGAACCAGCGTATGGGAAAAGGTTTGCCAGGGTAAAGCCCTGCGTCACCTTCCCCCAGCCCAAGGGGCGAGGCCCAGAAGTCAACATGACCGCCACACGTCTCGATCATGTCCGCGCAATCGCGGATCTGCTTGCGCAGCATGGCGCGTTCATTTGCATGGGGTGCGCAGCGGATATGGGGCAGGGGTATCCCCCACCTGTCACGTCGGCGTGGGTCAAGGGTGATGGCGTTGGTGCGATAAGGCAGCATTTCCCCAAAGCCCATGATCGTAACCGGCACTTCGCTTCCCCCGACTGATGCATGACGGCCAATGGAGCCCTGGTATGTATAACCGCGCTTGAAAGCGGGATCATGTGCTCCACAGGCATTTTCGTAACGGGGAATGTACAGCCCGCCCGTAGTGCCAAACAGGGTATGGACGGGCAGGGGCGCATCCTCACCTTCCCGGCTGGTTGCGGGCCAGCGACCAAACATGAGGCTTGGGCACTGGTCCATGAAATAATGACCAAGCGTGCCGGAACTGTTCCCCAGTCCATCGGGATGCAGGCGACTGCGTGAATTCAGCAGCAGACGCACGCTTTCTATGGGCGATGCGCAGACAACCACCGCTTTCGCATGGGCGACGCAGGCCGTGCCCGTCCTGCGATCGACATAGCATACACCTGTCGCGCGTCCCGACGCGGGGTCTGTCATGACTTCGCGCGCCACGGCGTCTGACTGGACCGTCAGTCTTCCTGTTGCCATTGCAGCTTTAAGGGAGTTGGGAAGCGGGCCGCCATTATGGGGATTGAAACGCCAGGGCACCACATGCCGGTTTGGCCAGCGTGTTTCTACTGCGTTGCGGAAGCTGCGTTCCTCTGGCGTCAGGGGGGTGGACTGGGCCATTACACCATCAGGCGCGGTTTCAATGCCATCACGGGTGCCATGGATGCCAAGGAATGTTTCCACCTTTTCATACCACGGCGCGAGATCTGCATATGATATGGGCCAGTCCACGCCCCCGGCACCCTGGTCTGCACCCTTGAAGTCATAATCGGACCATCGGAACAGTACGCGCCCGAACGCATGCAGCCGCCCGCCCGTCTGTCGTCCCCGGATCCACAGGAAAGGGGCGTCCTTCGGGGTCGTGTAGCCATGCTGCCGGTCGTTGACGAAAAGGTGCTTCAGCGTCTCGCTGAAGAACGCCACGCGGGACTGTATGTGCTGGCCCGACAGTGTGGCCCTGATACGGGGGAAAAGCTGCACGTTGTCGCCGCCGCGTTTGTTCGCAGGCGGTTTGATGTCGCTGTCGGAAAGTGAGCGCCCGGCTTCGATCACCAGCACGGACAGCCCCTGTTCCGTTAGTTCCTTTGCCGCGAAGCCGCCGGCAGCCCCCGATCCCACGACAATGACGTCGTATCCTGTTCCGGTCATATTCCGTTCCTGATGGTGCAAAAAATTAAGTCGCGGCCGTGTGGCTATGCCTGCAGCAGGGTCCATGCGCCGAACTGCGCGCCGGATTCCAGTGCGGCTTCGATAAACTCCTGCCCCCGTATTCCATCGGGCAGACGGGGCAGGAGGGGGGCGTCATGACCACCCAGCAGGGATGCCGTATCGGCATAAAGCCGGGCAAAGGCTTCCTCATATCCTTCGGGATGGCCGCGCGGCAGCAGGGAAGGGGTCTGGACCACGCTTCCCCCACGCGCGACATGGGTCGTGCGGCCATCCGCTGTGGAAATGATCAGGCTGTCCGGCTGTTCCTGGTTCCATTCCAGTCCGGCTTTTTCCCCGAACAGGCGTAATCTCAGCGCATTGCCACATCCGGTTGCAACCTGACTGACCCACAGGCTACCGACCGCATTGTTGGAAAAGCGTAGCTGTACCTGCGCATCATCCGGCACGGCGCGGCGGGGTACAAGTCGGGAAACCCGGGCCGAGAGCACTTCGCACCGCAGGCCGGATACGAATTCCGCCAGATGGAAGGCATGTGTCCCGATATCCCCCAGGCAGCCCCCCGCGCCACCGGTGCGCGCGTCAAGCCGCCATCCGCCATCGCTATCAGCATCGCCAAGCCAGTCCTGCAGGTATTCAACCTGAATATTCCTGAGCGCGCCCAGTGCACCATCCTGCACCAGCCGGCGCGCTTCACGTACCATGGCGTAACCACTATAGGTATAGGCCACGACCATGTCCTGAGCCTGCGCGATGAAACGCTCGGCAAAATGCCGGGCCTGCTCCAATGTGAGTGCAAGGGGTTTTTCGCACAGTACAGGGATGCCTGCTTCCAGAAAGGAGGCAGCGACGGGCAGGTGCATATCGTTGGGGGTGACGATAATGGCAAGGGCGATACCGTCCGGCCGGGCCGCTTCGGCCCGTGCCATCTGCGTCCAGTCAGTGTAGGTGCGCGCCGGGTCCAGTCCCAGCGCCTGTCCTGCCTTCAGTGCCGGGCCAGCATGTCGTGACAGGCACCCCGCAACCAGCGAGAACTGTCCGGTCAGGGCCAGCGCGCGGCGATGCACGTCTCCCATAAAGGAGCCGGGCGCGCCGCCGATCATGCCGACAGGCCATTTCTTCATGTCATTCTCCTGAAATTTACAGGCCAAGACAGCGCTGCCGTTCGTCATCCGACAGGGAACTTGCGGCAAAGTCATCAAATGACTGCGTGGTCATTTCGATCATGTGGCGTTGTATGAAGGGTGCGCCTTCACGCGCGCCCTGTGCTGCGGTCTTGAGGCAGCATTCCCATTCCAGTACCGCCCAGCCGTCATAGCCATACTGGGTCAGGCGTGAAAAAACGCCGCCGAAGTCGATCTGCCCGTCGCCAGGGGAACGGAACCGTCCGGCCCTGTCGCGCCAGTTGGCAAAGCCGCCGTACACGCCCTGCCTGCCGGTTGGGTGAAATTCGGCATCCTTGACATGAAACGCGCCAATCCTGTCGTGGTACAGGTCGATAAAGGCAAGGTAGTCCATCTGCTGCAGCAGCATATGACTGGGATCGTACAGGATTGCACAACGCGGGGCGTTGCCAAGCAATGCGGCAAAATGCTCGAAGCTTGTGCCATCATGCAGATCCTCGCCGGGGTGCAGTTCAAAACACAGGTTGACGCCAGCTTCATCAAACGCATCCACAATCGGGCGCCAGCGTGCTGCAAGCGTGGAGAAGGCAAGGTCGATCAGACCGTCATCACGTGGCGGCCATGGGTAAAGATACGGCCACGCCAGCGCGCCGGAGAAGGTGGCATGCGCCTTCAGTCCCAGCCGTGATGACGCCCGTGCGGCCAGCGTCAGCTGGGAAATGGCCCATTGCGTGCGCGCCGCGGGGTTACCCTGCACGAATGTGGGAGCAAACCGGTCGAACTGGATATCATAGGCCGGATGGACCGCAACGCACTGGCCCTGGATATGGGTGGACAGTTCAGAGATGACCAGACCATGTTCCGCCAGCATCCCCCGGATCTCGTCACAGTAATCCTGACTGGATGCCGCCCGTTCAAGGTTGAAGATATGGTCGAGATGCGTGGGAAGCTGGAGTGCTTTGTATCCAAGTCCGGCTGCCCACTGCGCCAGGCCGGGCAGGGTGTTGAAAGGGGCGTCGGGCCCGATGAACTGGGCAGCGAAAATGCCGGGGCCTTTCATGCCATACCCCTTCTGGTCAGGAGGTTGACGAACGTAACGCCCCGCCGCAGCGCGGGCACGGGCCGGGGACACGCATCAAGTTCCAGAATGGGGCCGCACCGGAGCGGCGCATGGGCAAGCAGGGTGGCCAGCCGGCCAAAATCGGCCTGTCCATTGCCCAGTTCACAAAAATAGTTCCGGTGCCGGGCATGAATGTCCTGCCCGATGGGGGTATCGACCGGCATGGCCCGGGTTGCGTCTTTCCAGTGCATGGCCACGACACGTTCAACATGCCGGCCAAGCACATCCGCCGGGTTTCCCCCTTCAAGGATGATATGCGCCGGATCGGGGCACAGCGAAACATAACGCGGATCGGTCAGCAGCATGAACAGGTCTACATCACGCGGGGCGCAGGCAACGGTGTGGGCTTCCGTATGGATCGCCAGCGTGATGCCATGGCGGGCAGCCGTGTACCCCATGCGATTGAGCAGGCTGGCGATGGGAGCGGCAAAGGCAAGGTCCACAAACGCGGGCGGTTCGGACAGAAAGGTGGCGCGACAGGGCAGTCCCGCCACCAGCACCGTTCCCCCCGTTGCGGCAAGGAAGCGCGCTGCTGTCTCGACCCGCGCCAGAATCCGTGGTTCGGCGCTGGCGTATTCACCAACGGGAATACGATCCAGAGCCGGAAAAAAGGCTGACCAGATTTCCAGGTTCCGGGTTTTCAGTTCATGGGCCAGGGCGGATTCCGACCCGAATGCCGCCATGGCGCCGGCCTGGTCAAATGGCGGGAAGGTCAGTTCAATCCCCGTTATTCCTGCAGCGTGCAGGCTGTCGAGTATCCGGGTCCAGAATGTCCGGCCATCCGCTGCGGCCAGACTGTCGACTTCCGGCTCCGTACTGACATCCCAGAAAGCAGGGTTGTAGAAAGTAACCAGATCTGTTCCGATTTTCACCTGCATGCGCTCCCTGATAAGTCTACATGCGGCGCGGGTATGTATTAACTGTAACGAAACGGCCGCAAATGTAGTCTCAGGACCTACATACAGGAATGCAACAGGAATGCAAACGGTTGCCGAATCAGATCACGTCGACTGGCGCGCAACAAAGGTTGGCGCAAGGGCGACAAGGCGGGGGGTCGTGATCCGGCCATTGTGAATATCGGCCAGAACCTGCACTGCAACGCGGCCGATTTCCAGCGTGGGCTGGATAACGGTGGTCAGGGACGGGCTGGTAAAGGCGGTGTAGTCCATGCCGTCATAGCCTGCGATGGCAACATCCTCCGGCACGCGCAGGCCGCTTCCCAGAACCGTGTGCATGAAGCCCAGCGCCAGCCCGTCGCTGCAGCAGATCACGGCGGTTGGGCGTTTTTTCAATGCAAGAAAGGCCTGAGCCGCCTTCGTGCCTGATGCCATGTCAAACGGACCGCCCTCCAGACGTACCAGTTTCTTGCCCAGCCCAAGTGTGGACAGCCTGCTTTTGACTGCATTATAGCGAATATGTTCATGGCCGATGCCTGCCGGCCCGGATACGAAGGCGAAGTGACGGTGTCCACGTTCGACCAGATGATCGACAATCGCGACGTATCCGTCCACTTCCTGTGTCATGACGCTGGTTAGCCCGGAGGTCGTCAGATCATTGAAAATACTGACAACCGGCAACGTTCCCTCATCCGGGCTCCGCTCTGCCGGTGGCAGCCACTGTTCGGTCGCCACCAGCAATACGCTGTCCGCCACGCCAGCCTGCAGGTAGCGCATGACATCGCTGGCTGAAATCGTCTGCTCCAGGTACTGTCGCAGCATGACGTTCAGGCCAAGGGCTTTTGCCTCTTCGCACACACCCAGCAGAATTCCGGTAAAAACCGGAGAAATCGCCTGGCCTGAAAAGCTGGAGGCCAGCACCAGAATGGTGTCCGTTGTGCCACGGCTCAGGTTTCGGGCGGCAACATTTGTTTCGTAGCCGAGTTGAGAGGCGACCTTTTCAACCAGTCGCCGCGTCTCGTTGCTGACCCGGTCCGGTCGTGACAGGGCGCGGCTTACGGTAGAAATGTTCAGGCCGGTCTGTTCCGCCAGGTCTGCCAGGGTTATGCGCTTGGTCACCTGTCTGGTGTCTCCTCGGTTTTCACACCCACGCAGGTGGTGGGAAATACAACGTATTCAGGCTGCCGGTCCGGTTTATGCCCGATCTCCTGATCCCTCAGGATATTGCGCTGTGGGGCATAGGTCGAGGGCCTGAATGCAGATGTCGCGCGGCCGTGTGGCCAATCGCAGGCTGCTTCGATGTCGTGGTGTCCAGCGCGCGGCGTCAGGGTGGGAAGGCTGTTCCGGCATGCGCTTCTGAACTGTCGTCAATCTGCAACACCCGCGCTGGAATATGAATTACGAAAGCGATGGGCCAAAGTGGCCATGGCAACGGAAAACCGCCATTGCCAACGGTTGCCATATATTTTTGTAATGCAATGATAAATGGTGGTTTTCAGTTGGATGCATAGGGAGGGAATGGGCCTGCTGTATGCAATAAGACTGCCTATTTTTGGCTATTTTTGGCGAAATACGGAATAAATTTATTATTCCTATTCGGCAACAATAGGATGGACTTGGTATTTAGAATCATGGCAATCGTTTCCCATACACGCTGTTCTGCCGGGTGACGCAGTCCATCAGGTAAAGCATGTTATCGTTTACGGGGGGATCCGATATGGTTGCAGGTGCCATGTTTCACGGCAGATACTGGTTATTAACGACATTTCTTCTCGGTACCACCGGGTTTGTTGCTGTTTCACATGCGCAGGGCGTGAATGGTACGAACGAGACGACCAAAGTCCGTCATGCCGCATCTTCCGGATCCCCTGCTTCATCATCCGGCACGGTGGCGCGGGGCGCGCATTCCGTGCAGGCCACTTCGGCCCCGGAAATCCTGCAGGTCAGTTCCGGCCGGGCAGGCGGCGGCGGCATGATGCGGCAGGAAAGGGCATCGCACAGCATCCAGACTGTAACCCGGCAGTTCATGGATATGCGCAGTCCGGCGGGGACGGCGCTGGATATGGTCAAGAACCTGCCCAGCCTGAACGTATCAACGCAGGATACATCGGGCATGACGGGCGGTTCGATTGAAAGCCGCAGCCTGAACGACGGGGATATGGCACTGCTGATTGATGGCGCGGTCGTGACATCCGGCACCGAATACCTTCAGGAAGACATCGATACGGAAAACATGGACCGTATCGAGGTCACGCCGGGAACATCCGCCATTGACCAGCCCGTTACGTCGGCGGCGCTGGGGGTCATGAATGTCATGACGCATACACCCAGCCACAAATTTGGCGGCCTGACGGATTTTTCATATGGCACCAATGACATGTCCCGGCAGTTTATCCGGCTGGAAAGCGGGGACATTGGCAAGACCGGCCTGCGCTCGTTCTTTTCGTTTTCGCATACCCATGCCGATAACTGGATCGGTGCGGGCGCATCGGACAAGAAGCATATCGATTTTGGCGTGCAGAAGGATATCGGGACGGATTCCTACATAAAATTCTTCCTGTCATGGAACCAGGAACGTTACGGAATCTATAACTATCCCACGGCTGACCAGTTTTATGCCAAGAAGCACGGAACGGGCACATGGGGCGCCAGCAGTGATCCGGGCAGTCCGAATTTCTGGGGTAATCACCAGGAAGGGCCATGGAATGAAGTATTCATGACCCTGCCCGTGCATCTGCGTCTGACAAACCGGCTGCATTTTGATCTGGTGCCCTATTTTGCCTACGGACGTGGATGGAGTTCATCCGTCAGCGGCGAAGCCGGGTCCGGACTGACCTATGCCAATGGCAGTGCGGTGTCACCCTCGCAGCTTTCGGTCAATTACTATGACCAGCGTACACCCACTACGGGCGCCACGATCAAGCTGACCTACGATATTTCACGTCATAACCAGATGACATTTGGATACTGGTATGGCTATACGCAAAGTCGGCAGTGGGGCCCGAACAGCGCGGTAAACCAGAACGGTTTCTCCAATGATCCCGATAACCTGTCCACCGCCTATTTCCAGAACGGTCAGCGTGATTATTCGTCAAACCAGCAGACAGGCGACCAGATTCACGCGCTGTTCATTCAGGATACGGCAAAATACCTCCAGAACCGTCTGGTCGTGTCCGCCGGTTTCAAATTTGCCATGATGAACTACTGGTTCGACAATTATCTGACGCACCAGACCATGGGGTCGAATTCTGTGGTGCCCCTGCCGCGTTTCTCGACGTCGTACACCTTCAATCGCCACCATCAGATTTACGTCAATGCGCAGGGGGATTTCCGCGCGCCTGATCCCAGCAACCTTTCGGCAAACACATCGCTGCCCCGCAATCAGTACACGATCAAGGAAGAACTGGGGTACCGTTATAATAACCGCTATATCATTTTTGACCTGTCGCTATTCAACTATGCGATTACAAATCGTCTCCTGAGTGTCTATAACGCAAATAATTCGTACAGTACCGTCAATGCGGGCAACCAGACGGCACGTGGTTTCGACATCATGCTGTCCACGCATCCGTTTCATCATTTCAGCCCCTATGTTTCGTTTGAATACCTCAACGCGCACCAGGATTCGAATGTCCAGTATGGCACGTCCTATCTGCCCACCAAGGGCAAGGAAGCGATCATGGCGCCTCATGTCATGGCCAATTTTGGCCTGACTTACGATAACAGGCATTTCTTCGCCAATGCCACCGTGCATTATACAGGCCCGCAGTCCGTTACCCTGGTAGGGGATGAGAGGATACCGGGCTATGTCACCGATACCATCTCGCTAGGGTATCGTTTTTCGCCCTTCCTGGTGGCGAAATCCCCTACGTTCCGGTTGAATTTTACAAACCTGACCGGTTCCATGGTCCGGACGGGTACGACCGGGGTCGCGGATAACTATCATGCGGTAACGCTGCTGAATGGACAGCATATTGCGGGTTCATCTGGGGCACAGTTTTATGTTGAACCACGTTTCAGCATGACCGGAACCATCTCCACTTCATTCTGATCGCAATCTTGCACGATCAGGCAGGCTGCATGGAGGATCCTTTTGGACGTGCTGTAGCCTACCTTTTTGCGGGACTGATGGGCGCTTGCCCGTTCCTCGGATCAGTAATGGTTTTGCGCGCCGGGTTGGGGATCGGGCACGACCGCAAGGTAGATAAAACCTTCCACATTGCGGAAAACCGCCGGGCCAGCGTGTTGTCGACCATCAGGGAAGGTCTTTGCCACTAATTGCTCCGGGATTGGTGTCTGTAATCAATCTGAGTCTTGATACCCGCCAACCTTGCCCGTTGCGGCTACGCGGTTCAGGCAGCAGGCATCGTCCTGAGCGAGCAGATCATCGTACGGCGGCCCTGCGTGATGCAGTACCCAAACCGGATTGGCACGTTTTTTGTGATGATAGGGAAATGCAATGAATTACGATCAGGTGATGATATGCGGAAACGGACGTTAGCGTGCAGGCTTCTGACGGCTGCTCTTGCTGCTGCTACCGGCATGCTGGCGGCACCGGCGGCGCAGGCCGCTGCCCCCTCGGTCACGGCGCCCGCGGGGGTGATCTCGGGCATGAAGCAAGGGAATGCGGATATTTTCCTTGGCGTTCCGTTCGCCGCACCGCCCATGGGACAGGCCAGGTGGCAGCTATCCACGGCCCTTGCGACCTATCCCGCCCCCATCCGGGCCACGGCCGCGCGCAAGGGCTGTTCCGCGCCGATCAGCGCCGATGTAGGCGAGACGGTGAATGAAGACTGCCTTTACCTCAACATCTATCGGCCCGCTGACGTGGATGCGCGGGCCCACCTTCCGGTAACCGTCTTCATTCATGGTGGCGGCAACCAGACCGGCACGCCCGCCAGCTATGACGGGACGGAATTCGCCACCCGCACCCATTCCATCGTCGTCATCCCCACTTATCGGGTGGGGGTTCTGGGTTTCCTGGCCCTTGGGGGTGACCGGGGGCACCCCCAGGGGGATCTGGCACTCAGCGATATCATCTCGGCGCTGAAATGGACCCACGACAATATCGCGGCGTTTGGTGGCAATGCCATGGGCATGAGCGTGGTGGGAGAATCCGCCGGGGCCGCCAATATATGTGACGTGCTGACCGCACCCGCCGCACATGGGCTTGTAACGCAGGCAATCATGCAGAGCGGCTTCTGTCCAGGTCGGCCCACGCGCGCGGTAATGGAGGCGATCGGCACGGCAACGGCGCAGGCGGCAGGCTGCACGGGGCCTGATCCACTGTCCTGCATGAAGCGCCTGCCGGTTCCAGCCCTGCTTGCGGCATGGAATACGGTATGGCAGCAACCAACTGTCCGGCTGAAGGACGGGACATCCGTCTCCCGTCCCCTGTTTCCGATCACGCCCTCCGGCAGCACCTTGCAGCCACAGTCGGTAGATGCGGCAATCCGGGCGGGCGCCGTGGGTTCCGTTCCGGTCCTGATCGGCTTCAACCGCGATGAACTGCGGACATTTCTTGCAGGATATTATCCGCTGTCAACTGACCGGTACCACACGTTGCTGCGGCAGGATTACAGTGGGTTCGCAGCGGATCTGCAAAAGGAATATCCTCTCGCTGCGGGGCAGGATCCTGTCTATACCCTTTCCGCCCTACGCACGGACCAGATGCTGGTCTGCCCCGCATTGCGAGGGGCTGCTGTGCTGGCTGGCGCAACACGTGTTGCCGTCTATGAATTTGCTGACCGGACAGCACCCCCCTTCCGCTCGCTTGCCATGAAACTGCCGGATGCCCCGGGATTTGACCGTGGCGCGTCCCATACGGCGGAACTGTTGTACCTGTTTGGTTACAAGTCCGTCGCCGGTCCGCTATCGCCCGCGCAGCAGGCGTTGTCTGTCCGGATGATGGATATGTGGGCCACGTTCGGACGATCGGGCACGACCGCGCCATGGCCGGCGTGGACCCCGCAGGCCCCCGATGTCACGGTGCTGGCGCTGCCAGCCGATGGAGGGATCCGGATCGAGCGCGACGTGGCGGCCCGCCATCATTGCGGGTTCTGGGACCGTCATCCCACCATTCCCAACAGCCTTTTTCCGTAATCGCATCACCCGCGCCGGACACCCGATGGCGGGAATGCAACGTGGGTCTATAATACCCAGATAGAAAAGACGCCGCCATTCATGAACGCAGACCCCTTCATCCTGTCCACGATGCCGTGACAACGCGCGCCCATAGCCGGACATCCATATTCTTCAGGCAGGCCTGTGGGGCACGGCTCCTCCTTGCGGCCCCTGCCATACTGACATGCGGCGACGGGGTCGTGTCGCACTATCCGGACGGAGGAGGGGAGGACGGTTTGAACATCGGCATGAATGGCGACAGGGTTTTTGACGGCCATACCGAACTGAAAGGCGCCGATCCCGACATCATTCTGGAACTGATCGCGTGGGATGAACTGCGCTTCCTGATCAGTGGCGACATGGCCTATTGGTCAAAGGCCCATGAAGCCTCCATGGGAAAGCAGGGCTTTGCCTCAAAGATTTACAGGAAAAAGCCTCATCTCAGGCCTGCGCCCCGACACGTCCAGAGATCAAATGCTGGAAAATCCGTCGTCCGGTCCCGTGTCGAGCATGTCTTGGCTGATCAGAAAGCACAGACGGGACTGTTTGTCCGGACAGTGGATATCACCCGTGCTACCATGAGGATCGGACTGGCCAATATTGTCTACAACATGCGCCGCTTTCTGTTCCTGGAGCGGATCAGCGCCCCAATTTAGAAAACAAGACTATAATGTTCCCCGCTCTGCCCCGGACGCAGAGCGAGAGTCATCACCCAAAACCATCAATACCTGCTGCTTGAGCCCAAAATCAGGACATTGGTGCCTCAATCAAATGCTCGGATGACTGACACAAAACCGTTGTAGGTCCAGATC
Source organism: Komagataeibacter europaeus (assembly GCF_002173515.1). Taxonomy (NCBI): domain Bacteria; kingdom Pseudomonadati; phylum Pseudomonadota; class Alphaproteobacteria; order Acetobacterales; family Acetobacteraceae; genus Komagataeibacter; species Komagataeibacter europaeus. Next base: position 181,402 of record NZ_CP021467.1, read on the forward strand.
GGCGGCGATAAGGAATTACCGATGTTGCAACCCACGGTGGTGGTTTGTTTCATGGTAAAGAGGCTCGAGGGGATAGGATAGTCTTCCTATGTATCCTGCAATACGAAACCATTTATCATACTTATAATCACTCTTTAGCAGGACACGGATCAGGTTGTTCCAGTGGTATAAAAAAGTACTTTAATAAACGTTAATACCAGTGTAGGAGATGCAGGATATAGACATTTCAAGAAATATTCTGCAATAAAAGGTTTTTATGCTAAATGGCTACGGTACAAGGGCTGCCCGCGTCCAGCACCATTATCCCCGTCATCCTGTCAGGTGGGTCGGGTAGTCGCCTTTGGCCTGTTTCACGCAGCAGCTTTCCCAAACAGTTCTGGCCACTGCTCTCGGATCAGACACTCCTTCAGGAAACCGCACTACGTGGTGAGTGTGAAAGCTTTTCGCCGCCAGTCATAGTTTGTAATGAAGCCCACAGATTCATTGTGGCGGAGCAATTGCGTGAAGTAGGCATTACCGACGCGCAGATCGTGCTTGAACCGGCAGCACGCAATTCCGCCCCTGCCATTGCCGCTGCGGCATTTCTGATTGCGGCACAGCACCCGAACGCCATCCTGTGGATCATGGCTGCGGATGCTGCCATCCAGCACCAGGAAAAACTGCACAAGGCCCTGGCATCAGCCGTGGACGCGGCCTCAAAAGGGTATATTGCAACCTTCGGTATACATCCGACCAAGCCGGAAACCGGTTATGGTTATATAGAGCGTGGTGCCGAACTGGATGACGTGCCTGATGTTTACCATGTCTCAAAGTTCCTGGAAAAACCGGACGCGACCCGTGCTGCCGAGTTCGTACGTGATGAACGTTTTTCTTGGAATTCCGGGATGTTTGTTGCAAAAGCAAGCGTGCTGCTTCGTGAAATCGAAACCTTTGAACCGGATGTGTACGCATGCGTGCGGGAGTCCGTGAAGAACCGCACGGTTGATCATGACTTTGTCCGTCTGGCCCCGGATGCATTCCGTAACGCCCCCGATATTTCCATTGACTACGCCGTAGCTGAACGCACAAAGGCCGCGGCTGTCGTCCCCGCCGCTTTCGGCTGGTCGGATATCGGTAGCTGGGATGCGCTATGGGAAATCACGCCCAAGGATGAAGACGGGAATGCCACGTTTGGAAATGTCTTTCTCGACAGGGCGAAGAACTGTTACGTCCGTTCCGATGGGATTGTTGCCACCGTGACCGGCGTAGAGGATCTTGTTGTAGTCGTGACACGTGATGCCGTCATGGTATCTCATCGTAACCGGGCGCAGGATATCAAGGCTATGGTCGCGCGTCTGACGGCCGCTGGACGACCGGAGGCAACCAATCATATCCGTATGTATCGGCCTTGGGGTTTTTACGAAAGTCTGATCCAGGGCGATCGTTTTCAGGTCAAGCGTATCCACGTCGATCCGGGTCACAAGCTGTCGCTGCAAAAGCATTTTCACCGCGCGGAACACTGGGTTGTTGTTGAGGGTACGGCCATTGTGACGCGTGATACTGAACAGGTCATGGTGCATGAGAACGAGAGCATTTATCTCCCACTTGGGGCCGTTCATCGTCTTGAAAATCCAGGGAAAATTCCTTTGACCCTCATCGAGGTCCAGTCCGGATCCTATCTTGGAGAGGATGATATCGTCCGCATCGAAGACATTTATGCGCGAACATAAAACAACTCTCCCATGTGCATGAAGGATAATGTTCGTCCACAGGATTTCAGGCAAAACTAAACGACTGAATTCTGTAGAAGTTTTTATCTCCCCCCGCGTGCGTTCTGCATCACATTAAAGACGTGAGAATCCCCTGATGAAGTCCGATTATGGTAAGTACCTGCTTGCCAGCAGCCTGTTTTGCCTTCTATCCGCCACGACGCTCCATGCGGAAACCGTCAGCACCCTTGCCCAGCAGGGGATGACGGACGGCATTTCGCTTCTTGATGGCGAAAGTCCCGCAAATTTTTACATGCGCGTGCCAGCGGACATGGCGTTGGCAAATGCCCATATTGGTCTCCACCTCGACGTGGCGCCGGGGCTTGGTCAGAATTCGGTCCTGCAGGTCTTCATCAATGGACTGCCCCGCGTGCAGGTGCCGATCGGCGATCTGTCAGATGCGAATACAGACCGTATGGTCAATATACCACTGACCGTGCATGACCTTGAAAGTCGTTATCTTGCGGTAAGGGTGAATCCCGTTTTTACCGACAAAGGCACGACCCATGGCCGTGGGTATGTCCATATTCTCCCCGACAGCGGATTCGTCTTTGACGATGCAGACCGCGGTGCACGTTCCATCCGCGGCTTTCTAACCATGCTTGGCCCGACTGTGCGCGTCCAGCTTCCCCCCGCTGTCACAACCGGCCATGATTTCCAGTCAATCCTTGCTGTTGCCACCTACCTGCAGGCCCAGGGGCGCCGCATCGACTGGGTTGCCGCCAATAGCACCCCCCAAACGCCTGTAGACATTATCCTTGGCGATAATGGCAACAATGGGGCCACTGGAACGAATATGCACGGTATGCATCTTGTTCCTGGCAAGCCGGGCATGCCGACGCACCTCGTGATCTCCCTTGCTGGTCCGCAGGCCCTTCTGCTCAGCCCATGGACGGATCTGCTGGTCGCCAATACATACGATGACAGCAGCATGCCCGTGCACAATGGGCCGCCAGCCGGACGGGTCATTCCACTATCGGAACTGGGCGTAACCGGGGACACGATGTCGCTTGCGACACGTGCTTCCTGGTCGTTCACCCTGCCGCTGGAAAAAATGCGCCAGCAGGCCCCCAGTCATATTCACCTCAACATGGTCGTGCCGCCCAGCATACCGGGCAATCCCCTGCTGCTGCATGTCTTTGACAACGGGGAACTGCGCAACATCGCGGCCTTGCCTGAACATGGCGGTCCGGTCAGCGTTGATCTGCCGCTGGCTGAAACGAACAATGCGACGACGGACAGCGTACGCCTTGACCTGTTGCGGCAGGATTCCACGGGGGGGCAGAATACCCTTACGCCGTCCTATGCACAGATCATGCCGTCATCAACGATCACGATCAGTCCTGTTACGGCTCCGGCCGATACACTTAATGTTATTGGCCGGACCTTCGGTGCAGCAACGCCGGTATATCTGCCAGCAGATGCCCTGTCCCATCCCGATGCATGGATGGCGACACTTGGTGGCATTATCAATACGCTTCACCTCAACCCGTACAACCTGGTCATCCATGCTGATGCCAGCATGCCGGCGGACGGGCAGTCTTTCATCTGGCTTCGGTCGGAACTGCCGGCCGGCTTCACGGCGCCCGTTGCGTTCGATCACGGTCGGCTGCGCATTGTCGAAAGCAATGGCGCGGTCCTGCTTGACGCGCCTCCGCTGCCGGACATCGAACTTGCCGCCATTCTACGGAACGGCAACAACCGCGGGTTGTGGATCAAGCCCACGGCTGATACGCCGCCCATCCGTCCGCTGGGCTTTGATACTGCGGCTGGCGACCTTGTCTTTATGGACCGTCATGGACAGGTCACGTCGCTCGATACGCGTGTGATACCCGTATCACATGATGCGCCTCCAGCCATTGCCTATCCTGACAGTCAGACCTGGCTTGACCGTGTCCAGAACGCCCGGCTGTGGATTCTGGGAAGCGGCCTCTTTGCCCTGACGCTGATTTTCCTGGCCATCATTGACAAAATCAAGCCGAGGCAGTCTGGAAAAAATGACTCGTGATCTTTCGCGTCTTGCCCTTGCATTCACTGGCCTGATCGTTGCCTGTAGTATGGCGGTACTGGGAGCGGGGCATGCATATGCCTCCGCCTGGACACAGCCCAAGGGGCACGGCATCGTCATCATTCAGGACGATCGCTGGAGCGCCAATGACGGTTTTGCCAGCAACCATAACCAGTTCCGGTTTCCCAATAACGGCCAAAGTTATGTGAATGAGACGAACGTCTATGTCGAATATGGCCTGACACGCAAATTGACCCTTCTGGGCAATTTCTGGCTGGATCAGGTCGGATATAAAAATGACTACAGCAGGCAGGAAAATTTTGGCTTTGCCGATCAGGAAGTCGGAGCCCGCTATAAAATGCGACCTCTGGGCTTTCTGGGTAAACCATGGGTCGGGTCATCGCAGATACTGGTCGGATTTCCGACCTACAAGCTTCATGATGTTGCACAGCCACTCGGGACTGGCGGCGCTTCTGTTGAAGTCCGGCATGCCATAGGTCGTCCCTACAAGCTGTTCGGTATGTGGTCCTATATCGACATGAGTGGCGGCCTGCGCATGACCACCGGACGTGGCTCGCATGAACTGCGCTTTGATGCGACAAACGGCACAAATATTGGCGCCGGGTTCACAGTAATGGTTGAATTCAGTCACATCCAGACGATGAACAATGCGGCGATATACAACTACGGAAATCCGATCAGCAGCACCAATTTCGACCTGACGAAGATGCGTTTCTCGCTTCTGAAAAAGCTGGGGCCGGTCAGCCTTCAGGCGGGTTATGAACGGGATCTTGCCGGTCGGAACACGGGTGATGGTCAGGGTCCTTTTGTGGGCATATGGATCCCCTTCGGCGGCTCTTCCGGCCACTGGGAACCATGAGAGGATCGGGAAACATGGCGACATCCACAGACAGGCTTCTGTTCGGTCAGTTCCTGATCAGTCATGGCTATCTGGACGCGGACCAGGTCGAGATGGCCCTCGAACTGCAGAAAAACTGGAAATCCCGTATTGGCGAGATCATCCTGTCGAAACGATGGATGAAACCGCTTACGTTCTATCAGGCGCTGGCACAATATTACGGTCTGGACTTTGTCAACCTCATGACAGAAAAGCCTGACCCCACGCTGTTCGATAAAACAATGATCGATGCGTACAGCGAGCGATCCTTTCTGCCATGGCGTCGCAACGACAATAACGGAATCACATTTGCCCTTGCCAATCCTACGGATGCGCTGATCCAGGAACTGGTGGGCAAATACGGTCCCCAGACCAGCTTCGTTGGTACCGGTCGCTTTGATATTATCTGGCTTGTTCAGGAACTGGGTCAGAAGACGCTGTCGGATGATGCACTTCATGCGCTGTCCCGCCTGTCCCCCGAACATTCCGGCCAGAATGTTTTTACAGTGCGGCAGATCATCTTTTTTTACCTTGTCGCCATGGTCTTTTTCGCATGCCTGTGCTTCCGCATGGAAGCGACTCTGATTGCGGCCAATGTCATCGCGGCTGTCATTTTCTTTTCAAGTTTCATCCTGAAATTCCTCCTCGCCTGTGTCGCCAGCCGACGCGACGTTGACGTGAAGGTTGAGGAAAGCGAAGTCGGCAGCCTGCGTCATGAGGAATATCCGATCTATACAATCCTTGTACCGATGTACAAGGAACCCGATGTTCTTCCCATCCTCGTAAATGCAATTCGTAATCTCAGCTATCCGCAGTCGAAACTCGATGTGAAACTTGTACTTGAGGAAGATGATATCGAAACCATTGATGCGGCAAAAAAGCTGGCACTAGAATCAACTTTTGAAATCATCGCTGTCCCGCCGTCACAACCGCGCACCAAGCCCAAGGCCTGCAATTACGCGCTTCGTTTTGCCAAAGGTGAATTTCTTACAATTTACGACGCCGAAGATAAACCTGAAGCGACCCAGCTTGAAAAGGTTCTGGTTGCTTTTCACAAGATGCCGAAGACAACCGTCTGCATCCAGGCGCGTCTCAATTATTACAACGCCACTGAAAACTGGCTGACCCGGATGTTTACGCTTGAGTACACATCCTGGTTTGACTTTTATCTTCCGGCGCTTGAGTTCCTGCGTATTCCAATTCCGCTGGGTGGCACATCCAATCATTTCCGTATGGATGCCCTGCGTTCCCTGAAGGCATGGGATCCTTATAACGTTACGGAAGATGCCGATCTTGGGGTGCGTATCACGCAACGCGGGTGGAAGGTTGCCGTCGTTAATTCAACAACATACGAAGAAGCGAATGTCAGCATTCCGAACTGGATCCGGCAGCGCTCGCGATGGCTGAAGGGATACATGCAGACCTATCTGGTGCATATGCGTTATCCCATCCAGTTCTATCGCAAGACAGGGGCAACTGGCTTCTGGGGGTTCCAGTTCTTTATTGGCGGCACCTTCATGACGGCACTGCTTGGGCCGATTTTCTGCATACCGTTCGTACTGTTTACGATTTTTCACCTGCAGACCGGGCTTAATATCTTTCCGACCTCTATTGTTGCGATGAATACTGTTAACCTTCTTATGGGTAACGGGTTTCTTATCTATACTTACGTTTTATGCTCGTTCAAACGACAATATCAGCATCTGGCGCTCTATGCGCTGACAGTGCCCCTGTACTGGGTGCTCCAGTCCATTGCCGCCTACAAGGGGCTGATCCAGTTGATTACCAAACCTTTCTACTGGGAAAAAACCCAGCACGGCCTTAGCAAACATACGGCTGCCGAACTTAAGGACATCACCACATGAGGGTGGCGCGGCTTGTTTTATTTTTATGGGCGGTCGCTCTATTTAGTGCTGTCGCATTCATGCTTCTGCATAATCAATATCTCAGTGATATTATATTGCGAGAAGTCTCTGATCACATCGTCCGTTCGGGGGGCGATACCCGTGCCGACCTGATCCTGGGTAACCTGCCATATGACCTGCCTACGGCGATTTATGATCTTACGGCGCGTATATTTGGCCGGATGCATGAAGTTGTTCCCATAATTACGGCAATTATCTCGACAGCGGGCCTAATATGGCTCGCCGCCACTCCAGCAGATGAAAGACCGGAACAACGTCCCGGTTTATTGTGGACAGGGCTGTTCGTTGCCGCGATCGCGCTTAATCCGATTGTATTGTGGGTTGCAACCGCTACGGGCGGCCATGCGCTTGCTGTCCTGATCTTTGCCTATTTATGCAGTACGCTTACGCAGATCGCCGAGCGGCAGGATCCGGGTGCGTATCTTAAATTCGGACTTGCGGCCATGCTTTTTATCATGACCGATCCGACTGCGATCATCATGTGTATCGCAATGATTCCGTGGATCATACTGACCAAGCCACGCAACGAAACCGTGCAGCAGCCTTTTGCCTATTATCTGGTGACATTTACACCGGTTGCCATGACGGCCCTTTCTGTCTGCTACCTAAACTGGGCTGGAATTGACCGGGTTTCACCGTTTATCACTTCGCTTAATGCTGATCATGGACAGGATTTCATCTGGGATCATGCCCTCAATGCCACCGGACTGGCCGAACGGCTTGATATCGTGCCAATCTTCATGATCGCTGCTGTGGCATTTTTCCCTGTCCTCGTATTGTCGCGCCCTTTTGATACCGCACCGGACAAGCGTGCGTTCGCCGTCGTCCTGCTTACGATCTTCACCGCGCCCGCCATTGCTGCCCTGGGTGGCACGCCTTATCATGTCCTTGACTATCTGCCCTATCTTACGGGACCGCTTGTCATGATTGCCAGGCAGACCGCGCCGAACCACCGCATGACGACATTAGGTATTCAGATAGCGTCCGTTGCACTTGGCTGGATGCTCCTTTCAGTGCCGGGGGAGGCACTTTCCAACGGCTGGATGCAGGCTGTAACAGGTACAAAAATCGCAGGACATGCCGATGAGGAAGCCATTGCAAAATGGATTGCAAAACGGCATGACACGATAATTGTCGATCCGACTACGGATTATCGCGTCATCGCACTTACCGGTCGAAGCGATAATCTGGTCATGCCAGTCAATGTCACAAACCAGACGACAGATCTCCGATCCATATCTCACGATGTACTAACAATGAACCCGGACACCGATCAGGGTGAAATCGATCGTCTCAACGCACTGAAGCCTACGATATGGGCGTTTGGCATGCCCGGATACAAGCTGGCTTTCGAACGTGGCATCTACAGAATATGGACGCAGGTGACCCAACCATGAAGATCTTTCGCATTGCTCTTGTCGGCGTAGCATTATTGACAGTGGGCTTACTCTTGTTTTTCCGTACACCCACCTACTGGACCGGCGCCAACATCAAGATGTCACCCAGTGCGCCATGGGGTTCACCTGCGGCGCAGGTGTCGATGAAACAGCTTGCTGCGACGGGTGCAAAGACCGGCATGCTTGTCGCCTTTACTTGGCAGGAGAAACCGGAATCGGTTAATCCGATCCTGGGTAACGATAGCCAACCAGAAACGGTCAGGCAGGGCCTGCGTGATATTCGCGCGGCCGGCCTGATACCCATTCTGAAAATTCACCTCTGGATTCCGTGGCACTGGGCAGGCGAGGTCGCGCCTGCGCAGATGGATGTATGGTTCGATAATTACCAGAAAGCCATCATGCCGCTGATTGACATCGCCCGTGAAGAAAACGTGCCAACGGTAATCGCCGGGACCGAAATGCGCGGCGTGGAAACCGCATCCCAGTGGCCGGCTTTCGTCAGTGCCGTTCGGGCCCATTATGCAGGTCACGTTGTGTATGATACGGACAGTCTTGAACAGGCTGAGAAATTCCAGCACTGGGATCTTTTCGATGCGGTTGCTACCAGTCTTTACACGGCGCTTCCAGATAAAAAGGATGAGCGTATTGCCGTAATGACCGACAATGCCCGCCGTCTGCAGGTCTTGGGAAAGAAATGGAAGCGTCCTGTCTGGGTTGCCGAACTGGGTATTCGTTCCGGTCAGGGAATTCTACAGCGACCGTGGATGAGCCCGGAACAACTCAAGGTTCCAGTCGATCTTGCCGTTCAGAAAATGGCCCTGACCGAATGGCGCGACATCCTCACGGCCCATGGCGTGACTGGCATTTCAATCTGGTGCTGGTATACCGATCCGCATGACGGGGGGAATGACAACTCTGACTTTACCGTACAGAACAAGCCAGCAGAAAGCGTCCTTTCCCGGCCTGCTTTCCATTTCTAGAGGGCGTTATGTAATTTCGTGCCTGATTGGTGCAGTGATGAAGAATGGTCTCTGGTTGTCCCGTATCTGGTCCTGTGCGCGAGGATGCGGAGCAGCGACGTCATGCATTGCGCGAACTGTTCAATGGGCTGCGCTACGTAATCCGCTACGGAATTGCCTGGCGCGCCATGCCGAATGACCTTCCGCCGTGGTCGGCGGTCTACCAGCAATCCCGGCGCTGGATGGAGGCAGGCTGTTTTGACGCATTGGTGTCTGATCTGCGTGCCGTCCTGCGTATCGCTTCTGGCCGCAGGGCGGACCTAACGGCAGCCATTATCGACTGGACTTGTGACGGTTCTGTGCCGGTCAGGAAGTGATTATGCCCATCTTGCTTCAAAAGCGAGGGGGCTGATGCCGCCCCGATATGAATGGCGTCGCCGTGGATTGTAGAAACCATTGATATATTGGAAGGTGGCGGCGGTGGCCTGACGACGGGTTGGCCAGTTCTGCCTCCAGAGCCGTTCCGGCTTCAGGCTTTTGAAAAACGTTTCGACAGCAGCGTTGTCAAAATAGTTTCCCTTCTCGGACAGTAAGCCACCATCCATTTCGTCAAGGTGGATTTGCCAATACCCAAATCGACCGCAACGCGTGTGCGTCACAGCCCACTGCTCAACGCAATCCCCACGGCCTCGCGCTTGAAATCTTCCGTATGCTTCATGGTCTCGTCGGTCTCCTGATACGAGCTTAAAATACTCGGATGACCGACACAAAACCGTCACAAGTCCAGTCCGATGGCCGCCAGAAGCAGGGGCGGGGTGAAGCGCGCGGTCGAGAGGATTTCGCGCCAACGCGCTGGATCCCGTATCTCTGCCAGACGCTGCCGTGTCAGTTGGTCAAGGCGGGCGTGCAGCGCGGCCAGAGTCTGCCGCTTGGAGCCGAGGATACGGACATCGCTCAGCATGGGTGGCTTGCCCAATCGTATTACCCCCGGCGATCATATGGGCAGTCGGGCAAGAGCTGGTAGACAGACATGGTGAAAAGGCTCTGGAGCCGGTGCATTGCAGGTTTTTTGCTGAAAAGCCGCATTAATGGAATGGAAATCCCATTTTATTAATCACTTAATTTTAATACGTTAATCAGGAGAATGCCCTTAATTGAGGTGAAAAAATATCCTTAATTATGCGAAAGAATGATTTCAATATTTTCAGAACTGAGACTACTTCCGCCACATTTCGATCATCAAGAACATTACCACTCGTTCTAAAATGCCGACACGTCGTGATCCGATCAATCGCTGCGGCACATGCCATCCAGCAACACGTCCAGTGCGGCCGGGACTGGCGCGACCCCAACCTTCTCCTCAAGCAACTGATTACTGATCGCCAGCATGGCCAGACCATGCACCTGCGCCCAGCCTGCGGCCGCCAAAGCACTGACGGCAACCGGCCGGAAGCTGCCGTCGCGTTGTCCCTTTTCCAGAAGCCGCAGAAGAATCCCGAAGGTATTCATGGCCGCGTCATGCAACAACGGGTCTACCGTCTTGTCGGCATCGGAACTGAACATCAGCCGGTAAAGACCGGGGTTCTGGCAGGCAAACCCGATACAGGCCTGTGCCGCCGCCATGAATTGCGCGCGCGTGGACGACAGGTCTGGCGATATTGCTTCAGTCAGGCTCTCCCCAAGCCTGACAAATCCGATCCGGGCCAGTTCCCGCAGCAGCATCTCGCGGTCACGGAAATGCTTGTACGGCGCTGCATGACTGACACCCGTGCGTCGCGCCACTTCCCGCAGGGTGAAGGTCCAGTTCTGCTCCGTGGCCAGCATGTCCAGCGCCGTGTCGATCAGGGCGCGGCGCAGGTCGCCGTGATGGTAGGGGCGGTCCGTGGTTTCACTCATCCGTGAGGCCCATGTTTACACAAGAAACTTTCATTGACACCAGATCGTCATGCTCCATACCCTGCCTGCATAAGTTTCTCCTGTAAACATGGAGGGCGCGATGTCCGATGTTACTCCCGCTGACCTGCACCGTATTCTCGACCGCCAGCGCGCCGCGTTCCTGAATGCCGGGCCACCCGACCTGAAACAGCGCCGGGCCGATCTGCGTCGCCTGAAAGCCGAGATCCTGAAGCGACGGACTGACATTGTGCATGCCCTGAAAACGGATTTCGGCCAGCGGTCGGAACGCGAAAGCGCCATTGTGGAACTGATCCCGCTGGTGCAGTCGATCAATTACATGATCGCGCATCTGGGGCACTGGATGAAACCGCAGCGCCGCCACGTCTCGGCCTATTTCCAGTGCGGTCGTGCGTGGGTGGTGCGGCAACCGGTGGGTGTTGTGGGGATTATCGCGCCTTGGAACTATCCGGTCTCGCTTGCCCTCGTGCCGCTGGCGACAGCGATTGCGGCTGGCAACCGGGCCATGCTCAAACCCTCTGAATTCACCTCGGCCACATCGGCGGTGATTGGCGAAATCGTTCGGGCTATTTTTCCGCCAGAGCAGGTTTCTGTCGTGACCGGCAATGGCGAAGTGGGGGCTGCGTTCTCGGCCCTGCCTTTCGATCATATCCTGTTCACAGGCAGCACGGCGGTCGGAAAGAAGGTCGCTGAGGCTGCCGCACGCAATCTGACCCCGGTCACGCTGGAACTGGGCGGCAAGTCGCCGGTGGTGATCGCGCCCGGCTTTTCCATGCGGCGGGTGGCAGATCGCGTGGCGTTCGGCAAACTGACCAATGCAGGGCAGACCTGCATCGCGCCGGATTATGCGCTTGTGCATGAAAACGACAGGGATGCTTTTGCCGCAGCCTATCAGGACGCCGTGAAAAAGCAGCATCCGGGTGGTTATGCGGGATCGCCTGATTATACGGCCATTCTCAACACGCATCATTACGAGCGCCTGAGCGGTCTGATCGACAATACCGCAGCACAGGGGGCGCAGGTTATCCGGTTGGGGACAGATTCAGCTACGGATCACGTCCTGGCCCCCGTGCTGCTGCTGGACGTTACCCCCCAGATGGCCGTCATGCAGGAGGAGATTTTCGGTCCCGTCCTGCCTGTGCTGACCTACCGCACACTGGACGAAGCAATCGCCTTCATCAACGCGCGTCCCCGGCCCCTGGCTCTGTATTATTTTGGTGACAATCGCATTGAACGTGACAGGGTGTTAAAGAACACGGTTTCAGGAAACGTGACGATCAACGGCACATTGATGCATTATGTGCAGGACGATCTGCCGTTTGGTGGCGTTGGGGATAGTGGCATCGGGGCGTATCATGGCAAGGAGGGATTCATGACACTCACCCATGCCCGTGGCGTGTACCGACAGGGACGGTTCAATGCGGCAACGCTGCTTCAGCCGCCTTTCGGCAAACTCACCGACGTCATCACAAATCTGATCCTGCGATGACGACGCGCGTTCTGCTTATCGGAGGCACCGGTCTCATCGGGCATTCTGTCGATGCGGACCTTGCCAGGCGGCCCGATACCATCGTCACCAGCCTGACGCGTCGGCAATCATCTGGCTCCGATCATATCATTGATTTCGAACGTCTATGCGCGGCGCCTGACGCGACGTTACGGACCGTCGCTCCAACTGGTGCTGATGTGGCGATTTCCTGCCTGGGCACCACAATTCGTGCCGCTGGATTGCTGGCGGCCATGTTCCGTGTCGATCATGACTACGTACTTGCTTTTGCCAGGGGCGCGCATGCGCTTGGCGCACGTCAGTTTATTCTCGTTTCTTCCGTGGGGGCGGGCGGTCCTGGCTTTTACCTCAGGACCAAAGGCGCGATCGAGCGCGACATCAGGGCGCTCGGTTTCAGCCGTGTCGACATCCTGCGCCCCGGCATACTGCTGGGTCATCGTGCACAGGCACGACCGATGGAGGCGATCGGGCAGCGACTGGCGACAGCGCTGTCGCCGCTTATGGTCGGAAGACTCTCGGAATATGGCGCGATTGATGCGAAAACCGTCGCGAAGGCGATTGTTGGGCTTGTGGGGCAAACGGGCAATGGATGTCGGGCATATGACAATGCGGCCCTATGCCGCATTGCCAGTCAGACTGCCAACTCATGAGATGACCCGATTCAGAACCACTGGGATCAGGAATTAAGCAGACAGGCAGCACTCGCCTTCATGTTGGTCGAGTTGGCTGATGGCATTAAGCTGGTGAAGCGTAACCTCAAGCTTGAACGCCAGATAGACCTTGCCCGTGAAGTGCTGCGTGAACAGGCTGACGCATTTCAGGAACTGGCGAAACGGTGAACGAACCGGGGTTTCTCGAGGTTGATGCCGTGCAGAGGTGGCCCTGTTTGTTCGGACAGTTTTGGGGGTGAATAAGCTATACCCGATTGATGTCATGCTGCCATTCTGACGGCATTGCTGCTGGCCATCTGGTCCGGGGTTTTAACCCCGGACCAGATGGCGTTGATGCGGCATGATACGCCTCATCAGGCGTGCGTCCACCCTGCGCGGTATGCGGACGCTGCCCGTTATAATGGGCGATCCACTTTGCGCGACCCGCACGGAGATCTGAGCCGGTCTCAAAACCATGCCGGTAGACGCATTCATATTTCAGTGACCGCAACAGACGCTCGATGAAGACATTGTCCAGCCACCGGCCTCGGCCGTCCATGCTGATGCGGATCTGACGTTCCTCCAATACTTCGGTGAGGCGGGGCGTCGTGAATTGCGAACCTTGGTCGGTATTGAAAATATCCGGTGAACCGTAGCGCGTCAGTGCTTCCTGGAGCGCCTAGATGCAGAACCCGGCGTCCATTTTATTCGACAGACGCCAGGCCAGAGCCCTGCGCGTTGCCCAGTCCATGATCATCGCCACGAGGTAAAGGAAGGCTCGCCTCATGGGGATATAGGTAATATCAGAACATCAGGCCTGGTTGGGCCGGTCGATCGCCAGATCCCGCAGCAGATAGGGATATTTCTGGTGTTTAGGATGCGGCACTGTCGTGCGCGGCTTCTGGTAGGTCGCCCGCAGCCCCATCTTTGCCATGAGCCTGCCGACCTGTTTGCGGCCAACTTCGTGGCCCAGACGCCGAAGATGACGCGTCATCTGCCGTGACCCGTAATACGGCGTCTCCAGAAACTGTAAGTCGATCAGCCGCATCAACGTCAGGTTCGCCACATTTTCCGGCATAGGTCGGTAATAAACGCCAGACTGGTTAAGCTGCAACCGCGTGCATTGCCGCACCACCGAAAGCCGGGGCGGTTTCAGGTCGATCATTTGCCGCTTCTGATCACGCCCAACCGAGCAAAGGCATCCCGTAAAAAATCCCGCTCCACCAACAGTTCGCCAATTTTCGCATGCAGAGCCATTTGCGACTTGAACTCACCTGAATACCATTTCCTCGTAACCTTACCCATAAACCCCGTCCTATTTCAGGTTGGATTATAGCTTAATCATCTGTCCGAAAATCCGGGACCACCTCTTCACGCGAGTGTAAGCCATGCTTTTGGAAAAATAAGACCGTAGATCGGCCTTCTGTCCGTTCGGCAGCTAATACATGCACTCGCATAATAAAAATTTAGTAATAATAAATTTAATCAATAAATACCTGCTGGTTCAGTATGCCTCCATATCGAAATGATAATCATTTTCACAATATAAATTCTTTTTCGTATATTGGGTGTTCAGGTTCGCGTCAGGTTTCTCTGTTATCGTTATAAAGTCATCACTGTGATGGCAGGAATTTTATGTATAACGGAGAACAGACGCTGATTATGCAAAGGATATTGCGGGATAGTCTGTATACAGCCTGTATTTTCTGCCTGATGGTATCGACCGCCTGGGCAGATGTTGGAACAGAGGGCATATGCATGACGGTCCGTCAGGGTATCCGTCTGCATGTGGATGGCATGTATGGGGGCTATCCCCATTCCGTACTGCGTGATGCGGTGCTGCAGGGCGTGGCGTGTCCGTCTGATGATGCTGAACTGCACGCATTCGGTCTGATTGCCGACCCCTCACCGCATTTACGTATTTCTGTTACGCGGCCTATTGGGCAGGGGCAGCAGGGGGCGATTTCCGCCAGGCTGTTCTTCAAGGGGCATTTTGTTATTGGGGAACGCATGTCCCTTTCGCCCCTGGCGCGTTCCCAGTCCCCCTTTTCGGTCACGTCTGACATCAATCTCATGATGGCGCGGCTGTGGAGCGATCTGGCCGAACGGATCAGCCACGGTGGTCCCGTCATTCCATGATGGCCTGAAGCATGAACCACACCATGCGCCCGTTCCTGTTCATCGCCATGGCCTGCGCCGTGGCGTGGGCGGCGTCCGCACGGGCTCAGGTGCCCCAGTCCGGCCCATCCTTTCATGAAGCGGTCGGAATGGCATGGGCCATTGATCCTGTCCGCATTGAACTGCAGGTCGGTCATCATTCCGCCCGCGCCCGCGTCAGCGCGGCAGGATCATGGTTTGCCGGTGGCCCGACCCTGTCTGGTGAATACATGGATGACCATATGCTGGGCAGTAACGAAGGCTATACAACGTATCAGGGCGGTGTGTCCGTTCCGCTATGGCTGCCGGGACAGGGCAGCGCCACGCAACAGGTTGCAAGCGCGGAAGCCGCGTCGCTTGATGAACAGCTCAATGTCGAACACATGGCGCTGTCCATCCGGGTGCTTGACGCGGCTGCTGCGTCCCTGATCGCCCGTACCCGGGTGGATGTGGCCCATACCCTGTATGATGCGATGGCACGCATGGCCGCCAGCGCCACGCATGCAGTGCATGGTGGCGAACTGGCCTCGACCGATGGGCAGATGGCGCAGGCGGCGATGGAAAACGCCCATAACGAACTGGCGCTGGCGCAGGAAGAGGCTGAAAACGCAGCCGCCTCACTGGAGGCGCTCCTCGGTCGCCCGGTCGTGCCGGATCTGGCCCGTTATGGGGAAGGCGACGTTACGCATGCACGCTTCATCGCGCCTCGTGACATGGAAGATAATGATCCCCGCATCAAGGTCGCGCACCGCAATGTGGAAGCCGCCGAGGCCAATATGAAGCTCGCCCGTCGTTCCTTCATGCCCAACCCGGAAATTGGTGTCGACGCGATCCATGAAAAGCAGTACGGCAGCCCGTGGGATGATCGCGTGGGCTTGAATTTCAGTATTCCCTTGCCCAGTGAGGTCCGCAATACCCCGATCATGTCTGAAGCCCGCAACCGGCTGGCTTCGGCCACCAGTCAGGAAACGCAGGCACGACGCATGGTGCATCTGGAAATGATGCGCGTGCGGGAACGCCTGATTGCCGCCACTACGGTGCGACAGGCCACCCGTACCGCCGCCGACAGCATGGAGCGGCGCGCCGCGGCACAGGAACATGCATGGCGCGTGGGCGAGGCTGGTCTGGACACGGTAATTGCCGCCCGGCAGGCGGCAGGGGGCACCCGGATGGCCAGCGCGCGGGCCGATGTGGAATGGCATGTCGCCAGCATCCGCATGCTGATCGCGACAGGCATCGTGCCATGAAGCACATTGCCCTCGCGCTGCTGCTTCTGGGATATGCCTGCCTTCAGGCCCGGGCGGAAGAGGGAACGCTGCCTCCTGTCGTGAAGCTGGATGCGGCGGCTGTTGCCAATGAAGGCGTGAGCGTCGCCACCGCCATGCCCGGAACGGTTACGCCCGTACTGCCGGTCATAAGCCGGGTCATGCCTGATACGACGCGGGTCGTTCATATCCACCCGGCGGGTAGCGGCAAGGTGCTGGCGGTTCTTGTCCAGCCGGGCACGTCCGTGCGGCGGGGACAGGCGCTTGTGCGCTATCAGGATCATTCCCTGCACGTTGCGCGCCTGCAGGCGGTCCAGATGCGTGCGGCGCTCACGGCTGCCATTGCAGCCCGGACCGATGCGGCAGGTGCGGTGCAGCGGGCAAGGGCCCTGGCGGGCGAAAGCATATCCATGGCCGAACTGCACCGCAGGCAGGATGCGCTGGCGCAGGCGGACGCCACCCTGCGCGCGCGACAGGCGGATATGGACACGCTGGGCCATCGCTTTGCGGAGGAGTTCAATTCATCATCGGAACAGGACAGCCAGGGTGCGGAAGATGAGACTTCGACCCTGATTTCCCCCGTCGATGGCATGGTGCAGGCGATCAATACCTCGGTGGCGGGCGACATGGACCCGACCATGGATGTGGCGACCGTGGCCGACCTGTCCAGCGTATGGCTCGTCTCCGACATTGCGCCCGATCAGGCGGCGCAGGTCGCACCGGGCGGGCAGCAGGTGACTCAGGCGGCAACTGGCCCGTTCATTTCCCGCATTGATACGGTGGACGGCATGGCCAGCCCCCTGACCGGGCTGGTCCGGGTCACAAGCAGTGTTGCCAACCCGACGGGCCTGTTTGTGCCCGGCATGGTGCTGGACGCAACACTGGCGCAGCGTGGCAGCGTGGCGGGCATTGTCGTGCCGTCCGAAGCCATCCAGGAGATTGACGGGCATAGCGTCGTGTTCATGCGGGTGGATCAGACCGATTATCGGCCCGTCGTGGTTGATGTGGCGCTGGATGAAGGGTCGCGGGCGGTGCTGCGTTCCGGCCTGAAGGGGGGGAGGCAGTTGTCGGCCATGGCAGCTTTGCCCTGCGTTCCATCATTGGTCTGGCCGGAATGGATGCCGACTGATGGCGCGCGCCTACCTTGCCGCGCTGATCCGCGCGCGCATGCTGGTGCTGGGCGGGCTTGGCCTGCTGCTGGCGGCTGGCATCATGGCGGTGCTGGGCCTGCCGGTGGAGGCTGTGCCGGATATCTCGCCCCGGCAGGTGCTCGTTTCGGTCGTTGCCCCCGGCCTTGCGACGGAGGAGGTGGAAAAGCTCATCACCTTTCCCGTCGAGGCCAGCATGACCGGCATTCCCGGTATGACCGACCTGCGTTCCGTCTCCCGTGGCGGGGTGTCGGTGGTATATGTGCAGTTTGCCGATGACACCGACATCAACCTGGACCGCACCCGCGTGAACGAGCGCATGCAGCAGGCGCGCGCAACCATATCCGTGCCCGGAATCACCATCAGCATGGGACCGCTGGCCACCGGCATGGGCGAGATCATGCAGTTCCAGATCACCGGGACAGGGCGCTCGCTCATGGATCTCAACCGTATCATGAACTGGACCGTGGTGCCGCAGATGCGCCTCGTACCCGGCGTGGTGGATGTCAACGTCAATGGCGGGGCGGAGGAAACCTATGAGGTGACACTGGACCCGGCACGCCTGACAGGCAGCAACCTTTCGGTGGGCGAGGTCTATCGCGCGGTGGACGCAGGCAACGCGGCATCCGGCGGCGGCTGGATTACCCACCATGCCGAACAGCAGAGCGTGGTCGGACGCGGGCTGGTGGGCAGCCTTGCGGATTTTGGCAATATTGCCGTGCGGACCAATACGGACGGTTCGATCGTGCGGCTGCGCGACCTTGGACGTATCACCACGGGGGCACGCACCCGGCTGGGGGCGGTCACGCGCGACGGGCAGGGCGAAATCGTGATTGGCGTGGTGATGATGGAAAGCGGGGCCAGTTCCAACGCCACCCTTGCCGCGATCGACCACGCCCTGCCTGGCATCAGGCAGGCATTGCCCGCGGGTGTGACGCTGAAACCCTATTACACCCGCGCCACCCTGACCGGACAGACCATCGCCACCGTGCGCGACAACCTTCTGATGGGGGCGGTGCTGGTGGTGGGCGTGCTGGTGGTGGTGATCGGTAGCTGGCAGGCGGCGCTGGTGATCGCATCGGTCATTCCGGTGGCCCTGATCTGCGCCATGGCGGGGATGCGGCAGTTCGGCATTTCGGCCAACCTGCTCAGCCTGGGGGCCATTGATTTCGGCATGATTGTCGATGGCTCGCTGGTGGTGATCGAGCATGTCCTGTCGCGGCGGGAAGAAGAACCGGACGCCGAATTCATCCCGCTGGTCATCTCGTCCGTGCTGCAGGTCATGCGCCCGGTGGGGTTCGCCATACTGGTCATCGTCATGGTCTACCTGCCCATCCTGACCCTGCAGGGGATCGAGGGGCACATGTTCCGCCCCATGGCGCAGACGGTCATCATGGCGCTGCTGGCGTCGCTTGCTTACTGCTTCATCTGCGTGCCGGTTCTGGCGGCCCTGACGCTGGGGGGCCTGCGGCCTGCGGGGGATACGCGGCTGATCGCCTTCATGCGCCGCCCCTATGCCCATATGGCGATGTGGGGGGAAAACCATCCACGCGTCCTGTTTGGCGGCACGCTGGCGGTGCTGGCCGTATCGGCGGTCCTTGCCACACGGCTGGGTGGCGAGTTCATTCCCCAGCTTGACGAGGGCGCGCTGGCGGTCACCACCACACGGCTGCCCTCGGCCTCGCTTGACACCGTTCTGGCTTCGGTCACGAAGCAGGAGCAGATCCTGCGCCGCTTCCCCGAAGTGCGCTCCGTGGTCAGCAATACCGGCACATCCGCCATTCCGACCGATCCGATGGGCGTGAACGAGACCGACAGCTTCATTTTCCTCAACCCGTCCTCCACATGGAAAACCGCCCGCACGCAGGCGGGGCTTGTGGCCGCGATGGACGACACCCTGCGGCACGAACTGCCTGACGCGCTGTATTCGTGGAGCCAGCCGGTGCAGATGCGCATGGATGACCTGCTGTCCGGCGTACGCACGCAGATTGCCGTGTCGATCTTTGGCGATGACCTGGCCACGCTGGCCGATCTGGGCGACCGGGTGGTGGCTGCCATGTCGGGCGTGAAGGGGGCGGCGGACGTGGCGGCGGCGGGCGATGGCACCGTGCCGCTGATCGTGGCCGATATCGACCGCACGCAGGCCGCCAGCCGCAACGTGGCGGTGCAGGACATACTGGATACGGTGGAGGCGATAGGCGGCCATATCGGCGTCCGGCCGGTGATCGTGGACAACGCCATCATCAGCACGCAGGTCCGCCTTGACCCCCGCGCGGCGACATCCGCCGCCGCCATCGGCGCGCTGCAGGTCAGGCGCATGGACGGGCAGGGCAGCGTCATGCTGTCGCAGGTGGCGCATGTACATGAAGTCGATGGCCCGCCACGTATAAGCCGTGATGGCGTGCGTCGGCGCATGGTGGTGCAGGCCAATGTGCGCGGGCGCGACCTGTCTTCCTACGTGGCCGAAGCACAGGCCCGCGTGGCGCGGGAGGTGAAACTGCCCGCAGGCTATACCATGCAGTGGGATGGGCAGTTCCGTAACCTGCAATCGGCCATGCAGCGGTTGGAAATCGTGCTGCCCATTGCCCTTGGCCTGATCTTTGCGCTGCTGGTGGTGGCGTTTGGCGCCGTGCGGCCCGCGCTGCTGGTGTTTGTCAACCTGCCGGTGGCAGCAACCGGTGGTATCGTGGCGTTGACCGTGCGGGGTATGCCGTTCAGCATTTCGGCGGGGATCGGCTTCATCGCGCTGTTTGGCGTAGCCATTCTGAACGGCGTGGTGCTGGTCAGTGAGATCGCAGCCCTGCGGGCACGGGGCATGGCCGTGGCGCAGGCAGCCTTTGCGGCTGCGGAATCCCGCTTCCGTCCCGTCATGGCCACGGCCCTTGTCGCCAGTCTTGGCTTTTTTCCCATGGCGTTTTCCCAAAGCGCAGGCGCGGAGGTCGAGCGCCCGCTGGCCAGCGTGGTGATTGGTGGGCTGGTGACATCTACATTGCTCACACTCCTGGTGCTGCCATCGCTTTATGCCCGGGTCATGCGAGAGAAGGTTCAGGATTGATGCGTATCCTTATCGTGGAAGATGAACATGACCTTGGGGCGGCAGTGCAGGAACGCGTGCGGCTGGATGGGCATGCCGTGGACTGGTTCACGACGCTGGAGGATGCGCGCGCGGCCATGGCGACGGTGGATTATGATTTCATGCTGCTCGATCTCGGGCTGCCGGACGGGAACGGGCGCAACCTGCTGCGTGACATCCGCCGGACACCATCGAATATCGCCATTCTCATCACCACGGCGGAAGACCAGATCAGCGACCGCATCGCAGGCCTGTCCGACGGGGCGGATGATTACATCGTCAAGCCCTATGACCTGAACGAACTCGTGGCCCGCATCGCTGCCGTGGCGCGGCGCTATGCGGCTCCCCGCAGGCGGGTTCATTACCGTATTGGCGAGATTACGATTGACCGGGAAGGCTGTTCGGTATCGCGTGATGGACGGGTGCTGGATCTGACCGCGCGTGAATGGGCCATCATGGAACTGCTGTCACGCCATCCCGGCCGGATCTATTCACGTCCGCAGATCGACACGGCCCTGTATGCGCTGGACCAGGATGTGGATAGCAACACGGTTGAGGTTTTCATAAGCCGCCTGCGCAAGAAGGTGGGTAATAAGGTTATCAGGACGGTCCGTGGTCGTGGGTACTGTCTGGCCGATGGTGAGACCGTATGAAGAACTGGAGCCTTGCCACCCGGATCGTCAGTGGTGTCCTGAGCGTCGTGACGCTCAGTCTGCTGGCCCTCAGCCTGGCCGTCGCGGGGTTTACCCGCTACGAAATAACGGAACGGCTGGACAATTCCCTGCAGGAAGTCTCCGAACGGCTGCAGGCCACCATCGCCACACAGTACCGTGGACCACGGGACACTGTTGCCTGGGTGCCCGATGTCGGGCCACGCACGCTTGCCTATCAGGTGGTCGATCAGTCCGGGCATGTCGTGTTGCGTTCACAGAATGCGCCGGTTCAGTCTTTTGTGCCAGATATCCATACCGGGTTTGTCGATACGCCCCGTTTCCGGGTCTATATCGCGGCGCCTACTGCCACGGCCTATCGTGTCCTGGTGGGGGAGCCCACGTTGCATCGTCGTGGTGCCACGTGGCGCGCAACGGCGATTGCCATCGTGCCGATACTGGTTTTTCTGCCTGTCATCTGGCTGCTGGTACGCCTGATCGTGCGGCGGGCCCTTCGCCCGCTGGACCGCCTGCATGATGAAATGCAATCCCGTGGCAGCGGCAACCTGCGGCCCATCCCGTCGCTTGACCTGCCGGTCGAACTCGTCTCCATCCAGCATGCCGTCAATACCCTTCTGGCCCGTCTGGAAACGGCGCTTTCCACGGAACGGGCCTTTGCCGCAAGCGCCGCGCATGAACTGCGTAACCCGCTTGGAGCCCTGCTGGCGCAGGTGCAGATGCTGGGCCGTATGGTTCCGGCGGGCACGGAGGCCAGCCGCAGAGTGGACATTATTGCCGACCGTACCCGCCGACTGGGACGGACGGTGGAAAAACTGCTGCAGTTTTCCCGTGCATCCTCAGGCGTTGCCTTCCGGCGCAACCGCTTTGACCTGCTGACCGTGCTGCGTGTCCTTGCTGATGACCTTGGTCATAACCTGAATGATGGCCGCGGCATCATCCTGAACGCAAACGGGATCAGCCACATATTCGTGCATGGTGACATGGATGCGACCGGCATCATGCTACGCAACCTGCTTGAAAACGCGTTGCTGCATGGGATGGGCAACATGCCGGTGAATGTGACCGTCCTGCCGGATGGCGGCATTGATATCATCAATGATTGCCCGGCTCTGGCGCCTGACATGCTGGCGCGGCTGACCAGCCCGTTCGTACGCGGCGGGACAGGCACGCGCGGAAGCGGCCTCGGTCTGGCCATCGCCAGCAATATCGCGAGGCAGATGGACGCGACCGTGTGCCTGCGTTCCCCCCTTTCGGAATCAGGCAGGGGGTTTGGCGTCCGCATTGCTTTTCCTGACCCTGACGTGACGCAATCACCTGGTGAAGTCTGAGACCACGCGTCCAGTTTCGATTCTCTTGTCAAATACGGTATCAGATGACGAAAACGCCTATAATTCCGGTGGTGTGTCATCGGCGCGCCGTGGGGGAATGAAGCGTGCGGAAACGGTATTTGCCGCATGCCAGTGTCTCCGGTATCGCTCCGCAGGCTCACGCGCCAGGGGTGATCGGCAGGTTGCGCTCCCGCCTGCCGGTCGCATGGAAAATGGCATTGGCGATGGCGGCGGCCGTCCCGCACATGCCGATTTCCCCCACGCCCTTGACGCCCAGCGGGCTGACCTCATCATCATGCTCATTCACGAACAGCACGTCCATGTCTGGAATGTCGGCATGGGCCGGAATGTGGTACTCGGCAAAATTGTGGTTCATGAAGCGGCCGACGCGCTCATCCATCAGGGAGTCCTCATGCAGTGCCATGCCGGTCGCCATCACCATGGCGCCGCGTATCTGGCTTGCGGCGGTTTTCGGGTTCATGATCCGCCCGGCGGCAACGGCATTGACCAGACGCGTCACGCGCACGGTGCCCAGTTCCGGGTCCACGCGTACCTCGCAGAAAACCGCGCTGTGCGTGAAACGGGCCTTGCGCATCTGGCTGATTTTTCCCCTTAGTCCCGGTTTCGCGGTCTCCTCGGCCTCAAGAACATCCTGCCCGGTCAGCGACAGGGCATCAGACAGGGACAGGCTGTCCTGCGCATTTTCGTTCATGCCATGCAACGCGCCGCCTTCCAGCTTCACGCTGTCCTGTCGTGCCCATAATGGCGCATTTTCGCATCTGGCCAGCGCCGCGAGCAGTTTCGTGCGCAGGCTGTGGCACGCAAGCCAGACCGCCGCACCGGCAGAGGCAGCCGTCCATGACCCGCCTTCCGTCGGGCATTCGGGCAGGGCGGAATCCCCCAGTTCGATATCGATCCGGTCCAGCGGCATGCCGAACGCCTCCGCCGCGGTCTGCGCCAGTATGGTATAGGTTCCGGTGCCAATATCGGAAGCCGCCGTGGCAATATGCAGCCGTCCATCCTGACCCAGCCGGGCACGGGCGGAAGTGGGGGAGAACATGGCATCCCATATGCCCGTCGCCATGCCCCAGCCAACCAGTTCCCTGCCATCACGCATGCTGCCGGGGATCATGGAACGGTCATGCCAGCCGAAATGCTGTGCGCCCTGGGCCATTGCGTCCCGCAGCGCCTTGCTGGTCAGGGGCATGTCATGCATGGCGTCAATATCGGAATAATTGTGCAGACGGAATGCCAGCGGGTCCATGCCGCAGGCATAGGCCATCTCATCAATGGCCATTTCCAGCAGGTTGACGCCGGTTGCCGCACCCGGTGCGCGCATGTCGCTGGACGTATAGGTGTCACGCGGTGCGACCTTGTAATCAGCCATGGCGTTCGGGCATCTGTAATTGATCAGTCCCCAGATGACGATGTTTTCCATATTGTGCTCGAAGCGCGACGTATCGGTCACGCCTTTGACAATCATGGACTGCAGGGTGCCGTCCCGGCTGGCGCCAAGGGCAATGTTCATGACGGCTTCGGGGCGGAAGGCGTGAGTGAACATCTGCGGTCGCGTCAGGGTCACGCGCACCGCTCGTTTCAGCATTTTTGCGGCCAGCGTGGCAAGGAAGACATTGTACACCGCCCGCAGGCCCGAACCGAATGCGCCGCCTACATAGGGATTGCGCACACGCACCTGATCCCTTGACAGGGAAAGGGCGCTTGCCAGATAGGCCTGCACCGCCTGCGGACCCTGTGTCTTGTCCCAGACCGTGAACGTACCGTCATCTTCCATGATGACGGTCGTGGCGTGCATTTCCATCGGGTTGTGGTGTTTGGGGGCCAGATGATAGCGACCCTCGGTTTTTACCGCGCTCAGCGCATAGGCTGCGGCAGCGTCGCCGCGGGATTTGGGCGGCACGTAATTGCTGCGTGTTTTCGATGGCATGTATTTCTGGTGCAGGGCAACTTCGAAATCCGCATTGTGCGGCCATCGTTCATAATCGACCCTGACCAGCATGGCCGCTTCACGCGCAGCCTCGAATGTTTCGGCAAGGACGACGGCGACGGGCTGCCCGTTGAAGTGGATTTCACCGTCATGCAACGGCCTGTAGGGCGCACCAGGTACGCCCAGGCCGTCCATGTACGATTTTTCGAACAATGCGGCATGGGGACGGTTGAGGTGGGTCATGATTTCGATCACGCCGGGAATCTGTCGCGCCTCGGCGTCGTGAATGGTTTCAATCCGTCCGCGTGCGATGGGGCTGTTGACAACGACGCCATACAGCATGCCCGGTGGGTGAGGCTCTGCGGCGTATTTCGCCTGACCGGTGACTTTCGCAACACCATCGATCCGCGAGACAGGCTGCCCGATATGCGTGGATATGACGTTCATGGCTACGTATCCTTCAGCGAATGGCCTTGTCGGTCTGGGATTGCGGCGTGCCGACTGCGGCCTGCCACAGCGCGCGTTCAATCACGCGCGGAGTCAGCCTGATCTTGGCGGCGTTGTCACGGTCCGCCACGGCCCCATGCAGAAGCCGTTCGGCAACATCGCGAAACAGCGAATGCGACGGTGGCTGACCGTTCAGCAGCGCTTCGGCTTCCGGCACGCACCACGGTTTTGTTCCCACGCCACCCAGCGCGATGCTGCCGCGCCTGATCCGGCCATCTTCCATCTGCAGCCCCACGGCTACCGAGACGATTGCAAACGCAAAGGACTGCCGGTCACGGATCTTGAGATAGGTATGATGCGGCCCGAACGGTGCGGGCGGCAGGTCGATGGCGGTCACGATTTCACCCGGTTGCAGGACATTGTCGCGCCATGGCGTATCACCGGGCAGGCGATGGTAGTCACGCACGCTGACCGTGCGTTCACCCTGCGGACCATGCAGGTTGACCGTGGCGTTGAGTGCTGCGAGGGCTATGCACATGTCGGACGGGAAGGTGGCGATACAGGCGTCACTGGTGCCCAGAACGGCCATGATCCGGTTGCGCCCGCCGCGTGCGGCGCATCCCGTGCCGGGCGAACGCTTGTTGCATGCCATGGCGGGATCATAAAAGTAGTGGCAGCGCGTCCTCTGGTTCAGGTTGCCGCCATTGGTGGCCATATTGCGGATCTGCGGGCTGGCCCCCGCCAGAATGGCCGAGGCGAGCAGGGGATACCTGCCTGTTACAAGGGGATGGGCCGCCGTATCGGCATTGGTAACCAGCGCGCCAAGGCGCAGGCCGCCATCGGGCCGGTCTGTCATATCGTGCATTGGCAGGGACTTGATATCGACCACATGGGCGGGCCGTTCGACATCCGATTTCATAAGGTCGATCAGGTTTGTCCCACCTGCAAGAAAGCGCACGGATTCCGCACCCTGACAGGCTTCATCAAGGGCGGAGGGCCGGGAATACGAAAAACTTCTCATGCCGCCTCTCCCGCATGATTGCCGCGCTGCTGGGCCACAATCCGTTCGATGGCGTCGATGATGCCGTTATAGGCGCCGCAGCGGCACAGGTTGCCGCTCATGAATTCGCGGATTTCCGCTCGGGAATGAATATGACCTTCTTCCAGCAGGGCGATGGCCGACATGATCTGCCCCGGCGTGCAGTAGCCGCACTGGAAGGCATCCGTGTCGATGAAGGCCTGCTGCATCGGGTGTAACCGGCCGTTCTGGCTGATTCCCTCAATGGTCGTGACTGCGGCATCCGGGATCGAGATGGCAAGGATGAGACAGCTTTTGACCCGCTTTCCATCAACCAGCACGGTGCATGCGCCACATTGTCCGTGATCGCATCCTTTTTTCGTACCTGTCAGGCCAAGCCGTTCCCGCAGCAGGTCGAGTAACGTGACAGAAGGCGGCAGATCGGCAGCATAGCCCTGGCCATTGATCTGGAGGCGACACGGCACGGCGACAGACACATGGGTCATGGGAAATCGCTCCGGCGGATACCTGGATTTTTCTGGGTCAGTGCAGGGTTTAAGGGATCAGCACGCCGCCGGTTGCGCCTGCAGGCACGAAAATGGATGTATAAAATTTCGGGGATGACGTCTGGGTGTCAATTATCGCCATACAGAACAGCCCCATATGAATATGCATAAATTAAATATTGGAATTTTTGTATAAAACCATTTTCGGGAATGATATTTCCCGTGTGCCCATGGAAACATATGGCACAGATATGGGTATAATCTTATGCCATGCAGGTAAATACAGGCATCGTATCCTCCCAGTATGCTCGCCATATTCACGGCTGTATGGCAGATATCTCTTCCTGCATTGCAATGCCCTGACCTGAACCCAGGAGGGTATGGTAATAATTATGATTTAAAATCATTCAGAATGAATTCAAAATGAAATATTCCCAATATGTTTTCATATTTTTATTTTCAGTAATATAATATTCTTCTCAAAATTTTTGAAACTGTATTCAGGCCCGGCGGTTTGTCCTGGGGCGGTCGGATGAACGATCGTCCCCAATCAGAAATAAAGGAATGGAAAAATGGCAAATCAGGGTGGTAGCCATGAACAGCACGTCAAGGCCGGCGAACAGAGCCACAAGAACACCGGCACATCGCATGGCGAGAAAAACGAGGGTGCCCACAGCACCGGCACCCGGGGCGGCACGCATGAACAGCACGTCAAGGCTGGCGAGCAGAGCCACAAGAACACCGGCACGTCGCATGCCGGAAAAGACGAGGGTTCCCACAGCACCGGCACCCGGGGCGGCACGCATGAACAGCATGTCAAGGCTGGCCAGCAGAGCCATAAAAACACCTGACATCCTGTTGGATACCGGGGGCGTCAGCGATCTGCTGCCGTCCCCCGGAATCTGAATGCTCCGGTCAACGCATCGACGACCGTGCGCCGACCAGGCGAGCGGTATCTTTTCGAAAATGGAGAAAATCAATGGGCCTGTTTTCAAAACCGATCAAAACCCTTGATGACCTGTTCGTGCATACCCTTCAGGACATCTATTATGCCGAAAACCAGATCGTCAAGAATCTGCCCACCATGGCCGAAAAGGCCGCTGAACCGGAACTGAAAGCCGCGTTTCAGGATCATCTGACGGAAACACGGGAGCATGTACGCAGGCTCGAACAGGTCTTCCAGATGCATGGCCAGCCCGTTAAGGGGGTGACGTGCCAGGCGATGGACGGAATCCTTACCGAAGCAAAAGACATCATCAGCGACTGTGACGACCCTGCGGTCCGTGACGCCGCCATGCTTTCGGCAGCCCAGGCGGTCGAGCATTATGAAATAACCCGTTATGGCAGCCTGATTGCCTATGCCCGACAACTTGGTCGCAACGACTGCGCGCGTGTTCTGGAACAGACACTTGCGGAAGAAAAATCTGCTGACCAGAAACTGACGCGCATTGCCGGGATAAGTGTAAACCAGCATGCGGCCTGAAGCCGGATATATATATGAAAAGGCTTGTCCTTCCTATCGGGAGAAAAGGGGCAGGGGACCCGGTCCCGGCTGCCCCATTCCATGTGCCCTGATGTAAAACGCTTTGTTTATAAAATAATTTCTACATATCAGGGCACGCATTGTTCATGTTCAGCATGAATAACCGGTTTCTCCTTGTGTCTATGCAAAACAGTTCTGCCAGAAGACAATCACACAGGGGGCGTACGCGCCCTGCATGTGACCGTTCGCGCCATACCCGGCGGAAAAGAAGTAACCCCTTCGAATTTTCGGCGTTGGCCAGATGTATCCGACAGGAGACCCCGAAATGAATGTCAGCGAATTCTTATGGAAACGCCTTCAGGAATGGGGTCTCAGGCGCGCTTACGGTTACCCGGGCGATGGGGCAGGCGGAATAGACGTGGCCCTGCAACGCGAAGTGGATGCGGGCAATGTTGAATACGTTCAGGTGCGACATGAGGAGATGGCGGCGTTCATGGCGACAGCCCATGCCAAGTTTACCGGGCAGGTGGGGCTGTGTTTCGCAACGTCCGGCCCCGGTGCCATCCACCTGCTGAACGGACTGTATGATGCCAAGCTGGACCATGTCGGTGTGGTGGCGATCATGGGCCAGCAGGCCCGCACGGCGATTGGCACGAATTACCAGCAAGAAGTGGACCTGCAGTCGCTGTGCAAGGACGTGGCATGCGAATACATCGTCACCGTGACCGAACCATCACAGATGCGCCATGCGCTGGACCGGGCCGTGCGGATCGCACGCGACAGACGCGCCCCCACGGTCGTGATCGTGCCCAACGACCTGCAGGAATTGCCCTATGCCGACCCGCCAATGGCCCATGGTTCGACCCATACGGGCATTGGTACGACAATCGGCAGCAAGGTGCCGGAGGATACAGGCCTGCGCGCCGCGGCCGAAATACTCAATTCAGGCAGAAAGGTCGCGATCCTGGCCGGCGCGGGTGCGCTGGAGGCAACGGACCAGTTGCTCCAGATTGCGGAAATCCTTGGGGCAGGAATCGCCAAGGCGCTGCTGGGCAAGGCCGCCGTGCCCGACGAACTGCCCTTCGTCACCGGTTCGATCGGGCTGCTGGGGACGAAGCCATCATGGGACCTGATGAAGGAATGCGATACGTTCCTTATGGTGGGGTCATCGTTCCCTTACAGCGAATTCCTGCCAAAACCCGGTCACGCACGCGGGGTGCAGATCGACATAGACAGCGCCAACCTGTCCCTGCGTTACCCGATGGAGGTCAACCTGCAGGGCGATAGCGCCGCGACATTACGCGCCCTGATCCCGCTGCTTCATCACAACAGTGACCGCTCATGGCGCGGCCGTATCGAAAGGGAAGTGGCGCAGTGGTGGAAAGTGCTGGAAGCCCGCGCCATGACCAGCGCCCGGCCGCTCAACCCGCAGCGTGTGTTCTGGGAACTGTCACCCCGTCTGCCCGAAAACGCCATCATCACCGCTGATTCCGGTTCCGTCGCCAACTGGTATGCGCGTGACCTGAAAATGCGCCGGGGCATGAAGGCATCACTTTCAGGTGGCCTGGCCTCCCTCGGGACGGGGACGCCTTACGCCATGGCGGGCAAGATGGCCTATCCCGAACGCACGGTCATTGCCTGCATGGGCGACGGGGCCATGCAGATGAACGGCCTGAACGTCATGATCACGATTTCCAAATACTGGAAGCAGTGGTCCAATCCCAGGCTGATCGTCCTGGTACTGAATAATCAGGACCTCAATCAGGTGACATGGGAAGAACGCATCCAGCTTGGCAGGGGCAAGACGGAATCAACCCAGTCCATCCCCGATTTCCCCTATCATCGATATGCCGAACTGCTGGGGCTGAAGGGTATTTATGTTGACGACCCCGCACACGTCGCCACCGCATGGGAAGAAGCCCTGAGCGCCGACCGCCCGGTCATTCTGGAAGCACGCACTGACCCCAACGTGCCGCCACTGCCCCCGCACATCACCCTGCAGCAGGCCAGGGCCTTCCTGTCCGCGCTCCCCACGGAACCGGAGCGGGCCAGCGTCATCCTGGGTTCGGCAAAGGAAATGCTGGCGTCCCTCCTGCCAGCAGGGAAATCTTGAGACGCCCGGGTTTACAGATCGACGGCGTCATGGCGCAGGCCTTTATACCCCCTGCCGACAGCCCGGAAGCCGATGGCACACGATGGCATGATCGGCCACGACAATCAGTGTCGTGCACGTCATAGCGGGGGCTTTACCGGCCTTGGCTATACCTATTCCGATGCCGCGGTAGCGCGCCCTGAAGCATCGGATTGTGGGGAGCGACCCGTATGCTCCGACAAAATTGCGGGACACGCCATCAGGCGGGCGTGCGGACATGGTGGCCAATGCAATCTCGGCTGTCGATACGGCGGTATTCACCGTCTTGTGATGGGATCGTTTTTTTCGGCAGTAACGTTCTGTCCGGGGGATGCCCCGAGCGTGCCGCGTACCTGCCTGTGACCAGATAAAGCCCGGTCCAGAAGGCCGCCATCACAGATGGAACGCAAACTGATGGGAGCACCGTTCACCCCCCGCGCCAATATCATCATGACGACATGCCTGGCCGTCATTGCCTGTGTGGTCATAAGTGTGTGCCTGCTGTGGTTTGCATGGCCGTATTCCGATTATGACCGGCATGTGGGCTGGGCTGTCGAACAGCCGGTTCCTTTCAGCCACCAGCATCATGTGGCTGGCCTGGGGCTTGATTGCCGCTTCTGCCACAGCAGCGTGGAACGCAGCGCTCAGGCCAGCCTGCCCCCAACCTTTACCTGCATGACGTGCCATTCACAGATCTGGACGAATGCCGCAGTGCTCGCGGCCGTTCGCGACAGTTTGCTAAGGAACACCCCCATGACCTGGCAGCGCGTGACCAATGTGCCGGACTATGTCTATTTCAATCACAGCATTCATGTCGCCAAAGGGGTGGGCTGCGAAAGCTGTCACGGCAACGTTGCCGCCATGCCGCTGACCTACAAGGCAAAAACACTGACGATGCAGTTCTGTGTGAACTGCCATCGCAACCCCAGTCCGAACCTGCGCCCGGCGGAAAACATATTCGACACGGACTGGCACCCCGGCCCCGACACACCGGGCGCACCCGCCTTGATGGCACGGTATCATCTTGGCAGGCGTAACCTTACGGAATGCTCGATATGCCACCGGTAGGGCAGGCGCCACGTACCGCCATCGAAATGTCGGACAGGGCGCTCGTCCGCCATTTTCCCCAGCTTGAATCCGCGCTGTCCCACACGCTGGATCGGCGGCGCATGCTCAAGCTGCTGGGGCTTGCGCTGGCCAGTGGCGGGGTGGCCGGCTGTGACCCCGGCACGCCTGACCGCGGCTTCGTTTCGGCCGTGCGCGCGGCGGAAGGTGTGGTGCCCGGTCTGCCCAATGTCTACGCCACGGCTCATGTGCGTGATGGTTATGCGGAGGGAATTCTGGTCACGCACCAGATGGGGCGGCCGATCAAGGTAGAGGGCAATCCTGGTCACCCCAGCAGCCTGGGCGCCACGGATGTGATGGCCCAGGCGCTGATTTACGATTTTTATGATCCCGACCGCGCCACGGGTCCGCTCCACAAAGGCATGCCGACCTCATGGCCGGATCTGGCCGCCGCCATGCAGAAGATGCGCGCAACCGCCATGACCCCACGCGTCGGTGGTACCCATGCAGGCGAGGGGGTGCGTATCCTGACCGGTACGGTCACGTCTCCCACGCTGGGCCGGACGATCGAACGGATCCTTGCCGCTTTCCCCGGTGCGGTATGGCATGAATGGGATGCGATCGGGCGTGAGAATGTAACGCGGGGCCTTGGTCTGGCTTATGGCGCACCTGCTGCGGTTATTGTCGATCCGGGACAGGCGGATGTGCTGCTCGCGCTGGATAGTGACCTGCTGGATAGCGCGCCGGGACATCTGAGCCATGCCCGCGCCTTTGCCACGCGCCGCAATCCGGTCAACGGCACCATGAACCGGCTTTATGCAGTGGAACCCACGCCGTCACTTACAGGCGTTGCGGCGGACCATCGCTTCATTGCAACGCCCGCCTTGATGAATGAGGTGATCGGACGCCTGTCGGCCCGGCTTTTGCAGAATGAAGCGCCATCGGGCGGTCCTGACTGGCTTTCCCCCGTTGCGACTGACCTGCGTGCCCACCCCGGCCGGGCCCTGGTGCATCTGGGACCGGATTACCCGCCCGAAGCACAGGCTGCCGTACTGGCCATGAACGAAGCGCTGGGCGGCCGGGGACAGGTGTTTGATATTGTTGAATCCCCTCTGTACCAGCCAGCCGTCCCCACCAGCACCCTGACGGCATTGATGGACGACATGGAACGGGGCGCGGTTCAGGCGTTGCTGATCCTGGACGTAAATCCGGCCTGTCAGTCACCACGCTTTGCGGCGGCACTGAAGCACGTGCCCACCAGTATCGCCCTGTCAGACCGCCCGCACGAGACGGCACTGGCCGCACATTGGCATGTGCCCCTTGCGCATGCGATGGAGGAATGGGGCGATGCACGCGGGCATGATGGCACCGTTGCCCTTATCCAGCCACAGGCCATGCCGCTTTATGGCGGGATGAACGCGCTCAGCGCGCTTCATGCCTGCCTGGGCCAACCCCTGCGCCCGGCCATGAACATGGTGCGCGGGACATGGCGCGACCGGCTTGCGTCATCACGTGACTGGCACGATGCCTTGGCGGCCGGTGTCATTACGGGCACGGCATCACGGCGCATGGACGTGCCGCTGCTGCAGGCGGCGACGCGCGTGGTGTCACCGGCCTGGCCTTCCCGTCCATCTTCCGGACCCGTCCTGCTGCTGCGGCCCGACCCGTATCTGTGGGATGGTCGCGGGGCCAGCAACCCATGGCTGCAGGAACTCCCGCGTCCTTTGAGCAAGGTGGTCTGGGACAACCCGCTGCTGATCCCGCCCGACATGGCGTGGGCCATGAACCTGCATAATGGCGACAGGGTCACCCTGACCTGCGGCACAACCCGCACGCAGCTACCGGTATGGATACAGCCGGGGCAGGCGACAGGCTGTGTGGTCGGGCTGCTGGGGTGGGGCCGCCGCCAGGCAGGCGGGACGGGCAGCAACGTCGGCTGCGATCTCTATCCGTTCCGTGATGCAACTGGTTCCGTTCAGATCGAGGCGGCGCGTGGGGACAGCATGCCTGTCGCCAGTACGGAACATCATGCCACGCTTATTGATGCATCCCCGTCTGATGTGGCGCGACATGGCACGCTGGCACAGTTTCGTGATCGGCCTGACTTCCTGGCCGCCGTGTCCGCGCCACAGGACACGCTGTACCGCCACGAACCCGATGCGCCCGTGGCCTGGGGCATGGGTATTGACCTCAATGCCTGTATTGGCTGCAACGCGTGTGTGACCGCCTGCCAGGTGGAGAACAACATTCCCGTGGTCGGTCGTGACGAGGTGCTGCGCCAGCGCGAGATGCACTGGCTGCGGATTGACCGTTTCTACGAAGGAACGGAGCATGCGCCCGATACGTTCTTCCAGCCGATGCTCTGCATGCATTGCGAACAGGCCCCGTGCGAGACCGTCTGTCCGGTAGGGGCCACGACGCATGATTCTGAAGGCCTGAATGTCATGGTCTATAATCGGTGTATCGGCACGAAATTCTGCTCCAACAACTGCCCCTACAAGGTCAGGCGGTTCAATTACTTCGCCTTTGCCGAACAGGAAGGCAGGCCCGCCATCAGCCGCAACCCCGATGTATCGGTCAGGGCGCGGGGCGTTATGGAAAAATGTACCTTCTGCGTGCAGCGCATCGCCCAGGCCCGCATTGCCGCCGATCGCGATGGAACAGGCGAGCACGTGGTCACCGCCTGTCAGGCCGCATGTCCCACGCAGGCCATAAGTTTCGGGGATATCAACGACCCCGGGGCCGAAGTGACGCGCCGCAAGGCCAGTCCGCTTACCTATGCCGCCCTGCCCGAACAGGGCACGCACCCGCGCGTGACCTATGAAGGGCGTATCCTCAACCGCAATCCGGCCATCCCGTCATGAAGGCGGAGACAGGTGCCGGGGTAGAAGATGACATCCTCGTCTTTCCAGCCGAGACACCACACTCCCTGACGGAACACATCTGCGCCACCACCCTGCATGAGGGCGAGGCGGGCTGGACACCCCTGTGGTGGTGGCTGGGCCTTGGCTTTGCCCTGTCGCTGCTGGGCATGGGGATCATTTCCGTTGCCTGGCTGTTTTATGCGGGCCTGGGCATATGGGGCATCGACTGGCCCGTGGCGTGGGGGTTTGATATCCTCAATTACGTCTGGTGGATCGCCATCGCCTCGGGCGGGACGTTCATTTCCGCCCTGTTTTTCCTGCTGCGCGCACCGTGGCGTACCTCGCTGAACCGGCTGGCCGAAAGCCTGACCCTGTGCGCGGCCCTGTGCGCGGCCATATTTCCCATCCTGCATCTGGGGCGGCCACGGTTTTTCTACTGGCTGTTTCCCTATCCCAATACCATGGGGCTGTGGGCCCAGTTCCGCAGCCCGCTGGTGTGGGATTTCTTTGCAATCCTGGCCTATGTGCTGTGCTCGATCGTGTTCTGGTATTTCGGGCTGCTGCCCGATCTGGCCACCCTGCGCGACCGGGCGCAACGGCGCTGGCAGCAGGTGTTCTATGGCGTGCTGGCGCTGGGGTTTCGTGGTTCGGGGCGGCAGTGGCGGCATTACCAGCCCGTGTATGGGGTCATGGCGGCGCTGATGGCGCCGCTGGTTGTTTCGGTCCACAGCATTGTCGGCATGGATTTCGCGGGGGGCGCCACAACCGGCTGGCATTCAACCCAGTTTCCGCCGTTCTTTGTCTTCGGGGCCGCCCTGTCAGGTTTTGCCATCGTGCTGCTGGCGGTCATACCGCTCCGCCCGGCCATGGGGCTGCAGCCATACATCACGCCGCGGCACCTCAACATACTGGGGTGCCTGCTGCTCACCAGCAGCCTGTGCATGGCCTACGCCTATGTGATGGATGTATTCTCGACCTATTATGGCCCTGACCCGGCGGACAGGATCATGTTCGCCTTTCGGCTGCATGGCCTGTACGCGCCCATCTACTGGGGCACTATCGTGCTCAATATCGTGTTCCCGCAACTGTTATGGTGGCGGGCGATCCGGCTTAACCAGTTAGTGGTATGGCTGGTCTGCCTGGGGGTGCTTGTCGGCATGTGGCTGGAGCGTTTCCAGATCATCGTGAGCAGCCTGGCACGCACGCAGCTTCCTTCCGCCTGGGGACAGTACACGCCCACCGTGTGGGAATGGAGCCTGCTATGCGGCAGTATCGGGCTGTTCCTGACCACTTTCCTCCTGCTCCTGCGCTTCATGCCCATGCTTGCGATGGCCGAGATGCGCACCATGCTCGGTAACCGGTCATGATCGTCGCGGCCTTCGCTACCGAAAACGCGCTGCATGCGGCCGCGGCCGAACTGCGGCGCGACCGGGCCTGCAGGGTCGAAACCTACGGCGCGGCCCCGCCACCCGGTGTGGTCACGTCCTCCGTCGTGCCGCTGTTCATGCTGGGTGGGGGCATGGCGGGCGCCGTGGGCGGATTTGGCATGCAGGTCTATGCCACGACACTGTCCTATCCGCAGGATATTGGCGGCAGGCCGGCCTTCTCATGGCCTGCCTACATCCCGGCCAGTTTTGAACTGGCGGTCATGGGGGCCATGCTGGCGGGCATTATCGGTTACTTCATGACCGTGCGCCTGCCGCGCCTTTATGATCCCGTGGATGAGGCCGGGGCCATGCATGCCGTCATGACAGGCGGCCATGTGGCTGTGGTGCGCGATGGCGATATCGGGGAGGTAATGAATACGCTCACCCGCCACGGCGCGCTGACGATTGAGGAAATCGGGCCATGAGGTGCCCGTGGCCACTGCACGTCCTGCCCGGTACGTTGCTGCTTCTGGTGGCCGGGTGCGATGACATGTCAAGGCAGCATAAGGAAAACCCTTATGCCAGCCCCCGCAGCGCGCCGGCCGATGTCGTGCAGGGCAGCGTGGAATACCATGATGCCCCCCATCATGCGCCCGCCCTGACGGCCACCCTGCTGCAGCGTGGACGTAATGAATATCATGCCTTCTGCGCGCCGTGCCATGCACGGACGGGGCAGGGTGACGGCATGGTGGTGCAGCGGGGTTTTCCCGCCCCGCTGCCTCTTGCCACCGCCCCGACACGCAGCGCCACGCCAGGGCAGCTTTATGCCATCATCACAATGGGGCAGGGCGTGATGTATGGTTTTGCCCAGCGGATCATGCCCGATGACCGCTGGGCCATCGTGGCCTATCTGTACGCGCTGCGCCGCAGCCAGCAGGCCATGCTGGCCGACATGACCCCCGCCCAGCGGGCTACCCGGCCATGAACCGTGTCCGGTACAGCGCATTTCTGGTGGCGCCTGTCGCGCTGGCTGGCATGGTGGCCGCTGCCATCTTCATGCCAGCCGCCGCATTCCCCGCATGGCTTGCGGTCGGGGCGGCATGGCTTGGCTGGCCGCTTGGCAGCATGGCGCTCATGCTGGTGCATGCCCTTACGGGCGGGCGCTGGGGGGAAATCCTGCACCCCGCCCTGCGCGCGGGGACTGCAACCCTCCCGCTGGGCCTGCCCGCGCTGGGGGGCGTTATGCTGGGCGCACGCTACCTGTACCCGTGGCTGCACCCGGACAGGGCCACGCCACTGGCAAACGGCTTCTATCTCAACATGCCTGCCGCGCTCGCACGGGTGGGGATCTATGTGGTTGCGTGGGGCGCATTGGGGCTGGTCTGCCTGCGCAGGCGGGATCTGGGGCGGGTGGCGCCTGCCGGGCTGATCGTACTGGGTTTTACATCCGGCTTTGCGGCAATCGACTTTACGGAATCGCTTGATCCGCATTTCAGTTCCAGTGCTTACGGGCTGGTGGCCTCTGCCGGGGCCGTACTGCTGGCGTTTGCGATAGGGATCGTGCTGGACGCGGCACGGGCAGGTACGGCGGAATTGCCGGATCTGGCGCGCCTGCTGCTGGGGCTTACGGTGCTGTGGGCCTATCTGGATTTCATGCAATTCCTGATCGTGTGGCAGTCCAACCTGCCGGTGGAGGCGGCATGGTATGGCCCCCGCCTGCGCGGTAGGTGGGGGGTGGTGGCACTGTGTATCGTGGGGCTGCATTTTATCCTGCCATTCGTGCTGCTGGCCGTGCCGCGATTACAGGCACTGCGGCCTGTCGTTATGGCAGTGGCCGGGTTGCTGGTGGGCATGGAGGTGGTGCGCAATTTCTGGCTGGTGCTGCCTGGCCTTTCATCCGCATACGTCGTTCCGCCCGTGCTGCTGTCGCTTGCCTTCTTCGGCAGTGCGAGCATTTTTCTGGCTTTTCGCCCCACGATACAGGTGCCGTTTGCAGCACGCGGACCCGAGGGGAAAGATGTTCATGTCTGAGCACAAATCCCAACCTGGCGCACCACCATCGGGGCATGAAACCCGCGATGTTTCCTTTCGTGCAGTCATGATCGGGGGGCTGGCCATCGGTCTGGCGGTGGGCGGGCTTGTGGTGGCGGCGGATATGCTGTTTCCGCAAAAATCACTCGACCGCCTGCTCAAGCCGCCTTTCCCGGTCATTGCCGAACCCCGGCTTCAGTCTGATCCGGTAGCGGACATGGCGGCATTCGCGGCCCGTGAAAAGAACGCCCTGAACAGTTTCGGCTGGACGGATACGGACAGGGGGATCGGCCATATTCCGATCGATCAGGCCATGCAGGAAATCGCCCGCGAAGGCATTCCCGGCTGGCCGGCGAACGCAGGGGCCGCACCATGATGGGATACCGTGCGGCCCTGTTGCGTCATGGCATGGTGCTGGTGGTCGTACTGGCCTGCATTGTGCCGGCATGGTGGATACAGCCTGCCGCGGCGCAGGATACATTGCAGGCGCTGGCTTTTACCCCACGGCAGGGCGCAGTACTGCCGCTTGATGCGCCCTTTACCGATACGTCAGGCCAGACCCGGCCATTGCGGGCCTTTCTGGGGCACGGGGCGACCATTGTATCAATGGGATATTATGCCTGTCCCAACATGTGTGAACTTGAACGCACGGACCTGCTGGACGCGCTGGCGCGGGGGGGGCTGAAAACGCCAGCGGATTACACGCTGCTGGTTGTCAGTATCGACCCGGCGGAAACACGCTTTACGGCGCGGCAGGCGCTTGTGGAAGATCTGGCACGCTTTCCCGACCCGGGGGCGGGGCAGGGATGGCATTTCGTGACCGGCGCGCCCGCCAGCATACGGCGCCTGTCGCGCGCGGTGGGATTTCACGCGCGTTATGATGAAAAACTCCACCAGTACCTGCATCCCATGGGGCTGGTGTTCATAACCCCGGCAGGCATCGTATCGGGGTATGTGCTGGGTATCGGTTACCAGCCGGGTGACGTAAGGCAGGCCGTGGTCCATGCCGCGCGTGGCGAGCAGGCCAGTGCCGCGCCCATCCTGCTTCTGTGCTTTCATTACGATGAAACGACCGGCCGTTATACGCTGGCAGTGGAAAAACTGCTGAAACTGGGCGGCGTTCTGACCGTGCTGATGCTGGGCACCCTGCTGGGCATGGCCCACTGGCGGGGGCAAAGATGAGCTGGCTGCCCGAAGCATCAGCCCATGCCAGCCGGGTCGATATCCTGCTGGCGGGGCTGCTGCTTATCAGCCTGGCGGTGCTCGGGCTGGTATTCGGGCTGATGATGCTCAACATCATCCGCTTCCGCGTTGGCAGCAGGGTGCCCGTCTCGGCGGAGACGGTGGCCCATAAAAGCTGGCGTTTCGAGATTGGCTGGACCGCGACCACGCTGGCTATCTTTTTCATGCTGTTCCTGTGGGCGGCACGGCTTTACGTGGTGGGGTTCCAGCCGCCACCCGGCGCCATCCAGATTTATGTGACGGGCAAGCAGTGGATGTGGAAGGTCCAGTATCCCGGTGGCCAGCGTGAAATCAATGCGCTGCATGTGCCAATGGGGCGGCCGGTGCAACTTCTGCTTACGTCGGAAGATGTCATTCATGATTTCTCGATCCCGGTGCTGCGCATCAAGCATGACGTGCTGCCCAGCCGGTACCAGAGCCTGTGGTTCACCGCGACACAGGCGGGGGCATTCCGTTTTTACTGCACGCAGTTCTGTGGCATCGGGCATTCGCGCATGACCGGCACCCTGATTGTCCTGACCCCGACCGATTATGCCAGATGGCTGGGCCAGACCCCTGCCAGCGGCAGCCTGGCGACAAAGGGGGAAGCCCTGTTCATCCACAACGGATGCAGCGGCTGCCATGTATCGCAGCCTTATGCCCCCAGTGCGGATGATACCAGTCGCGCGCCGTCCATGGTGGGGCTGTATGGCAGCGAGGTCACCGGCGCGGATGGCCAGCGCATGCGGGTGGATAACGCATTCCTGCACGATGCCATCCTTCATATCGGGGCTGCGCGCGGGCAGGTGGTGACTTACGCCACCCGGATGCCGTCGTACCGTGGCGTGCTGGGGGAGGAGGATCTGGCGGCCCTGATTGCCTATCTCCAGACCCTCTCGCCATCCCGGTCGTCGGGTATGGGCGTATCGGCCGTCAGTGCGCGCAAAGGGGACTGACACAATGGCACCCATATCTGGCCCGGACACCACGCAGCGCAGCTATCTGTGGCAGGATGGCACGGTGCGCTCGTGGCTGCTGACAACCGATCATAAACGGATCGCGCTGTTATACATGGCCTCGATCACCGCGTTTTTCGTGCTTGGCAGCGTTGGCGCGGCCCTGATCCGGCTGCACCTGATTTCCCCCACCGGGGCCATCCTGTCCGATGCGACCTACAGCCGCATGTTCACCATGCACGGCATTGTCATGGTGTGGCTGTTCCTTGTGCCTTCCATACCGGTCACGCTGGGCAATTTTCTTGTGCCCCTCATGCTGGGGGCCAAGGACCTGGCCTTTCCACGCCTGAACCTGATCAGCTGGTACCTGTTCATCATGGCGGGCGCGCTGGTGGTGTACGGCCTGTTCCGTGGCGGGCTGGAAACGGGATGGACCTTCTATACCCCGCTTTCCACCGATTATACGCAAGGTCGCGTGCTGCCGGTCGTGGCGGGGGTGTTCCTGAGCGGGTTTTCCTCCATTGCCACGGGGGTGAATTTCATCATCAGCATCCATCAGCTTCGCGCGCCGGGACTGACATGGTACCGGCTGCCACTCATGCTGTGGGCGCTTTATGCCACCAGCGTCATTTTTGTTCTGGCGACCCCGGTGCTCAGTATTACGCTGCTTCTTCTGGCGTTCGAACATTTCTTTCATGTCGGTGTATTCGACCCCGCGCTGGGGGGTGATCCGCTCCTGTTCCAGCACCTGTTCTGGTTCTACTCCCACCCGGCGGTCTATATCATGATCCTGCCGGGTATGGGCGTGGTCAGCGAGGTTGTGAGCACGTTCTGCCACAAACCGGTTTTTGGCTACCGGTTCGTGGCGTGGTCTTCCATATCCATCGCGGCCATCGGCTTTCTGGTCTGGGGACATCATATGTTCGTGGCTGGCACATCGCTTTATGCGGCGGTTGTGTTTTCCATGCTGAGCTTTCTGGTATCGGTGCCCTCGGCCATCAAGGTCTTCAACTGGCTGGGCACCATGCATGGTGGCGCCATAAGACTTGACGCCCCGATGCTTTATGCCATGGGGTTCATCGGGCTTTTTACGGTGGGCGGCCTTACGGGGCTGTTTCTGGCTTCCCTTGCCAGCGACGTGCATCTGACCCAGACATATTTCGTGGTGGCGCATTTCCACTATATCATGGTCGGCGGCATGGTATCGGCCTATTTTGCCGGCCTGCATTACTGGTGGCCCAAGATAACAGGGCGCATGTACCCTGAAATGTGGGGGCGCACGGCAGCGGCGCTGCTGTTCTTTGGCTTCAACCTGACATTCTTCCCCCAGTTCATTCTGGGTTATGAGGGCATGCCGCGCCGGTACGCGACCTATCCCGCGCAATTTCAGGTACTTAATGTCCTGTCGTCTGCCGGTGCCAGCATTCTTGCGCTGGCCTATATCCTACCGTTGATCTACTTCACCTGGTCGCTGTTCCGCGGCGCGCTTTCAACCGACAATCCATGGCAGGCGACCGGGCTGGAATGGCGGACGTCCTCGCCCCCGCCAGTGGAGAATTTCATTACCCCGCCCGTCGTAACACATGAAGCCTATGATTACGCCGCACTGGACCACCCGGACACCGCCCAGCGTGCGGAGGCCCCGCATGTCTGAGCACCCTGAACCCTATGACAGCCCGCAGCACCGCGATGAAACGGCAATAGCCGGCATGTGGCTGTTTCTTGCCAGCGAAATACTGCTGTTTGGCGGTCTGTTCCTGATTTTTGTGGTCTATTCCCACAGCCATGCCGCAGGCTGGGCGCTGGGGGTCAGGCATACCAGCCTTGTAATCGGCGGCATCAATACCGTACTCCTGCTGACCAGCAGCATGGTCTATACCCTTGGTGTAGAAGCCGCACGCAATGGAAATGCGCGTGGCATCATCCAGGCCGGGCTGGGTGCGGCCGCGCTGGGTATGACTTTTCTGTGCCTCAAAGGGTGGGAATGGCATACGGAACTCGGTGAGCACCTGTTTCCCGGACCCGGATTTGCCATCGGCGGCCCACAGGCCGGTGGGGCGCAGCTTTTCTACAGCTTCTATTTTCTCTCCATCGCACTGCATGGTCTGCACATGCTGGTGGGGATCGGGCTGATTGCCTGGGTCTGCCTGCGGACTTACCGGGGCAGGGGCAGGCTGCTCCAGGTCATGCCAGTCGAGGTTGTCGGTCTTTACTGGAGTTTTGTCGATCTGGTCTGGATCCTGCTTTTTCCCGTTCTTTACCTGATCGGGCGGGTATGATGGTACGCGTCCTGTCATGCTGGGTTGTGCTGCTGATGCTGCTGGCAGTGGAACTGCTCGTGGCTGCAGCCGGGTCCGGCTGGGGCATTGGCGCCTGTGCCGGAATGATGGCTCTGCTGATTGCCTATGGCTTCATGCGTATTAAGCGGGCCCCCGCGCTGGCCTTTATTTTTGCCATTGGTGGTCTGTTCTGGCTGTCCATCCTGCTTGCGCTGGGCAGCCTGGACAGTTTTACACGCACCAATTTCCCGGTAGGCGATACGTTATCTTCCACTGCGCACGACCCGCGCACACCGCCTGATACCGCGCCCTGATGCAAAATTATTTACCGCGCGTCACAAACCGGGCAGCACTGCAGCCATTATCTGAAGCCGGACATGCCATGAACCACAGGTCAGCAATAGACACCGGACCGGTTGAGCTGCAGCAGCGCACTGCCGCATCACCGGAGGTCGTGGCTGTGGCATGTTGATCATTTGCCGCCTCTGATCACGCGACAGCGAACGGAGGTATTACGTAAAAAATCCCGTTCCACCAGCAGTTCGCCAACCTTCGCATGCAGCTTCGCCACGTCAACCGGCCGTGCCGACCTGCCTTACATCAACTGGATGTGGCTTTTGAATCCCAACAGGGCTGCGTCACGCAGGTTGGATTGGGCATTGGGGTGAATATAGTATTCGAACAATGGGGTGAAGATAACGCCCGGCATGACGTGTATGGCATAGTTTGCTTCCATGACGACCGTATCGCGCTGCACGCCGGTTGCATGGTTGGGCAGGCTGCTTCTGTTGCCGGTGTCGATCATGTCCTGTTCCGTCATTGTCACGCCATCGGCGATCCGTGTATAGGTCAGGGCGAAGCCCATCGTGTCATACGGACGCGCACGGAAGTAACCGCGATTGATCAGCGCGGCATATACAAGATATTTGCGCAGTGACGTACGCGGGTCGTTATATATCGCGCCGGACAGCGCGGTCAGGCCGGAATCCTTGTCATGGTAATGCAGCAGACGCTGGTCGAACATGACCCATGTGGACCATGACGCGCCATGCTGTCTCTGCTTGCGGCCCGTCAGCGCGTAGGGTGCGCCGGCCACGTCAAGGTAATTATCGTTCTGCGGTGTGCTGAACAGCTGCGCACCGAATTTATAATGCCCCGGCAGGGTGCCATGGCGGAACACGGGTTCCCACGCGGTTTCGATTGGTGCTGCATAACCGATGATGTTCGCGCCATTGAACTTGAAGCCGGTGCGGTGCTGGTACACCTGGTAAATCCCGTTTTCAATCGGGTACAGGCCGGTCTGTACGTAAACCGACCGGGCGGGGCGGCCACGCACGCGGAACCCCCATGTGCCCGCGGGGTAGCCCGCGTCGTAATTCGTGTCGGTAATGCCCTTGGGCCGTCCGCAGAAACTGCCGTTCTGGAAGTTGCAGAACAGGGGGCTGGCCGCGAAATCCGATATTTCGGACATGCGGCCTGCGGCAATCGCCAGCCGGCCGCCCAGAAGCGTTTCCTCCCCATAGGCATAGACAAGGTGGACCACCACGTTGCCGCCGCCGCCGTAATCTTCGGATGCATGGTTCAGCCAGTCGCCAAACATGCGGTTGGCGGTCGTGCCATACCGGCCCACGGTTATCATATGGGTGGCGAACCCGTGCCAGCCCGCCAGCTTGTCCCAGTCCACGTCCAGCTGCATGGCGTACTGCCCGGCGTTGCTGGCCCCCTGCTTGTAATTGCTGAACCCCGGCGTGCTGCCCCGCGTGGGCGGCGTGATCGCACCCGCGAATTCATTGGTATTGTCCACAAGGAAGTTGATGCCGCGACGGCGCAGCCATTTTGACACGGGGTTGGGGGCCACCGCTTCGGGCTGGGAAAACGGCGGCACCCATGTCTTGTGCGAGTCATGCTTTGGCAGCGGGCGCGACACCAGCAGGCTGGGGGCCGATCCGATGTCACGATCCATGACCTGTGCCCCTGCGGGCATGACCCCGTACAGCAGGCAGCCCAGCGCAAGGGCGGTCGCCTGAAGCGCCATATTGCGCGCGCGCACGGGTATTGCGGTATCCGGAAACAGCATGATGCGTCCCTTCAATGCACGAAAATGGAAGCAATCAGGCAGAAGACCAGCCCGCATACCGCAATCAGCGTTTCCAGCACTGACCACGTTTTTATGGTCTGCGGTACGGTCAGGCCCAGA
Organism: Komagataeibacter europaeus; assembly: GCF_002173515.1. NCBI lineage: Bacteria > Pseudomonadati > Pseudomonadota > Alphaproteobacteria > Acetobacterales > Acetobacteraceae > Komagataeibacter > Komagataeibacter europaeus. The sequence continues at coordinate 225,560 of NZ_CP021467.1, forward strand.
TATTCCTTGATCTGCCAGAAACCGGCGTCATTCATCGGGCCGAAGGCAACCGATCCCGCCCCGGTCACCAGCACCATAAGTTCAGGTGAGACCCCGGTGCTGTGTTCCAGGATGGGGGCGACAATGCCCGACGCCGTCGCCATCGCCACGGTGGACGACCCGCACGCCACGCGCACGATGGCCGCCAGCACCCATGCCAGCACCAGCAGGGGCATGTGCGCGCCAAGGGCGGCATCGGTGATGGCGCGTGATACCCCGCTGTCGATCAGCACCCGGCCAAAGCCGCCGCCCGCGCCGATCAGCAGCATGATGAGCGCCGTGGGGCCAAGGCATTCGTTGGTAAAGCGCAGGATGGTGGCGGCAGAAAAACCCTGCGCCACCCCCAGCACGTAAAAGGACAGCAGCGTTGCCAGCGCAAGCGCTATGTCCGTATTGCCCACGAAATGCAGCACCGTATTGGCCGTACCGTGTACCGTCGTGATCCGGTCGGCCATCGAGCCGACCAGCATCAGGACAACAGGTGAAAGGATGGTAAAAACCGTCAGGAAGAAGCTCGGCATATTGGTCGCCGGTTCGTGTTTGACGAACTGTTCCGCCAGCGGGTTTACCCCGCTCAGCGGCACGCGGGCAGAGGCAAAGCGGCCAAAGACCGGCCCGGCAATTACGGCGATGGGTGTGCCGATCACGATACCCAGCATGATTGTATGGCCGATATTGGCGTGATACGCGCTAAGGGCCAGCAACGCCGCCGGATGCGGCGGAATAAGCGCATGCGTGACCGACAGCGCCGCCCCCATGGGCAACGCCACCCGCAGCAGGGGCATATTGGTGCGGTCCGCCAGCACGAATACCAGTGGAATGAGCAGGACGAAGCCCACCTCAAAAAACACAGGCAGGCCGATCAGCAGGCCAATCACCATCATGGCCCAGTCCACGCGTTCGCGCCCTGCGAACCCGGATATGGTCAGTGCAATACGGTCGGCCCCGCCGGATTCCGCCAGCATCTTGCCCAGCATGGTGCCAAGCGCGATGACGGTGCCAACATGGCCGAGTACATGGCCCGCGCCATTTTCAAAGGACGCAACGACATGATCCGCCGGCATGCCGGCAAAAAGGGCAAGGGCTATGGATACGACGAAAAGAACAATGAAGGGGTTCAGACGGAACCGGGCGATCAGGACAATAACGGCCAGAATTGCCGTTACCGCAAGAGAGATGGCAAATGCCGCGCTCATCCCATAAACACTCCCATGGTTTGACATAACGCCTAACGCCTGCGGTTGATGGGAAGGTCAAACCATAAAGAAAATGTTATAAAAACATCGTTTGTCCTATAATTGTTCTGATCATTGTTGCGGGATCCTAAATAAAAATAGACATAAAAACTAAAAATATACATGTCTTTTGCAGAAAAATTTTTTATGAATTGTGCAATGCACAATGTCTGGTCCAGCCCCATCGGGGATGACAGGTTACCTGTCATGATCATGTAGCCTTTCCACACAGGGCAACGGGCCTGCAGCATGATTGCGCCGCCGCACGCGCAGACGTGTGAGGGCATGGACGCGTGGTCCTGCTATGATCATGGTCCTGATAACACAGACGGACATTGTCATGCAGGACGATACTCTTTTTTCACTGGCCGGAAGATGCGCGCTTGTTACCGGGGCCTCTCGCGGCATCGGCCTGACCCTGGCGCGGGGCCTTGGCCGGTATGGGGCGAAAATTGTGCTGAATGGCCGCCATCCCGAACCGCTGGAGGCCGCCCGCGCCATGCTGGAACGCGAAGGGGTGGATGCCGCGATCGCGCCCTTTGATGTGACTGATCAGGATGCCGTCATTGCAGGGGTTGAAAAGATAGAGGGCGAATGCGGGCCGATTGATATCCTGATCAACAATGCCGGCATCCAGCGCCGTGCGCCGCTGGATCAGTTCAGCCGGGCGGACTGGGATGCCCTGATTGCCACGAACCTTAACGCGGTTTTCTTTGTCGGGCAGGCCGTGGCAAGGCATATGCTGCCGCGTGGGCGGGGGAAGATCGTCAATATCTGTTCGGTACAGAGCGAACTGGCACGACCAGGCATCGCGCCCTATACCGCAACCAAGGGGGCGGTCAAAAACCTGACCAAGGGCATGGCAACGGACTGGGCGCGTCATGGTCTGCAGATTAACGGGCTTGCTCCGGGTTATTTTAAAACGGAAATGAATGAAAAGCTGGTGGCCGACCAGGCGTTCACCCACTGGCTGTGCCAGCGCACGCCTGCCGGTCGCTGGGGGAACGTGGAGGAACTTGTCGGGGCGGCTGTCTTTCTGTCTTCCGATGCCTCAAGCTTTGTCAACGGGCATGTGCTCATGGTTGACGGGGGCATAACCGCTTCCGTGTAAACGGAAGCCGGGCTTCTTACCCATTTCTGTCAGTAAGGTCGGGCAGAAATGGGTAGCGTCCTTTCAACTGCTCAGGGACAGCAGGATCTTGGCGGCCTGCCTGCGATCTGGCGCCAGGGCAAAGGCTGCGGCAAATTCGCTCAGGGGAAATTGCTGGGTGACCAGAATATCTGCAATTTCGGGCCGTTCGGCCAGTAGGGCAAGGGCTGCATCAAATTCGGTGTCAAAACGGAAAGTGCCCCTGAAATCGAGTTCACGGTTGATGATCTGGGCAATCGGCACGGGTATGTCCCCTGGCGGGAACATGCCAACCTGCACCAGTATGCCGCCCCGCCGTGTGCGGGCTATGGCCGCAGGCAGGGCGGCTGGCACGCCTGTGGCCTCAAACAGGATATCGAATTCTTCCTCTACTGCGGCATGGCGGGTGTTGTAGCACCTGCTTGCGCCCAGCCGGGTTGCGCATTGCAGTGGAAAATCTTCCAGATCAGTTGCCACAATCCGTTCTGCCCCGTGATGGACCAGCCCCGCCACGATTAACAGCCCGATTGGCCCCGCACCCTGCACCATCACGCTACGACCGCGCACATCGCCCGCGCGCGCAATGGCATGCAGGGCCACGGATAAGGGTTCGGCAAGACAGGCCCGGCGGAGCGTCAGGCCGGGGGGGAGGGCATGAAGTTGCGCCGCCTTGACAGTCATCGCCCGACGAAAGCCGCCATCGGTATGGGGATCACGGGCGGCACTACCCAGAAAACACATGTTACGACACAGGTTGCGCTGTTCGCGCATACATTCGGGGCAGTGACCACAGGGTCGCGCGGGGTGAATGGCCACGGCCTCGCCTACGGAAAAGCCTTTAACATCGCTGCCCAGCGCATCAATGGTGCCCGAGACTTCATGCCCCAGAACCATGGGGGCGTGCAGCACGGACGCCCCCACGCCTCCATGCGCAAAATAATGCAGGTCCGAACCGCATATGCCGCCCCAGGCCATATTTACCCGTACTTCATCGGCGCCGGGATAGGGTAGGGAAGCGGGATCCAGCCTCAGGTCATGCGGCGCATGGATAACCAGTGCCTCGGTCAGGCAGGAACCGACGTTTTTTTGACTTGCTTCAGCGTACACGTTCAGGATGCTCCCCGCCTGTAACAGGACCGCCGCCGCATAAGGACGACAGGCCATTTTCCTGTTTTTTTTGAGCCGACATGACAGCCCAGAACAGTGCATGGCACAAAAATAAGGCTGCGCTCACTCTAACGAGACAGTAGACGGTCTGGTTTCCAGCATGAGCAGGGACGACGATCGTCGGTGGAAACGGATCAGGTGCTGCGCGCATGGTCGCCTGAATATTGTCCAGCCTGAGGCGTCCGTATCGAAGACTGGGGCGGTCAGTACTTCACGCAATGCCTATACGCTACCATTTTACTGGATTTATTCATCCCGTTTCTGTCAGGATAAGACGACCTTGTGCGTCAACGGGGCGAGAAATGATTACTTTCTTATTCGTTCCCTGTTCAGAGAGGCGAAGGCTTATCACTTTATCATGATAATATTCGGTAGGATATGCAATGTATGATACTGGGCAGGATATGGTTTCACTCTCACGTAGATTTGGTGAGGCAGGACGACCGTGTGTGCTGATTGTTATGGGCGTGTCAGGTTGTGGCAAGAGTACACTGGCCCAACTGATGGCTGAACGGATGGCCTGGCCCCTTATCGAAGGGGACGACCTGCATCCTCCCGCCAATATCGCGCGAATGAGCAACGGCATTCCGTTGACCGATATGGATCGTACGCCATGGCTTGATCTTATTGCTGGCCGGATACAGTCATGGCGCGATGCAGGCCAGTGTGGCATCGTGACGTGTTCATCGCTAAAGCGCAGTTACCGTAGACAGATTGGCGGCGACAGCGCGGATGTCTGCTTTGTCTATCTCAAGGGCAGCAGGGAGGACATCATGCCCCGCCTGCACCAGCGCACCGGTCATTTCATGCCGGTTGCCATGCTGGACAGCCAGTTCGCCACGCTGGAGGAACCCGACATGCATGAGGAAGTGGTCATGGTTCTGGATGTCAACGCCCCGCAGGAGCATCTGGCTGAGCGGGCCTGTGCACATCTGGCACAGTTTTCCCTGTAAAAACACGGCATGCCGTGACCGGTATTCCCTCACTATCTGATACCGAAACTCCCGAAGTCCTGGCCCACAAGTGTGCGTGTTTTAGGGCTTGTTAGACCATGAATGACAGAACGGATTGCATCGCTGTTTATGATGAGCATGATGCAGCCTGGCATTTCCGATACCGCATAGTCCGTCTGGGAGCCTTTGATCGAGGAAATCCGCCCGAAGGGCAGGACCTCACCGAGGAACTTTCGGCGGACGATATTCGCGATTTTCTGGCGCCATCGAAGCGGCGCGAAGTGGCGGACGCATCAGATCCCAGGGAGCTGCGCTCAGCGCTGCATCACTGTCTTCATCGTCATGGAATTTCATGCTGGCCTGACATTGAAGGGGACAAACCGAAGCGTCAGCGCTTCAGACGCTACCCGATCAGGTTCTTCAACCTCGATATCGCCGAGGTCCAGACTGCTGATGGTAAGTCGTATCTCTTTGTGACCATGGACCGGACGAGCAAGTTTGCGGTAGTGCAACTCGCGGACAAGGCCACCAGAAGAACAGCCCTGGACCAATGGCCAAGGTCGAGCGGATGAACCGCACGATCATGGAAACAACTGTCAAACACTTCCATTACGACGGCCATGAGCAGTTGAGGACTCACCTCAATGATCTCATGGCCGCCTGTAATTTCGGGCGAAGGCTCAAGATACTCAAAAGTCTCACGCCCTATGAATACATCTGCAACGAAACGCGTCAGTTCGATGATATATGCGACCGATTACTTTAAAGGCATGCGTGCCGCAGTAACCTCGATTTCAACCAGCCAGCCCGGATTGGCCAGACGGGCAACACCAAAGGCCGACCGGACCGGCAGAGCCGGCTGTTTGTCGGTACCATAAAACTGGGTGTAGGCTTTCATCATCCCGTCAAAATCGAGTTTGCCCAGCTTGGGATCATCAACCATGTAGATATGCATCTGCACGACATCGCCCATGCCCAGACCCAGCTTTTTCAGTTCATCCTGAATACGCCGCAGGGCAGCAAAGGTCTGGGCCTGCGTGTCCCCATAGGCGGCAAGGGTGTGCGGGTCTGCCTTCTTGTCCTGCACCGGCGCGCCCATGCCGCTGAGGTAGATGGTGCTCGCCCCGGCTGGAACCTCGATAGACGATGCAATGGGAAATTTGCCAGCGGAGTGACGCACGATACCGTCATCGGCCCAGGCAGGGACGGCACCAGCCATGCCCGTCATGATGGTCAGGCCCGCAACTGTCTTCTTAAGGTCGAACATCTGTCTACTGCTCCTGCGGTGATGTGGCGGGTCGCTGGGCGGCGACATCGGCCGGTGTAATGGCATCCGTATAATGATTGCCAAAATGCGTGCGGATGTAATTGACCACATTGGCAATCTGGTCATCTTTCAGCGTGCCCGAAAACCATGGCATGCCGCCATATCCGTTCATGATGACATAAACCGGATAGGCACTGCTCTGCAGTTTTGCATTGCCGGCAAAGGCGGGGAACTGCGCGCCAGCCCCGGTCGCCCCCTTGCCGTCGGGCATGTGACAGCCCTGGCAGACATGGCGATATACGTCCTCGCCTGTATTCAGGGGCTGTACCTCACCCACAACAGCGCTGGCGCTATCCGCCCGCGCGGGATGGGAGGTGGCCAGAAGCGGCAGGGAGGCAAGAACGGAAAGGAAAAGGATCTTGCGCATCAGCTGGCTCCCTGTGCCCGTTTATGCAGTTGGGTTACGGCATCCAGCGCGGACAGGATGGCCCCTTCCTGCCAGCAGCCCACATAGGATGCATGTTCACCAGCCAGCACGATGCGGTTGTCCATCGTGCACAGGGCCTTGTAATGGGTCTTGCGGGCCTGTTCGCTCCACATCGAGCAGCAGCCCATGGTCCAGGGCACGCGGCTCCATGCAAAACTGACGCCGTTGGAAAATTCCTTGCGGTATTGCTTATGGAAGACCTCACCCTGCGCAAGGGCATGTTCGATCCGCTCCTGCGGGGTCATGCCGGCAAAATCATATGCTGCCGGGCCGAACATGTAGCCCCCCAGCAGGACCGCTGGCCCGCGGGAGAAGTAGCCATGGCTGGGATAGGAAATCTGGCTGATCGGCTGGTCGGTAAAGCTGATGCCGCCATAGATCTGGTCATCCTCCTCCCAGAACCGGCGCTTGAATTCCAGCCCCAGCTTGACGGAGGAAGCATAGGGCACCGCCATGATCGCGGCCTTGAGCGGTGCGCCAACCTGCACGTCAAGCTGCGACAGGATGGGAAGCGGGATGGTGCACACGCAGTAATCGGCCTGCGCCTCACGCACGGCACCGCCATGGGTCATATCGTTATAGGTAACCGTTACGCCGCTGTCGTCCTGATGGATCGCGGTGACCTTGCAGTTCAGGGTGATCAGGTCATGCACCTGCCTGTTGAAGCCCTTGCCGATCATGTCCATGCCACCCACGGGCTGGAACATGGTGGTCTGCATGTCCAGACGTTCATGGAAGGCCAGCCATGTCCACAGGCCGGAGCGCATGACATCCTTGCGGGCAAACGGCTCGGACGGGATGGGCGCGCCATTTATGCCGCCACCCTGCGCCTTTTCGTAACCACGGGTTTCGGAACTGATAATACCTTTGCTGTAATTCAGCCCGGAATCCAGACTGCCCCACCGCCGCATGGCGGTCATGATGTGATCATGCTCATCGGCCGAAACCATGTCATCAAGCTTGTGCTGGTTGATCGCCTTGCCCAGCAGTTCCGCCGTGAAACCATGAAAATCCGAGGCGAATTCCCGATACCGGACCGGCTTGCCGTCAAACGCCCGGCTCGAATGAAGCCATGAATTGTGGTTCAGTTCCACAAACGGTTCCAGTTCCACCCCGAATTCGCGGCAATAATGCAGCAGGCCCTGATGGTGATAGGGAATACGCCACGGACCCGGATTGATGTAATTGCCGGATGCGAAACCGACCTTCTGGGTAACACCCCCCAGTTCGGTTACGGTATCGCCCCCACGCAGGCTGATATTACGGCCACCGGCGCGGTTCTGGAATTCCAGAACCTGCACATGGTAGCCTGCCTTGCGCAGTTCATAGGCGGAAAGCATGCCCGCGAGTCCGGCCCCCAGAACCAGCACGCGTGTGCCACGTTTTGCACCGGACAGGACAGGGGGGGCGGTAAAGTCCGTGCCCTGCGCATGCCCCATGGACGTCATGGCCTGATACAGTGCCGCACTGCCGGCAAGGGTGCCGATCCGGGTTAGAAGTTGCCTGCGCGTGGGCGCCTTGCGCGGATGAGCGTTTGTCACCAGAAAATTCCCATAATATCGACTGTGGTAAAGGTGGCTTCCATTGGATCGGACCGATTCCGACCGAACACGATGCCAGCAGGTACGAAGATCATGCCCCCCAGGAAAATTAGGTACACTTCAGAAATAATACAGAAAAACAGAAGCCTGTCACGCCTGCCCGTCAGTACAATGCCCATGACTCCCGTCATGGGCATTTTGGCTTCAAATCTTAAACACGATCAGAAGTTGGCGTTGAGACGACCATAGTAATAGCCGCCCGTGATGGGAATCTGCGCCGAATTCTCATCATACGGCATCGCACCAAGGGCGTTCAGTTCCTGGGACATCATGCGGGGACGAACATTGAACACATCGTTCGCGCCGACGGCAAAGTGCCAGTTTTTCTGGAAACGCACACCGATTTCGATATCGGTCATCCAGTGCGGCGTGTTGATGAACTGCTGAAGGGCGTTGTTGGAGTACTGCAGGGCCGCAGGACCCCAATCCTGGTACTGCACCATGTCGCTGGTCTGACCGTAGCGGGTCTGGCGAATGTTGAAGTCCCAGTTTTTGTAAGTGTAATATGCGTTCAGGATGATTTTGCTGCGGGGATTGTCCGAGGTGATCGAGGCAATGTCCGCCAGGTTCAGGTTCGAACCATTATGGTGCAGGCGGGTGCGGTTGAGGTCGATGGACATCGACAGCGCCAGGTTACCGTATTTATGGAAGTGGAACAGGTAATCTGCCTTGATGTCCACGCCCTGCGTGCGGGTGCTGGCACCGTTGGTGAAGTAGTCGGCATACACGTCATTATAACCGGAGAAGCCGGTTGGCAGGGAAGCCAGCTGGGCAATGGCCTGAGCCGCGACGTAGCCTTCGGTCGTGTTGCCGTAAGGGGTCGAACCGCCGAAGTTGGTATCCTGAACGATACGGTCACGCAGGTTGATCTGGTAGACGTCAGCTTCCACATGGAAACCATCGACGGGTTCCAGCACGATGCCACCGCTGACACTGGTCGAGCGTTCGGGCTTCAGCTTGGTCGCGCCAATCGCCTGGGCCGCCGCAGAATCCGCTGCAAGCAGGCCGCTTGCACCCGTGGGCGAGACGTTGACGGCGCTGAAGTGCGATTCAGCCAGCGTAGGGGCACGGAAGCCCGTGCTGATGGTGCCACGGATGGCGATACGCTTATTGAAGTTGTAGCGCGTTGAAATCTTGCCGTTTTCCGTGTTGCCCACGTCGGTGTAATGTTCCAGGCGACCGGCGAAATCGAGTTCCCACTTCTTGGTCAGGCGGAAATCGCCATCCATGTACCACGCCCAGATGTCACGGTACCACGTACCAGCCGACCCCGGTGAGATACCCGCATAACCCTGCGTGCCACCGCTGGTGTAGGAAACCGGTTCACCAGCGGTAATATTGTAGGATTCCATCCGTTCTTCGGCGCCGAAGGCCAGCGTCATCGGAACGGCGTTCCCGATATTGAAATGACGCCGGAAATCAACGTTGTTGGTCCACTGCGTCATGCTGTAGGTTTCGGCCCGCGCCGTGCGGGGGCTGGAGCCGTATTCGGTCACATAGGCGGTGTTAAGGGTGTTCTTGTTACCGATCTTGTCGATATCTTCACCGTAAGTGGAGCTGATATCCCAGTTGAAGCCCATGAAGTTATCACCCTTCAGGCCCAGCGTGGCGGCAAAATCGTTTTCTTCCATGGTTTCCAGTGGTGAAAAACCGAAGGGCGCGATGGAGGCACAGGCCGCGCAGGAGTCGCCTACCGTGGGAGTACGGTAGTTTTCATAAGCTTCCGCATGACGATGGGCATAGGTAATCAGCCCGTAGAAATTGATGCCGGGCGTAAACTGCTTGCCCCATTCGATCGCCAGGTTTTCACGCGTTTCTTCCGGCGTGCTCATGATCTTGTTGGAGCGATCTGAAATCTTGCCGGCATTCACGCCCGTGTAGCTCGCGGTGCTGGCGTCGGCAGGCTGGGAGCCAAGCAGCCGGTGGTCACGCGCATTGTTGGCCACGAAATGGTCCGTATGGTACATCTGCCCGCTGATATGCAGGAAACCATCCTGACCCAGCTTCATGCCGCCATCGGCATTGAGCTGATAGTTCCAGCCATCCCCGTTATAGGCGTTCGCACCGGTCTGGCCGCTCAGGTTCAGGCCGTGATCCTGCTTCTTGGTGATGATGTTGACCACGCCCGCGATCGCGTCCGAGCCATACATGGCCGCCGCGCCATCTTCCAGCACTTCGATATGATCGATGGCGTTGGCGGGGATCATGTTCAGGTCAACGGGGGTGGAACCTGATTCCGGACCGGAATCCGCGTACAGGTTGGCCGTGGTATGACGGCGCTTGCCATCAACGAGCACCAGCACTTCGTTCGGGTTCAGGCCACGCATGCGGATGGCGGATGTCAGGGCCCCCGCATCCGCGCCCATGGCGCTGACATTGATCGAGGCATTGGTGCGCGTCAGCGCATCGGCCAGGTTCATCTGGCCGGACCGGCGCAGGGCCGCTGCACCAATCACCGAGACCGGGCTCATGCTGTCACGGGCCTTGCGGTTGACCGAGTGCGTGCCAGTAGAAACATTGATTGTTTCTACACCGGAACTGTTCACGCCCCCGCTGTTATCATGCTTCAGGGTCTGCGAGGCACGTGCGTGGGTCTGTGCCGTGGCCGCATGATGTTGCGTGTGAACCGTACTTGTCTTCTGCTTCTGTTCCTCTGTGACAGAATTGCCGTTAGGTGTGGCGGCGACGGCCCCGTAAGAGACCAAAGAGCAGATGGTCGTAATTAAAAGAGAAGTGCGTCTGTTCATGATGCCCCGCGATTCTTCTATCGTTTACGATATTAACGGGTCGTAATGAATATCTAGGAAAAAATGCCCGCCATATCGTTCCGATATCAGCACGTTGCAATAAGGCAACACTTTTCAGCATGTCACGTTATATTTACAACATAAATAACTTAACAGGATAATATTCAGAAATGGCGATTGATTGCCGGTATCTATAAAAACATTAAATAAGAACTCTGATTGGGATATCGACTGATCATGCGGGAGCTTGCAGATATTTCCTGGCGCTACAGTTGCATTTTATAGTGAGCGCCAAATCCATGGATAACCATGATACAGTATTTCATTAATGACGGGGTGTATGTTGACGAGACGCTGGAAGGGCGGGCGTCTGCATTTCGGGCAGCCAAGGAATGGATTGTTCCGCTGTCTATTCAGAAGCGTGTCGCGGCTTCTGCATGTGCCTGAACTTGTGACGGTTTTGTGCCGGTCAGGAAATGATTATGCCACTCCTGCCTCAAAGGTGAGGGGTTGATACTGCCTAGATATGAGTGGTGTCGATATGAATTATAAAAGTTATTGATATACTGGAAGATGACAACAGCAGCCTGACGATGAGTTGGCCAGTTCTGTTTTCAGAACCGTTCTGTCTCCAGGTTTTTAGAAAAAATTTCGACAGCAGCGCTGTCAAAAGTGGTTTTCATTTCCAGACATTGAAGTCACCAGCCCAGTTATTCGGCCGCATGTACAAATGTCCGCGTGATAATCCCTTCTGAGTTGGCGTCGCTCATGCTCTCCATGCATTCGGCATAGCTGTCTTATTCCGGCAACACCTGCTGACTATATATACGCAAACATATGTATGGATACGAATATATATAGACAAGCCCAGCCTGTGAATGAAAGAACTCTATATACGTCGTTTATTCATATAATGGGCAAATGTTATGCGAAGTTGTTATAGTGCGTTTTTCATCACCGGAACGTCAGGCATGTTTCTGCTGGCGACGACCGCGCTGGCGGCCCCGTCAGTTTCCGCGTCGGTGAACGCACCTGACGGGCCGGTCACCGTAAAAAAGCCGGCTCCCCAATCCCGTGCCACGCCATCGGCAAAAACGCAGGTAGCCCAGACATCGTCAGCCGCAACATCAGGTACAGGCGCGCCCATCGCCGGAATACTCGACGGATCCAATGGCGAAACGATAACCGTTCACGGCCACCATGCGGCAGACGGTACCGGCGCCAAATATATGAACAAGAACATCTATCTTGGCCCGCTGGGCAACCGGGACACGCTGGATACACCATATTCCGTCATGGGTGTCCCGCATGATGTCGTGGTGAACCAGCAACTGCGAAACGTCAACGACATGGCGGAGTACCTGCCTTCCGTGCAGCTGGAAATCCGCGGTGACCCCAATACGTCCCGCCCGCAGTCGCGTGGGTTCGAGGCGGACGTGATTTCCAACTCCCGCCTCGACGGGCTGAACGTGGTGTCCACCACCCCGTATCCGGCGGAATGGGTTGACAACCTGCAGGTCCTCAACGGTCTGGCCGGGGCGATGTACGGACCGGAAAACCCGGCTGGCGTGTTTGAATATACCCTAAAGCGTCCGACCAACCGGCGCACCGAACGGCTTTCGGTTGGCGTGGATTCCATCGGCACGCCTACGGTCAATGGCGACATTTCCGGTCGTGTCGGCAAGAAGGGCTGGTTTGGCTACCGCCTGAACATGCTGCATGCCAATGGTTCGGCCTATGCGCCCGGCAGCTGGATCCGGCGTGAGATGGTCAGCGCCGATTTCGATATCCATTTCGATTCCAAGACGGTCCTCGAACTGGACGCCAGCCACTATACCTATGACGAACGCGGCATGGCGCCGGGCTTTGGCATTTCTGCCGGCACCGCCACCAATCCCACCGGCATTGGCGGCCAGTTGCCCGAGGCCCCGGACCTGAGCCGGCGCATGGCTCCTGACTGGAGCGGGTACAACATGGAGACCAATACCTTCCTGGCCAAGATCAAGCACCAGATCAACAGGGACTGGAGCTTCACGCTGGGGGGGCTGTACCAGGACGCCAAGCGCCAGTCCTTTGGCATAAGCGATACATTGAGCGCCACCCAGGGGTATGAAGGCTTTTATACCTCCAAGGCCACGGCGACCACGACGGCAGATGATTTCCGCGTGGGCAGTAACATGGCGTATTTCAACGGTCGTGTCCGTACCGGTCCGCTTACGCATGACCTGGTCATTGGCACCAATGGCTACATGATGGGGAATTATAATCCGACCACGGCCGTGACCAGCGCCCAGCAGTTGGGTACGTACAACATGTATGGTAAGGCACCCACCAACGGTACGCAGCCCTATTATAGCGGTCGCTATAAATCCAGCAGCATCATGAGCCAGTCCTTCATCATTGGCGACACGATGCGGATCAACAAGCACTGGTCGGTCATGGGAACGCTGGCCTGGAGCTGGATCAGTCAGGAAGGCACGACCAGTTATAAAACCCCGCTTCAGAAAACGTTTGAAGCCGACGCGACGTTCAGCCCGACGGCCAGCGTCATATACAAGCCGACCCAGAACCAGACCCTGTATTTCACCTATGGCCGGTCGGCAGAGGTGGGGCCTGTTACGCCCAATAACGCTGCCTATACCAATCCGAACATAGCGTTGCCGGTCTCGCATTCCGAGGAATATGAAGTCGGGTACAAGGTGCGTTACCAGAAGATGCAGTTCAATGTTGCGGGTTTCCGCATGACCTCGCCTTATGCGATGTATGTGCCCACGGCCAGCAATATCTGTACTAACGGCAAAAGCTGCCAGACCTATGAATATGGCGGGACGCAGCGCAATTATGGCGTGGAAGCCCAGATTTCGGGCGAGGTCCTGCCCAACCTGTCCGTACTCGCCGGCATGACCTGGCTGGATGCGGAACTGGTCAACAGCAAGACCGCCACCTATAACAACAAGGAAATCGTGGGCGCGGCCCCGCTGCAGGCCAACCTGCTGCTGGACTACCGCCTTCCGGCCTCGCTAGGTGCGTTTGCCTCGGGCTGGGCGTTCAATGCCAGTGTCCATTACATGGGCAACCGTGCGGCCAACATTACCAATACGCTGCATACCGGTTCCTACACTACGCTGGACCTGGGTACACGTTACGCCTTCCACGTTTCCAAATTCCCGTGGGTTGCGCGTTTTGGCGTCAGCAACGCCACAAACGAACGGTACTGGGCATCAGTCTATACCGGTGCGCCCAGCGGCACGTCTGGTGCGGCCTCTACCCTGTATGCCGGGTTGCCGCGCGTCTATCACTTCACCCTCTCGCTGGAATTCTGAGAGCACTGCCGGGTCGTCAGCAGATCGTGGTCTGCGGCGACCCGGATATAGCAGGAAATGCTGCCGGTAGCAGAGCGGCAATCAATATTTCATAAGATCCGTTCTGAACGACCGCATACGGAACTGCCATCCGCTGTCCTGCGCGTCCGGCATGAAATCCAGGTTCAAGTACTGATTCGGCCCATCGGGCAGCATCATTGGCAGGCGTGTGCCCATCGCCCTTTTCCGACCGCCATGCTTGCGATACCTCCATCCCGCCATATTTCGACCGCCAGATGTAGAAGATCGTATCGCTGATCCCGTGCCTGTGGCACAGACCCGCAGCCGTGGCGCCCGCCTGATGTTCCTTCAGGATGCCGATGATCTGATCTTGCGTAGAGCGTGTTCTCTTCATCGTCCGTCTCCGGTGGACAGGCCTTGCTTCAATCCGAGGGCATTTCAGGGGACAAGGTCAACAGGCTCCGGCGGCTTTCTCTACAAAACAATGTATATTTGCAGTAGGGAACGACCGCGTGAGCGGATCAGTTCGTGTTTGCCGAAGATCATGAATTCGGGAGCTCACAGCATTATTATTATATTTTCCAATATATTACCAATTTATTATTTTTTATTGTTTGAAATATATTTCATAGACCATGAAAACGTGGGGAAACTTCAGAATGATTTCCCCGTGTCGAAGATACTCATATTTACAGTCCTGATTTTTGTATCTCTGATCTACGCAGACGAAGGATTTGCCCAGAGCGAAACCTCCAAGTCCCTGCCGGTTGTCCTGGAACCATACTCCGCCCATGCCTTTCCGCTCGAAGGATGGGGTAACGCTGTGGTGGATCCGCAGGTGCCCACCCTGCACGGCGCGCCGCATCTGTTTGGTGACTGGTTCGGCACACGGAAATGGCTGAACCGGCGCGGCCTGTATCTCAACGTCGCGGTCAATGAAGAATACATGGGCAATGTGCGTGGCGGGCGCACGCGTTCGGACGTGCTGGCTGGCCAGGTCGCGGCCGAACTTGATATCGACTGGCAGCGTCTTGCGGGGGTCAGCGGGTTATGGACCCATCTTCTCGTCATCAACGGGCATGGGCGCAACTTTGGCTATAATCTTGGTGATTCGGTTACGAACCCTGAACAGATATATGGGGGGCGCGGTAATGTCGTCGCACATCTGGTTGCGATGTATGCTGAAAAGACATTCCTGCGCAAACGGATTGTTGTTTCCGCCGGGGATATTCCGACCGGCAGTTTCTTTGCATATGATTACGTGGCCTGTTCCTTTATGAACGTGTCCGTGTGCAGCAATTTTGCGCCGGGTAAATATGTTCCCGGCGGGCGGGACTGGCCTTCGGGTAATCTCGGTGGGGTGGTGCGGGCCTTTCCTGCCAAGAAAGTCTATGTCATGGGCGGGATCTTCGCCGTTTCGCCCCATGCCTATAACGGTGGCATTTCAGGCTGGGCGCTGGCCCAGAGCGGGCTGGGCAAGGTCTCGTCTCAGGTCGAGGTGGGCTGGATGCCGTGGTTTGGCAAACATGCCCTGCGCGGAAATTACAAGATTGGCGCGTGGTACGATAATTCACGCTATCCAAACCTTTATGCCGATATTCATGGCAATTCCTTCCAGTTGACGGGGCAGCCGCGCCGTTACGAAGCGGGCATGAGCACGGCATGGTTCATGTTTGACCAGATGCTGGTAAGGAATGGCCCGGGCGTGGCGGAGGGATTGCTGGCGGTTGGCGGCGTGGGTTATTCGCAGGGCAGCGTCGTGGCCATGCGTGACCATGAATGGATCGGACTGGTGGAGACGGGATCTCCATGGCACCGTAGGGAGGACCAGATCGGGGCCATGTTCCAGCATATGGACATGAGCCGCACCGTTTCCCGGCAACAGGAATCGTCCCGCGCGTTAGGTCTGCCATACCTTGCCAACCAGTGGGGGCCGGTATGGGGCGTTCAGCGTTGGGAAAATGTCTATGAAGCTTTCTACAGCACGCATGTGCTGCGCAATTCGACAACGATGCAGTTTGACTTCCAATATCTGCAGCATCCCGGTGCGACCACAACATTCCGGGATGCAGCCGTAATGGGCATTCAGTTCACGGCCAATCTGTAGAGGATAGGCGAAGAACCCTGATTGTAATGGTTTCAAAAACTTCGTCCTGTAGACAGCACCCAGCCTTACGACTTTGCCGTCCAGTCATCCCTGTCTGTTCCGATCATCATCAATACATGGCTGGTAAAAAAGCAGGCATGGAAAGCGACCTGTCATCCATCCGCCAGGATCATTTCAAGGACGGCCCCTAGCGTGTTGTTCAGGATATCCGCCTGTTCACGGGAAAATATGAGGGGCGGACGGATTTTCAGGACATTTCCGGCCGGACCGGAAGAACTGATGAGCACGCCGCGCACACGCATTTCATTGACAACCCGTGAAGCAATGGTCCCGTCCGTCAGTTCGGCACCCATGAAAAGTCCCACCCCACGGACATCATGAATGCCCGGGTGTCGGGACAGTTGCGCCCGGAGGTAGGCACCGACTGTATGGGCGTTTTCCATAAGGTGCTCGTCCTGAATTACACACAATGTCGCCAGCGCTGCGGCCATGGCGACCGGGTTGCCGCCAAACGTATTGAAATAACGGATACTGGCCCCGAAATCCCGGATCACTTCCGGTTGGCATACAAGGCCCGCAACCGGGTAGCCGTTCCCCATGGGCTTGCCCATTGAAACCATGTCCGGCACGATGCCATGCCGTTCAAACCCCCACATATGGGAACCGGTCCGCCCAAAACCTGGCTGCACTTCATCGGCAAGGAACAGCGCGCCGGCTTCGTGGGCAGCTTCAACCGCAGGCGCCAGGAACCCGGCGGGATCAGAAAATATCCCATCGGAGGAGAACAGCGTATCCACCACCAGAAGGGCGGGCCGGATATCATGGCGTTGCAGGTCCGCGATGGCGGATCTGACCCCCGCGGCAAAATCCGTGCCCGCGACAGGGGCGGGAACCGTGCGGACATGCATTCCCAGATTGACGCTTTTGCCAAGGGAGGGAGAAATCGCGGCTGTTGCGGAAGTCACGCCATGGTAGGCGTTTTCGGTTATGATTATGCCTTCGCCACCGGTTGCATGGCGGGCAATCCGGATGGCCAGGTCATTGGCCTCGCTGCCCGAGCACGTAAATGTTGCCTGCGCGGGGAAGGGGAAGGTCGCAAGCAGCGCATCCGCATAGTCCACGATGGTATCATGCAGGTAACGCGTATGCGTGTTCAGCCGTTCCGTCTGGGCCACGATGGCGGCCACAATGCGCGGGTGGCAGTGCCCGGCCGGGACAACATTGTTATAGGCGTCCAGAAAGCGGCGGCCATGCACGTCAGTCAGCCACGCCCCCTGGCCCGATGCCAGATGGAGCGGTTCTTCATAGAACAGTCGGTAAGACGGACTGAGTAACTGCTGGCGGCGTTCAAGAAGGGGCGGCGTCATATTGCGTCCAGTCTGGAATGGGAAATTGAAACACGCAAGGGCATGATATGCGGGCGGTAGTCGCCTGCCAGTTATTGCAGGCGGATGTACGGTGTCCAGTACGCCAAGTTTAGGACCATAGCCCGAACATGACGGTGGCAGCGCGGCAGATTGCCGGGAAGAGGACGGTCGGGAAGCTGTCATGGCATGTGACGACATGACGCCGGTTCCTGATACGGTCGAACATGATCTCAATCCATGCCTGCACGGGTGCGGTCGCGGCACGTCTGCATGATTATGCTGCGCATGGAGGCCGATCATCAACCATACAGGCCAGTCCCTGCCGGAAATCCCCTTTGGCGGGATCGGGAATTCCGGTTATGCCTCGGAAGGCGGGGCGGAGGCGCTCGACGCCTGCCTTGACCCGTCTGGTGACGTCAACGGATTACATGTGAACAGGAGGCACCCGATGGGCGCGACTGTATCTTCTACCGGCATGGGGAAGGCCGGGTCCGATTTTGAAGCGGCGCTGACCCTGCTTGAACAGCCATCGCGCCCCGTATCGGTCGAGGACGCCACACGGATCGCGCATGACATGTTTGGCATGACCGGCGTGCTGTCACGCCTGCCGGGAGAGCGCGACAGGAATTTCCGCCTCCGGTCCGCGCAGGGCGGGGATTATGTGCTGAAAATCGCCCATTGTGCGGAACGACCGGACGTGCTGGACCTGCAGGACAGCGTCCTGCGCTACCTTGGTGCGGAAGACCCGACGCTGGCCGTGCCGGAGCTGCTGGCCCCTCATGTGCCGCATGCCGTATGGCGCGATTGCGCGGGTGATGAGCGGATCGTGCGGATGGTGACATTCCTGCCCGGTACGCCACTAGGCAACCGGGCGACGACGGTGCCGCTCTGTGCCTCTATCGGGGAAATGCTGGGGCGGCTGGATCGGGCTTTGGCGAGCTTTCACCATCCGGCCCAGTCCCATGCGCTTTTGTGGAATTTGTGCAATGCAGCCTATATGCACAATTTCATCCGTTATTTCCCGACCGGGGCACAGAGAGCGCAGGCCAGCGCGGCGCTGGCGGCGTTCGAGCAGCAGGTGCAGCCTGTCATGGCAATACTGCCCGCGCAGGTGATCCATAACGACTTCAATGTTCATAATATCCTGTGCAGCGAGCAGGCCATCGAGGGGGTGATCGACTTTGGCGATGTGATATGTGCCCCGCGCGTGCAGGACCTTGCAATTGCCGCATCGTACATGATGGGCACCGGCACGCAGCCGCTGGAGCAGTTCATGGCGATCCTGTCTGGCTATTGCCGCACCATTGCGCTGACAGGGGTCGAACTGGCGTGCCTGCCCGCGATGATGGGCGCGCGGCTGGTCATGTCGCTGGGCATCAGTTCATGGCGCGCCAGCCGCAATCCTGCCGATGCCGAATACATCACGCGCAATCAGGCGATTGCCTGGCAGGGTCTGGCCCGGCTGGAGGCCCTGCAGGACATCCTGCGTGACAGGGTGCTGACTTTTGCAACGGCGTGACCGTATACGATACGGCTGACTGAGTGCAGCCCTTGGCTGTTTCCTTACGGTAGATACCACGGCAGCCAGCTTTCGCGCTTGCAGGGGAACAATCACAGCCTCCCACCGCTGATGATGGGTAGCCATCTCGATACCCCGTCCATCGGCGGCAGATACGACCGCATTTCCGGCGTGGGACATGACGTAGCCCATATGATTCGGATCTGCCCGGCCGCGATGATCTTCATTCCCCGCCGTGACGGGTTGAACTACAATCAGGCGGAACACGCCGATCCGGGTGATATCGTAGCAGGCGCAAACGTGCTGGCACACACGATCATGGCGGCGGATGAACATTGCGACCTAGCCTGAGTGATGACAGGAAAGTTTCTGGTGAATCGTGTTTGAAAGATTCAGGAAACGCCGTCTTTTTAGAAACATGACCCATGGGATTAACGGGACAGTCCGGGTAATACCGCCTTGATCCCCGCGATAACCATGCCGACGGAAATGGCCAGCAGGATCATGCCCATGAGGCGCGTGGTAATGGTGCGCATGGTCTCGCTCATGACCTTGCCGATCTCCGAGGCAAAGAACAGGGTGACAAACAGGATAAGGAGTATGCCCGCGATAATGCCGCCAATCTCCGCCATGTCGGTCAGCGAACTGCCATGGCCGGTATAGATGATGATGGTCGCGATCGTGCCCGGGCCGATCAGCATGGGAAAGGTCAGGGGGTAAAAGGCCAGGCCGGACAGGTTCTGTAACTGGGCCTGTTCCTGATGGCTGCCCTGATGGGAGGGAATGCTGCTGCCATTGAGCATCGACCACGAAATCTGGGCCAGGACAATACCGCCCGCCACACGGAACTGGTCAATGGTAATGCCGAAGAAACCGATGATCTTCTGGCCAGCCAGAAGGATGACCAGGCACATGACGGCCGAAAACAGGGTGACCTTGACAGCAAGCGCGCGCTGCTGGGTCACCGAGAACCCTGATGTCATTGCCAGAAAGACGGGCAGGCTCAGGAAAGGGTTCATGATGGCCAGAAATGTACCAAGCGCCTTGACGATTTCCGTATGGTCCAATGGTTGATGTCTTTCGTACTATGCAGCATATGACAGGAGAAAATAAAATGTCTCATACGGGCATAATGCGTGGCCGCCAACCTTTTTAACCCGCGTCAGCGGCAGGGAAGATATGTGCCTGCCACTGTATCGCATGCGTGTTGTATTATTCAAGAACGCTACACATGCATGGCAGAATTGATCGATCGTTAATTTTTGAACTAGTTCATTATTAAATTAAAAATATATTTCATTAAATATTCATTCGCGCACGCGGGAAGCAGTATTGTCTGGCCAGAACGAGGCCATCGGAAATGTACGCCGGTCGGATATCGCATCTTTCCGCCATCTCACGCTTTTTGTGAACCGGATTATGGGATGCAACCTGATTTTTTGATACGGTTCATTCACACAGAACCGGCAATATCTGAATTTTCGTGTTGATGAATACGCGGACCAATGTTTCCGGTCTGAAGACTGTTGCCGTGTCGTGTAATGACCATTCGGTGTCTGGTAAAATCGTTAATGCGCTCCGTTGTCATGAAAAAGCTGTTGGATACCTTTACCACAGGTAAACGAATTTGACGTAATATGCATTACTTTCCGGAATATTCCGGCCATCAACGGAATGCGAATATCGTGTGGTAAAGGAAACATGCTTCGTGATGTTAAACATGGCACCAAGGCCCAGGGTTATTTCACGACTGTTCGAATCGTCCAGATACTGGCCCGCCGTCCGGTCATAGGTGCCTTTGACATTCTGCCAGTCCAACGCGAAGAAAGGTTCGAATAACCGCGTGGCTTTCCAGCTGAAGCGCAGATTGGTGTAGAAGACCACACCGGGTGAATAGGTGTGGCCGCCTTTTACATGCTTTGCCGCCCCCGCGACAGTGCCGGCGTCGCCATCAAAGCTGAAATGTTTCCATTCATAATCAAAAATAAAACTGGATATGTTCGACCAGTAATTCGGGGACGTTGCGTCGCGTGTACCAACGGCGGTCTGCATGAAGGTCTGGATGCCAAACGTGCTGTGCCTGTTGGGTTTGAACCATGCTGCCGGCCCCACGATGGTTGGGCCAAGGCCACCATAATTTGTGCCATCTGCCAGATTGTAGCTTTCGGTCTGGATCAGTTCAAACGCAAAACCGACATGGGGGATGGCATCGAAACTGCGGAAATGGACATATTTGGTCATGCCTGACCATGTATGGCTGCCGCCACCGGGTTTGCGCTGGCCAAGACTGTTATAGGAATTGCCTGCCGCATTACCATCGCCATACTGGACCAGTACATTGAACGGCTTGAAATCAACCGGCAGGTCATATTCGTGGGGACCGATGATACCAAGCGTGACGTCCGCAGCATGCGCGCCGGACGCACAGAACAACATGATGGAAGGGATGGTGATGCGGAGCAGGGCAATGAACCCGGACGATCTTGCCGGCAGATACATGGGACGAAATCCCCGGGAAGGAGCAGGCACAGGGTTTTCTCCTGTTGCCTGCATTGTTAATTACCGGGCGGCATGATCTTCCTGTGTACCATCATGGATGTAGGTGATGCTGTCGTCTTTCCTACAGGTACCAAAGCCATCATGGCCGCTTTCATTTTTACGCAGGACATGGAGGCTGCCTTCCGCAATGGGCGGACGGTTCCCCATGTCCCCTGTCAGTGACAGGATCGAAGATATGTGGGCACACCATCTGCCGCATCGGCAATGAATGCAATGCATGGAAAGTAAAAATATTGATATGTTTGTTACATATACTTGTGATTTCATACAAATAATTGTGCATATGAAAATGGCGTTATTCCGGATGGCGCCGGAAATTTCTGTCGATCAGAACTTATTCCTCAGGTCACTTGCATTCGGTGTGCCCTGTACAAGTCATGTCCTGGGGCACGTAACAGGTCCGGAGCGCATATCTG
The DNA here is from genome assembly GCF_002173515.1 of Komagataeibacter europaeus. NCBI lineage: Bacteria > Pseudomonadati > Pseudomonadota > Alphaproteobacteria > Acetobacterales > Acetobacteraceae > Komagataeibacter > Komagataeibacter europaeus. The sequence goes on from NZ_CP021467.1 coordinate 247,476, forward strand.
AGCGTAATCGGTTCAGGCGTCATGCTGCCCGGGCTCAACGGGTAAATGGGGTCTGAGGCTGGCAGACCGGGGCGGTTGCAACCCTGTGCGGAATGCCCCACCCCAGCGTCTGATCCCTGCGCCCCTTTTCCGTTCGCAGCCTGTTGATGGGCGCGGACGATCATTGAATTGAACATCAGGTACTGGTTGTCCCGATCGGTCGTCAGCGTCGCGCAAATCCTTCCAGTGTGCGCCCGAACGTAGAATTCAGAGGCAGCCATTTACGAACAGGCGGTTATCCGCCCCACTGCGGCCTGCATTTCCAACTTTGCCCGGGAGCAGAGGCGCAATGCGCTGCCATAGCGCTTCGTTCAATTCGTGTCGATCGCGTCATGAGATACGCCAGTGATGTCTTGCAATCTGACTGCCTGGCATGTCGCCCGTATATGATCAGGCAATTTCTGCAGCGGCCCTTGCGGCTGCCCGCGCGGCGTTCTTTTCTTCTTCGGTCCAGACTTTCCGTTCGCGCTTTTTCTGCGGCTTGATCTGCTTGACCGGTCCACCGCCCAGAACCGGAGGCCGCATGGTCGAATTCCGTGCCGCTTCCGAATGCCACGGATGATCGGCCTGCACGGTCAGGGGGCGACCGATTTCGCGTTCCACGTCCCGCAGCCAGGCGCGCTGTTCGGCATCGCATAGTGTTATGGCAAAGCCATTGCGGCCAGCGCGCCCGGTGCGGCCTATGCGGTGGACATAGCTTTCAGGCAGGCTGGGCAGGTCGTGATTGAAGACATGCGTCACCGTATCAACATCGATGCCACGCGCCGCGATATCCGTTGCCACCAGCACCTGTGCCGCGCCAGAGCGGAAAGCGTCAAGCGCACGTTCGCGCTGGCCCTGCGACTTGTTGCCGTGCAGGGCTTCAGCCGTGATGCCTGCCTCGGTAATGAAGGCGCAGACTTCGTTGGCAATATTTTTCTGCAGGGTAAAGACCACGGCCTGACCCATCCCCGGCGTCTGCAGCAGCGCCAGCAGTGCCGCCTTCTTGTCGGTGGCATCGACAAACATGACCGACTGTTCGATCCGGTCAACGGTGGTCGAGGGCGGCGTGATCTCGACCTTTGCCGGGTCGCGCAGCAGGCGTTCGGCCAGTGCGGTTATGGATTTTGGCATCGTTGCCGAAAACAGCAACGTATGCCGGTCGTTCGGCAGTGCCGCGACAATACGCTCGATCGGCTTGGCGAAGCCCATGTCGAGCATCTGGTCGGCCTCATCCAGTACCAGTGCCTCAAGCTGCGACAGGTCGCACAGGCCCTGATTGATCAGATCCAGCAACCGTCCCGGCGTGGCCACGATGATGTCCACGCCGGCCTTGAGCGCATTGATCTGGTGAAACTGGCTGACGCCACCAAAAATCGTTGTCACGCTGGGGCGCAGATGGCGACCGAAGCGCTCGAAACCATCCGCGATCTGCGAAACCAGTTCGCGCGTGGGGGCCAGCACCAGCACGCGGGCGCCACCTGCGGGCGCCGGGCGCGGCGTCGTGGCAAGACGATGCAGCAGGGGCAGCGCAAAGGCGGCGGTCTTGCCCGTTCCGGTCTGGGCCATGCCCAGCAGGTCGCACCCTTCCAGCAGCAACGGAATTGACCGGGCCTGAATCGGGGTGGGGCTGGTGTAACCTTCCTCGGCCAATGCACTGAGCAGGGACGGCGCCAGGGAAAGGTCGGCGAATGTCATGGACATGGTCAGGCGGCGCCTCCGGCGCTAGGTCAAAGGCTACGCCGGTTCGGGCTTCGCTGGTTCGGGACGCGCACTCTTACGGGGGATGCCACATTACGTCAACGCGCGAGGGTGGACCGGCCAAGGTTTTTTTCTTGTCCTGACATCCCTCGGTCAGGTCCGGACCCATGCCCGGAAAAGGTGGCTGAAAGGACAGTCCCGGTAAGCCTGTCGCCACCCGGTCCCGATCCGTGGGATGTGAAGGCTGCACCTATTGCGGGCCTACCGCCCGGTGTGACCGGCATGCGGGATGGCCGGTTTCGGTGGCCGATGTCGTCGTGCCGCGAAGGGCAGCATTTCAATCAGGAATATCGGCTGCCGACACGTGTAATTCACGCCCGCGTGGCATTGGCCAGGCATGTCATGATGCAGCCCGCTTCATGCGGTAACGGATACCGGATGATCAGCCATTCCTGGCGGCCTGCTGGACATCTTCCGTCCTGTCGCGTCATTCTTGGGCATAGGCACCACAAAGGAGAATGCATCATGGATGAACAGGCCAGAAAAACCGCGTTGCGGATGATTCCGTATGGACTTTATGTGCTGACGGCTGGAACGAAAGAGACCACCATCGCGTCCGCCACGATCAACTGGGTCACCCAGACCAGCTTTGCCCCGCCGCTTCTGGCCCTTGGCATCAAGACGGATTCCGCTGTTTATGCCGCCGCGCGTGAAAGCCGTGATCTGGTGCTCAACATCCTGGGTCAGGGGCAGGGCGGTCTGGCCTTCGCTTTCTTCAAACCCGCGGAATACGCTGATGGCAAGCTGGGTGGACAGGAAGTCCGCTGGGCCGCGAATGGCGCGCCCATCCTGACCAGCGTGCCGGCCGCAGTGGAACTGAAGGTACGTCACATCGTGGAACTGGGGGACCATCATACCTTCGTTGCGGAGGTCACGAATGTGCACCTGAACCAGCAGATTACGGGTCGCCCCGATGAAGCCATCCTGCATATGAAGGATCTGGGCGAAAAAGTCTTCTACGGCGGCTGATTGTCCTGTTCCGTGACCCGCCCGTGTCGGTCATGCAGGCTGGCACCGGCATGGCGGCGGGTCATGGCCGGTGGGGATCTTCATTCCCAAGCGCCAGTATCTGCATGGTTGGCTTTGATGACGACCGACTTGCTCCGCCATGGTGCAAGCGTATCTTCAGGTCATGATTCCGCCCGGTATATGTCCTGTGATTTCAGTGTTATGGTCGGGCCAGACGCATCACCGAACCGGATCAGGAGTTTCCCATGTCACGACCGCCATTTCCCCCATTCGATGCTGAAACCGCTGCGATAAAGACCCGTCTTGCCGAAGATGCCTGGAACAGCCGCAATCCCATGCTGGTTGCGCAGGCCTATACAATGGACAGCCAGTGGCGCAACCGTATAACCTTTATCAGGGGGCGGAGTGAAATCGTCTCTTTCCTCACGCACAAATGGGCCATGGAACATGAATACCGCTTGATCAAGGAATTCTGGGGCTTTCGCAATAATCGCATGGCGGTCCGTTTCGCCTATGAATGGCATGACGCAACGGGATGCTGGTTCCGGTCCTATGGCAATGAAATGTGGGAATTCGATGAGGTGGGGCTCATGCGCCGTCGCTTTGCTTCAATCAACGACCTGGCAATTGCCGATGCGGACCGGCTGTTTCACTGGCCACAGGGGCGCCGTCCGGACAGTCATCCGGGATTGTCCGAACTCGGGCTGTAATTCTGGTTAAAAAGCCAGTCTTCAAATTATAAAGAAGTTTTGGTGAAACTTTTTTCAAACGGTTTCCAGGCAGGCACTTGCAGATATGACGATTTGCAGGAATGCGTTTTTCGTGAAAACGGATTTCGTCCTTTTCTGCAAACGATCCCTTTATCTGTGGCTTTGCAAGGACAGACATTCATGGATGAAGACCAGACGGTATCAATGCCATGCCGTGGCACTATTTCCTAATATCCAATGCCTGTTACCGCAATGCGTCCTCAAGCAGGTCTTCAAGTGATATGTCTTCCTCCTGGCTTGACAGGAGGGGATTCAGAAGCCCGTCAATGGCCAGGACCGCCAGCCCATGCACCTTGCCCCAGTGGGCCGCGCGTATTCCACTGCGTGTCCGCTGGGGCGGGTGATCCGTCATGTTGCCGATCAACCGGGTCAGCATCTGTGAAGTCCGGGCGGAGGCTGCAACCAGTGCGCGATCGCTCCGGTCAATCACGTCACTGCGGAACATCAGGGTAAACAGGCCAGGATTGTGAATGGCAAAGCGCACGTAAGCCAGACCGGCGGCATGGGCACCGATTTCAAGAACGGGTTCAAGGGCGACAGCCAGCTCTTCATGGCCAGTGGTTGCCAGCGCACTCAGCAGGCCCGCAAGATTGCCGAAATGCGGAACGGCAGCCGCTGAGGAAACACCGGCATGGCGCGTGATGGCACGCAGGCCAAGGGCTGAAATCCCCTGCTGTTCAAGCAGGGCACGGGCCGAACGCAGGAGCGCCGACCGCAGGTCCCCATGATGGTAATTCTTCCTGGCTTTCTGCCGTTCCATGACCTGTGATCCCATGAGCGCCCTGCCTGCCATCATCCTTGACAACAGGTCCGGGGCGATATCTTATCATTGATAAGTTTTGTTCTCGGGGCGGGTCAAGCAACGATTTCACCGCAAAAGGATTCATCATGCTTTTTTGTCGTTTCAGCTTTACGGTTGCTGGCCTGCTTGCGGGTATCTGCTTGCCTGCCCTGAGTATCGGTGCCTATGCCGCCGCGACCTCTACCCAGGCTGGGCCAGGCACGCTGAGTTCATCTGAAACCCTGGCCCCATCTTTCAGCCTGCCCGATGCGGGGCGGTCAGTGCGGATTACCTACCTTTCCACGAATGGCGTGACGGACAAGGGGCTTGTTCCCGTGACGGCGGAAGTCATCCTGCCCGCAGGCAAGCCGCCGGCAGGTGGCTGGCCAATCGTCGCCTGGGCCCATGGCACGGTGGGTGTGGCCGACCATTGCGCACCGTCCAGCAATCCGTGGACCGAACGCAACCGTCGCTATCTGTCGGAATGGATGAAACGTGGCTTTGCCGTGGTTGGTACCGATTATCAGGGTCTGGGCACGCCCGGAACGCATGCCTATCTTGATACCCGCGTAGAGGCGTACAGCGTGCTGGATGGCGTGCGCGCGGCGCTTGCAGGTGTTCCGGGATTGCAGAACAAAATCATGATTGTCGGGCAGTCGCAGGGTGGTGGGGCCGCATTTGCCTCGGCCGCTTTCGCGCCCGGCTATGCGCCTGAACTGAATATCCGGGGAACGGTGGCCACGGGGGCACCCTATATCACGTCAGAACTCCTGCAGCAGATGACCGCACTGGATCAGGCAAGGGGTGGCTATGATCCTGTCATGGTCTACGCCCTGTATCTTGCGCAGGGTCTGGCAGGCTACGACCCCGCTTTCCGACCCGAAGACACCTTTACCCCAAAGGCGATGCCGGCCTATCAGGCGGCTGCAGATCTATGCGTGCATGAACTGACGGATAAGGTGAGGCAGGACGGGCTGAATTTCAGCAATTCCCTGAAGCCGGGTTTCCTGAAGACCCTTGGGCCGGCCCTGCTGGCAATGAAATATCCGACCATGAAGCTTCCGCAACCGCTGTTCATGGGAACAGGCGAACTGGACCGTGATGTCCCGCCGCCGCTGCAGTTCGGCCTTGTCAAGGCAGCCTGCGCTGCGGGGACGGTTGTGCAGGCGCATGTCTACAGGGGACTGGATCACGACCAGACCGTCAATGCATCCCTGCCGGATTCAGCAGCCTTCACAAAGGCGGTCATGGCGGGCCAGCCGGTAACGCCGCAGTGCAGCCCGACCCCTGAATAAATATCCGGAAAAGCAGTCGGGTCAGGTAAAGGACGATCACGCCCGTATGCAAGATCTGCCTGCCCGATGACCACCCGCATGGTCGTCTGGTTCATGTCGACATCATGAAAATCATGCGTTGCGGGGGGCACATCATATGCACTGCCCCCGGAATGCATTTTCATCTGGTTGCGGACGGAGGGCATGGAACGCAGTCGCATGACAGGCGGTATGCAGGCTTTGCCCGGTTTCGTATCATGGCAGGCGGCTTAATTGTGTCAGCACGACTTCCCATAATGCCGCGCTGTCCACTTCGCGCAGGAAAAGGGCATTGCGTGGTCGGTCGGTGACCTGCCACCAGTCCACGGCTGTGGCTCCCTGCATGAGGGGGCTGTCCACCTCGACCGAAACATTGACCGTGCGGCCTGCAAACAGGTCTGGCGCCAGCAGCCAGCCGATGGTGCAGGGATCGTGCAGCGGCGCACCATCCCAGCCGTATTTTTCAAGATCGAACCGTTCGGAAAATCCCAGCATGGCTGCTGCCGCCTGCGCGCAGCGACCGGGCAGGGCACGCAGTCGATCCAGACGCGATGCGCTGATCAGGAATTTATGTGTGATATCCAGCGGGACCAGCGTCAGTGGCAACTGCCTGCGCAATACAATGTCCGCGGCATCGGGATCAGCGAACATATTGAACTCGGCACTGGGGCTGATATTGCCACATTCGGAATAGGCCCCACCCATGGAAACAACCCGCCCGATGCGTGCCGCAATGTCGGGTGCCTTGACCAATGCGACGGCAAGGTTGGTCATGGGGCCAAGGGTGACCACGGTTACGCTGCCTGACGGATGGGCCCTGATTGTATCAATCAGGAAATCCACGGCATGCTGCCCCTGTGGGCGCAGTTCAGGTTGTGGCAGGTCCGGACCATCCATGCCGGTCCGGCCATGGACATGCTCGGCCGTGATGGGCGTGCGGCGCAGGGGGGCGGCGCATCCGGCATGGACCGGGATATCCGGCCGTCCCGCCAGTTCCAGAATCCTGCAGGCATTCGCGGTGGTCTGGCTGACCGGCACGTTGCCCGCCACGGTGGATAGCCCAAGGATTTCCAGATGCGGTGCCGCCAGCGCCATCATGATGGCAATGGCATCATCCTGACCCGGATCCGTATCGATTATGATCTTTTGCATATCCACTTGGGTTTCATTCCTTTTCGCGGCTGAAGTGTTACTGGATGATGATACCGGCGATCGCGGCACTCAGCAGGTTGGATAGCATGCCTGCCAGTACGGCGCGGGCGCTCCTGCGGGCGACTTCCTCGCGCCGGTCGGGACACTGGCTGCCGAATGCCGCCACAAGCAGGCCGATGGAACTCAGGTTGGCGAAGCCGCATAGCGCGAATGAAGCAATCGCGGCAGCCCGGGGCGACAGCACGCCGCCCCGTATGTCGGGACCAAGATGCAGGTAGGCGACAAATTCGTTGACGGCCATCTTCAGCCCCAGCACTGACCCCACGGTGCCACATTCAGACAGTGGTACGCCCAGCAGCCATGCGACCGGGGCAAACAGCAATCCCATAAGGTATTCCAGTGACAGGGCAGGCCACCCGACAACCCCGCCCACGCCCTGCAATATACCGTTGACCAGCGCAATCAGCCCGATACACGCGACCAGCATGGCCGCGACCGATACGGCCGTGCGCGTGCCATTCAGCGCCCCTTCCATGACGGCTTCAAAAAAGGCGCGGTGATAGGCGGCATCGCCTGTGGCAAGTGGTGTGGGCGGTACGCCGGGGGGAAGCGGTTCAAGCAGCTTGGCAAACAGCAGTCCGCCGGGTATGGCCATGAAGGATGCGGCGACCAGATAATGCGCCGGAATACCCAGTCCGGCATAACCAACCAGTGTAGCGCCCGAAACGGACGCCGTGCCACTGCACAGTACGCTGAACAGTTCCGTCCCGCCCATGGTGGCAAGGTAGGGACCAAGGGCAACCGGCAGTTCGCTTTGCCCGACAAAAATGGTGATGATGGCGCCAAGGGATTCAACGGATGACGTCCCGGCCAGCCATTGCAGCCCGCGCCCGGACACGCGCGCGAAGGCCTGCATGATGCCGCAATGGTACAGAATGGCGATCAGGGCGCTGACATAGACCAGCGATGGCAGCACCTGAAACGCAAAAACATAGCCTTCTCCCGGAAAGACCGTATTCATTCGTGGCCCGACCAGCGCGCCAAACAGGAACCGCCCGCCTTCGTCACCATAGGCCAGCAGGTGCGTTACCATGCCCGATATCGCGCGCAGCAGCGCCTGTCCCGCGGGAATGCGCAGGACGATAAACCCGATGGCGACCTGAAGCCCAAGGCAGACAAGGATGATGCGCGGCCTGATCTGCCTGCGATCAGCCGAGAAGAGGATGCCTGTACACACCAGAAGTATGATACCGATACATCCACGGATATGCATGAAGCCGCCTTCAGGGAAGCAGGGAGACAGGTTTGGGGTAACGGTTTTTCTGATTATATGGTTGATTTATCGTAACATTGCACAGGCGCGCGTCAAGCCGCACGTGCCATACATCCTCCCGCATGAAGAATGGACACGATGATTTCCCGCCTGCTCGGGGTCGCCCTGCGCGGCATGTATGTCATTTCCGCCCTGTTGATGGTCACGCCCGCCAGTGCGCAGGCCACGCAGGGGACGCCAATGTCACGTATCCAGGCCCGTAGCCGTGCGCAGGCGCTCAGTGTGCTTGGGCGTGACCTGTTTCATGATGTCCGGCTGTCGGCATCCGGGCATATGGCCTGTTCTTCATGCCATGATGACACCCATGCCTTTGTACCCGCCAACGGCCTGCCCGTGCAGTATGGTGGCCCGGACATGCGCCAGCAGGGGCACCGGGCGGTGCCATCACTTATGTATCTGCAGGATGTGCCCCAGTTTGCCGAACATTTCTTTGATTCGGAAGACGAGGCCGATGAAAGCCTCGATAATGGTCCCACCGGGGGCCTGACGTGGGATGGCAGGGTGGATACGGCGCGGGGACAGGGGGAAATTCCGCTGCTTTCCCCGTATGAAATGGCGAACGCCAGCCGGAGGGATGTGCTGCGGCGGGTACTGGCCGCAGGCTACGGCCCGCGTCTGGATATGCTGGTCCGGACCCCCACGGATGACCGGTTTGCCCTGATTGTGGAGGCCCTGGCCACCTATCAGCAGGAACCGGGGCTTTTTTACCCCTACAGCAGCAAATACGACGCGGTGCTGGCAGGCCGTGCGCGGCTTTCACCACTGGAGGCGCGGGGACTGGATCTGTTTGAACGGACGGACAAGGGGAACTGCTCGTCATGCCATGTCAGCCAGCCCGGCCATGATGGCACGCCACCCCAGTTCACGGATTACGGACTGGTGGCGCTTGGGGTGCCGCGTAATCGTGCAATCGGACTGAATGCCAATCCGGCCTATTTCGACATGGGCCTGTGTGGACCGGATCGGACCGACCTGTCCGACCACCCGGAATATTGCGGCCTGTTCCGCACGCCATCGTTACGCAACGTGGCGACACGGCACGTCTTTTTCCATAATGGCGTGATTCATTCCCTACGGCAGGCCATCGCCTTCTATGCATTGCGTGATATCCGGCCACAGCTATGGTACCCAACCGGGCCGGATGGCAGGGTGCGGATCTATGATGATCTGCCCGCGCGTTTTCATGCCAATATCAACATGGACCCGCCCTTTGGTCCCCGGCCCGGTAACCGACCGGCTTTATCCGATGATGAGATTGATGCCGTTGTTGCCTTTCTCGGGACCCTGACGGATGGATATTTTCACCCCGCGGGCCACGTGCGTTGAGCCTCACCCACAGGGGGCAGGGGCGGAAAGCGCATGCTCCGAAAGCCTGCCATGACAGGACATGATCGACAGGCAGGGCCTACCGCATCCCCCGTGTCAGCAGCAGGGCGCCGGTCAGGTCGCCCAATGGTTGGCCCGTGCTGGCCTGTATGGCCTGCTCGCGGGTGGCAAGACCGTCCAGCGTACGCAGGTGAAAACGTTCGGTCAGGAATTTCAGGATGGACGTCGTATCCTGCACCGTATGGTCAACATAGCCACGTCGTGCGTAAGGCGAGATGATAATGGCGGGAATGCGTGATCCCGGTCCCCATCGGTCCCCTTTCGGCGGTGCGACATGGTCCCACAGCCCGCCATTTTCATCATATGTGACGATTACCAGCATATGCGGCCATTGGGGGCTTTTTTCCAGATGGGCGATCAGGTTGGCGATATGATGATCCCCGGACTGGATATCGGCATAGCCGGAATGTTCGTTCAGGTTGCCCTGTGGTTTGTAGAAACTGACCTGTGGCAGGGTGCCGTGGTCGATATCGTCAATGAACCGCATGCCCGCCAGCCCGCCATCGCGCAGGTGCGCCTGTCGCGCCGGTGTGCCGGGGGCGTAATTGAGGAAATAGTTATATGGCTGGTGGTGGTACTGGAAATCCGGCGTGGGATAATGGTTGCCATGGACCAGCACATCCTGCCATGCGCTGGCATACCATGCCCATGTGACCGCCTTTTCACTCAGGCGGTCACCAATGGTGGGGATCGTCTGGGGCGGCAGGGTGGTGGCCTGTGCGGGATCGGCAAAGCGTGGATCCTGTCCCGCCGCCGGTGCGTTGCCACTCGGCTGATAGGGGGGCTGCATCGTGTTGATGGCGTGAAAATCGGGCGTCAGGTTGCCGTCGCGCACGAATTTCGGAATGCCCTCCAGTGCGGAACGGGGGGAATTGGCGGCGACAAGCAGGGACGTGCCCGAAGGATCAGCCGCGGAAATGACCGGATGGGCGGGACTTGTATCCGCATCGGGATAGTAGGGGGCGCAGGCACAGGCCAGCCATTGATGGTTGAGAAACGAGCCGCCAAACGCCCCCATGAAGAAATGGTCGGCCAGGGTGTACCTGCGTGCGACCTGCCACATTTCCATCTGCGTGCCATCCCAGTAACTCATGGGCATGGCCCCGGAATCCGCCCATGCGACAAACATGTCGTTACGGCCGCCGTTGATCTGCATCTGGTTCTGGTAATACCGGTGCCACAGGTCATGCGTGCGCGTGCTGAGGGGGCGGTTGAACCCCTGCGGGTCATCCACGCGGAATGGCTGGTTCGGCAGGTGGGCACTCATGGCCTGCGTGACCGGATCAGGCACGCCCCGCCCCGTCAGCCCACCCCATACAGGGGGAAGTTCATGCAGTATTGATCCATCCCGGTCGCGCTGGGCAAACAGCGACAGGGGCTTGCCCGCAAATGTGTCCGCACCGGGAAAACCATTGTACAGGTTATCAAGGGAGCGGTTTTCGGCAAAGATCACGACCACTGTCTGGATCTGGTCCAGTGAAGGGGATACAGGCCCGGCACGGCTGCCGGTGACGCCGCAGGCCATCGTGACGGCAAGGCACAGGAGCCCGATCGTGGGCCGCACCACGCTGCGTCGGCTATTGGTATATGTCACGTCTGCCATGCTTTTTCATTATCCTGAACTTGCAACCGGTCAAGTCGGATGGCCCGCTATCCGTGATCGCGTGCGCGTGGGGCCGATGACCAGAATACCGGGATGGTGCAGGCAGGGCCTGTCCGTCCCGGCAGGACAGCGGGGCCGGGTGGTATTCTATTCCTGGTTGCGGTCAAGAAGGGTGACCTTCATATGGCTGAATTCGGTCATGCCGTTTTCGGAAAAGGTCATGATGCGATCGGCATCGGCTGGCGGAAAGACAAGATCCGTCATGACAACCGAACCATTGCGCGACAGGACTTCTACCGAATTGCGGTCAACAATGACATGCAATGAAACCTCCCCTGCCGGGGCAGGCATGCTGACGCTGTGTTCATGACTGAATTTGGGTGAGAACCCTGTCTGGCCCGAACGTGACCGGTCGACGGTCAGTGTCTGTTTCTTCATGTCATAGACAATTTTCGTGCCGACATGACCATCGACGGTAGCCCGCACGAATATCCCGGCACGATCCGCGCCATGCATATGCATGCGGATGTCAATGTCCATGACCTGACCACGCGCGGGTTCGGGCAGCAGGCGTCGTTCCGAGGAAAGCCGCATACCGTCAAAAGACAGCGCCGCATGGGCGGCGACCAGTGCGGTGTAATGCCCGTCGGGGGTCAGGCAAAGCTGCGGCCGGCCATCAATTGTCCGAAGGGCCATGGTCATGGGCAGGGTCATCTGGCCTTTCCATGGTGCTGTCGGAACCTGGGATGCATAGTCCCAGTTACTCATCCACCCGATGGTAACCGGTCTGGCTGCCGGCAGGCCCGCAAACACGATGGCGGCGTAATGGTCCGCCCCGTGATCTACCCAGTCATAGGCGGCAGGTCCCGACCCCTCGGGCGGCAGTCTCTCTGGCCGGAATGTCGTGCCATCGAAGGAACCGACGTAATAGATGCTTCCCGACCCGCCCGAGACGCCCCATGGATTGACCCCCAGCATCAGGATCCATTTCAACTGCGTGGGATTTCCATCCAGCGGCAAGGGAAACAGCGATGGCATTTCCCACTGGATTCCCGGCTGGACCAGGCCCACAGGCCCGAAATCACTAAGCAATGTCCAGTCTGTCAGGTTGGTTGATTTATACAGCTTGACCTTCGGTGCATTCGCAACGACCGTTGCCATGATCCAGTAGTCTCCGGGTTCGTACCAGAACACGCCGGGATCGCGGAAATGGGGCGAAGGGGGAGACAGCGTCAGCACGGGATCCTTGTGGTAGGATTTCCATGTCCGGCCTTCATCATTGCTGTAGGCAAGGGACTGGGCCTGCACGTCTGGTGTATTGGATGCGTTCTGCTTGAAAACGCTGGTGTACAATGCCACCAGCGGCGGGTTGTCAGTCGTGCCCAGTCCTGACGTATTGTGCTTGTCCACCACGACCGTACCGGAAAAAATATCTTTTGTTTCACTGAACGGCAGGGCCACGTCGTGTTCATGCCAGTGCAGCATATCCGTACTGGTCGCATGTCCCCATGACATGTTGCCCCATTCCGGGGCTTCCGGGTTGTACTGGTAGAAAAGATGATAGACCCCCTTGTAGAAAGACGGGCCATTGGGGTCATTCATCCAGTTGCGCCGGGGCGTATAATGCAATAACGGGCGCCACTGGGGTGTTTCATTCGCCTGCGCGGCAGGCGGGTTGGGCAGTGATGCCATCTACACGGTCCACCGTATCATTTTTGTCTGCATGGTATTGAGGTCTCCCCTTTCAGAATGCCGGTGGCGCATGGACGGCTGCCGCATTGTTATCGATGCATGAACGAGGCAGGTGATATATCGCCACTTGACCACGTTCCAGGGTGCGGCAGGCCATGCGCGTATTCCTGCCTGCAGGGATCATACCGGTCCGGCGCGTATGTGCATATGCCGGGCATCAGGCGTCGGAAGAGGCATGAGTATCCCCCATGGGAAACGGCACTGTCCGGGCGGGAGGATATCTGTCAATCCCCTACAGACGGGGCTGGAACGGGCTATGGATGGCCTGATATCGTCGTTGCATGGATATGGGACCCGGATGACCGTTTTTTGAGTTCGCGATGCTGCCAGCATATATTTTCATGCTTTTATCTGCCTGAACAGCCAGTCCCTTGCCGCCTTGATATAAAAGAATTTCCGCGCGGATCCCATGTGATCGACACCTTCAAAGGTCAGGAAGGTGATATTGGCGTCGTGGGCAAGATAGCTGTTGACCTGATCGGTAAGCTTCTGCTGCCTATCGAGCGGGAAGATCAGGGCGGGATCGAGGCGTTCCGCTGGCCGGACGACCCGGCCGCCTGCCTGTTCCCATACCGGTATGCACTTTTCATTCCAGGGCGTGGCCTTGTCATCCTCCGACCCGGTAATGATCAGGACTTTCTGGCTGGCAAGGGGGACAAGGTCACCGGGGCGCTGCTGCCCCGCAATAATCAGGCCCGCCGCAAACGTCTGTGGATGTTTCGCCATAAGCCACAGCGACGTCATGGCCCCCATGGACCAGCCGGTGCAATAAACCCTTTTGGGGTCGATCTTCAGGATCTTGTCACGCCGGTCATCCAGATTGGGGTTGCCATAATTCCACGTATTGCCGAGCAGGGATTCAACCAGCCGGTAGGTATTCTCGACATCGGATGTATGTTCCCAGTAATCGTTCATCGTCGTGCGTTCATAGCGCGGGGTAATGACGACGCATTCATGCCGCTCCTGTTCTTCAGGCAGGCTCCAGATACTGGCGATGCACTGTTCCGTCAGCGTCTGGGCACAGGTGCCATCGGGACTGGTGCCGGAATGGGTAACGGCCAGAACGAGGGGATAGGCCCTGTTCTCTCCACCTTTTTCCAGAAAGGATTTTGGCAGGTAGATGCTGTATTCAAGCCAGGCCGAACGCGTGTCATCCCACCACCAGTGATGCTGCTCCCACGCATCGACCCCACGGATCGCGACCCTGTTGCCGTGATGGCCCGCGTTGCTCCATACGGTCTTGCTGGCGGCATAGACCACGCCGCCCGTGGTTCTGACGCTCTTGTCCTGTGTCAGCGTGACCCTGTCGCTGTCGGTGGTGGGCACGCTCAGGTCCGGGTCATGCCGGAACTCCGTGATGACATACCTGCCGGTGACACTCTGCCTGTCGGGACGGATCGCCGGTCCGTCACTGGTGTAGATGGCCACGACCGGACGCGGCTTCGGTGCCGCAGTGGTGTCGTTCTTGTCCGGTTCGTGCGGCATTCCCGCGAAAAAACCCTGGGCGGCGGGAAAGACGGATGTGGTGTATGTATCGTGTGTCAGGCTGGCAGGATCGATCACGGCATCATATTCTGCTGCAATGCCGTAAACCTTCTCTCCGCCGCCCGTGACTTCACACAGCGCGCAGATGCCCTGCAGGCCTGGCGCTTTGTGCCTGTTGGGGCCGGGGCCGTCAGGACCGTCCGGCCCGCCTGCGGATGCGGCCATGAATCCATTTCCGCCCCCTGCGGCATGGACGGCCTGAACACCGGACCCCATGGCGGAGGCCACACCTGCGAAAGCCGCCCCGACCGTCACGAAGTTGCGTCTTGATATATCGGTCATGCGTGTTTTCTCCAGTCAAGGCAGTCGGGGGCAGGAAACACTGCAGCGCCATGACAGCATGCAACGGTGTTGCTGTCGAACAGGCCCCATATTTCAGATATCGCGGCCGTCGCCTGTCCCGGCGGCCTGTTTGCATCACGATCCCCATGCGTGGCATCACCCCGGCGGCCAAGACAGGCCCATGCCGCGGGGAGGGACGCAGGACTGCCGGATATACGGCGCATCCTGTCGCCTGCAGGTATCACCATGTCCATTGCCGTGATGACTGCAACCGGGTGCAGGCCGCATGGACCAGCAACGACATTGATGGATGTGTCCGCAAAGGAACTCCTTTCCCCATGTATCCGTTGACTTCCGGCCGAAGCAATGTGTGACGGGTGATGGAGTCTGTTCTCCGTCATCGGGAGGTCCTCATGTCCTGTTCTGCGAATACAAGATGGTTGTGTCTGGCTGTAATGGCCTGCAGTTTTCCCCTGGCGGCACATGCCCAGTTTGCAACGCCGCGTTCCTCTCCCGGAAAACCGGTCACCACGACCCCGCCTGCGCATGACCAGAGTGGGTCGGAAACGGGAATGCCGGAACACCGGCATATGAAAACCCATAAAAAACATGAACAATACCCATCAGGCCAGTCATCGACAGGACCGGAACCGGTAACGGGGGACCAGCACAGAACGGAACAGGCGGCCCCCATGCAGTAAGTCCATGAATGCCGCCTGTGTATCCGGGGTAACGGATTGCGGTCTGTTGCTTGTCGGCGCTACCCGGCAGGTCCGGGCCGAAATGAAGCATGCGTCGCAGGATCGTTGTGGCATATGGCGGGATCCGGGGACGCTATGCCGGGACATAAAGTGGCATGGAATCTTCCCACAGACTGTCCGTCAGGATACGTTTGTGGCTGCCATCGGCATTCATGATGAAGATCTGCCCGTAAGGCTGGAACGTATTGTCATACAGGGCCGCTTCGTCACGGAAGCCATATATGCCGCTTGACCACATGATCCGCCCGTCGGCGGTCCATACGGCATGGCCGTCATTGGCGCCGCTGGTGGTCAGCCGCTTCAGCCCGGTTCCATTGGGCCGGATGGTGAAAATATCATAATTTTCGTCGTCTACCCGACGTGTGAACACGATCCGGCCGCCATCGGGCGACCAGCCGGGCAGGTTGTCATATGCGGTCGTCAGCACGCGTGTCTGCCGGGTCGGCAGGTCCAGTATGCGCAGTCCCATGTTGTTTTCGCTCCACACCCGATACACGACCTGCTGGCCATCGGCGGAATAGCTGGGGAAACCGGAATGCACGGTGCCATCGGTCAGGGGTTCGACCGCGCTGCCGTCGCGGCGCATGCGCATGACCACAGCCCTGCCCGTGCGGCGCGCCTGGAACCATTGGCCCAGGCCAAAGGCGATCCATTGCCCATCCGGTGACCAGGCGGGGGCAAACGCACCGGCCATACCATGCGCCACCTGCATCTGGTTGAGATGCGTCCTGGACACGTCGAAGATCCGCTGCCGGTCCGATCCGTCCGGGTTCATGATCGCGATGGAGGAATTGAGCGCCTTTTCCGTCAGTACCAGCTTGCCATCATGTGACAGGCCGGGAAAGACATCCGTATGCCGGTAATCCCGCTCCGGATCCCAGCTGTACAGGGGCTGGTTCTGGGCAAAGGGCCTGAAGCTGGCTTTTTCGTACACGACCTGCCGTCCATCGGGGGACCATGCGGGGGAACGCAGGACCCTGTGAATGGCGGCGATATCGGTGGTATAGGCCAACCCCTCGTCCGGGCCGCCCTTGCGGTGATAACCGATGATCCGTGCCGTCACGAACTGGGGAAAAACCTTCAGTCCCGGGCCGGAGGTATGCTGGATACGCTCCCCGCTGGCGACATCGACGGATACGATCTGGGAGACGATGGACGCGACCCCTTCGGGCCGTCTGGCCCCCCATGTGCTTTCGGTCAGCATTTCATAAAATACCACCCGTCGGCCGTCCGGTGACCATTTGGGGGAGCCAAGGCAGTAGTCGGGACGGGCGGCGATGCGGCGGAAACCCCGGCCATCCGCACCGATGATGTAGATGCTGAGTTCCTGCGTATGTTCCCAGCCCCGGCCATTGTCATGCCCGCGCCACGGGGTATTGCGGTCTGAGGAAAAGGCCAGCCACCTGCCATCGGGCGACCATGCGGGGCGGAAGAAACAGTCCGGTCCCGCCTTGTTGCCCTGCACGCGGGCCGACCCGGTCAGGTTGCGCAGCTTTCCTGTCCGCAGGTCCATGACCCAGATATTGGCGCGGTAGCCATTGCGCGTGGAAACAAAGGCCAGACGCGTGCCATCGGGCGACAGGACGGCGGCGTCGTCCACAGATGGATGGCTGATCAGGGGTGTGACATCGGTTCCATCCGGACGGGCGCGGAATATGTCCGCCTGTCCCAGCCCGTTCCGTTCCGATGTAAAGAGGATGGACTGTCCATCCGGGGAAAAGGATGCGTGATAATCAAGGCCGTTCCCCGACAGGAAAGGCCGCTCATCACGCCCGTCCGCATTGGCAATGTAAAGCTGTGATGCTGATGGCCCGATACGATTCATCAGCATCACGCCCTTGCTGCGGGTGGCCGCCACGGCGCCGGCAGGCATGATGAGCCCGGCCCCCAGAATTTTCAGCAGATTCCGGCGGTTCATGAAGGTTTTCCCTGTTCTGGGGAGACTGCGGATGCGGTGCATTCTTCAGGATCCATCTTTGCGGTCAGGTCACTTAATGGACGGCATGGGTTTCAGGATGCCTGCCTCTTGTTCCGTGCGGATCAAGGGGCAGGGCGATGCGTACACGCAGGCCAGATGGCTGGTTGTGGTGAAAGGTCAGCGTACCCCGATGGCGCTGTACGATATCGTGGATGATTGACAGCCCCAGTCCCAGCCCGCCATCCGCACTGCGGGCCGGGTCCAGGCGTGCGAAGGGCAGCAGCACGATATCGTGCATTTCCGACGGGATGCCGGGACCGTTATCCGCGACTTCGATAATGGCCTCATTATCGTGCCGTCTTGTGTCAACCCGCACATGGCTGCCAAATTTGCAGGCATTATCGATCAGGTTATTGACCATGCGGGCCACGGCCACCGGCTGGCACAGGCAGGTCAGGCCCAGATCGCCCTGATAGGTCACATTCCGGCCAATGGCCTCGAATTCCGCGCATACGCTTTCCACCAGCGCGCCGATATCAACCCATTCGGCCGGTTCCGTGTCCCCCTGGCCCTTCAGGAACGACAGCGCCCCGTTCAGCATCCGGTTCATGAGCCACAGGTCGTTGCGCAGGGCCGAAGGGGAGGCGTCGGCCCCCCCCATTTCAATCCGCATGGACAGGCGCGTCAGTGGCGTGCGCAGGTCATGACCGATTGCCATGAGCATGCGGGTACGCTCCTCGGCCGCGGCGGCAATGCGGGCCTGCATGCGGTTGAAGGCACGCGCGACGCGGCGCAGTTCCACCGGTCCCTGTTCGACCAAGGGTTCGGGTGTAATGTCGTAGCCAAAGGTTTCGGCCTTGTCCGCCAGCACCTTCAGCGGGCGGTTGATGCGCCACAGGCTCCACAATGACAGGGTACCCATTATCACCAGCAGCGACAGGAACGACACGATCAGCGGCAGCGTCGTGCGCATGAGCTGTGGCAGGTGGTGATTGATTCCGTTATGGGCGGTAATGAATATCCCTTCGCGTGGCATGTCGATATGGGTCGAGGTCATGCCGCTTGAATCGGCGTCGCAGGTTGATTCCGTAATGATGGCGTTCCGGTTGTCCGGCTGTGCCTTGAGGATACGCCGCAGGAGGACCGAAAAATGCTCGGTCGGGATCCGCGCGCAGGGGAAGGGGCCTGTCGTATGGATCTGCATATCCGGCGCGGACATGCCGCGCGCGACGGCATCACGCGTGGCGGTTGGGCTGGCGCGCAGGGCGTCAATCGCCGTCTCGATGGCCAGCGCGTTTGGCCATGGCCCTTCAGGCAGCGGCGGCACGGTCGGGCGCAATGCGACGACCAGGAAGGCGACGACAAAAATGGTGACCAGCATGCTGGAGATCACGATCGCGACCATCTGCCCGTAAACCGTGCGGGGAAGCAGGGAAAAGCGGTCCGTCATCGTTGTGGCGCTTCCCCATCGGGGCCTGTCATGCCCGGGTCGAATATATAGCCGTCGCCGCGAACGGTCCGGAGCATTTCAAGCTGGCGCCCGCCATGGGCCAGCTTGCGGCGCAGGCGGCTGACAAGCAGGTCGATGGTGCGTTCCTCGACAGCGCCCGGTGAATTATAGAGCAGTTCGATGATGCGCTCGCGGCCCAGTAACATCCCGGCATGGTTCCACAGCAGCAGAAGAAGGTCGGTTTCGGCGCCAGTCAGCGTCATGCGCACGCCTTCCGTGCTGTAAAGGGCGCGTTTTTCCGGTGTGAAGATCCAGTTTCCAAATCTGTAGCCCTGCCCGGATTCCCGTGCCGCATGACCGGCGGGAAGGGGGGGACGCCGCAGGACCGCCCGCATGCGGGCAGCGAGTTCCTCCAGGTCAAAAGGCTTGCTGATGTAATCATCCGCCCCCAGGTCAAGGCCCGCGATCCGTTCGCGGACATCGGCAAGGGCCGTGACCATGATGATCGGGGCAGCGCTTCTGTCACGGATCATGCGGCAGATGTCATGACCGCTTTCGCGCGGCAGCATGAGGTCAAGCAGGACAATATCGGGTGGTCGCAATGCAATGATGGCCAGCACTTCGGCCGCCGTCATGGCGGATGCAACATGGTAGCCCCTGTGTGACAGGAAACGTGTCAGCAGGCTGCGGATATCCATGTCATCTTCCACGACAAGGACGGAATGATGCGCCTTCTGCGCCGGAACATCATCATTTCCGTGCCTGTCCGGGCGATCATTGCCACAATGCCCCGCTGCCAATCCCGTACTCCGCGCCAATCCATGCCAGTCCGTTCGCCGGCAGGGAGTATACCCGCTCCCGCTGTACTGCGTAGCAAAGAGAACGGGCGCCCGGCATTTATGTCAGGATTGACAAAAAACCATGCGGGCATGCGCCCGGCAGCCCCGGTGTAGCCTACTGGCAAATACGTGCTGTTGCATTTGCCGCCACGTGCCGGGATATGATCGTGGGACATGAAGCGCCACATACATATGCTGGCCAGCAGACATTATGACCGACAACGTCATTCACTGGAAAATCAGCCCTGCATGTCCAATTCATCCCCACGGAATCACTACACGCAACAGGCGGCCCCCGGTGCCACGATCGCGCGTTATTCGCCGCTCCTTGCCTTTATCATGGCCATGGCCACGTTCATGCAGAACCTTGATGGGGCCATCATCAATACCTCGCTTCCGGCCATGGCCAGATCCTTTGGCGTCAGGACGCTGGACCTTTCGCTGGGGGTTACGGCCTACATGCTGGCATCTGCCGCCATTTCGCCTGTATCCGCCTGGCTGGCCATGAAATACGGCGAAAAGCGCGTGATGTGGGTGGCCATGCTGCTTTTCACTTTCTCGTCCTTCCTGTGTGGCATCGCGCAAGGACTGGGCGCGTTTGTCTGCGCGCGCATCGGGCAGGGGCTGGCGGGGGCCGTCATGATGCCGGTCGGCATGTCCATCATCCTGCGCCACACGCCCAAAAGTGACCTGCTGAAAGCGCAGTCGGTTACGGTCTGGCCAGCACTCAGCGCACCTATCATCGGGCCTGTCCTGGGCGGTTACCTGACCCAGACCGTGGGGTGGCGGTGGAATTTCTGGCTTAATCTGCCGGTGGGGCTGATTGCTGTATTCTGCGTGCTGCGCGTTGTGCCGGCGGAACCGCCGGAAGGGGCGCCCCGGTTGGATGTCAGGGGATTCGGGCTGAGTGCCCTCAGCCTGACATGCCTCCTGTCCGGGCTTCAGCGATCGGCGGAAACGGGGACAGCGCGGTTTGTAGCCCTTGGCCTGATGGGGATCGGGGCCGTGACGGGGGTTGCCGCAATCCGTCACCTGCGGCGGCATCCCACGCCCATTCTCTCGCTCGCGCCGCTGAAGCGGGCCAGCCTGCGTTATGCCTCGCTTTATCCGGGACTGATATTCCGGGCCGTATTTTCATCAGCACCGTTCCTGTTGCCGCTGTTCTTCCAGCTTGGCTTCGGTTTTTCGCCCGCGCGTGCGGGCACATGGCTGCTGGCCTATTTCTGCGCCAATCTGGGCATCAAGCCGGCTACATCGGCCATCATCCGGTGGGCTGGTTTTCGGAATGTACTGTTCTTCAACGGGTTTCTGGTGTGTGCTTCCCTGTTGCCTTTTGTATTCCTGACACCGGATACGCCCGCCATCGTGCTTGGCCTGTCGCTGGCCTTTGCGGGCATGACCCGTTCCCTGCAGTTGACGAGCCTGTCGACCATTGCATTTGCTGATGTGGGGCAGGACGAACGCAGCCGGGCCGCCAGCGTCATGTCCATTCTGGGGCAGACCGGTTCAACCGCGGGGGTGGCCATTACAGCATTCTGCCTGACGGTTCTGGAAAGGGTGTATGGCCATGCGACGGTCAGCCTGAAGGAACTTCATATTGCGTTCTTCATGACGGCGGTCTTCGTGCTGGTGGGTACGCTGGGCTTTGGAAAAATGCCCGCGAATATCGGCCGGGAGGTTTCGGGCCATGGATTGCGCCGATAACTGCTGTCCTGTGATTCATTGAAAAAAACGGGACGTGATTATTGACGGCAATTGCGGCCTGCCTGTTTTCACGACGTCGGGGGCGCAGGGCACATACCGGCTGGTACCTGTGTGCGGCGGAAGCTGCGTGTTGATCTGGTTCAGGCATGGCTGTTCCGTCTGCGGTCAGTTGGAAAGATATTTTAAAAAACATATCTAGATATATCTTGACGTACGATATATCGGGACGTATATCGGTAAACATGAAACACAGAAACAGACACGCAGGCGGTCGTAACCGCCAGACTTTCTCCCCCGAAGGCATGGCAGGTTCCGGGGAACCCCGCCGCCATCACGGTCGCGGTGGACATCACGGCGGTGGCCGCCGGGGCGGGCGTCACCGGCTGTTCGATTATGGTGAGATGCGGCTGCTGGTTCTTTCGCTGATCGCGCAACAGCCGACTTACGGCTACGAAGTGATCCGCATGATCGAGGAAAAATTCGGTGGCAGCTACGCGCCCAGCCCCGGCGTGATCTACCCCACGCTGACCTGGCTGGATGAAGCGGGTTATGCCCGGATTGTCGAGGCCGATGGCCGCAAGAACTACCACATCACGCCGGAAGGCGAGGCCTTCCTGGCCGCCAGCCGTGCGGCCCTCGAGGAAATCCTGTCCCGTGCCGCGACCGGTGCGGCAGAGGGCAGGGGAGGTCGCAAGGATGTCCCGATGCCGGTCATGCGCGGCATGGAAAACCTGCGCACGGCACTCCGCCTGAGGCTGCGTAACGGTGGTCTTGATACGGAAGCCGAGGAAAAGATCGCAGCCCTGCTGGACGATGCCGCCCGGGCGATCGGGCAGGTCTGAAGCCGGTATTGCCCTGAGTGGTAGGTCAGCCGGTCAGGAAATATTTCCCATGATCAGGAATGTATAGGTAAAATTCTTTCAGGAATTCGTGGCATGATCCGTGAGTTTCCGAATCCCTGTCACTCCCGTTCCAGAATATTATGTCGATATCTGGAACATTTACCGGAATAATCTTTGTCGATAAATCTGGATGATTTTCAGGCAGGATATTTCTGATGCTTTTTGTTACATCATTCGGCCTTACATTTTCAGTGACACGACACAATGTGTAAAGGGTCGAATTAAAGGATATCATATTATGAAGCGTTCAATTCTTTTCGCACTGGCACTTGGCGCCTCCCTCCCGCTGGCGGCCCATGCCCAGTCCAGTGACTGGAACCAGGGCAGTGAACAGGGCGAACATGGTGGTCGTGGTGGTCACGGTCATCACGGTGGTCGCCATGGCGGGGGCGAAGGCAACCGTGGCGGCCAGGGTGGCGATCACCAGGGCGGTGGCGAGCAGAACGGTGGTCCGGGCGGCGATCGTGGCGAACGCGGCGGCGAAGGTCGCGGCGACCGGAACGGTGGCTTCGGTGGTCAGGGCAACCGTGGCGGCGACAGCCAGAATGGTGGCTGGGGTGAGCACGGCGGCAGTCGCGGTGGTGACCACAACGGTGGCTGGAACCAGAACAACGGCTCCAACTGATCCGCTGACTACCCAGAAGGCCCGGCATGTTGCCGGGCCTTTTTTATTATGGGCTGGTTTATTGGCGGCCATTTCATCGGGCGCTGTCTTGTCAACGGGATCTTCGCGCATGTCCGCAGGCTTCATGCCATGGCGGCAGGCCGGGCCAGACAACTGTAGTAATGGTGTGCTGTTCATCGGCCTGCGCGCCATGATCGGCATGGATAAGGGGTGGGCACGCTATTGCGCTTTGTCGGGCGCAATGATGGGGAACGGCGCATTGCGCTGAACATCATCGGTCCCCGCCGGGATGGCAATCAGGCCTTGTTCATCCCGGGGAGCGGGGCGATCATGCCTGCCGTCGTATAACGCTATTACCCAGCCGATGACATGAAGCACGGCATCCGGATATCCACGGGTGGCATGTCCTGTTTTTTACATGATTGTTATGGCCATATGGACCGGTTGGCAGTGCAGCCTTGAACCGGATCAGAAAAACGGGTTGTGTCAGTTGGCAGTACATATGCCATGCCAGACCGTCCGGATTGAATAACCCGATTGCGCTGTGCATGCCCCCTGCAAGGAGCCAGTCATGCATAATCTCGATTTCAGTTCATGGCATAGCCTTCTGGCCACAGCGATTGGGCTGTCCCTGATTACGTTGATTGGGGTGGGGATCCGGCTGCTTGTCATGGTTGTTGTCCAGCAACGGCGCGAACGGATGAACCGGCAGATCAACGAGCGCCTGCGCACCCTGATCGCCGCCTATCGCACGTTGGGCGGGTCCTTTACCGGTGATCTGGCTGTGGACCCACGGCACAGGCGGGAACTGCGTGTTATGGAAAATGGCGATATGCAGGCATCCGTCCGTCCGGATGAAGGAACGGATACGGCTGGATCTGACCGTGCCCGGCGTATTCGCGACGCCGTGGAGGCCGCGTTGTCGGATATCATCCTGCTGGGAACGGAGGAGCACGTCCGGCTGGCTGACCACGCGGCCCGCGAACTGGTGACCGGGCAGCGCGTGCATACGCATGATCTGGTTGTCTCCCTGCGGGATTTTATCCGTAAGGCGCTTGATCTGGAGCCCATTCCTTCCGACCTTTCCCTCCCGATGCAGGGACCGGCCCGCGCGCAGGCATCAGGGAACCGGGGGAAGGAAGAAGGCAAGAAAGAAGGGGCAGGGGGTAACGCCGGTGGAGGGGGCGGTGGCATGCAGGCAGGTGGCGATATGACTGTAACGGGTGAAAACCACATCGAGGGTCATGGCAACATATCGCAGCATTGATGGCATGACCTGGTTTATGAAAAATAATATTGCATGATGTGCTTATGATAAAGCTGCACCCTGTTTGAAAGATGCAGGGTCCGTGCTGTAGACCATTACAGTTTACCTCCAGGGGGGCATAAGACCGGATGGACGGATACAGGCAGGAAACGCAACCAGAGCCACCCGGCGATGGCTGCGATAACTGACCCCACGAATATCCCCATCTTGGCCAGGGCGACAGTATCCGATGCGGGAAATGCAAGACCGGCAATAAATATACTTATCGTAAAGCCAATGCCACAGAGCAATGAAAGCCCGAACAGTGTTTTCATGGATGTTCGTGACGGGAGTGTCGCGATTTTCAGGCGTGCAACCAGCATTGTCGTCCCGAAAACCCCGACCGGCTTGCCGATGAGCAGCCCGAGCATAATGCCAAGCGGAAGGGGTTCAAGCAGCATGCCGGCATTCAGGCCCGCAAGGGAAATCCCCGCATTCATGAAACCGAACAGCGGTAAAATCCCCCATGTTACGACAGGTCCCAGAACGCTGAGCGTGGTTTCCAGGGGCGTGGACCGTTTGATATCCCTGCCCGCTGATGTTGCAGGCAGGCACAATCCGGTCACGACCCCGGCCAGTGTGGGGTGCAGCCCTGAATTCAGCAATATGATCCACAGGAATACGCAACCGGCGGCATAGGGCCAGACAGTTCCTATACCTCCCCTGTTCATGCAGGCCAGCGCGGCGGCAATGATGAACGCGGCGACCAGGGCATCCGGGTAAAGGGCGGTCCCGTAAAACAGGGCAATGACGATAATCCCCAGTACATCATCGAAAATGGCCAGCGTCATCAGCCATGCCCTGGCAGCAGCCGAAACGCGTTGACCAAGCGCCATGATGATCGGCAGGGTAAATGCGGCATCTGTCGCCACGGGAATGGCCCAGCCACGTGAAATATCGGCATGGCCATGGGTGAGCAGAAGATAGGTCAGCGCGGGTACCATCATCCCGCCCACCGCACCGATCAGGGGAAGTGCGATCTGGCGGGGGGAGGAAAGATGCCCTGATATGACCTCCTTCCTGATTTCCAGGATCACTGTCACAAAAAACAGGGTCATCAGGCCGTCCGAGACCCATTCAGCACTATTGCGCGGCCCATGATCTCCCAGCGGGGAAAACTTCATCGGCCATGTTATCAATACTGCGTAATCTGTCCTCCATGGGGAATTTGCCATGGCAAGTCCCAGCACCGACGCCAGTAGCAGAATGGTGGCGCCACCGGCAGGGGACGCAAAAAGTCGACGGGCATGATGAAGGAGCACGGTCATGCATGTGTATTGCAGGAATTGAAATTCACGGGCAAGAAAAAGTCAGGCACCATGTCCATAGGTTAATGCATGGTGGAAATATCCTTTATAAAGGTGAATGGCGGGCAGCGTCCTGCTCCAAGGTACAGGTCTGCTTGCGTGGCCTGGCCGTATCATGCTGATGGGCCGCCAGTTCCATACGGGCCAGTTCCATGTCCGCACGAAAATCCGGGCTGCCGTGCATGGCGGCGACTTCCGCGGCGCCGAGCATATAGCCTGCCTGCACGTCACTTTCCCAATGCACGCCGCATATGATGCGGCTTTCACCAAAGACGCGGCCCCGCTGCAATATCCGTGTTGCCTGCTGGGGTAACAGTTCCGCCAGAACAAGTGCCGTACTCCAGCCCAGCATGGTGTGCCCCGACGGATAGGCACCGGATGTCGCAAGGTGCGCCCGGTCATTTTCCGTGCAGATGGGCTGTCCGTTTCCGACAAATGGACGCGCACGATGCCAGTAGGACTTGCTGTTACGCATGTCGGTTGTTTCAGATACATCCATCCTGTGTATCAGGGCGGTCAGATGTGGCATGTCGGCACTATTGATCGTAAATCCCGCCGCGCAGGAAAAGGCGCGTAACAGCGCATCTTCATGCAGATCGGCATCGGAGGTGGCCAACATCCAGCGTGGACTGCCCCTGAGCATGCGGGTTGAAGTGAATGCCTTGTCATCCACCATCTGTCGGGCCGTGCCCGGTTGGGGTGGTGGTGGCAGGTACGCCGTCGCATCCGGTTGCGTGGCCGGTGTGAAATACCCGGTTTCATCACCATTCGCGGAAAGGGGTTCAGCCGCCATGCCTGTACCCTGTAAAAGAGACAGGATGACGCAGAACAATTTTACATGATCCATGCATTTATGCAGGAAATGGTGTCCACCCCGCGTGGAATTGCCACGGGTTCCCGTGTTGCATATTCCTGCGATGGGGGAAGGGAACGGAAAGGGATGTCGCATTGCAGGCTCGTCTGAATGAATCACAGGGAAAGGCCGCCGGAACATTTCAGGAGTACAGGCGCAGTATAGATGTCATGACCGTGTCTGGTAATGAAAAAAGACGTGGATCATGTTGATGGCCGTCCTTCATCTGTCAGGTTTCCTGTCCGCAGGCATTAAAGGTAGTCATGACAGTTGGACAGGCGGAATATCGTTTTTCCCATTACCACAATGCAATCTTCATGAAACTGTCACATATTTTTCCTGATAGAATATTTTACACAGCAACGGTCTTTTTCGATGACCCAGAACGGGGTGAGGAAGCTGTTGACGGAAAATTGGTTACCACGTCGGCAGGATTGGTTACGCCTGTACCGCCGCGTACGTATGCTGACGCACAGACATGATGCGGAGGACCATCTGCAAAGTGCCTTCATGAATTATCTGGAACGGCCGGAAGGAAGCATCGAACATCCCGAAGCCTATATTACCCGCAGTGCAGTCAACCTGTCCCATAACGCGCGCAAGCGTGAACAGACCATCTGCACGGCGGCTGTCAGTTGGGATGACATGCTGGTTGATGTGCGTGATGCCACGCCTTCTCAGGAGGACGCCTATGAAAGCCGCCAGAAACTGGCGCATTTTCATGCGGGTTGCCAGCAGCTTCCGGAACGGACCCGTCAGGTCTTTTTATTTCACCGCGTAAGAAAAATGAAATACCGCGATATTGCAGGCCTGCTGGACATAAGTGAAAGCAGCGTGGAAAAACATATTGTCAAGGCGCTGACCTTTCTTTCGGCATGGATGGAGCAGTGAAGGATTCCACACACCGTTCCACCATCCGTCATGACGCGGCATGCTGGATTGCACGCCTGCATGCCGAAGACTGCACGGAACCTGAAAAACAGGCATTTCGATCCTGGCTTTCCATGGATCCGGACCATGCGGCCGAATTCCAGCATCTGACAGGGTTATGGGAATTGGGGGGCGGTGTGCCGCCTGCCTTGATTCCTGCCCCGCCTGCGGCAAGGAAACATGCTGCCGGGTTAAGCCGACGGCACATGCTGGCCTGTCTGGGGGCGGGCGGGTTGATGTTTTCCCCGTTGGGACGGCACGCGCAGGCGGCGCGGGTGCAGCAGACCGGGCCGGGGGAACTTGCGACCATTACCCTGGGCGGGCAGGCACGCTGCCTGCTGGATACCGATACCCGCCTTGTTTTTCTGCCTGATAGCCAATGCTGTCGCTTGGAAAAAGGTCAGGTGGTCCTGTCGACCGCAGGCTCCATTCCGCCGGTATGGCTGTTTGCGGGCAGTATCAACCTGCGGCTGCGACTTCATGCATCGGCTGATATCCGGATTGATTCCGACTGCGTTCATGTAACGGCAGTGCGGGACAGGGTGCTGGTGCATGATGGGGCCAGTACCCATCAGGGCAGGTGGCTGCAGCCCGGCCAACGGCTACGCTTTTTTAAAGATGGCCAGTTGCATGACGATTATCCGGATCTTGACGCCCTGCTCTCGTGGCAGGAAGGGCGACTGGTGTTCCGCAATCGTCCGTTGTGGGAAGTGATAGCCGAAATCAATCGCTATATGTCACGAAAGATCACGCTGGCTGCCCCGCTTGTGGCTGACAGGCGGTTGAGCGGTGTCTACTACATTGCCCGCGGCGACAGTTTTTTGCAGATGCTGGTGCACCTGTTTCCCGTTCGGCTGGTCAATGGCGCAGATGGACTGACAATCGCGCCAGTATGACATTTTTATGAAAACACGTCGGGAAGAATGAGGAAAGGCAGGGCCCCGTCTGTCTTTTATGGCGGTATGGTTCCGTCCCACGTGAAGAAGGATTTTTTTCATTATGGTATTTCTCAAGCGCAGGCATGTGCTGGCAGGACTTGGTGCCGGGCTGTTGCTGTCCGGTCGCATCAGGGCCCTGCATGCCGCAAACCCGCGTAATCTGGATGAAAAGCCCAGATTTGATACCTCTCCTTTTCAACTGGGCGTGGCATCAGGCGATCCGTCACCGGATGGTTTCGTAATCTGGACCCGACTGGCTCCCAGGCCCCTGTCGCTTGATGCAGGCATGACCCATAATCGTCCCATGCTGGTAAACTGGGAAATAGCGGAAGATGAGCATCTGTCGCACATCGTGCGCAAGGGGCAGGCATTGGCCCACCCTGAACTGGCGCATTCCGTCCATGTGGAGGTCACGGGCCTGAAACCGGATCGTCCGTACTGGTACCGCTTCCATATCGCCGGGTATGACAGCATGGTTGGACGCGGCCATACGTTTCCATTGCCTGGCGCATCACCTGCACGTGTAAGGTTCGCTGCGGCAGGCTGCCAGCATTATGAGGAAGGTTATTACACCGCGTGGCGCAATATTGCGAATGAACCAATTGATTTCGTCTTTCATTATGGTGATTACATATATGAAGGTGGCGACCGGAAAGACGGCATGCACAAGCTGAATGGCAGGCCGTTCAGGGCATTGCGCCGACATATCGGGCCTGAATGTTATTCGCTGGATGAATACCGGCGCCGTTATGCGCAGTACAAGACGGATCAGGACCTGCAGGCTGCCCACGCGGCTGCGCCATGGATTGTCACCCTGGATGACCACGAAGTAGACAATAACTGGGCTGGTGACAGCGATCAGGATGGCACGCCACCGGGCATATTCCGCCTGCGCCGTGAAGTTGCGATGCTGGCCTATTACGAACATATGCCGCTGCGCCTGACGTCCCTGCCTGATGGCAGCCATATGCAGGTTTATCGCAACCTGCGTTATGGTGATCTGATGAACACATTCGTGCTGGATACCCGCCAGTATCGTAGTGATCAGGTATATGGCGACCAGACCGCAGCACAGGGCGCGGATGTATGGTCGCCAGACCGCACGATGATGGGAGCGGAGCAGGAACGGTGGCTGTTTGACGGGCTGGGGCGTTCGGATACGAAATGGAACCTGCTGGCCCATCAGGTCATGATGATGAATCTGGCGCACCGCAAGTCCGGTCATGCCGAACTGGTTTACAGCATGGATCAATGGTCCGGCTACATGTACAGCCGCAAGCGGCTGCTGCAGTTTATCGAACAACACTGTCCGGGTAATGTCGTCAACGTGACAGGGGATGCGCACCGTCATTTTGCGGGCAACCTTGTTTATGACGCCAGTCATCCCGCGCCGGTATCGGTTGAATTCCTGGCGACATCGGTCTCATCCGGGTCGGACGGACTGGGGGATGATGACACCTTCAGCCGTTCCGTCCGTCGGGAAAACCCGCAGCTTATGGCAACAACGGACCAGCGGGGCTATGTCATATGCGATGTGGGCCGTGATGTCTGGCATGCAGACCTGAAGGTTCTTGATAAGGTAATGGAACGTGATGGCAGGCTGTCGACCTATGCCAGTTTTGCGGTGGAAAGGGGCAAGCCGGGCCTGCAGAAAGCCTGAAACGACAGGGCGGGCAGCCGCGGGGGCGAATGTATTTCCGCCTGTGGAAACGGTCCGCCCGTTCCCATTCACCATACCGCCACGCTGCTGTCTGATCTGGTCAAGATAGATCCCCGAATGCTGTTTTTATTATATGAATATGAAATATTATTGTAAAAATTTTCAGAAGATACCGATTTTTTTTGAAGCAGAGCGACGCGCAAAAAACTTTTGTTTATTCGATTTCAGACAGTTTCCAAGGGAATGGACGGCATTGTGGACAAATCTGCATATTCCATGCAGGACGGTTTGCAGGGAGGGTTTTCATTTCAGTAAATGTTTTTCCTGTATCCGCTGTCAGCATACATAGTCATATATTGTATTTGGTTCTGTGATATTTATGACAGTTTCATGAAACCTGTATCCCAGTAATGGGGAAGTCATTTTCCAAACTGTCTTCCTGTCATGACCGCTTTTAGCGTAGCCCGACAGGAACATGACATATGACAGCCCGCAGCCGGTGTAATTTTCGTTCTTTTCTGCTTCTGACCGCAGGGACGATTGGTGTTGGGACATCGGTCCCGTGTGGTAACGCGAACGCGACACCTGTCCATATTGCCAGCCAGCCCATGGCCCAGGCGCTGGAAATGCTGGGACGGCAGACAGGTGAAAATATTGTTTTTACTCCGCAGCAGGTTGCCAACCTGAAAGCGCCTGCCGTGAATGGGGACCTGTCGCCTACAGAAGCCGTGAGACGCCTGTTGGGGCAGAGTGGACTGACGGTTGAAAGTGTGCCGAATGGTGGCTTTATCATTCATGCGGCCTCCCCGGTGGCCAGAGGATCCGGGCATAAGACCGCGGCACCGGATCATGCCCGCAAGGACGGTGTCAATGACATTGAAAGAATGTTCGTGACAGGACACCGGAAGAGCCAGAGTGAAAAACGGACATCAAATATCATAATGGATTCGGTGGCTTACGATCCGTTTGAAAATCTGGGTGGGGTCTCGTCCGTGGCCCAGTCGGTCATCCAGTTACCCGGTGTCACGGCTATTACAGATGGTGATGAACCGCGTTATGTCAGTGTGCGCGGGATCAGTCCCGACCTGAACCATACGACAATGGATGGGGTGACCATTGCCTCCATTGGTGAAAGCGGGGCTGGGGGAACCCGGCGTGTCAATCTGCAGGATATTCCATCTGAAATGACATCGCGCACCAATGTGTACAAAAGCTTTACCGCCGAACAGGACGGTGATGCCATCGGCGGCGTGATCGACATGATTCCCATGAGTGCCTTTGACCACAAGGGACTTTACAAATACCTCGATGCCTATGGCATATGGTCCAGCAAACGCGGTGGCGTGGGCGCCAATGGCCTGAGCGGATATTCGCCCCATATGGGTGAAGGGGCCAAAGGTACATTTTCCGATACGTTCGGAAAAAATAATGAATTCGGTATCGTTCTGTCCATGCGCTATCAGAATCGCGCGCGTAATACGACCAAGAACTGGCAGAGTTATTATTATGATAACCCCGATGGAGGCAGTGACAGCACGCCAGACAGTTCGTGGAATGGTCATGTCAGGCCCAGCCAGTATTCCACGGGCGAATATGCCAATGACGTTACAAATATCGGCGGATCAGGCAAGCTGGAATGGAAGCCCACGGACAAGAACATTTACATGTCGCTTATGGGATGGTCCTACGCGCGGTGGGAACATTCCGTCATGGACAAGGAAGATTATAACCTGAAAGATACGGTAACGAGTGAAGACGGGATGAATATCCCGGTCAACAGCATGTATGTGCGGCGCAGGCAGAATGAATGGCACCGTCAGAACAGTGGTATCATAGGCCATATTGACTGGCACAGGGATAAACATAGCGTGCTGTTGCGTGCAGGCTATACAATGGAAGACTATAGTGACTATCAGCCCTATATAGCCGCGCGGGCTTACCCAAAGGGGATGACTGCAAATTATACCGGATATCCGAATGGTGAATACATGTGGCAGCAGGGTAGCATGTCAAACCCCGCTGCAGCACAGACATCGACCTGGAATCTGTACAATGATGGTTCGTACCAGACCTGGGAAAAAGCATCGGAGCGCATACCTACCGTTCGTCTGGATTATGGCTGGAACACCGGAAAAAGTGCCAGTGGCTTTGGTGTAATGAGTGGTTTCCAGTGGCGCGAACTGACGCTTGACCATAATGAAGAGCAGACTTATTACGACAGCAAGGCAGATTTCAGCAGCCAGATGCTACAGACCAGTCATATACCCTGGCTCAATACGTATTCCGAGACATTCATTGGTCCGAATGGTTATACTTTTCCATGGTCGAAATTGACGGTAGACCAGAAAAAATCGGCTTATAATAGTGGAATCGCCAATTACAAATACCGCGAAAACATATTCGATGGTTATGTCTCGCTGCATTATGCATGGAAAAACACCGTCCTGATCGCAGGCGTTCGGGCGGACGCCACCAATTATGCGGGCTGGACACCACAGATCAACAGTGCGGCCCAGACTGTTTCGTCAGGTTATACAAAGCAGCCGGGTTCGTATATCAACCCGCTTCCTTCATTCGATGCCGTGCATCATTTTCCGCATGATGTCACTGTTCATGCTTCCTACAGCCAATCCCTGGGGCGGCCCGCGCCGGGGCAGATTGCCATGGCCGCATCAGAAAGTTGTGGCGATGACGACGCGGGTGGCGCCGACTGTACTTTGACCATGGGGAATGCCCATCTGAAGCCACGGCATTCTCATAATTTTGATATTTCGGTCGATAAATGGTTCAACCGCGGTAATGGCATGGTCAGTTTGGCGTTTTTCAGTAAATGGATCAAGGACGATATTATAACCAGCCGCAGCCTTTATAGCCAGAATGGTGCAAATTACGAAGTCATAACCCCAATGAATGCGAATTCGGCTGGGGTAAGGGGAATTGAATTCAATATAATGAATAGAAACCTGCATGTTTTCAGTCAGATACTGGACCTGCAGGCCAATGTGACATGGCTGCAGGGGCACGAGAGTTATTCAGCTGGCACCACGACATACCGGTATAACGCAATGATCGATCAGCCCGGATTTATTGCGAACGGTATGCTGACATGGCATATACCGCAAATCAAAGGCGCGCTGCGCACGACAGTCAATTATTCTGGAAAATATTATACATCCTTTGGCGCAACGCCTGGCGCATCAGATGGGTTCGGGAAATTCCTGACCTTCAATCTCGGCTTCTGGCATCAGGTTTATCCGGGTATTACCCTGAAATACGAAGTAATGAATCTGGCAAATTACCAGCCTACCTATATGACAGGGGATCATCTGCAATATGCAGATGAACGGGATAATTATGGACGTGCGGTCTATTTCCATGTGGTTTTCAATTAAGAATAATATCTGACGGGCTGGCAATATCGGGTCATCCATACGGAATTGATGCACCAGTCAGGACTGTTGCAGGATAAAAACCGCGTCTGTCATGTTCCGAATGGTAATTGTCAGCCGTCCACCCACCATGCGCCTGCCCGTCATTTATAGGTCAGGTCCTAATGTTATATAATAACCAAATTTCATTTTCTGTTTTTTGGAATTACTATTTTATCGTCTGACAAT
This sequence comes from Komagataeibacter europaeus, assembly GCF_002173515.1. Classification (NCBI taxonomy): domain Bacteria; kingdom Pseudomonadati; phylum Pseudomonadota; class Alphaproteobacteria; order Acetobacterales; family Acetobacteraceae; genus Komagataeibacter; species Komagataeibacter europaeus. The sequence continues at coordinate 280,951 of NZ_CP021467.1, forward strand.
CCAGGCAATGAAAGAAAATATTATACTGGCAAGCACGCAGGTTGTAATGGGAAGATAGAAAGTGAAATTCTGTCTCTGTATCAGGATATCGCCCGGCAGCCTGCCAAGTGGCAGGCGCGAAAGCAGAGGCCAGCACAGACCTGCAAAAAGAAGGATCAATCCGGTGGCAATCAGAGTGCGGGGCATAAAAGGTTATCCGTAACCTGGTCAGTCAATCTATCTATGTGTTACAAGATGGATATGGTCCCGTTGGAATACAACCCGATACGATGTCTTTTACACGTCAGGACATGGTCATGATCCCGAAAACAAGGACCATATACCAGTAAGACATGCGGAAGGGCCGCGTTCTGTTGACCCCTATGGTACGGAACAGCGCAGGGGACGGATGATCATGATGTCTGGCATATGGTAAATCTGTTCAGGAAACCATCATTGCCTGTTGTAAGGAAGGCATGGGATAAAGTTCAGCTTTTCTTTTCCCCGTATTGTATGGGAGGCGTGCCAGCAGGAGACTGAACAGCAGTATGGCCGCTGCCTATTATATATTCATGCAGTTCCTGTGCTTCCTGTTCCGTATTTTCGGCACGCAGTTTGATAATATCTCCCTCACTGAGCAGTCCCGCCAGTTTCCCCTTTTCCAGAACGGGTATGTGTCGGCTGCGGGAATACGTCATGCGGCAGGCAATATCATGAATACTGTCATCTGGCGTTGCGGTCGGCATGTCTCTTGTCATGATGTTTCTTGCAGTCAGGATCGCAAGATCCGGACCGCGCTGGGATAGCGCATGGACAATCATTTTTTCCGATATAAGACCGACCAATTGTTCATCAGGACCAACAACAGGTGCCCCACCAATATTATGTCGCGCCAGTGTGGTCGTGACGTTCAGAAGGGCAGCGCTGACCGTCAGCGGAATTGTGGATGTTGTTCGTAAAACCGATATGGTTTTGACCGACGTGCTGACTCAACCGATTGCAAGGATCGTCCATGTGGGAGACGCTGCCAGTTGTTCAGACGCGATAGGATGGGAGAAGTTGCGGTCTGGGCATGGAGGTTTTTTCCAGATGCGGCACCGTGTGTTACAGGACGTGTTCTTGCCGGTCTGTATTGTGTGTCTGTATGATGTAAACGGGGACGAAAGGCTGTCAACAGGAACGAAATGATCGCAAGACCCGTACTTTATAATTTTCGTCGCTGTCCTTATGCCATGCGGGCGCGCCTTGCCCTGCTTTCGAGTGGTGTGGAATGTGAAATCCGGGAAGTCAAACTGGCAGCCAAGCCTGTCGGTATGCTGCGTGCATCACCGAAGGGAACCGTGCCTGTCCTTATCCTGCCAGATCATACGGTTATTGATGAAAGTCTGGATATCATGCGTTGGGCATTGGGACTGCATGATCCACAGCGCTGGCTGGCCCATATCCGGCATGACCTGATTGCACAGAATGACGGTCCCTTCAAATATCATCTGGACCGTTATAAATATGCCAGTCGCTATCAATCCGATCCTGGTTATCACAGGGCTGAAGCCCTTAAGATTCTGGCAAACATTGATAAAGTACTGCAAACGGGATTTTTTATGCATGGGGACTGTCCTGGCCTGACCGATGCCGCCATCGCGCCATTTGTGCGCCAGTTCGCCGCAACCGATCCGGAATGGTTTGCCAGCGTTCCCCTGCCACGATTACAGCAATGGTTGCAGGCATTCCTGACTTCACCGTTATTTGGTCGCGCCATGTGTCGTCTTTCCCCGTGGCAGGAAGGTGATGCCCCGGTGTTGCTTCATCAGGATTACACAAATATCGACGCGTAGACACGCAACCTGAAGCAGGCGATATCCGTTATGGGGCGCAGGCGACGTTGCACATTTCATGAGATGGGAATTTAGATACAGAAATCCATGCTCCATGTAACAGGCATGTCCGGATTATATGTCTGTGACGGATGCATGTCTGAATATATTTTTTATTGTATTGATGAATCACGTTATAATGGAAAAGTGCATAATAGCCCCGCATGCCGTTAAATAGATAATAAAAAATAAAGGCGACTGAAATGACGAAAAACCGATTTTTTACGTAAAAAATAATAAATAAATCCATGGATGGAACAGGAACATATTGTCCGTTGTCCGGATCAACAGGCAACGGATGATCTGCGCAATCATCTATCCTGATTATCGGTGGATATCGCCCGTTTTCCAGGTAGCGCGACATTGATTTCCGTGAGGTCTAGGGTATGCACGTTCCTCATGAATGGTTTTTATTATCATTTTTCCATCATTGCTTTGACAGGATCGGCAGGGCATACCGCCAGGCAGGAATGGTATTCCTGCTTCTGATGGGCCTGTGTTCAGCCATGGATCTGTCATATGTATTGCCAGCCAGGGCTGCGGATCAGGATGCGGATCAAATATCAACAGTAAAAAATACACAGCAATCTGAACAGCCCGCGTGGTTGCGCAGGATATTGGGCACACAGGCTGTAAAAACAAAACTGCCGGAAGTTTCCAATCCCACGCCCTATGGCGAAACACAGCCGACGACGCCCTTTTATGAAACAATCCCCGGCTTCCTGCGCGCGCCTTACGGTCCTCCCTCATTCGGTCCACCCTATGGCACCACGCATATGCTAGGCGACTGGGGCGGTATCCAGCCCTGGTTGCAAAAACGCGGGCTGTATGTTGCGCTGGATGTCTATGAAGACCTCGCGGGCAACGTGATGGGTGGTAAAAAACGCGATTATAGCGTTGCGGGGCAGGTCGGGACCACGCTGGACGTTGACTGGGACACGGTGCTCCATTCACGTCCATGGACGAAGGACCTATGGCTGCACATGCTTGTGGTCAACGGGCATGGCCGTAACCTGAGCCGGTTGTTTGGTGACAACAGCAATCAGGTGCAGCAGATTTACGGTAGCCGTGGTAATGTAATTGCGCATCTTGTCTGGGCATATTTTGAAAAAGCATGGTTCGACCGTAGAGTGGACCTGTCCGTGGGCTGGATCCCGACCGGTGTGTTTTTCCAGAACTCACCATGGGTCTGTAACTTCATGAATGTGTGGCTGTGCGGGGGAGAGGCGCCAACCAAATTCCTGCGCGGTGGCCGTGGCTGGCCTTCGGGTAATATTGGCGGCATCCTGCGTGTCATGCCCATGAAGGAACTGTATGTCATGGGGGGACTGTTTGCTGTTTCGCCCCATAATTACAATGGGGGTATTTCTGGCTGGTCATGGGCGCAGGATGGACTGGGCAAGCTATCGACACAGGTTGAAATTGGCTGGCTTCCCGCCTTTGGGCGCAGCCATCTGGCCGGGCATTACAAACTGGGCGTGATGTACGATAATTCGCGGTATGATGACCTGTATGAAGATATCCATGGAGATCCGTGGGTATTGACCGGCCTGCCTGCCCGCAGGCAGAGCGGACAGACATCCGTATGGGTCATAGCTGACCAGATGCTGGTCCGTCGTGGTCCGGGGGAGATGAACGGGTTGATCCTGGGTGGCTATTATGCCTATGCATCTGGCCAGACTTCACAGATCAAGCATAGTTTCATGGCTGTCCTTATGGATACGGGCGCATTATGGCATCGCCCGCTTGATAGCGTGGGTATTGCTTTCCTGTGGGCCGGTTTCAGCCGTTCCGCCATCCTGTCGCAGGAAGCTGCGGCGACCCATGGCCTTGCCCTGCCGGGAGCAAATTTTGGCATACCATACGGTATTCAGGGCCATGAGACGATTTATGAAGCATATTATGGTTTCCATATAATCGAAGGCCTGTCGATCAAGCCGGATTTCCAGTACGTCAATCATGTTGGTGGCACCACGGTATTCAGGGACGCCGTAGTATTCAGCACCGCCATGAACGTTGCGTTCTGAAATGGATGTATTCCGTATAATTACGGTAAAGAATATGTTTTCTTAAATCTTTTTCCCAAGCCGGGTGTTTTCTTGGTGCCCCGCCATATCCCGTGGTGTGGGAATAAAAAAGAAAGATCACTATTCATGTCTCTCGTTGGCAAAGTTGCTGTTGTTACGGGCGCTGCACAGGGTATTGGGCGTGGTATCGCGCTACGCCTGGCGCATGATGGGGCAGATCTGGTACTGGTGGATATCAATCAGGACCGACTGGCTGATGTACGGGCGGAAATACTGGCACTTGACCGCAGGGTCATCACGCTGGCAGCCGATATCAGTGCGCGCGATCAGGTTTTTTCCATGATTGACCGGACGGTGGCGCAACTGGGTGGTATTGACATCATGGTCAATAATGCAGGGGTGGCGCAGGTCAGGCCACTGCTGGATGTAACAGGGGAGGATATGAACCGTATCTTCCAGATCAATGTCAACGGTACGTTATGGGGTATGCAGGCTGCGGCGCAGGCATTCAGGAAACTGGCCCGGAAGGGAAAGATCATTAATGCCTGCTCCATTGCCGGGCATGAGGGTTATGCCTTCCTAGGGGTCTATTCCGCCACGAAATTTGCGGTCAGGGGATTGACGCAGGCGGCAGCAAAGGAATTTGCCCCTTATGGTATTACCGTGAACGCTTATTGTCCCGGTGTGGTCGGAACCGATATGTGGGTAGACATAGACCGGCGTATGGCGGAAGCAACCGGTGCGGAAATAGGTGCAACCTATCGAAAATATGTCAGTGGGATCGCCCTTGGCCGTGCGGAAACTCCAGATGACGTCGCAGCCTTTGTCGCATGGCTTGCCAGTGCGGATTCAGATTACATGACGGGACAATCGGTGTTGATCGATGGGGGAATGGTATTCCGCTGACCTTGCAGGGCATTTTGCCTACAGATGTAAGAGCAGGCTTGTGTGCAGGTCTGGCAGAACTGTCAGGCATGATATTATGGCACATAATAAAATTAACAGGTCATTGATCCGCCTGTAGCGGCGGGAACGATACATATGACAGATTGCAGGAGGATGGTTTGCTACGCAGGATATCGACTGATGGCAGGACAGCCTGTAGGCAGGAAGGTCGGGATTATCAACGGTTCATGCAGACCGTCCTGGCTTCGTTATATGTTTGATGCCCGCCTGACATGGCGTGAATCACTTAAGGAAGGTTCCGCATAGGCAGCGCCTTGGGACCTGTTCGAAAAGGCCGCCTTTGCCACATCGTGCAAATTATTTTGGTGAAAACTTTTATTTATCAATGTGTTGTTTTCAGATAATCGCTTGAAACCGGTAACATTTCCTGACGATGGCTCAAAACGGGCTCTGCGGCCTGTTTTGTCGCCATCATGGCTTGATTGTCGCGATGATGATGCAGGGATTAAGCATTATGATCCGCTTTCGCGTCGTGCCGCGTTGCGACGCCGTATGGTCCACATGACCATGCCCGAGCACGTCAGCACGACAAGCGCCAGACCACTGGCCCCCACGGCGGTTTTCCATATGACGGCCATGGGGGCAGGGGCGGCAAGTCTTGCTTCATGAAGCATGTGCAGCCACTGGAAAATCCATTCTCCCTGCCGTTGCTGTCCCGGGTCGTGGCTTATGTGCATGCGGCCTGCATGCGCATCGTATTGAATGGTGGCCGGGTGGTTGGCGCCATAGGCAGGCAGGATTACCTCAAGCGACTGTTGTGCCGGGCGATCCCCCAGTTGGACCGACAGCAGGGCCGCTTCCGGCATCTGGCTTTTCAGCATGGCCAGCGCCCTGTCCAGTCCCTGTTCCCCCATGGAAGAGGTAGGGGGCATATGGTCATGATGGCTATGTTCGTGGGGCGCGGGACGGCTGATGCCAAACAGGGGGCGTGAAAAGGGAAACGCCAGTACGGACCCGCTCAGCGCCAGGAACAGCAGCAGGAACGAAAACCAGAATCCTGAACTGACATGTACTTCCCGCCACAGGCGCAGGCCACGTGCACGTGGTGCGATCATGATGGTCTTGCGCCATTTCCCCGTTTTCCACAGGGCAGGATGGGGCCACCATATGACCAGTCCCGTAAGGGCCATGGCGCTCAGCATTATGCCCATTATGCCCGTTGCTGTCTGTCCATACGGTAGAAGGAACAGGTCAGCATGAAGATTATGCATGAAACGGATATATGATGGTACGGTGTATGTACTGATAACTGACGGATTATAGGGGTTAACGAAAACCTCAAATGTCGGATGCCGTTCCCCCACCGGCCCGTATGTAACCATGGCGCTGTCCCCGGACCAGCGTGCCGGGTTGAAACGCAGCGGGATCATGCCCGGCAGGGCATGGGGGCGGGACGCGGCGATTATGGCTTCGGCCCCCGCCTGCATGCCGGTAGCCGTGACATGGGGACGTTGTGGCAATAGCAGCGGAATGACGATCAGCAATGTTCCGCTCAGTCCCTGCAGGACCATGGGAAGCATAAGGAGAAGTCCCATCCAGCGATGGATTTTACGAAACACGCTGCCTGTTTTCCTGCATGTCTATATCAAGCCGCAATGTTATCATGACATGGTGATGATGACCAACTGTTGACCCTTTGGATGGAAGTAAAGAAAGGTATCATTTCGGCCCGCATGCACTGCATGCGAATCAGATCGCATGATGTTGATCATAGTATGAATCCTCAACGGCAACATGAATTCAAATGTGTAGAAATACGCAAGGACTGCAATAATATAATGTAAAAATAGTATTCATTTATTTTTTAATAATAATTATATGGCCGTGGCAGCATTGTAAGCTGACTGACGGGTGCAGTCATTTTGTAATTCGTTTGTAACGACACGGTAAAAAATTTACATATCCACGTTTGTATATACACAAAATGCAATATTGATAAAATCAGAAAATATGTTCGCCGTAACGAAACGATTCCGTTATGAATGGGATGGTCTGGACAAAACTGAAGGTTAACAGGAGGATTTGTGAACAACGGTCCCGGTCATGCGCGCCGCGCAGCACTTTCGGCTTTTGTCGGAACCTCGCTCGAATTTTATGATTATTACGTCTATGCACTGGCATCCGCGCTGGTGCTCGGGCATGTATTCTTTCCTGGTGAAAAAACGACCGTTTCCGATATTGCATCTTTCGGCACGCTGGCGGCAGGGTTCGTTGCCCGTCCCCTGGCCGGGACCATATTCGGCATTCTGGGGGACCGCTGGGGACGCAAGCGGATACTGACACTGACAGTGGCGGCAATGGGCATGGCCACCATGGGGGTGGGCCTGCTGCCCGGCTATGCGTCCATCGGAATATGGGCACCCGTCCTGCTGGTGGCGCTGCGTATTGTGCAGGGCATATCGGTCGGGGGCGAATGGGGCGGTGCCGTGCTTATGGCCAGTGAACATGCGGCAGCGGGCAGCAAGACATTCGCAGCCTCCTTCGCCCAGCTTGGCAGCCCGGCCGGTATGCTGCTGGCATTGCTGACCTTTCGCATGGCCAATGCCTTTGGGCTGGAAACGTTTCTGGCCTGGACGTGGCGTATTCCGTTCCTGTTGGGCGGCGGCATTGCGCTGGGCTGTTACATGTTGCGACGACAATTGCAGGAAACCCCTGAATTCCTTGCCCAGGCTGCAAATGTGGAAGCGCCGCCGCCTTCATCCCTGCGTAACCTGTCGGGAGAGTGGATGAAGATCGTTTATGCCGGTGCCGCTGCCGTTATCGGGACGGCAGGTTTTTTCTTCATGAACACGTTCCTGCTCAGTTATGCGACGCGTTATGAACATATTGACCGCGAAACCATCCTGAATGCCCTGTTCATTGCCACTTTCCTGCAACTTGTTTCCCAACCGCTGGCGGCATGGACCGGCGAACGTGTGGGGGAAACGCGCTTCCTGCTGGCTATGGCCACGGCCTGTGTTTTTCTGCCTTATCCCATGTTCCTGCTGTTGCGAACCCATGATATCTGGCTGATTTCTCTGGGCATTTCGGTGACCATTATGGCCCTGTCCGCCTTTTATGCCGTTGTGGCGGGGTATATGGCGGCGGCATTTCGGCCTGCGATCCGTTATACCGCCATTTCCATTGCCTATCAGACCAGTTCTTCGCTGATTTCCGGTTTCACGCCGCTGATTGGCACGCTCATCGCAGCGCATTATGCAGGACAATGGCTACCGTTGGCTGTTTTTTTCTCTCTCCTTGCGGTTATATCCATCGTGGGCGTCATTGGACTGGCGCGCATGAAGACTGCAGGGCATTAAAAAGACTGTTTGAGAACAGACCGTTCATAAGTAATCAGGCAGCGGTGGTCGGGCATAAAAGCATGAAAATGCCTGTGCCACCCCTTATGCCCGGCTTTTTCATCCGGTCATGCCCATAAACCGCGTGACCCCGCCAGCGCCTGCCGCCGGGCTGATGCCAGCCGCGGTACTGGTAGCCGGCAACGGTGCGATGGCTCAGGACTGTCATGCGCCGGTCTGGCCCATGTGGGGGTCCGTGCGGCTTGGCCGGCCATTTTCGATATGTCCCGCGAACTGGACCAGATCGCGTGCATGGTCCGGGTCGTGGATGGTCAAATCATACCAGTGATCGGACCCGGCGATCGGCCATACGGTCTCGACTGTCCTATCGGGGGGCAGTTCAGTCTCGCGGGTGGTGTGGGCGTAGGCATCCTCGACCCGGACCGTGCGGGATGTATGGCCATGGTTATGCAGCGACAGCACGACCACATCACGGGCCGGGTCAAAACGCAGTGTCGTGGCCGGCAGGCTCTTGCCCTGGAACTGACGGAAAAAACCGTTGGGTCCATGGACTGTCACGGGTTGGCTGCCATGGGCCGTCACCGTTATGGTCATGTCGGATCCGGCGCCCAGCGTATAATGACGTGTTACCTTGCCATCACGGATACGCAGTACCGCCCCCTGGCTGCCTTCATTCGCAATATGAAGATGGCCTGGCGCAATCAGGTCCGCGTGCAGGCGATAAGGCAGGGCACGGGCCGGGCGCTGGCCGGTTTCCTGCTGCGGCAGGGTCTGCTGGACGGGAATGGTGGGTTTGGGCAGCATGCATGACTGGCGCGTTTCAGCCAGGTAGGTATCAGTCCGGGGCAGGCGTGCGGCCCAACGGCGATCCGTCTGTGCGAAATCGAAAATGGACGTCATGTCCCCGCACACGGCCCGCCGCCATGGGGTGATGTTGGGAGCTTCCACACCAAAGCGTGTCTCAAGAAAGCGCAGGACGGATGTATGGTCGAATACCTGTGAATTGACCCATCCGCCCTTGGTCCATGGTGAAACCACGATCGCGGGCACGCGTGGCCCCAGACCCACCGGGACGGTATGATAGGCTTCGCCATCGGTCACGACCGTGCTGCCGCCATGGCGTGGGTCCAGTGCGGGGACAGGCGGGGGAACGTGGTCAAAGAAACCATCATTTTCGTCGTAATTCAGAATAAAGACCGTCTTGGCCCATACATCGGGATGACGCACGAACACATCCATCAACTGGGAAATCAGGTGTTCCCCATAGCCCGGCGGGGCATTGGGGTGTTCCGACAGGGCGGCGGGCGGCACGATCCATGAAACCTGCGGTAGCCTGCCGTGCGCAACGTCGTCTTCAAAGGCAGCGACCAGATAGCGGCCTTCGGTGTCATGCATGCCGGAAGCGGTTGACCCCGGCACGATCATGCGGGCGCGCTGGTATTCCCATGACCGGGGATCAAGATTGCGGAACTGCGCAAAGGACGCCAGGGGATTATCGCCAAAATTGTCATATTCCTGATAAACCCGCCACGATACGCCCGCCGCCTGCAGTTTTTCGGGATAGGTGGCCCAGCGGAACGGTGTGAAATCGGCCCGGTCATGCGCCATGTCCGCCGACCAGTTGCCATCATCGACATTCCGTATGGCCTGTACTCCGTCATTGCCGACCGCCAGGCCGTTCGTGCCGGTGAACAGGAACAGGCGGTTGGGGTTGGTCGGCCCGAAAATGGAGGCATGATAGGCATCGCAGACCGTAAAGGCATCGGCCAGCGCGTAATAATACGGGATTTCCGTACGGGTGAAATGGCCCATGGTCATGGGTGTCTTGTGCGGCACCCATGTATCCCACTCATTCCATGCCGTCTGCGTACCCTTCCAGCTATGGTCAAGGCTGGCGATGCAGGCACTGGAAGTATGCGCGGTATTGAACAGGAAGGGCATGACATGGCCGCCCTTCCCATCCGGTTGGGCAAAGACACTGCTGCCATCAGGCAGTTTTTCGGCGCGGGGGTCGCCATACCCCCGCACGCCCTGCAGGCAGCCGAAGTAATGATCGAACGATCTGTTCTCCTGCATCAGGATGACCACATGCTCCACGTCCTGTATCGTGCCGGTCACCCTGTTGGGGGCGACTGCAAGGGCCCGTTTCAGGTTTTCAGGCAGTGCCGCGCCGATAGCGGCGGCAGCGCTGAATTTTAGGAACTGGCGACGGTTGGCGATATCGGACATGGTGGTCATCCTCGGGCTGATGGCAGGGCTGACGGGGGGTATCAGAAAAAGTGCTTGCGCAGGGTAAAGAACACCATGCGCGGCGCACCCGCCTGCAACGTCTGCAGGCTGCCCGTGGGGTCGCTGACCGCAAAGCCCGTGCTGCCGACCGTTGCAACGTAGCGCTTGTCGAACAGGTTGGTCACGTTGATCTGCGCATCCAGGCCATGCAGCGCCCAGTTATGGCTGTGGAAGCGGTAGCCGACGTTCAGGTTGAAGATGTCGTTCGGCTTGATCCACTGGTCGTTGGTGTAGGTATAGGTCCGGCGGCCCTGGTACTGCATGCCGATATTGCCCCAGATCGTGCCGTCATCATAACTGATCTGGACGTTGGCCAGGTTACGCGGCATGCCAACCACGCTCTTGCCGCGGGTGGCGTAGGTGATGCCGCCAGTCGTCAGGTTGTCGTCATAGACGGACTGGTTGTAGGCGTAGGACACATACAGCGACCAGTTATCCGTAAAGCGATAGTTGAAAGCCGTATCAATGCCACGTGCGGTCACGCCACCGACATTGGTGAGGATACTGGCGTAGCCCTGAACGTTCGTGCCGCTGGATACTGGCGAGATGGATGCCAGCCGGTCCTCGAATTCGATGTAGTAACCGGTAATGGACGCCTGAATGCGCCGGTTATGGAAGCGGTAGCCAATTTCCTCGCTGTAGGACATTTCCGGATGCAGCGTTTTCTTGGATGCGGCATAGGCTGCGGATGTCATTGCAAACGGACTGGTGGCACCCGTGGTCGAGTTGTCAAAGGCTGCCATGTTGCGGGCAAAGTCGGCAAAGATTTCATTATGGCGGTTGATGCGGTAGTTGGCGCCAAGCTGTGGCAGGAAGCCATTGGCTGAAGTAATGGAACCCGATGCATATGTATTGGCCACCGGCGTGCCCATGTAGTTGCCTTCCAGCTGACGCCCCCGGTTGTCAACAACCAGCGATTTGAAACCGTAATTAAGTTTCAGGGCCGGGGTGATCTGCCATGTATCCTGAATATGGAACTGGTAGGTCTTGGTGTTGAAGGCGCTCTGCCACTGGGTTTCAAACGGGTTGTTGCGGAACCAGTGGACGGAACTGCCGGTATATTTGTCGGCGCTGAGCGGATAGAAACGGCGCGCCTGTTCAAAATCATTGTTTTCAAACCAGAAGCCGCCTTCGATCGTGTGGTGACCGATCTCATAGGACAGGCTGCCGATGAAGCCTTCGCGGTGAATGTCATATTCCGTGGTACGGACGGAAAGGGGCGATCCACCCAGGGATGCCGGCGTTGCCGTATATGGCGTGGCATAAATGCCTTCACCCGTATTGGTATGACCGTAAACGGTCGCGAAGCCCTTCAGGTGGTCGGTAAGATGGAAGTCGAACTTGCCATAGCCCATTACGTCCTGACGGAGACCGGCGGAATTGTAATAGGACTGATCCTGATTGGCGATGCCCGCGGGGAAGGGCTTGCCGGTCTGGTAAGCCGTGGCGATCTGCTTGGCCAGTCCATAGTTGTTGGTGATGTTGTCGACGTTATAGCCTTTGGTCTGGATCATCTGCAGCGAGAGATCCTGATAATCGTTTTCCGCGCGCTGGCTGTAATCACCGAACAGGGTCAGCTTGACCTTGTCACCCAGCGGCTGGATGAACTTGGCGTTGGCCTGCTGCTGCTGCTGGATGCCGTCGCCCTTCCACTTGTTGGCATCCTGATAGTCATAGGAAACGTAAAGCCGTCCGCCACCGGGCAGGGTGCCGGAGTTAATGCGCCCGAATGTGCGCCATGTGCCGTATGACCCCACGGTACCCGCTACATCAACGCCAAATTTCTTGGTCGGGTCAATGGATGTGAATTCCAGCGCGCCGCCAAGGTCGTTTGAGGCCGCAACCCCGACCGCACCCGCGCCCTGGGCCAGTGTTGCCGGACCATTGTTTTCCGTCTGCAATGCACGGCCGATCGAAAGGCCATTGTCATTGCCGTAAGCAAGGTTGCCCAGCGGGATGCCGTCCATGGTGAAGCCAAGACGGCTCTGATCAAACCCGCGGATGATGATCTGCTGTGACCATTCATACGATCCCAGGGGGTCGGACGATGTGAACATGACGCCCGGCAGCTTGGACAGCGTCTTGAGCGGGCTGGTGCCGGGGGCGACTTCCTGCAGGGCAAGGTGAGACAGCGACTGTGTTTCGCGCGCGGCCCCCGCGCCCAGGACAATGATTGATTCCGCCTTGGTGGCGGTTACGGAACCAGCACTGGCGTTCGCCGTGGCTTTGCCGCGCTGGTCCGTCTGTTTGGTTGCGGGCTGCTTCTGTGCCGTGCCGGCTGCATGGGCGTTATTGAAAAACAAAGAACTCATGCATGTTGTGAGAAGAAGAAACGTGTTCTTTTTCATGCAGCGTGATCCCTCATGACAAGGCCCCGATCGGTGGTGGTTGGATGACGCGGCACACCCTATGTTTCGGGTTTCATGGTGTCTCGTGATGTTTTTATGACACTACAGTTACAGTATTATTAAACATATATTTGTCTATGGCGTATGAGTAATCATGTTATTATTGAAGTATCTGTATTTATTTTTATTAATTTTGGTGCGCTTATAAATTAAGTATAGTCATGTAAATTCCCTTATTTTATACTTAAAATTATAAATTATACCATTAAATAATATAATTTTATTTTAAAATTTAGGGTTGAGTTGCTTTGGGGATGGTCATTTTATAGAGCAAGATGGATTGTTCACATATAATGAATTTACAATGGAACATAAGGCGAATATGGAACGAATTTTCATAATTTCATTATTTTGAAAAGAAAATATTGAAACGGTATGGATATGAATTGGGGGAACTGCTCTGCCCTTGGGCATTGATATCACAGTGCCGGGATACATTGTTGTTTTTATGACACAGGGTTGATCGTTATCGTAATGGCGGCTTATGCGGACCGGAAAATGCTCTTGATATCCGTATTGTCACGATGACGAAGGGGCATGCCGTTTCCCGGCGATCCTGCTCTGCCTGTAATATGTCGCACGCAAGCAGGCCGATATCCTGTCCGGTTGTAGTGATGGGTGTCTGTATCATGCAGGCGCGGATCGTGTGCTACGTCATTTTGTACCATGCCATCTGGTGGCGTCAGAAAATTTCAGTATATATCTGGAGGGAATTTCAATATAATATTTACATAATTAAATAATAAGAAAGCTTCAGGGAATGTCATCTTTTTAGGAAATACTGCACCTGAAAGTTTTATTATTTTTTCAAACAATATTCGAAAAATAAAAATTGTATTTCCAACATATTGTCTGTTCCAAGGTTGAATACCCGATGGTTGACGGAAAAATCACGTGTCATTCCCGTCCATATTAGATACGATACAGGAATATTTAAGTCATGCGGGCTTTATCAGGAAAGGAAACAGGCTTCATGAGCATGCAGTACATTACCATATGGGGTCATCATCTTCCAAATCTTCGGTGGCGTGATGTCCTGCTGGGTATGGGAATGCTCCTGTGTGCGGCTGCCCCGGTCCATGCGGAATCGACAGGGGACGCCATTATTCATGCCGATGACCATCCCGGTGACTGGCTGACCCATGGCCGTACCTATTCAGAACAGCGATACAGCCCTTTAACGCAGATCAATGCCAAAACCATTGGTCGTCTGCATCTGGCGTGGCATTATGATCTGGATACCAACCGGGGGCAGGAAGCGACGCCCCTGATCGTCAACGGGGTCATGTACACCACCACCGCGTGGAGCAAGGTCAAGGCGCTGGATGCCGCGACCGGCCGCCTGCTATGGGCCTATGACCCGAAGGTGGATGGCAGGATCGGTGTCCGGGGGTGTTGCGATATCGTAAACCGTGGCTTGGGCTACTGGAATGGCAGGCTGTATCTGGCGACCTTTGACAACAGGCTGATTGCCCTGGATTCAAAGGATGGCAAAGTCGTCTGGAGTGTCAACACGATCCCGACAGATGCGGATCTGGGCCAGCAGCAGGCCTATACCATTACCGGCGCACCCCGTATTGCAAAGGGCAGGGTGCTGATCGGAAACGGTGGGGCGGAATTTGGCGCCCGTGGTTTCATTTCAGCGTTTGATGCGGAAACGGGCAGGTTGGACTGGCGGTTCTTTACAGTGCCCAACCCCCATAACAGACCCGACCACGCGCCGTCCGATACGGTTCTCATGACCCGCGCTTATCCGACATGGAGCCCCACGGGCGCATGGGTGCGTCAGGGTGGCGGCGGTACGGTATGGGATTCGATTGTATATGATCCGGTAACGGACCTTGTCTATTTCGGGGCGGGTAACGGGTCACCATGGAGTTATGGCATCCGTTCCAACGGAAAGGGGGACAACCTCTTCCTTGACAGCATTGTCGCGGTGAAACCGGAGACGGGTGAATATGTCTGGCATTTTCAGGAAACACCTGAAGACCAGTGGGATTATACATCAACCCAGCAGATCATGACGCTTGACCTTCCCCTTGGTGGGCAGATGCGGCATGTGATCGTGCATGCGCCCAAGAACGGCTTCTTCTACGTTCTTGATGCCGCGACAGGTGAATTTATCTCTGGCAGGAACTTCGTTTTCGTAAACTGGGCAAAGGGACTGGACCCGAAAACAGGGCGGCCGATCTTCAATCCGGCCGCACAGTATTCCGTCACCGGCAAACCATTCTACGTCTTTCCGGGGGATATGGGGGGGCACGGTATCGCCGCGATGAGCTACAGCCCCCGTACGGGACTGGTGTACCTGCCGACCCAGCAGGTGCCCGATCACCTGAAGGGCGCGCGTAAATTCAGGGCCCTGCCGGATGGCTGGAATCTGGGGCTTGATATTCAGCCGGATGACAGAATGCCGTCCACCGAGGAACAGAAAGCCGCGGTCAGGGACCTGCGGGGAACGCTGGTGGCGTGGGATCCGGTATCACAGACGGCACGATGGGAAGTGGTGCAGAAAGGCCCGGCGAATGGCGGAACACTTGCCACCGCTGGCGACCTGGTGTTCCAGGGACTGACGGACGGCACGTTCCATGCCTATGACGCGCATGACGGGAAGGATCTGTTCAGCTTCGATGCGCAAAGTGGCATCATCGCTTCTCCCGTCAGCTATCGTATCGGTGGGCGGCAGTATGTCGCGATTGAAGTGGGCTGGGGCGGGTCGTACGGCCTGTTCGCGACAGGACTGGCCCGTCAGGAAACCGGGTCTGTCAATCATTCCCGTGTCCTTGCCTTTGCCCTTGATGGCAAGGACCATCTGCCTGCTGTCAATGATGCTCCTGTTCCCTCATCCCCGCCACCGGCGTCGTTCGTGCCCCGGCAGGCACTGGCGGGAAGCCAGCAGTACCAGAATTATTGCCAGTACTGCCATGGTGCCAATGTGGAATGGAATGGCGTCCTGCCGGATCTGCGGAAATCCCCGGCCATTCAGGATAAGAACAGTTTCTACGCCATCGTGGGCAAGGGGGCGCTGAGCAGTTTCGGCATGGACGGGTTTGAAAAATCCATGAAGCCGGATGAAATTGAAAGCATCCGGCAGTTCATTATCGAACGCGCGCACCAGACCCTGTCACAACCATAGACGATACGGGAATCAGGAATTCATGCTGTCGGATACTTCAATCCCCCGGCCTACATAACTGCGCGAACGACCATATCCGTAATATATGAGCAATCCTATCACGCCCCATACCGGCAGTACCAGTATCGCGATCAGGTCCAGTGACAGGTAAAGATAGATGCAGCCAATGATGGCAAGCGGCGCGAACAGCCATATGGCAGGGGCCCGGAACGGCCGGACGCGCGTGGGATCGGTCCGGCGCAGGATCAGGACGGATACGGCCACCATGGCGAATGCAAACAGCGTGCCGGAATTGGAATAGTCCGCCAGGGTGCCCACGGGCAGGAAAGCGGCACCAAGCGCCGTGCCAATGCCCGTTACAATCGTCACGATATGCGGCGTGCGATAGCGGGGGTGGACACGGGCAAAGCTGTCGGGCAGCAGGCCATCACGCGCCATGGTGAAAAATATGCGCGTCTGCCCGAAAATCATCATCAGCACGACGGAAGGCAGGGCGATGGTCGCCGCAAGACCAATCAGGTTACCGATCCTGGTCCACCCGATGGAGCGCAGCACGTGTGCCAGGGCTTCATGCGAACAGGGCAGGGGATCTTGCGCGCCGGTTGCGGCAATTGCGCGGCATCTCTGTTCCAGCGCCAGCGTGCCTGGTGCCAGTATGCTGCCATCGGCCCCGGTAATTGGCTGTGCGCCAAGGGGGGAACCAATCGCCCCAAGCGAAACCAGCAGGTAGAAAATGGTGCAGAAGGCGAGGGAGGCAATCAGGGCAATGGGCACATTGCGCTGCGGGTTGCGTGTTTCCTCGGCCGCTGTTGATACGGCGTCAAAGCCGACATAGGCAAAAAAGATGGATGCCGCGGCCCCGGCCATGCCCGTGATCCCGGTCGGCATGAAGGGTTCGAAATGGCTGGTGTTCATGACCGGGATGGCAAGGATGGCGAACAGGGACAGGGCCGCGACCTTGATGCCGACCAGAATGGCGTTGGCCCGCGCGCTTTCGGTCGTGCCCAGAATCAGGAGCCAGGTGATCAGCAGGGTAATGACCACCGCTGGCAGGTTGATATAGCCGCCAGCGGACGGACTGTTCACCCATAAAGGGGATATCTTGATATGGAACAGGTTCTCGATCAGCCCGATCATGTATCCCGACCAGCTTGACGCCACGGCAGAAGCCCCGATGGCGTATTCCAGGATCAGCGCCCAGCCCACCATCCATGCCAGCCGTTCACCCATCACGGCATAGGTGTAGGTGTAGGCCGATCCGGCAGTGGGGACCATGGACGCCAGTTCGGAATAACAGATCGCCGCGCACATGCAGATGAAACCGGCAAGGATGAAGCTTAACATCATGCCCGGCCCCGCTTTCTGCGCGGCTTCCGAAGTCAGCACGAATATACCGGTTCCGATGATCCCGCCGATTCCCAGCATCGTGAGTTGGAAAGCCCCAAGCGACCGGTTCAGTGATTTCTTTTTGGCCGTCGCCAGGATTGCGTCCAACGACTTCACGCGATCAAACTTCATCCACCCGGTTTCCCCCGTTTTGCCCCTGGTCCGGCATTATACGCTTCCATGCGGAGCAGAACCTACGGATAAAATCGCCAAGCGCAAGCACCGGGGGGAAATGCGGCCTTCCGCGCGGCGGTATCACATATCCGGCATTTCTATGTCGCGTCCGGCACGCCGTGGAAAATCCGGGTGATGGGGGTCAGTCCCCCGATCCAGTATGACAGTTCATGCGGGCCACTGACGTTCCATATCGCCATGTCCGCCATCATGCCGGTCGTCAGCCTGCCCGTGCTGTCCTGCAGGTTCAGGCCCCGCGCGCCGATACGGGTGACGGCCGCCAGTGCCTCGGCCGGTGTCATGCGGAACAGGGTGCAGGCCATGTTCATTATGGCCGTCAGGCTGGTCGCGGGGGATGTGCCGGGATTGCAGTCGGTCGCCAGTCCCATGGCCACCCCATGCCTGCGGAACAGGGCGACGGGGGGCGCATGCTTTTCACGAATGAAGTAGAACGCGCCGGGCAGCAGTATGGCGATCGTTCCGGTCTGCGCCATGTCCATCACGCCCGCCTCGCTGACATATTCGACATGGTCGGCGGACAGGGCGCGGTACTGCGCGGCCAGGCTGCCGCCACCCGTATCGGATAACTGATCGGCATGGATGCGTACGGGCAATTGCAATTCCATGGCCCTGTCAAACAGCCGGCGGACCTGCGCGGGACTGAAGGCAATGTTTTCGCAAAAGGCATCGACGCTATCGACCAGTCCTTCGGCTGCGGCGCGTGGCAGCACGACATCAATCAGGAAGGAGACGTAATCATCCTGCCTGTCCGCATATTCAGGGGGAAAGGCATGGGCGCCAAGGAATGTTGTATGTACATATACCGGCAGGACCTCGCCCAGCCGTCGGGCGACGCGCAACTGCTTGAGTTCGTCTTCAAGCGTCAGGCCGTAACCGGACTTGACCTCGATGGTGGTGGTGCCCGCGCGGATCATGCGCTGCGCACGTTCCATGGCAAGGGAGAGGAGGGTATCCTCGCTTGCCGCGCGCGTGTTGGTGACCGTGGACAGGATGCCGCCCCCCTGCCGCGCAATTTCCGTATAGGAAACGCCGTTCAGCCGTTTTTCGAACTCCGTGCTGCGATCGCCCGCATAAATGATGTGGGTATGGGCATCAATCAGGCCCGGCGTCATCCAGTGCCCATGCCCGTCAATGACGGTATGGGCCAGCGTATCAGGGGTGGCGGGCAGGTCCGCGCGCGCGCCGATCCAGGCAATCTGGCTGCCGCTGGTGGCGATGGCGGCGTCATGAATGCACCCGTACGGATCATCCGATGCGTCAGTGGCGGGCATCATCGTCGCGATATTCAGGTTGATCCAGAGTCTGTCCCACATCGTGCGTTTTCCTTCGTTTCCCATGTTTTTTAGATAAGTATATACAAATAAGTCAAATCTGTTATCAATTCATAACAAAACGCAGGATCACCTGCCTATCAGGCATGAGAGTGAAAATGGTCACGATTTTTGCAAGACAGGCCATGCTGCCCACCGGATGGCGCAGCAATGTGCGGATCGAAGTGGGAAAGGATGGCTGCTTTTCCGCCATTATACCTGATTCCAGTCCCGACCCCGACCCTTCGGTAATATGCACGGATATTGTTATTCCCCCGCAATACAGCCTGCATTCCCATGCGTTCCAGCGCGCCATGGCCGGCCTTGCGGAAGGGCGCAGCAACCCGTCCGATACGTTCTGGACATGGCGCAGGGCCATGTACCGTCTGGCTGATAATGTTACGCCGGAACAGATGCAGGATATTGCTACATTCCTGTATATGGAAATGCTGGAACGCGGTTATACGCAGGTTGCCGAATTCCATTACCTGCATCATGGCAGGGGGGGCGTGCCGTATGCCGACCGTGCGGAAATGTCGCTGCGTATCGTGCAGGCCGCGCGAAACGTGGGCATGGGCCTGACCCTGCTGCCGACATTGTATGCCCGGTCGGGCTTCGGGGCACAGACGACGTTGTCCCAGCAGCAGCGTTTCGCCAGTACGCTACAGACCCTGGCGGATATCATAAGCCGGGTGCGCCAGGCAGATGATCATGCAATGTCCCCCATTGTCGGGGTCGGGCTTCATTCCGTCCGCGCCGTGGATATCCGTGAGGTCGGGGCGGCAGTCGATCAGCTGGCGGCTGGCGCGCCGATCCATATCCACGTGGCCGAACAGCAGGCCGAAGTGGCGGAATGCCTGCAGGCAACCGGTGCGCGGCCTGTGGAATACCTGTTTGATCATGCCGCTGTCGATGCGCGCTGGTGCCTTGTGCACGCCACGCATCTTTCGGCGGCCGAAACGACACTGGTCGCCCGCAGTGGCGCCGTGGCCGGTCTATGCCCGATTACGGAGGCCAATCTGGGGGACGGGCTTTTTCCCTTTTCGGCATACGTGGCGCAGGGCGGGCGTTTCGGCATTGGTAGCGACAGCAACATCCTGATCAGCCCTGGTGAGGAACTGCGCCTGCTGGAATATGGCGCGCGCCTCGATCGGCAGCAGCGTTGCGTCTGTCTGCCGGACGGGGAGATGGGTTCGGTTGGCGGCTACCTGTACCGTGCGGCATGCGAAGGCGGCCGTCAGGCCTGCGGCCTGCCATCATCGGGGCTGGTTGTGGGGGCGCGGGCCGACCTGTGTGTGCTGGCCCCGGAAAAACTGTCCCTGCCGGAACTGCAGGGGGACCGGATCCTCGATTCAGCCATTTTTGCCTGTCCCACGCTGCCGGTGCGTGATGTGATGTGTGCGGGGCAGTGGGTTGTGCAGGACGGTCGTCATGCCGATCATGACGGCATTACCCGTAATTTTCATCGTGCGCTTGCCGCGCTGGCGGCTGAATGAAAGGTTACGATCGATAATGACCAATCTTCCTTCGGGTTCCCCGGTATTCGACTTCCATCCCGGTCATGCGCCCGTCCTGCTGACCCTTCCCCATTCGGGCACGGACCTGCCCCCCGGCATGGCGGCGCGCATGACCCCGTATGGCAGGCAACTGCCTGATACGGACTGGTATATTGACCAGCTTTATACAGGCCCTGCACGCGAACGCGGCATAGGTGTCATCCGTGCGCGTTATTCGCGTTATGTAGTGGACCTTAATCGTGGCGCGGATGACGCCGTCCTGTATCCGGGACGGCCCAGTACCGGACTTGTTCCCAATCTGGCATTTGATGGCACGCCGATCTATCAGGCCGGACAGGAACCGGACCAGAACGAGATCCATGACAGGACCTCCGCGTTCTGGAAACCTTATCATGATGCAGTTGGTCAGGAACTCGAACGGCTGAAGCAGCAGCATGGCTGGGCGGTGTTATGGGACGGGCATTCCATCCAGACCCATATTCCCCGCCTGTTTGAAGGGCGCCTGCCTGACCTGAATATTGGCACCAACAGCGGCGCATCCTGCGACAGGCGGCTTCAGGACCGTATCGCGGCCCATGCCAAAAGCCTGTCCGGCTATACCCATGTCGTGAATGGCCGTTTTCGGGGGGGATACACCACCCGGCATTATGGACAGCCGGACCAGGGATTTCATGCCGTGCAGATGGAAATTGCCCAGAGTACCTATCTCCAGCATGAAGACGCGCCATGGCCGCTGGATGAAACGGCCTTCCGCAGGCTTTCCACAACCATGGCAGGATTTCTTGACACCGTTCTGGACTGGACGCCGCAGGTTCGGTGACCAGCAGAATACCACGCTAAAGAGATGGCAGATGCAGGCAGCACGTTTATACGGAATTGGGGATATCCGCATCGAAACCGTTCAGGCACCGGCTGCACCGGGTCCAGATCAGGTGCGGATACGGGTCATGGCGGCCGGGATCTGTGGTTCGGACCTGCACAATTTCCGGACAGGGCAGTGGATTACCCGCACCCCCGTCACACCAGGGCATGAGTTTTCCGGTGAAGTCATGGCGGTCGGCCCCGGCGTGACCGGCTTCCGGCCGGGGGATCGCGTGGTGGCGGATTCCCGGGTGGGGTGCGGGCAGTGCCCATCGTGCCGGCAGGGACAGAGCAATCTGTGCACCAGGCTGGCATTTGTAGGCGAGGTCTGTGATGGCGGGTTTGCACAGGAAGTCGTTCTCCCGGCCCGCCAGTTGCACCGTATTTCCCCCGACATGCCGTTCTGGCTGGCGGCACTGGCGGAACCCCTGTCCGTGGCGGTCCATGCCGTAAACCGGCTGGCTCCCGATCCGGGCATGCCTGTCGTGGTTTGTGGCGGCGGAACGATTGGCGGCCTTGCCGCACTGGTGCTGTCTGAACGGCATGATGGCACGGTGTATCTTGTTGAACGCGATCCGAAACGCATGCGCCTGTTGCAGGAAACCTGCGGCGTTTCGCCCCTGGCGCTGGATGCGGTCGGCACCGCCGTCAATGGTCAGGCGCCCCGTTTCATGCTGGACACCACGGGATCGGTTGCGGTGGCGGGGCATCTGCTGGATTGTGCCGCGCCGGGGACGCGACTGGTTCTGGCCGGACTGACCGCGACAAAGCTCAACCTCGACCTGAACTTTATTGTCGAGCGTGAACTGGAGGTGCGCGGCGTCAGCGCCTTTGCCGATGAAATGCCTCAAGCCATCGCCCTGTTGCCAGCCCTGCGCGAACGGCTGAAGGCTTTCGTCTCCATGATACAGGGGGTAGGGCAGATACCGGATGTCTATGGGGAACTGCTGGCGCAACAGCGTGCAGGACTGAAAACGCTGATCTTTCCCCATTCCATTGCGGAGGAAGCATGATGAAAAACCCCTTCTGTGTGCGCGGACGCACCATTGTCGTGACGGGGGGCGGTCGTGGCATTGGCCGGGCGGTGGCGCTGCATCTGGCGGGGCAGGGGGCACGGGTGTTTATCTGTGGCCGTTCTGTCGTCCCCTTGCGGGAAACCTGCGAGATGGCGCGGGGCGATGGCCTGCACATGGACCATTTTACGGTAGATGTTGCCGATACTGGTGATATCGAACGGGCTTTTCATGATCTCCACGCACAGGACATCCGGATCGATGCATTGGTAAACAATGCCGGTATGGAAGAACTGCGTCCCGCCATTGATGCGGACGAAGCATTATGGGACAGGATTGTCGATACCAACCTGCGCGGGGCATTTTTCTGTGCGTTGCATGTGGCGCGCGGGATGCAGGCCGGTGGGGCGATCGTCAACCTGTGTTCACTGGCGTCCGCGGTCGGCATTCCCGGGGCCGTGCCGTATGGTGCGTCAAAATCCGGCCTGCTGGGTGTGACGCGCGGACTGGCCACGGAATGGGGGCCAAAGGGTATCCGGGTCAATGCGGTGGGGCCGGGATATTTCCGCACGGAAATGACGGAGCCCTTTTTTCATGATGAAAAATGGCGTGAGACAATGATGGCGCGCATTCCGCTTGGGCGGTTTGGGGAGCCTGCGGAACTGGGGGGTATCGTGCAGTTCCTGTGCTCGGATGCTGCAGCCTATGTAAACGGCCAGATCCTGTATGTGGATGGCGGTTTCCTGGCGGCCATCTGAAGGTTGTATATATATGTATGATATTATCGTTGCCCATTCGTTTTGGAATTGATATGAATCGGGTGAACGGGGACCAGGAAGATCTGTAGCGCGCGGCAGGGAACAGACATGGTTTTTTGCCCGGCTATGGTTGCCGGTCGCCTATAATGCGTTGCCTGAGTGGAAGCGACCAGATGAACAAGACTGTCAATTTTGTCGATCTGCGGGATGCTGAAAATATTCCCGCCCACCTTCTTGACCGTACGGAAGCCGACCTTGGTCCGTATCTGGAACGGGTCAAGCCGATTATCGAGGCCGTCCGGACCGAAGGTGACGCAGCCCTGCGCCGTTTCGCGCAGGCCTATGACGGCGTGACCATACCCGACATGAGCATCCGCGCCACGGAGGAGGAGTTTGAAACCGCCTTCCGTGAAATGGATCCCGAACTGATCCGTTCAATTGAATATGCAATTGGCAATATCCGCAAATTCCATGAGGCCCAGAAGCCCGAGGACAGTTGGATGATCGAGGTCCAGCCCGGCGTATGGGCAGGGGACCGGAATGTCGCCATTGAATCGGTGGCCTGCTACGTGCCGCGTGGCAAGGGTGCGTTTCCCAGCGTCGTGAACATGACCGCCATTCCGGGCATGGTGGCCGGAGTGCCGCGCCTGGTCATCATCACGCCGCCCGCGCCGGATGGGCGCGTGGATGCGGGCACGCTTGTCGCCGCGCGCCTGATTGGCGTGACCGAAGTCTATAAATGTGGCGGTGCGCAGGGCGTGGCCGCCGTGGCGTATGGCACGGAAACCGTCCCGGCCTGCATGAAGATCGTGGGGCCGGGCAGCCCGTATGTCGTCGCGGCGAAGAAACTGCTTTCCCACGTCATCGATCCCGGCGTGCCCGCAGGCCCGAGTGAGGCGATCATCCTTGCCGATGACAGCGTGGATCCTGAACTGGCGGCGCTGGACCTGATTATTGAATCCGAACATGGGCCGGATTCCTCTGCCTGGCTGGTGACGGACAGCCCGCGCGTGGCAAAGGGCGTACAGGCGGCATTGCCCGGTCACTGGCAGCAGATGGACGCCAAACGCGCCGAGTTCTCATCCACTGTCCTGTGCGGGGCGTATGGTGGCATCGTTCTGACGCGTGATTTTGATACGGCAGTCGAATTCACCAATGCCTATGCCCCTGAACATCTGGAAATCCTGACATGCGACCCGATGGCTGACCTCGGGCGTATCCGTAACGCGGGCGAGGTGCTGCTGGGCAACCATACGCCAGTCAGCCTTGGCAATTACGTCATTGGTCCCAATGCCGTGCTGCCGACCAACCGGGCCGCGCGCACGCATTCACCGCTTTCGGTGCATGATTACATGAAACGGATGTCGTTTGCCCGTGTCTCCGCGCGGGGATACAGGGAAATGGCGGCCCATACGCACCGTTTTGCATCATATGAAGGGTTTTCCGGCCATGCGCGTGCGGTGTCTTCCGCCCGTCCACTACCCAAAGGCCAGTAAACCGTCGGTTGTGAACAAAGGCTGTATTCATGAATGACTCAGCATCCGCACAGGCGCTACAGGCCTTTCGTGCGAAAGACGTAGCGCGGACATGCATCATCCTTTCCGACCTGATACGGGAGGAATTCGGTCTGCAGGTCAGCAATATTACGCTGGGAAATGATGGATACAGCCTGAATTCCGTAAACGGCTTCCTGACCACCCCGACGGGGGAGGAATATTTCTTCAAGTTCCATCATGAGGAAAATGAAGAAAGTACCCTTCAGGAATTCTATCGTGGCGAGGTCCTGCGCGACGCTGGCTACCCGATCGACATGCCGGTTTATGTGTCGCGTGCTATCGGCCGGCAGATACTGCTTTATACCAGACGATCAACGCCACGGCTGGCTGATCTGTGCCGTACATATGACGGGACGGATGCGGATATCGGACCGGTCGTTGCGGCACAGCGCGAACTTGACGCGCTGACGGCGCGCATTTACCGCGAAACCTTCCACCCGATATCCGAAGCCGAATGCGCAGCCGAGCCCTTTCATCAGTTATTCCACCATCGGCTGACAACCGATGACCGGCAGCTTGGGGCGCGGGCGGCGCGTTTTTTTGCATCCGGGCGTACGTTTGCGTTTCCGGGCGTAAGTATGGCCGATCACGCGCTGCTGGACATGAAGTGGCGCATCAACGGGGTGATGCATGCCGATACGCTGCGTACTGTGCTGGAACGCAGCATGCGACTGCTGTCCCCCCGCATGCTGGCCCGTTCTGGCGGGGTTACGGCGCATGGGGACGCGCATAACGCCAATGTATGGTGGGAGGGGGCGGGCAGGAGCCTGACCTTCTTTGACCCTGCCTTTGCCGGACAGAATATTCCGGCCATCATGGCGGAGGTCAAGGCGACTTTCCATAACATCTTCGCCCATGCGGACTGGCTGTATCATCCCCACGACCTGCCTGCTGATATGGCGACCCATGCCAGCGTGACGCCCGACGGAATACTGGATGTCACGCTGGGGTGGGAGATGAATGACCTGCGGCGCGCCTTTCTGGATTCCAAGGCGGGGCTGCTGTGGCGTCCGCTGCTGGAGCATATGCGCGCCACGGGGCACCTGCCTGCCGACTGGCGTGCGACGATCCGGTGTGGCCTGTTCTGCTGTCCGACGCTGGTAATGGATTTGTGCGCCGATGGGGCTGGTGGCCATACGCCGCTTTCATCCCTGACGGGGCTGGCGGTTGCTGTCATGTGCGGCAGCGAACCCGTGCCGCCAGGGCAGGATGTGGTCAGCCGCTTTCTTGATGCAATTGATCCCGGAAATTAGAAATATCATTCCGGAACCAATCTGATAACAGTGATCCCCTGTTATTGAAGGAGTTGCCGTATATGGACATTGACGCACCATTGCGCAATTCGGTTCTGGCCGTTGAGGAAGATACGATTTTCCCCATACCGGCAGACCGGCGCAGGGGGAACACGCGTGGGCTGTGTCTGGTCTGGCTGGGGGCGAACCAGAACATACTCGCGATCCTGACGGGCATGATCTACTGCCAGGTCTGTCACCTTTCGCTGTTCTGGGCGGCGCTTGCCATTCTGGCCGGCAACGGGGTGGGGGGCATGTTCATGGCCCTGCATGCCGCCCAGGGGCCGCATCTGGGCATTCCGCAGATGCAGCAGACACGTGGCCAGTTCGGGGCCTATGGTGCGCTACTGGTCATTGTTGTCGTCATTGTCATGTATGTGGGGTTCACCGCGACACTGCTGGCCATCGGACGTGAACAGGTGCAGCAGGCCCTGGGGGGGCCGCCACATCAGTTGCCCGTCTATGTGCTGGCCGCGGCCATCCTTTCGCTGTGTATTGTCGGACATGGGTGGATTGAACGTTTTGTGGTCGGGTTTACCTATGTGGCGGCCACGGCGTTCTTTGCCCTTGCGGCCTTCTTCCTGTTTTACCTGCATGCCCTGCCGGTCCAGCCGTTGATGGCGCTCCCCAGCATGCATGATTTTGTGGCGGCCGTCTCGATCGGGGTGCTGTGGCAGGTGGCGTATGCCCCTTATGTGTCGGATTATTCGCGTTACCTGCCTGCCGATACACCCGAACGCGATGCATTCTGGTCATGCATGACGGGCAGCATCATTGGAACCGCGGTCCCCACCTTTCTGGGGGCCTATATGGGCAGTACCGCATGGGCGGGGAATTTCTATGCCGCGATCCATGCGCATTATACGCTGCCGACTTATGTCCTGCTTGGCATTGTCCTGATTTCGATCACGGTTTCATGCACGATGCAGATCTATTGCGCAGCCCTGTCCTGCATGACCCTGTTTTATACCATGTGGCCGACATGGCGCCCCACGGCGCGCAGTCGCGGGTTGCTGGCGGGTGGCCTGCTGCTGCTGTCCGTACTGCTGACGATTATGCTGAGTGGCGACATACTGCACATTCTCAACAGTTTCATTGAATTCCTGCTGGCGGTCCTGTCCCCGTGGACGGCAATCAATCTGGTCGATTATTACCTGATCCGGCATGGCGATTATGATATCCGGTCTTTTTTCCGTCATGATGGCGGCATATACGGGCGTTTCAACCGCCCTGCCATTTTCTGTTACATCATGGGTATTGTCGTGCAGGTGCCCTTTATTTCAAATGAACTGTATTCCGGCCTGATGGCACGGCAGATGGATGGGGTTGACCTGTCATGGGTGGTGGGAATCCTGCTGCCCGGCCTGGTTTACTGGCTGATATGCCGGCAGGCGGATTCCCCCGCACGCCCTGCCGTCAGATAAGGTCGTGGACGATACGGCCTGCCGTGACCGTCAGCATGCATTTCAGGTCCGGCAGGCTGTCCGGATCCGTCATGAAGGGATTGCCCGACAGGACGGCGATATCTGCGCGGTAGCCCAAGGCAATACGGCCTTCATACCGTTCCCGTCCGGCGGCCACAGCGGCCTTGCTGGTATAGCTGTCGAATGCTTCGGGAAAGCGGATCGCCTGTGTCGGGATCCATGCTTCCGATGCAGGTGCCCCGATGGGACGGCGCAGGACGGCCTTGCGCAATCCACGCAGGGGATCAAGGGATACAATCGGCCAGTCCGTCCCGAACGCCAGCATGCTGCCCGCATCCAGTAGCGAGCGCATTGGAAAAGCCAGTTGCGCGCGATTGTCCCCCACGCGTTTTTTCCAGACTCCTTCCATGCCCATCCACTCATCTGCAGGCGCGATCATGACGGGTTGCATGCTGGCGATGGTGGATGTGTGGGCAAAACGGGCAATATCATCGGGATAGGGCAGTTCGGCATGTTCCACGCGGATCCGTGGACGTTCCGGGCTGTTGCCTGCATTTTCCGCCGCGTCCAGCGCCAGGTGGATGGCGCCCGGCCCGATGGCGTGGGTCCATATGTCCAGCCCGTTTTCCACACCGGCACGGACCGCATCAATATAGGCCCTGCGGTCCCATAACAGGGTGCCGCGTGCATCAGGCTGGTCCGCATAGCCTTCGGGCATGTAGCCGGTATGGGATTCCAGCACGCCGTCAAGGAAGAACTTGATGCCATCCAGGCGAACCATCGCATTGTCATAGCGTGCGCGCAGGTCAAGTGCTTCGCGCAGGCGCTGTGACGTCAGGCCGGGATCGGGTTCTATTTCCGTCATCATCCCGATACGGACCGGCAGCGTGCCTGCCGCATCCCGTGCCGACAGCAGCGGCAGGTAGGCTTCGTCATATGCGGCACTCTGCATGCGGGTGATGCCCAGCCGGGATGCCGTATCCAGCACCAGACCCAGCGCGTGATCCATTTCCGGCCCGGTCATGGGTGGGATATGGCTGGTGACAAGGCTGACGGCGTCTTCCTTCAGCCAGCCCGATGGCGTGCCATCGGCGCGGCGCACGATCTCGCCATTTTCCGGGTCGGGGGTATCGCGGGTAATTCCGGCAATTTCCATGGCACGCGAATTCGCCCATGCCGCATGCGCCATGCCCGATGTCAGGATTACCGGCCGGTCTGGCAGGATGCTGTCAATCATGCGCGCATCGAATTCGCCATTGGGCAGGTCGGGGTAGCCATAGCTCCATTCCAGACCGCGGATCCATGGCGCGTCGGGATGCGCGGCCGCCCATTGCGCGACCCGTTCCAGCAGGGCCTTCATTGTCCGCACATCCCGCAGCCCGATGGCGGAAAGATAGTCCGCGGCCATGGCGATATGCATGTGGACATCAATAAAGCCCGGCATCAGGAACATGCCGCCCAGATCACGGATGACGGTTGTCGGGACACATTGCGCCATGATGTCGGATGATGTGCCGATCGCCACGATATGTCCGTCCATGATGCCGACTGCATTGACGGGTGGGGCATGGCCGTGAATGTCAGCATTGATGATGGCAAGGTCGAGGGGCATGGATCTGTTCCTGAGATGGCAATATAGTGTGATTAGAGCATATTGTTTCTTGGATGTAAGGGTATGCCAGCGGCCGCTGCGACACGTCCGTTCACGAACGGACGGCAACAGGAAAGCCGGGCCTGCGGGCCGGATGCTTCAGTGAATGGTCTATTGTTTTCAGCCGGTTGTCGGTAATGGTCTCGCTGGTTCGCGAATGATGCGGGCAGGGGAAGGGTGTCATCGCCAGGCCAGTTGCCTTGCATGGATGCAGCGCATCGGAAGTTTCTTCCTTTGGCATAGAAACTTCCGAGCAGGCGATGCCCCCGGACTGCCTTACGATAGGGCGGATGGCCCTGATGATGGAGCGAACATGACGTCCCTGCTGCATGACAGTAACCCGACCGTTGCGGCCCTTGCGCATCTGGTCGCGTGGCCGACCCTGAGCAGGGAAAGCAATCTCGGCCTGATCGAATGGTATGCGCAGCAGTTACGTGCGGTGCATGCCACGGCTACGATCGTGCGGCATGAGGAGACGGATCGTTATGGTCTGTTTGCCACGATCGGACCAGATACCGGACAGGGCATCGTGCTGTCAGGCCACAGCGATGTCGTGCCGGTGCGGGGGCAGGGATGGACATGCGACCCGTTCAGCCTGACGGACCGTGATGGAAAGCTGTTCGCGCGCGGCAGCAGCGACATGAAGGGCTTTCTGGCCTGTATGCTGACGGCGGCACGATACGCGGCGGGTCGGACATTGCGTCATCCCCTGCATTTCGCCATTTCCTGTGACGAGGAAATCGGCTGCGTGGGCGTGCGTTCCCTTCTGGCGTTCCTGCGTGAACGCGGGATTGCGGCACGGGGCTGTATCGTAGGGGAGCCAACCGGGCTGCAGGTTGCCGTGGCGCATAAGGGAAAGGTGGCCGCGCGCATTGTATGCCACGGCCGCGCGGCACATTCCGCCAATCCCATGCTGGGGTGCAACGCCATCCAGATCGCGGCCCGCATGACACAGGAAGTTGCCCGCATCCAGGCGGAAATGATGGACGCCCCGATACAGGACCCGTCATTCGACGTGCCATTCAACACGGCGCAGGTCGGGCTTATAAACGGCGGGGTTGCGCTGAATATCGTCCCCGACCGGTGTGAAATCCAGTTCGAGATGCGCCTGCTGCCCGGACAGTCGGCGGATACATGGCTGGAGCGGTTGCGCGAACGCGCAGTGGGTGTGGCAGCCGATTATCCCGGTGGGGCAATCGACTTCGAAATCATCAATGAATATCCGGGCCTTGTGCCCGAACCTGATACCGCCATCCGCAATATCGCCCTGCAGGCCAGCCAGCATAATGCGGTGACCACCATCGGGTTCGGGACGGAAGCGGGACTGTTCCAGCAGGAACTGACCCTGCCCACCGTAATATGCGGCCCCGGATCAATCGATCGTGCCCATAAGGCGGATGAATACATTACCCGCGACGAACTGGCCGCCGGTGACGCCTTCCTTGCCCGTATTGTTGATACATTGTGCGTGGCGTAAGGCCGTCGGCCCTAGTCGCTGCCCGGAAGTGGCTTTCCCGCAAGCAGTTCACGGCATACCTGCAGGAAGGCCGTCGCCCGTGCCGTCTGCCGTATGTTCGCGATCGTGGCCGTGCCGTACAGCAGCGGCTGGGGTGTGTCCTTGAGCGCAAGATAGGCCAGCGGCCTGCCATCCAGCGCCGCCTTGTTGCGGGGGCGTGCGTTGGCCAGGCTGTAGCCTTCGCCGCGGGCAACCAGCGAACGGATGACATCAATGCTCTGGAACCGTCCCATTATGTTGGGCACGATGCCCGCATGGGAAAACAGGGACAGGAAATAATCCCGTGACAGCGGCAGGTCCAGCAGCAGGAAGGGTTCATGTTCCAGTTCAGACAGGGCGACATGCCGCCTGCGGGCCAGACGGTGCTGCGCCGATACAAAGACAAAGGGAGGCAGGGCGGCCAGCGGAGAAAAATCCAGATCCTGCGGCATGTTCAGGTCATAGGCCAGCATGGCGCAGATTTCACCATTGCGCAGCTTTTCAATCAGTTCACTGTGATGGCCGGCGATAATGCGCAGCTGGGCACCGGGGTGGCGGGTTTCGAATTCCTGCAGCAGTTCCGGCACGATCAGGGAATACAGCGTTGTCATGCATCCGACTTCAATCATGCCGCTGACCTGCCCCGACAGGCCAGACGCCGTCATGTCCAGTTCCGCGGCATGAAGCAGCAGGTTGCGCGATTCACGCAGGAAGCTGTGACCTTCCTGTGTCAGGGACAGTCCGGCGGCATGATGGCGGATGAACAGGGTAATCCCGAACACGGCCTCAAGCTGGGCGATGGCGGCGGAAATGGATGGCTGGGAGATGTGAACCCGCCTGGATGCCGCGGTAATCGACCCCGTTTCGGCAGCCGCGACAAAATATTCGATCTGTTTCAGTGTGAAACGCATGGGGTGGCTCCGGCTGCTGTGTCTGTCACGACGGGACCAGGGACCGCATGGCGGCAGGTGGCGCCGGATCGGATGAAACAGGATAAAAAAGGAAAGGCAGGATCATGACATTTTCCATCGTCGCGCATTGCGCGCGTACCGGGCAGTTTGGGGTGGCGGTCGTATCGTCGTCGCCCGCCGTGGCGGCCCGCTGCGCCTATGCCCGCGCGGGCGTGGGGGCGGTCACGTCGCAGAATGTAACCGACCCGCGACTGGGGCCAATGGCCCTTGACCTGCTGGAACGTGGACTGACACCCGCTGAATGCCAGGTTGTCATGGCCCGCGTCGCAACCCATGCGCAATACCGGCAGATGACCTTTATCGACGGCAGCGGCCGCGGGGCCGCGTGGTCGGGTACCGGCACGCTGGGTACCCACGCCGAGGCCTTCGGCAAGAATGTCGTGTCCGCCGGCAACCTTCTGGCCAATGCGGATGTGCCGGCCGCGATTGTCGCCGCGTTTGAAAAGGGTGATCCGCCCCTCGAACTGGGGGAGCGGATATTGCTGGCCCTGCAGGCTGGCGCTGATGCGGGTGGCGAAGCCGGACCTGTCTATTCCGCCGGCATGCTGGTGGTTGACCGTGAACAGTGGCCGCTTGCGGACCTGCGGGTGGACTGGGGTGAAAATCCGGTCGCGCGCCTGATGGAACTGTGGGCGGTATGGAAACCCCAGATGTATGATTATGTCCAGCGTGCGCTGCATCCCGCCCAGGCCCCTTCATATGGTGTGCCGGGAGATGAGTAGAGCATTGCAATAACCTTTGATCAATCATTATTGCTTCGGTTTTTCTGAGGTCGATCTTCGATATATATTTCTTTAGCGGAATGATATTCCGTTCGAATATCCCATGGTCATAAGCACTGGTTTTCGGGAGGCGTGCCATGTCCACCCAGGCATCGGTATCACAGCATGGGCAGGGATCATCCGAACGTGACCTGTTTGTCGCGGCCATGGGGCATGTTGCTGCCCCCGTGGCCGTGATCACCACGGACGGCCCCGCCGGACGGTTCGGCATTACCGTCAGTTCCGTGACATCCGCATCCGCCGACCCGCCAATGATGATGGCGTGCATCAACCGGCGCAGCCCGGCTTTTGCGGCCATTATCGAAAACGGCTGTTTCGTCATCAACATGCTGTCGCACGACCATGTGGGGGTTGCGGAAAATTTCGCGGGCCGGGCCGGGGCTTTTCCGGCATTCGATTTCGGCTGCGCGGCATGGAAGCCGGGGCAGGCCGGGGGATGGCTGCTGGACGGGGCGCTGGCGTCCTTTGACTGCACCCTTGAACAATCCGTCGATGTCGGGACGCACGGGGTGATTATTGGTGGCGTCCGGCACACCTGTCTGCGGCCCACGATGACATTGCTGCATTTCCGCCGGGCGTTTCATCGGCCGGAACCCGTTCTTCATAATTCTTGAGCAGGAATATAATTCATGATCCGTACAGGACAGCAGTATCTGGACTCCATCCGTGATGGCAGGCGGATATGGATGAACGGCGAACGGGTGAAGGATGTCACGACGCATCCGATGTTCAGACCCATCGTGTCCATCCGTGCGCGGATGTACGACATGCAGCATGAAGCGGCTTTCCGTGACCGGCTTGTCTATACGGATGACAAGGGTGATGAATCCCCGCTGGCCCTGCAGTTGCCCCATACGCAGGAAGACTGGAAGGCAAAGCGTATCGCGACCGACACCGTGCTGGATGAAGTGGGGGGCATCGTTACGCGCGTCGGTGACGAGACGATTGGCGAGATGTGGTCACTGTATGACGGTCAGGACATCCTGAACGAGGTCAATCCCCAGTTCGCTGAAAATATCCGCCATCACGTTCACAAGGCGATGTATGCGGACCCGTTTCATGTCTCGGCCAACACGGACCCCAAGGGGGACCGTTCCAAGCGGCCGCAGGATCAGGACCCGGACATGCTGCTGCATGTCGTGCGTGAAACGGATGCGGGCATCATTGTCCGTGGCGCCAAATACGAAACGGCGGCGGCTTACGCCAACCAGGCCTTTACCAAGCCTACCATTGCCAACTGGGGTGATGCTGAACTGTCTGATTACGCAGTCGGGTTCATCTGTGACTTTTCCTCACCCAACCTGAAATTCATCTGTCGCACCGGGTTTGCCGGTCGCGCCCCGATCGAGGATTATCCACTGTCCAACAGATATGACGAGGTCGAAGCCCTTGTCATTTTCGATGACGTGCTGATTCCGTGGGAAAACGTACTTTTCTACCGGCATACCAAGGCCGCGACCTTCATCCGTGCGACGCTGCATCGCTACAGCGCCTTCGCCTTCGTGCAGCGCAACCAGAAACTGGCCGACATGATGATCGGCGCTGCCCTGTTCAACGTGCGCCAGACCGGACTGGACCGCCAGCAGGCGGTGCAGGAGAAGCTGGCGACCCTTGCCTGCTACCGTGAAGGGATCAATGCCCACCTGACGGCGTCCATCGCCATGGCGGAAGAAAGCCCCGGTGGCCTGCTCATGCCCAACCAGTCGCTGCTTATGGCCGGGCGTGTGCTTGCGTGTTCCAAGCTGCATGAAATGATGCACCTGACGCGCGAACTGTGTGGCGGACAGATCTGTGTCACGCCGGACGTGGCGACATTCCGGGATCCCGAAACCGCGCCATGGATGGAAAAATTCTATTCCATCAATGAAACATGGCAGGCCGAGGACCGGCGCAAGCTGCTGGCCTATGCCCGTGACATGCTCAATTCCGATTATGCCGGCCATCGTCTGACATTCCAGCTTTTTGCGCAGGCCCCGCCGTTTGCGCATCTGGCTGCGGTCTATCGTAACTTTGACTGGAACGGCGCACTGGAATTCGTGCAGCGTTCAGCCGGGCTGAGCGAAGGTGTGCTGCAGCAGGGCAAGGGAGGGAACAAATAATGACAGGCCAGGTAACACATAAGCGGATCCGCTGTTTCAACACGCGTGATACCTATCCCGAACAGAACCTGGACAATGACCTGTGTCAGGCTGTCGTCGCGGGCCAGACGGTTTATGTGCGCGGCCAGGTGCCGCAGGATCTCGATACACGTGAAAATGTTGCGGTCGGCGATCCGGTGGGCCAGGCTGAAAAGGTAATGGACAATATCGAACTGCTGCTGAAGGAAGCCGGTTCCGAACTGTCCCATATCTGCAAGGTTACGGTGTACCTGACCGATATCCGTTACCGGGAAGCGACATATCGTGTTCTGGGGCGGCGTATGAAGGGGGTCTTCCCCGTTTTCACGGGGCTGGTTGTCGTGGCGCTGGCCCGCCCGGAATGGCTGATCGAGGTGGATGTTATCGCTGTCATTCCATAAAGTATTTATACATAAGGTTTTTTTATCAGGGCTGCTGTTGCTGGCGCGACAGCAGCCCTGAATGTTTGTGGCAAGTATTGCAGCGAATGGTGATATAACAGCCAGAATAATTGCTAAAATGCAACATGTCCCGATAAATGTATGGACAGCCCATATAGAGACGTCTGGAATGTAGGAATTCTGTTGCCTTGCCATTACGGGACCACAATAATACAACGATGTTATCTCTGCTTGTACATACATGTGGTTATGCAGCCGGCTCCGGGCCGGAAAAGTCAGCAGACACGGGCATGACGCGTGTTGCTGGTGCAATCAGATATTTTCCTGTCATGATTTTTAAGGGGGCAGTATGCGCAGACGTTCGACTGGCTTGACTGTATGTATGATACTGTCATCAACATTCCTGACTAATGGACTGCGTCTGCACATGGCCCATGCGGCCGATGTCGTGCAAAAAAATCCTGTCAATGCAAAGGCTACGACTGCATCCGGTGGCGCGACGAAGGCTGCCAGGGCGGGGGGCACGACAGTCAATACGGGCATCAATGCCACCGGCGCGGGTGAACAGCTGCGTGTCACGCGCACGCGTTCGTATGGGGGCCTGATCCGTAACGAAACGGCGGCGAAATCGGTCAGTACCGTATCCCATGATTATATTGCCAAGCAGGCGCCCGCGTCCAACCCGCTGGCGCTGGTGGCCATGTCACCGGGTGCGAACGTGTCCATGGGCGACCCGTTTGGTGTCAGTGATGAATCCGATATCAATGTCCGTGGCCTGAACCAGCAGGAAATTGGCTTCACCTTCGAAGGGGCGCCAATGAACGATCCGGATGACTATACCCCCAATTCGTCCGAATGGGTGGATAGCGAAAACATGGATAACGTCCAGCTGCAGCAGGGCGCCCCCAGCCTCGAAACCCCCACCACCACGTCATCTGGCGGCACCATGGCCGTCAAGATGCGCGGGCCCAAGCATACCCGTGGCGGCGAATTCGATGTCAGTTACGGCACGCACCAGATGAACCGCCAGTTCATCCGGTATGACAGTGGGGATATCGCCAATACCGGTCTGCGGGCATTTGCGTCCTTTTCCGACCTGACCAGTCGCGCCTGGCGTGGTCCCGGGCGGAACAACCGCTGGCATGTGGACTACAAGCTGATCAAGGAATGGGGGGACGGGAATTACATTTCCCTGTCCGGTTCCTACAACAATGAACATACGGCGTGGTACAGCACCCCGACCCTGAGCGACTGGAACAAGTACGGGCTGAAGAACAACCCTGACGACATGCAGGGCAAATATACCTTTGGCAGTCCAAATTATTACAAATCCTATGCCACCAGCTGGACCGACTATTTCCTGAGCGCACCGTCACATTTCAAGCTGGCGCGTAACCTGACACTGGATGTAACACCCTATTATTACCATGGCAGCGGGAACTATCCCTTTGGCGTGACAACCGTTTCGACAACCGGGCCGTATTATAACGGAACGACAGCCAATTCTTCACCGCTTGCCGGGAATAATTATTCGGAAGATGGTCAGACCGCGGCAATCCAGAACTGGATTGGCGTGGAAAACTATACAGGATTCAACTCCACCCTGCATTACAAGGTGGCCAACCATGACCTCGTCTTCGGGTACTGGTATGGCTATACCGACATGCATGTTGATGAACCGCTCAGCGGGCTGGATGCGTCCGGCAATTCAACGGGCTACCTGCGGCAGCAGGATGGCACCACGCTGAATGAATGGTCCTATCACACCATCACCCAGACGAATGCGCTGTATATTGGCGATACCATGCATTTCCTGAACAGGAAGCTGACGCTGGATGTTGGCTTCAAGGAAGTCATGGCGGCACGAAATGGCACGCTGAACCAGCCTGGCCCCCAGTACAACGCCAATTATTATTCGGCACAGCCGCTGCCGCGCATGTCCATCAGCTACAAGTTCAACCCGAAAATCATGGTATTCGGCAACGTGACGACCAGTTACCGCCTGCCGCTGGGTTCCGCTTTCTACAACCAGTATGACAGTCCGTGGGATGGCGGGATGTATCAGACTGCGAACAAGAAACTGCATGATGAATACAGCGTGTCGGAAGAAGTGGGTGCACGGTACCATGACAAGTGGATCACGGCATCGCTGACCCTGTTCAATTACAACTTCTCGCATCACCAGATTAACGAATACATCGGTAACGTGCCATATTATCAGGATGCGGGCAGCATGACGACGCGCGGTTTCGATGGTGAACTGGCGCTGCATCCATGGCATCACATCACGCCTTACGGGTCGGTTGAATATCTGTATGCCCGTCAGGATTCCAACATTACAATGGATGGCGTGACCTATCACACGGCAGGCAAGATGGCGACTTCCGCGCCACGCTGGATGGCGGCGGCCGGCCTGCAATATGATGATGGTCGTTTCTTTGGCAGTGTGTCGCTGAAATATGTGGACAAGGAATATGGCACGTTCATGAACGATGAACAGATTTCCGGTCACAAGCAGGTTGACATGATGATTGGCGCCCGCGCGCCGGATATCGGCTTCCTCAAGGCGCCTTCACTGCGTCTGAACGTCATCAACCTGGCGGATCATCACTACCTGTCCGGTGTGTATAATACCGGGCCGGTCGCGGGCACCGCGCAGTACTACACGGCGCCGAACTTCGCGTGCCTGGGAACATTCAGCACGGGCTTCTGATCCGGTTGCGTTCCATGAAGGGGTCATGCCTGCGGGCATGGCCCCTTTTTTGTGGGGCTGGATAGGTTTTGACTATCCACCTGGTACGTTTTTTGTTGTTGTCCTATATGGGGTAAACATTACGATTTCAGTTATCTGAAATACATACATGATATCAGAAGCTGTTTGAAAAGTCAGATCGGGAAGCATCCTGCAATCATAGGGAAGTTTCTGCTGAAGCTTTTTTCGAAAAAGCGGAGCCTGGAAACTTTTACTGTTTCTTGTCAATCAATTGTTTTCAGATGGCTTCTTATCATGATTGTGACAAGGCAAGGTATGTAAATCGATGCGGCAGGCGTCCTTTCCTCGTGAATTTGACTATATCATTGTCGGGGGCGGATCCTCGGGGTGCGTGCTGGCTAATCGGTTGAGCGCCGATCCGCGTAACCAGGTCTGCCTGATTGAAGAAGGGGGCGGTGATAACACGCCCCGTATCCAGATCCCCGCCGGTACCCTGACCCTGTATAAAAGCCGCAAGCTGGCCTATCAGTTTTTCTCGGTGCCGCAGGCTGATCTGGATAACCGCCGCATCCATGTGCCGCGCGGCCGGGGTCTGGGTGGTTCCAGCATAATGAACAGCATGATCTATATCCGTGGCGACCGGTCGGATTATGATGGCTGGGCAGCACGGGGATGTGCCGGGTGGGACTATGCCTCGGTCCTGAAATATTTCATGAAATCGGAACATGACTGCCTTGGCCATGATCCCCGCTTTCATGGGACGCAGGGCGAACTGGATGTCACCGCCCCGCGTGAAGCCAATCCGCTGTCACGTCTGTTTATCGAAGCGGCCGAACAGGTCGGACAGAAGGAAAATCCCGATTTCAACGGCAGCGTCCTTGAAGGTGTGGGGATTTACAATGTCACGCAGCGCGATGGAAAACGGTTGAGCGCCTATCGTGCATTTGTGCATCCTGTACGCCACCGGCCCAACCTGCATGTCATGACAGGCATGACGGTCAGGTCCCTGATTATCCGGCAGCACAGGATACTGGGGGTCAATGTGGTCTATGGCGGGCAACAGTTTGGCCTGTTCGCCCAACGGGAAACCGTACTGTCGGCGGGGGCCATTGGCTCCCCTGTCATCCTTATGGCATCGGGGATCGGGCGGGGAAATGATCTGGTGGGGGCGGGTCTGTCCGTGATCCATGAATTGCCGGGGGTGGGACAGAACCTGCAGGATCATCTGGACGGCTTGGTCACCGTGCGGTCGGATGAGGCGCGCAGCCTTGGCTTTTCATGGAAATCGTTGCCCGCCGTCCTGTCTTCCCCGCATAAATATGCCCTGTGGCGCAAAGGGTGGCTGACAACCAACTATGTCGAAGCAGGCGGCTTCGCCCGCACGCCACTGGCGGATGGCCTGCCGGATGTCCAGTTCCATTTCGTACCCGGATTTCGCAGCCACCGGGGGCGTCTGTTTGAAATGGGGCATGGGTTTGCCATCCATACCTGCGTGCTGCGTCCGCATAGCCGGGGAGAAATCCGTCTGGGCCGAAATGGGCCGCAGGATATCCAGATTGATTTCCGTTTCCTGCATGATCCCCGTGACGGGATGGTCCTGCGGGAAGGGATCCGTCTGGCGCGCCAGATCATACGCGCCCCGGCCTTTGACGGCATTCGTGGGCGCGAAATGGCGCCTGGCCCCGATGTGGTGACTGACGACGAACTGATGGCCTATATCAGGCGTAGCGCCAGTACGGTCTTCCACCCCGCAGGCACATGCCGGATGGGCATGGACGAAAACGCGGTGGTGACCCCGGACCTGAAATTACGGGGAATGACGGGACTACGGATTGCCGATGCCTCGATCATGCCGACATTGGTCAGCGGCAATACCAATGCGCCCTGTATCATGATTGCTGAAAAAGCTGCCGATATGATCCTGTCAGACCGGCAGCAGTAAACAGGCGGGAAGACCGGAGCGGATCGGGGATGCCCTCAATCCGCTGTGGCGGCAAGGCCGGCCGGGGTTGCGCGTGCCTGCCGCCCCGCTGCCCACCAGTACAGGGGCGTGGTGACAACAAGACCGACAATCCATGACAGGTCTACCCCATGCACCAGCCGCGCCATGGGACCAGTGAACAGGGCATTGGACAGGAAGGGGATCTGGATCAGGATGCCGACAAAATAGCAGATGAAGGCCGGTTTGTTGTAGCGACCATAACGTCCGCCCGTCGGGTGGAAAAAGGCTTCGACATCATATTCACCCCGATGGATCAGGTAATAATCCGTCAGGTTGATCGCGGTCCACGGGATCATGACCGACATCAGCAGTTCAAGGAATTCGCTGTACAGCGTCATGAAGCTGCGGGCCATGAACACGGCCATAAGCAGTGCGATCGTCAGCAGCCCCGATGTAATGGCAAGGCGCAGCGCCTTCTGGTGCCGGCGCGTGGAGACAAAGGTCTGGATGATTGTCAGGGTGGACAGGGCGCCGCAATAGACATTCATCGCGTTGGCCACGGCAATGCTGAGCGACAGGGCACACAGCACCGGCACGGCCGCGCCATGCAGCATCTGCCCCAGGGTCGCGACAATATTATGGCCACTGGCCAGCAGGCCGATCATGGCCCCCAGCGCCATGGGCAGCACGGATCCCAGCACGGCGCCCCAGAAACAGGCATGGAACGCCTTGCGCTCCCCATCCGGGCCGGGAGGCAGGTAACGCGATGAATCGGATACATAGGGGGCATAGGCAATCTGCCACAGGGCGGCGGTCGAAATCGTGCCCAGCAGGCCACGCGTGCTGATATGGGCGTGGCTGGCCTGCAGCAGGTCCGTGCCATGTTCCCAACCGACAAGACACAGGCACAGCATGATGGCGACCCCGCACACCCATGTCATGATGCGTGCGGCCGTATGGATCATGCCATAACCGTAAATGGCGGGAATGACGGACAGCGCCTGAATGATCAGGATACCCCCCAGTCGGCTGAGATGCGGCACGATGAACTGCAGCCCTTCGCCACCCAGCACCAGGTTGGACGCGGCAAAGCCCACATACATGATGACGATCAGGGCCGTGATCGGCACGGCGCCGACAATGCCGAACTGGCCACGTGTCTGGACCATCTGCGGCACGCCAAGGCGCGGGCCCTGCGCTGCATGCAGCGCCATGAAGATGGCGCCGATCATGTTGCCGGCAATGATGGCGGCAAGGGCGGGCAGGAAAGGCAGGCCAAAGACACCTGTCGCCAGCGCCCCGGTCACGACCGTCAGCATCATCAGGTTGGAACCGAACCATATCGTAAACAGGTCACGGGGCCGTCCGTGGCGCTGGTCCAGCGGGATACGGTATATGGTCGCGGATTCGATTTTTGTCGGAACCGTCTCTGCCATCAGGAAATATACTCCGTAACGATATGGCGTTCCCTGTCGGGCAGGGGCGCTGGACCTATCGTAAGTGATGCATAGCGTTTGCTTGCATAAC
This sequence comes from Komagataeibacter europaeus, assembly GCF_002173515.1. Classification (NCBI taxonomy): domain Bacteria; kingdom Pseudomonadati; phylum Pseudomonadota; class Alphaproteobacteria; order Acetobacterales; family Acetobacteraceae; genus Komagataeibacter; species Komagataeibacter europaeus. The sequence goes on from NZ_CP021467.1 coordinate 321,840, forward strand.
TTATTCTGTCTCAACGAAACAAAAAAATATATGCGATGCTGAAGTTAAGGGCAGTCCGCGCCCTGGCGCGCGGTTGTGGCCGCATCTGTCGCCACAGGAAAACATCATATCATTTCGGGTATGGATTGACAGGGCAAAATCGATATGCGCTAACTATTGATATATACAAGTGCATGCAAGGTGATCCGACGCTATGACCGAGACCTCCCCCCCCTGTAATGATCGCATGGCAAACGACCGCGTGATCCGCGCGCCCCATGGTTCCCGGTTGACAGCGCGTAGCTGGCAGACCGAAGGGGCCCTGCGCATGTTGATGAACAACCTTGACCCCGAAGTGGCCGAAAACCCGTCCGAACTGGTTGTATATGGGGGTATCGGCCGGGCAGCCCGCAACTGGTCCTGTTACGACCGTATCGTTGAATGTCTGCGTGGGCTGGAAGATGACCAGACGCTGCTGGTGCAGTCGGGCAAGCCTGCGGGCATTTTCCGTACCCATGCCGATGCGCCGCGGGTGCTGATCGCCAATTCCAACATCGTGCCGCATTGGGCAAACTGGGACAAATTCAACGAACTCGACCGACTTGGCCTCATGATGTACGGCCAGATGACGGCCGGATCATGGATTTACATCGGTTCGCAGGGGATCGTGCAGGGTACGTATGAAACCTTTGTTGAAATGGGCCGCCAGTACTATGGCGGCAACCTGACGGGCCGCTGGATCCTGACGGGTGGCCTTGGCGGCATGAGCGGGGCGCAGCCACTGGCCGCAGTCATGGCTGGTGCGTCCATGCTGGCGGTGGAATGCCAGCCCGGCCGTATCCAGAAACGGCTGGAGACCGGCTATCTGGACCGTCGGGTGGACAACCTTGACGAGGCGCTGGAACTGATTGCCGAAGCAAACCGCAGCGGCAAGCCCGTTTCGGTTGGCCTGCTGGGCAATGCGGCTGAAGTATTTCCCGAACTGGTACGTCGTGGCATCCACCCCGATGCGGTGACGGACCAGACATCGGCGCATGATCCGCTCAATGGCTACCTGCCTGCGGGCTGGACGCTGGAACAGGCGGAAAAAATGCGCATTACCGACCCCGCAGCCGTGGAAAAGGCGGCAAAGGAGTCGATGCGCCTGCATGTCGAAGCCATGGTGGCGTTCCACAAGCTGGGTATCCCGACCTTCGATTACGGTAACAATATCCGCCAGATGGCGTATGAGGCCGGTTGCGCGGACGCCTTTGCGTTCCCCGGTTTCGTGCCGGCCTATATCCGCCCGCTGTTCTGCCGTGGGATCGGCCCGTTCCGCTGGGCCGCGCTGTCCGGTGACCCCGAGGACATCTATCGCACGGACCAGAAGGTGAAGGAACTGCTGCCGGACGACCATCACCTGCATAACTGGCTGGATATGGCGCGTGAGAAAATCCAGTTCCAGGGCCTGCCGTCGCGTATCTGCTGGGTTGGCCTTGGGGACCGGCACCGTCTTGGCCTCGCATTCAATGAAATGGTGGCCAAGGGCGAACTGAAGGGGCCGATCGTGATCGGTCGTGACCACCTGGACAGTGGTTCCGTCGCCAGCCCCAACCGGGAAACGGAAGCCATGCGGGACGGCAGTGATGCCGTATCGGACTGGCCGCTGCTCAATGCGCTGCTGAATACGGCGTCGGGTGCGACGTGGGTTTCCCTGCATCATGGTGGTGGCGTGGGCATGGGCTTCTCCCAACATGCCGGGATGGTGATCGTCGCGGACGGGAGCGAGGGGGCAACCCGACGGCTTGAACGCGTGCTGTGGAATGACCCGGCTACCGGCGTGATGCGCCATGCGGATGCGGGCTACGACATCGCCGTTTCCTGTGCCAATGAAAAAGGGCTCGACCTGCCCATGATTACGCGAAAGAGCTGAAATTATGACAACAACAGACAGGCTGGTGCTGGAACCCGGTCAGCTGACACTGGCACAGATGCGCCAGTTCTACCTTGACGGGTCGGATGTCGCGCTGGCGGCGGGCGTGGTGGCGCATCTGCATGAAGCCGCGGCTTCCGTGACCCGGATCGTGGAACGGGGCGAGCCGGTTTACGGCGTCAATACCGGCTTTGGCAAACTGGCCAAGACACGTATCCCCGATGACAAACTGCGTGACCTGCAGCGCAACCTCGTGCTCAGCCACGCCGCAGGGATCGGGGAGCCGATGCCCGCACGTATCGTGCGCCTGATCATGCTGCTGAAGGCAAACGGCCTGGCCCGTGGTTTTTCGGGTGTCCGGGCGGAAGTGGTCGAACTGCTGGTCACCATGCTCGAACGTGGTGTCGTGCCGGTCATCCCGTACAAGGGATCGGTCGGCGCATCCGGTGATCTGGCGCCGCTTGCGCATATGAGTGCCGTGATGATCGGGGAAGGCGAGGCCTTTATCAATGGCGAAAGGCATGCCGGGGCTGAGGCAATGCGCCTGGCCGGGCTGTCACCGCTGGAACTGGGGCCGAAGGAAGGCCTGGCACTGCTGAACGGCACGCAGGTTTCCACCGCGCTGGCGCTGGCGGCACTGTTTGACGCCGAACGCCTGCTGCAATGCGCCCTTGCGACTGGCGGCCTGACCCTTGACGCCGCGCGCGGCACGGATGCGCCATTCGACCCACGCCTGCATGAACTGCGTGGCCAGCGTGGCCAGATCGAATGCGCCAGCGTCTATCGGGCGCTTATGCACGGATCAGCCATTCGCGCGTCCCATGTCGAGGAAGACGAACGCGTGCAGGACCCGTACTGCCTGCGTTGCCAGCCGCAGGTCATGGGCGCATGTCTGGACAGCCTGCGCCATGCGGCGGGTATCCTGCTGCTGGAAGCGAACGCGGTTTCTGACAACCCCATTCATTTTGCCGATACGGATGAAATGATTTCCGGCGGCAACTTCCATGCGGAACCCGTGGCGATCGCATCTGACCTCATGGCGATTGCAGTATCGGAAATCGGGGCCATTGCCGAACGGCGCCTTGCCCTGCTGGTCGATGCGCAGATGAGCGGCCTGCCGCCGTTCCTGGTCAATGACAGTGGCCTGAATTCAGGCTTCATGATTGCACAGGTCACGGCTGCGGCCCTTGCGTCGGAAAACAAGACGCTGGCCCATCCCGCCAGTGTGGACAGCCTGCCGACGTCCGCCAATCAGGAAGATCACGTCAGCATGGCAACCTTTGCTGCCCGCCGGGTGACAGATATTGTCGATAATGTCCGTGTCATCCTCGCGGTGGAATATCTGGCGGCGGTTCAGGGCCTGGATTTCCTGGCGCCCCTGTCTTCGTCAAAGTCACTGGTCGCGGCGGCGCAGGTCCTGCGCGCGCATGTTCCGTTCTTTGAACAGGATCGCCTGTTCACGCCCGACATTGAAAAGGCGGCGGAACTGCTGGCGGATGGCAGTCTGGTCACAACCATTGGCCAGCATGTGGCGCTGCCGCAGGTCGGATAGGGCGGACATATCCCTTTCCCGGTCTTTATTATTGTAAAGTAATGGGTTAGGGATATTTCAGGTCATGACGTAACAAGGACGTGGAGAAAGACGGACGATGGAATTTTCAGGCATTGACGACCTGTGTCAGATGGCCAACCGTCGCCTGCCACGCCTGTTTCGTGATTATGTGAACGGGGGCGCGCATGGTGAAGTCGCCGTGCGCGCGAACCGGCAGGCCTTTCTTGACTGGAAAATCATTCCGCGCTGCCTGCGCGATGTATCGCAGGTGGATATCGGGTCCACGTGGCTGGGCAGGCCCCGTGGGGCACCGTTCATGCTGGGGCCGGTCGGTTTCGCAGGCATGATGCATGCCGGTGGGGACGTCATGGCGGCGCAGGCCGCGGCGCGGGCAGGTATTCCGTTGGCCGTTTCCACCTTCTCCATCGCTTCCATGGAAAAACTGTCCCGTGTGCCGGGCGTGGACCTGCTGGCGCAGATCTATGTCTTCAGGGATCGCGACCTGACGCGTGACATGCTGCGTCGTGCGCATGCATGCGGAATAGATGGCATCATCCTGACGGTGGATACTGCCATTACGCCCATGCGGGCGCGTGATGTCCGCAACGGGTTCCGGCGCATGACCCGTCCCTCGGTTGCCCAGCTTCTTTCGATGGCTGGCAGGCCGGGATGGAGCCTGCGCATGCTGATGGCAGGAAAAGCCCGCATCGGCAATCTCGCCCCTTATGGCATGGGCCGGAACCTGCTGGAGGAGGCGCGCAATGCTGCTGCTGAAATCGACCCCTCCCTGACATGGCAGGATCTGGCATGGCTCCGTAAGGAATGGGGTGGCAGGCTGATCGTCAAGGGAGTGATGGATGCGGCCGATGCCCGCCAGTGCGTGGACAACGGGGCGGATACGCTGATTGTCTCCAATCACGGTGGGCGGCAGATGGACCCATCGCCCGCAACACTGTCCGTATTGCCGGAAATTGTGGAAGCCGTCGGGGATCGGTGCGAGGTCGTGCTGGATAGTGGCGTGCGACAGGGGGGTGATATTGTCACCGCGCTGGCGCTGGGTGCGTCCGGGGTGGCGTTGGGCCGCCCGTGGGCATGGGCGCTGGCGGCTGGCGGACGGAAGGGCATGGACGCCCTGACAACTGGCCTGTCGGGTGAAGTGCGCGATGTCATGGGACTGGCCGGGGTTCGCAATATGGCCGAACTGGTGGCCCAGCGGAAGCAGGTGCTGCGTCGGGCCTGACCATTTTCCTTACATATACTGGCGGCCACCCAGGCTGTACCGGCTGCCAGGATAGGTGAAGATGCCTTTCATCACGATCCTGTCCTGCACCCATGTGCGGCGGACCAGTTGCAGACAGGCTTCCGGCGTTTCCAGTTCCAGCAGGTGCTGGAGTTCCTGCGACGGGGTGATGGCAAAAATGACGTGCTCGATTTCATCCGGTCCGGCAATGTGGTACAGGTGCCGGTGTGGATGCGCGATGGAAAAATCCTGATTCAGGTAATCCGGTGCAAAGTGTGGTGAAACATAACGCTCTTCCACCTGCAGGGGCGTATCGTCCTCATAATGTACGATTACGGAATGAAACAGCTTGCTGCCCGGACGCTGGTCGAACGACATGGCCAGGTCAACATCGGCCCGCGCCGTGTCCAGCGTGATGACGCGGGAGCGGTGGGTATGGCCGCTGGCAATAATGTCATCGGCAATATCATGTAACTGCAGCAGTTCGGCGCGTGGGGCAGGGCGGGCGACGAAGGTGCCGACACCCTGCGCGCGCGTGACCATTCCTTCCGTCATCAGTTCACGCAGGGCGCGATGTACCGTCATGCGCGATACGCCGGTAATTTCCACCAGTTCACTTTCGGATGGCAGGCGCTGGCCCACCTTCCACTCTCCCCGCTTTATCCGTGCCGTGATATACTGCTTGACCTGTTCATAGCGCGTGATTGCCTGAGTTTCAGCAATACCTGTAGCCATATTACAGTACTCAATTCATGGTCTATGGCAGCCTGCGGGGCGCCGGATGGAAAACAAATGATCAGGCGTCGTCTTAACATAGTCTTACATACATGATGAGGCAATGTAACACAACGCGGATTGCTGGTCCTGACCGGGCAAGGGGGCAATATGCCGTATCCTGCCATGCATGATTTCGCCTGTCGTAACATGGTGGACCGCGTTACTGGCGCAGGTTGCGCGCCACGAACCGCGCACGGGAACAATAACGGCATCCGCTTCTGCATTGGGAAAGAACGTTGTCGTTACCGACCGGATCGCGGCATCGGGGAACCGGTCAGGCGCAAACATGATGTTCAGTACGGAAACGGCACCTTCATCCAACCGACACGTAAGGGGAAGCATGCCGGAAAACGACAGGACCGCCCCCGCACGTTCCAGCCGCATGCATTCGCGTGTGGGCAGGATCAGTTCCAGCCCGGCGCCGGACAGCAGCGCCTGCTGGCGCTGCATGCCGGGATAGGCGGAAAAGGAACATGACCGGTCAATGGTCGCGATACTGACCCGCCAGCCGGGAGATTCCGTAACGGGCCGGGTTATGCCCTGCCCATTTTTCCATGGGCGGGTGGGCAGTATCCGGATGGAAGATATCCGCAATGTCACGGGCTGACTGCCGCGGGCAGCAGCATGCCGGGATTAAGGATATTGCGCGGGTCCAGCGCCCGCTTGATTGCGTGCATGACCATAATCGCGTCGTTGCCGTGCTGGTTGTGCATGAACATCTGCTTGGCAATGCCAATGCCGTGTTCCCCGCTTATGGAACCCCCAAGGTCAAGGGCGCGCTGGATGATCTTGTGATCAAGCGCCTGCGCGCGCGCCCATCCGTCCGGTTCTGGCGGGATCAGGATGACGGTATGGAAATTGCCGTCCCCCACATGGCCGACAATGGGGGCGACCAGACCCGATTCCTCAATGTCCTGCTTGGCCAGTGTAATCATGTCGGTCATGGCGGAAATCGGCACGACCGCGTCGGTAGTCATGCCCTTGTGCCCCTGTCGGTAGGCCATGCAGGCCCAGAAGGCGTCGTGACGGGCTTTCCATAACCGGGTGCGTTCCTCCGGGCTGGCGGATGCCCGGAATGACAGCCCGTTATGGTATTCGGTGATTTCGCGCAGCAGGTCCGCCTGTTCCGTGACCGATGCCGGGGATGCATGCAGTTCAAAGAACAGGGTGGGCAGGGGACGATATCCCTCCAGTGATGAATATCTGATACAGGCATCCATCTGCACGTCATCCAGCAGTTCCAGCCGCCCGATGGGCAGGCCGGCCTGAATGATGGAGGTGGCCGTGTCTACGGCATCCGCCAGTGTGCTGAACTGGCAGGTCGCCCCCAGAATGGTTTCAGGCAACGGATGCAGGCGGGCCTGGATTTCCGTAATGATGCCCAGCGTGCCTTCCGATCCGATCAGCAGGCCGGTCAGGTCATACCCGGTCGCGGATTTGCGGACATTGCCCCCCGTCTGGATGATTTTGCCATCCGCCATCACGGCGGTCAGGCCCAGCACGTTCTCGCGCATCGTGCCATAGCGTACGGCCCCCGTGCCGGACGCACGGGTGGCGCACATGCCACCCAGCGTTGCTTCCCCACCGGGGTCCACGGCAAAAAACAGCCCATCGCTGCGCAGCAGGCCATTCAGCTGCTGGCGCGTCACCCCGGCCTGCACCCGGCAGCTTAGATCCTGCGGGCGGATATCGAGAATGGCGTTCATCTGTGACAGGTCAAGGCTGACGCCGCCTTTCGTCGCGGTCAGCTGCCCTTCCAGTGATGTTCCCCCGCCAAAGGGAATGACCGGCAGGTACAGGTCATGACAGGCAGAAACGATGGCCGCGACTTCTTCCGTCGTCCGGGCAAACACCACCACGTCTGGCTGTGCGGCCGGGTCGAGGGACTGCCAGCCTTCGCCATGCGCATGATGCTGCCGGACAGTCGCATTGGTGGAAATCCTGTTCCCCATCAGGGGCTGGATGCGTGCGATGAAGGTCTCAATGGCTGTCATCGGTCAGTCCCGTTTCAATGGAGAGGGCACGGAGGAAACGGTCATTATCCGCAGGCAGGCCAACGCTGACGCGCAGGCATGTTTCGAATCCTTTTTCACGCCACGGTTTGATGATGACGCCATGCCGCAGCAGGCGTTCCGCAAGGGCGGAAGCGTTCTGACCGACGTCAAGGAATATGAAGTTGGTATGCGACGGCACGGGGGCGTAACCCTGTCGCGTCAGTTCATTCATGAAGCGTGCGCGTTCTGCCACGGTTGCTGCGACGCTGTCGTGCATGTGCGTCCTGTCATGCAGGCATGCCAGCGCCATGTCCTGTGCCGCCATGTTGGTGTTGAACGGATCACGCACCTTGTTCAGGGTGCCGATGACGCTGCTATCGGATGCCAGCGCGTAGCCAATTCTCAGACCGGCAAGGGCATAGGCCTTGGAAAACGTGCGCAGCACCAGCCATGGCCGTGCCTGCCGGGGCAGGATTTTCGTGGCGTCGGGATAATCCGGGCTGCCAAGGGCGTATTCGTAATAGGCCTCGTCAATGACAATCAGGGTATCTTGCGGGCAGCATGCCACCAGTTCCAGCATGTCGGTTGCGTTCATCATGCAGCCGACCGGGTTGGAGGGATTGGAAAACATGAGGATTTTCAAGGAGGCGGCCTGAACCACCCGCTTCATGGCCGGCAGGTCGAACTGACCTTCGGCGGTAATGGGAACCGCATCGACCCGTGCGCCCATCATTTCAGGCCATATCACATGCAGCCCGAAGGACGGCAGCACGGTCACGACCCGGTCGCCAGGGGAAAGATAGGCCTCGCAGATCAGGCGTATGATCTGTTCCGATCCATTGCCCAGCATGATGTGGTCCGCTGGCGTGCCCGTTGCCTGCGCCAGCGCATGGCGCAGTGTCGATGCCGTTGCATCGGGGTAGCGGAATAGCTGGCGTGTCAGATTCTCCCACTGCTTCAGGGCGGCGGGGGACGGGCCATAGGGGTTTTCGTTGCTGCCCAGTTTTGAAATATGGGATGCGTTGTATTTCTGGCGTACCTCATCTTCCGACAGGCCTGCGTTGTAGACGGGCAGGGCGGCAACTTCGGGACGGGCGGGCACGCGTATTGACCGGGTAGGCACGGAAGAAGAAGCTGCCATGGAGATAGCCTTTTTCAATAAATTGCATCTACTTGTATATACATAGCGGCCATGACTGTTGTTGTAAATATGCAACGAGCATCCGCCATCGCGATTACCGGGTCAACAACATGTGCGATACGGCGCCCGGACGGGCATGGTCCATGCGCAATGGACAGGTATGGCGAACCCTGTCCATGCACCGGAATCCGTGGCGTGGACATGCGTCCCGTTCTGGCTGCGCTGCGGTTCCGGCGCGCGTCACGCCGTGATTTGTCATATCGGGTATGCTGGCTTATATATATTGTGATATCGCAATAATATTAATACCGTAAGAAATCTTGATGGAGGAAGTGCATGACAGGTTGGTTTCGGCGCGTATCGGCCATGATCGCATCTGTCGTGGTTTCCTCACCGGGTCTGGCGCGGGCGGCCGATCCGGCACCCGTCCTGCAGGCGGAACAGAGTGATGTCGCCCAGCTTCCGGCAATGGGCGCGCACTGGGTCCTTCCCTATACCAAAACGACTGCAATCACCCTTTATGACGGGGATAACGGTCACGTTCTGGGCACGCTGCCTGCAACGCCGCTGGCCAATACGGTCATTACACCGGACCGGCGGAGCATATACATAACCGAGACATCATGGTCGCTTGTCGATCATGGGGACCGGCATGACATGCTGCAGCAGTTCGATGCCCGCACACTGGAACGCGTGCGCGAACTGGCCCTGCCGCCGCGCGCGCTGGTGGGGCGCAAGCAGCAGAATTTTGATGTTGATGCCAATGGGAAGTTCGGGTTCATATTCGATCTCAGCCCGGCTTCCGCCGTCACGGTTGTTGACCTGTCCGCGTTCAGGGTGGTCCGTACGGTCGATATTCCCGGTTGCGCGCTGGTCTTTCCATGGCAGGGCGGCGGCTTTTCCAGCCTGTGCGGTGACGGATCACTGACCAATGTGGCGGTTGGATCGGACGGGAAGGCCACTGTTACCCATTCAAAACCGTTTTTCAGCGCGGATGGCGACCCGGTCTATGAACAGAGCCTGGCGGAACGCGCGAAGGGTGATGCCTATTTCATTACCTATAGCGGCAAGGTCATGAAGGCGCATCTGGGCCCGCAACCGGTTATTGAAACCGCATGGTCGATCCAGCAGGCGGCAGGCCAGCCCGTTGCCGGAACCGGGGTGCAGGAACTGGCGTGGCGTCCGGGCGGTACGCAGCCATTTGCCATGTCCTATTACAACCACCATCTCTTTGCCCTGATGCACATGGGCACATACTGGACCCATAAGACGGCAGGCACCGAAGTATGGGAACTTGATACGCAGGCCCATCGTCTGGTGCGTCGCATCGACCTGCCGGCACCGGCCAAGGCGGTGGCGGTCAGCCAGGACCAGAAACCATTGCTGTACGCCAATGGGGAAAACGGAAACCTGATGGTCATCGACCTGCAGAATGGGAAGACACTGCGCAATACCCACATTGACGCAGGCGCCATGACCCTCACGCCACCGTAAGAATCTTTTCCGTTAATTCATACTGTTCCCCTTGGTTTGGAAAATACTGGTCATGACTGAATCTTTTTTTGATAGGCTGGGTGAAAAGCTGACAAGGAAAATGGCGCAGGGAATTTCCCGTCGCAGCATGATCGCCAGGGCGGGAAGTGCGGCGGTGGTGACGTCTTCCCTGCCAGTTCTGCCCGTTCAGCGTGCACAGGCTGCTGCGGCACAGGCGCCGCAATCCGCCGCAGTTTCGGATTTCGACCGCCGTGCCCAGTCCACGGATCCGACAAAATGTGATTACTGGCGGCATTGCGCCATTGACGGGGTGCTGTGCGGATGCTGTGGCGGTGGTGTGCATACCTGCCCACCCGGCACACAGCCATCCCCCGTATCGTGGATAGGAACCTGCCGTAATCCTGTCGATAACCGGTCTTATGTCATTGCCTATCGGGATTGCTGTGGGCGCACATTGTGTAATTCGTCCCCTGATTGCCATTGTAATACCGAAGACAGGGAGCTGCCTGTTTACCGGCCCCAGGCCAATAATGACATTATCTGGTGTTTTGGGGGATCGTCTGCGGTCTATCATTGCTCCACAGCGGCACTGGTCGGGCAGGCGGAATAAATACAGGAATTTATATATAAATAGCGGAATTGATCTGTATTCATTCGGTGTTTCATTAATTTTTTCTGTACAAATACAGAAAAAATGAATTTACCGAATGATACGGTATTTCCCGTGACGTGTGGTTCCTCACGCAGCATGCATGGCCGGTTTGACCATGCATACAGTTCTTTCCGCCGTTCCGGGCACCAGTCGTCCATGTCCGGTAATGTTGTCTATAAAAAAATAAATTCATGGGAAGAAAAGAGAATTATATAATGTTATCGAATATTTCAAGAAACACTCTTTTTGCCTGTGGTTTTCTGACATGGGCCACGGTGCCTTCATATGCGCATGCCAGTGAACTGAAACAGGCGCAGCTTAAGGAATCCCGGAATGCATTGGAAAACGAAGCATTTTATCAGGCGCCGCAAGATGGTAATGCCCCCACATATCCGGGCGCACTGATCCGTCAGGAACGGGCAACGGATTATACCCTGCCGCCGGGTGTGCAGGCCTACCGTATTCTTTATCATTCGCTGGACGCCACGCGGCATGATGTCGTCTCGTCCGCTGTCGTGCTGGTGCCGGCAGGACCGGTACCGGCTGGTGGGTGGCCGGTTGTGGCATGGGCGCACGGCACCAGTGGTGTCGCCCAACAATGCGCGCCATCACTGATGAAGAATCTGTATTACGGGAACGAAGGGCTTTTCGATTTTCCTGCACATGGCCTTGCTGTTGTCGCAACGGATTATCATGGGCTGGGCACGTCCGGTGCCCACCAGTACATGAACAAGTTGGCCCAGGGTTATGATGTCATCTATTCGGTTGCGGCCGCACGGTCGGCCGTACCGGCACTGGGAAGCAGGTGGGTCGCCGATGGGCACTCCCAGGGCGGCATGGCGTCATGGAGTGTCGGGGAAATGGAACATGATATTGCCGATCCCGGCTACCTGGGAACGGTATCGGTTTCCGGCACGATCAATATGCCAGATTTCGTTCATCCGTTACCGGGAGAAGGAGGCGAAAGTTTTTATACCCCCATGGTGGCGTATGGCCTTCAGGCCCGTTACCCGCAGTTTGATCCGCGCTTCATGCTGAATGACGCGGGCATGACGCATTATGATGGCGCGGTCAGGCAGGGCTGCTGGTACGTTGCCAGCGCCCTGTATGATGGCCAGTCCATTGACAGCATTACAAGGAAGGGCTGGCTGGATAACAAATTCGTCCAGTCCATGTTCCATGAGGACGCGGTGGGGCGTCAGCCACTGAAGGGGCCGCTTCTGGTCATTACCGGTGGTGGCGATGTGACAGTGCCCCCGGAAGGGGTCAGGGCGACGGCGCGTACGGCCTGCCACAATCACATTCCGCTGTCTTTCACTGAATTACCGGGACTGGATCATGACCCGACCATGATCCAGTCCACTGCCATGCAGATTGCATGGATCAAGGACAGGTTTTCGGGCAGGCCGGCGCCGGAAAACTGCGACAGCCTGAAATGATACTGTCATCCACGCATGACGACGGGAAACCTGGCAGATTATGGCCTGTCAGGTATATCCGCGACTGACGAGGCACTCCTGCACCGCGCGTTCGGCTGCGTCTATTGCGGTATTGGTAAAGGCTGCCGCAGTGGAGTCGGCATTGGCAATGGCGATCCGTCCATAAGGTTGCCGTCCGATCACATGGGGGCGCAGGGCCGCGGGCATGTACGGATCCCCCAGCGTATCGTAAGTATAGGCATAGCCATGGGGCCACCGGTTCACGGTCAGCCCGACAATATCGTGTTCATGGTTGAAACCCAGTGGCCCGAACATGCGCTGAAGCTGGTCACGGGTTTTTGCCTCGATTTCAGGAAACGTCATGGCCAGCATTTCCTGGCGTCCCAGCCTGTTCTGTTCCTTGCGTGGCCGACCCGGTGCATTCGCATTGCGTAGCAGGTGGATCATGGTCGGACGATCGGGGGCGGGATTGGTCGTGTATCCACCAATATCTACCGGTTCGTCCACCAGCAGACGGGTATGATAGGAACAGGGTGCATAAATTGATCTGGCGGCGCATCGGCGCAGCGCCTGCCCATTACGCAGCAGAACGGTGCTATACTGCATTGGAACCTTGGACGGGTATTTCAACGCATCCTTTTGTGCATCAGGCAGGGATGGCACAATAAACGGAATGATATTGTTGAAGCACGCCATGATGACATTGTCCGCCATGACGGCGTGACGTGTATCGGCTGTACCATCCGGTTTCTGATACACCACCCGCACGGGCCTGTTATCATTTGGCCGGGCCGGGTCGCCTGTATGTTCCACGCGCACGACCATGCCGTTCAGGCGGATCCGTACCGGACCCGGTCTGTCCAACTGTGAATAATTTCCCTGTGCCATGATGACACCCGCTGCCGTTTGCGGCGTGCCAAAAAATGAGGGCACCAGCCGACCGACCAGCAGCCGTGCAATGGTGGCATTGCCGTCGGGGAAATGGAAAACAGCCGATTCATGCGGTGTTTCGTGCGTGACCTCCATCCCGTTGAAACCGGGTGCCTCCGCCTTCATCGCGTCATAGGCGGGGCAGGTGTCCACACGCATATTGTTGCGATAGGCCTTGCCTGCAAAGAAACGGATGGCCCCGTCCGACATATGGGCATAACGGCGCAGGAATGTTTCGTAACTGATCGTGCGCAGCAGGGCCTGGCGGGCATCCGGCGTCATGTCAGGCAGGTAATTGATGGCTTGCGTATGCAGGCGCAGAAGATCGGCCCGGGTTTGATCATCCAGCGGTGAATCGTGGAAAAACCGCTCCCAGTTGCCATTATGGTAACCGGGAACAAGCTGATCCCTGCCAAACGTTTCCCGATCATAAAAAACAGCCGGTTCCAGCCCTTTCAGGCGACTGGTCTTGAGATAACCGGAATAGCTGTCCGGCCGGATGCCAAGGTCCATCAGCAGGGATGTCGCGGTATAGCTGTAGGGAAAGGGGGTTTCGATACTCATCGTCCCGCCGTAGCCCAGATATGTCTGTCCGCCGTAATGGAACTCGTTCCGTTTGGCATGGCCGCCAAAATCATCATGGTTGTCGATGATTAGGATCCGGGCATCCGGCCCCATTGCGCGCTGGTAGAACAGCGCCGCCGACAATCCGGATATGCCGGCCCCCACGACAACCAGGTCATAATGTTCACCTGTGTCCGTTGCCGTGACCGGCCCGGCAAACAGTCCGTCGCGTGCCGCGTGGGCGGCTTCGAAAGAACCGGGATACTGCCCGCGCAGTCCGGTCCGCAGCGGCGGGTAGGATGCCGCCGTGCCTTTCGGGGGAACCGCGTCGGGCGCGGCAGCCTGTGCACGGGGTGGCATGGCGTTCGCCATGATCGGCACGATGACGCCCTGTATAACGTTGCGACGTGTTATCCGGGGTGTATCGGCTGGAGATTTGTCAGTCATGCCGGGTCCATGGGTATGGGTTATATCTTATTCATGCGCACCATGTTGCAATATCAGAATAAACTGCCACGGCAACGCGTATGGTACGGTTTTCCGTCCGGAAGGGTAACGTTTTCAATCGGGAACGAAAAGGCATGGTCAGGATCGGGAATTAAGATTATTTTGCGAAACCATTCCGTTCTGGTTTCAAAAGGTCTTATTCCGGATGTCAAGGAAAACAACGGTTTCCACGCCCGCGATTACGCGTCGTGATTTTATCAATGGCGTGCTGGTCAGTGGCGCGACCGGCATGATGGAAGGGCAGGCGCGGGCAGCGGGTACGGCAGGTATTGCCCCACCGGCACGGACAGGCATGCGTGGCAGTCATCCCGGTGCGTTCGAGGCGGCACATGCCCTGCGTGACGGAACCATTCCGGCCCACAGGATCCGAAAGACGGGCGAGGTCTATGACCTGGTTATCGTGGGCGGTGGACTGAGCGGTCTTTCGGCGGCCCATTTTTTTCGCAAATATGCAGGCGCAGACAAGAAGATCCTCATCATCGATAACCATGACGATTTCGGGGGACATGCCAAGCGGAACGAATTCAGTGTCGATGGCGCGCGCATGGTGCTTAACGGTGGCACGCTGGAGGTTGAATCTCCGGAACGCTACAACCAGTGGGCACGGATGATTCTGGATGATATCGGTGTCGATCTCGATCGTTACCTGAAGGAAAATGCGCCCAACGAGTCCCTTTATTCCAGCCATGGCATGGGACCGGGCCTGTTTTTTGATCAGGAAACATGGCATGCCGATACCCTGGTGCGCAGCGCCGTGGGGACGGAAAACTGCCTGAATGCCCATGCCCTGCAACATGCGCCACTCAGCCGCCACGCACGTGCCGACCTTATGCGCCTGCTTTCAGCGCGGCAGCCGGATTACCTGCATGGCCGCTCCGTTGCGGAAAAGAAGAAATTCCTCGCCAGTATTTCGTACCCGGATTACCTCAGCAACTGGGCAAAGGTCGATCCGTCCATCCTGTGGTTCTTTCGCAAGGCGGGCAGTGGTGTTTTCTGTGTCGGGTCGGATACGCTGCCCGCGCTGTTCGCCTGGACGCTGGGGCTGCCAGGGTTTTCGGGGCTGGGACTGGGGGATGTGCCGGAGGGGCTTCTGGCCGACCTGCCCGGCGGCCAGCACGGGCGGCAGAAGGAAAGCGGGCATAGCGTCCATTTCCCCGATGGCAACGCAACCCTTGCGCGCCTGCTGGTCGCCTCCCTTATCCCGGCTGCGACAAAGGCACGCACGCAGGAGGACATGGCGACCGCCACGTTCGATTATGCCGCGCTGGATCGGGCCAGATCCAATGTACGCCTGCGACTGGGCAGCATGGTCATGAATGTTGCCCATGACGGCGCCCCGGATCAGGCGCGGCAGGTATCGGTCCTGTATACGGCTGCCGGGGACGCGTCCCCCATGCAGTATCATCAGGTGCAGGCCCGGCAGGTGGTCATGGCATGCTGGAACATGTTCATTCCTTACCTTGTGCCGACACTGCCCGAGACCCAGAAGAAAGCACTTGCCTATGGCGTCAAGGGACCGATTGTTTACGTGAATGTGGCATTGCGCAACTGGCGGGCATTTGAAAAACTGGGTGTAAGTGAAATCCGTTGTCCGGGGATGTATTTTGATGAGATCTCGCTTGCCGAACCCGCGGCCCTTGGTGGACTTTCCCTGCCATCCGACCCTGATCGTCCCATTGTCATCCGCATGATCAAGACGTTCAGCGTGCCGGGTCTGTCAAAGCGCGAACAGTACCGGGCCGCGCGTGGCATGCTGCTGGGCATTTCATTCGAGACGTTTGAGCATGAAATCCGCAATCAGCTGCAGCGCGTGCTGGGTGCGGGCGGCTTTGACGCCACCCGTGATATTGCCGCCATAACCGTCAATCGCTGGCCGCATGGTTATGCCTATACCTATAACAGCCTGTATGATCCGGCTGAATGGGTGTTTACGGAAACACAAGCGCGCCCCTGCGTGGTGGGCAGGCAGCTGTTCGGGCGCATTGCAATCGCCAATTCGGATGCGGCGGCCAGTCCCCATACCGACGCGGCCTTTCTTGAAGCCCACCGTGCCGTGACGGAACTGCTGGATGCGGGCCAGTATCCGTTTGTCCCGACCGTGCCCGGCAATGCGGCTGATACACATACTAACGAAGGAAAAATGTAAGTCATGACAGGCGACAACCCGATTTCTGCGCACGCCCACCAGATGTATTGTAACGGGCAGTGGGTTACGCCAGACGGACGGGAACAGATGGATGTCATCAATCCCGCAACCGAGCAGCCCTGCGCCCGCATCACACTGGGCAATGCCCGGGATACGGAACGGGCGATCAAGGCCGCCCGGGCGGCGTTTCCCGCATGGTCCATGTCCGACCGCGCCACCCGCCTGGCGGCGCTGGAACGGATCGTGGAGATCTATAAAAGGCGCATGAAGGAAATGGCCCAGGCCATTTCACTGGAAATGGGCAGCCCCCTGACCCGTGCGTATGACAGCCAGGCCTGGGCGGGGATGGCGCATCTGGAAGAAATGGTGACGGTACTGCGTGACTTCCCGTTTGAGGAACGACGCGATGACATGCTGATCGTCCATGAAGCGGTAGGCGTTACCGGCCTGATTACACCGTGGAACTGGCCGATGAACCAGATTGCCTGCAAGGTTGCGCCGGCACTTGCGGCGGGTTGCACCATTATCCTGAAACCCAGTGAAGTTGCGCCCCTCAGCGCCTTGCTGTTTACCGAAATCCTTGATGAAGCTGGTCTGCCACCGGGTGTGTACAACATGCTGAACGGCACCGGTCCCGAAGTGGGGGAGGCGATGGCCCGTTCCCCGCTGGTCGACATGGTCTCCATTACCGGGTCCACCCGTGCTGGTGCGGCGGTGGCGCGTCTGGCGGCGGATACGGTCAAGCGCGTTCATCAGGAACTGGGCGGGAAATCGCCCAATATCATCCTGCCTGATGCCGATCTGGAACAGGCCGTGGCGCAGGGCGTGCGTAAATGCTTCAGCAATTCGGGCCAGTCCTGCGATGCGCCAACCCGCATGCTGGTCCCTGCGGCCCGGATGGAAGAAGCACTGGATATCGCCCGCCGGACGGCTGCCACCATTCGCGTGGGTGACCCGACGGACCCGGAAATCGATCTGGGCCCGGTGGTCAGCCATCTCCAGTTCGATCGCATCCAGACGCTGATCCAAAAGGGGATGGATGAAGGGGCCACGCTGGTATGTGGCGGGCCGGGTCGGCCGGAGGGCCTGACGCGCGGGTATTATGTGCGCCCAACCGTATTCGGGAATGTGACGTCCGACATGGCCATTGCACAGGAGGAGGTTTTTGGGCCGGTTCTGGTCATAATGGCCTATGATAACGAAGAACATGCGATCCAGATCGCCAATGACACGCCCTATGGTCTGGCGGCATATATCCAGTCAGGTGACCTGTCCCATGCGCGGCATGTCGCCCGTTTCCTGCGCGCGGGCAACGTGAACATCAATGGCGCCCCGTGGACCGTTGCCGCACCATTTGGCGGATATGGGCAATCTGGCAATGGGCGGGAATGCAGTGTGTATGGTCTGCGTGATTTCATGGAAATCAAGGCGATCCTCGGATACTGGACAGCATCGTAATCGGGACTGAACAGTTCAGGCTGGCCCGTACGCGCCGTTTCCATAGTGGAGATGGCGCGGCGGGCACCAGTTGGCTGTATTGGGTCTTGTAGGCTATTTCAAAGTAATTAATTAATAAAAAACAATAAAAATTTTTGGATGTTTCTTTTTTTTAAAAAGGTGGCATCGAACTGCCTAATGATTGCAGGTATTTCAAAGGCTGATGTTTCAACGGTCATTTGGCGGATCTGATCGGAATTTTTAAAACAGAAATTAATCTTATCTGAATATCCTCCTGCGCTGTCACATTGTTCTCGTGGAGAGGTTTATCAATGCACAGCAGCAGGCGGTTTACGGTTCATGTTCGGTTACTGCTCTGTTGTCTGATAACCGTGGCTGCCAATAATGCAAACGCTACGCCTGCGCACAGGACAGCGGACCTGTATGACCTGCGCGACATGGGTGCCAGACTGGATGGCGGTATTGATGATGAGTCACGGATACTGGCTGCGTATGACGCGGTTCCAGACAATGCCACGCTGATCCTGCCATGCGGGAAATGGCCGGGTATGCGCAACAGATCCGGCTATCCCTGGGCGCCTCATATCGCAGGAAAAACCGTAGCGTGGGAAGACATATGTGGTCTTTCCCTTGGCAATACGACGCAACCATTGGACCTGGCGCTGGGGGATGGGGATCTGTATATCCGCAACCTTGCAGGTGGGCGGTGGTTCCGGCGCACGGATTTTAGTGGCGGCAGTGAACATCCGACCGTCAGTATAGGATATTCAAATTACAGCGCGGACAACCGCTGGGCCTGGGGCAATGTATTCCCCGATAAACCCAATCTGGAAGTCTATACTATCAATGGGGCACATGACCCTGCCAACAGGAACGTCAATGGATCTGTTGTCGGCATAAACGATGTCATGGATTCCTATGGCAACAACACATGGTCGACACAGGATCAGGGACTGAAAATAAAAGCCAACAAGTACGGGCAAAGCAGTACATGGGCCCTGGTTTCCGAACTGAATGACTATACCGGCCTGCCGCCGCGATCATGGGCACAGACCAATGAACTGGATATCAATGCAAATGGTGCGGATACCCCGGAAAGCCTTTATGATCCCAAGCAGTCAGATAGGAAACTGCTCTATCTGTCTGCGGGGCCGCATGGTTTTGATCAGTATGTTGCCGGTAAGGACTATGATGTTGGAAACAGGGTTATCAATGTTGATCGTAGTGGAATAGCAGCCATATATATTTGCACCAGATCAGGAAAAACCGGTTTTAAGAAACTGGAATTTCCTGATCATATTCATGGCCTGGTTACTGACGGAACGGTTGTGTGGATGCGTGGCGCCGATTACAGGGTAGGCATCGGGGTCGGGATATGGGCCAATCGGGACAATAATGATCAGAATGTATCATTTAATACATTCCTTTCGGGTAATATTGTCGTCAGGAATGCCTTTATCGACACGACACAAATATCCCTGACCGAACGCAATAGCGCGATCATTCGCCTAGCTGCCAACCAGATTATTGATTTTTCCGCCGAAGGCACCAATGAGAGCAAAAATCACCATACGCTGCAGTTTTCAAATTACATGGGACATAACCAACTGGCCTATCAGGTAAAAGGAACAACAGAATTCAGCGTGGATGATAACGGGAATACATGGTCTGGCGGTATCCTGATGTCAGGGAAGGGATTACGTCTTGCATCCATGACGCGCCAGCAGATACTGAATATCCGGGATCCCCAGGAAGGGATGGAGATCAACGACAGCGACGATCATGTGCCTGTCATTTTTGAAAATGGACACTGGTACCCCATCCTGCTCGGTAAATATATTGAATAAAAGAGAGAATATATTTTCCCTATTTTCTTATGATATTTCCAGATATTTCGCGTATTCGGACATTAGCTTATATTTGGATGAAAAGACACCGACCCCCCCACAAAAATGGGCCAGGCCACGAGCTTCCATGGCATCAAAATTGCCATCAGAGAAATTGACGACATATGCCGAAAGAGATGTCAGGTCAAAACGTCCCATTTTTTTCAACGCATAATTGAAACATGGCTGGTCATAAGCTTTCAGGTCGTGTCCCCATTTCGTGTAGGCTGCATGGCAGATCCTGAGGGTTGTCTGAAACAGGGGAATTACGGACCGGATATTGTTGAAACAAAAAAGACCGGAATTGACAGATAATGCCTGCCTGTCTTCAAGATATGGATCAGTGGAAATGAATTCTCCACCAAACCAGATGTCCTGTCCTTCCTTTCCCTGTTCCGTATTCACCAGGATATTCTCATTCAACAGGGCTGTTTCAACAAGTGATTTAAGGGAGGCATTACATATAACGTCGATGTCGGAATAGATAACCGGTTGATAGGAAGAAAGCTTGTCAAAGCGCGTGATTGTAAAGCGTGCGTACAGATATTCCATCTTTGACAGGAAATGCGCCGGGATTATTTTTTTCTTGATGATGAATGCGGTGGCTTCCATCACATCGTCAATATCGAGATCGGTTATGATGATGAATGTAAAATTCACATTGGATCGTTTCATGATCGATCGTGCACATAGTATAAACATATCAAGAAATTCACGTTTCCCGAATACGCAAAAATATATTGCAGGATTCAGAACGGTTATCTGATCGATACTGATATTTCCATAGGATATGGTGCTATCACGAAATGATATATGTGAATTCTGTTCAAGGCTGAAGCTTATATCCGCATACCGGACATGGAATTTTTTTACTATACATTTTCTCGCATTGAAAAACTGTCCCAGCGATCCGGAATGGAAACCGTTTTCCATCATGCATCTCAGGAAAGCAAATCCATCATATGGAAGCAGGAAGAATTTTTCCCAGTTTTCCCGGTTGTTTTTCAGGTCCACCCTACCGTCGGGATTGGATGATATGTAGGTTGGGCCATTGGACAGAAAGATGAAATGGCCTTCCTGCTGAATCTGAAGGCAGGACATATCCCGCGGTGCAATAAAAATACGATCTTCTTTTGTATAAAGACACACTTTCTCAGCCTGAAATTTCAGGCATGAATGGCGGAGATCAAATAAAAGCGGGGTAGAGTGGGAAAGGATAGATGTGGCCTGCACATGCCCGTCCATGGACACAGATAATATATGCCCATGGAAATCCATCAACAGACAGGTACCAGAAGGCATATCATATGCGGGAAACATCATGTCGGGCCGAGTGGACAGGGTCATGGGATTTCTGGCAACAGGCCAGATAGTGTATCGATCGAGAAAATTATATTTTTTGTTTTCTTCAGGAAACGCAAGGCTGACAGATCTTCTACATCATTCAGATCAGCATAGCGGAAACCTTCCAGAACCTTTTCATCGTCGAACGCTGACGTATCCATGTCTGGATACCCGCGCTGGAGTTTCCTGATCCATTCTTCGCGGCTTTTGGTATAATAATGATTGATCTGGCACTCATCATAGATCGGAACATAACTGACGATGCCCGCCTTTTCCCATTCCGGTTCCTTGCGGTGGACATTGACGGTCTGGCCGTCAATCTCGAAAACATGGGGATTGATGCAATGCTTTGTCCTGGCGGGGTTCAGTATTGTCTTTACATGGCGTGCATTGAAAAAATGTTCGTCTGACCTTCTGGTAAAGGACTCGATGACCAGATTTTTTGGTGGCGTGATGTGCCCCGACGATCCAAACATGGCCCAGTTCAGGACGAGTGCATCATAATCGGTATATTTCTGCAGAAAGTGATTGATGTTTTCATCATGCTTGGGAACAATGAATTCATCAGAATCGATAAATGCAATCCACCTGAATTCATCACGATATGTCGAAATGCATGAATTGTAGGCATCTATCTGATAGAAATATTCTTTATTTTCCCATGCGTGATATCTGACATCCATGAAACGTGAAATTTTTTCAATTTCATTTCGCGTTCTGTCTGTTGAATTGTTATCGAATATAATAATGGAATCAAAGCCAAGGGCCTTATGGTAGCATATCCATTCTTTTATGCGGTATTCTTCATTTTTTACAATCATGCATACTGCGGATTTGAAGGGATACATTTCCAGGGCCTGATAGATTTTACCAAAGTGCGCACATCCTACAGAATGATATTTTACAATCGGTAAAGATTACGGCAGCCTGCCAGAAAGGGCTGGCCAGGAAATCCCGCATGCAAAACGGCACATTATCGGTCATCCTGATTATTAATTAATTTACGCCATTAATTTTTTATATTTTCAAGAAAGGCAAAAAGACGCGGATTATCCGCATGCGCCACATTGAACCGGAACCATTGCGATGGCTGTTCATCGGGGCGGAACAGATGGCCGGGGGCAAGCATGATGTCATATGAACATGCCCGTTCCGCCAGGGCGCGCACATCCATATCCTCCCGGAAGCGTGCCCATGCAAACATCCCGCCTGCAGGATGGAAGTAAAGCTGCATGCCGACCTGTTCCAGTCTGGCACAGACGCGTGCCTGCGCCCGCATCAGGCTTTCACGCAGATGTGCCAGATGCGGATGGTAAAGTCCGCTGCTGACGATGTTATGGACAATTTCCTCGTTCAGGGGGGCCGTGGTCAGGTTGCTGGCCATTTTCTGACGCAGGATACGCTGTGCGGTATCCGGGTCACATGCGACATAGCCTACGCGCAGTCCCGGCCCAATGGTTTTGGAAAAACTGCCGATATGGATGACCGTCTTCAGGCCGCCCAGTTGTGAAAGCGTCTGCTGCCCGTTTGGGGCAAGGTCAAGGAAGATATCATCTTCGATCACTGTCACGTTATTCTGCCGGGCAATACGCAGGACATCGTGCATGTTCTGCGCCGTGCTGCAGGTGCCGGTGGGGTTGTGCAGGATGGATGTGGTGATGAACAGGCGCGGCTGGTACTGGCGTATGATCCGTTCAAGCTGTTCGGGGCAGGGGCCGTCACGCAGGCGCGGAATGCTGGCGATCTGCAGTCCCAGCGCCTGTAGCGCCGGATAGAGATTGCAGTAACCCGGGTCTTCCACCAGGATCGTATCGCCCCGTGTCGAAAGACAGCGGACCGCCAGTTCCAGCGCCTGGCTTGCCCCATGTGTCAGGATGATGCTGCTTTCCTCGCACCCGATGTCCCGACGCGCCAGCATCTGCCGGATGTTGTGCCGCAACCCGGCATGGCCGTAGGGATTGCCATATTCCAGCATGCTCGCCAGTTTCTGTGCGGACAGCCCCGTCAGCGCACGCTGGGCCGCCGATGTAAACAGCATGTCAGACGGAAGCCAGCCGCATCCGGCCTTGATGACCGGGGCCTCGTCCTCATACGCATGCTGGAGCAGCCACATCGAATCAATCGACCGCTGTAGCATCGGTGTCTCGGGTGTCGGCCCCGTGACGAAATACCCCCGGGTGCCACGACTTTCCAGTAGCCCCGCAGTCGCCAGGCGCAGATAGGTATTGGCGACCGTAATGGTGCTGACCCCGCATTGTCGTGCCATGCGCCGGATGGAGGGCAGGCGTTCCCCCCGACGTAGCACGCCGCTGCGGATACGGTCTTCAATATCCTGCCCGATCTGGCCGACCAGGGGCTTGGGGTTGCGCCGGTCCGGATTGGGAAAGGGAGATGAGGAAGTCATGGTGGATGTGTTCCCAATCAGTACAGTTTCATGATGTGTCGGCTGATTGTACATATACAGGATGTCGGTTGGGTATTACGTTTATGGAATGAATCGTCTCCGCACCAGGGATTGGGGGCGTATTTCGGTAACAGGATTGTAATATGGCTCAGGATTCAGAAAAAGCGGATCTCCTCCGTAACGAGCGTGAAGGGGTTTACTGGCAACCTTTTACCGCCAACCGCCTGCTGCGCGCCGATATGGAAGCGCGTACGCTGGTCAGCGCCAAGGGGGCATATTACACCACCAGCGAAGGTAACAAGGTTTTTGATACCCTTTCGGGTCTGTGGTGCACCCCGCTGGGCCACGCCCATCCGCGCATTGTCGAAGCCGTGCGCAAGCAGGCCGAGACACTGGATTTCGCGCCATGTTTCCAACTGACCCATCCCGGCGCCATTTCGCTGGCCGAACGGATTGCCGATCTTGCCCCGCAGGAGATGAATCACGTCTTTTTCGCCAATTCCGGATCGGAAGCGGTGGATACGGCACTTAAGGTTGCGCTGGGCTATCACCGGATCAAGGGCGCGGGTAACCGTTTCCGCATGATCGGGCGCGAACGCGGGTATCATGGCGTGGGCTTTGGCGGCATGTCCGTGGGTGGCATCGTGTCCAACCGCAAGATGTTTGCCGCAGGCATGATGCCGGGTGTCGACCATCTGCGCCATACCTATGAACCGCAGCACATGGCCTTTACCCGCGGGCAGCCGACATGGGGCACGCATCGGGCGGAAGATCTGGTCCGGCTGGTGACCCTGCATGATGCATCCACCATCGCGGCGGTCATTGTCGAACCGGTACAGGGATCAACGGGCGTGATCGTGCCGCCGGTCGGCTACCTGCAGCGCCTGCGTGAAATCTGCACGGCCAATGGCATCCTGCTGATTTTTGATGAAGTCATTACCGGATTTGGCCGCATGGGCGAAAATTTCGGTGCCCAGCGTTTTGGCGTGACGCCGGATATCATCACCTTTGCCAAGGCGGTCACCAACGGTATCGTGCCGATGGGTGGCGTGATCGTTACCGACGAAATCTACAATACTTTCATGACCGGCCCGGAAAATGCCATCGAGTTCTGTCATGGCTATACCTATTCCGGTCACCCCATGGCGGCGGCCGTAGGGCATGTGGTGCTGGATGTCATGCGCGAGGAAGGTCTGGTTGCCCGGGTGCGTGAACTTGAACCCGTGCTGGAGGACGCCATACACAGCCTGAAGGACCTGGATGTCATTGCCGATATCCGTAATATCGGGCTGACGGCGGGCATTGACTTCAAGCCGGTGGACGGCAAGCCCGGTGCGCGTGGACTGGCGCTGTTTGAAGCAGGCCTGCGCAACGGACTGCTGCTGCGCTGCACGGGTGATACGGTGTCGTTCGGTCCCCCGTTCATCTCTACCGCGCAGGAACTGCGTGACATGGTTTCGACACTGCGCAAGCTCATTACCCAGGTGGGCTGAGTAACTGGTTTCAGATAGAAAAAGGAAAATATCATGCCTTTGCTGCATTTCCACGTTGTGAAGGGTCAGCGAAACCCGGCCGAACTGCGCAGCCTGCTGGACGCGGCGCACGATGCCATGCTGGAAGCCTTCAAGGTACCGGCGCGTGATCGCTACCAGTTGGTATCCGAGCATGAACCGACCCATATGGTGATCGAGGATACGGGGCTGGATATTCCCCGTACGCCCAAGGTCGTGCTGCTGCAGGTCGTTTCCCGCCCGCGTGGCAAGGAACAGATTGCCGCGTTCTATAAATTGCTGGCGGAAACACTGCAGGCCCGCTGTGGCCTGGCGCCATCCGACCTGATGGTCTCCATTATTGAAAATCAGGATGAACACTGGAGCTTTGGCCTTGGCCGCGCGCAGTTTCTAACTGGCGAACTGCCATTGCCGGGCGCACCGGCCTGATATGATACAGCCGGGCTTCATGAAGTCCGGCTGTCTTCTTTTTTGTTCCGTTTGGCAACAAGAATTAATATTTATATTTAATACACAAAATAAAAAGTAAATGTAATTACATTTCAATAAATTAATACAGTTAAGAAATATATTGTAATGCATGCGCTACAATATAACAGAGCCGTTGGCGTAAACGGGCTAGTATTGGGCAAGTCAATTGCTTGCAGGGGGCACTGATTTTTTTAACGGGGGTGTGTTGCATGTTTAACACAGGTTGCGCCCGATGACGCATCCCGCGCGGATGGAGATCCGGCATGCATGATATAACACGTTCCAGTCACATTCGATCAGTGTGATGCAATTGAATATATACAATACAATATTGATTTTTAATCGATTTTAATTTCGATCCCGTTTTTTGACCGAACTGATATGCTCCGCATGGTGGCAATGGCCATGTGGCCACTGTCAGGTGTGTCGTTACGGCCACAGATATCGCTACACTTCCGAAATTGTAAT
Organism: Komagataeibacter europaeus; assembly: GCF_002173515.1. Taxonomy (NCBI): domain Bacteria; kingdom Pseudomonadati; phylum Pseudomonadota; class Alphaproteobacteria; order Acetobacterales; family Acetobacteraceae; genus Komagataeibacter; species Komagataeibacter europaeus. The sequence continues at coordinate 347,709 of NZ_CP021467.1, forward strand.
GGGAAAGAAAGATTGTTCCTATGCAGCGTTGATTGTTCCGAATAGAAAATGGGCATTGATCGAAACCTGAATTCGGGATGCGTGGGAGAGTTGAGCGGATGTGGATGTTGAGACCAAGGTACATATCTTTACTTCTGACATCATCAGCGCTGATTTTCGGCGGTGACCATCATGCCCGGGCGCAGTCCGTACAGTCTTCTTCCGATACGGGTTCTTCCACGGTCACGCCGGCGCATCATCCGATCCGGGGAAGCATGGGCGGGGCGAAGCAGGTCCACGTTACCACCAACAGCAATGCGCGCGTGACCGCTGGCAAGCCGGAAGTCCTGACGGTCAGCCATACCCGTCGCGCCATTTCGCATAATAGTGAAAACGTGATTGGCAAGAAGGAACTGGCACAGCAGGTGCCGGGCCAGAACGTGCTGAAGGCCGTTGGGCAGTTGCCTGGCGTCAGCTACAGTTCCACTGACCCGCTGGGTATCGATACCTGGGGCGCCAGCGTTTACATGCGCGGTTTCTTCATGAACCAGTTGGGCGTGACGCTTGATGGCGTGCCGCTGAATGATCAGACCTATACCACGACCAACGGCCTGAATATTGCGAATGCGTGGATATCCGACGATATCGGCCGGGTCAGCGTTTCGCAGGGGGCCGGGGCGGTTGACCTGCCATCCAATACCAATCTTGGCGGGACGATGCAGTTCTTTACTGCGGATCCCAAGGAAAAGGCTGGTGCCACCGTCTCGCAGGGCTTCGGCAGCTATGCGATGAAGCGCACCTATGTCCGGGTGGACAGCGGCAAGCTGAACAAGACCGGAACCCGTTTCTATGTGGCATATTCGCGTGATTTCGAAAAGAAATATGACGCAGATAGCCCTGATTTCATGCAGCAGGTGAATGCGAAGCTTGTCCAGCCGATTGGCGAGGAAAGCAAGATGACCGCATTCTTTAACTGGAACAATGCCGAAGTTTACGGCTATCTGGATAAATCGTTGGGATCGCTGCAGAAGTATGGCTGGCGGCAGGAGTTGTTGTATCCCAACTATGCGCAGGCCTACAGCTATGCGGAGGGGAATTATCCTTCTGGCTGGAATTCGCTGACAAGCGGCAACTATACCCAGCTTTATGATGCCGGGCAGTCCACGCAGGATTATATCGGTGGCATCAATTTCGACCTGAAGCTGGCCAATAACCTGCGTTGGAAGACGACGCTTTATGCGCATCGTGACCTTTCCAACGCAACATACAGCGCGCCAGGCACATACTCTCCCGGAACGGGCGCGCCTCTGTCCGAACAGGTCTGGATGAATCGCGAGATGCGCGAGGGCTTCAATACCTATTTCGAATACAAGATCGGCAATCATACCATCAATACAGGTGCATGGTATGAAAACAACTCCAGTTCCGCATTGACTGATTACTTCAATGAGCCTGCGCTGGGACATGGTGCGCCGCTGACCACGACTGGTCCCTATACCACCTATGGTCAGGCGTTCGCGACCGGTTGGGCATACAAGTGGAGCACCAATACGTTCCAGTATCATGTCATGGATACGTGGCGCATCCTGCCCAATTTTACGGCGACCTATGGTTTCAAGTCCATGCTGCAGACCACGGCAGGGGGGGATTATGCGTATGACCCGACCGGGAATTATTCCGGCCTGACCAATCCGGGGCCCACGGGTTCGATGACATCCGCCGCGGCATTCCTGCCTGCGGTAAACCTGGACTGGCGTTTCCTGCCGGGTCATGAACTGTATTTCGATTTTGCAGAAAACATGCGCCCCTACAGTGCATCCCCCTATGCCAGCGCGAATGAGCCGGGGCCGTGGATGGTCCAGACGCAGTCGCAGTTCAACCAGTTGAAGAAGACGCTGACCCCGGAACGCGATTTTACCTATGTGCTGGGTTATCGTTATTCGTCACGCCTGCTGACGGCCGGGATCGATGGTTACCATTCCGACAACTATAATCGCCTGATTTCCGCGGCAAGCGGCATCGGTGGCGGTGACCAGTCGGCTTCCTTCATCAATTCCAAGCATGCCAGCCAGTGGGGCATGGATGCGGTGCTGACGGTTACCCCTGTCAAGGGACTGGCGATCACCAACTCGGTCAGTTACAACCACTTTGCCTATGCGGCCAATGTACCGATCTGCCTGACGTCTGCCACAACAGGGTGCTACAACCTGCGCGGCAAGAAAATGGATGGCTACCCGTCGGTCATGTATAAGGCGAACCTGTCCTATACCTGGCATAAGGCTTCTGCCTACCTGGATGTGAACTACTACTCCAAACGACAGTATTCGCTGCTGAACGATACCCACGTGCCCGCATACTGGCTGGCAAACCTGGGGGCGAGCTATCATTTCGGCAAGGTTGGCTTCCTGCATAACGTGACCGCCAGCTTCACTGTCTACAACCTGTTCAACGCCAAGTACATCTCCATGATGGGCGAAAATGGTTTCCCGGCCAGTGGGGACATGCAGTCCATCGAACGTGGTGCCGTGCGTGAATACTTTGGCACGATCAAGGCTGAATACTGATATTTGACCTAACAAAATACAGCGGGGCCGGGTAATGGAAGGGTGCGGAATGCGTCGGTCTTTCCCGGCTGCCTGTTCGCTGTCGTGAAAGGATAGCCAGGGCAATGACGTGTTTTTCCAGACCCAGGTACCTGCTGCTGGCCAGCGTTATCGGAATGGGGGTATCGGTGGGGGATATGGCGAAAGCCATCCCTCCCGTTCTTCAGCCGGAACAGAGCGACGTGGCCAGCCTTCCCCCAATGGGCGACCATTCGGTTCTGGTGGCCACGGGGGAACAGTCCTTTACCCTGTATGACGGGGACAAGGGACGGATACTGGGCACGCTCCCTGCCGAGATGGTCGATAATATCGCCATTGCCCCCGACCGTAAGGATATTTACGTCGCCGTAACCATGTGGAGCCGGGGAGATCATGGCACGCGGGAAGATTTCCTGCGGGACTATGACGCACATACCCTTGACCTGACACATGAAATTGAACTGCCGCCCCGTGGTCTGGCGGTATTCAAGCAGCAGAACCTGGAACTCAGTCAGGATGGCCACTGGGCATTCGTATTCGACATGAGTCCCGCGACTGGCGTCACCGTGGTTGACCTGCATGAACACAAGGCAGCCCGGACGGTTGACATACCCGGTTGCGCATTGATCTTCCCCTGGGCGCATGATGGTTTTTCCACCATCTGCGGTGACGGATCCCTGACCAACGTGGCGCTGGCGGGCAATAACGTAAACGTCACCCACAGCAAGCCGTTTTTCGATGCCAACCGCGATCCCGTATTTGAACAGAGCCAGGTTGATCGCAAGACGGGCAAGGCCCTGTTCATAAGCTATACCGGACAGGTTTATCCCGTCACATTGGGGGCAACGCCCGTCATGGGCAAAACCTGGTCGCTACAGGCTGCAGCAGGCCAGTCCGCAGCCGGTACGGGACAGCAGGAACAGGCATGGCGTCCGGGTGGAGACCAGCCATTTGCATGGCATGAAGCAGACAACAGGCTGTATGTCCTGATGCATGTGGGGGGATACTGGACCCACAAGCAGGAAGGGACCGAGGTCTGGGTCTATGATGTCACGACCCAGCATCTGTTGCAGCGTATTGACCTGCCTTCGCCCGCCAAGGGCATTACAGTCAGCCCCGATACAGCCAATCCACAGATATATGCCATGCTGGCATCCAAGAAGATGGCCATTTTGTCTGCCACAACCGGTCAGGTTGAAAAAACGGTTGAGGCAAAAGCCAGTGGCATTTCAATTGTGCCGCAGCCGTAACCGGCGACCCGTCTTCTGTATGTGAATGTTCCAAAAGCGACTGGAAAGTTTAAGGGATCTATCGGATGAAACCATCATTTCTGGAGCAGATAGGGGAACAGTTAACCCGTAAGCTGGCTTCATCATCCTCGCGCCGTGGTGTGCTGGGACGGGTGGGGACGGCCATGGTCGCCGGTGGTGTTTTCCCGCTTCTGCCGGTACAGCGCGCCAGGGCCGCGGCGGGAAGTGCCGCACCCAGGCCGGCGGATGTGACGACATTGTCCGATTTTGAACGGCGCGCCCAGTCATCCGATCCCACAAAATGCAATTACTGGCGGCATTGCGCGATTGACGGCGTGCTGTGCGGGTGCTGTGGCGGTGGTATCCATACCTGCCCGCCGGGCACGCAGCCTTCGCCGGTATCGTGGATCGGCACCTGTCGTAATCCGGATGACGGGCGTTCGTATGTCATCGCCTATCGTGATTGCTGCGGGCGTACCACCTGTACCACGTCATCGGATTGCGAATGCAATACGGCAGACCGCGAAATGCCGATTTACCGACCACAGACCAGCAATGACATCATCTGGTGTTTCGGTACGACCTCCGCCGCCTATCATTGTTCTACCGCTGCCATAGTCGGGCAGGCTGAATAAGTACAGAAAACGGTTATGCAGATGCGTAGGGAACGGCCCGGTCCATGGTTTTTGCCGATTGCAATGTCTGTCGCTACCATCCTGGCATTCAGTGCCGCGTTACCCCTGACCGCCCATGCCGATGGCGGGAATGCGCATCCGGCAGGGGAGAATGGACCTGTGCTGTCACAGGTCAGGGCGCATTATCTGGTCGGTTGTGGCGGCTGCCATGGCATAACGGGGGTATCGGCATCTGATGTCGTACCTGATCTGAAGGGACAGGCCGGATATTTCCTGTGTTCGCCCAAGGGGCGCGAATACATGATCCATCTGCCCAATGTTGCGTTTTCCCCGCTGTCTTCGGCCGATCTTGCCGATCTCATGAATTATGTTGCGTTTGGCCTGGGGGGCGATAGCGTGCCTGCGGGCGCGCCCCCCTATACCACAGCCGAGGTGGCGCGGTTGCGACAGGCGCCGTTCCGTAACTACAGCCTGCAATCCTACCGGCTTGATGTGGTGCGTGAGGTCATTCATGCCTGTCCGCAGGCGGCAACGGTCATTCATGCCTATGACCTTGCGCTTGATAAGCGTGAAATAGACAATAAATGAAACTGGTTGTGAAAGGATAAACCAACCGGATACAGCCCCCATATTTTCCCTGCGCATGGCGCATGGGAGCGGGTTGGTGGGGGTGACGTGTATTGTAACTCATGATTCCTGCGCCATACGGAATGTGCAGTGTCAGGGCAGGAGAAGCATATGAGCCGGATTCCCCCACACAACAGTGCTGCTGAAGCCCCGTCACAGGCGGCACGGCTCAAGGACCGGCATGTGTCGATGATTTCCATTGGCGGCGTGATCGGGGCCAGCCTGTTTGTCGGATCATCGACCGCAATCGCAACGGCGGGCGCGGGGGCGCTGTTTTCCTATTTCCTGTCTGGCATCATGGTCATGTGCATTACCCGCATGCTGGGGGAAATGACGGTTGCTTCCCCCGGGACGGGATCGTTTGTCGGCCAGATACGGCGTGGCCTCGGCCCCCGCGTGGCGTTTGTCGCTGGATGGCTGTACTGGATCATGTGGGCTACCGTCCTGGGGTTCGAGGCCATTGCCGCCGCGGCCTTTCTCGCACCCTATGTGCCCTTGCCGTATCTGGTGATCGAACTGCTGACGGTCGCCATCATGACGGTGGTCAACCTGTTTTCCGTGCGTGGGTATGGGGAGTTCGAATACTGGTTCTCCGCCCTCAAGATCATCACCATCATTGTATTCATCCTGCTTGCCCTGTCCGGTCTGCTCGGGCTCTGGTCGCATGTGAAAGTGGCGTCCGGCCTGTTTTCCGTCGCGGGTCTCGTGCCGCATGGCACATTCGCGCTTTTTGCGGTGATACCGGGTATCATGATGTCCATGGCCGGGGCGGAAATAACCAGTATTGCCGCATGTGATACCACAGATCCGGCCGGTAACGTCGCCCGTTCGACACGGACCGTGGCGCTGCGGATCATGATTTTCTATCTGGCATCCATCGGGTTGATCCTGCTGCTGCTTCCGCTGTCGCGCGTCGTGCCGGGTTCTTCGCCCTTCCTGGCCACGCTGGATTATATCGGCATTCCGTTTGCGCGTGCCCTGATGACCGCCGTCATGCTGATCGCCACGCTGTCCGCCCTGAATTCCGGGATCTATATTACCTCGCGGGTCCTGTGCGACCTGGCGGAAAACCATGACGCGCCGCGCATGTTCCTGCAGCGGGACGGGCAGGGTACGCCCGCGTGCGCCATTCTGTGCGGCAGTGCGGTTGCGGTCATTATCGCTGTCATCGGCATGCTGGCGCCGGGGCGGGTATTCAGCTTCCTGGTCAGTGCAAGCGGCACCTTCATCCTGTTTGACTATGTGCTGATCGTGCTGGCCCATATCCGCCTGCGGCGCGCCTGCCTGCGTAATGGTGAAACGGTGTCCCTGCCCATGTGGGGGTTTCCGTTTCTGTCCTATGGTATGCTGGCCTGCCTGCTTGGCGCGCTTGTCACAATGTTTTTTGCAACGGATCATACACGTCAGGAAATCGTGCTGAGCACGATCAGCCTGGGCCTGATCATCGTTGTGGAATACCTGTCCGTGGGATATCGGACGCGGCGCCGGATGGCCCAATGTCAGGCTGAACGGAATGATGCATCCGGCACAACCCTGCGTGGTGATCCTGCCCGGTTGTCATGATGTCCTGATGCCGGCCTGGCCGGATTATGCTGGAGTACCCGTTTTCCATGGTTTCATCTTCCATCAAATCCCTTCCTCCCAGCCTGTACGCGGCCATCACCCCGCCCGGCCCGGATGCGCCTGTCCTGACATCGGCGCAGGTGACCGATACCGTGATCATCGGTGGCGGCATTACCGGCCTGTCGGCTGCCCTGCATCTTGCGCAGGCAGGGCACAAGGCCATGGTGCTGGAAGCGAACGCCATTGGCTGGGGGGCATCTGGGCGTAACGGGGGGCAGGTCAATCCCGGCCTCAAATATACCCCTGCCGAGGTCGAACGTGACATGGGTGCGCGCGGTCGTGCCCTGGTTGAAGCGGCATGGAATGCGCCCGATCTGGTTTTCGACCTGATCGAACGGCATGGCATTGAGTGTGACGCGGCGCGTGGCGGCACGATCCGGGCCGCGACGGCATCGGGCCAGCTGGACCATGAACGGACCCTGTTCAACGAATGTCGTGAACGTGGTGGCCCGGTCACATGGCTCGATCAGGGTGATATTGCCCGGCACACCGGGACAGACCGTTACTGTGGCGGGTTTATCGATGCACGTGGAGGGCAGATTAACCCCCTGGCCTATACACGGGGTCTGGCCCGGGCGGCGATGGACGCCGGTGCGGCTGTGCATGTGAACAGCCCGGTCCTTTCCCTACGGCGGGACGGGGGAAAATGGCAGGTCAGGACACCGGCGGGCAGCGTGCATGCGCGGCAGGTCGTATTCGCCACCAATGGCTATACGGGCCGGTTGTGGAACCGGCTGCGCCGCACGCTGGTCCCGGCCTATAGCGCGATTGTTGCGACCGACCCACTGCCTGAATCCGTACGTACGCGCATCCTGGCGCAGCGTGAAGTCGTGTATGAACTGGGTGAGCTGGTTACCTATTACCGGATTGATGGGGCGGGGCGACTGCTGATTGGCGGGCGTTCAGCCTCGCTCGACCTGTCCGGGCCGGAAACCTTTCCGTTCCTGCAGCAGCATGCACGGCGGCTATGGCCGTTTTTGGGTGATGTGACATGGCGTTACGGGTGGAACGGACAGATCGCCATTACGCTGGACCATTATCCCCACTGGCATGAACCGATGGAAGGGATCATGGCATGCGTCGGCTATAACGGCCGGGGGGTTGCCATGGCCACGCTGATGGGGCGTGAGATCGCGCGGCGGGTAGAAGGGACCGGTGCAGGGGACCTGCTGCTGCCTGCTTCGCCAGTACGTCCCATTCCCGCCCATTTTGGCTGGCGCATCGGGGTTGCTGCCGCCGTGATACGGGGCCGCATCATGGACCGGCTGGCGCGATAACCTGAACCCGGGACCGGTTGCCGCTGGCGATACCGTCACCGGACGCCGGTACCCGGGAACCCGTATTTTCCCGCCATGAATATGGCTGCCAGATTGCCTGACAGTAATGTTTCTGGCGGAATACTTTGTGCTGCCGACAAAAGGATGACGGTATCACTGTATTCCGTCGGGAATATACCTGCTGATTGAACTTGTTACGGAACCGCGATACAGTCAAACACGAAATCAATAGACCGCGGCAGGCGGGGCATATTCACTCAGAACAGGAATATCATGCTGATATTGCAGATTAATGGCAAAAGTGTCGAGGTGGACGTCGACCCCGATACGCCTTTGCTGTGGGTGCTGCGTGACGTGCTGGGCATGACCGGGACCAAATATGGCTGTGGCATTGCGGAATGTGGCGTATGCACCGTGCATGTCGATGGCAGGCCCGTGCGGTCATGCTCCCTGCCGGTGGGACTGATCGGGCCCCGGAAAGCCATAATCACGATCGAGGGGCTGCAGGCGGATCCCGTTGCCGCAGCCGTGCGCAAGGCCTGGCTGGATATTGACGTGGTGCAGTGCGGCTACTGCCAGCCCGGGCAGATCATGGCTGCGATCGCCCTGCTGAAAAAAATTCCCAATCCCACTGATGAACAGATCGAGGCGGGCATGTCGGGCAACCTGTGCCGGTGTGGAACCTACATGCGTATCCGTGCCGCCATCCGTAATGTCGCCGCAGCCCAGGGGGCAACCCCATGACGTCGAAACGCATTTCTTTCCCGGCACTCCGGCGCAGGCAGGTTCTGGGCGGGGCAGGGGCCTTCGTGCTGGCCGCCATCCTGCCCGCCGGGCGCAGCCGTGGCGCGGGCATGCTGGTGGAAGATGCAACCGCCAGCTTCGCCCCCAATGCCTATATCCGGATCGGCAGTGACAATATCGTTACGATGATCCTGCCCAATATCGAGATGGGGCAGGGGATCTATACATCCTCCGTCATGCTGATGGCCGAGGAACTGGGCATTGATCCCCAGTCCGTCCAGATCGAGGCCGCACCGCCCGGTGGCGGGGCCGAGATTACCGGCGGGTCCACCTCCTCCATGACCGAATGGATGCCGTTGCGGCAGGCAGGTGCTGCGGCGCGCACCATGCTGCAGCAGGCCGCCGCCGCACGCTGGTCGTGCGCCCCGGGCGCCTGTGTGGCGCAGGACGGCTATATACTCGGCCCCACCGGGCAGCGCCTGTCCTATGGCGAACTTGCGGCGGATGCGGCGAACCTGCCGGTGCCGAAGGATGTTGTTCTGAAAATCCCGGCACAGTTCCGCCTGATCGGCCGCCCGATGCACCGGCTGGACAGTCAGGTGAAGGTGGACGGGCAGGCCACGTTCGGCATTGACGTGCAGGTGCCCGGCCAGAAGGTCGGCGCGGTGGCGGCCTGTCCCGTGATCGGTGGGCACGTTGGCCATGTCGATACACAGGCGGCGTTGAAGATACGTGGTGTGGTTGCCGTATTGCAGATTGATGATGCGGTCTGCGTTGTGGCCGACCACTACTGGGCTGCGCGCAAGGGACTGGCGGCGCTGGATGTGCAGTGGGTCGAAGGACCGAACGCCACGGTCGATACGCAGGCAATCTATCGGCAGTTGGAAGGCGGCCTGTCCGGTTCCGCCATCCTGGCGGACCATCATGGTGATGCACAGCAGGCCATAACCCAGGCACATGGGCGGTACAGCGCGACCTATCGCCAGCCCCTGCTGGCCCATGCTACGATGGAGCCGATCAACTGCACCATCCATGTCCGCCCCGATGGCTGCGACATATGGACCGGCACGCAGGTGGCTGAACGCGCGCGTGATACCACGGCGGAAGTCACCGGCCTGCCCAAGGACAGGATCAGGCTGCACAGTCAGTATATCGGTGGCGGCTTCGGGCGCAGGCTGGAACATGAATATGTGACGCAGGCCGCCCGCTTCGGGCGACAGGTTTCCCATCCGCTCAAGATCATCTGGAGCCGGGAGGAAGATATTACCCGTGACCGTTTCCGTCCCGCCTATCTGGACCATCTGGAAGCGGGACTGGACGAACGTGGCTATATCACCGGCCTGACGCATCGCATCGTCGGTCCTGCCGTGGTGGCGCGATGGGAACCCTCTGGCCTGGGTGCCAACGGGTATGATGATGACCTTTCGGTCGGCACTGTCATCACGCCCTATACCTATCCGGCCTATCGCCTGGAATTCGCACGGCGTGAACCTCCCGGTGTGATTACCGCATGGTGGCGCGGGGTGGGTGGCACGCGTGGACTGTTCGTGGTGGAGGGATTCATTGACGAACTGGCGCAGCGCGCGGGCGTCGACCCCGTGGCCTATCGCCGTGAAATGGTGCGCAACAACCCGCGCGCCCTTGCGGTGCTGGAACGCGTGGCGCGTGAATCCGGCTGGGGCACGCCGCTGCCGCCTAATTGCGGGCGCGGGGTCGCGCTGCAGTTTGCCTTTGGGTCGTACCTGGCCACGGTTGCTGAAATCGAAATGGCCGGTCCGCACGATGTCCGCATCCGGCGCGTGACCTGCGCCGTGGATTGCGGGCAGGTCATCAATCCCGACCAGATTGCGGCACAGATCGAAGGCGGGCTGATCTTTGGTTTCAGTGCCGCATTGTATAACGAGATTACCTTGGAAAAAGGGCGCGTGCAGCAGGACAATTTCCATACATGGCGCGTCATGCGCATGAACGAGGCCCCCGGGCGGATCGATGTCCATCTGATCGAGAGTACGGAATCCCCCGGTGGCATAGGGGAGACAGGCACCGCCGCCGCCGCCCCCGCGCTGGCCAACGCCATGGCGGCGGTCCAGAAACGGCGTTACCGCTTTTTGCCGCTGCTTTCCCCCCTTAACCAGCCTTCTGGCCATGAGAAGGAGCAGCAGGGATGACCATGACAGAACGTGGCCTTGGCCGCATCACCGGCATGCTGTTCGCGCTTCTGGCCAGCACGGGCATCCATGGGGCGCAGGCGGCCGATGCCCCTGATGGGCAGTACCTGACCCGCGCGGCCGATTGCGAGGTCTGCCATACCCGCCCCGGTGGCACGCCATTCGCAGGTGGGCGTGCGTTTGCCATTCCCGGCATGGGGGTGATCTATTCCCCCAACATCACGGCGGACCGGCAGGCAGGTATCGGCGCGTGGACGGATGACCAGTTCGTCAAGGCGGTCCGTGACGGGGTTTCGCCGGGGTGGAAACACCTGTACCCGGCCATGCCCTACCGTGATTACGCGTATATGACGCCAGACGAGGTCAAGGCCATCCGCGCCTATCTGGCGACCCTGCCGAGCAGTGCCGCGCGGCCGCCGGAAAATACCCTGAAATTCCCGTTTTCGATCCGTTCAGCCATGATTTTCTGGAATCTGGTCAACGGACCGGCATCCTCCCACCCTGATGATCCTGCCCACACCCCATCGTGGAACCGCGGCCGGTATCTGGTCGAGGGGCCGGGACACTGCGCGGAATGTCATTCACCGCGTACGTTCACCATGGGTGTGTCCGCCACCAATGCCTATGCCGGGGCGGATGTGGGGGGATGGCGGGCGTATAACATCACGTCCTCGAAAACCGACGGGATTGGCGCATGGAGCGCTGATGACCTGGCCACCTATCTGTCCACCGGCCATGCGGATGGCCATGGCAGCGCATCGGGTGACATGGGGGATGTTGTCAGCCACAGCCTGCGTTTCCTGACCCGTCAGGATATCGATGCCATGGTTGAATACCTGCGCGACATTCCCGCGCGGTCTTCCACGGATGGCGCGCCGCCTGCCGTCACACAACCGACAGCCACCCACGATCAGGCAGACAGCCATGGCGCCATGCTGTATGCGGGGGCGTGTGCCGGATGCCACCTGCCTGATGGGAGCGGGCGACAGAACCCGGTAGCCTCCATCGCCGGGGCACGTACGACGCTGGGGGCCGCGAACGGGCAGAACCTGCTGCAGGTCCTGACTCATGGCAGTGCATTGCAGACGGCGACTGGCACCGCCGCGATGCCCGCGTTCCATGGTGGGTATTCCGATCAGGATGTGGCGGATATCGCCAATTTCGTCATGCACCATTTTGCCCGGTCTTCCACAACGGTGAGTGCTGCGGATGTGGCGAAGGCAAAAACCGCGTCCGCACCGGAATAGGGCGGCATGTTCCCATAATGCCCCGGCCTGCATGCCGGGGCGGGGGCTTGAACAAAAAAAGGATATGGCCCCGCGGACGGGTCATATCCTTTTTTTTATGTCAGGGCCTGCCTTGCGTGATGGGAAGGATCACGTCGGTTTATGGGTCTGACAGGCTGCGACCGCATTTTGCAGGATATGGGCGCGTCGTTCCATGAAATCCGTAACGGACATGGGTGACTGTCGCCATTCATGAATTTCGGCAGCGGTATAGGGTTTTGCGGTGGGGGGCGTGCTTTTGCCACCCAGTGTGAACAGGACGAAGTTCATGACATCGGCCAGTTCCTGATCATCGCGTATCAGCGACATGGAAACACCGGGCACCTGTACCAGATATCTGCGCCCTTCCTCGCTGCAGGCAAAGGTGCCTACCGTATCACGCAACATGGGTACGAAAGTCGGGCCGGAAACACCTTCGATACCGTGGCATCCCCCGCAATGGGTCAGGTAGGCGGTCTGGGTCCGGTTCAATGTGGGGGCAGGCACAGGGTTGGCCCGTGCCTGTAGTCCCCCTGATACAAACAGTGACGCGGCCACAAAGACCGCGCCAATGCTTTTCTCAAGGCAGCTTTTTCTTGTCATTAAGCGCATTGCGTTCCTGCAGCACGGCGGTCGGCGGCATGGTGGCGTCGCGGGCCGCGTGGATTTCGTCAGCCGTGAAGGACGGCGCCGACGCATTGCCCCCAAGGTGGGAAACATAGGTCAGGATGGCGGCAAGCTGCTCATCCGTCATGGCGCGGAAGGACGGCATGTAACCCATATAGGTTGCGCCACCTGCCTGAATGCTGCCGGTCATGCCATTCAGCACGAGGTGCGAAAGATAGGTCTTGCCTTCGGGCGAACCCGCGATGACGTCCAGACGCCCCTTCAGCGGGGGAAACTGCCCCGGAACACCCGTGGCGCCCGCCTGGTGGCACAGGCCGCAATTGGCCCCGTAAAGCTGCTGTCCGTCTTCCGCCGCATGCGCGCCATGGGTGCCGGCGACAAGACCGCAGGCAACAGCAAGGAGGGAGAGGGTTTTCTTGATCATGTCGTGCTTCCGATAATTGCGGCGGTTGAGCAGTTGTACATTTCCGATGTTCCCGTGCCGAAACACCAGATAATGTCGTTATTGGCCATGGGCCGGTAGGACGGCTGGTCACCATCCGTGTTCAGGCAGTTGACCTCATCACAGGCATCCTGACCACAGCAGTCGCGATAGGCAATCAGGTAGGAACGTCCATCCTGTGGATTGAAGCAGCTGCCAATCCATGAAGTAGGCGACGGGGCCGTGCCGGGCGGGCAGCTGTGAATGCCGCCACCGCATGATGTGCACAGGTAGCCGTCAATGGCGCAGTAACGCCAGTAGTCACATGCCGTGTCATCCTTGGCCTGTGCGTGGGCGGCAAACGGGCTGGGGGCCTTGACCGTCCTGGCCGCCGGGCTGGCGGTGGCGGCGGATGCACGGGTCACCGGCAGCAGCGGAAATGCCGGGACCGCCGCCATGGCAGCGCCCAGGCGGGCCAGCACGCCACGGCGCGATGACTGTCCGGCCAGCCTGCGCACCAGGTTTTCCGTCAGGCGGTCCATCAGGGACCCGTTACGTTCGTTATCAGCCCTGTCAGACGGCAGCATGGGCAATTTCCTTTGTGACGTTACCGGCATTCTTGGCTCCGGCTTCAGAAGACTGGACGGCAGCTTCGATCTGCCGGCGCGTATTGACAATATCCTTGGCCAATATGGTCGCGTGGTCATCGATTATGACCAGTGTGGGCAACCGGTTGACCTGCAGCACCAGCGACAGTTCCACGCCGGTAACCAGCGTAAGCCCCGCCATGTCGGGACGGGCGGCCATTTCCTTCAGTTCAGGTTCCGCCCCATCGCCCACCAGCACCAGATCCAGTCCCTGCTCACCCGCAATCGCACGTGCCAGCGGCACGACGCGTTTGCATACGGGACAGTCGGGTGCAACGAATATGACCATCATCCGCCGACCCGCATCCAGCGGGCCGCCAATGACAAACGGCGCGCCCGCCAGCGTGCGCATGACCAGACGGGGGACGCTCTGGCCAACATCCAGTCCCTGATGCGCGGCCTGCGGGCCGATGGGCGCCAGGCGTTCGTGCAGGATGCCGATCTGGCGGGCCAGCGCGAACAGGCCCGCAGCCAGCCCGAGCGCCACAATCGCCAGGGCGACCTGCCAGATCACCAGAAATGTCATCATGATGACAGCCCTTCCGTATTCGTGGGGGCCAGCACACGGGTCGCCCGCCACATCATGAACAGGCAGACCCCACCCACAATGCTTTCGACACGCAGTACCGCGGCCTGCGGCAGGGCGATCCATACGGGCATCAGTGCGGGCAGCGCGCACAGCGCCGTGCGGGCGACCAGCTTCCATGAAAGGTGCTCGCCATCGCTGCCGGGCATGCACCCGCATGACAGGGCGGTGCGGCCACGGGCGACGTTTATGCCCATCGCCAGCGTGAACACGGCAATCAGCGCCAGCGACAGCAGGCCACCCGGACGGGTCGCCATGCCGGACAGCAGGGCCACCGCCGCCAGCGTTTCCGCCAGTGCGATCCCCCACGCCACCACAGTGACAAGTGATGACGGCACAAGCCGGTAGGACGCGATGACCCCAAGGAAGCTGTCGTGATCCGCAAGCTTAGGCAGTCCCGCAAGCAGGAACATGCCCCCCACCAGTCCGCAACAGAGGCCGCATGCCCCTTGCAAAACCAGCATATCCATCTCTTATTCCCCCGGAGCGACCGTGAAGACCAGATCCGTGCCAAGATGTTTCATGGTGCGCTGCAGCTTGCCGCTACGGGCATCAAGGATATGAAGATCGCCCGCTTCATCCGACGTGAACATCAGGGGATGGTCATCCTGCGTCACGCCCACGATCGGGCTGGCGGCGGGCAGGGGAATGCGGCGCACGCGCTTGTGCGTATTCGTATCGAATACCCAGACTTCCGTGCCGTCTTCCTTGTGGGTCCAGAACGTACCCCGGTGCATGAGGACGTACAGTTCCCCGCTGCTGGCGTGCAGGGCGGCAAGCTGCCAGCCACCGGGCCGCCATGCCACGTCGAAGGGCGCGCGCGCGTCGGATGCAACCGGCATGCCTGCCCCCTGCTGCAGGGACCACGGTGTGCCGATTTCGTCCGTCGCACCCAGCTTGACGGGATAGACCATGCCGCTGTCGGTAATGAACCACATATGCCCGTCATGCGTGCCGGGGCTATGTTCCAGCACGCCATCACGGTCCGGCACGAAGAAGGGAGCGGAATGGGTCAGTGACGCCTTGCCATCCGTGCCGATGGAGACGTTGGCCAGCGTGCCATCCGCGCACAGCGAGGAGAACCCGCTATTGCCCCATGGATAGGCGAGTGCGCAGCCGGGAACCTCAACCGTCTGTTCAACCGTATGGTTGTGCGTGTCGATCACTTCCACGCCGTTGGTCGGGCTCATGACATAGACATAGGCCCGGCTGCCATCGGCACTGATGGCCAGATCGTTTTTCTTGGGCGTGACCAGGGCGCGTGCCGGCAGTTTTTCATCTGACAGGACAGCCAGCGTATGCGGGTCATACTGGACCAGCAGGTCATCGCGCTGCCCGCGGTTGCCATGTGCCCATGTCGTTTCCGCGACATAGAAATGCTGCCCGTCGGGGGACTGCGCCACGTTGGCGTTGTAGGCGGCCTGTACCATGCCCAGACGCCGGCCATGGTCCGCATCCACCACATAGACCCGGCCGTCCTTGTTATGGTTGTAAACGGCGTCTTCAACCAGGATCGTATGGGGACCGGCGGCGGGCAGGGTAATGGTATCGCTCTGTTCCGTCTGCAGAACAGGTTCCGCCCCGACCGCCATGGTCGGGGAAAGGGCGGTTGACGCAACCAGTCCACACAGAAAAAGGCCAAACAGGTTACGGCATGCGCCGCTGTAACTTACAGTCATGAAATCGTTATCCCATCCAGGAATCATTCAAGGATTATACCAGCATTATAGAACGATCAAGAAACGTTATGGCTTGGATGCACATATGTAACGGATATGTCACGTTTATTTTCAAAAGGCGCAAAATACCGGCCCGCCATCTGGATCATGCCGGCTGGATGGCGGTAGGATCATTCCGGCCCGTGCATGTATGCATGGGCCATGCGTCTTCATCATTCCACACAGCAGTGGCAGGCCGACCAATGGAAATACTCGTGGTTTCATCTTCCATATGTACGCTGGTCCTGCTGATGGCGGCATGGACGCTGTGGCAACTGCTGCGGCAGGTCCGGCAGATGTTCCGTGAAATCCCGCCTGTCGGCGCGCTGATCAGTGCTGCCGGTCCCCAGCCGGGCGACCGTTGTCCCGACCGCGCATTCCATACCCTGGCCACGGGCCGCGATGTCGTGCTGACACAGGGCGCGCCCGTTGGCCGGCTGGTCATGTTCGTTGCATCGACCTGTCCCATTTCGCGCAAGATGATCCCGATCGCCCGCATGTTCTGCCAGCGTGAGAAGCTGGATCTGATCTTTGCAGGCGATGATACGCCACAGATGCAGCAGGCCTTCGTCAGCAGCCAGCATATCGACCCGGAAAAGTTCATCAACGACCCGGACCTTGGCCGTATCCTTGAAGTGGACAAGCTGCCATCCGCCTTCCTTCTGGACGGGCAGGGGCATATCCTTTCACGTGGTCTGGTCAATAACCGCGAACATCTTGAAAGCCTGCTCAACGCACAGGAAACCGGTTTCCGTACGACCCAGGACTATCTGGCGGCACGCAAGGCACAGCCCGCGTAGATCCTGCTACCTGATTTCGATACGCGGCGGATGCGGGCGACATGCCGTTCGAATGCCGATATGGAACGGAAAGACATAAAGCCGGCACATTTCATGAATAAGTGAATGATTGCAAGGGGCCTGACCGGCAACCCTGCTGCCGCCCCGAAGTTGGGAAGGCGCATTGGAACGGTTCCGGACTTTCCCAGGGGGATGGCATGAGGGCATTTTTTTACAGCAGGCCCGATACGCTGGCGGCTGTCGTAAGGGCGCCGCCGCATAGTCGTTACCTCGCCGGTGGGACCAGCCTGATCGACCTGATGAAAGTGGATGTCGAACGGCCCGAACACGTCATCAACATAAAGGCGCTGTCGCTTGACGCCATCGAACCGTTGCCCGGTGGGGGGCTGCGGCTTGGGGCGCTGACGACCAATGCCCGCACGGCCGCCCATCCGCTGGTACGCACGAACTATCCCATCCTGGCCTCGGCCCTTCTTGCCGGAGCCAGCGCGCGCATCCGCCACGTTGCCACCAATGGGGGCAATATCAACCAGCGTACGCGGTGCCATTATTTTTATGATACGAACGCCGCATGCAACAAACGCGCGCCCGGAACGGGCTGCGCCGCGCGGGGCACACGCAACCGGGTCCATGCCATACTGGGCACAAGTGCTGACTGTATCGCGGCCTTCCCGTCCGATATGTGCGTGGTGCTGGCCATGCTGGACGCCACGATCAACCTGTACGGACCGCAGGGCGCGCGCCGGGTCCACGCGCGTGATTACCATCGCCTGCCGGGCGGTACGCCATGGCTTGAAACTGTCCTGCGGCCCGGTGAACTGGTCCTGTCGATTGACCTGCCACCGATCTCGTTCGGTAGTCATTATACCTATCTCAAGATACGTGACCTGAATGTCCTGGCGCTTGCCGTCGTCTCGGTTGCGGTGGGGCTGGAAATGGATGGCGATATCATCCGGCACGGCCGGGTGGCGCTGGGTGGTGTGGCCAGCAGGCCATGGTATGTGCCCGAAGTCGAAGGCATGCTGTGCGGCAGGCGGCCCTCACGCACCTTGTTTCGTGATGTGGCGGACCGTTTGATGCAGGGTGCTGAGGTGGACCGGGGGAATGCGGCCAAAAGAACCCTTGCGCCACGGGTGATCCAGCATGCTTTGTGGCAGGCTGCAACCGCATCACCCCAACCGGATGGGAACCTGCCCGTCTGGTCATGTTCTGACTGATTATCCAGCGGATAGTTTCATATCGTGACGGATGCAGGCATTGTCGCCTAACAGGGCAGCCCGTTCGCCGCGCCATGGATAATGTCGGTCGGGATTGACCGTCACCGTGGCATCAGGCGGGGGGGGGATGACTGCCGGGATCTTGTATGCGGAACCGACCGTGGCCTGTTGCCGCGATAGACCGCAACGACATCAGGGACGATGCCGTGAAATCGTAATCATGCCGGATGGACAGGTTGGCCGTTATGCCCAGCGCAACGGATCATGGGACAGCATGATCGTCGTGATGCACCCATGTCGTAATCCGTCGGGGATCCGGAACCCGTTCGGGGGCAACGGGCTTATGTATCCTGCCTGCCGGCACTTTACCTTTTTACGGGATCTGTCCCTGTTTGCCGTCATGAATTATATTTATGTAATGTGATATTCATTACCGGAAATTCGCCATGAATATGGATTTTTTCCGTTATCATTATTGGAATATGCATTTTTCTCTGGCTGTATCTGTGGTCATGCGGGGTTTTCATGCCAGTTGCCCGGAATAAACGGTATATTGATACAGTAGTGTGACAATCCGCCATTGTTTTGTCGTGACGTGATATCAGGTTAAGGGAAAAGGAGTAGGGTAATGAGGCATATGAAATCCCTGACAATGGCACTGACTGTCGTGGTGCTGGCCGCTGCGCCGGTTCTGCCGCTATCCCATGCACATGCACAGCATGGTCCCGGTGGCGGCGGCCATGGCGGCCCTGGCGGTGGTGGCCATGGTGGTGGACCAGGATTTGGCGGCCGGGGTGGTCCCGGCGGTCCGGGCGGTGGTCCCCGTGGCGGTGGCTGGGGCGGCGGCCCGCGTGGTGGCTGGGACCGTGGTCCCGGTGGCTGGGGTGGTGGCCCGGGATGGTATGGTGGTCCGCCGCCTTATGTATATGACGGTTATGGTTACCCCGTTTATCCCGGCTACTATGGCTATCCCTATGGCGGGTTCGTGGGGGGCTGGGGGTGGGGTGGCTGGTAAAGCCATCCCTTCCTGCCGTTCAGTGACGGCGTGACGCCAGCCACAGGGCTATGCACAGCCCTGCGATGGACAGGCTGGCGAACCATATGAGCACGCCCGTCACCCCGCCCATCCGGGCCGCCAGTACCAGTGCGACGGCAGGGGCGGCAATCCGGCCGACAAGCGCCATGCGTTGTCCATGCGGGGCAAGCGTGGCGAACCCGTAACGGTGCGGATGCAGCCGTACATGGCATGAAAACGCCATGAGCCAGAGCAGGAAGGTGGCGGGAAAGATCATTCTCCGTCACCTTTCAGCCTGCGGCGGATATACAGGACAATAATCGCCACAAGCAGTCCCGTGCCATCTATTGCTGCATGAATGGCAGGCAGGCTGTACACGGCCCGTGGACCGGTCAGGATATCGAGCACGGGCAGGCCGCCCCCCAGTAACGCAATCAGGCGCAACTGTGACCTCCACGCCATGTTCACGCGCCTGCCTGATGTACATAGGCTGGCATGGCTGGCGCACAGGATCCATGCACCCAGGAAACAGCCGATTTCCACACGGTCCCGGCCTGCCATGCTGGTCGGTAGCATACGGTTGCACCACAGGAATGCCAGTATGCTGACAGGCAGGCCGGTCAGTGTGCTGATGGTCAGGCTTTCCGCCACACGAAAACCGATCCGGTGTCCCGATCTGCTGCGCCGTTTCATCAGGAACAGGACAAGTCCGCTGCCGATCATGGCCGTGGCGCACAGACCCGATACGAAATACAGCCAGCGCAGGCCCGGGGTGGCAAAACGGGCATAATGCAGGCCATGCATGACCTGCATGGTGTGGGCGATGCGACCCGGCGTTGTCGTCATGCCCAGCAGGCGACCGTCCGGCAGGCGGAAATCGGCATGGTCGCGGGTCAGGAAAGGCCCGGATGCATCACTGGCGTATACGCTCAGGCGGTCAGGGGAAAAAAGGATAAAGCCCGCATCGCGTCCCTGCAGGCTGTGGCGTGCTGTTGCAAGAAGCGGGGCAAGCGGCGGCAGGGGGGGCGGAACACCCGGCGCGCCCTTGGTGTCCGATGCAGGGGCCGTTGGCGGCTTTTCATGAACAAGCAGGTTTGCCAGCGGTGTGGCAGGCAGGATCAGGCCTGCATTGACCAGTACACCGGTATAGATGATCATGATGGTGAAGGGCAGGAACAGCACGCTGACCAGCAGGTGGGCATCCAGCCATCCGCGCAGGCGTGCGGCGGACAGGCGCAGCCTTACGATATCGGGAACAAGCGCACGGATATGAATGACAATCCCCGACCCGATGGCGACAAGCAGGATAACGCCAGCAATATTGACGATACGGGTGCCCGTCGTCCCTTCCAGCAGGGTATAGTGGAAACTGAAGAAGAAAGTCCCCCCCATCGTGGCGCGGACCGGGATGGGCATGCCGGTGCGGGGGTCAAGCAGCGTGCCCACAAACTGCCGCCCATCATAATGCAGCACATCAAGGGTTGGCGACCGGGCGGAGGGCAGCGTCAGGAAAACCGACACCCCACGGACCTGCTGTTCATGGATCAGGCTGGATGCGGCATCCAGGGCGGTATCGGTCAGGGGGGTGTAGGCCGGTACCTGGTTTTCAGGCTGCATCCATCGTGTGATTTCCGTATCGAACACCGACAGGGTGCCCGTCATGAAAATGCATACGGCAAGCAGGCCAACCACAAAACCTGCCCAGCCATGTAACCATCCCATGCGGGTACGCAGGGTTTCACGCATCAGGAAACCAGCAGTCCAACAATGATCGCGACACATCCGGCAGCACATACGCTCAGCAGGCCAGCATATGCGCTGAAGCACAGCACGATCAGTACCGGCAGGCCGGCAAGCGCAATGATCTGGCCCAACTGGACAGTGGCATTGCCGCCCGACATGCCCGCAATGTCCATCATTACGAAACAGGCAACAGGATATGAAACCAGACAGGCAATCACGATACCCGCTATGCGGTTACGTGTCAGGCGTGTCCGGTCTTCTGTCCTGTCTGTGGTCACGACGCCTCCCTTTCCAACAGTCTGACACATAAATGCGACGCATTTGCATTGTGTCTATGCCATGAAGGGTCGTCCATGCGAAGGGACCTGAAGCATTTTATTTTGGGAAGATCACACGGTCATGCACGGGAATGGGCGGATCGCTGCAGCCTTCTATCCGTGCGCCACGATCTACAGGGGGGACGTGGTCTGCACGGCAAGGGAACGGGCCAGACCATCCAGCGCTGTCATGCCATCAGGCCACAGGCCGACACGGGCATGATTGCCGATATGACCCACCGCGCCTGCGTTGACCAGCGTTGCCTGCCATTGCACGGCCAGATGCCGGGCGCGGGACATCGACAGCCATTCATCATCCTGACTGGCCATAAGCACGGCAGGGAACGGCAGCGGTGTTGCTGGCAGCGGCCCAAAACTGGCTACCCGGCCAGAATCGGGGCCATGATGGTGGTCAATATCCGCCGGTGCGACCAGAAAGGCCCCGGCGACGCCATCCAGCCCATGTTCGCTCGCCATGCGCACGCTCAGTACGGCGCCCAGACTATGGGCCACCAGAATGACAGGTTGATGGCAGGCGTGTAAGGTCTGTTGCAGTTGCCGTTTCCAGTCCGGATAGGTCGGGCGTGTCCAGTCATCCTGCTGGACACGATGCACCGTAATCCCGCGCAGGCGTAAGAACAGTTCCCAACGTGACTGCCAGTGACGCGGCCCCGATCCATCTAGGCCGGGCACGATGACAATGGCGAACCCGGCCAGGGCCTGTACCAGCGCATTTTCCACGGTTGTCCCGTGGTCCGGGGCGTATGGCGGCATGACTGCCCTGAACATCGGATCCGGATCTGTGGAAAGGGGCAGGGGCATCTTCATGCTTTCAGCAGGGTGATCAGTGGATTGTACGCACATGGAGACATGCTGGTGGCCTGCAGGCTGTCACGCATTGCCTCGTATGCGTGGTGAACCAGCCTGTCCGTTCACGTCCCCGAGTTTTCTATGCCGCACGGGGAATGTGCCTGAGTGGCGCGCAGTCAATACCAAACCCGCGTGCCACGTGTATGACCGTGGCAAAGTCCTGCTCGGTGGCAGGGGGGTGGAGCAGGGTGCTGCGAACCGTATTGTCGGGATCAATGATGAACGCCGCATGTTCTTCCAGTACCGGGTTTTCTGGCCCGACATCCACCGCAATACCCCGCCACAGACTGGCAATGTGGCCCGTTTCATCATGAATGACCGGGAAATCCGGCATGGCTGGCAACGTGATGGCAGAAGGGTGGGACGGCATATCCGCAAGGCGCGGGGAATGTAGTGGTGAAAGACCCAGCAGGTGCACGGGCTGCACGCAGGTGCGTGCCCACCGTATCCCGGCCCGCAGGCTTTGCGTGCTGTAACCTGCCGGATGGGTCAGGACAATGCGCCAGCACCCATGGCCCCATGCGTGGAAACGGATCGGGCCCATGGTGGTATCGGTCATGAAATCCGGGGCTTTCCAGCCGGGTGAAATGGCCATTGCCTGTCTCCTTGGATGGGCAGAAGCGGGTGGGCAGGAAACCGTGCGCAGGGTTGTTCCATGATGTTGGACTGGCAGGTCTTTTTTCCGGTCCACGTTCAGGGAATCAGTTATCCTGTTTCATATGTGGATTATATAAACACATCAATAAAAATGTGCATATAAAAATTGTCATATAAAAATATAACAAAAAATAATGATATTATGCATGGGTGTTCCGACGATCCTGGCCGTGTGAACGGGATGGGACGGCCATATGCAGGCATATTGGCCACCGCGCGGAAACGGATAAAAAATGCATATAACATGCTGTTAAAAAGGAATAATTTATTAACGATATGTGAAATGTCGCATATTATGATATATAAATTATTCCACTATATATATGTTATTATGTGTTGACGTATATCGCCGGGTGTGTATGATCCCGACTGAAACGCCATACACGTCAATAATCATGCGGGATGATGATCGATGATCCAGCCAGCCATGCGAATGCGTAGCACTGATCGATGTCGCACCATCGCTACCGCCCCCATTGTGCGGGTGACCATTCCATAAAACAGCCGGTGGAAATTCTGCCGGAAACCGTCCGCATTCCATCGCGGACATGCAAGGGCAGTCTTTTCAATGCTTGAATCACGTATCATCGAAATCGACGGTACTTTCCTTGGCACCGTCATTCTTGAAGCGGATCGCCAGACGCGCCGCTTTTACGCCACGCATGACAGCGTGCGGGCGTTCCATAACCATACCCTGAAGGGACATGATGACGTTGCCCTGCAGGTCGCGCGGCTTTACCGCCGGGCGCATGCAAGCGCGCGCATGGCTGCAACGGGTAAATAACCGCTTCATGTAGCGACACGGTTTTCATGATCAGGGCCATGTCCGGAAACGGTTTTCGCCACAACCCGCATGGGTTGTGGCGGCCTGTCATCTGTATGGGATCACATGGTCCTGCCATTTGGTGCGGGTCAGCAGCTTTTTCAGGCGGCTTAGAGGAACGCCGCCTTTTTTAAGGCAGCGCCCGGACATGTTTATTTTTTATCAGTGATCTGTTTTCAAATCGCGTCTCAAACTGGCTGGCCCGCAGGTGGTGTCAGTCGACCGGGATTGGCCTTCCAGTCGCGCAGGGCTTCCTCGCAATAAGGTAGGACCTCGAACACGGCCATCATGCCCAGCGCGCCCAGTGCATAGGGCAGCCCCAGCGGCACGCGCTTCATCCGCAATGGCCTGGACCGGATGACCTTGCGGCCCAGCAGCGCCTGTACCTGCGGCCAGTGCAGGACCGCGATCAGGGCGACGGCCAGCAGCGGAACCATCTCGAGGAAGCTATGGACATGCTGTTCCATCGGCTGGACTTCGCGGCGGGTCACGGCATAGCTGACATCCCACATGGCTGTTGCTTCATGCACGAAGAATGATGCGATCATGAATGACAGGACCGGCGCGTCTATTTCCAGAAACAGCCCGGCCAGAACCGGAAACGCCGCTTCCCCCAGCATAAGCAGGTGGATGCCGGTTTCCTTCAGTCCCGTGGTGTGTTCGATATCCGTCCGGCGGTGGCACCACCAGTCCGTCAGACCCGATGCCAGCCAGACAGGTATGACAAAATACTGTATGACCCGGCGCGCGACGTGGCGCGTGGTATCGGTTTCCTCCGGTTCATCCTCGACCGGTCTTTTCGTCGACATGGCGGCGGGCGGGTCTGCCGTGGCCGGTTCATCTATCCTGCGCCCGCGCCACCATGCAATGAATCCGGCCCCCAGCGTCACCGCCCCGGCACAGAGCATGGTGGACGCATAATATCTCAGGAAAGTGCGGTTTTCCATCATGTCCTTGCCCCTTCCATCCTATTGCGGGGCGTGGTGGTGGGCAGCCGCAAAAAGCGCGACAATGGCGGGACAGAAGGCTTTCAGGTCATGGGGATTGCGGGATGTGACCAGCGTGCCGTCGGTGACCACTTCCTCATCCACCCAATGCGCGCCTGCATTGGTCAGGTCCGCGCGCAGGGAGGGCCATGACGTGATCCGGTGCCCCCGTACGCCATTGGCATTGATCAGCGTCCATGGTCCGTGACAGATGGCGGCGATCGGTTTGTCGGCCTGGACGAATTCGCGCACGAACCGCACGGCGTCGTCATCCATGCGCAGGTGATCGGGGCTGGTGGTGCCGCCAGGCAGGACCAGCCCATCAAAATTGCGCGCATGGGCCTGTGCCACCAGCAGGTCGACCTGATAGCGGTGGGTGGGGTGAACATCCGCCTCCATGGCCTGGATGGACCCATGGGTGGGGGAGACAAGGACGGTCTGCGCCCCCGCCTGCCGCAACGCCGCGACAGGTTCGGTCAGTTCCACTTCCTCCACCCCGTTGGTGGCAAGAATGGCGATGGTCCGTCCCGCCAGTCGGCCATACTGGGGATGGGCCTGCGTTTCGGTTTGCATGTCGTGAAGGGGCATGGCGTCCGGCATTGCCGTCGTACTGTCTGATGTGCGGACCGTATTGGACACATGGTTGGCCATGATCGTTCTCCGTCAACTGTAAAAGGTTGCGGGGACATGGTTTGTGCTGTTGTCCCGCATGCAACCTGTTGGCGTCATAACGACCGGTCCGGATGGATGTTCCCCCTGAATATGCCTGTCATTGAGAGGGGTTGGCATGTCTGTCTGGAAACAAATTGTTGATAAGAAAGAATAAATATTTTGGGGGGTAGCGTTTTTTTTAAAAGGCGGCGTCCTTCCGGGCTTTCTGAACAAAAGCTTCTCCAGAAACGTCTTCATGATTGCAGGATCTGTACTGGACTGAATTATCCAATTATCCTTCGTTTATAAAAAACGGGGCAGGATGTATTTATTTCTGAAAATACATCCTGCTCCGACAGTATTGGCAAATATGACATATGGATTGATGGCCCAGGTAACGGCCTTATTTGTTTGGCCCCGTCGTCCGCCCCTGTGAGGGGGGATCACTTGCGGGAAAGCTTTCATCCAGTGCTTCGTCGCGACCTTCATCTTCCTGTTTTTCAGCAGGAGTCTGCGGTTTTGCCTTGTCGGGATCTGGTCTGTCCTGCATGGCCATGGTTCCTTGCGGGTATGAACGCCCGTCTGTCAGTCTGTTGCGGGCGTTGTTGTTAAGCGGGGGTGGTGGCCGGTCCGGTGTGTCAAATGGAAACGGATCCTGTGGTCCCGGCGGAGGATAGTCGCGTGGGTGGGACGGACCGGGCGGCGGCAGCGGTGGCTGGCCGGTGGTGTAGGGGAAAGATGTAAACATGACCGTTCTCATCAGGCTTGCGTGTGGGAAACCCGGCCCGTGTCGCCTGTTTCCCTGCCGGTCGGACCGGGGTATTTTCAGTAATACGTTACTGTTCGCCACTATCTGCGGGCGAAGGGGTCTTGTTTCCGCCATGACTGCTGCGACCGTAACTGTCGCGCATGCGCTTGTGGTGTGTCGTTTCATCATTGCTTGGTGGCTGCGTACCGGGCTGTTCCTGCACGGTGCGCGGGTTGTTCCACAACTTGTCCGATGGTTCCACCCGCTGGCCGTTGCGTGACGTGGCGGAAGGCGGGTTCTTGCCTACTTCCGATGCGGCGGAACCGGCCGTTGGCGCAGGTACGGTTTCCATATCGGTCTGTGCCATGGCCACGATGGGGGTCATGACCGGCGCACTGGCCATGATTGCCGCCAGCAGGGCATAATGCATTGTTTTTGCCATGGTATCGTCTTCTTTCATTGATGAAGATGGACTGACCACAAAAGCATTCATGGATCGAAAGGTTGCATCCTGTTTGCCAGAACAGAGCGAATACCAGCCATACAGGCGCAGTTGATAAAGAAATAACCCATGCGGCGGGATACGAATACATGAACCGGCGCAACCGGTTTGCCGAATGTCCCCAGATCCTGGCGACGCGGGCCTTTCCCATGTGCCTGGCGCGCCTGTCCGTTGCCTGCAACATGACTCTGACGGCACGGTGACGGCGGACCGGGAAAAGACCGCCTGCGTATGCGTGCTACCGCGTATTCATGGTTGTTCGGGCGTGTTGTCCTTCGCTGGCGCGTGATCGGTGGCGTGTTCGTCACATCCGGCCTGGTCCTGATGTTTCCCCTTGTGACTGGTGGCTTCGACCCGCTCATCATTGTCGCGGGTGGATTCCGGTTCGTCCTCGCCCGCGCGGGGCTGGCCGGTGCTGGTGGTCTTGCCATCCGGGGTGTGGGTGGCATGACCTTCGGGTGTGTGCAGGGGATAGGGACGTTGTGCATGAACATGCGGTTCACGGGGCATGATCGTTCTCCATTACGGAATTGGGGCGGCCTGTGCATCCCTGTTCCGTTCAGGGAAAAGACAGGGTACCCTCATGCTCGACTAACGAATGGCCTGTTGAATGGTTTTTCAGTTTTCTTCCCATCCCTGCACGAATGAATACCTGAAGTATGCAAACAGGTCGCGGCACGCATTCATGTGACGGGCTGCGGTCCCAGCGTGACCGCAACATCATGGGACTGTCCGT
Source organism: Komagataeibacter europaeus (assembly GCF_002173515.1). Classification (NCBI taxonomy): domain Bacteria; kingdom Pseudomonadati; phylum Pseudomonadota; class Alphaproteobacteria; order Acetobacterales; family Acetobacteraceae; genus Komagataeibacter; species Komagataeibacter europaeus. The sequence goes on from NZ_CP021467.1 coordinate 374,923, forward strand.
CATCCACCATGTCAATTGTGCCGGTTGCGGGCAGGGGCGCGCCGTCACAGGTGACATGGCTTATGCCACGGCAGACATGGTCAGGATTGTTTACGGTAATATGATAGGTTGCCGTGCGCCAGCGTACCGTTGCCGTGAACCCGGGCCATTCATGGGGGATACACGGGGCGACCAGCAGCTGCGTGCCATGAATACGCAGGCCGAGAATGGTTTCGGTCCCCACGCGCTGCATCCATCCGGCCGATCCGGTGTACCACGACCATCCCCCCCGGCCCACATGGGGCGGGCGTGAATAGATGTCGGCCGCGACCACATAGGGTTCCAGCCTGTAACGGGCCACGCCTTCGGGTTTGCCCGTGTGGTTGATCGGGTTCAGCATATGGAACAGGCCGTGGGCGCGATCGCCATCGCCCAGTACCGCCATGGCCATGGTGGTCCACAGGGCGGCATGGGTGTACTGGCCGCCATTTTCGCGTATGCCGGGCGGGTAGCTGCGGATATAGCCCGGATCGGGACCGATGGCGTCAAATGGCGGCGTCAGGACAAGGACCAGCCCCTCATCAGGCCGGACAAGCCGCGCCATGGCCGATCGCATGGCATGTTCCGCCCGTTCGGGCAGTGCGACACCGGACAGCACGGACCATGACTGTGAAATCGCGTCGATCTGGCATTCCGCGCTGGCGTGGGAACCAAGGGGCGTGCCATCGTCAAAATAGGCGCGCAGGTACCAATCGCCATCCCATGTGGCTTCCAGCGCCGTGGCAAGGGCGCTGGCGTGGTCCTGCCACGCCTGTGCGCGGGCATCATCGCCGCGTGCGCGCGTCAGCGGGATGAAGGTCGTCAGCGCGTCATGCAGGAACCAGCCCAGCCATACGCTTTCGCCACGCCCCTGTTCGCCCACGCGGTTCATGCCGTCGTTCCAGTCACCCGTACCCATGAGCGGCAGGCCGTGCGCGCCGACAGCAAGGCTGTGATCCAGCGCGCGGGCGCAATGTTCGAACAGTGTGCCGCTCTGCTCCGAAATCGCGGGGATCATGAAACGGTCATGCTCGGTAATGGGCAGTTCGGGCGCCTGCAGGAAGGGGATGCGTTCATCCAGCACGCCCGTATCGCCAGATGTCGCGACATAATGCGCCACCGTGTGCGCCAGCCACGCGCAGTCATCGGAAATATGGGTCCGCACGCCCGCACCCGTGTTGGGCAGCCACCAGTGCTGCACATCCCCTTCGACAAACTGCCGGGACGCGGCGCGCAGCAGGTGCGCGCGCACGCGGGCGGGACAGGACAGGGTCAGCGCCATGCCGTCCTGCAGCTGGTCACGGAAGCCGTATGCCCCGCTGGCCTGGTAAAACCCGGCCCGTGCCTGCACCCGGCTGGCCAGTGACTGGTACAGCAGCCAGCCGTTGAGCATGATGTCCATCGTGCGGTCAGGGGTCCGGACCTGTATCGCACCCGTTACCGTGTCCCAGTGCTGCGTGACGGCTGCCAGCACATGGTCAGGATTGGCGGTGCGGTACTGGGCAATCAGGCTGCGGGCGTGCTCGGCATCCATGCCTTCACCCAGCAGGAACATGATTTCCGCCCGTCCACCCGGTGGCAGGGTCACCATGGTCTGCACCACGCCGCACGGGTCCAGCCCGGCCCCCGTCGCCCCCTGCACGCCACCGGCATGGGTGAAGGCAAGGGGATGGTCCATGGTGCCGTTGGGACCGATGAAGGCCGCGCGGTCACCGGAAGTGGCGGTCAGGTAACCGCCGATATCGGCAAAGGCGACGCGGTCCGCATATGCGGCATTCCAGCGGTTACGGGCGAACAGCGCACCGGTTTCCCCGTCATGTTCGGTCATGACAAAGGGGGCGGCCGTACTGCGTGCCGCCCCCAGCACCCATTCAACATAGGCGGTGACGGACAGGGTGCGCGGCTGGTCTGACTGGTTATGCAGCTGTATGCGCGTGATCTTGACCGGGTCCGATACCGGCACGTACTGCAGCAGGCAACTGGCGATCCCGTGCGCCACGCGCTCCAGGCGCGTATGGCCGCGTCCGTGGCGGGTGACATAGGTGGCCGTGGCGTCACGCCGGGTGGCGGCGGTGGGACACCACAGGGTGCCGGTGTCCTCGTCACGGAAATAGAAGACTTCGCCCGCATGGTCACTGACCGGGTCGTTCGACCATGGCGTGATCTGGTGTTCGCGGCTGTTGCCCGACCACGTATAGCCGCTGCCTTCGGCCGAGACCTGGAAGCCGAATGTGTCATTGGTGATCACGTTGATCCATGGCGCGGGCGTGGTCTGGCCGGGACCAAGAACGATCACGTATTCCTGTCCGTTTCTGGCAAAGCCGCCATGGCCGTTGAACAGTTCCAGTTCGGGTACCGGCGGCACGTCAGATCCCGAAGGCGGCGGCGGGACCGCGGGCGGGGCAGGCGGGAACTGTCGCGTCCGTGGCCTTTCCCCCTGGTCAAGCTGTGCTGTCAGCGTGTGGTCCGCATCCAGCACCACGCGGGCCACCGATATGATCAGGTGGCGCACGGCGGGCGTAATCAGGTCGGCGCGCAGCACGCGCACGGATCCCGCGGTCCCTGCCGTGCGGGGGGCCGCGCGGACAAGCTGGTCCAGCGATGCCTGCAGGTCCTGCAGGTAGGAAGACGGGTGTTCGTTAAGGATGACAAGATCCACCGCCAGTTGCTTGAGCCGGAAATATTCATGCGCCAGCAGCAGGACGCGCACGATGTCCGTGCCGGAATTTTCGCGCACGCGCAGCACGACAATCGGCAGGTCGCCCGAAATGCCCTGTTCCCACAACAGCGGCTGCGCGCCAGCCCCACGTGCGATCTGTGCGGAAGTGGCCCGCAGGCTGGGCGTTGCGAACACGATGTGCCCCGCCAGCCGCTGGAACAGATCCGCCATGGCGGGGGAGACATCCAGATGGCGCAACTGCACCTGCGCCTGCGTCCACGCCAGCGTGCGCACGCGATCGAATGCGGCATGGTCCTGATGCGTGTCGATCAGGTCCAGCAGGGCCGCACGGCTGGGGGCGACCATGGTCCAGAACGTGATGCGCGCCATGGCGCCGGGGCGGATGGATGCCCGCGCGCGGATGGCGAGGAGCGCGTCCAGCACCGTCCCGGTCGTGCCGGACAGGGGGGCATGCGTGGCCATGGCGGCGGGATGGCGTGCGTTATGCCTGCGGCCGATGAAGCGGGCGCGGTCCGTCTCGATCTCGATGGGACCGTCACACAGGACCAGATGGGCGACCCATATTTCCGGCTCGTCTCCCGTGCGCCTGCGGCGCGTGGCGATCAGGGCGCGGGACTGGGGAATATATTCGGTCTGCACGAACAGCTTGGTAAAGGCGGGATGGGCAAGATCGGCATTCTGCGCCAGCAGCGCCAGTTCGGCACAGGACGTGATATCGATATCCAGCGTCTCGCCGCCCGCATTGAAGACCGAGACCTGTCGCGCTTCAGCATCGTCCTCGGCCGATACCAGTACGTCCAGCGTGGTGGTGACCGTCCCGTCACGGCGGGCGAATTCGGCGCGGTCTTCATGAAAGACCACGGCATATTCATCGGGGGTGGTGTCGGTGGGTTGCAGCCCTGCTGACCACAGGCGGCCTGTCCTGCGGTTGCGGATGTACAGGTACTGGCCGTATTCATCCCGTGTTGCATCCTCGCGCCAGCGCGTGATTGCCTGCCCCTGCCACCGGCTGTAGCCTGATCCCGCCGCCGTCAGCATGACCGTGTAACGCCCGTTGGACAGCAGGTGCGTGACCGGGCCACCCATGTCGGCGCGGTCCACGTAACGCCCCGCAGGGGTTGCCAGGGTGGGGACGGGGGCATGGGTATCGTCCTCGGACGGCAGGGGGCGGGCGACGGCGCCGGTGCGGGGCGCGCGTTCCTGCAGCAGCAGTTCGGCCGAGGCAATGACCGGGTCATCATGAAAGCGCGCGCGCATGATGCCATTCATGACCGTATCGGCCACCGCAAGGATGGACATGCCCTGGTGATGGGCCATGTAGGCGCGGATGATCGCGACGCGCTGGTCGTCGGGCACGCGGTCGGGGGTATAGTCCAGCGCTTCATACAGGCCGTACCGCCCCAGCGCCCCGGTTCTTTCGAGTGTATGCAGGTTGGCCACCGCTTTCTGCGGGTCGATCATGGCGGCCAGCATGGTGGCGTAGGGGGCGACCACCGTATCCAGCCCCAGCCCCCGTTTCAGCCCCAGTCCGGGAATGCCGAAATTGGAATACTGGTAGGTGTAGTCGAGATCGCGCGCATTATAGGCGGATTCCGATATGCCCCACGGAATGTCGCGGTCCTGTCCATAGGCGATCTGGCGCTGCACGATCAGCCTGTTGGTCTGTTCCAGCAGGCTGCCCATGGGGGCCCGCATGACCAGAGAGGGCATGAGGTACTCGAACATGGACCCCGACCACGAAACCAGCGCCGCCCCGCTGCCCACCGGTGTGATGGACCGGCCAAGGCGGAACCAGTCATGGGCGGGCATGTCGCCCTTGGCAATGGCGAAGAACACCGCCAGCCGCGCCTCGGACGCCAGCAGGTCGTAGCAGTTGGCGTCCTGCGTATCTTCGGCCACAAGGTAGCCGATGGACAGCAGCTTGCGCGACGGGTTGCACAGGAAGGCGAAATCCATGTCCTGCGCCATGCGCCGCGCCTTCTGCGCCACGGTGTCCAGCCGTGCGCCCAGCGTTGCATACAGGTCCGTGTCAAGGTCGCGCAGGTGGCTTTCCAGCGTGCGCATCGGGGCGGCGGCCCAGAACGTCTGTTCAGCAGCGTCCTGTCCGTCCTGACCCGATGACGGGGCAGGCATCGTCGCCACGTGATCCAGGACCGCGCCGGCCTGACGGTGCAGGGCGGACAGGGCCGCCATCGACCGGCTGGCGCCAGCGGACAGGACGGCATTCTTCAGTCCCGTCAGCAGCCGCAGCAACTGGCGCTGTGCCGGTGCATGGGTCACGCGCCTGCCGTTGTGGAAGGTCAGGTCGGCTATGGCGATATTAAGCGCATCCGTGACGCCCTCGCGCCATGTATCGATTTCCGGACCGCTTTCCAGCCATCGCTGGCACGCGCTGGACAGCGCGATGAGGTGGCCAGCCAGATTGCCGCTGTCAACACTGGAAATATAGACCGGATCAAGCGGGCGCAGGTCATCGGTGGCATACCAGTTGTAGAAATGCCCCCGGTAGCGCGCCATGGTTTCCAGCGTGGCAAAGGTCGCTTCCAGCCGGGCCACGGCATCGGCCAGGCCGATCCAGCCAAAATCCCGCGCGCTGGCGCAGCACAGCAGGTACAGGCCGATATTGGTGGGCGACGTGCGCCGGGCCAGGACGGGGGCCGGGTCTTCCTGAAAATTGTCCGGCGGCAGCATGTGGTCCGCAGGCGTGGTAAAGGTTTCAAAGAAACGCCACGTCCGGCGCGCGGTCATGCGCAGGATGCGGATATCGGTGCGCGAGGGGCGCGAACGCGCGGCAACGACCGGCGTGCGGCTGGCCCACATCGCCACGGCGGGCGAAAGCGCCCACAGTGTCGCAACGGGCACGGACATGAACAGGCTCCATGGCGCCCAGATGACCGTGGCCATGACGCAGCCCCCACCCAGCAGGGGGGCGGTGGCCATCCGTCCGTAATATCCCGCAAGGCCCGAGCGCATGAGCCCCGCGATCTGGGCGGCGGGCACCCATTGCAGCAGGTGACGGCGCGTGATGAGCACGCGGACCAGCGTGCGGATGATCGCATCCGTCATGATGACGGCCTGATGGGCAAGGAAGGTGATGGTCAGGAAAGTCATCACCGCTGCCTCGGCGCTTTTCGCACCGATTACGCTGAGGTAGCTGCGCAGCGTGATCCATTCCCGCCGGGGCACGATATCGGGTAGCACCGGCAGGAACGCGGGCAGCGCCAGCGCCAGCAGGATGAAAGTTGTCCAGACCACGGCGGCATGGAACGGCAGCAGCCATCCCGCCACAAGTGTCGCCAGCGCCAGTGGCATGCACAGCGTGCGGCGCAGGTTGTCCAGCATCTTCCACCGCGCGATGCCCGAAAGCCGGGCACGGACGGGCACGCTGCGTGGCGGCAGGCTGGATACGATCCAAGGCAGCAACTGCCAGTCGCCCCGTGTCCAGCGATGCAGCCGCTGGGCCGCGACAAGGTAGTCGGTGGGGAATTCCTCCACCACCTCGATATCCGTCACCAGACCGGCACGGGCGAAAATGCCTTCGAACAGGTCATGGCTGAGCATGGTGGAATCCGGCACCCGCCGGGCCAGTGCCGCCTCGAAGGCATCGATATTGTATATGCCCTTGCCTGCGTATGATCCTTCGCCAAACATGTCCTGATACAGGTCGGACACGGCGGCGGAATAGGCGTCGATACCGCTGGCGCTGGCGAAAATGCGCTGGAACAGCGTGCTCTGGTGGCCCACGGGCAGTGATGGCGTCACCCGTGGCTGCAGGATCGCGTAGCCTTCATGCACCCGCCCCGATACCGGATCAAAGCGGGGCGTGTTGAGGGGATGGGCGATCTTGCCAATCAGGCGGCACACGGTTTCCAGCGGCAGGCGCGTATCGGCATCCAGCGTGATGACATAGCGTATGTCCGCGGGCAGGGCATGGGCAGGGGGCAGGAAGGTCGTGTCCATGGCCCCGCGCAGCAGGTGGTTGAGTTCATGCAGCTTGCCGCGCTTGCGCTCCCACCCCATCCACGCCCGTTCGCTTTCGCACCATACGCGCCTGCGGTGCAGCAGGTAGAAGCGCACGCCATGCGGGCCGTGCCCGTATTTCTGGTTGAGGCGTTCCATACCCGCGCGCGCCAGCGCCAGCAGGCGCTGGTCATCTGGCGCATCGGCGCTGTCATGGTCGGTCCAGTCGGTCAGCAGCGCGAAATGCACCGCGTCATCACGCACGGTCAGGTAATGGACCTCCAGACGGGCCAGCAGTTCGGCCACGGTTTTTTCCGTCGTCAGCAGCGCGGGTACGACCACCATGGTGCGCAGGTGCGCAGGAATGCCGTGCCGGAATTCCAGACCCGGCAGGGTGGTGGCATGCACCGCCTCCAGCGCCAGGCGGTTGACGCAGGCGACCGCTGCCTCCGAAACCGGTACGAAGGCCAGCAGGGGCAGCAGCCACGCGGTATTCATGCCGGTCTGCCATGTCAGCCACAGCGGAATGGCGATGAACAGCATGGTCAGCAGCGTGACCACGAGACTGTAGGCCGCGATCCCGTATGCGCAGAACCCCCTTACCATCCGGCGTGGCAGGGTGGGCCGGAAATGGATGGCGGCTTCCAGCGCGGGCCGTCCGGCCATGAGCAGGTAATAGCCCGGATCGGCGCGGCGTGGGTCATCCGTGCCCGTGGCCTGTGCGGCGCGCGCCATGGCTACCGCCTGTCCGGCTATGGCCATCTCGGTCAGGGTGCTGCCGCGGGCCAGATCCTCTATGGCCTTGCGATACAGGTCCCGGCTGGCGAAATCGGCCTGTGTAAAGCTGTCATACTCGGCAAAAAGCCGGTCGATGAGGCAGATGCGCCCGAACGCCTCGGTCCAGTCAAAACCCGCGATCAGCCGCAGGCTGGTGATGATGTTGCGTATGGTGGCGTTGAACGTGCCCTGTTCATGCAGGTCATCGCGCACTGCATTGTCAATGGTGGTGCCCCGGTCCGCCAGACGCTGCTCCAGCCAGACAAGGGCGGGATCCTTTTCGGGGTCCAGCCCGCGCGAACGGTGGGCAAGCTGCGCCGTAAACGCATAGTTGAGGATACGCGGGTCAACAGCGGCCAGAAAGCCGGACATGGCGGCCTGCGTGCCCTTGCGGTAGGCATCAAGCTGGTCGGCCAACTGGTCGGCCGCGCGCCTGCTGGCGTTATTGTCCATGATCGCGCCGACAACCCGGCGCAGGTTCTCGATCAGCACGATCCGCAGCGTGATCGAGACGGCCCACAGTTCCCCGATCGTAAGGGGCGTCACGCTCTGGTATGCCAGCAGGTAATTATACAGGATTTCGGGCTGCAGGTTGCTGTCGGTATGGGCGACCAGCGCCCATGTCACGCCAAAGACCCGGGGCAGTCCGGCAAAGGGGCCGTTGGCCAGCTTGGGCAGGCGCGCGTAATAACCGGCGGGCAGGTCCAGATCCGTCTCGCGTATCTGCATGTCCACCAGCGCGTAATTGTCCGCCAGCCACTGGGCCGCGGGGGTAAGCTGTTTCCCGTTCTGGATATCCTGCGCGATCCGCGCGTCGGCGGCGCGCAGGAAGGCCCCGTTTTCCGCTAGCCGGCGTGACAGCGGCCGACCGTGCTCACGGCCATGCCCGTGGGGGACGACGGTCTGGGCGGCGGCAAGGCTGCGGGCATGGGCCTCCAGCCGTTCCATGCCAAAGATCTCGCTTTTCAGCGGGGCGAAGTCGTCTTCCCATATGGGTGGCGGCACCCGGCCCAGCAGGCGTGCCAGCCATGGGTGGCGTTTAGGCCAGAATGCACGGTCGGGCTGTGGGAAGGTGGTGGTCCCGTCCATATTCTGCTCCAGTTTCATGCACATCTGCGCCTGCGGGCAGGCGGCCGCCTGTGCTGGCGTTCATTTTCGGAAAAGGCTTTTCCTTGGCCGTGGCGCAGGGGGCGTGGGCCCGCGCAATATGGTTTCTGGCGCCGCGTCGGGCGGACGGGGCGGCGCCGCGCGGGGGGGCTGCGGCATGGGGGTTCCGTTGCGCGGGAAATGCCCCGGCGTATCGGGCATGGCGGTCGGTTGCGTCCTGTCGGACGGCATGGGCTGGCCCGGCTGTGCGGGTTTTTGGGATGCACCCATCCTCTGTCCTCCTCTGTGCGGGGAATACGGGGGTGGTGTAGGGGTCATGTCAGCTTGTACGGGCATGGCGGCAGTCACGTGGGCCGGATTGCCGACAGCCTGTCATGAACGTGCCTGTCGGGGCTGCGTTGCATGCACATTCCACGTCTTTTATTGTATTTTTAAAATATCAATTCCGATTCCATAATGAAAAATATGCAAAGGGATGGAACGTCGGGAGAACTGTTTCGGGCAATACTGTATTTGGAAAAACAGACCGCGCCGTTCGTGGTGGCGCGTCCGGACATGGGTGCAGTCCCGTGCCGGCCCCACGGGCGGGACTATGATTGCCTGCGTCACGCCATACCGGGGCGCGGAACCCGTGCGGGTCATGTTTTATTACAGTATACATTACCCCCGCGGCATCAGCGCAGGGCACCGACCCCGTCGTGACGCGTTACGGACAGGGGCCATGGCGAATGCCCGGCAACCTGACAGGTATGGCGCGCATGTCCAATGTAGGGCGGTTTGAATTCATCCTGCTGCTGATCGTCCTGATCGTGGGGCTGGAACTGGTGGCGCGCAAGCTGCGCCTGCCACCCGCGGCCGCACTGGTGCTGGGGGGGATCGCCATTGCGCTGGTGCCCGGCGTGCCGGTGATCGGGATCGATCCCGATCTGGTGCTGATCGTATTCCTGCCACCGCTTCTGCTGGCGGGGGCGTATTTTTCCGTCTGGCATGCATTCCGGACGCATCTTCTGGGCATACTGCAACTGGCGGTGGGCGGGGTTGCGTTCACCACGCTGGCCGTGGCTGTCGCGACGCGCTGGCTGATTCCGTTCATGCCGTGGGCGGCCTGCGTTGCCCTTGGCGCGATCGTCGCCCCGCCCGATGCGGTGGCGGCGAAGGCGGTGCTCAAGCACGTACCCCTGCCTGAACGGATGACGACGCTGCTGGAAGGCGAAAGCCTGCTGGATGACGCGGCCAGCCTGGTGATCTACCGTTTTGCCACGGTTGCTGTCATGACCGGCAGTTTCGGGGCCGTGCACGCCACGGTCACGTTTTTCTTCCTGGCGCTGGGTGGACTGGTGCTGGGCTGTGCGCTGGCATGGGTCTGGATCAGGCTGCTGGCACGGGTGCGTGACCGTATTCTCAGCATCACCATGACGCTGCTGCTGCCATGGGTGGCCTATATCGGGGGGGAGCAGGTCGGGGCGTCGGGCGTCATCACCACGGTCGTGGCCGGGCTGGTTCTGGGCTGGCGGCAGCATGACGTGTTCAGCGCCGACGAACGCCTGCGCTGGGCGGCGGTATGGGAAGTGCTGGTGTTCGTGCTGGAATCCCTTGTTTTCGTGCTGATCGGCATTTCGCTGCATGCCATCGTGCTGCGTCATATGGGCACGCCATGGGTGGCGCAGGACGTGTTCCGCCCGGTGGCGGGCATCGTAGCGGTGGTGCTGGTGTCACGGTTTGTCTGGATGCTGATGACCGAAGGCATACGTGTCGCGTTCCTGTCGCGCGGCAGGCGGCCGGGATGGCGGCCATTCTTCAGTTTCGTCGCCATCATGGGCTGGTGCGGCATGCGTGGCGTGGTCAGCCTTGCCATCGTGCTGGCGCTGCCTGCCGAAATGCCGAACCGTGATATCATGCAGATCGCGACCTTCGTGGTCATTCTGGTGACCGTTCTGGGGCAGGGAACAACCATTGGCTGGGTCATCCGCATGACCGGGGGGGAACGGGGGCCGTCGCGCGGGCAGCGCCATCACCTGTCGGTGTCGCAGGCGCGCGCGCTGATCGCGCGGTCGCAGGAACATGCCATGCGGCAGCTGGCCTTTGCCCCCGATGGACAGATCGTCCATTCCCGCCTGCTGGAACAGTACGCCTACCGTGCGGAACTGGCTGAACGCTTCAGTCATGAACAGCAGGCGCTGCAGGGACGCAAGGACGCGCATTACAGGGCGCTGCTGGCGACCATTGACGCAGGCCGCGCCGAACTGCTGCGCCTGCACCGCAGCGGGGAAATCCATGATGCCGTCCTGCACCAGCTTGAACATGAACTGGACCTGCAGCAGATGACGGCGGAAGGCGGCCTGATCTGACCCTATCCGATCGCCTGCGCCATCACGCCCTCCAGCCATTCGGCAAAGACCTGCAGGCGGCGCGACAGGTGCTTGCGGTGGGGATAGAGCAGCGCCATGGGCATGGGTTCCGCCCGGTAAAGGGGCATGACTTCCACCAGTTCGCCCGCTGCGACATGGTGGCGCACGTCATAGGCCGGGACCTGTATCAGCCCAAGACCGGCCAGGCAGCAGGCCACAAGGGCTTCGGCACTGTTGACGCTGACCCGACCGGGCAGGGCGATGGTCCGTATCCTGTCGCCTTCCATCCATTCCCATTCCTCCACCCGCCCGTTGGAAGGCGAGGCATAGCGCACCGCTTCATGCCCCGTCAGGTCGGCAGGGCTGTGGGGCACGCCATGGCGGGCAAGGTAGGCGGGACTGGCCACGTTCATGAAGGCCAGTTCCCCCATGCGGCGTGCGATCAGCCCGGAATCGGACAGGGGGCCGACACGCAGCACGCAATCGATCCCGTCTTCGATCAGGTTGATGGCACGGTCGGTGACACCCAGTTCGATCTCGATTTCAGGGTAGCGGTCCAGAAATTCTGGCAGCGCCGGGGCGACCAGCAGGCGGCCGATCCGTCCGGGCATGTCCACGCGCAGCAGCCCGCGCGGGTTGCTGCGGTCATGGCGGAACAGGGCTTCGGCTTCCTCCACATCCGCCACCAGCCGCACGCAGTGGTCATAAAATGCCATCCCGTCCGGCGTGGGGGCGACGGAGCGTGTGGTGCGGGCCAGAAGCCGTGTACCCAGCCGGGATTCAAGTTCCTGCACGGCGGTGGAAACCGTGGAACGGGGCATCTTGAGCGTATCCGCGGCCCGGGTGAAGCTGGCGGTCTCCACCACGCGGGCGAAAATGCGGAAAAGGTCGATACGGTCCACCATTGTCACCGTCAGGCTGCAGGTTTGTTCGTGTTTTCTGACATGTGTTGTCAGGAAAGGGAACTTTATATCCCGATTTTAACTGATAACTTACAGGCATGAACAGCGCGGCACAGGTTCGCGCAGTATGAATGGAGGCTGGATATGGCTGATCATAGCATCAAGGGTAAGACTGTCCTGATCGCAGGCGGGGCAAAGAACCTCGGCGGCCTGATCGCGCGTGACCTTGCGGCACATGGCGCGAAGGCCATCGCCATCCATTACAACAGCGACGCGACCCGACCCGAGGCGGAAAAGACTCTTGCCGATCTGAAGGCCGCAGGCGTCAATGCCGTTGCATTTCAGGCGGACCTGACGCGCGATGGCGCGGTGGCCGGACTGTTTGCCGATACGGTTGCGGCCATAGGTCGGCCCGACATCGCCATCAACACGGTGGGCAAGGTGCTGAAAAAACCGATTGCCGACACCAGTGAGGCCGAATTTGATTCCATGTTCGCGATCAATACGCGCGTTGCGTATTTCTTCATCAAGGAAGCGGGCATTCACCTTAACGACCACGGCAAGCTGCTGACCATCGTTACCTCGCTGCTTGGGGCCTATACGCCATTCTATTCGACCTATGCCGGGTCCAAGGCGGCGGTGGAACACTTTACCCGTGCCGCGTCCAAGGAATATGGCGCGCGTGGCATATCGGTCAACGCCATCGGGCCGGGGCCGATGGATACGCCTTTCTTCTACGGGCAGGAAGCGCCGGAAGCCGTGGCTTACCACAAATCGGCCGCCGCCCTTTCACCGTTCAGCAGGACGGGCCTGACCGAAATCGAGGACATCGCCCCCCATGTCCGCTTCCTCGTATCCGACGGGTGGTGGATGACCGGACAGACCACCCTGATCAATGGTGGCTACACCACGAAGTAGGCAATCAGTTTCAACAGGCGCCCCCCGCCGTTAACCCATGCGTGCTTTCCTGACCTGATCCTGCCTGCTTCTTCGGGGCAGCAGGCAGGGAAGGGCCAGCGCGCGTGGGTTGCGGGTAGCGGGAATGTCTGTTCCGGGGTGCCGGGTCGTTATGTCCGATATGCTGGACAGGCGGCTATCACAGCAAGGCACCAGGCGGCTGTTTGAAAAAACCAGCCCGGAAACTTTTGTCTTTTTTATAAACAAGTTTTTAAAACAGATAGTTATTGATATCCGGCAGCCTGCAGTTCAAACAGTTCCGCATACCGGCCGCCCTGGGCCAGCAGTTGTTCATGTGTACCGGCCTGCAGGACGTGGCCATGTTCCAGCACGACAATCCGGTCCGCCGTGCGCACGGTGGAAAAGCGGTGGGAAATCACCAGTGCCGCCTTGCCATGCCGTAGCGCGCGCAGGCGTTCGAACACGTCTGATTCCGCACGCGCATCCAGCGCGGCGGTGGGTTCATCAAGTATCAGCAGGTCGGCGTCGCGCATATAGGCACGGGATATGGCGATTTTCTGCCATTCCCCGCCGGACAGTTCCCGCCCGTTCGCCACGCGCTTACCCAGTGGCTGGTCATATCCCATGGGCAGTCTGGCCACGACATCGTCAGCCAGTCCCTCATGTGCTGCAGCCCCGATCCGCTGCGTGTCGGCAAGGGCCGTGATCCGGCCCACGGCGATGTTTTCCGACGCGGTCAGGCTGTAGCGGACAAAATCCTGGAATATGACACCGATATGCGCGCGCAGGTCCGTCAGGTCCATGTCATGCAGGGGTACGCCATCCACCGTGATCTGGCCTTCGTCGGGGTCATACAGGCGTGTCAGCAGTTTGACGATGGTGGTCTTGCCCGCCCCGTTTTCCCCCACCAGCGCCACGGTTTCCCCCGCGCCAATGTTCAGGTCCAGATGCCGGATGGCCCAGCGGTCCGTGCCGGGATAGCGGAAGCCCACGTTTTCGAAGCGGATGCCCTGTCTTATCGGTGACGGAAAGGGCCGGGCTGCCACCGGCGATACGATGGATGGGCGGAGGTCAAGGAAGGCGAAGAAATCATTGAGGTACTGCGCCTGGCTGGCAGTCTGTGTAATGCCCAGCAGCAGGCTGGACAGCACCGAATGCAGCCGCAGGAACGATCCCGACAGGAATGTCAGGTCCCCCACCGTAAACCGGCCGCGCACCGTATCCCACACAATGACCAGATAGACGCCGTAATAGGCGACCGACCCGATCGCCGCGAAGGCCCCGCTCCAGACAAAGCGGCGCAGGGCCAGCCTGCGGTTCTGTTCCAGCACGGTTGCCGCGGCGGTGCGGAAGCGGCCTACCAGGAAATCCCCCAGCCCGAACAGCTTGAGTTCCTTGGCATGTTCGGCGCTGGCGCCAACATGGCGCAGATATTCCATTTCGCGCCGTTCGGCCGTCTTGGCCCGGATCAGGCGGTAGCCTTCGGCATTGAAATGCGCTTCGCCCGCCGCCGACGGCAGCAGGGCGATGACCAGCACCACGACCATCCACGGTGCGAACGCCACGACACCAATCGCAAGCGTCAGTGCGGTCACGGCGGTCTGGGCAATGTTGAACAGTTGCACCAGCAGGTTGTTGCGGCCCGATGCCTGGCGGCGTGCGCGTTCCAGCAGGTCCTGCAGGGCGCTGGATTCAAACTGCTGCAGGTCCAGTGTCGCGGAATGGCCCATCAGGGCGAGGCTGACGGAATTGATATACCGTTCGTTCAGCAACCCATCGACCAGCACGATCGCGCGGGATATCAGGTCCGACAGGATGATCAGGGCGAATTCCAGCGCAATCCAGACCTCCAGCCGGGTGGCTGGCCCATGCAGCAGCCAGTCCGGCAGGGAACCTGACGGGGCGGCATGGGCGCTGGTGCGGATGACCTCATCCACAATCAGCTTGCCGACATACAGCGCCAGTGGCGGCTGGATGGCCTGTACCAGTCGCAGCGCGATACTGGCCAGTGTCAGGGCCGGACTGCATTTCCATATCTGGCGGAACATGCGCGGCACATGCCCGTAAACCCCGAAGCGCGCGGCCAGTCGCGCACGCCACGATGGGGCGGACGGATTACGATGATCCGGGCTGTCAGGTTCTGCGCTCAATCAGGAATGGCTCCGGCAGGGATGGGGAAATTACCGTGCGGCAGGCCGGCTTATCCACCCCATATCACGGGTGGCCCGGCATTGCCGCCGTGGTGCGGGGGAGATGTGGGGGAAACCTCCCCTTCAGGGCAGCCGTGTCGGTGGAGGAGAGCCGGTCTGGATCGCACATCATGTCCTGTCGGGCCGGCTTGGCCCGGACGGTCATGCGTCGGGATCGTCACCGGTCGTGGCGCCGCGTTGCGTGCATGGGGTGGGCAGGCCCAGATGATGTGTGCCCTTCTGCACCGCAAGCTGGATCTGGCGTTCACGTTCCGCGTAACGCCGGCGCTGGGCTTCGGTGCGCTGGTTGGTGCAGTGGGGGCAGCTTATGCCTTCCACGTAGTCCGGGCTGGCGCGGTCCGCTTCGCTCAGGGGAGTGCGGCAGGCATGGCAGATGTCGAATGTGCCGGGTTTCAACCCGTGGCCCACGCTGACGCGCTGGTCAAACACGAAACATTCGCCATCCCACAGGCTTTCATCCTGCGGCACGGTTTCCAGGTATTTCAGGATCCCACCCTGCAGGTGAAACACGTCTTCCACCCCTTCGGCGCGGACGAAGGCAGTTGCCTTTTCACACCGTATGCCGCCGGTGCAGAACATGGCGATCTTTGGCGTGCGCCCCTGTTCCAGCAGGTCGTGCCGCCGGTCGCGGAACCATTGCGGGAATTCCCGGAACGTGCGCGTGCCGGGATCAATGGCGCCGCGGAAGGTGCCGATTGCGACCTCATAATCATTGCGCGTGTCAATCACGATGGTGTCCGGATCGGAAATCAGGGCATTCCATTCATCGGGCGCGACATAGCGGCCGACATCCCGGCGCGGGTCCAGTCCTTCGACCCCCATGGTCACGATTTCACGCTTTATACGCACTTTCATGCGGTGGAAGGGCAGGGCGGGCGCACGGGAAAACTTGACTTCCAGATCATTACAGCCGGGCAGGGCACGGATGACGTCCAGAATACGCCCGATCGCATCATCCGTCCCGGCAATGGTGCCGTTTATGCCTTCGTGCGCCACCAGCAGGATGCCTCGAATACCCAGTTCATGGCAGGCATCGAGCAGTCGGGTACGCACGGCGGCACAATCCGCGAAGGGTGTGAAGTGATAGAGTGCCGCCACACGAATGGGCAGCGTGGCTGCTGTCGTGGTGTGGGCAGTGGAAGGGGAAGAATCTGTCACAATGGCAACCATGCGCTTCATAAGGGGACTGCTGACGAAAGTCCGTAAGTCAAACTGGACATGCCCGGTTGCCCGGACACGCAATCAGCGCAGTCATAGCGGAAATTCCATGTGAATGCACGATGTCAGGCAACAGGCTGCCATCAGGGGCGGGACGTGCTTATATATGCGCGTATTGACTGACCATATGGGAAAACCATGGATGACCGTCACCCTGTACCATAACCCTGCCTGTGGCACGTCGCGCAACGTGCTGGCCATGATCCGTGCGGCCGGGATCGAGCCGGTCGTGGTGGAATACCTGAAAACGCCACCGACCCGTGCCGATCTGGATGTGCTGGCAAGCCGTCTGGTGGTGCCGGTGCGTGATCTGCTGCGCCAGCGTGGCACGCCCTATGCGGAACTGGGTCTGGATGATCCGACGCTTGCGGATGGGGACATACTGGATGCCATCGCCGCCCATCCGGTACTGCTCAATCGCCCTGTGGTCATGACCGGTCAGGCGGCGCGACCCTGCCGGCCCAAGGAAACCCTGTTTGAAATCCTGCCACAGGCCCGTCTGGCCTGATGGCTGTTTCAGGTCATAAAGGCGTTTTTCCCAAAAAGCTTCGGGAAACGTCGCCTTTTTGAACGAAAGGCGGCACCCCAAAAACTTTCATTATATTTTGGGGCGCATCCTGCCACGCGCGGCATGGATCACGATAAAGAACACGGTTGTGCCAAGGCTGGCCACGGCGGTCATGCGTTGCGTGTCATTGACCAGCATGGCCACGAAAATGATGATCACACCACCCAGCGTCGCCAGATTGACCGCCGGAAAAAAAGGCAGCCGGAAAAATGACTGCTGCACCGCCCCGGATGCCCGTCGGCGCAGGACCATGTAGGATGTGACAATCAGCGAATAGACCAGCAGGATCACACCGCCGCTGCAACTGAGCAGGAAGGCGAATACCGTGCCCGGTGCAAGAATGGACGAAAATGCCACCACGCCCCCGGCCAGCGAATTGGCCATGATGGCGTTGACCGGCGTATGCTGCCGTCCATGGCGTTGCAGCAGGGCGGGCGCATCACCATGGCGGGCCAGTTCGGCCAGGATGCGCGACGTGATGTACAGACTGGAATTCATGCACGACAGCACCGCCGTCAGTACCACAACCTGCATGCATGTGGCCGCCCCCGGAATGCCCATGGCCTGCATGGCGGCGACAAAGGGCGAATGACCGGGCACGATATCCGTCCACGGCACGATCATCAGGATCAGCGCGATGGACAGGCTGTAGAATAACGTGATGCGCGTGCCCAGGCTGCGGGTGACATGGGCTACATTCCGCGCGGGCTCGGCTGACTCGCCCGCCGCAACCGTCGCGATTTCAGATCCGATCATGGTGAACAGGACGGTGGGAATGATGGAAATCATCGCTGTCATCCCATGCGGGAACATGCCGCCATGGCCCAGCATGTTCCGGGCGACCGGCACACCGGGGCCAAATACATGGGCGACATACAGCCCGCCCGCCCCGATGAACAGCACGATGCTGACCACCTTGATCAGCGAAAGCCAGAATTCGCATTCCCCGAATATATGGACAGCCGCAAGATTGATCAGGTTCAGCACCACGATCAGCGCCGTCGCCAGCACCCAGACCGGCAGGTTGATCCAGTCATGAAGCAGGATGGCCCCGGCTATGGCCTCGCTGCCCAGGGCCACGAGCCAGAAGAACCAGTACAGCCATCCCGTTGTGAAGGCTGCCCCGTTGCCATGGGCCATGCGGATATATTCCACGAACGATCCGTGGCCGGGGCTGGCGGTCACCATTTCGCCCAGCATGCGCATGACCAGCATGACCAGCAGGCCCACCGCGACAAACGCCAGCATTGCCGCCGGTCCCGCCGCTGCAATGGCGGCGCTGCTGCCTACAAACAGGCCGGCCCCGATCGCGCCACCCAGCGCGATCATGATGATGTGGCGTTGCTTCAGGGTGGAAACAGGCCGGGTAGGCGGCTGGTGTGTGCCAGTCGTGTCAGACATGCCGTGTGTTATTTCCTGAATGGCAAGGGAGCGTGATATGAAGAATGTTGCATGCTGCCGTGTCCACGGGTGGCTATGCCCACATGGTCCGGCCCCGGTCCGGCCGGAACGGGCAGTTCCTGATGCGGGCATCGTGACGCCAGGGGGCATTCATCATGCCTGCCGGGCGGAAATGCAGGCAGCATACTGATATCGTTTCAGTTTCATCCTTAACATAGGACAGGAACACGCGGGTTATGTAAAGGGGCATGGTATCCGGGCAGGATATGGCGGGACACTTGTTTTAAATAGTAAAGAGCATGATTTCATGTTTTTATAAAACAATGTTCCAATTAATACAAATAAATAAACATAAATTCATAAAATAATCCGGCGAAATCATATTCGCCATGGCTATTGGCGGGAATGGATTGTAAACACTCCGATCATATTATTGCCTTTTGACAGATTTCAGGAATTTCCAGAAGATACGCCCCATGCCCGATCAGAATGTAAAAGCGATCATTATCATGAACCCGACTGCCGGGCGTCGTCGCATGGGGCGTGTCGTGCGCTTTGTCCGGCTGTTGCAGCAGGCGGGCATGCAGGCGCAGATCATGTCCACCCGTTACCGGGGACATGCCACGGTTCTTGCACGCATGGCGGTGCAGGAACGGGCCTGTACCCATATCGTTGCCGCAGGGGGGGACGGTACCGTGGCCGAGGTGGCCGAGGGTATGGCGGGATCAGATATCATATTGGGCATTCTGCCTGTCGGCACGGCAAACGTACTGGCCCGGGAACTGCGCGTGCCGTTTTATGACGCCAGTAATGCCCGCAATATCGCAGGCGGTGCGTGCACCGTTATCTGGCCCGGATGCCTGCGGTCCAGCGAAGGGGCGTGCCTGTTCGTGCAGATGGTCGGCGTTGGCTTTGACGCGCATGTGGTGCATGCCGTGTCAACGCGCCTGAAAAAAGCGACCGGGCGTGCGGCCTATGTGCTGGCGACACTGGGTTCGTTGTGGAAATATACTTTCCCGACCATGACCGTCTGCGTTGATGGCGTGTCCCACACGGCAGCATCGGTCATTGTCTCAAAAGGTGCGTTATATGCCGGGAAATATGTCCTGACGCCCCGGTCCATGCAGGAAAGCAGGCAGTTTTCGGTTGTCCTGTTTGGCGCGGCGGGCATTGGCAACAGTATCCGCTACGCCATCGCGCTGCTGCGTGGAAACCTGTCACGTCAGAAGGATGTCACGATCCTGACGGCGAAGACAGTTGAAATCAACACCCCACGCAACATGCCCGTGCAAAGTGACGGGGATGCGCGCGGTCTTACACCCATACGGATCGACATGCCCGGTCGTGCCCTGCGTATCGCGGTATAACAGGAATAATCTGGGTTTATTGGGAATAGTAAAAGTTTCCGGGCGCCGCCTTTGTTCAAAAAGGCGGCGTTTGATGAAGCTTTTTTCTACAGGCTTCATCAAATGATTTGAAGGCCGTCTCGTTCATGGCCACTTCAGGCAGGCAGGTCATGCCATGTCCTGCCTGTCCGGTGATGGGGAAGGGTCGCCGCATACACACCACGTGCGACGGCGCGGGCTAGGGTGTCGGCTGCGACGGACCCCAGTCGGGCAATGACCAGTTCGCGGTTCTGGCCGGGTATTTCCTTCTGCGCGGTTGAAAGGGCAAAGACCACATCCCCGTCAAACGGTGAATGGATGGGACGGATTGCGCGGGCAAGCCCGTCCTGCGCCATCATCGCCACGCGCTTGAGTTCATCCGCATCCAGCCGTACGTCCACGGCAATGCAGGCAATGGTGGTATTGGCGCGCGCGCCGGGGTTCAGTTTGGCCTCGCCCCAGTCTTCGCCATAGACCGAGCGCGATGACGCGCCCAGCCCACCGAATTCATTGTCGATTTCCAGCGATCCCGCCCAGAAATTGCGCGTGCCCGGCACCACGACCGAACCAAGGCTGTTGACACAGACCAGCGCGCCAACGGTCATGCCATCACCCGTCCGGAACGAGGCCGAGCCCAGGCCCCCCTTCAGGCTGCCCGCACCCGCGCCATACCCGCCGCCTGCCGTGCCCAGTGCAAACGGCCCGGTCCTGGCATGGCGGACCGCCTGTTCCCCCAACCGGCGATAGGGGGGATTGGTACCCCACTGCTTGTTCCCGCCATTGGCAAGGTCATACAGCACGGCCGTAGGCACGATGGGGGAAGGGGGCACGCCATTTTTGGGAATGAGCGAGAAGCCACGCCCCTGCGCGCCCAGCCAGCCTGCCACGCCATCCGCCGTCGCCAGGCCGTAGACCGAACCACCGGACAGGACGATGGCGTCAACGCTGCGGACCAGGTTCCCCGCAGCCAGCGCATCCGTCTCACGCGTGCCGGGGCCGCCGCCACGCACATCCACTGCACAGGCCGCGCGCTGGTCAGGCAGGATGACCGTAACACCGGTATAGGCACCCGGATCATCGGCCAGCCCGATTTTCAGGCCCGCAACATCCGTCATCAGGTTCAGCCTGCCTGGTGCGCCAATGCGCACGGGGCTGGCGGCAGAAACGGCACGGGGTGCAACCGCCATGCCGCCGGTGGCCAGCATGGCCTTGATCAGTTGGCGTCTATGCACGTTCATTACCTTTCAATAATAGGATTCTGTTCTTGTATGTCATGATGGGGGTCGTGGATATCTCATGCGATCCGCGGGGCACGTGATATGCCCGCCCATATGACCAGTGCATTGATGATCAGCCCGATCATGCCGGGGTTCAGCCCCGCTGGCATGACATGAAGGAAAAACAGGCTCATCCCGACCAGGTCGCCACATAACAGTCCGGCAATAATGGGAATGGCCGGTACCTTGCGATCAAGAAGGGCGACGATAATGCCCGGCGCCAGCTGGGTAACACCGATATAATACAGGTTGTTCAGCATGACCATCAGGCCCGACAGGGACGCGCCGCCCAGCACCGAAACCACAAGATAGATGGCGATGGTGACCTGCGCCCCGATTTTCTGCGCACGATCCGAGTGGCCGGGCATGAGGTTGCGCGAAACCAGCGGTCCCAGCGCCAGACAGACCCCCGCCAGGATCACCAGCGCCGATAACGCGCATCCCCCCGCCACCAGTCCACGCGCCCAGCCGGGCAGGGTGGCGCAGACCGCGACCATGAAGACATCATTGGGTGATGCAGGTGTCGCACCCGATGTCCGGACATACAGCGCCATCATGAACAGGAACGGAAACATGAGCATGTAAAGCGGCATGAAAATCTGGTTTTTCTGCAATGTGCGGGGGGATTTTGCAGTAAACAGGAAGGCGACCGTCTGCGGTGCGATACACAGGCCGATCGACTGCAGGATGATGGTTGACACAATAAAGGCATTCCCCCCCGGCAGGCCATGCCCACCGTTACCGGGACTGGAGAATTCCGGCACGCCGACAGGCCAGTGCATGGCATGCATGGCCGCATACCCACCCAGCAGGATGGCCACCACCATCAGCACATCCTTGAGTATGGAAACATAGGCCGGTGCCCGTATACCCGACAGTAATATCCACACCAGGGTCAGTAACGCGGACAGTCCCGTCATCATCATGCCCGGGATATGCCAGCCCAGGCTGCGCACCACGACCATAAGGCCCGCAAACTGCATTTCACCAAACGGAAGAAGGAATAATGCCGTATTCAGCACAACAAGTATTTCCAGCGCCCGGCTGGCGTAATGGTTGCGGAAAATATCGGCAACGGTAATGCACGAATATCGCTGTCCCAGTGTCCATATGCGCGGGTTCAGGAAATAACCCACCGGATAGGACAGCAGGATATACCCCAGGAACCACATCCCGAACCCGCTGCCCTGCGTGTATATCCCGGCGGGAAAACCCAGCACGCTGCCAATACTGTATGTTTCACCAATGGTCAGGAAGAAAATGAGGACCGCCCCGAACTGACCCGACGCCACAAAGAAATCGCGCGCGTTCCGGGCGGCGTGGCGATATCGTGAATAAACGGCGATCAGCACCGAAGCCGTAATGACAGCCAGGAATATGGAAACTTCCATCCCTTATCCTACCCGCTTTGTATCTGTGCCAGATCGTGCATGTGGTGGCAGGTTCCAGCATATGGTCAGGCATGCGGGAACAAGGATGAAGCATGCGAACATCCAGATTATTTCAAGGGGAATCCCGAATGCCGCCATCCTTTGCGCCCGCAGGGCCAGGCCACCCCCGATGACAAGGCAGAAGGGCAGGACAAGGCCCGCAAGCAGTGCGGGGAGGGAAATGGCGGGAACTGCCTGCGTGCCGTCGTCCCGTCTGTCCTGATCGTGCATGCCCGTCTGACCCTGTCCTGTTGGTAATGGTCTTATGATGTCATCAGTATGTATAGCTGATACGGGCGCCGTAGAAACGCGGCGGCCCGACAATGCCGAAATTGGACGTTGTAAAGAAATTACGCGTCATGTCATAGGTGCGGTTAAGTGCATTCTGTACATAACCCGTTACACTCCATTTTCCGTTTTTTGGCCGAAACGTCAAGCTGGTGTTAAGCAGGAAATAGGGCTTGATATTATACAGCGGGCCAAGGATGACGGCATATTCCTCACTACGGTAGGAATAATCGGCCTCGGGCGTCAGTATATAGCCACGCAGCGCACCGGGCAGGCGGATGTCATAACTGGCCGATCCACTCAGCTGCAGTTTGGGAAAACCCATGTCTTTCCCCTGCATGTTCTTGTTTATGGTCTGGTATCCGTTCCCGCTTGCGCCGGTGGCCTGTGATGCGGCGATGTTCAGCGCCTGGAACTGTTCATACTGGCCCTGTTCATAGCCGAAATTCTGCGTCAGGTGCAGGCCACGGACCGGTTCGGCCTGTGCTTCAAGTTCCACCCCCCACAGCGAGGAACGCGGTGCGTTGATGATCTTGCCGATCGCGCCGATCGTGGGATCTTCAATCGCGCTCTGCACCTGCTGGTCATGGTAGTCATATTTGAACGCAGCACCGTTGATGCGCAGGCGATGGTTGAAGAACGTGCTCTTGAACCCGACTTCATAGGCCATCAGCCATTCCGGCTTGAAGGGCGCCAGCTGCGATGGTGCGGAGACGTTATAGGCGGAAAAACCACCTTCCTTCACGCCACGGCGAATATTGAAATAGGCCATGACGTCAGGCCGGATATCATATTCGATGAACGCCTTGCCCGAAACCTGATCCATCCCGGTCTTACGGTCGTAATGCGTTGCGGGGCCTGTCGCGATGGATGTCTGGGTAAAGAAGTTGTTCAGTTCCTTCCATTCGTTCTCATGCCGCAGGGCAAAGCCTATGCGCATGTGGGAAACGGGACGGTAGGTGATGGATGCGAATTCGGAAAACCCCTGATCCGGCTGGCTGTATCGTGTTTCCGTATTGAAGCCGAATGCATCCTTGAAATCGGAATACATGGCGTCCTGCAGGTTTTCCTTGAAGTAATACAGGCCGGCATTCCATGTCAGTGGCCCCCGTTCGTGCGAGGCAAGACGCAGTTCCTGTGAAAAGATCGACAGGTTGCTGTCAAAATATTCATCGGCGTCCGCTGCCGACGTGCCGTCCCAGTCGTTCAGTTCACGGCGGTACATGACTTCATATGCACTGATGGATGTCAGGCGCGCCCATGAAAATTCCTTCTGGATGTTGATATCGATACCCCAGCTCTGGTTATTGCGGAATGGTTTGGCATTGGGGTTCAGGCGCAGGCTGTTCGCGAACTGCCGCGACATGCCCCACCCGGTTGCGTAATGGTCGCTGTCGGCGGGAATGATGCCGCCATTCGGCATTGACACCGAATTGATCAGGTAACCCGGTGTGGATTCCGAACGGTCGATGCCCCAGTGACCGCTCAGGTTGATGCGGGTCGTGTCATTTGCTTCCCACCGCAGCCTGGCGCGCACGGCGCCCAGGTCGGCATCACCGATATGTTCGCCCGTCGTGCGATTGTGTTCGTACGCGCCGCCATGGATCGTCTCTGCCGAAATGCGGTAGGACAGGCGTTTGGTAATCGGGCCGGATACGTAAAGGTCCGTCTTGCTGCGTGCGCGGTTCGCTATGTCTTCGGATATGCCGGCACTCAGCGTCCTGGTCGGTTCGGCGGTCTGCATTTCAATGTTGCCACCCGTGACGCTGCGCCCCGACGTGTAGCCCGTCGGGCCACGTTCGACATCAACGCCCGCAAGATCGAACATGACCCCCTGCGTCATGACCCCGATGGGATAGGCCACCCCATCGACATAGGTCATGACGTCAGGCGTATTGTTGGATCCGTAATCGAAAAAACCGATGCCACGCAGGTGAAACTGTGGCTGTCCACCCCCGAAGGCGTTTTCCACCTGCAGGTTGGGTATGACATGCTGCAGGTCATTTACCGTGGTGACATGGGCCTGGATCAGCGCCTCGCGGCTGAGATGCGCGATGGACCCGCCGACATGCTGCAGGTGTTCGGCATGGGCGTTGGCGCCGCTGACATGGATGGTTTCAGGCTGCATCGCCGCCTGGACGCTGCCCTTCTGGTTGCCCGGTGCGGGCTTGGGTTTGTGTTCGTTCGTCGTCACCGATGCCGCAAAGGCATCGGGACAGGTCGGCAGGGCGCAGGTAAACAGGACCGCGACACGGCCTATCGTCGATATCTTTCCATATTTTTTCATTACACACACGCCTGGTCAGAAATTATGGGAAGGTCGGTTGCCGACAATACGAAGCTGTTTCCTCTGGTCATGATGGGGGTAGCGGCCAGCGTGGCATGGGGCCACGCGCCGTTTCATACATGGCCGCCAGCCGGATGGCCTGCAGATCCGCAAAGCGCGGGGTTATGATCTGCGCCCCGATTGGCATCCCGCCGTGTGAAAAACCGCAGTGAATGGATATGGCAGGCTGTTCGGACATGTTCCATGGGACGGTAAAGGCAATGTGGTCGAAGGAGCGTTCCGGGTCGTTGGTCGGCCCTGGATATTCAGCGGGAAAACTGACATTAGGCGTGGTGGGCGATAGAACAATGTCAACATGTTCAAACAGTTGAGCACATTTGCGCCGCATGGCAAATGTCTGTCCCAATCCATCCACGGCGGCGACGCCGCTGACCTTCTCGCCGCGTTGCGCCCATGTGCGGATGAAGGGCAGCACCTTTTCCAGCCTGTCGGGGGGAAGCTGGCTCAGTTCCGCCCAGCTGCGTGCGGACCAGTAATGGTCCAGCCCTGACAGCATCGCGGGTGTCATGACCGGATCCACCGGGATGATTTTAGCCCCCATGTCCGCCAGTACGCCGGCCATGTTTTCAATTGCGACACGGATTTCATCATCCAGTTCCAGCCCACAGCCTGCATCCAGCATCAACCCGACCTTCAGGCCCCGTACATCCACGCCCTTGTAATAGCTGTCCCAGTCAATATCCGCATAAGGCAGGCTGGTCGCGTCACGCGCGTCGGGCTGGGACAGCACATTCATCATCAGCGCCGCATCGCCCACCGTGCGGGTCATGGGGCCTGCGCAGCGACCAATATAATAGGGATCGATGGGAATGCGCCCGAGGGAGGGCTTGAACCCGACCAGCCCGCACCATGCCGCGGGCAGCCGGACGGACCCACCAATATCCGTGCCGACATGCAGTGGCCCGTAACCTGCCGCCGCCGCCGCGGCAGCACCCGCGCTGGAGCCGCCGGGGTTGCAGGCCAGATTCCATGGATTGCGCGCCAGCGGATGGAATGTCGAAAGCCCCGACGACAGCATGGCGAAATCGGGTACCGTGGTTTTCGCGAAAATCAGCGCGCCCGCTTCCTTCAGCCGGGCGGCTGGCGGGGCGTCGTATGTTGCGGGTACCAGCTTGGTGGCGATGCTACCCTGCGGGATGGGCAGGCCCCTGGTTGCGATCAGTTCCTTCAGCGTTGCGGGCACGCCATCCAGGATGCCGCAGGGGCGACCGTTCATCCACCGCTGTTCCGACAGGCGCGCTTCACTGACAAGCCTGTCGGGTTCGTAGGCGTACAGCGCCCCAAGCGTGCTTTCCCAGCGTGCGATATGCGCGATCAGCGCATTGGCGTATTCAACCGGGGAAAGGGTTCTTTTCCGATAGGAAGAAAGGATTTCTCGTGCCGTCAGGTCCATCATGGGCGTAGGTTCCTTTATTCCCCCTTTCACCCTGTAATGACAGGATAAATATTTGGGGGAGGGGCATGTTATTTCGAGAACATAATGATATGGGTCGCCCGTCGCGCATGAATATCCCAAATTTGTGCGCAGGGTGGGATACAAAACGATCCTCATTCGAAACGATATTGTAAAGTCATGTCTTTTTGGCCAGTCGGGGCGTGATTTTTCTGGTTTCCTACTTTTTTCTTAAAATATTACCGCCTGACGTATATGTTCGATGCTATTGGTCCGGTGCGTCTCAATGGGGAATATGTATGTCACTTAAAGCCCTGCAACTGTTCCTGATCGTGGCGCAGGCGGCATCCCTGCGGCAGGCTGCCCAGCGACTGAACATGACCCCCACCGCCCTGCGCCGCCAGATTGACAGCCTTGAATATTATTTCGGATCGGAACTGATTGACCGCAATGCAGGCGGCATCAGCCTGACCGAGGCAGGCCAGCTGCTGCTGGGGCAGGCGGCGCGCATCCTGAATGATATCGCGGTGACCCGTACACAGATCGACGACCTGAAGCAGCTGAAACGCGGCACGGTCAGGATACAGGCAGGTGGCGCGATCGTGGCCGAACTGCTGGTGCCCACCATCTGCACGGTCCATGAACAGTATCCCAACCTGCGCTTTCATGTGTTCGAAAGCAGGGCGTCGGGTCTGGTTGAGGCCCTGACCGATGGCGGGATCGACCTGGTGGTCAGCCTGTTTACCCCCGAAACGGCCCAGTCCTTTGTCAGCCACAGCATACAGCTCAGGCATAGCGTGATCGTCAGCACGGATCACCCGCTGGCCTGCAGGCCGCACGTGACCATCAATGAACTTGCGTGCCATGCGCTGGCCATTCCCGATGAATCCTTTGGCGTGCGCCGCGAACTCAACCGCGCGGCACGGGCCCGCGGCGTTACCCTTGACCCTGCCTTCGTGACGGGTTCGCTGGTCATGCAGAAGGAAGTGGCGATGCGCGGCATGGCGGCCCTTGTCCTGCCCCCGGAATGCTGCCGGCGGGAAATACAGGACGGGCTGCTATGCGCCATTCCCATCCAGCCCGCCAACGCCATCAGTGCGCGGCTGGACCTGTGCAGCCTGCCCCAGCGGCGCAAGTCCTTTGCCTGCCAGGCGCTGTTTGACGCGCTGGCGCAACAGATGCGCATCGGTTTCGCGGCCGGCGCGCTGGAACGCGTGCATGAAGTGTCACGGGCCTGACCCCCGCCCGGCGCGGCGGCAGATATCGTGGATATTTACGGTATATGACATGATGTGGTGTACGGGCCATGGGCGCCGTGCGGCCCGTATCGCCGGGCATTGGGAAATTCACTCCCCAACCCAGTGGGTTGCGTGATACATCTTTCCCCGACATGACAACCCAGATGATGATCGAACTGATTGCCGTCCTGACAGCCGTGCGTGACGATGTGCCGCAGGTCATGACGATCGACCATGGTCGCCTGCTACCGTCCGGGCCGCTGGAAAGTACCCACCGCTCCCTGCAGGCAGGGGTCAGGGCATGGGTGGAACGTCAGACCGGCCATCCCATCGGGCATGTGGAACAGCTGTACACCTTTGCCGACCATGACCGCCTGCTGGCTACGGGGCAGGGCAGGCTGATCGCCATTTCCTACCTCGCCCTGACCCGCAGCCACGCGGGGGAGACGGGCTGGCGGGACTGGTACGACTATTTTCCATGGGAAAACACCAAGACGGATGCGGGACGGGACTGCCTGGCCATTATCGAACGCCTGCTGTGCCGGTGGGTGGCGGACATGGACAACGCTGCCGCGCGCGTGCGGCAGTGGCAGCGATGCGTCACCCTGTTCGCCATTGGCGACATGGTGGCCTGGAATGATGAACTGGTGCTGCAACGCTATGAACTGCTGTATGAAGCAGGGCTGGTTGCCGAAGCAGGCTGCCCGCCGGAAGATGCCGTGCCGGGGCAGGCAATGCATCATGACCACCGCCGCATACTGGCCACCGGCATGGCGCGGTTGCGTGCAAAGATACGTTACCGCCCTGTTGTGTTCGAGCTGATGCCGGAGGAATTCACGCTGCTGCAATTGCAGCGCGTGATGGAAAGCCTGTCGGGTATTCAGATCCACAAACAGAATTTCCGCCGCCTGATCATGCAGCAGCAACTGGTTGAGGAAACAGGCGGAATTGAAGAAAATACCGGCGGTCGCCCCGCCCGGCTGTACCGTTTCTGTGGGGAGGTCAGGCAGGCGCGGCAGTTCGTTGGCACCAAGATTCCGCTGTTCCAGCCCTGATGGAAAAAAGGGCACCTCACGAAAAACCTGATTGACAAGCGGTCTGTTTGCCTTTGCTACTGTCCCACCGGCTTCTGCTGCTTGGCTTATACTCAATATGAGCATAAAGAGTGTGGCAGGCATGGCCGAAGGGAGAACAGGCATGAACCAGATTAAGCCGCGTGGCGGAACAGACGGGCTGTATGACCGGGTGCGGCATCTGGTCCCGGAAATTGAATGGGAAACTTTTGTCGAGGATATCCGCGCGATCGAAACGCTCAAGCGTGAACGCAACGCCGTCATCCTCGCGCATAACTACCAGACGCCCGAAATCTTCCACTGCGTAGCCGATATCCGCGGTGACAGCCTGGCCCTGGCGCGGGAGGCACAGGAAACGGACGCGGATGTGATCGTCATGGCCGGTGTCCATTTCATGGCGGAAACGGCCAAGATGCTGAACCCGCACAGCACCGTCCTGATCCCCGACCTGCATGCCGGCTGTTCCCTGGCGGATTCCATTACCGGACGCGACGTGCGCCTGCTGCGCGAACGCTATCCCGGCGTGCCGGTCGTGACCTACGTCAACACTTCAGCCGAGGTAAAGGCCGAAAGCGACATCTGCTGCACGTCGGGCAATGCGAAGCGCGTCGTGGAAGGCCTTGGCACCGACCGCGTCATCATGATCCCCGATGAATTCCTGGCCCGCAACATCGAAGCCGAAACCGGGATCAAGATGATCACATGGGCCGGCCATTGCGAGGTGCATGAACGCTTCACCCCGCAGGAAATCGAGCGCATGCGCGCCGACCATCCCGGCCTTGTGGTGCTGGCCCACCCTGAATGCCCGCCCGAAGTGGTGGCGGTATCCGATTTCAGCGGCTCTACCGCCATGATGGGCGATTTCGTGCGCGACCATACCGGCAGCCGCATCCTGCTGGTGACCGAATGTTCCATGAGCGACAATCTCGCGGTGCAGTATCCCCAGACCGAATTTGTGCGTCCATGCAACATGTGCCCGCACATGAAGCGTATCACCCTGTCCAATATCCGCCACGCGCTGGAAAACATGACGCATGAGGTTACGCTGGACCCGGAACTGGCCAGCCGTGGCCGCCGTGCCGTCGAACGCATGCTGGCGATATGACATCCCTTCCGCCGCTGGGCCAGCTTGCCGGGCAACCGCTGATTATCGGTGGCGGGCTGGCGGGCGTCATGACCGCGCTGTCCACCGCGCGTCCCTGCGTGCTGGCCTGTCCGGGGCGGCTGGATGAAATACGGCCCCCCCTTGCCGCCAGCATGCTGGCGCAGGGCGGCATGGCGGCGGCCATGGGCGCGGATGATACGCCCGCGCTGCATGCGGCGGATACGCTGGCGGCCGGGGCGGGGCTATGTGACGCCACGGTGGTCGATCGCGTAACGGCGGCGGGGCCCGCGGCGGTTGAACGCCTGACCGCCCTGGGCGTGCAGTGGGACAGGCAGGCCGATGGCAGCCTGCAACTGGGACTGGAAGCAGCCCACGGGCGGCGGCGCATCGTGCATGCGGGGGAAGACGCCACCGGGGCCACCATCATGCGCGCGCTGGTTGCCCGTGTGCGGCGGACCCCACGCATAACGGTACTGGAACATGCCCACGCGCATGACCTGCTGGTACGGGATGGCGGGATCGTGGGGTGCGTGCTTGTTGTCGGCGGGCAGACCGTCACGCTGTCCACCCCGGCCGTCGTGCTGGCCACGGGTGGGGTGGGCGGCCTGTTTGCCGATACCACCAATCCCGCCGGCGCCACGGGGAGTGGCCTTGCCATGGCCGCGCGCGCGGGCGCGGTGCTGGGCAACATGGAATTCGTGCAGTTCCATCCCACCGCGCTTTCCGCCGGACCCGAAGGGCAGCGCCTGTCCCTGATCAGTGAGGCGGTGCGGGGGGAAGGTGCAACCCTGATTGATGAGACCGGCGAACGCTTTACCGATGAACTCGCCACCCGTGACAGCGTGTCCCGCGCGGTCTGGCGTCATATGATGGACGGCCACAGCGTGTATCTGGATGCCCGTACGGCGCTGGGCGCGGCCTTTCCACGACATTTTCCCGCCATATCCGCGCTGTGCGCGGCCCGTGGCATTGATCCCGCAACGCAGCCGATCCCCGTGCGCCCCGCAGCCCACTACCATATGGGCGGCATCATGGTGGACCCTGCGGGCCGCACCGGGGTCACCGGCCTGTGGGCGGCGGGTGAGGTCGCGTGTACCGGCCTGCATGGCGCCAACCGGCTGGCCAGCAATTCCCTGCTGGAAGCCGTGGTGTTTGGCACATGGATCGGCCAGCAGATGGATGATGGCCTGCCGCAGGCCGCCACGTTGCCCGATGTTTCGCTTTTTCCATCTGATCCGGCGCCGTCTCCCGTATCGTTGCGCCTGCGGCGGATCATGAGCCGCCATGCCGGGGTGATCCGTACGGGTGATGACCTGCGCAACGGCCTGAAACAGGTCATGCCCATCGCGAGTACCGATGCCGGGCTGGTCTGTGCCGCGATCCTGCTTGCCGCCCTGTCGCGGCATGAAAGTCGGGGTGGCCATTTCCGCAGTGACTATCCCCATGCCGGGGCCGTGGCCACGCCGTCGCGTTTCAGCCTGACGGATCTCCATGCCCGGCTGGCGGAAATGCGTGATACGTTTTCCCCCGCAGCCCTGAATGAAGGAATGCCCTCATGATCCATCCCCTGCCAGACATCATGCTGGAACCGCTGGTGCGTGCGGGCCTGCTGGAGGATCTGGGGCGCGCGGGCGACCTTACGACCGATGCGGTGATCGTGGACGGGGATGCCCCCGTTTCCGCCGTGCTGGCCGCACGGCAGGACGGGGTGATCGCCGGGCTGGACATGGCGCGCCTGTCCTTTGCGCTGATGGATCCGCGCATCGTGTTCGCGCCGCATGTGCGTGATGGCCAGGCCGTGACACGTGGTGCGCGCCTTGCCACGGTGCGGGGCCCAGCGCGTGGCATCCTGTCGGGGGAACGGGTGGGGCTGAATTTCCTGTCGCATCTTAGCGGTATCGCGACCGCCACGGCGCGGCTGGTGGAACTGGTCCGGCCCTATCGCGCCAGTATTACCTGCACGCGCAAGACCATGCCCGGCCTGCGGGCGATCCAGAAATATGCGGTCCGGGCCGGGGGCGGCAGCAACCACCGCTTCGGTCTTGATGACGCCATCCTGATCAAGGACAATCATATCGCCTTTGCTGGCGGGATCACGCCCGCGGTGCAACGCGCACGTCAAGCTGCGGGACATCTGGTGCGGATAGAGCTGGAGGTCGATACGCTGGCCCAGCTGCGCGAGGGGCTGGAAACCGGCGACGTTGATGTCTTCCTGCTTGATAACATGCCGCCCGACGTGCTGCGTGAGGCCGTGCGCATTGTCGACGGCCGCGCCGTGACCGAGGCATCGGGCGGGATAACGCCCCAGACCGTCACCGCCGTGGCGCAGGCGGGGGTGGACCTGATCTCCCTTGGCTGGCTGACGCACACCGTGCGTGTCATGGATATCGGGCTGGATTACCAGCCGTGATCCTGTAGGAAGGAAGCCATCCATACAGGGGAGAACCACAATGACATCCGCCATCACCACCCGCGCGGGTTATCTGTGCGCGCTGCTGCTGGGAACCACCATCATGGCGGCGGGCGCGCAGGCCCAGCCCGACATGCAGCAGGCGCAGCAGCGCGCCCAGCAGATGGAGCAGATGCGTATGCAGCATGACCAGCAGATGCAGCAGATGCAGCAGCAGTTCCAGCAGCAGCAGATGCAGATGCGCCAGCAGGAACAGCAGATGAACATGCAGCGTGACCAGCAGAGGCAACAGATGCAGCAGCAGTTCCGCCAGCAGCAGATGCAGCTGGACCAGCAGGAACGCCAGATGGGCAACCAGCCCGGTGGCCGTGAACAGATTGCCCGCCAGCGTGAACAGTTCCGCATGCAGCAGCAGCAGCAGGAACAGCAGATGCGCCAGCAGTTCCGGCAGCAGGACGAACAGCTACGCCAGCAGCGTTTCCAGATGCAACAGCAGCAGGACCAGCAGCGCAGGCAGATGATGTCGGGGCCGCAGAACTGGTAAAAAGCCAGTAAGGCATAAAGAAGTTTTCTGGTGAATTTTTTACAAAAAACCTCAGAAGACATCGTCTTTTAAAAAAGGCGGCACCCCGAAACTTTTATTATTTTCCCGTCATTGCAACAGGTTCGGCAATGGGCGCGCGGGGTAGTTCCAGCAGGTTGATGCGGACATCCCCAGCGCGCATTTCATCGCGCAGGGCGCGGGTCATGTCGCGTATGCTGTCATGGTGGGTAAACAGCAGCACCTGTGTGGTACGGGCAAAATCAGCCAGCACCCGCAGGGTGCCCAGGCTGCGCGCATCATCGAACTGCACCAGCAGGTCATCGGCGATGAAGGGCAGGGATTCGGCTGATTTGCAGTAGGTTTCCACGCTGGCCAGCCGAAAGGCCAGAAAAAGCTGGTCGCGGGTGCCGGCACTCATCATCATGACCGGCACGGTGCTGCCATCGTGGCGCACGCCATGCACGACTGGTTCATCATGCGCATCAAGTTCCGTCCTGATGCCGGCAAAAGCCCCCAGCGTGGCAAGGGATAGAAACTGCCCCGCACGTGTAACCAGCGGATCCTGTTGCGCTGCCCGCACGCGGTCAATCGCATCGGCGATCAGTTTGCGGGTCAGGGTCAGCCGGGTATATTCCTCCACAATCTGGTGCAGGCTGGCAATGGCGGCCTCGCGTCGTGCGGCGGCCTGTTGGGCATCCGTGTTGTGTTCGAATGCACGCAGCGCCATGTCCTGTTCCTGTTCGGCACGCACGGCGTTGTCACGCAGGCGCTGCAGGTCGGCCAGGCGGTCATGGATCCCTGCTATTTCCGCCTTCAGTTCCGGCAGGTCGCGCCCATCCAGGGCACGTTCCAGTTCGGCAGGGGACTGCCCGTCCGTCATGCGCGACAGGGTATCGCGCGCCTGCGCCTGGTCGTGCTCCAGCCGGTCGCGGTGATCCAGCCGGGCAGCAAGCTGACGCAGGGCGTCCATGCTGTCGGTATGCGTACGGACCATCAGCGCATCAATGGCCGTGCGGGCGTGCGACAGGCTGGCTTCGCTATCAATTACATCCCGGTTGGCCGCAGCCAGCGCCGGCTGCAGGGCTTCGCGCTGATGCCGGGCTTTTTCCGCCGCCTGCCACTGACGGTCCAGTTCCTCGGCCGCCGCCACCCCGTCATGTGGCAGGGGCAGCGGCAGATCCTGCCGCATGGTATCGAGAACCTGTGCCAGCGCCTGCCCGGTGGTGCTGGCCTGTGTACGGGCTTCGTGCAGTTCCGCCAGGCGTTCGATATGCGCGGGGGCCGCCGCCCATTCGGTCGCAAGGTCACGCGCGACATCGGGCAGGGCGTCCGCCGGAAGACCGATGGCCTGCATGGCGCTGGCCCATTTCTGCTGCCATGCCTGCCGTGCGGCGATCAGGTCCGTACCCTGCTGGCGCAACTGTGCCTGCAGGGGAAGCAGTTCATCCAGTTCGCGCCGTAGCCTGCCGTATTCTTCATGCCCGCTGACATGCGCGCGCACGGCGGCGGTGGTGGCTTCAACGCAGGCGGGTAGGTCCAGTGCGGGATCAATCCCCAGCCGCTGCGCCAGCCGCCGCAGCCGGTCATGTACTGCATCGGGGCGGATGCGTTCTTCCGCCAGTGCTGCCCGTTCGGCTGCGACCTGTTCGGCGTCAGTCAGCAACTGCGCGCGTTGCTGAATGAACGCCAGCAAAGATTCGGGTGTTGCCGCACGGGACTGCAGGGCGGGGAAGGGCGCGATGAATTCCTTCCACTGGCGGGTAAGCTGCTTTTCTATCTCCGCCCGGTTATGGTCATGGAAGGCGATTTTTTCCATGCAATGGCTGATGTCGTGGCGCAGTCCCTCGATCCGGGCAACACGGTCCGCCTGCGCCATCAGTTGTGCCGACAGGCTGTCCACCCGTTCCAGAGCGGTGTCCAGCGCCACGGCACGGACCTGGCGCGTGGATACGGGCGTGTCGTGGTCGGGATGCAGGTAGGTAGCGCGGATTTCCTGCCACAGCGTGTCGCGCTGGTCGCGCGCGGCCGCCAGCATGTCCGGTGTTATGGAACTGCCTGCCTGTTCCAGTCGCGTAAGCTGGGGCTGCAACGTGGTCAGGCGTTCGCGTTCCGCCGCCAGCGTGCTGGCCAGACGGTCGTGCTCAATGCGCAGTTTATGCTGGGCCTGCGTGATATGATGCACGCCATCGGCGGCAGGGCAGTGCAGGTGATGCAACTGGTCCACCGTATCCGCCCCCAGTGCCCGCGCCTGCGCCGCAAGGCTGGCCTGACGCTGGTCCAGGGTCGCCGCGCGCAGCGCCAGCCGCTTCATTTCCGTGGGCAGGGCGGCAAAGGGGGCTGTGTCTTCATGCAGCGGCAGGTCGTGGCCATCTGCCTGCAGGCTGTCCATGCGGCGCTGTTTCTGTGCAATGGCTAGGTCCGTCTGGCGGGCCTGTTGTTCCAGATTGTCGTGCTGGTTGCGCCACCGGGCCTGTGTGTCGGCCAGTACGCGGATGCTGTCCAGAACCGTACGGTCCGGCATGGACTGGCGTAAATCGGCATCCGCACCCTTGCCCAGCCGCTGGCGCAGGCTGGCCAGACTTTCATTTATGCTGCGCCATTTTTCGTCCTGCGCGGCCTTCAGCGCACGGTGCTGGCGGACACTCTGGCCAAGGCGGATGGCCTGCATGACGGGATCGCGCAGGGCAGCAAGGGCAGCCTGCGCCAGGGATATGGCCGTCTGCTGTCGCAATTGCGTGGCCTGCGCCACGGCGGCGTCATGGCGTCTGGTCGCAGTGTCGCATGTATCCAGCGCAGTGGTGATGGTGGCGGCCATGCCTGCGGGCAGGGCGGCAAGATCGGCCTGTGCAGTCAGTTCATCGTGCAGCCGACCGATGTCGCGCAGCACAGGCACGGCTTTTTCCAGCCGTTCGTAGCGGGCATGCAGGCGGCGCAGTTCGTCCTGTTCATGGCTTATGTCAGTTTTCTGCTGGCGGGCTTCGTCACGCAGGCGACAGTGTTCGGTATAGGCGTCATGGGTGAGCGAGGCCTGCCTCAAGCTGTCTCTTGCATCGTTGAAGGCTTTCAGAGCCTTGTTGAACGCACGATCTCCCCCGCGCCGCGGGGTGAACAGGGCATTGCGGCGTGCGTCGATTGCCTCCAGCCGTTCCACAAGGGCGCGCAGGCCGCCGCCTGCTTCCACGATCAGGCGGCCGATATCCCCGTTCGCCCGCAGCAGTTCCGCACCACCGGAACGCAGGGTTTCATCATTCAGCCCGAACAGCGCGGCAAAGCGCTCCCGCGTCATCGCCCCCAGCGGCTGCGCCAGCACGCTGTCGGGCACTGCGTTGCGATCAGGGTCCTGCAAGGTGTTCTTGCGGCCCTTGTGGCGACTTAGTTCCAGTAACTGCCCGTCATCAAGCCGTACCCGCGCATCCAGCCGGATCTGCGCATTGCCAAACATGGCCCCGGCAGTCGACAGGTTGGGAATGCCGAACAGGAAATCCGCCAGGGCGGACAGGCAGGTGCTCTTGCCCGCCTCATTGGGACCATGAATGACGTGCAGGCCGCGACCGTCCCCGAAATCGAGGTCAAGGTCGGCAATCCCGCCATATTTGACAATGCGGAAGTTACTGATGCGCATTGTCGCTGCCCTCCGGATTTTCCACCAGCGACAGGGCAAGGTCGACCGCGCGTGCCGGCACGTCGTTGAGAATGCTTTCCCGCATTTCATCCGTCCGTGCCTGGGCGGGCACGCGCTCCATTACGATCTTCAGGATATCGGACAGTTCTGCCTGCAATGCCTCCGGCGTTGCCGCCTGTCGTATGTCGGCCGCGATCCGGCCGCCAGTGGTGTGGTCCAGAACAGCGGGACGCTTGGGCGGGCGGGTATGGATTTTCAGGCGTTCAAGCCATATCTCATCGGGCAGGCTGGCCAGGATCGCCTCAATTTCCAGGTGTACATCCTGCGTATCACGGATCAGGTGGGCATGCAGCGCGCTCGCCCCCACCAGTTCCAGCCTCAGGGCAATCGGTCGGCCCCGTGCCTGCTCGATCAGGTCCTGCCCGACGCGGCGGATG
Source organism: Komagataeibacter europaeus (assembly GCF_002173515.1). Taxonomy (NCBI): domain Bacteria; kingdom Pseudomonadati; phylum Pseudomonadota; class Alphaproteobacteria; order Acetobacterales; family Acetobacteraceae; genus Komagataeibacter; species Komagataeibacter europaeus. The sequence continues at coordinate 411,579 of NZ_CP021467.1, forward strand.
CATCCGGCCATGTCGGCTGGCGTTGTGGCATGGGTCAGGTCCACGACCTCGCTGGCCCAGCGCACGGCGTCAAGCACCTGATGTTCGACGGACGCCACATCCCCGCCGCGCACCGTGACCAGCGACGCGCCTTTCGGCCCGGCTTCACGCGCGTGGCGTCCCTGCAGGTTGCCCGCGTACACCACGTACGGGTTTTCATTCAGGATTTCGTGGGTGTGTACATGGCCCAGCGCCCAGTACTGGTAGCCGTGGTTGACCAGTTGTTCCACCGTGCAGGGGGCGTAGGTTTCATGTCCCTCCCGTCCCTGGCAGGCAGTATGCAGGATGCCGATGTTGAACAGGTCGGGCACGGGGGGCGGGTATTTGCGGGCAATATTGTCGGTTACGTCGCGGCGGCCAAAGCTGCGGCCATGCACGGCAACGCCCAGATCCTCCATGACGCGGGTTTCAGCCCTGCTGGTGGCGAACAGGTGGACGTTGTCCGTTACATGCAGGTGCCTGGCAAAACGGTTTTCCGCATCGTGATTGCCAAGTATCATGAAAACGCGAATGCCCGCCTGCTGCAGTCGCGCCATGCCGTTGATGAAGAACAGGCCGCACTGCGTATCGCGCAGGTCACCATCAAACACGTCGCCCGCCAGCACGACAAAGCGGCATTCGGTCTGGATGGCCAGGTTGATCATGTCATTGAAGGCGCGACGCGAGGCATCGGCGATCAGGCGGGCATATTCGCCCGATTTTTCCGTCAGCCCCAGCAGCGGGCTGTCCAGATGCAGGTCGGCGGCATGAAGAAAGCGGAATTCGTCCATGCCGCCATCGTAATCCATTGAAAGCGGAAGTAAATGCGCGCCTTCCCCTTCGTGTCTGAAAGAGGACGGGCGCGCCTGGCGCCGGTCAGGCCGTATGGTCGGTGATATCGGTGCAGATATACTTCATTTCCATGTATTCATCCATGCCGTAGCGCGATCCCTCGCGTCCCATGCCGGACTGCTTGATGCCGCCAAAGGGGGCGACTTCGTTGGAAATCAGGCCGGTGTTGTGACCCACCATGCCGTATTCCAGCGCTTCGGCCACGCGATGGGCACGGGCATGGTCGCGGGTGAAGAAATAGGCGGCCAGACCATATTCCGTGTCATTGGCCATGGCGATGGCCTCCGCTTCCGTGTGGAAGCGGAACAGCGGGGCCACGGGGCCGAAGGTTTCCTCATGCGCGATGCGCATGGCGGGGGTCGCGTCACGCAGCACGGTGGGGCGATAGAACAGTTCGCCCGCATTGTCGCGCGCACCGCCGCACATGATGGTCGCGCCATGCGATACCGCGTCATTAACATGTTCTTCCACCTTGTCGCGCGCCTTCGTGCTGATCAGCGGCCCGATGACGGAATCAGGATCGCTGCCCGGTCCCACCTGCAGCTTTTCCACCACGCGGGCGAAGCGGGTGGCGAATTCGTCATAAATGCCGTCCTGCACCAGAATGCGGTTGGCGCAGACGCAGGTCTGCCCGGCATTGCGGTATTTGGCGGCGATGGCGCTTTTGATCGCCTGTTCGATATGTGCGTCGTCAAATACGATGAAGGGTGCGTTGCCGCCCAGTTCCAGCGACAGGCGCTTGAGTGTCGCCGCCGATTGCGCCATCAGGATCCGCCCGACCTGCGTTGAACCCGTAAACGACAGCTTGCGGATATCGGGGCTGGCGCACAGCGCCTTGCCCAGTGTCACTCCGTCACCGGGCAGCACCTGCAGCAGGCCGGCTGGCACGCCTGCCTGCCGCGCCAGTTCCGCCAGCGCGAGCGCCGTCAGCGGCGTGTCTTCCGACGGCTTGACGATCATGGCGCAGCCTGCCGCCAGCGCGGGTCCGGCCTTGCGGGTGATCATGGCGGCGGGGAAGTTCCACGGCGTAATCGCGGCGCATACGCCCACGGGCTGGCGGATGACGCTCAGCCGGGTGGCGGGGTTGGTCGGCGGAATGACATCGCCGTAGGCGCGCATGGCCTCGGCCGCGAACCACAGCAGGAAACTTGCGGCGTAACGGATCTCGCCCGCGGCTTCCGCGCGGGGCTTGCCCTGTTCGGTCACGATCAGGGTGGCGAGGTCATCGACATTGTCCATCACCAGGTCATGCCAGCGCGTCAGGATTACCTGTCGCTGCGCCCCGGTGCGGTTGCGCCATTCCGCCTGCGCGGTGACGGCGGCGGCAATGGCGTGGTCCACGTCCGGCGCGCCGCATTCGGCCACTTCCGCCACGACGGCGCCGGTGGCAGGGTTGTGCACGGGACGGCGCGCGCCGCCCGCCGCGGGGCACCATGTGCCGTTAATGAACGCATCCTTGTGGAACAGGGATGTATTGGAAAGATGTACGGTCATTTCGGTCTCCGGTACGGGCGGGCGGTCGGTCGGGATGGGTTCAGGCTGCGGATTCTGCCAGAACCTGCTCGATGATTTTCATCCCTTCATCAATGATCGCATCCGATGCCGTCAATGGTACGAGGATCCGGATGGTTGCGCCCTGCGTGCCACATGACAGCAGGATCAGCCCTTTTTCACATGCCCGCGCGCAGATGGCCGCCGCAGCGCCCGCACGCACCCCCGGCTTGCCATGTTCTTCCAGAATGTCGAAGGCGATCATCGCCCCCAGGCCACGCGCGCGACTGACAGGCAGCAGTTTTGTGTTGGCGTGCAGGCGGTCGATGTGGCGACGCAGGTTTTCGCCAATCGTGTTGGCGCGTTCCACCAGCTTTTCATCACGGATGATGTCCAGCACGGCCAGACCCGCGGCACAGGCCAGCGGCGCGCCGCCATAGGTGCCGCCCAGGCCGCCGGGGCCAACCGCATCCATAAGGTCCGCGCGCCCGATCACGCCCGAAAGCGGCAGGCCACCACCCATGGACTTCGCAACTGAAACCAGGTCGGGCTGCACGCCGGAATGTTCGATGCCGAACAGACGGCCCGTGCGGGCGAAGCCGCTCTGCACCTCATCGGCCACCAGCTTGATGCCGTGTTCGTCACAGATGCGGCGCAGGGCGACCAGCAGTTCCGTGGGCGCCACGCGGAAGCCGCCTTCGCCCTGTACGGGTTCGATGATGATGGCGGCGACGCTGGAAGCGGGCAGGTCGGCGGCGAACAGGAAGTCCAGCATGCGCAGCGTGTCCGCCACCTTCACCTCTTCCCCGTCAGGGAAGGGCAGGTGATAGACTTCACCCGGCAGGGTGCCGAACGGGGCCTTGTAGGGCTTGACCTTGCCCGTCATGGCCGATGCCAGCAGCGTGCGGCCATGGAACCCGCCGGTAAAGGCGATGATGCCGTTGCGCCCCGTTGCCGCGCGCGCGATCTTCACCGCGTTTTCCGTCGCCTCCCCCCCGGTGGAGAAGAAAATGGTCTTGGCCGGGCCTTCAAACGGGGCCAGTGCGTTCAGCTTTTCCGCCAGCGCGATATACGGCTCATACGCCGAGACCTGGAACGCGGTATGCGTGAAGCGGTCAAGCTGCGCGCGCACGGCTTCCAGCACCTTCGGGTGACGGTGCCCCACGTTCAGCACGGCAATGCCACCGGCGAAATCAACGTAGCGGCGGCCTTCCACATCCCACAGTTCGGCATTTTCCGCCCGGTTGGCGAAAACGGGGGTGGATGTCGCCACCCCGCGTGGCACGGCGTGGTTGCGGCGGGCAAGAAGATCCTTGTTGGTCAGTGTCATGGCCTGTTTTCATCCCTGTGGGGTGCATGGGGGCTGTGGATACAGCCATTTCGGTCATGTCCCACGTAACGGGTCCGCAACAGGGTGGGGAGGCGCTTTTTTGGCGATCAGTGGTGACCGGATGTCACCATGCCCGTGGTATCCGCGTGCAACTGCGCTTCCAGCCATGTGCGCAGCATCCCCATTGACCGGGCCTGCCACGCCTGTTCCGTCGCGCGCAGGACATAGGCCCCCAGCGATACATCACGCAGCGGGATGTCCGTGGTGGTGACCCGTACCAGGCGGCCGGTCTGCAGGTCATCTTCCAGCAGGTAGGCATTGGCCAGCGCGATCCCTTCGCCCGCGCGCGCCGCCGCCAGTGCCAGATGCGCCTGCCACAACCGGCTGCAGCCGGTCACATGCGTGACCTCGAGCGACTGTCCCGCAAACCATAGCCGCCATTCCGTGTCATTGTCTTCAATCAGCAGCGGGGCGTGCAGCAGGTCGGCGGCACGGCGCAGCGGATGGGCAAGGCGGTGCAGGCAGGCAGGACTGGCGACAGGAAAAACCGGCGGTCGCGCCACGGGCAGGGCACGTACGCGCGGCGCGATGGGGGCGGTGTTATGGTCGTTGATGTAGCGGATATCGGCATGCAGCACGGTGTCGATCCGGTCGGGATCAAACCGGCAGTCGGAATCAACCGGGCGCAGCATCAGATCCACGCCGGGATAGGTCTGCCGGAAACTGGCCAGCCGTGGCAGCAGCCAGTGATAGGCGATGCCATGCGAGCACGTCAGGGTTACCTGTGGCATCTGCCCGCGTATGTCCGCCGTGGCGCGGGCAAGCCCGTCCAGCAGAGGGGTAATGCGGGCGTGGTAGTCATGCCCTTCGGGGGTCAGGCCGCCCTCGCTACGGTTGCGCAGGGCGACGCCAAGGGTGTTTTCAAGGTCACGCAGATGGCGGCTGACCACGGCATGATCCACCCCCAGTGCGGCCGCGGCACGACGGATGCCGCCGGTGCGCGCATAGGCCACGAAGGCGTTGAGGGCCGCGAGCGGCGGGATGTGGTAGCGCCATTCCATGAGGCGCGGATGCTAGCATGAACGGGCCGGATCAAAAACAGCGCGGGCGCGAAAGCCCGCCGTCGGGAGATTACGCAGGCCACGGAAAGTTTTTGGTGATGCTTTTTTTTAAAACCGTCAAACGCCGTCTGTTCGGAAAAAGGCGGCATCCAGAAACTTTTGTTATTTTCTATCAAGAAGTTATTTTTAAATCTGATGAATGCCGGACCGGGATCATGCAAGTGGCGCGGTGCTCGTTGCATGGTGGCCCGTTTTCCCTTCCCACGGCAGGGATATCTGGACATTCACTGGTGAATGGCGCGGTTGTCCGATAAGACCATGATGTTTCTTGTCAGGACGGATTTAGTGTGTTTCTGCGGCAGTTGACCTACCTGATAGCCCTTGATCGCTATCAGCATTTTTCCCGTGCGGCGGAAAGCTGCGGTGTCTCGCAGCCCGCGCTGTCTGCGGCGATACGCCAGCTTGAAGCCGAGCTGGGTATTACCATCATCCGCCGCACCCGGCGTTTCAACGGCCTGACGGATGAGGGGCGGCGCGTGCTGGCATGGGCGCGCCAGACGCTGGCGGCGCTGGACGGGTTGCGGCAGGAAGCGGCTTTCGCGCAGGAAGTGGCGGGGGGCACGCTGTCCATCGGGGCCATGCCGCCGGGGATGCAGGCCATTCCCCTGCTGCTGGAAAGTTTCCGTAGCGCCATTCCCGGCCTGCACCTGCAGGTCCGTATCGGTTCATGCGCGGATACCATCCATCGCCTGCGGCAGCAGCAGCTTGACCTCGGGCTGGTCTATCTGGACCAGATCGCGTCCGACGCACCCTTTGACGTCCTGCCGCTTTTTACCGAACAGCACGTGCTGGTGGCGGCCGAACCGATTGTCCTGCCCGCGGGGCGACGTGAGTGGAGTACACTGGCCGATCTGCCCCTGTGCCTGCTCAGTCCCGAAATGCGTACGCGCCAGATCGTGGATGCCGCGTTCAGGGGGGCGGGGGTAACGCCCACCGTGGTGCTGGAAACAAATTCGCTGGAAGTGCTGTATGCCGAACTGCTGGCCGGGCGACTGGCCAGCATATTGCCCGTCATGGCCCTGCCAACCCATACCGGGCATTGCCGCCTGCAGGTTCGCCCGCTGGGACCCTGTAGCGTGCCGGAGGTCGGGCTGGTGCGCCTGACCCAGTCCCTGCCAACCGCGTTGACGGTGCGGGTATGGGAAATTGCCGGCAATATGGACATGCGCGACATTTTTGCGGTGGGCTGAATGTGGCGCCCGGTCGGGGCGTGCGGCGCATGTTTCGCCATACCTGCCGTTCGGCCTGCTGGAAGGCATTCCAGTCCTGCCGCGCGTCATTATCGTCCGTGGGGGTGGGCACGTCACGGCTGCCGGTGCGCCCACGTTCATGTCCCGCCGGGGATGACAGGCCGCTGGACTGGCTGGAGCCGGGCAGTGGGGCGAAATGCGCCAGTGGAGGCGTGGAGGGCATGGACAGGCCCGATGGGGCCATCGGCGCGTGGGGCAATGCCACGCTGCCATTCCAGCCGCCGGGGACCGCGCCGGGCATCTGTGCCATGGCATGATGCAGGGGCAGGCAGGCCAGCACCAGTATCAGGAACCGGAACATGCTGTCTGGCTGTAAAAAGGGGTAGAAATAAAAACGGCAGGAACCTGGGTTCCTGCCGAAATTATCAGCCAATCTTCAGATTGACTGCGGAAGACTTGCCATTACGGCCCCGTTCGAGGTCGTAGGTCACAGCCTGTCCTTCGTTCAGGGTCTGCTGGCCCGCCTGCTCCACTGCGGAGATGTGAACGAAAGCGTCGGCGCTTCCGTCATCAGGCTGGATAAATCCAAAGCCCTTCTGGGCGTTGAACCATTTAACTGTTCCTGCGGCCATGTCTTGGCCTCCTTGCGTAACCGGCACCTCCGCGCGAACATGCGCGGAATCGAGACTTTTCGTTATATCGGGGATGCCAGAAGGCCGCGTAGCGAGGCTGCAATTGAAATCTTGTCCGTAGCTGAAAAGTCCAGCCGTGAGACATCTTGTATAGAGGTTGCACACAAATAGCACGGAAAATATTCAAAAAAGCGGAAATATTTCCTGCCGGGCACCGGATGACGGGCTAAAGCATGCACCACTGGCGCATCATGTTGTGGTAGATATTGGTCAGTGACAGCACCGCGGGATCGGTATCCCCCAGCCGTTCGCGCAGCGATGTCACCTGCATGTCCAGGTCAAACATGATCTGCCGCCGGCTTTCCTCCGCAATCATGGACTGGGACCAGAAAAAGGCTGCCAGCCTGCTGCCCCCCGTTACCGGGGTGACGCTGTGCAGCACGGTGGTGGGATACAGGATGATGTCGCCTGCCGGCAGCTTTATGGCCTGTTCATTGCCATTGGCGTGGATGGTCAGTTCACCGCCGTCATATTCATCCGGATCGGAAAAAAACAGCGTGGAGGAGACATCGGTGCGGATACGCGTATGGATGCCCCCCGACAGGATGCCCCGTATGGCGTTGTCCACATGCGCGCCAAAGCGCATGCCGTTTTCATAGCGGTTGAACAGCGGCGGACTGACCCGGTAGGGCAGCACCGCGCTGTTGAACAGGACATTGCGGCCCAGCGCACGCAGCACAAGCTGCCCCAGTTCAAGACAGGCTTCCGAATCCCGGGGCAGCTGCAGGTTGTTCTTGGCCATGGCCGACTGCGCGCCTGCCGTCTCGCGGCCATCGGTCCACTGCGCGTTTTTCAGTGTCTTGCGGCAATGGGCCAGCTCATCGGCCGTAAGCAGGGCGGGAATGTGCAGCAGCATGGCGGAACCTTGGGCGTATGGCGTTGGGGATCAGTACTGGGCCGAGATGTTGAACAGGAACGACCGCCCGATAGACGGCGTCACCCGGTTTGAAAACAGGCTGCCGTAATTCAGACGGTTATCAAGGTTATAGGCGTTCATCGCCACTTTCCAGTGGTCGGCGAAATGGTGGGACACCATGGCGTCGAATTCCACCGTGGCGGGCACGCGCGCCGTATTGGCCTGATCCAGCCATACACCCTGCCGCCACGTGATGCCGCCGCCAATGGTCATGTTCCATGGCTTGCGCGGGGCGATCTCGTAGCTGGTCCACGCCGTGGCCTGGTTATGGGGCACGTACTGGATCTGCCCGCCCTGCTTGGATGTGGCGGACCCGGCCTTGGTGATGGTGGGGTCATACAGGGCATAGGTGCCATAGAACATCCAGTTGGGCAGCAGGGTGCCCGATGCGCTGAGTTCAAGTCCCTGGTTGCGTTCCTGGTCACTGGTGGCGGTAATGTCCCCGGTGGAAGGGTCGGTCTGCACCGAATTGTTCTTTTCCAGCCGGAACAGGGCCGCGGTAAAGCCGACGCGGTCGTGGAAGGCGCTGTATTTCGCACCCACTTCATACAGCCTGCTGCGTTCGGGCGCGGCGCTTGCGTTCTTGGCGTTCATGGGTTCGGAACTGTTGGTGACGTACATGCTCAGCGGCGTGGTGGATTCCGACCAGTTGAAATACACCATCAGGTTGCTGCGCGGGGTGTACATGATGCTGACGGACGGGTTGATGGTGGTTTCGTTCTGCCCGTAATGCACATCCGGTGTCGCGGTGCTGCCGCCGGTGGCGCTGTAATGGCTGTTCCAGTTGTCCCAGCGGAAGCCGGCCTTCACCGACAGGTAATCCGTCAACCAGATCTGGTCGGACAGGAAGAAGCCCACATCCAGCGCGTCGCTGTCCTTGTAGCACTTGCGCCCGACGCCATTGCCGATATTGACCAGCCGGTTCGGATACTGGTTACAGTCCCCCAGCGTCAGGCCGGGCACGTAGGGTGAGGGGTCAAGCAGGCTGGTGCCAGGGCGGTTGGAGCCATAGGCGTAGTTCTGCCTGTGGTCGGTCACGTATTCGATGTCGAACCCGCCGATGATCTCGTGCCGGATCCGCCCGGTCTTCAGGTGGGCGACGCCGGAAAACACGTCCTGTATGGACCAGTCGCTCTGCCGGTAGGGTTCGGGGCCACCGACCCCGCCATTACGCGCCACCTGGGCTGCGCCGGGGTTGGAGGAAAAAAAGTCGGACTGGCAGGTGGAGGAAGGCGACACACCATTGAACGTGTTGTTGGTCAGCACGGCGCCACTGCTGAAGTTCGAGCACGCTTCCTGTGATGCGGAGAAATAGCGGTGGAAGATGCCGCCGCGCATGTCGTTATACAAGGTCAGGATCGGGTTCACCCTGGCCGTCAGACGGCCGGTGATCATGTCCGTGCTGGAATTGTCCTGGTCATAGGTGGTGCCATACCAGTTGCTGCGCTTGACGCCGTATTCGGTAACAGGACGGCCAATGGCGTTGGCTGATGAATATACGACCGGCACGCCGTAATCGGGAATGCGGTTATCGTTCTGGTGGAAATATTCCAGCACGAACGACACTTTCTTGCCCAGACCAAAGGCGATGGACGGCGCGATCCCCCAGCGGTGGGAATAGATGTCGTCACGCCCGACGACATTGTTTTCGTTGCCCATGCCCGTCAGGCGGAAGGCGGTCGTGCTGTTCAACTGGTAGTTCACGTCCAGCGTGCCGCGGTAATAGGACCCGCTGCCACCCGAAAAACTGGCCTGGTAGCTGTTGCCCAGATGCGGGGTCTTGGTCACGATATTGATTGCGCCGCCCGTGGTGCCGTTACCGAATACTTCCGATGACGGGCCCTTGATGACCGAAACATGGTCATAATAGAAGCTGTCGCGCGTATAGACGCCAAAGTCACGCAGGCCGTTTTCATAAATATCGTTCTGGGCCGCGAAACCACGGATCAGGAACTGATCGCCCGCCATGCCGCCTTCGCCTTCACCCACCGATGCGGTGATGCCGGGCACGTTCTTCAGCGCTTCATCCAGGGATTTGACATTTTGCTGCTGCATCAGCACCTGCGGCACCACGTTCACGTTCTGTGGCGTGTGCATGGCGTCCTGCGGCATGCGGCTCAACCCGATGGATTCATGCAGCACATTCATCGGCGATGCGGTGACATGGGTCAGGTCATGGGATGTATCGGATGAATGGTTGTACAGGTCCGTCGTATCGGTATCCGACGCCGTGGTTGTCCGGGCCTGTTTACTGCTGCCGGTCGCGGATGTGGATGTCGTGTCCTGTGTCGCGGCCTGTGCGCCCGTGGCCGCGCAGGCCAGCGCCATGGAAGCGGTGAGCAGGGAGAAAGGCCTGAGTTTCTGGCGGATGGTCTGGTTTGTCATATTGCAACAGCCTCTTAATTGCATGAAGGCTGCATAGCTATTTTGATAATTATTCGCAATAACGCCAGAAACGCTTCGTTTCCGTGTGTCTCTTAAATGCAACAAATTCGCATTATCAATTGCAACCCGGGCACGAAAATGCCCCGCACCACAGGGGACACGGGGCTTTTTTCACCAATGCGCGACAGGCATGTTACAGGTTGGCGATGACCTTCAGCCCGACCAGCGCGGCATTGGGAATATGTTTGGTCTCGCCCGGGCGGATCATGTACTCGAATTCCGGCTGGACCAGTATGCCCGGCATCGCGTCAATGGCGTAATAGGCTTCGATGATATGGGAATCCGTCTGTGGCGCGCGCACGGCGGTGCCCAGCGAATAACCGGCTTCATACCGCAGGATCTGCCCTTCCTCCTTGCGGTGGCTGACATGGTACCATGAGTACATAATGCCCAGCCGGTCGGTAACCCGCGATGGAATGACACCGGCAAAGGACAGGCCGCCATAGGCTTCATCCGAAATCGAGGTGACATGCGGGGTGTTGTGGATGTAACCCGCCATCAGGTAGCCACCCGCCATCTGGTTACGCCCACCCCGGCGATAGACCATCTGGTCGCCTTCGAACCAGAACATGTCCATGGGCGCCGAGCGCTGATGTCCCGCCGCCGTGCGCAGGGCAGGGGGCAGGCCAATGCCGATCTGGTCGGGATAGCGCGTGGTGTCATGCGCATAGCCCAGCACGTAATGCCCCGGCAGGCGGTTGCGGGTCAGGAAGGGCTGCCACGTGAATTCGACCGGCAGCATGAGGCCGGTCGCCTTCTCACTGCCCCAGGCCCAGCCGCTGGGGTTGTCGGTCAGGGCGCTGACCGAATACGCGCCAAGTTGGATGGCGGTGTCACGCGTGGGGCGCAGGCGGATGCGCGAACCCCATGTCGCCTTCGGGTACACGCTGAAACCGGGGTCCAGCTTCAGCGCCACGGGCGCGGAACACGTGACCATGAACGAACACAGCAGGGGGGATGTTGCAAACACATGGGTCAGCGCCATTCGGCCGAAGGTGATGTCCAGATGGTTGTCCAGCATCTTCTTTTCGGCATAGAAATCCACCAGGTGGGCCACCACGTTGCCCGACAGGCCATAGACTTCCTGCAGGTTGACGTAATATTCCCCCACGCGGTCATGGCTTACGGCATGGCCCGCGCGCTCCATCACCAGCGTGTGGACCGACCAGCCGGTTATCCCCGCCATTTTTTCAAGGTCGAAGTTCACCTGCGCGGTCAGTTCATGCACGTAGCTCATGCCACGTTCCACGCCGCCATTGATCACGCCCATCGCTTCGCCCTTGTAGGTAAAGGCGAAGCTTACGCCATGATCCAGCAGCTTCTTTCGCAACGGGTTGAGTTGCGGGACCAGATGGCCGCTGCCGGCGGTGGGGACATAGTACGGGTCCTCCAGGTCGGTGTCATGCTGCGCGTCGATCCATTCGGGCAGCAGCCCGGACGGCCCCTCGTGATGGGTCAGGATGGCGTCCAGTTCGATCTTGTGGAACGCCCGGTTGTCACCGGGGCTGCTGACGGGTGCGACGCTCATGGTTGCCAACCCGGCAGACGGGTAGGTCGGCACGCCACTGGGCGGAATGGGCGTGTTGGGGGGCCTGCGGATGGCCGCGGGCGTCGGGCCCAGGCGTTCCACATCCAGGTTGAGGCTGATCTGGCGTTCCGATGTCATGCCCTCTGGCGCCACCGCTGTTGCGGGCATGGCGGAAACCGCGCCGGACGTGACAAGGGAGGGAACCGTGGGGGCGGCAGGCAATGCCGCCTGGGCAAGGGCGCGGTGGGCTGGCAGCGCCATGGTGCTTACGGCCAGCAGCCACCGGCATGCATGGGGGAATGGATGGCGGCCATGCCGGTCATGGGCACGGCGTGTCTGTCTCGTCATCTGTCGATTTTCTCGTGGCCGGGCCGGGTGGCGGGGCGTGAAAACGCGGCAAGGATGCCTGGGGTACGTGCTGCCGTATCAGAGTACGGGCACGTACAGGACGCATTCGGAAAAGCGGACAGATGCGCTGCGGTGCGGGATCGGGTGGATCATGATTTTATTCAACCATTGTTTTTATTTTTATGATGATCGATCCATATTTTAAAATTATCGAAATGTCAATATGTGTGGAATTATATTAGTTTTGCACCGCACAAATTGTAATTTTATTACAAAAATCATTCTGCTTTCCGCTGTCCCGGCATCATGGTATCGCCCGTGTCATGCCCTGCGCAGGCCGGGAATGGGAGAATGGGGTGACAGCGCTTGTTCTGATGGTGGTGGGGCTGGTGATTGGTGCGGTCGCGGGGGGGTATGGCATGCACCTGGCCGCGTCCTCTGCCGGTGGGGTGCGCCGGTTCCCCGCCCGCGCGCTGGCGGACCCTGTCGCCATCGGGGATGCGGACACGATTACGGTTGATGAACTGCCTGTCGCTTTGGTCGTGCTGTCGCGCGGGGGGCGGCTTCTGCATGCCGCGACCCGTGCGCAGTCTGAATTTGCCGAAGGGCTGGGCACCCTGATCCGTCATCCCGCCCTGCAGCGCGCCGTGGCCGATCTGCAACCCGGCGGCGTGAGCGAGGTACGGATCGAGGCCGATGTGCCCGTCCGCCGCGTGGTGCAGGCTTTCGTGAAGTCAGGGTCATGGCATGGCCATTCCGCCTGCGTGGTGGTGCTGCTGGACGCCACGGCGCGTGATGCGCTGGATCGCGCGCGCAGTGACTTTGTCGCCCATGCGAGCCACGAACTGCGCACCCCGCTTGCCGCCCTGATCGGCTTTATCGAAACATTGCAGGGGCCTGCCGCGAACGACGCCGTGGCAAGGCAGAAATTCCTTGCCATCATGGCCCGGCAGGCAGGCCGCATGCAGCGCCTGATTGATCGGCTGCTGTACCTGTCGCGCGTGCAGATGCTTGAACACCAGCGCCCGCAGGGACAGGTCGTGCTGCCTGACCTGTTTGCGCGTCTGAATGATGAACTGCAGGGCAAACCGGCGGAAGACCGCGCTGCCGTCATCATCCATGCCCCGCCCGCCGGCACGGTGCGGGGGGATGCGGACCAGATTTTGCAGGTGCTGGTCAACCTGTGTGAAAACGCGCTGCGTTATGGCCGCCCCGCGCCACCGGCCGTGGCGCGTATCGATGTCGCGGCGCGGTGGCTGGAAACCGGCGGGCTTGTGATCTCGGTGCGTGATAATGGCCCGGGCATCGCGGCGCAGCACCTGCCCCGCCTGACCGAACGGTTCTATCGTGTATCCCAGCCTGCCGGGCGTAATGGGGGCGATCAGGGAACGGGGCTGGGGCTGGCCATTGTCCGGCATATCGTGGACCGTCATGGTGGCCGTCTGGACATAACCAGCACGCCGGGACAGGGTACATGCTGCAGCGTCTGGCTGCCGCAGGGATAAGGCCAACCCGCGTGGTTTCCGGTCTTGACGGGAAATGCCCCGGCATGGTGTTGTCATGGGGCGAGTAGAAGCGGTCGGGATTTTATCCTGGGCATTGCTCCACACCAATCAGTTCCTGATTTGTGGGCCGCTGGCGTACAGGGCGTAATATATGATGGTGCGTTTTCATCACCCCCGGTTGCACCGGGACGGGAAGATCGCGCCATGCCCGTATACCCCGCGTGCCCGGCAGGAAGAACCTTCTGGCCGGAGAACACCGCATGTCCCCTTCACCCGTACCCCCATATGGCAACGCGCGGCCCGAACTTGATCGTGAGGCCATGATCGGCGGGCAAGGCACCTGCATTACCCGCGACATACCCATGATCGACCTGTCGGATTACGACAGGCGCAAACCCGTCATTACCGATGCATTGTGGGACGCCGCAACACGGGTCGGTTTCTTTCAGGTCATCAATCACGGTATTGACACGGCGGACGTGGACGCTGCCTTTGCCGCAGCCGGCCGGTTCTTTGAACTGCCCATGGACCAGAAGACGCATTACGCCCGCCGCCCTGGCTCCAATGTCGGGTGGGAATACCGCGCGCAGGTCCGTCCATCCACCGGCACCCCGGATAACAAGGAATCCTACCAGATCACCCTGCCGCAGATGGGGGCGGATACATGGCCCGCTGAAAGCATATTGCCCGGATTTCAGGCCCGCATGCGGCGTTTCGAACGCCAGAACTGGGTATTGGGGATGAAAATCCTGTCGTGCTTCGCAATCAGGCTGGGGTTCGATGCGGATTTCTTTACCCGTAACCACGATCCCGCATCCGCGCAGTACCAGAGTACCCTGCGCCTGATCCATTACATGAGCATGGAAAATGCCCGTGACGCGGATTTCGAATTCTGGCGTGCTGGCGCCCATTCCGATTTCGACTGCCTGACCCTGCTGCACCAGCGGCCGGGGCAGGGCGGCCTGCAGGTCTGTCCCGGCAGGGACGCGGATGCACGGGGCACGGATACGCTGGCATGGACCGACGTGCCGCCGGTGGCGGGCGCGGTCACCTGCAATATCGGTGACATGCTGATGCGCTGGAGCGATGACCGCCTGAAATCCACCCTGCACCGGGTGCGCATGCCCCGGCGCGATGAGTATCTTGGCCCGCGCCTGTCACTGCCGTTTTTCTGTCAGGCCAACCGTGACGCGGTCATTCAGGGGCCACGGAAGAAATACGCGCCCATTACCGCCCGGGACTATCTCGATGAACGCATTCGGGCAAATTACGGTGGACGGTCGTGAATATCCTGCTTTTTTCAAAAAGGCGGCGTTGGACCCCATCATGGCGGCCCCTTACGTACCGAAATAGTTCTGGCGCAGTTCACGTCGGACAAAATCAAGGAAAAACCGCGTGCGCGAGGGGAGATGCGCACGGGATGGATAGACGGCATACAGTGTCACGTCCTCCCACGCATAGGTGCTGAGGCATTCGATCAGCCGACCGCATTTCAGGTCATCGGCAATATCCCACAGCACTTTCAGCGCAATGCCCCGCCCGTTTACGGCCCAGTCATGCACGACCTCGCTACTGGACGTGGCAAGGCGGGGGGTGACGTGGATTTCCTTGCGCACCTTGCCGTCCAGATAGGCCCATTCATTGAATATGCGCTGGCGGCGGATCAGGCAGATGCAGTCATGTTTCAGCAGGTCATGCGGTGTGGCGGGCAACCCCCGGCGCGCGACGTAATCGGGGGAGGCACATACCACGCGGCGGCTGTTTATAAGGCTGGTGGTCATGACTTCCTGATCCGATGGCATGCCGGGGCGGATGGCGATGTCCAGACCATCATCGATCACATCCAGCCCCGCATCCGACAGGGTCAGGTGTACGGTGACATCGGGATACTGCCCGACAAAGGCGGCCACGACACCGGCCAGCAGCTTGCGCCCGATTTCCGATGGCACGCCCACGCGCAGCAGACCGTGCGGAATACCGGCGCGCGCCGTCAGTTCGGCCTCGGCTTCCTCCACTTCCTGCATGATCCTGACCGCGTGCTCATGCAGGCGCTGGCCTTCCGCCGTGAGGGCGAAATGACGCGACGTGCGGGTGACCAGGCGCGTGCCCAGGCGGGTTTCCATGGCGCTGAGGCGGCGGCTCATGGCGGCAGGCGACATGCCCATGGCGCGTGCGCACCCGGCAATGCTGCCCGATGCGGTCAGGATGCAGAAAAACTTCAGGTCACTGATTTCATCCGGCATAAGGCGTCCCATGATTGCGTCTGACGTACGGTTGGCGTGCAATCGTATGCCCTACACGAAGATGTGCAGATCCGTATCCTGCGCACTCTTCAACTGTTATCGCAATATCGGGTTCTTATGTCGGATACAGTCCAGTCCACCTGTCACACTTCCCTCAAAACAGCGCTGTCAGGCAGGGAACTTCTGGATTGTCCAGTTCTGAACAAGGGAAATGCATTCGACAGCCGTGAACGTGACCTGTTCGGATTGCATGGCCTGCTGCCCGCACGCATCGCGACGCTGCAAGAACAGGCCAACCTTGCCCGTGCGCTGCTGGCGGCGCTGCCGGACAACTTTTCGCGACATATTGCGCTGCGTGAAATCCAGGACAGGAATGAAACGCTTTTCTACGCCATTATCGATCAGGCGCTGGAAGCGTGGCTGCCCATCATCTACACACCCGCCATTGGCCGGGCCTGCCGGGAATTCAGCCATATCTGGACCCGGCCGCGCGGCCTGTTCCTGAACTACACCGATCGGGGCCGCATTGCCGAAATCCTGTCCGACCCGCAATGGGACGGGGTGCGCGTGATCGTGGCCAGTGATGGCGGCAGCATCCTTGGCATTGGCGACCAGGGGGCCAATGGCATGGGCATCCCCATTGGCAAGCTGTCGCTCTATACCGCCTGTGGCGGGCTGGACCCGGCCCGCGCGCTGCCCATCCTGCTGGATGTCGGCACGGATAACGCCACATTGCTGGAAGACCCGGAATATATCGGCTGGCGGCACAAACGCGTGCGCGGGGCGGATTATGACGCCTTCATTGCCGAATTCGTGGCCGCCGTGAACGCGCGCTGGCCCAATATCGCCCTGCATTGGGAAGACCTGTCGGGTGCGGACGCGCTGCGGATCCTGCGCCGTTATCGTGACGGTATGTGTACCTATAATGACGATATCCAGGGCACGGCAGGGGTCACGGCGGGCGCGCTTCTGGCCGCGATCCGCGCCGGCGCGGCCCCGCTGGCGCAGCAGCGGATCGTCATTTTTGGCGCAGGTGGCGCGGGTTGCGGCATTGCCGACCTGCTGGCGCAGATGATGGTGACTGACGGCATGACGCCTGATGAGGCCAATCGCCGTTTCTTCATGGTCGATATCAACGGCCTTGTGCGTGCGGGCATGGACGGCGTGACCGAAGGCCAGAGTCCCTTCGTGCAGCCTGCCGATATCGCGGCAACATGGAATGTGGCGGATCCCGCCCATGTCACGCTGGCCGAGGTAATGGAAAATGTCCGTCCCACCATGCTGATCGGCACATCGGGGCAGGGCGGGGCCTTTACCCGTGACATCGTGGCCCCCATGGCGCGTCAGTCCGTGCGCCCGGTCATTTTCGCCCTGTCCAACCCCACCGCCAATATCGAGGCGACACCGGCCGACCTGCTGGAATGGACGGGGGGGCGCGCGATCATCGGCACCGGTGGCCCGTTCGCCCCGGTGGCGTATGACGGACGCCAGCGCCCGGTGGACCAGATCAACAATTCCTATGTCTTTCCCGGCGTGGGGCTTGCGGTGGTGGCGGGTGGCATCACGCGCATGACGGATGGCATGTTCCTTGCCGCGGCCCACGCGCTGGCGGGGCTTTCGCCCGCCGCCGGGGCGGATGATCAGGCGACAGTCCCGCTGCTGCCGCCCGTATCCGAACTGCGCACCGTGGCAATGGCCGTGGCACGGGCCGTGATCCGGCAGGGACAGGCGGAAGGCGTGGCCCCCCAGGCATCGCCCGAAACAGTCGAGACCGCGCTGAAGGACGCCGTATGGACCGCGCGGTACCGCCCGTATGAAAAGGCGGTTCCTGCCCGCTAGGTCGCCCTGAGACGATTTCCATGGGCAAACGGCTTCCGTAAGGGGAAGTAAAACGTGTCCGCCATGCCATGACGGGCAGGATCAGATGAATATTTCCCGCTTCATGCCCGGGCCGGGCATGCGCTGGCCTGTGGGTGGGGACATGCTGCGCTGGCTGTTCTGTCCCACGCCACAGGCGGTGGCGTTCGCGCTGCGCAATACCATTGCATCCATCGTGGCGCTGGCCATTGCGCTGTGGATGGAACTGGACAGCCCGCAATGGGCGGTCGCGACCGTATGGTCGGTGGCACAGGTGCGCCGGGGCGAAAGCATGTCCAAGGCGCGGTGGCGTATCGTGGGCACGCTGGTCGGCGCTGTCGCGGCGGTGGTGTTCATTGCCGCCTTTCCACAGCAGTCATGGCTGTTCTTTCCCGCCGTGGCGACATGGATCGGGCTGTGCAGTTTCCTTGCCACGTTCTGCCTGAACTTCCGTTCCTATGCCTTCGTGCTGTCGGGCTATACCTGTTCGATCATTGCGGTTGCGGCGGCATCCGCGCCGGACAACGTGTTTTTCATCGGCATTTCACGCGCCACCTACATCATCCTGGGCGTGGTGTGCGAGGCGGGGATGGCCATGCTGTTCACCGTCAGCCTGTCCACGCGCGCGCAGGCCACCATGGTGGCGCAGGTGGAAAACGTGCTGCACCGTCTGGGAACGCTGCTGCGTGAAATCGTGCTGCATGACCGTGACACGCTGGTCCATGCCGGTGAGTTTTCGGACATGGTGGTATCAGTCCATCAGGGGCTGGAATTCCCGGCCATCGAAATGGGGCGGCAGGTGCATGCGGGCGATCATGCGCGTGCCGTACTGGCGGAGGTTTCGATTCTCGTGACCCGCCTTGTCGGCCTGTCCGGTGGGGCGGAACGCGCCATGCTGGCTGATGACGGGGTCATGGCGGACACACGGGGGCAACTGCTGCATCTGTGTGACCGGCTGGCGGCCTGTCGGCTGAAATCCGGTGCGCTGGATGGCGTGCGGGCGCAGGTCATGCACCTGCGCACCCTGTTTGAACGGCGTGCGGTGCGCGGCGATCAGGAAACGACCCGCATTACCCATGGCGTACTCGCGGCCACGATGGATGATCTGGAAACGGCGCTGGAACACTGCCATGCCATTTTCAGCCCGCCACCGCATGACCGTTTCCGTTTCCACCTGGGGGGACATCGCGATATCCGGCTGGCGTTCTATAACGGGTTGCGCGGGGCCGCGGCCATCATGCTGGCGGCTTTTGTTTATGAATGCACGGCGTGGCCCGGTGGCATGGGCTTCATTGCCATTACCACGCTGGTCTGCGGCCTGTTCGCCACGCGTGAAAATCCGGTTGTGGGTACGACGCGGTTCCTGTCGGGGGCGGTATGGTCGGCTGTCGCCGCGGGCAGCCTTGACCTGTGGATCCTGCCTTACCTGACGGATTATGAGGAATTCGCCTTCGTGCTGGGCATATTCCTGTTTGTGGGCGGCCTTGCCAAATGCAACCGGGGCACGGCGGGGGCCGCGGCGGCGTACGGGCTGCTCATGCCGAATCTGCTCATGCCCGGCAACCAGAGCCGGGTGGATGAAATCACGTTCCTGAATGGTGCGTTCCACACGGTTCTGGCCGTGGGGCTGAGCGTGCTGGTGTTCCGGCTGGTCCTGCCATTTCGCGCGCGGGATGAACGGCTGCGCTTTGGCATGCATATACGTGGTGAACTGCGGCGACTGTGCCTTGTGCCCCTGCCGCCGTCACCCCAGTGGTGGATTGGTACCAGTGTGGACCGGATCGGGCGGATGGTACGCCACGCGGCACAGGAAGGGGACCGCACCGCTACCGCCGGTATTCGGCTCATGCTCATGTTTTCTTCTGTCGGGCTGAATATCCTGCTGCTGCGTCAGATCAAGCGGCAGCGGCGCGATACGGTATCGGATGTCATTACCGAACTGTTGCGGGTGCTGGTGCGCTACCGGCCGGTCAGCCCGCGTGGCGTCGCCATGGTCCGGGCCACGCGCAGGCGGCTGGCCCATATGGAAAAGGCTGATCCCGGCAATGCCAGGCTGCTGGAGGTACTGGCCTGCCTTGACGGGATCAGCCGTACGGCTACGGCCTGTATTGCCGCCATGACGGCAGGAGTGGAATAATTCCTGTTATATCCCCGAATAATAAGAGTTTTTCAGCCTTTCTTCCGGCGTGGCTGCGGCAGGGGATAACGGCTTTCCCATCCACCGCCCAGCGCGCGGTACAGATGGGTGACGGAAGTCGAGACCGCGACATCCGCCTCGATCAGGCGGGACTGTGTATCAAGCAGCCGGTCCTGCATTTCCAGCACGTTCAGGAACGCGGCCGCACCTTCGGTATACTGGCGCTGTGCCGTACGCACGGCAATCTGGTTCTGCTCCACCGCGGCGGCCAGCCGGTCGCGCTGGTTCTGTGCCGATGACAGGTCGGCCATCGCATCATCGATTTCCTGCCATGCCTTGAGCATCGTGCGCTGCAGCATGATGGCGGCTTCCTTCTGCTGCGCCTTGCGCAGGCGCAGCTGCCCCGTCAGCCGTCCACCCTCGAATATGGGAAAGGTCGCGGTCGGGCCAAAACCATACTGGCGCGATGCCCAGCTGCCCAGCCCGCTGAACTGCAGCGCCTGCACATCAAGGCTGCCTGACAGCGTCACGCGCGGGAAGAAATCGGCAATGGCGACGCCAATGCTGGCGGTGGCGGCATGCAGCCGTTCTTCCGCCATGCGGATGTCAGGCCGCCGTTCCGCCAGTTGCGATGGCAGCCCCACGGGAATTTCACGCGGCACCGGCGGCACGCCGCCCCCCGGTCCAAGGTTTTGGGTCAGCGCGCCAGGTTCGCGGGCAACCAGGAAGCTCAGGGCGTTGAGCAGATGCGCCTCCTGGTCCTGCAGCACCGGCAGGCGGGAGCGGAATTCCTCGTACTGGCCCGATGCATCAGCCACGTCCATGCGCGTCGCGGCCCCTTCGTCCAGGCGGCGCGTGGTCAGGTGCAGCGTGTGGCTGGCCAGGTCGATGTTCTGCCGGACAATGGCCATGCGCGCCTGCACGCCACGCAGGTCAAGGTAGTCCTGCGCCGTTTCCGCCATGAGCGAGACCATAAGCCCCCGGCGCATGTCCTCCGTTGCATGCATGGCGGCGGTGGCGGCTTCGACCTGACGGCGCACATGCCCCCACAGGTCCACTTCCCATGCCGCGTTCATGCCGTACTGCGGCAGGTTGAAGGACGGGTTGCCGATCGATCCGGGCATGGCCGTGGGGCCAAAACCCTGCGTGCCGCTGGCGATCGTGCCGGCGCCCTGCTGTTCCATGGTGCCCAGCAGGCCCAGTATGCCATTGGTGCTGGCGCGTTCACGGGCATAGGATGCATTGGCTTCGGCATGGGGAAACTGTGCGGCGCTGGCGATACGGCGTTCGGCCATGCTCTGGGCAAAGCGCCATGACGCGGCCTTGAGGTCAAGGTTGTCCTGCGCCACCTGCGTTTCCAGCGCGGTCAGGGTGGCGTCATTGAAAATGGTCCACCACTGCGCATCCACTGTCGCATCGGTCACATGGCTTTCGGCTGGCGGCAGGCTGTCATGCCATGTCGCGGGCGCAGGCTGGGGCTTGCGATGGTAGTCGGGGCCAACCGTGCAGCCGGCGGCAACCAGCGCGATCATGCCGAAGGCCAGCGCGGCGCGCGGGTGGCGCGCGGCCTGCATGACGTTACTGCCAGACATAGCGGGCCTCCGTCGCGTGGGGGCCATCGGGCGGGGTTACGGTGTCGATACGGGCTTCGACCGACATGCCGACGCGCACCAGTTCCGCCATCTTCTGTCCGGGGTCGAACACCAGCTTGACCGGGATGCGCTGCACCACCTTGGTAAAGTTGCCGGTGGCGTTGTCCGGCTGGATCGGGGCGAAGGCGACGCCGGTGGCGGGCGCAAGGCTGTCCACATGGGCATGCAGCGGGTGGCCGGGGAAGGTATCGACCCATATCGTCGCGCGCTGCCCGGTGCGCACGTGGGTCAGCTGCGTTTCCTGAAAATTGGCCAGCACGTACGCCGCCTGCGTTGGCACCACCGCCAGCAGGGCGGTGCCCGCATGGACATAGGCCCCTACGCGCACGCCACGTTCACCCACCACGCCTTCGACCGGGGCGGGGATGGTGCAGTAGGACAGGTTGAGCGCCGCCGTATGTTCGCGCCCGCGCGCCTGTTCCAGCGCGCCCTGTGCATGCAGCAGGCGCGCGCGTAGGACCGCGACCTGATCGGTCTCGGCTTCGACCGCCGCGTTGTCATGGTCAAGGCGGGCCTGCGCTTCCAGCAGGCGGGCGGCGCTGTCCTGGTTCTGTTCCAGCGTGCCGGACCCGTCCGCCGACAGGTTGTGGTACCGCCGCGCATTCTGCCGGGCAAAGACAAGCTGCGCCTGATCCGCGCTGACACTGGCATGCGCCTGTGCGATCAGGGCCGACTGGCGCACCAGTTCGGCCTCAAGGTTCGCAACGTCACCCTGTGCGGCTTCCCTTTCGCCCCGGGCGGTCTCCAGTGCTGCGCGATAGTCCTCGTCCTCGATATGGGCCAGTTCCTCGCCGGGGTGGACGGCTTCGTTATCCTGCGCGATCACGCGGTCGATGCGACCGGGCACCTTCGGCGCCACGGTGGTGAAATCCGCCGTGACATAGGCGTCGTTGGTATATTCGCTGGCGCCGTTGCCCGATACCAGCCGGTCGGCCGTCCACGCGGCCGCAACCAGGACAATGACCGTGGCGCCAGCCAGGATGATGGGTTTCTTGTGGGGCATTGCTTTGGACCCGATCATTCAGTGTGCGGCGGGTGCGGGGACCGGCGCACGCGGGGGGTAGATACGTCCGGGCAGGATTGCCGTCAGGACAAGGAAAAAGGCGCAGATCCACATGACCAGCAGGTAGATGTCCGCCAGCGCCAGGACGGTGGCCTGTTCATGCACGTAGGTATGGAAGATCTGCAGCGCGTTCCGCGCTATGTGCCCGGCATCGGGCGACGTGGCCGCGATCTGCCCGGCGATGGGGTCGCCCATGCCCGACAGCGCCGTACCATGCGTGCCGTGCAGGTCCAGCAGCATGGTGGAATGGTACTGTTCGCGCCGGCGCAGCATGACTTCGAACAGGGCGGTGGCGATGGCGTTGGCCATGCCCTTGAGCATGTTCACCATGCCCGAGATCATCGGCCCGTCCGCGGGCCCCAGCCCGAGGGCCGCCAGCATGAGGGTGGGGATGACCACCATCGGCTGCCCGAAGACCTGCAGGATCTGGATGACCATGAAATTGTCGCGCACCCAGTCCGGTGTCAGCCATGTGCCCAGCCACGCCGCAACACCAAGGCAGATCAGCCCGATGGCCAGCACGTACCGGCAGTCCACCGCGCGGATATTGCACAGCGCCGCCGTCAGCGGCAGCAGGACCAGTTGCGGCAGCGCCACCACCAGCGCCACGGGTGCGGCCTGAACGGGCCGGTAGCCACGTATGTCGGCAAGATAGGTGAACGGGATTTCCGTCATGAGCCCGCAGATCATGAGCGACGCCACCAGCGTCAGCAGTGATGCGGCGATATTGCGGTTGCCCCAGAACTGGATGCGGAAGAACGGGCTGTGGTGGAACCATTCATGTGCAAGGAAGGCAATGAACAGCGCCCCGCCCCAGAACGTCAGGTGCGTGATGACGGGGGAGCGGAACCAGTCCAGCCGGTCGCCCTGATACAGCACGGTCACCACGCACATGATGGCGGGAACCCCCAGCATGAACCCACGCCAGTTGAAGTTGCGGAACCGTTCCCAGTGCGACGGGTCGCGCGGCAGGCCCCAGCCGATCATCAGCGCCGCCACCGCGCATAGCGGCAGCGTTTCCCAGTACAGCCAGTGCCAGCCGACATGTTCGAACCACATCGCCTCCAGCGGGCCGCCAAGGTTGGGGCCGAAAGTTGCGCTCATGGCATACCCGCCAATGCCGAACACCCGCAGGGGGGCAGGCAGGTACTTGAGCATGACGGTCATGAGAATGGGCGGCAGGCACCCCGCCGACAGCCCCTGCGCCGCGCGCAGGATGCACAGCGTGGTCATGTCGGGCATGTAGGGTGCGGGAATGGCCAGCAGTCCCAGCAGCGCCGTCATGAACAGGGTAAAGCGGTAGATGGAAAACGTGACGTAGAACCACGGCGTGAACGCCATCGCCGCGATGTTGAAACATTCATAGATGGAGATGAACCACGTGCCCTCGTCGTGGCCGATATGCATCGCCCCGCGGATATCGGGCAGGCCGATTTCCGTGATGTGTTCATTGAAACCGGCGACATGCACGGCCAGCAGCACCCCGAGGCACCCCACGACCGTGCGGATGCCAAAGGGCGGGATATAGGAAGGTGCGGCGTGGGCGGCGTTCACATTTATCTGTCCCGATGGGAAAACAGACACATGATCGGCGCGGGGGGCGTGCGCGAATACCCATGATCGCGTAAGGTGACACTTTCATTTTGCGGATTGGTCAAATCCGTTTTTTCAGGATAATCGGGACGGTTTCATTCCGGTTTACAGTGGGGACGTCACGCAGGGTCATGAGGAAACGCTACGATCTCGACCTTCTGCGCAGTCTCCAGGCCCTGATTGAGGAAGAAGGCGTCTCCCACGCCGCACGCCGCCTGCAGGTAAGCGAGGCCGCCATGAGCCGCACCCTCGCCAAGCTGCGCGTGGTCTTTGGCGATCCCATCCTTGTGGCGTCGGGGCGCAGGCTGGTCGCCACCACCTTTGCGCTGGGGATCCGTGAACGGGTGCAGGCGCTGGTGGAAGGGGCGGATTCCCTGCTGGAGGAGCAGGACGCCCCCGACCTTGCCGGTCTGTCCCCCCATTTCACCCTGCGGGCGAATGACCTGATCGTGGGGGCGTTCGGGGCCGCCATCCTTGCGGCATTGCGGGCCGAATGCCCCGGCTGCACCATAACCTTCGCGCCGGAAACGGATGAAGAACCCAGCAACGACCTGCGGGAAGGGCGGATCGACCTTTATCTTGGCGCATCCGACGACATGCGTTCGGAAATACGCCGCCAGAGCATCTTTCCCACGTCCTTCCGCGCGCTGGTGCGCGCGGGCCATCCCATCCTGACCGAGGGGATCACGCCTGCCTCGGTCGCGCGGTATGAACATATAAGCGTGTCGCGCCGGGGGCGGCCGCATGGGCCGATCGATACGGTGCTGAAGGAACGTTTCGGGCTGAAGCGGCGGGTGGTGATGGTCGTGCCCACCTATTACGCCATGGTGGAAACCCTGCGCATGACGGACATGATCCTGCCATTGCCGGGTATCGCCATTGATTACCTGCCCATACGGTCCATGCACCTCGAGGAGTTCGAATTTCCGTTCGAACTGCCCCCGGTGCATTCATTCCAGGCATGGCACCCACGGCGCGACAGCGATCCGGTGCATCGCTGGCTGCGCAATACGGTCTATCAGGTCGTGCGCCAGCGCGGGGATGTCCTGCCTGATGGGTTTTCTCCCGCCACGGTGGCAGCGGGAAAAACAGAGACTGGGACATAACGAAGTTTTTGCTGCCTTTTTAAAAAAGGCAGCACCCGGAAACTTTCCATTTCCAGACAGTCTTTTACTGTCCGTAACGTAAGATGCCCAGATCCTCGTAGGGGATGTCGGGCATGCGGTTCGACATGATGTCCGCCAGCACCCGGCCCGAACCACAGGCCATGGTCCAGCCCAGCGTGCCATGCCCGGTGTTGAGGAACAGGTTGTCATATTTCGTGCGGCCGATGATGGGCGTGCCATCGGGCGTCATCGGGCGCAGGCCGGTCCAGAATCTGGCCGCCGCAATATTACCGCCGCCGGGGAACAGGTCGGTCACCGAATGTTCCAGCGTTTCGCGCCGCGGCGCGCGCAGCTTTGTGCTGAAGCCCGCCAGTTCCGCCGTGCCACCCACG
Organism: Komagataeibacter europaeus; assembly: GCF_002173515.1. Classification (NCBI taxonomy): domain Bacteria; kingdom Pseudomonadati; phylum Pseudomonadota; class Alphaproteobacteria; order Acetobacterales; family Acetobacteraceae; genus Komagataeibacter; species Komagataeibacter europaeus. Next base: position 437,058 of record NZ_CP021467.1, read on the forward strand.
CGGATGCGTTCGCCCAGGCGGGTGATCCCGATCTTGAATGTCTCATCCATGATGGTGGAGACCGGGGCCTGCTTTTCATTCACGATGTCGGCAGTCAGCGAGTAGCCCTTGACCGGATAGATCGGCAGGTCCAGCCCGAGGTGGCGCACCATGGCGGGCGAATAGCTGCCCAGTGACAGGACATAGGAATCCGCCACCATCTGGCCGCGACTGGTCTCGATCCCGGTAATGCGGCCACCATCATTCGTCATGGTGCGGATGCGGGTATCGTAATGGAAGGTGACGCCAGCCTTCGCCGCCATGGCCGCAAGGCGCTGGGTAAACAGGAAGGCATCGCCCGTCTCGTCACCCGGCAGGCGCAGGCCACCCACGATCTTGTCCGCCGATGATGCCAGGCCGGGCTCGGCCCTCACGCAGCCTTCCCGTGTCAGGACTTCGTACGGAACATTGTACTGTTCCAGCACGCGGATATCGCCCGCGATGGCGTCCATCTGCTTTTGCGTGCGGAAAACCTGCAGCGTGCCCTGCTGGCGGTCATCATAGGTGATGCCGGTGCTGGCGCGCAGGTCGCGCATCACGTCGCGGCTGTATTCCGCAATGCGTACCATGCGGCCCTTGTTGCGGTCATAGGCGGCGGTCGTGCAGTTTTCCAGCATCTGCACCAGCCATTTCCACAGGTGCGGGTCAGGCATGGGCCAGAACACGAAGGGGCGGTACTTCATCAGCAGCCACTTGACCGACTTCAGCGGCACGCCCGGCCCGGCCCAGGGGGACGAATACCCCGGCGAGACCTGTCCCGCATTGGCGAAGCTGGTCTCAAGGCCGGCTTCAGGCTGACGGTCCACCACAGTGACCTCATGCCCTGCCTGCGCAAGGTACCATGCCGATGTCACACCGACGACACCGCTACCCAGAACGATGATTTTCATTACACAGATGCCTTCTCTGGCGGGTGGAAACGCATCACGCCGCCTGTGTCAGGTACGCGCGATGGAAACGGGAACCCAGCGCCGTCAGCACTTCATAGCCAATGGTGCCGGCGGACCGGGCGACATCATCCACGCTGCGGCGCGGGCCGATCATGTCCACATGCGTGGCCTGCGCCAGCACGCCTTCGGGCACGCCGGTCACGTCAATGGTGGTGGAATCCATGGAAATGCGGCCAAGGATCGGCAGCCGGTAGTCCCCCAGCCATGCACATCCGCCCCCGTCTGCGCCGCGGCGCAGGAACCCGTCGGCATAACCGATGCCCAGCGTGGCGATCCGGCGCGGCCCGGTGGCGCGCCATGTCAGGCCATAGCCCACGCCGTCGCCCGCGTTGATGGTACGGCGCTGGACAATGCGCGCACCCAGCCGCACGGTGGGGCGCAGGGGATTGGGCGCGTCGTCGTTGGGCGCCAGGCCATAGAGCGCCGCACCGGGCCGCACAAGGTCGAAATGGTAATCAGGCCCAAGGAAGATCCCCGATGAGGCCGAAAGCGCCAGCGGGGCCGCTGGCAGGCGCCCGGCCATGGCGCGCAGGCGGTCGCGCTGCATGGCGTTGGCGGGATTGGCCGGGGTATCGGCGCAGGCAAGGTGGCTCATCACCAGCTGCGTGTCGATTCCATCCAGCAGGTCCGGGCTGGCCGCCAGCGCGGTGACATCCCCATCGGACAGGCCGAAGCGGGACATGCCGGTATCAACCTGCAGGGCGGCGGGCAGGGGATTGCCCATCTGGCCTGCATGCGCGCGCCACCCGGCCACCTGTTCCATGCTGTTCAACACCGGCAGCAGGTCATGGCGCGTGAACTCGGCCTGCGTTCCCGGCATCGGGCCATGCAGGACAAAAATACGTGCGGTGGGGGCAACATGTTGCCGCAGGCGGATGCCTTCTTCCAGATGGGCGACAAAAAAGGTATTCGCCCCGGCCTGTTCCAGCGCGGGGGCAACCCGGTGGGCGCCCAGCCCGTAGGCGTCTGCCTTGACCACGGCCGCGCAGAGGGAGTTGCCCGTGCGGGCGTTGAGCAGACGGTAATTCGCTGCGATCGCATCCAGGTCGATTTCCAGCATCGCACCCGCGCCCGGCGCGGCCCAGCCGGTATCATGCGGGAAGGAAGGCAGGTCAGACATGGGGCGTGTACTCCATCGGGCTGGCGGAACAGGTTGATCGTACGCCGACTGAAACAAAATGTCCTGTCGTTTGACGCAATTTTATGCAATTACGAATTGTCTGTACGCAATCATATACGAAAATAAGCGGAAAATTCATCATGGCATTCGATCGTCTGACAGACGCCATATTGCGCAACCTTCGCCATGACGGACGCATGAGCAATGCCGAACTGGCACAGAAGGTCGGCCTGTCCCCTTCCGCCTGCCTGCGGCGGGTGCGGATGCTGGAAAAGGACGGGGTGATCCGGGGATATCGCGCGTTGGTGGATGAACGTTCGGTCCATGGCATGACCACGGTGATCGTGCAGATCACGCTGGAACGCCAGACGGAGGAATGCCTGCGCCGGTTCGAGGCCCGCGTGCGCGAGTGCGCCGATGTGCGCGAATGTTACCTGATGACGGGGGATGCCGATTATCTGGTCCGGGTCGAGGCGCGGGATGCCGCCGATTATGAACGTATCCACAAGGAAGAACTGTCGCGCATGCCCGGTGTCGCCCGGATACAGAGCAACTTTGCCATTCGCACCGTGGTGCAGCGTTAAGTATCAAAAGTTCTGGGTGCCGCCTTTTTGAAAAAAGGCGGCGTTCTGTGAAGCTTCCTGAAACGGCTTCACCAAAAACTTTTTATTTGGAAGAAGTTATCCGGGACGTGGTCCGGCCCGGATATGCAGATGGAGCAGGCATGGACCTGCCCCATGCTGAAACATGACACCGCCGGGACGACCCGGCGGCGGATGGGAAGCCTTATGGGGCCGGGGGAATGATTGCGCTGGCGTGACGTGGAATGAACGGACGGATCAGGAACTGGTAACAGCCTGCACCGATCACGCCGCCCAGCAGCGGTCCAGCAATTGGCACCCACCAGAAATTGTCCGCCGAGGGTAGGGCGGAACCACCCCATCCGGCCAGGAAACAGAACAGGCGCGGCCCGAAGTCACGGGCTGGATTGATGGCCCATGCCTCCAGATAGCCTGAACATGCGCCAATGCTGGCCACCAGCAACCCGATGATCAGCGCGCTGGAATTGGCCTGCGGTGCAACGGTATTGTACTCACAGGTAATCGCGAAAATGCCGCCGACCAGCAGCGCCGTCAGGATGGTTTCATCCATGAAGGCATGGAGCGGCGTGATGAATTCACCCGGATGGGTAAAGAATACCCCCGCCGCCCCGCCATCGGCGCGGCTTATGCCATGCAACTGGTTGTAATGGTCTATGACCGGCTGGTACAGCGTATAGACAAGGGCCGCGCCCAGCATGCCCCCCAGGACCTGCGCCGCACAGTAGGCAGGCACCTTGCGCCATGAAAAACCACGGTAAAGCGCCAGCGCCACCGATACGGCCGGGTTGGCATGGGTGCCCGATACGCTGCCGGTCACGTAAATCGCGATGGTCACGCCCAGTCCCCATACAATGGAAACCCCCCAGTAGGAGAGTTTGTAGGGGCTGGGATCGTACAGCGTGTACATGGCGGCCACGGAATCGCCGATCAGGACAATGATCATGACCGCGATGCATTCTGATATCAGTTCGCCCAGAAACTGTCTGTTCTTTAGCATTTTAACCCACTTTATTCTTTTATTATCATTCGATGGGAATGGGCTGTTCGCCTTGTGGCGGGTTTCCGGCCCTGTCATGTTCTTAAACGAACATATCCGGGTCGGGAAGGGGAACGTGTGCTGGCCGGGGGGAAAGTTTCTCCTTTTTCCTTTTATTTCACTATATTTCATGAAACCTCTCCAGCCTGGCAGATTCGGGGGCATGCCGCGCTGGTGCGTGTCAGACAGCAGCGGGGGCGGGGTGGCGGCATCTGCTGTGCGTTTTCGCACATGCACAAAAACCGCCCGCACAGATAAATACCTGCAGATGGCGAATTTATGTCTAAAGCCGGCAATATTTATGCATGAAATATTTCACGGAACGCCATGGCTGATGTGCGTTTTCCCTATTGAAACGCTCATGATGTTCGTTTACGAACATCCGTATCAGGAGGAACATCTACCATGGCGTCCAAGGACGAAACATTCCGCACCCCCGCGGCACAGGGCGGTCCGCTCGACCTGCTGGTCGTTGGCGGTGGGATCAATGGCACGGGCATCGCGCGCGATGCCGCAGGGCGGGGCGCGTCCGTCCTGCTGGTCGAGCAGGACGACCTTGCCAGCTACACTTCATCAGCCAGCACCAAGCTGATCCATGGTGGCCTGCGCTACCTTGAATATTATGAATTCCGCCTGGTGCGTGAAGCGCTGATCGAACGTGAGCGCCTGCTGCGTATCGCGCCGCACATCATCTGGCCGATGCGGTTTGTGCTGCCCTATACCCCGCAGGCACGGCCCGCGTGGATGCTGCGCCTTGGCCTGTTCCTGTATGACCACCTCGCGCCCAACATGACGCTGCCCAAGTGCAAGTCGCTTGATTTCCGCACGAATTCGGCAGGCAAGCCGCTTAACGGCACGCTGGCGCGCGGGTTTGCCTATTCCGACGGGTGGGTGCAGGACAGCCGCCTTGTCGTCCTCAACGCCATGGATGCCAAGGCCCACGGGGCAGATATCCGCACCCGTACCCGTCTTGTGCAGGCACGGCGCGTGAATGGCCTGTGGGAAGCGGTGATCGAGAACACGCGCGATGGCAGCCAGACGACCGTGCAGGCAAAGATCCTGGTCAATGCCGGTGGCCCGTGGGTGAGCGAAGTGCTGCGTGAGCGCGCGCAGGTCGATTCCGACAAGAACGTGCGGCTGGTCAAGGGCAGCCACATCGTGGTGCCGCGCCTGTTTGACGGACCGCAGGCCTACATCCTGCAGAACCCGGACAAGCGTATCGTTTTCGCGATCCCCTACGAGCAGAAATTCACCCTGATCGGCACCACCGACGTGCCCTGGACGCAGGCCCCCGGCCGGGTCGAGATCTCGCCCGAGGAAATCACCTACCTGTGCGAAAGCGTCAGCCGCTATTTCACCAAGCCGGTCACGCCGGATGACGTGGTGTGGAGCTACGCCGGCGTGCGTCCGCTATATGATGACGCGGCCAAGAACGCGTCCGCCGTAACGCGTGATTACGTGCTGGATGTGGATACGCAGGGCAACCAGGCGCCGATGCTGTCCATCTTCGGTGGCAAGATCACCACGTACCGCAAGCTGGCCGAACACGCGCTGGAGAAACTGCAGTCCTTCCTGCCGGTCCTGTCCGCGCCGGGCTGGACCGCCGATCAGGTGCTGCCCGGCGGCGATTTGGGCGAGGGCGGGTTTGACGGCGCGGTCAGCCGCCTTGCGGCAAAGGCCCCGTTCCTTGATGCGCAGCTATGCTGGCGTCTGGTGCGCAATTATGGTTCGCGTGCCACCGAAATCGTCGGTGATGCGCGCAGCATGGCTGATATGGGCGAGCAGTTTGGTGGTGGCCTGACCGCGCGTGAAGTGGAATACCTGATCGCACACGAATGGGCGCAGACGACCGAGGACATCCTGTGGCGTCGGTCGCGCATGGGCCTGCATGTGACCGATGAGGACGCAGGCCGGCTTGACACCTACCTGCGTGGCCGCCAGCCGGTCGCTGCAAAATCGGCTTCGTGACAAAACAGGCCGTGGGCGTAACATCGTCCACGGCCAGAACCGTATCCGCCCGTCAGGGCAGGAGAAGATAATGAACAAGAAGAACAGAATTCTCGCTATCGATCAGGGAACGACCTCGACCCGCAGCATCGTCTTCGATCGTGACATCAACGCCGTTTCGGTCGCCCGGACCGAATTTGCCCAGCATTACCCCAATCCGGGCTGGGTCGAGCATGATCCGGAGGAAATCTGGTCCAACGTCCTGTCCACCGCGCGTGAAGCCATTGAAATGGCCGGTGGCCCGGGCACGATCGCGGGGATCGGCATTACCAACCAGCGCGAAACCATTGTCGTGTGGGACCGGGAAACGGGCAAGCCCATTCACCGCGCCATCGTCTGGCAGGACCGGCGCACGACGCCCGTCTGCGCACGCATGCATGAACAGGGGCATGAGCCGCTTGTGCGCGAACGGACCGGCCTGCTGCTGGATCCCTATTTCTCGGCCACGAAAATTGCGTGGATTCTTGACAATGTCGAAGGTGCGCGCGCGCAGGCCGAGCAGGGAAAGCTTGCCTGTGGCACGATCGACAGCTTCCTGCTGTGGCGGCTGACGGGGGGGCGCGTGCATGCCACCGATACGACCAATGCGTCACGCACGCTTCTGTTCAATATCCATACCTGTGCATGGGATGATGACCTGCTGGCGCTGTTCAACGTGCCGCGCGCCATCCTGCCCGAAGTGCGCACCAACAGCGAAATCTTTGGCGACACGGAAGCCGACCTGTTTGGCGAACCGCTGAAGGTCGCGGGCATGGCGGGTGACCAGAACGCCGCCATGGTGGGTCAGGTCTGCTTCAGGCCCGGCACGGCCAAGGCGACGTACGGCACGGGCTGCTTCGCGCTGCTCAATACCGGGACCACGCCTGTCCAGTCCGAAAACCGCATGCTGACCACCATCGCCTACCGCATCGGCGCCGAGACGACGTACGCGCTGGAAGGGTCGATTTTCGTGGCCGGCGCCGCCATCCGCTGGCTGCGCGACGGGCTGAACCTGATTACCCATGCCTCCCAGACCGATGACATGGCGACCCGCGTGCCGCACAGCCATGGCGTCTATATGGTGCCCGGTTTCGTCGGTCTTGGCGCGCCGCACTGGGATCCGGATGCCCGTGGCCTGATCTGCGGGCTGACGCTGGATGCCACGGCGGCCCATATTGCCCGCGCGGCGCTGGAATCGGTGGCGTACCAGACGCTTGATCTCATGGATGCAATGCATGAGGATGGCGGCGAGGAACTGAGCGCACTGCGTGTTGATGGCGGGATGTCGGTCAATGACTGGTTCTGCCAGTTCCTTGCCGATATGCTGCGCACGCCGGTAGAGCGGCCCAAGCAGGTCGAAACGACCGCCCTTGGCGCCGCTTTCCTGGCCGGGCTGGCGACAGGGGTATGGGACAGCATTGCGGAAGTCGAAGGCACCTGGAGCCGCGGACAGCTGTTCCGCCCCACAATGGACAAGGCACAGCGCGACAGGATGGTGGCAGGGTGGCATGTGGCGGTGCGCCGCACGCTCAGCGCCACCGTTGCTGCGTAACCGACGAATTATAGCAAGAAAACAGGAAAAGAGTGTTTCATGACCTCCACCCGGCATAATCCCTATCAGGTTACGGATCGCAACCTTGCCCTCGAACTCGTCCGCGTAACGGAAGCGGCCGCCGTGGCCGCGTCGGCATGGACAGGCCGTGGCCTGAAGAACGAAGCCGACGGTGCGGCGGTGGAGGCGATGCGTCGCGCGTTCGACACGGTTGCCATCAACGGCACCGTGGTGATTGGCGAAGGCGAGATGGATGAGGCTCCGATGCTGTTCATCGGGGAAAACGTGGGCGCGGGCGGTCCCGGCATGGATATTGCCGTGGACCCGCTGGAAGGCACCAACCTGTGCGCCAAGAACCTGCCCAACGCGCTGACGGTTGTAGCCCTGGCGGAAAGCGGCAATTTCCTGCACGCGCCCGACATCTACATGGACAAGATCGTGGTCGGCCCCTACCTGCCCGAAGGCGTGGTGGATCTGGACAACAGCATCGAAGCCAACCTGAAGTCGCTGGCCGCCGCCAAGAAATGCGATGTGTCCGAACTCATGCTGTGCACGCTGGATCGTGAACGCCATGAGGAACTGATTTCGCGCGCCCGCGCCGTTGGCGCCCGCGTGACGCTGCTCAGTGATGGTGACGTGGCGGCCGCCATCGCCGCGTGCCTGGATGACAGCGAAATCGACATCTACGTGGGGTCGGGTGGCGCGCCCGAAGGTGTGCTGGCCGCCGCCGCCGTGCGCTGCGTCCACGGGCAGATGCAGGGCCGCCTGCTGTTTGAGGATGACGGGCAGATCGCGCGCGCGCGCAAGATGAATCCCGGCGCCGATCCGTCGCGCAAGCTGGCGCTGGAAGACATGGCGCGGGGCGATGTCCTGTTTTCGGCCACGGGCGTTACGGGTGGGGCGCTGCTGCGCGGTATCCGCCGCAGCGGTACCCGCACGGTCACGCATTCGCTGGTCATGCGTTCCAAGTCCGGCACCATCCGTTTCGTGGAAGGCCATCACGACTACCAGACCAAGACCTGGTGAACATTTCATCCGTTGCATAACAACAATAACAGGCAATAGAGAAACGACATGACCGATACAGCGAACGCGGTTTCCCACCGTCTGGGTCTGAAGCCCGGTGTGGTGACGGGTGCTGATTACCGCCGCCTGGTTGAAACCTGCCGGGACGAAGGCTACGCCCTGCCAGCCGTGAACGTGGTGGGCACGGACAGCATCAACGCCGTGCTGGAAGCTGCCGCCCGCAACCGCGCGGATGTCATCATCCAGCTATCGAACGGGGGGGCGCGTTTTTACGCGGGCGAAGGCATGAAGGATGCGGACCAGGCCCGCGTCCTGGGGGCCGTGGCCGCGGCCCGTCATGTCCATACCGTGGCTGCGGCCTATGGCGTGTGCGTGATCCTGCATACCGACCATGCCGACCGCAAGCTGCTGCCGTGGATTTCCGGCCTGATCGACGCGAGCGAGGAAGCGGTGAAGGAAACCGGCCGTCCGCTGTTCTCCTCGCACATGATCGATCTTTCGGCGGAACCGCTGGAGGACAATATTGCCGAATGCGCCACCTTCCTGCGCCGCATGGCCCCGCTGGGCATCGGTCTTGAAATCGAACTGGGCGTGACGGGCGGCGAGGAAGATGGCGTGGGCCATGACGTCGATGACGGTGCGGACAATGCCCATCTCTATACCCAGCCCGAAGACGTGCTGAAGGCGTATGAAGCGCTGTCCCCGCTGGGCTTCGTGACCATTGCCGCGTCGTTCGGCAATGTGCATGGCGTCTACGCGCCGGGCAATGTCAAGCTGCGGCCCGAAATCCTGCGCAATTCGCAGGCGGCGGTGGCAAAGGCCACGGGCCGGGGTGAAAAGCCGCTGGCGCTGGTGTTCCACGGCGGTTCGGGGTCCGAACAGTCCAAGATTACCGAAGCCGTGTCCTATGGCGTGTTCAAGATGAATATCGATACCGATATCCAGTTTGCATTCGCCAGCAGCATTGGCCGCTACGTGCATGAACATGCCGAAGCCTTCAGCCACCAGATTGCCCCCAGCACCGGCAAGCCCACCAAGAAGCTGTATGATCCGCGCAAGTGGCTGCGGGTTGGCGAACAGGGGATCGTGGCCCGTCTGGAACAGTCGTTTGCCGATCTGGGGGCCACCGGGCGCACGGTCGCGCGCGCGGTCTAGGTCCCGGATGACGCAATGGAGTAACAGGCAACGTGTCAGCTGAAGAACGCCACCATGAAATTATCACGCTGGTGCGTACCCAGGGTTATGTCTCGAACGAGGAACTGGCCCAGAGGCTGAATGTTGCGGTCCAGACCATCCGCCGTGATGTCAACCTGCTGGCCCGGCGCGGGCTGGTGGCGCGGCATCATGGCGGGGCGGGGCTGGCCTCGTCGGTCGAGAATATCGCCTATTCCGAACGCCAGGTACTCAACCGCCGCGCCAAGGAAGCCATCGGCCATCTTGCGGCCCGGCAGATACCCGACAATTCATCCCTGTTTGTCAGTATCGGCACCACCACGGAAGCCTTTGCCAAGGCGTTGCGGCGGCACAAGGCGCTGCGTGTCATCACCAACAACCTGCATGTCGCCACCCCCCTGTCCGCGCAGACGGATTTCCAGGTGATCGTGACGGGTGGGCTGGTGCGGTTTTATGATGGCGGGATTACCGGTTCTACCGCCAGTACCTTTATCGAACAGTACCGTACCGATTTCGCTGTGATCGGCATAAGCGGGATCGAGGAAGATGGCACGCTGCTGGACTTCGATGCGGATGAGATCAGCGTGGCGCAGGCCATGATGCGCAATGCCCGGCGTGTCTACCTGCTGGCGGACCAGACCAAGTTTGGCCGTAGGCCGATGGGGCGGCTGGGGCACCTGTCGCATGTCCATGGTTTCTTTACCGACCGCCAGCCATCCGAACGCATATGCGCGCTGCTGCGCGAACATGACGTGGAACTGCATATCGCCTGACGGACGGGGGCAGGCGTAACGGCCTGCCCGGCGCCCATGGCGTTACTGCGCCAGATATCCACCATCAACCGGCAGGACCGCGCCGGTGATGAATGATGCGTCATCGGATGCGAGGAACAGGATGGCGCTGGCGATTTCAGCGGGCTTGCCCATGCGGCCCATCGGGTGCATCTCGACCACCTTGCGGATGGCGTCCGCATCCATTTTCGCAACTGCCGGGGTGTCGATCGTGCCCGGCGCCACGGCATTGACGCGCACGCCCTTGTCCGCGAGGTCGATGGCCAGATGCTTGGTAATGCCCGACGCCACGAACTTGGCCGGGCCATAGACCGCCTGTCCCTTCTGCCCCGCGAAGGCGGAAATGGAGGACAGGCAGACAATCGCCCCCTGTCCGGCATGTACCATCTCGGCTGCGACGTATTTGCAGCTCAGGAACATGCCGCGCGCGTCCACCGCCATGGTATGGTCCCATAGATCCGCCGTGGCGGTGGCCAGGTCGGCTTCCGGAATGACGCCCGCATTGGCCACAAGGATGTCGATCCGGCCAAAATGCTTCATGGTTTCATGGACCACGCGCTTGATATCGGCCTCGCTCGTGACATCGGCGGGAACCGAGATCACGGGCACCCCGCTTTTTTCAAACTGGCTGACCAGTTCGTCCAGCGCGTCGGTATTGAGGTCGGTCAGCGCCAGGCGCGCGCCCTCGGCCGCGAAGCGTTCGGCCGTGGCCCGGCCGATCCCGCTTGCCGCACCTGTAATGAGGGCGACCTTGTCCTGAATGCGTCCATGTGGGGTGACGGTCATGGTTTCTCCTGCTGTCCTGTCATTGATTTCAGTATGTTGGCATGGCTGTCGCGTCTGCCGTTATGCGGCCTAACGTCGGGAATGGATAGATGTTGCCCGTCATGTCGGCTGATCGGGGCTGCTGCGCGGGGGACGAAGGCAGGGGGCGTATCGTGCCCTGCTGCAATAGATCGGGTTCTTTTGATCGCCTGTGCCTATATCCCGGTTTTTCGCGCTCTGGCGCGATAAATGGGGGGTATGGGTAACGGGTTGTTGCATCTTCGTGCCCGAATCTGCGCCCGCGCATGTTTCGGGCATGGGGTGGATTGCCTATAATCCCGCCAACATGGTTTGTATGGATGTGGCGTATCGGGGTTTCCCATGTGGGGGCCGGAGCGCCGTGCGAGCGGGTTTGGAGCATTATCGAGATGGCACAAAAGTTTCGGATCGTTATTGTAGGCGGTGGTGTGGCCGGACTTGCGCTGGCGACACGGCTGGGCAATTCGGTCGGACGCTCGGGGCGGGCGGAAATCACATTGGTGGACAAGAGCTTCGCCCATGTGTGGAAGCCGATGCTGCACTGCTTTGCCGCCGGCACGGCCGCGAATGAAAATGACCGCATAAGCTTCATGTCGCAGGCCAGCCGCCACCATTTCGAATTCTGGCCCGGTGAGATCACGGCCCTTGACCGTCAGGCCAAGACCATTTCGCTGGCCCCCATCAAGGACCCGCAGACCGGTGAGCAGGTGGTGGATGCCCGTACGCTGGATTATGACGCGGTGGTCCTGTCCATTGGCAGCCGGGCGAATGACTTCGGCACGCCGGGCGTGGCCGAACACTGCATGTTCATCGACAACCTGGTGGATGCGAACGGCTTCAATGACCGTTTCCGCATGGAACTGCTGCGGGCGTTTGCCAATCATCAGGAACTGGACATCGCCATTGTCGGCGGTGGCGCCACCGGCACGCAGCTGGCGGCGGAACTGCACAAGGCGCTGGATCTGGCGTCGCTTTACAGTTTCGGCCAGAAACCGCCCAAGCTGCGCATTACCCTGCTGGAGGCCGGGCCGCGTATCCTGCCGGCTTTTCCTGAATCCGTATCGGATGCCGCCGTCAAGCAGCTTGAGGCCATCGGTGTCGATGTCCGGGCGGGTGCCATGGTCAGTGGTGCGGATGAAAACGGCTTTATCCTGAAGGACGGCAGCCGTGTGCCGGCAACGCTGCGGGTATGGGCCGCAGGGGTGAAGGCACCGGATGTGACGAAGCAGTTTGGCGGGCTGAAGCTGTCGCGTTCCGGCCAGCTTGAGGTCAGGCCGACGCTGCAGGTCATGGAGGATGACAACATCTTCGCCATGGGGGACTGTGCCTTCATTGCTGAAAAACCCGTCGCCCCTACCGCGCAGGCCGCCCGCCAGCAGGCGCATCATCTGGCCAAGGCCCTGCCTGCATGGATGATGAGCGGCCAGCCACTACCCGCCTTCACCTTCCATAACAAGGGGGCTGTCGTGGCGCTGGGTGATTATAATGGCTGGGGCACGTTCCCCGGCGGTACGGTATTCGGCGGTGGCTGGCTGCATGGGCTGTCGGCGCGGATAGTGCATCTCATGCTGTATCGCCAGCATCAGTTTGAACTGTATGGGCCGGTGCGTGGCACGATTTCGTGCCTTGTGGACTGGCTGGATGTATTCGTGCGTCCTTCCGTCCGGCTGGACTGACTGAAAATCATAAGAAGCTTCAGGGAACGTCGCTTTTCGGAAAAAAAGCGACACCCGGAAACGTTTGTTTTTTTAATCGCGGTTCATATCGAAAAGCAGCCCGGACCGGCGGCCGGGCGCTGCAGGCCACGTGTTTCGGCCTGCCGCACGAAGTCATGCAATGTGACCTTGCTGTATTCGTGGGTCAGCAGACCTTCCATCTGGTCCAGAAAGGGCCGGACAACCGTGTTGAACAGCGTGCCCCGGCGCCGTTCGGCCGGGACGTCGTCATGCATCGTGGCCCGGTATATGTCCGCCAGCAGGATTTCACCTGCCGGATGGCCCAGCCGGTAACCGCCATGCGGGCCACGGATGCCCTGCAACAGGCCGGACCGGGCGAGGGCCTGCACGATGGGTTCGATCCCGCGCCGTGCCAGGCCGGACCTGTCCGCGATATCAATCGTGCTGACCGGTCGGCCGGCAATGCTGTGAAACGCCACGTCCAGCATGATGATCAGGGCGGTGGCGGTCCGGTCACGTACGCTGTGCATGGGCATGGCCCCCTGTCAGGTATGGCGCAGGTGATTGGAAATTGCGTTCCCGATAGCCTGTATCAACGCGACAAAGGCAATCAGGACCAGTACCACCAGCGTCATGATTTCCGTATTGAAACGCTGGTAGCCGTAACGGATGGCGACATCACCCAGCCCTCCGGCGCCTACTGCTCCGGCCATGGCCGATGCCCCGGTCAGCGTAATCAGGGTGACGGTCAGGCCCGCGACAAGCCCGGGCAGGGCTTCGGGGATCAGGACATGGCGGACGATCATCCACCGGGTGCCCCCCATGGTCCGCACCGCGTCAATCAGCGCCGGATCCACTTCGCGTAGCGAGACTTCGGCAATGCGGGCAAAATACGGAATGGCCGCAAGCGATAGCGGTACGATGGCCGCCGTTGTCCCCAGCGACGTGCCCACGATCATGCGGGTAACGGGAATAAGGATCACCAGCAGGATGATGAAGGGAATGGCGCGCAGCATATCAATGACCAGCCCCAGCAGACGCGCCACGGGCGGGCAGGGCAGCAGGCCGCCCCGGCGGGTGGCCACCATGACCAGCGCCAGCGGCAGGCCGCCAATTACGGCCACAAGGCCGGACACCAGCACCATCTGTGCCGTTTCCCATGTTGCGCGCAGGATCAGGTCAAAGATCAGCCGGGACATAACCAAGAACTTTCAGCGAGGGGTCGAGGCCATGGAGGAAATCATGGACTTTGGCCGAATAATCGCCCACGCACACAATCATGTCGGCAAAGGGCTGGCCCGCGATTTCGCTGGTCCCGCCCGCCAGTATGGTGGCGTCCACTCCGAAACGCTGTCCCAGCGTGGACAGCACCGGCAGATCTGCCGCTGCTCCACCCATGCGCAGGCGTATGACAGCGCGCGCGCCGGGGCGATCCGTATCGACCAGTCTGGCACGGATGGCGGGGGGCACCCGCGGCTGTGTTTCCGACAGCAGCGCCTGCGTTACAGGCAACTGCGTACCCGCGGCCAGAATGTCCAGTGTCGGGCCGTTTTCGACCACGCGGCCATGGTCCAGAATGACCAGATGGGTCGCAATGCGGCGGATGACATCCATTTCATGGGTAATCATGATGATGGTCAGGCCCAACTCGCGGTTGATGCGGGCCAGCAGGTCGAGGATGGATGTCGTCGTTTCAGGGTCCAGGGCAGATGTCGCTTCATCACACAGCAGCAGGGCGGGCGCGTTGGCCAGCGCACGGGCGATGCCCACGCGCTGTTTCTGCCCGCCCGATAACTGTGCCGGCCATTTATGGCCGTGATCCGACAGCCCGACGAGGGAAAGCAGTTCGGTAATCCGTGCATTCCGCCGTGCGCGCGGCACGCCTGCGATTTCAAGCGGCAGGCTGATATTGCCCGCGACCGTGCGGGAACCCAGCAGGTTGAAATGCTGGAAAACAAACCCGATCCTGCGGCGCAGGCCGATCAGTTGCGACTGGGGCAGGGCCGTCAGGTCGTGCCCCTCGATCATGATATGACCGGTATCGGGCCGGTCCAGCGCGCCAAGACAGCGCAGCAGGGAACTCTTGCCCGCCCCCGACCGGCCAATTACGCCCAGTACTTCGCCCCGGGCTACGGTGAAGCTTATGTCATCCAGCGCGAGGTGGCCGCCAAAGCTGCGGCTGATATGGCTGACCTGGACCAGTCCTATGCCCATGCTGGCACGACCGAACCGTGAAAGATCGTCTCGATCGCCGTGCGGGTGGAAGGCTGATGGACCGCATTGACCAGTGGCGTCACCCACGGTGCCTTCGCATCGGCCGCGTTGACGGCAATGAAGTTGACATATGGGTTATCTTGCAGGGATTCCTGCCCGATTTTCTGTTTCTGCAGGTCAATTCCCGCCTTCAGCGCCCAGTTGGTATTGACGACGGCCGCATCCAGATCGGGCAGGGAGCGTCCGACAATTCCGGCATCCAGTTCATGAAATGTCAGGTTGCGCGGGTTGTCGGCGATGTCCAGCGGCGTTGGCAGTAACCCGGCCGAGGCCGGAAGCCTGATCAATCCCAGCGCTTCGAGCAGATGCAGTGCGCGGCCTTCGTTGCTGGGGTCATTCGGTAGTCCGATCACGGCGTTTCGCGGCAGGTCGGCCACCGACTTCCAGCGTGCCGAATACAGCCCGATGGGGGAGAAATAGGTATTCCCGACCGCCACGATGTCATACCCGCGTGCGGCTATCTGCGCCTGCAGGAAGGGACCGTGCTGGAAGGCGTTGGCATCAATTTCATGCTCGGCCAGTGCTTCGTCAGGGGTATTGTAGTCGGAAAATGTCATGATGGAGAGGTCCAGTCCCTCCTTCGCGGCATTGGCGACGATGACGCGCCACAGGTCCTCATCCTCGCCCGCCATGATCCCGATGCGCAACCGTCTGGTGTCCGCTGCCCGTGCGGCATGGATCATGGGCAGGCAGGTTGCGGTGCCCAGCAGGGAAAGGGCGCGTCGTCTTGTGATGGGGGTGTTCAGTTTCATTTCATTCCTGGTCCGGACAACTGTTTTGCAGTGGAAAAACCGGCATTGCGTTTCATACGGCGGTGTATGGAGCCCGCCATGGCCTGATCCGGGTTTCGGGTAATGTCCCTGCCTGTTGGCGTTCAGATTGATGCGCACATAAAAATACATCATCCAATGTGCGTCAACATTAAATACGAAATTATAAGTTATTTTTTCGGGAAATGATCGCTTTCCGATTGCCAGAAGGTGTTGGGATACGGCCGTGATAGCCATGGATGTCATGGACTACCCATTGAAAATAAAAAATATCATCATATTGATGTCAGATTTTTTCACAAAAAACACTATCGTATAGTGAATAATGCGCGGGTATGAAAATGTCCGGTCTGCTATCCCGTCTGCACCCGGCCCGATCTTACCTGTTGTTCTGGTGTCGCTGGATAACCTGCGCACCTTTATGGATCTGCCTTGCTATTTTAGGGATAAGAGGGCGATAAGGATTGTTCAGGCAATCGATTGATAGATAAAAACAAAAGTTTTTGGGTGCCACTTTTTTAAAGTGGCGTTGTCCTGAAATTTTTTGGAAAAAGCTTCGTCAATTTTTCAGGCAGTCTTTAAATGGATGCGTGCGGGCCTGCCATGGATCCCGCGTTTTATATCGTGGAAATAATTCACGCATGCGACTGTATGATAAGTCTGTGGCCCTGTTGCCACATACCTCAGGCATGGGGAAACAATATGATTGCCCTCGCCGTTAATGAAACATGGGGCAGTTCGTGTTCCGTATGGAAAGGATTATGATTATTCCTTTTATATCAATGGAATATCTGAAACCTGCAGTTTGACGCAGTGCATATGGCATCCGCATTTATGAATGTTTTCATACCTTTTGACACAGCAGGGATATATGATCCCTGGTCGATGATGGACACCGGCATATAGTACGATCTTTATCGTTTTATATGCGGCAGAAATGTCTCCAGCCATTTTTTTTGTGCTATCTTGGAAATAAAAAATACTTTTTAAAAACAGAATGTTAATTAATATTTTACCGAAGTTTCAGGGGGTTTGAACGGTCGTAAGGAAGATATGGAAAAATACACCATTGACGTGTTTTTAATGACATAATACGTAAATATACAGTGCTTAATAATCCGATATGCTCCGTATATAGCGAAATGGTATGTGACAATGTTGCCATCCCTGAAGTCAGCCGCGACCGTTCGCTACCATTCCATCCGTAAGGATGGTGCCTGCACGCATTCCGTGCGGGACGGCAGGAAGGCGACGGATTTCCCTGTCCTGGCCATGCTGCTCAGCCTGCCTGCCGGCATTGTCACCATGGGACACGGCGCGCATGCTGCCGATCCCGTTTCCGTCAATGCGGCAGGGGCGGGCGCGCTGACAGGACAGGCATCACAATCACAGTCTGAAAACGTGATTGTCCGTATCGGGCGGCGCCCCCCGATACAGGTCTATCCGCACGCCAATCCGGTGGGGCAGCCCCTGCGCATGAGTGGCGCGGAAAATCGCAAGAATGGCCACCAGTACGACTGGGGCGTGTTCAATCGTGGGAACGGGGAATCCGCAGGGTTCGGCCCGGTCGGGACGTATGGCGTAACACCCTGGGCCGAGGACTGGAGCAACCTGCGCGACAGGAAAAATCATAATGATCCCTTTGATGTGCTGAAATACATCCCCCTGACGCGCAGCGGGAATGTATGGATCAGTTTTTCCGGGGAAACCCGCCTGCGTAACTGGTTTGAAACCCGTCCGCAGCTTGGTACGCAAAAACCCAATGATTCCGGGCGTTTCGCCGTGCGCAACTTGTATGGCGCGGATCTGCACATCGGTTCGCATCTGCGCTTTTTCGGTCAGTTGGTGAATGCGGATGCCGCAGGCTGGGGCGGTTACGGTTATGGTTCGACCTATCGCAAGCGTCTGGATGCGCAGCAGGCCTTTGTCGAGGTGCGGTGGAACATGCTTGGCGCCAAAAGTGGCTTCATGTTCGGGCGGCAGCAGTTTCTCGATGCGCCATCCTACATGCTGTACGCCCGTGAGACGCCAAACGTGCCGCTGTCATGGGACGGGTTCCGGGGGTACATGGTGTGGAAGCGCATCCGTATCGACGGGTGGGACTTCGTGCAGACATATGACAGTGAAAACAAGATGTTTCACGATACCGAAAACTATGCCTCGCGACTGTACGGTTTCAACACGACGTGGGCGCCTCCTGACTTTACCTTCATGGGGCAGAAGGGATATTCCTTTGTCGATGCCTTTTATATTGGCTACAAGCTGAATGGCGTGGCCGGGGCGATTGCGGGGCCGGGCGGTTCGGTTACGGGGTCCAACACGCGCAATAATTTCGGCATGCGCTGGCATGGCATGGCGGGACCGATTGAATTTTCGGTGGGCGGTATCTGGCAGGGTGGCGTATTCCGTCCGTCCGGGACCACGCTGGCGCGCAATGTCAGTGCCTACGCCATCAATTCCTCGGTGGGTTACCGTTT
Organism: Komagataeibacter europaeus; assembly: GCF_002173515.1. Classification (NCBI taxonomy): domain Bacteria; kingdom Pseudomonadati; phylum Pseudomonadota; class Alphaproteobacteria; order Acetobacterales; family Acetobacteraceae; genus Komagataeibacter; species Komagataeibacter europaeus. Next base: position 455,334 of record NZ_CP021467.1, read on the forward strand.
TTCCGAAAAGACCCTGAATACATTCGCCGGGATCCAGACGGACGTATATTCGGGCGGGAATTCGTCTGACCGGACTGGAACGATCGGCACCTATATTGCCCCCTTCAATCCGCAGACCAATTACCTTGACACGACAACCTACATGACGGCGTCCAACCTGATCAGTTTTGCGCCGCTGGTCCGGATTACGCCATTCAAGTCCGTCAGCATTCAGTTCAAGTATCCGCTGTTCTGGCGTGACAGTGTGAATGACCCCATTTACAAGTCATCGGGGAATTACAAGTTTCCCGGTAATTTCCGCGGCAGGTTTATTGGCATGGCGCCACAGGTGTCGATTGCCTGGCAGATCAATACGCATGTGTCATGGACGCAGTATGCATCCCGTTTCATGACATCGCATGCCCTTAATGAAGCTGGCGGTTCCAGTGGAACGTATTACCAGTCAAATTTTGTATTCCGGTTCTGACGGCACGCGGCAATATGGATGGGCCGCCTGCAAATCATAAAGACGTCTTTGAAAAGGCGGAATCCGGAAACGTTTAATATTCTTGCCCATTTTTTATTTCGAACAGTATTTAATCGTGCCCTGAATAAAAGCCATCCAGTAAGAGACTGTTTGAAAAGTTAGCCCGGAAAACATTCAGCAATCATAAAGAAGTTTCTGGTGAAGCTTTTTTCAAAAAGCTTCGAAAAATGCCGTAATCGCTGCGCCACGGTGAACCGGATGGATGGGGAAGAAATACGTCCCCCATCCATGCCGGTCCGACGGCGTAATCTGTGTCACCCGGTGTCCCGTCATGGCATGCGGCATCATGGCCCGTTCGGACAGCAGATACGGAAAATTAAATATTTCCCTGATTATATTATTACTAACTTATTGATATTTATATATTTACACCATGGTCCTTATGGCACCAGATGCATACCTCACGTTTACGTTACCTATTTCCGGGTTGCGATCATGGCTCGGTCTATATATCGATGAATATAGATGGTGCCCCGGCAACTACCGGGGTGTGGCCAGAAGACGGTCCGGTTTGAAAGGGGATCATGTCCACGCGAAATGATTGCCGTGCGAACTGGACAGTCATCCAGACCAGATCCATGCCTATGTTTTGGGTTTAGTGTAAAAATCAGGAATGGCGCAGGGATTTAATAAATAATCATACACATTCCCTTCAGGTCTTCCTGATTGCAAAATAATTTCTGGAGTAATATTTCCATGCCGTCAGACAGTATATCAGCAGCCCCCCCGTTCAAGGCCCGTTATGGCAACTATATCGGTGGCAAGTGGGTTGCTCCCGTTGATGGTCATTACCTGACCAACACTTCCCCCGTTGATGGCCGCGTGCTGTGTGAAGTCCCCGCTTCCACCGCAGCCGATGTGGAACTGGCACTTGATGCCGCGCACAAGGCCAAGGCCGCATGGGGTGAAATGGCCCCCGCTGACCGCGCGCTGATCCTGCTCAAGGCAGCCGATGTCATGGAAAAGAACCTCGACCTGCTCGCCCGGGCCGAGACATGGGACAATGGCAAGCCCATCCGTGAAACCATGACCGCCGATATTCCGCTGGCCATTGATCATTTCCGTTACTTCGCTGGCTGCATCCGCGCCCAGGAAGGCACGCTGAGCGAGATCGACGCCACGACCATCGCCTACCATTTCCATGAGCCGCTGGGCGTCGTGGCCCAGATCATTCCGTGGAACTTCCCGCTGCTCATGGGTTCGTGGAAGCTGGCCCCCGCACTGGTCGCCGGTAACTGCGTGGTCATGAAGCCTGCCGAAAGCACGCCTGCTTCCATGCTGGTGCTGATGGAACTGATCGGTGACCTGTTCCCGCCCGGAACGCTGAACATTGTCAACGGCCTTGGCAAGGACGTGGGCGCCGCCCTGTCCAACAGCGACCGTATTGCAAAGATCGCCTTCACCGGTTCCACCCCGACCGGCAAGATGATCGCGCACGCCGCTGCCGAACACCTGATCCCGGCAACCCTGGAACTGGGTGGCAAGTCGCCGAACATCTTCTTTGCCGACATCATGGACCATGATGACGATTACCTGGACAAGGCGATCGAAGGCTTCACCATGTTCGCCCTCAACCAGGGCCAGATCTGCTCCTGCCCCAGCCGTGCGCTGGTCCAGGAATCGATCTATGAGAAGTTCATCGAACGTGCGCTGCCCCGCATCAAGGCGATCCGTCAGGGCAACCCGCTTGATCCCAACACCATGATGGGTGCGCAGAACTCCCACGGGCATCAGGAAAAGATCCTGTCCTACATCGATATCGGCAAGGGCGAAGGCGCACAGCTGCTGACCGGTGGCGGCCGTCCCGACCTTGGTGGTGACCTGAACAACGGGTGCTACGTGCAGCCGACCGTGTTCAAGGGCAACAACAAGATGCGTATCTTCCAGGAAGAGATCTTTGGCCCGGTTCTGGCCGTGACGACCTTCAAGACGGAAGAAGAAGCGCTGGCCATCGCCAACGATACCCCCTTCGGCCTCGGCTCGGGTGTGTGGAGCCGTGACGCCAACACCTGCTACCGCATGGGTCGCGGGCTGGAAGCCGGTCGTGTGTGGATCAACTGCTATCACGTCTATCCCGCGCATGCGGCGTTTGGCGGATACAAGAAGTCCGGCATCGGCCGTGAAACCCACAAGATGGTGCTTGAGCACTACCAGCAGACCAAGAACATGCTGGTCAGCTACAGCGACAAGAAGCGCGGCTTCTTCTGATCCGCTGATGGGGTGAAAACTCCATAGGCTACCAGACATGGCGCGGCGGTCGGGCTGGTTTACCGGGTCGGCCGCCGCGGCATGTTACCCGGGCCATGCGCGCAGGGTCCGGCACAAAGCAGTTTTCGGTATTTCAGGATATGCGACAGGGTTTTTCCCACGGGACCGGGACACTGTGCGGCAGAAGTAAAAAAGAGGCATAGGATGGCACAAAAGTTTCGGGTCGTAATTGTTGGTGGTGGCGTGGCCGGTCTGGCGCTGGCAACGCGGCTGGGTGATTCAATCGGCAAGTCGGGCCATGCGGAAATCACGCTGGTCGACAAGAGCTTCGCCCATGTGTGGAAACCGATGCTCCACTGCTTCGCAGCGGGCACGGCTGCTAACGAAAACGACCGCATCAGCTTCCTGTCGCAGGCCAGTCGCCATCATTTCGAATTCTGGCCCGGCGAGATTGCGGGCATGGACCGCAAGGCCAAGACCATCACCCTTGCCCCGGTTGTCGAGCCCACGGGCGAGGTGATCCTGGATGAGCGCAAGCTGGAATATGACGCGCTGGTGCTGTCGATCGGCAGCCGCGCGAATGATTTCGGCACCCCCGGCGTGGCCGAGCACTGCCTGTTCATTGACAACCTTGTGGATGCCAACGGCTTCAACGACCGTTTCCGCGCGGAACTGCTCAAGGCATTCGGTAATAACGAACAGCTTGACATCGCCATCGTGGGTGGTGGCGCCACCGGCACGCAGCTTGCGGCTGAACTGCACAAGGCGCTTGACCTTGCCTCGCTCTACAGCTTTGGCAAGAAGCCGCCCAAGCTGAACATCACCCTGCTTGAAGCAGGCCCCCGCATCCTGCCTGCCTTCCCCGAGGCCGTGTCTGCCGCCGCGCAGAAGGAACTTGAGAAAATTGGCGTGAGTGTGAAAACCTCCGCCATGGTCAGTGGTGCGGATGAAAAGGGCTTCATGCTCAAGGACGGCACGCGCATCCCTGCAACCCTGCGTGTCTGGGCGGCAGGGGTGAAGGCGCCCGATGTCACGCGTAAATTCGGTGACCTGAAGCTGTCACGCTCCGGCCAGCTTGAGGTCCGCCCGACGTTGCAGCTTGTGGAAGATGACAGCATCTTCGCCATGGGTGACTGTGCCTTCATCGCGGACAAGCCCGTCGCCCCCACCGCACAGGCCGCCCGGCAGCAGGCCCATCACCTGGCGCGCTGCATGCCCGCATGGATCAATGGCCGCCCGCTCAAGCCATTTGCGTTCCATAACAAGGGCGCGGTCGTGGCGCTGGGTGATTACAATGGCTGGGGCACTTTCCCCGGCGGCAAGGTATTCGGTGGCGGCTGGCTGCGCGGCATCAGCGCGCGCATGGTCCACCTGATGCTGTATCGCCAGCATCAGTTCGAACTGTATGGAACGTTCCGTGGCCTGATGTCCTGCCTTGTGGACTGGCTGGACGTGTTTGTCCGTCCGTCCGTGCGTCTGGACTGACGCAGCAACAGGCTTCCTTATCGCTGCCTGCCGTGTCAGGCAGCGTCCTCTGGCCCGGTTCCTGCATGGTCGGGCCAGAGTGATGCCTGAAGTTCATATGTTTTCTGCAAAAGCGGCACCAGCGCGGGCCGCCCCTTCAGCCGGATCCATTCATCCAGCGCCGTCCGGAAAATGGCGATCCCGCCACGTGCCATAAGGCGTGCGGCCATCCGGCGGTTCTTGCGTTCGGTAATCCGCTTCGCCAGCCCTTCCGCCAGACAGTCCTCCCACTTGCCATATTTCTGCAGGCTGACTGTCTGCAGCGAAGGCGTCTTTTCAATCAGATAGACAAAAGCATAGGTATCCTGCCGGTTCGCCGCGATGCGTGGCACCAGCGAGGTAAAGGCATGCATCATGGCGTCCGCCGGGTGCATGTCGGCAGGGCAGGTGGCCAGGGCGTCATTCAGCGTCTGTGTCATGCCCCGCGTCCATGCCAGTACGATATCGCCCTTCGTCTCGAACATGCGGAACAGGGTCCGCCGCGAGACCTCGGCCGCATCGGCAATTTCATCCACCGTGGTCTGGTCATAGCCCTGGGCGGAAAACAGCCGCATTGCCTCGGCAATCAGGGTGGTGCGCGCACGTGCCTGCTTGCGTTCACGTAAACCCGGCTTGGGGGAAATGGTCGGGGCAACGGGCTTCATTCAATCTCCTCTTGTCCGGGTCATCATGCAGCAGCGCATCGTGAACATTCAAGACGCGAGAAAATGGTGGTTCATGGCCGGCATGGGTCTTTGTCGCCAGCACACTGGTAGCATTGACAGGCAGGTAATGGGTTCTGCCACGAGTATCAGGCCATGTCGAGGCATGGGCCAGACGATAGCTTATCATATCCCCTACATTGGCCGGTAGCGGAGCAGACCATGGTGTGGTCGATGTCTCGGGCGCTGTCCATGCCCCGTCCGGGCAAGCTGTTGCATGTGACGCATCGTGTTACGGAGGCAGTCCCGGTGCGTCCGTGCCTGCCGGTCATGCCGTCCTGTACGGCATAAGGGATACATGCCGCAAAATGGCGTTTCATGACCGGGCGGGGTCATGAAACATTCCCGTTATTTGTGTACTGTCACGCTTTCGGCCTGCCAGCCCCCACCCAGTGCGCGGGCAAGCTGTATGGTGGCGGAGGTGCGGGAAGCCTGGTTGTCCAGTACGCTGGCCTGCGCATCCAGTGCCGCCATGCGTGCGCTCAGCACATCGCCAAAGGTACGCTGGCCACCGGTGTAAAGCCCCATCATGTCACTGGCGACCTGTTCGGCCTGGTGTTGTCCACGGGTCAGGTCCGTATCGCGTGCATCAAGGCTCAGACGGTTTTCGTAACCATCCTCGACTTCGGCCAACGCGTGCAGGATACTGTTGTCATATCCCGCGACCGCGGCATCAAGGCGTGCGCTGGCAGCGTGTATGCGCGCCTGTATGCGGTTGGCGGTAAAGATCGGCAGGTAGGTGGTCAGCGCGATCAGGCCCCCCGTGCCCGACAGGCCGGGAATGCCATCAAAGCGCAACCGTCCGTCCCCGCCAAAGAATTCCAGGCCAAAGCGGGGCAGGAGATCGGTCTTGGCGCTTTTCAGCCGGTTGAGCGCTGCATCCACCTGATCGCGTCGTGCGCGGATGTCGGGGCGGCGTTCCAGCACCGTATCGGGCATCTGCCCCACGGGTGGCGCGGGCACGTAATAGGCGGGCGGCGGCGCAAGGGCCGGCAGCCCTTCGGGGGCCTGTCCCGACAGCACGGCCAGACGCCTGCGCACAAGATCAAGGTCTGCAACCAGCACCGGCCTGCGCGCCTTCAGGTCGGACAGTTTCTGGTCAACGCCCGTTACATCCGCCGCTGTCGCCTGTCCCGCGGTAAAACGGGCCTGACCATACCGGTGCAACTGTTCAAGCATGCCAATGCTGCGATCGATCAGGGCGATCTGGCGCTGCAGTCCCTGCGCCTGCAGGTAATCATTGGCGGCATCGGCGGCGATGACCATCTGTATGCCGTGGAAGTATTCTTCCTCCGCCTTCATGCCTGCTTTCGCGGCCTTTACATCCGCATGGCGACCGCCAAACAGGTCCGGTTCCCATGACGCGCCAATGCCTGCCAGATGCCCGTCGGTGCCAGGGTCATTGCTGGTCGGCAGGGTGCTGGGATTGCGCCAGTACATGCCACCACCCATCATGTTCCCCGTTGCCCCTACGGTGGGGTACAGCGCGGATTTTGCAACCGTGTGCATCGCACGGGCTTCCAGCACGCGGTCACGCGCGATGCGGATGTCGGGGCTGGCGGCAAGGGCCGTATCCACGGCCCGCACCAGGGCAGGGTCATGCCACGCTTCCCACCAGCGCGTAAGGTCGGTGGCGGGTAGCGTTGTCATGGGCGTTTGCGAAAACTGTCGGGGCACAACGACATGCGACGCCGGTACGCGCGTATGGAATGGCGAACACCCCGCCAGCCCCACGGCCATTGCAACGCCCCCCATGCAGGCGACCCGTGCCAATCTGTTCTTCATTATTCCTGCCTTGCCAACATGGATCTGAAGCGCGCGAGCGCAAATACAAGAAATACAATCCCCGTCACGGTTACGGTCAGCAGGGGCTGGATGATCGCACCCAGCCCCGCATCACGGTACAGGATGGCCTGTGACAGGTTGACGAACTGCGTGGTGGGCAGGAAACGCACCACCACCTGCATGGCGGCGGGCATGCTTTCCACCGGTGTCGCGGCCCCTGACAGCAGGTACGCCACCGCATAGACCGGCACCACCAGCAGCCCGAACTGCGGCATGGTGGGTGCGACCGTCGCCAGCATGATGCCCAGCGCCGTGGCCGAAAACAGGTACAGCAGCGAACACGCGGCAAACAGCGTGACCGACCCCGCCAGCGGCACCCCCAGCCAGACATGCACCACCAGCCATAGCGACACGATGGCCGCAACAAAGATGACCAGCCCGTTGGTGACAATCTTGGCCACCGCGATCTCGCTGGCCGTGACGGGCATGACCAGCAGGTGTTCCAGCGTGCCGTGCTCGCGTTCGCGTATGACCGCCGCCCCTACCAGCACGATGGACAGGATGGTGATATTGGTCACGATCTGCATGACCGAGGTAAACCACTTTGATTCACTGTTGGGGTTGAAGCGGATGCGGCTGGGCGCGGTAAAGGGGATCTGGTCCACCAGTGCCGGCGCATGCAGCATGTCGTTGACTTCCCCCAGCATGATTTCATTCAGGTACGCTGTTCCCAGTCCCGCCTGCGTCATGGCGGTGGCATCCACCCGCAACTGTACGGCGGGTGTACGCCCGGCCTTGACGTCTGCCTCGAAGCGGGGCGGGATGTCGACCACGAAAATGTAATCGCCTTCATCCATGCCGTGCAGGGCCTGTGCGCGGTCCACCAGAACCGGGGGCTTGAAATAGGGGGGCAGCACCGCATCGCGCATCCGGCGCGACAGGGCGGAATTGTCCTCGTCGATAAAGGCGATCGTGGCGTTGGACACTTCCACCTTCACCCCGTTGGCCACCAGCAGCACGCCTGCGGTAAACGCGAACACGATCAGCCCCAGCAGCACGCGGTCGTGCACCAGGCTGCGCAGTTCCTTGCCGCACAGAAGACCAACATTGACCAGCCAGCGCATCATGCCGTCATGCTTCCTGTTTTTTCAGCAGCAGACGGGCCGCCAGCATGTAGACCGACCCGAAGGCAGCCAGCGGCATGTACATGGGCCAGAAGCTGCTGGTTCCCAGCCCCTTGGTAAAGCAGCCAAGGCTGATCAGCTGGTACCATGAGGCCGGAAAGCCCAGCCCCACGATACGGCTGATACCCGTAAGGGTGGAGGCGGGATAAAGCAGCCCGGAAAAATTGACCGCCGGAATCAGGCAGATGATGGAGGTTCCGAAAATGGCCGCGACCTGTGAACTGACAAAGGTCGAGATCAGCAGCCCCAGCCCCGTGGCCGACAGCACGAACAGGATGCCCCCAACCGTCAGCCCCAGCAGCGACCCCTTCAGCGGCACGCCCATGACGATCACGGCCACGGCGACCAGCATGAAATAGCTGATCGTCGCCAGCGCCACATAGGGCGCCTGCTTGCCCATGAGATACTGCCCGACCGATGCGGGGGAGGCGTAGAGGTTGACGATCGAGCCGACCTCCTTTTCCCGCACCACGCCCAGGGCGGTCAGCATGGTCGGGATCAGGATCAGTGCAAGCATGATGACGCCTGGCGTCATGGCGTAAATGCTGCGGAATTCCTGATTATAGGAAAAACGCGGCTCGATCGTGATGGGGGTCGCAGGTCCCTGCGGCAGTTCGCGGCCCAGGGTTGACGCATATCCCCCCAGCACGCCGGTGACATAGGCACGGACATTGGCCGCAAGGAAGGGGACCGCGCCATCAATGATCACGCCCACTTCCGGCCTGCGTCCCGCTTCCATGTCACGGGCGAAGCCTGCGGGAATATCCAGCGCCAGCTGGACACGGCCATTGCGGATGGCGCGGTCCAGCGTATCGGCATCCGCCACGGGCGCGCGTTCATGGAAATAGGCCGAGCCACGGAAACTGTCGATCAGCTGACGGCTGATGGTGGTCCGGTCATGGTCGCTGACGGTAAAGTTGATCCCCTCCACATCGAATGAAATGCTCGACGCCGCCACCACCAGCAGGATCAGCGGGCCGATCAGCGCAAAGGTCAGGCGCAGCCGGTCACGCAGCAGTTCAACCGCCTCGCGCCGGGCAAAGGCCCATGCCCGCGGCAGCCAGCCGCCGCCCAGCCCGCCAAACCGGGCGGCCAGCCTGTTGCTGACGCCATGCCACCATGCGCGCGCGGGTGCCGCGGGTTTGGGTGGCGGGGTCTGCGCGTCGGTTGCCGCCTTGGCATCTTCCAGATAGGCGATGAAGGCGGCTTCCAGATTGGGCGCCTTGCGTTTTTCAACCAGTTCGGCCGGTGTGCCGACCGCCAGCACATGCCCCCGGTGCATGAGCGAGATCCGGTCGCATCGCGCTGCTTCGTTCATGAAATGGGTGGATACGAAAATCGTCACGTGCCCTTCGCGCGACAGGCGGATCAGGTGCCGCCAGAACATGTCGCGTGCCGCGGGGTCCACGCCCGATGTCGGTTCGTCAAGGATCAGGATTTCGGGGTTGTTGATGCAGGCCGCCGCCAGCTGCAGGCGCTGGCGGATGCCCAGTGGCAGGGAAGCCGGGCTGACATCGGCGTAGGGACGCAGTTCGAACGACTCAAGCGACTGTTCGACAGCCTGCGTGGCCCTGTCGGGTGCCATGCGGTACAGCCGCGCCTGCAGCATGAGGTTCTGCCGCACGGTCAGTTCCTCATACAGCGAGAACGCCTGTGACATGTACCCGATACGCATGCGGGTCTTCATGTCGCCCGCCGTGATCTGTTCGCCAAACAGCTTCGCCGTGCCGCTGGTCACGTCCAGCAGGCCGGTCAGCATCTTCATGGTGGTGGACTTGCCGCAGCCGTTGGAGCCGAGGAAGCCGAAAATCTCGCCCCGGCTGATGGTGAAGCTCACATCGCTGACCGCCGTGAAACTGCCAAAACGGCGGGTCAGGTGTTCGGCCTCGATGGCGGGCGGGCCGCCGGGATTGGCATAGGGCGGGATGACGAAACCACTGGCCTGCTGGCGCTTGGCATCCGGCAGCAGTGATATGTATGCATCTTCCAGCGACGCGGCATGCGTGCGTTCCAGCACGCTGTGGGTCTGGTCACTGATCAGGACCCTGCCGCCATCCATGGCCACCAGCCATGCAAACCGCTCCGCTTCGTCCATGTATGCGGTGGACACGATGACCGTCATGGACGGCCGTTCCTGGCGCAACTGGTCCACCAGCGTCCAGAACTGCTGGCGCGACAGGGGATCGACGCCCGTCGTCGGTTCATCCAGGATCAGCAGGTCGGGGTCATGCACCAGCGCGCAGCACAGGCTGACCTTCTGCTTCATGCCGCCTGACAGATGACCTGCCGCCCGGTCGGGAAAGGGGGCCAGTCCCGTGGCATCCAGCAGGCGCTGGATGCGTGCGTCACGCGCCTGCGCATCCATGCCGAACAGGCGGGCGAAGAAATCGATGTTTTCCCATACCGACAGCGTGGGATACAGGTTGCGGCCCAGACCCTGCGGCATGAAGGCGACGCGCGGCAGAAACGCCTCACGCGCGCGACGGTCGCCCATATCCGATCCCAGCACGGACACCGTGCCCGACTGCAGCTTGCGCACGCCGGCAATCAGGCCCAGCAGGGTGGACTTGCCCACGCCATCCGGCCCGACAAGGCCGATGGTGGTCCCGGCAGGCAGGTCCAGCGTCACGTTGTCCAGTGCCGTGACCGCGCCATAGCGATGGGTTACACCCGCAATGGTGATGCCCGCCGGGTTATGCGGCGTATCGGCGCTCATTGCGGGGCATCGGCTACATCAAGTGTCGCGGGCCAGCGGGCGGACGGGTCGGTGCGTACGTAACCATCCCCCGTCATGCCCGATTTCAGCACGTCGCCGTAATGCCGGGCCGTTTCGGGTGAAACCCGCAGCTTCACGCGATAGACCAGCTTGTCACGCTCGGTGGCGGTTTCGACATATTTCGGGGTGAATTGCGCTTCGGGCGAAATGAAGGAAATCGTGGCCGGGATGACCTGCTGATGCAGCGCATCCAGCGCAATGCGCGCCTGATCCCCCACGCGCAGCCGTCCGGCCTGCTGCGAGGGGAAGAAGATGGTCAGGTACATATCCGTGGGATCAAGCAGGGAGGCCACGCGCCCGCCGCCGGGCAGTACGGCGCCCTTTTCCACGATCCGGTATTCGATCCGTCCCGCTACGGGGGCGCGGATGGTCATGTCATCGGTTGTGGAGGCCGCTTCCGTGACCTGTGCCTGCGCTGCATCGGCTGCCGCCTGCGCTGCGTCCACGGCCCGGCCTGCCGCATTGGCGGCGGATGTCGCGGTATCGAGGTTTGTCTGATGCTGCGACAGTTCCATGTCGGACACCAGGTGCTGGTGGAACATGGTACGGGCATGGTCTAGGTCAAGCTGTGAAAGGTGCAGGGCCGACAGGCGCGCGTCACGTTCGGCGTTCGCGCGGGCGACATCGGCCTGGGCCGCGCGCAGGTGGGCGCGCGCCGCATCCAGTTGCGCCCGTGCGGCGGTGTCATCCTCGCGGGCGAGCACCTGACCGCCGGTCACGCTATCCCCTTCGTGAAAATCCAGTTCCATGATGCGGCCGGGATACTTGACCGCCACGTCAATGCGGGCCAGTTCCAGCCGTCCGTTGGCGCGCGCAAGGCCTGCGGGCAGGTCGCCACGGTGCTGTACCACATACCATCCGGCCCCGCCGGCTGCCACGATTATGGCGACGCCCGCACCAATCGCCGCGTCACGCCACTTCATGCCGCCGGGCCTCCGTGCTGTCCCGCGCAGGTCGTGTGAAAATGAAATGACGCGATCATGGATCTTTCCTCGTGGTCAACGCAGGCTGCCCTGCCGTCTGGGTGTATGTTCGGTGGGAATGAAAGGTCATGCATTGATCCAGAGGTGGATATCCGAACTTTCCTGATTGAAAAATGACGTCCTGCCGCGAATGGAAAAATCGGGTATGGACATCTCTTTAATATGTATACGAATAAGTGTATTTTAAATTTAAAAAGGAAAGCAACCCATAAAATATCCGGTTCGGTGTATTTTATGTGTCGGCATATGTGCCGGGCGTGCGTTATGTGCGGGGCGTCCATGGTAACCGGCCGCCCGCATGCAGGGACCGCCACACGATCACGAGGAAAGCAGCAACAGGATGCCAGACAAGGAACACCCCCGGCCTGCCCGCATGGGCCGCCCGTCGATCGCGGAGGCGGCGACGCTGTCCGAAACGATTCTGGAGGAAGCCGGCCGGCTGTTCTTCGACCTTGGGTTCCGGGGCACCAGCATGGACATGGTGGCGGAAGCGGCAGGTGTTACGAAACGCACTCTTTACGCACGGTACCGCAGCAAGCCCCTGCTGTTTGAAGCCGTGGTCAGCACGACCATCGATATCCGGCTGGATGCGCTGGCATTGCTGATGCCGGCGGATGGGGATATCCATTCGCGGCTCGTGTCAATCTGCACGCTGCTGCTGGACTGGCTGCTGACGGATCGCAGCGTTGGCATGTACCGCGTGGTGTCGGCGGAAAGCCGGCAGTTCCCGGCGCTGGCGCGTAATATCCATTCCCATGGTGCCCGCAGGGCGGCGCAGTTGATCTGTCGCGTCCTGCATGAAGGCGTGAAGAACGGGGAAATCGAGATTGATGATATCGTCTTCGCGGCGGATTACCTGACTGCCGCCGTGATCCAGTATCCGTTCCAGCAGGCTGTGCTGGGCCTGATTGCAGCCAGGCTGGATGACGCCATGCGTCGGCACATCGATCAGGCGGTGGAACTGTTCCTGAACGGGACGCGGAACCGCTCATTGCCGGAATAGCCGCCGAACGGTCGGGACAGACGCGTCAGGCCACGTCCCCGCAAAATGAAGGGGAGCGTGGCCCGATATCTGGCCTATTCCTGATCGGGGGCAGGGGCGGAGTTGAGCTGGATGTACTTCTCGATCCCCACCTGACGGATCAGGTCGAACTGGCGGTCGAGGAAGTCTTCATGCTCTTCCTCGTTGACCAGGATCCTGAGCAGCAGGTCGCGGGAGACGAAGTCACGCACGCTTTCGCAATAGGCGATGCCCTCGCGCAGGTCGCCGATGGCCTTTTCCTCAAGCTTCAGGTCGCATTTGAGGATTTCCTCCACGTCCTGTCCCACCAGGATCTGGTTGTAGCGCTGCACGTTGGGCAGGCCGCCCAGATACAGGATGCGCTCGATCAGCCAGTCGGCGTGCTTCATCTCCTCGATCGATTCTTCGTATTCCTTCTTGCCCAGCAGGGTAACGCCCCAGTGGCGCAGCGTGCGGGCGTGCAGGTAATACTGGTTGATGGCCGTCAGCTCGTTCGTCAGCTGCGTGTTCAGGTGTTCGATCACCTTGGGATCTTTGATCGGCATGGCGTGACTCGCTATGATAAACTATGGCACGATTGGATATATTGATTTAATGGAGATTTGTAAATAAAAAATTATTATATATCAGTGCATTAATAATGATGCTTCTTATTCTCAAATATAAGGTACGCATTTTTTATCCGCCTGCCACCGCACCTTTCCCGCATGGGGAAGTGGCCTGCGCCATTATCAGGACCACCCGTGCCGCGCGGCAGTCGCCATCGCCATTCATGCCCGTTTTTTCCTACCGCACCCATCCGTAAGCCACGGGATAATCAAACTGTATGCTTTCGACCATCATTGCCGCCATGCTACCCCTCGTCGTGGTTTTCCTGCTGGGCTACCGTGCCGGATGGCACCATGACTTCAATGGGGAGCAGGTGTCCGTCCTGAACCGGATGGTCATGCTCTACGCCTTTCCCCTCAACCTGTTCGTGGGCATCGCGGGCATGCCGCGCACCATCCTTGCGGGGCAGGTGCCGCTGGCGGCATCGGTATTCGGGATCATGTGTGGCAGTTTCGGCGTGGCATATATCCTGTCGCGCCACGTGTTCCGGCGCGATGCGGCGGCGTCAGCCCTGCAGGGACTGGCCATGGGGGCGCCATCGGTTCCCTTCATCGGGTCGGCCATGCTGCCGGTACTGGTGGGGCATGCGAGTACATCCGTGGCCATTTCAGCCGCCGTGTTCGCCATGGTTCTGGTCCAGACGCCGGTCTGCATGGTCATGCTGGCCAAAAGCACACATGCGGGACCACCCGAGCAGGCGCGGCTCTGGCCGCAGATCATTGCATCATGCAAGGAGCCTATTGTCTGGGCCCCGATTGTCGCGACCCTTCTGGTCGTATCGGGTATCCACCTGCCCGGATCGCTGCTCAGGGCAGGGGAACTGCTGGGCAATGCGGCGGCGGGGGTTGGCCTGTTCGCATCGGGGATCGTACTTTTCCTGCAGCGGGTTTCGGTAACATTGCCGGTGGTGGCCACTGTTGCGGTCCGGAATATTGTCATTCCCGCCCTGTCGTGGCTGCTGCTGACAGCGCTGGGTCTGCCGCATGAGGCGATCCGTACCGCCGTGCTGGCCCTGTCCATTCCGGTGGGGACGGTCGTCGTCATTCTTGCGGTACGTTTCGGAACGGATGAGCAGGAAGCCGCATCGACCCTGTTCCTCAGCGCCGTGGTGTCGGTCCTGACGATGGCGCTGTTCATTGCCTGTGTAGGATAGGGATGGAAAGCGCGGCTATTCCTTATGGATAGGGACGTGGCTGCGAATTGTCCGGCTTCCACAAAATCACCGATCACAGGAACCGGATGGTCAATGCGGTTCTCATCTTCAGATATTCTGCAATCATAAGAAAGTTTTTGGTGAAGCTTCTTTCAAAAAGTTTCAAAGAACACTGCCTGTTTGAAAAAAAAGGCAGCACCCGGAAACTTTCGTTTTTATTTATACTTGATCGCAATGCAATTTAATCAAATATTCATATTATATGTCATGTGCTGTTCTATACCTTTCCATGCCTATGATCTGAATAGGCATCTGGACAGGAATGGAGATCATGAAACAGGATTCCGAACCGAAGTCGCCGCATATTCATGAAGAATGGCAGCCTGCGCTTGTCCTAGTGTGGAAAGATACACGGGGACAGGCAAAGCGGGCATTACCGTCCGCCCCACCTGAAATAATGGAAGAAGACGAAGATTATATCCATGATGAATTCTGATGTTCTTCCTCCCTTTCATTATCAGGAAACCAGATGGCAATGACCCCCGACATGACCGAACTGCCCGCCAGTGACAAGGCATCATGGGAACGCAACCGCCTGCGTGCGGAGGTTCTGGATGATATTGATGAAGAAATAGAACTTGAACTGGATGATGCCCGCCTGGGTTCGGACAAGGACAACGGCACGCCTGATTTCCGGCGGGCCTATTTCCGTGAACTGCTGTCCCTGCAGGGGGAACTGGTCAAGTTGCAGGACTGGGTCAAGGAAACCGGGCACAGGCTGGTGGTGATCTGTGAAGGACGGGACGCGGCGGGCAAGGGGGGCGTGATCAAGCGTATTACCCAGCGGCTGAACCCGCGCATATGCCGTGTCGCCGCCCTGCCTGCCCCCAATGACCGGGAACGCACACAGTGGTATTTCCAGCGTTATGTCAGTCACCTGCCGGCAGCGGGGGAAATCGTGCTGTTTGACCGTAGCTGGTATAACCGCGCGGGCGTCGAGCGGGTCATGAATTTCTGTACCGATGATGAATACGAGGAATTCTTCCGCTCCGTTCCCGAATTTGAACGCATGCTGGTGCGTAGCGGGATACAGATTGTCAAATACTGGTTTTCCATTTCCGATGATGAACAGGAACTGCGTTTTCGCGCCCGTATGGAAGATCCGCTGAAGCAGTGGAAACTCAGCCCCATGGACCTGGAAAGCAGGCGGCGGTGGGAATCCTATACGCTGGCCAAGGAAATCATGCTGGAACGTTCAAATATTGACGAAGCACCATGGTGGATCGTTCCGGCTGATGACAAGAAGAAAGCGCGGCTTAACTGCATAAGCCATCTTCTGTCACAGGTGCCCTATCATGACGTAAGCAAGCCCGAAGTGCGGCTGCCCGAACGTGTGTACAGTCCGGACTATATTCGCCAGCCCGTGCCTGACACCATGATCGTGCCGCAGAAATACTGAATGCGGGCATAAAGCATAATAAAAGTTCCCTGATGCCGCCTTTTTTCAAAAAGGCGGCGTTCTTTGAAGATTTTTGAAAAAAACCGTCACCAAAAACTTCTTTATGATTGCTGAATGTTTTCCGGGCCAACTTTTCAAACAGTCCCTAAGGGACGCAAGTTCCTTATTCTGTTGCTGATATAAAAAACCGGGGCTGCGCATCATGCGGCCCCGGTTCTTTTTTGCCTGTGTCAGGCAGGATCATGCATTGAGAATATAGAACAGTCCGGCCGCAAGTGTGATGGTCACCGGCAGGGTGCAGACCCATGCCAGTGCGATCTTGACCAGCATGCCACGATTGATGCCTGAACCGGACCCCAGCATGGTGCCCGCGATACCGGCGGTGATGATATGTGTCGTGCTGACCGGCAGGCCGGTATAGCCCGCGGTTGCGATCAGGCCGGCCCCCACCAGTTCGGCGGACGCGCCCTGTGCTGGCGTCAGGTGTGTATTGCCGATTTTTTCACCCAGCGTATGCACGATCCGCTTGTAACCGATCATGGTGCCGATACCCAGGCACAGCGCGCTGAGCAGACGCACCCACCACGGCGCGTATTCCACCACCGGACGCATCTGGTTGCCCAGCACCTTGGCCTGTGCGCGTTCATGGGTCGAGGCGGACGGGTTGGCTGATACGGCCTTCAGTCCCGCGACGACTTCATACATGTCCGCGCGCAGGACGGAGGGGACAACATGCGCCGCATCGGTCCGGGACAGGCGACCCACCGCGGCAATTGCCTCGTCACGCAGGCCGTCATGGTCATACTGTTCGATCAGTGGCGCGGCGCTGGTGGCGTATTCCGCGACATGGGGAATACGCGGCGTGCTGTCGGGGGCCAGGGCGAAGGTGGTGGGCAGGATGCCGATGATGGTCAGCATGATCAGGCCGATGCTTTTCTGCCCGTCATTGCTGCCATGGGAAAAGCTGACGCCGGTGCAGGTCAGGATCAGTAGGCCCCGGACCCAGCCGCGTGTCGGTTTGTCACCCTGTGGCGGCTGGTAGAGTTCGGGATCATGGACAAGATGCTTGATGATGAAATACAGCCCACCCGCGCCAACCAGTCCCATCAGGGGGGAAATGGCCAGTGCCCGCAGGATTTTCCATATCTGTGACCAGTCAACGCTGTTGCCCAGGTCACGCGTATGCAGCAGTGCATCCCCGATGGCGATCCCGATCAGCGCGCCGATGACGCAATGGGAACTGGAATTCGGGATGCCGAACCACCATGTAAACAGGTTCCACGCCAGCGCCGTGCCAAACAGCGAAATAAGCATCGGCACGGCCGGGTCACCATTGGGGGGCGAAAGAACATCCGCCGGCAGCAGTTCAACCAGCCCGTAGGCCACGCTGATCCCGCCCACCAGCACGCCGACAAAATTCATGCACCCCGACCAGATGACGGCGGTGCGGGGCCTGAGTGATCTGGTATAGATGACGGTCGCAACGGCATTGGCCGTATCATGGAAACCGTTTACGAATTCAAAGATGCAGACAAGCGCAAAGCATATGACCAGTGCGATGATGGAAAAAGCCGAATAGGGCGCGAAGTGGAGCATGAAACAATACACCAGTAAGTTATTGCTTTGCGCACCATAGATAACAATAAATAAAAATATAATATGTATTGTACTTATTTAATATAATATTCACATTTCAATAAAAAATGGAAATATCGCCTGCAATCCACGCGGGGAAGGGCTTCAGGCCCGCAGGCGTGTGGTTTCCATCGTGCGCGTGGCCTTGGTGCGACCAAGTCGGAAGCGGCTGCGGGCCTGCGCCACGGCAGCTTCGAACGTGGGCAGGATATCTCCGTCCATTTGCGTTACACGTTCATGCATGGCACGGAATTCATAGGGCTCATCGGGACCGTTGTGGAAAACGATACCAACAAAGATCCCATCGATTTCAATAACGCTGGATTCAAACATAAGGCTGATTCCTGCCTGTTTTCCCATAAGAGCGGGTGTGTGCAACACCGTCCCGATGTGGGTGCTATGCAGTAGTTCGCGTGCGCGGGCAACCGGAAATAGATGAACTTTATATGACATGCGCAAATATACATATTGGCGTGCATGTAATGGTGGGTGTCATAAAAACTTCATACAAAACAGATCAGGTTATTATTGCCATCGTTCGCCATGGCGGCCTAGTTCTGCTGTTGTGTCATATACATCAGGAATTACATGATGGAACTTCCATCCACCATTACGCCCGGCGATGGCGCCGCAATGGACAGGAGTGCGCGCGGGCGGTTGGGCGACCTGGTTTTTGGCATGATCGCCCGCCTGGCCGGATGGTTCATCCTGCTGGTCATGGCGGGCATTGTCATTGTGCTGGTCAGCGGGGGATGGCGGGCATTTTCCACCTTTGGCCCCGGCTTTTTCACCAGCACGGCATGGAACCCGATTTCAAACCATTTTGGCGCAGCGACCTCCATTTTCGGCACTCTGGTCACCACCCTGATCGCCCTTGTCTTTGCCGTGCCGTTTGCATTCGGCGTGGCGTTCTGGCTGGTGGAAATGGCCCCCCCGGCACTGGCGCGGTTTATCGAAACCGCCGTGCAGCTTCTGGCCGCCGTGCCTTCCATCATATTTGGCATGTGGGGTTTTTTCATCGTGGTGCCGTTCATGGCCCATTACATTGAACCCACGGTCACGCGTTACCTAGGCCATGTGCCCGGCATCGGCCTGCTGTTTCGCGGTGCGCCCTATGGCACCGGACTGCTGAGTGGCGGGCTGATCCTGGCCATCATGATCACGCCCTTCATCTGTTCGGTCATGACGGATGTCTTCGTCTCCATTCCCGCCGTGCTGAAGGAAAGCGCCTTCGGCCTTGGCGCCACACGGTGGGAGGTAATGCGCCAGGTCGTCCTGCCGTGGTCGCGGCAGGCGGTCATGGGCGGCATCATGCTGGGCACCGGGCGCGCATTGGGTGAGACGATGGCCGTGACCTTCGTCATTGGCAACAGCAACCGTATGGGCTGGTCGCTGTTCGCGCCGGGCAACACCATCGCCTCGCTGATCGCGCTGGAATTTCCCGAAAGCGCGGCAGGCAGCCTCAAGCTGTCCGTCCTGCTGGCTCTTGGCGCGATCCTCATGATCATTTCATTCATTACCCTGGCCTGTTCGCGCATTTTTCTGCAGCGCGGCACGGCGAACTGAGGAAGTCCATGATGGCATCCCCGAAATCGCAATCTATTGACGCCGGCGGGTGGCAGCGCGGCGGTGCGCAGGCCGTGCGGCGCAGGCTGGTTGAACGGTTTGTCAGCCTGCTGTGCAATCTGGCGACGGTTATCGTGCTGTTCGTGCTGTTTTCAATTTTATGGACACTGGTGACGCGTGGGGCAGGGGGGCTGTCGCTGCCGACCTTCCTGCATAGTACGGCCGCCCCCGGCAGCGGTGGCGGCCTGGCGAACGCCATTATCGGCAGTTGCGAACAGACCGGCCTTGCCGCCCTGATCGGCACGCCGATCGGCATGATGGCGGGGATCTACCTGTCGGAATTCGCCCAGGATGGGCGGATTGTCTCACTGGTCCGGTTCGTGTCCGACATGCTGCTGTCGGTGCCGTCCATTCTGGTTGGGCTGTTCATCTATCTGATCTTCGTGGAACCGGCAGGGCATTTTTCCGGCATGGCGGGCACGCTGGCGCTGGCGGTCCTGTTCATTCCCATCGTCGTCCGCACGACGGAGGACATGCTGCGCCTTGTTCCCCGCGCCATGCGTGAAGCGGCCTATGCGCTGGGCGCGCCGGGGTGGCGGGTGATCCTGAATGTCTGCCTGCGTTCGGCACGGGGCGGCATCATGACCGGCATCCTGCTCGCACTGGCGCGGATATCGGGCGAGACGGCGCCCCTGCTTTTTACCTCCCTTGGCAACCTGAACTGGTCCACCAGCCTCAATGCGCCAATGGCCAGCCTGCCGGTCACGATCTACCAGTACGCCGGGTCGGCCTATGATGACTGGGTGCAGATGGCATGGACCGGAGCGTTGCTGATTACTGTCGCGGTGCTTGCGACAAACATCCTTGCCCGCTGGTGGCTGACGCGTAATGGATCTGCACAACAATGAACAAAATCATCATGGATGACACGACGGGCCGCGATACGCTGCAGCCGGCGCTGGCGATACGCAACCTGAATTTCTGGTACGGCAGCAACCACGCGCTGAAGGACATATCGCTGGATTTCCCGATCCATCAGGTCACGGGCATGATCGGGCCGTCGGGCTGTGGCAAGTCAACGCTGCTGCGTATCCTCAACCGCATGTATGACCTCTATCCCGGCCAGCGCGCGACGGGGGAGGTGCTGTTTGACGGGCGCAACATCCTCTCGCCCGGTCTGGATGTGAACGTGCTGCGTTCGCGCATTGGCATGGTGTTCCAGAAACCCACGCCGTTTCCCATGTCCATCTACGACAACATCGCCTTTGGCGTGCGGCTGCATGAACGCCTGTCGCGCACGGAGATGGACCAGCGCGTAGAGGGGGTACTGCGGCGCGTGGCGTTGTGGAACGAGGTCAAGGACCGGCTCAATGCCTCCGCCGCCGCCCTGTCGGGCGGGCAGCAGCAGCGGCTGTGCATTGCCCGCACCATTGCGACACGGCCCGAGGTCATCCTGCTGGATGAACCGACCAGCGCGCTCGACCCGATTTCCACCGCGCGGATCGAGGAACTGCTGGATGAACTGAAGCAGGAATTTTCCATCGCCATCGTGACGCACAACCTGCAGCAGGCAGCGAGATGCGCGGACCGCGTCGCGTTTTTCTACATGGGCGAACTGGTGGAGGTGGACACGGCGGACAAGATGTTCACCGCCCCTCATGCCAAACGCACCCAGGATTATATTACCGGCCGCTTCGGCTGAGAGCGAAAGCAGTAACGATGCCACATGAATCCGTACATACGGTCCAGAGTTATGAACAGGAACTGGAACAGCTCCGTTCGCTGGTAAACAAGATGGGTGGGCTGGTGGAACGGCAGGTGGCGCAGGCCATTACCGCCGTGGTCGAACATGATGAGGAAGCGGCCCTCGACGCGCCCGAAATGGACCCGCAGGTTGACGAACTGGAACGCGAGACCGAGGCACTGGTCATTCGCCTGCTGGCGCTGCGCGCGCCGATGGCGGGCGACCTGCGCGAGGTTGTGGTCGCGCTGAAAATATCGGGTGATCTTGAACGCATCGGGGACTGCGCCGCCTCCATCGCGCGCCGCGCCATGCGCAATGAACTGCTGTCCTGCCCCATTTCGCTGACGGGATTGCACAGCATGGGGCGCCTGGTGCAGGAAAATCTGCGGCGCACCATTGATGCGATGGACCAGCGCGACCCGGAACTTGCGCGTATTGTCTGGCATTCGGATACGGCGGTGGATGAACTGTATGTCTCTCTGTTCCGTGAACTGGTGACCTATATGATGGAAGATCCGCGCAATATCGGCCCGTGCGCCCATCTTTTGTTCATCGCCAAGAACCTTGAGCGCATTGGCGACCATGCCACCAATATTTCAGAACGCGTCTATTACGCCGTAACCGGCAACATCCTGCCGATCGTGCGGCCGCGTGGGAAAACGTTTGACTGAGAACAGTCGGCGTCATGGCGGCGGGACAATGCTGGCGGGTCGGGGGAAGCCGCCCTGCGTTCCATGATGGGTACAGATCCTGCCGCTGCTCCCGCCTATGTCATGTGCGGCATGTGCCACAGGGGCGCAAGGGGGCATGGTCATTGCCGTATGTGTTGTTACAATGGCATTTTGCTGTGTTCTGACCGGATGGTTCCCTCGCATGACTGACTGCCCTTCTTCCCCCGCTGACCGTCTTGACGGCGTGCTGGCCACCCTGCGTGAAAATGGCCTGGCGGCGCGTATCAGCACGTCTCCCTCCGTGCTGGAAGCCCATAGCCATGGGGAGGCCATGGACGCCGCGCGCCTGCCTGCCGCCGTGGTATTCGCGGAATCGACGGATGATGTCGCAACCGTGTTGCGGGCCTGCCATGCCCACCGGGTGCCTGTCGTGGCCTTTGGCGCCGGGACATCGGTGGAAGGGCACGTCACCCCGGCGGAACATGGCATAAGCCTTGACCTGTCGGGCATGACGGACATCGTGGAACTGAATGCCGAGGACCTTGACTGCCGCGTGCAGGCCGGTCTGACCCGTCAGGCCCTGAATGCGCAGATCCGCGATACGGGCCTGTTCTTTCCGGTTGACCCGGGGGGCGAGGCCACGCTGGGCGGCATGTGCGCGACCCGGGCATCGGGCACGGCGGCGGTGCGCTACGGCACGATGAAGGAAAATGTCCTTGGGCTGACGGTCGTGCTGGCGACGGGGGAGGTGATCCGTACCGGTGGGCGCGTGCGCAAGTCCTCCACCGGATATGACCTGACATCCCTGTTTATCGGGTCGGAAGGCACGCTGGGTATCGTAACCGAGGTCCAATTGCGCCTGCATGGCCGGCCCGAAACCATTTCCGCTGCCGTCTGCCAGTTTTCCGACCTGAATGACGCCGTGCAGACGGCCATTGAAATCATTCAGTGCGGCATTCCCATTAGTCGCGTTGAACTGCTGGATGATGTGCAGATGGCTGCCTCCATCCGTTATTCCGGCCTGACCGGGTATGAACCGCTGACCACGCTGTTCTTTGAATTTGCGGGGGCACCCGCCGCCGTGGCGGAACAGGTCACGCAGACCGAGGCGATCGCCCTGTCCAATCACGGCCTGTCCTTTGCCTGGGCTGACACGGCGGAAGAGCGCACGCGGTTGTGGAAAGCCCGGCATGACGCGTTCTGGGCAGCCAAGGCGATCGAACCGACCGCGCGCGTCATTTCCACTGACTGCATCGTGCCCATTTCCCGCCTGGCGGAACTGATTGCGGGCGTGCGGGAAGATATTGCCCGATCCGGCCTGCGCGTGCCCCTGCTGGGGCATGTGGGGGATGGTAATTTCCATGCCCTGATCATTACGGACCATACGCCAGAGGGTTATGCCCGCGCACTGGATCTGGACCGCAAGATCGTGTTCCGCGCCCTGGCGCTGGGTGGATCATGCAGCGGGGAACATGGCGTGGGCATGGGCAAGCTGGAATTTCTGGAAACCGAACATGGTGATGGCACGCTGAGTGTCATGCGCGCGCTGAAGAACACCATGGATCCCCACCATATTCTTAATCCCGGCAAGCTGCTGCCGCCGGGGCGTGTGTATCAGGGCTGATGCAGGCTGCCTCCCTTTCCCTGTCATTGGGGGAAGGGCGGTGAAAGTCGTATTTAACGATATTAAATGTGGAATATAAAAACACGAATTGATCATATAATTCCATATAAACACAAAAATAGTTGTATTAATCGTATTTTCCTTCATATTGCGGGGATTGGGTGAGGCCGTTTCGCACGCCCATTGCATGAAGGATCGGCGCATATGCCCGTCACTGTCATTCCCTCCGCATCCGTCCCGTGGCATGGGCGCACCATGCTTCGCCATGTGGATGCGCACACCTTGCTGCGTTATGCCTCACCGGTCATTCTGGTGCTGTTGTGGCAGGGGGCGTGTTCCACCGGGATGGTGTCCACCCGGCAGGTGGCGTCCCCCATGCAGGTCATCATGACGGGGTGGGGCCTGCTGCGTGATGGCACGCTGGGTGCAAACCTTGGCGTATCCCTTGTCCGCGCGGCGACCGGCCTTGCCATTGCCGTGGTTCTCGGGGTGGGATTTGCGCTGATATCGGGGCTGTCGCGACTGGGCGAGGATATTGTCGATGCCCCGCTACAGATCCTGCGCACGCTGCCCGCCCTTGCCATGGTGCCGCTGTTCATCCTGTGGTTCGGCATTGGGGAGGTGCCCAAGATCGCCCTTGTCGCACTGGGGGCGACCTTTCCCATCTATCTCAACCTGCACAAGGGGATCCGTTCGATTGATCCCCGCCTGCTGGAAATGACCCGTACGCTCGGCCTGTCGCGCCTGCAGACCATCCGCGACGTGATCCTGCCCGGTGCGCTGCCCGACCTGCTGGTGGGGCTGCGTTTTGCGGTGGGCATGTCATGGCTCATGCTGGTGGTGGCGGAACAGGTGAACGCCGAAAGCGGGATTGGCCACATGATGATGGAGGCACAGGATTTCCTGCGCACGGACATCATCATGGTGGGATTGGTGATCTACGGCCTGCTGGGCCTTGTGTCGGATCAGGTCGTGCGCCTGATGGAGCGTGCGTTGCTGTCATGGCGGCCGGTTCACCAGCGGGGGCAGGGGGCATGAACGCCGTGGTCATGCCGGACGGGATGCGTGATGGCGTCGCCCCCGCGAATGGCGTTGTTGCCATAAATGGCCTGACACGCCGTTTCGGGCGCGGGCCTGCGGTGCTGGACAGTCTTGACCTGACCATTGCGCCAGGGGAATTCATGGCCTTGCTGGGTCATAGTGGTTCGGGCAAATCCACCCTGCTGCGCACGCTGGCCGGTCTTGATCCGGTCAATGAAGGCACGTTGTCCCGTCCCGATGCGGTTTCGGTCGTGTTTCAGGACGGACGCCTGCTGCCATGGAAGCGGGTGTGGGAAAATGTCGTGCTGGGGCAGACGGGGGCGGACCGACGCGATCGGGCGATTGCGATGCTGGAGGAAGTCGAACTGGGCCACCGCGTGGATGCATGGCCGCTGACGCTGTCGGGTGGGGAAACACAGCGTGCCGCGCTGGCGCGCGCGCTGGTGCGCAGGCCAGCCTTCCTTATGCTGGATGAACCGTTTGCCGCCCTTGACGCGCTGGCACGGCTGAAGATGCAGCGGCTGGTGTCGCGGTTATGGGCACGCCACGGCTGCGCGGTGCTGCTGGTCACGCATGATGTGGATGAAGCCCTGATGCTGGCTGACCGTGCCATTGTGCTGGACCGTGGCCGCATCCGCACCGATATGGCCATTGCCCCTGAACGCCCGCGCCATCATGCCGATCCGGGTTTCATCCACCTGCGTGGCGTATTGCTGGATGCGCTGGGTGTGCAGGATGATTAGGCGCGCCCGCATGCTTCCACCCCTTTTTAACCATACAGGCCTGACATGACCAAAGCTCCCGAACGTGTATCCAATACCCCCGTGGACCGCCTGATCCTTGATCGCTGGTCCCCGCGCGCCTTCACGCCTGCCCCGATTGACGAAGCGACGCTGCTGTCCTTCCTTGATGCCGGGCGGTGGGCGCCATCCGCCTATAACGCGCAGCCATGGCGTTTCATTTACGCCCGCAGGGATACGCCGGACTGGGAGCGTTTCCTGTCATGGCTGATCCCGTTCAACCATGCCTGGGCGCAGAATGCGTCGGCGCTGGTCTACGTCGCATCCCATACCGTGACCGGCGGTGGTGCTGCCGAACCCGTGCCTGCGCCCACCCATTCATTCGATGCGGGTGCGGCAGCCGTGCTGGTGCAGCTTCAGCTTAGCCAGGCCGGATGGGCGGCCCATCCCATCAGCGGGTTTGATCATAAACAGGCACGTTCCGGCCTGGAACTGCCCGATGATTATGCGCTGAATGCGGCCCTCGTCATCGGACGGCAGGGGCAGGCCGCCAGCCTGCCTGAATCCCTGCGCGCGCGGGAAGTCCCGTCCACCCGCAGGCCACTGACGGAAATCGCCTTTGCCGGGCGCTTTCCTGAATCCACACCCTGAAGTGACTGTTCCATGCCTGTTCCACCGACAGATGAAGTCGGAGGAACAGGTTCCAGTCCGTATCCACCTGATCTGTAGCCGTAACATGGGTCATTCCCATAATGCCCATGACAAGCATCAACCTAGAATAACATCCTATTAACAGTATTCAACACATTAATATTATAATACCGGATCCGGTAGCATGGAACAGGTGGCCGTAGCCATGTCATGCCGTTATCCGGTAACCGGGTGATTGTTTCCCCGCCGCGCGGGTGGGAAATCGCGCTTGGCCAGCACGCTGCATAACCGGTGGACCACGTCGTCCCACATTCCGCTGTTGATCTGGCGTATGATGCGCAGGGTGGGATACCACGGACTGTCCGTGCGGTCCGAAAGCCAGCGCCAGCAGTTATCGAACCGGTCCAGCAGGATGACGGGACACCCCGTCGCACCCGCCAGATGGGCCACCGACGTATCAACCGAAACCACGACATCCAGCCCCGCGATCAGGGCAGCCGTGTCATCCATGTCCCGCACGCTTTCCATCGGGTCATACAGGCGCATGCCTGCGGGCATGTCGTGCATCTGCCGGGCGTAGACGCCTTTCTGCAGGCTGACCAGACTTATGCCCGGCATTCCGGCCAGCGGCGCGAATTTGCGCAGCGGGATCGACCGGCGGCGGTCCATGGCATGGGCGGCGGGCACATCCGGGCGGCTGGCCCCACCCCAGACCAGTCCCACGCGCAGGTCCGTGCCGGTGGGCAGGAACGGCGCCCATTGCCGCACCAGTTCGGGACTGGCGCGCAGGTAGGGCACGTCCGCCCCCGCATGGCCAGGCGTGTTGCGCAGGACATGCGGCAGGCTGAGGAAGGGACAATACCAGTCATGCGGTGGCAGGGACACCTGTTCACTGAACACGCGCCGTATCCCACCCATGCGCCGTATCAGGCCGTGCAGTGTCTCGGGCGCCTGGATGCTGACCTGCGCGCCCATGCCCACCAGCACGGGCACGAAGCGCAGCATCATCAGCATGTCTCCCAGTCCCCCTTCGCGGGTAATCAGGATGGAGCGGCCATGCAGGTCGGCATCCGGTGGCAGGACAGGCAGCATTTCATGTTCGGGCAGGCGCTGGCGACCGGGCATTTTCCGCCGCCATTCATATTCCGCCCAGCCTTCGGCCATGCGGCCACTTTTCAGCAGTGTCAATGCATGGTTCATGCGCAGGCGCGCATCATCCGGGCGCAACGCCAGCGCGCGCGAATGGGCCTGCAATGCCGCATCCAGCCGGTTCCATGCCCCCAGCAGGTGGGCAAGGTTGGCCTGCGTCATGGCGCTGTCGGGATGGTGTTGCACGATGTAATGCAACAGGTCGTGCGCCGCCGCGAATTCGCCCTGTTCCATCAGGGTTATGGCCATGAGGTTGCCGGTACTCAGCTGCGCGGGTGACAGGGCCAGACCTTCGGCCAGCACTTCCTGCGCTTCAGCCGTCCGGCCGCGCTGCAGCAGCAGTTCCCCCAGCATGTCATGCGTGCGGATATCCTGCCGCGCGCGCTGCCGGACGGCGCGCAGGACCGCTTCGGCTTCATCCACCCGGTCGTGTGGCAGCAGCAGGGCCAGCATATCGTATGCCGGGTGGCGTGCGCCGGGATTGGCTACGGCCTGGCGGCACAGCAGGCGGGCGGCTTCCTGCACGCGGTTGCATCCCGCATGGGCATGGGCCAGCAGGATCTCGACACGGGGGGAGGCGGGGCAGTCCTCCAGCATGGCGCGGGCATGGGCGAACTGTCCCCGCCGCAGCAGGTCGAATGCAAGCGTCAGCGTATGGTCAGCCATGACGGATGGAAAACCGGAGCGGGGAAAAATGGATCATGCCATGTTGTGTATTATATCAGGCCCGGCATGCAAGTGGCCGCCCGCCACGGTCATGGCGTCCGGGGTGTGGACAGGCCGAAATGCTGTTCCAGCAGGGCGACATTACGCAGGTCGGCCTTGAAGGCGGTGTCAAACACATCCCCCAGAACCGGCACGAGGTCGGCCAGGGCTTCCACGATGATATTGCCCATCATGCGCGCAAGTACCGGTCGGCCCACGCCCAGATGCCAGCTTTTCCACACGATATAAAGCGAGGGCAGGAGCATGATCACCGTTCCGCCCACCGGCAGCAGCCCGATCAGCGTATCCAGTCCCCAGCGCGCCTTCGTGCCGGGAATGCGAAAGGCGGCGTCCAGCAATGTTGCAAGCCTGCGCAGGCGCGCCACTTCCTGACGGATATCATGGGCGTTGGCGCCATGCGTGGCATTGGGGGCGTATGATGTGATCATACCCGTTATTATGGGGTGGGCAGGGGGGCGTTACAATGCGCGGCAAGGGGGTCGAGGAGCGTTTTTAGCGGTCGACATGGCCCATGTCGCGATCCGGCGCGATGATGTCACGCACGCGCTGCTTCAGCTCCTTCGGGCCCGGAAAACCGCCGTCGCGCTTGCGTTCCCACACGCTGTGGCCATCAACCGTGATTTCAAAATGACCGCCGCCGCCGGGGACAAGGGTCACGCTGCCAAGATCCTGACCGAAAGTGGACAGCAGTTCCTGCGCCATCCACCCCGCCCGCAGCAGCCAGTTGCACTGCGTGCAGTACGTGATGGAGACATGGGGACGATGGACGGCTGGGGCGTCGGTCATGGGGCGGGCTCCTGCTTGTGGCAAGGCCGGGCTGGATCTGCCCGGCTGCCCCTTCATTGTGGGGGTGTGGGGCAGCCGGGCGCAAGGGGGTCAGATGGCGTGGACGTGACCCTCGCGTTCCCACAGCCGCAGTGCGCCGCAGGTCTGGATGAAACCGGCCGCGTCCTGTGCGCCATGCACGGCGATCACGCCCCTGTCGCGTGCCTTGGGGTGCAGTCCCGCCGCGGCCAGCACGATTTCGGCGGCATCGTTATGCGCAATGAACTTGGCATGGGCGAAGGCGTCGGAAATGAAGTCGCGCATGGTGGCCTCGTGGCGCAGGACATTGGCCCCTTCGACCGTGGGCAGCAGGGCCACGGCGTCATACAGAACGGACGGACCGCCATTGATCTTCTGCTGCGCGGTCAGGTCGTGGCCCGCGCTGTCCTTCAGGCCCCCCACGGTGGGGGCGATCAGTTCGACCGTGGCCCCCGCATCCTCGGCGGCGTCGCGCAGGGCGGCCAGCAGGGTGGCATCGACCCCGTCCGTTACGACAATGCCCAGCTTGCGACCGGCAAAGCTGTCCGGTCCGTTTTTCAGGATGCTCAGCGCGGGTGATGGCTCCAGCCCCTCGACCACGGGCCGCGCGGCGGGTGCCGGTGCGGGCAGGGGCGACAGGCCCAGCCCCTTCGCTACCCCCTTGGCCAGTTCCTGATCGACATGCAGCAGATGGCTGACCATGCGGGCGCGGATGGCGGGGGTTTCCACCTTGCTCAGCTCAAACACGAACGCATCGCGGATATGCGTCTGTTCCACCGGGGTCTGGCTGATGAAGAACTGGCGCGCCTGGCTGTAATGGTCGGCAAAGGATTCCGAACGCTGGCGGACTTTCTGGCCCGACACCATATCGGGGTACGACCTGTAACCATCCACGCTTTCACGCGGGCCACCGACGGGCTGGGACCATGAATTGGGTTCGTAATTGGCCCGGCCCTTCGGGTTGTGCATGGCCATGTGCCCGTCCTGCTGGAAATTGTGGAACGGGCATTTGGGCGCGTTTATGGGGATATGTGTGAAGTTGGGGCCGCCAAGGCGCTTGGTCTGGGTATCAAGGTAGGAAAAATTGCGCCCCTGCAGCAGCGGGTCATTGGTGAAGTCGATTCCGGGCACGACATTCTGGGTGCAGAAGGCGACCTGTTCGGTCTCGGCAAAGAAATTGTCCGGCATCCGGTCCAGCACCAGCCGACCCACGCGGCGGACGGGTACCAGTTCCTCGGGTATCAGCTTGGTGGGGTCGAGGATGTCAAAGTCAAAACTGTCGGCAAAGTCATCATCAAACAGTTGCACGCCCAGTTCCCATTCCGGGAAATTGCCGCTGCTTATGGCCTGCCACAGGTCACGGCGATGGAAATCGGGATCGGCGCCATTGATCTTCAGCGCTTCGTTCCACACGACCGACTGCAGGCCCAGCTTCGGCTTCCAGTGGAACTTGACGTAGGTTGAACGGCCTTCGTCATTGACCAGCCGGAAGGTATGCACCCCGAAGCCTTCCATGAAGCGGAAGGAACGCGGGATGGCCCGGTCCGACATGGCCCACATGACCATGTGCGTGGCTTCGGGCGACAGGGATACGAAATCCCAGAAATTGTCATGCGCCGTCTGCGCCTGCGGGAAATCGCGATCCGGTTCCTGCTTGGCCGCGTGGACGAAATCGGGGAACTTGATGGCGTCCTGTATGAAAAAGACGGGAATGTTGTTACCCACAAGGTCCCAGTTGCCCTGTCCTGTATAAAGCTTGACGGCAAAACCGCGCACGTCGCGCACCACGTCCGCCGATCCCTTGTTGCCCGCAACGGTGGAAAACCGGACGAAGGCGGGCGTGCGTTCGCCCACGTTGCCAAAAATATCGGCCTTGCAGACATCGCTCAGGCTGTCGGTCAGTTCGAAATAGCCATGCGCGCCATAGCCACGGGCATGGACCACGCGCTCGGGGATGCGTTCATGGTCAAAATGGAAGATTTTTTCCCGGAAATGGAAATCCTCCATCAACGCCGGGCCACGGGCGCCCGCGCGCAGGGTGTTCTGGTCATCCGATACCGCGACACCCTGCTGGGTGGTCATGACGGGGGTATCGCCGCCTGCCGTCTGGTGGGTTTCACCCCCCGCGCCGGTATGCGTGGTGGAGGAGGTGGGGGAATGGGGTGTCTTTGCCATGGCGTGGGTACATATCCGTGCAGGTGAGTGCGGGAAAAAACAGGGGTGAGGGAGAAGGTACGGTTTTTCCAACGGGCATGGGCGGACAGGGTTTCATTCCCCCGCGCCATGACAGTTGCCAACTGCCTGCGTACAGGGCAACAGGAGCGGCATGTGTCATGCATCGTTGTGGGGATGGCTGCCGTATGCGTATGTTCTCTGGTTTCCTGTCCGGGCTTTCGCTGGCGCTGGCGTTGCATGCCGGCGCGACCGCGCATGCGGCGGCGCCCGACACGGTCGATTTCGCCGACCTGACATGGACCGAAATCCGCGACGCCATCCACGGGGGTGACACCACCATCATCATTCCCGTCGGCGGCACGGAACAGAGCGGCCCCTATATCGCGGTAGGCAAGCATGACGTGCGTGCCATGATCCTCGCGCGGCGCATTGCCCGTGATGCCGGTCATACCCTTGTCGCGCCAGTGGTGGCGTACGTACCCGAAGGCGGCACGTCGCCGCGCACGTCCCACATGCGTTTTCCCGGCACGATCAGCATTGCCCCCGCAACCTTCCGTGCATTGCTGTCGGATGCGGCGGAAAGCTTCCGGGTGCAGGGATTCAGGCGCGTGGTGCTGATTGGCGACCATGGTGGCTACCAGAAGGACCTGCGCACGGTGGCGGATACGCTCAACCGCCGGTGGCATGGGCAGGGCGCGCATGTCCTGTATGTCGCGGGTTATTATGACGTGGTGCCCGGCGCCTATGCCACCTGGCTGCGCCAGCATGGCCATGCGGCGGAGGTGGGAATGCATGCCGACCTGTCCGATACATCGCTCATGCTGGCGCTGGACCCTGATCTGGTGCGTACGCAGGCCCTGCGGGCGGCGTCCCTGCCCACCGCGGCGCAGGGGGTGTATGGCGGTGACCCGCGACAGGCCAGCGCGGCGTTGGGGCAGGCAGGGGCCAGCATGCAGGTGGCGGCGGCCGTGGCGGCCATGCAACACGACCCAACAGGACAGAATCCGCACTGATTGCACCAGCGGCATGGCGTGCTATAGGGGCCGCAAGAAACAGGATCACACTATGATACAAAAGAAAAAGCTGCCGGTTCTGGGGCTGGGCATGCTCCTGCTGCTGGGTGGCAGCGCACTTGCGCAGGTCGTGGATACTATTCCGGGGATGCCCCCCGTGGTGGACCCGACCAACATCTATACCGAAACCCGGGCCGGGAACCTGAATCCCGAAGTGGCGAAGGATCCGCCGCGCATCTACGTGCCCAACCTGCGGTCAAACAATGTATATGTGATCGATCCGCAGACGTATAAGGTCATCGCGCGGTTCAAGGTGGGCAAAAGCCCGCAGCATGTCGTCCCGTCATGGGACCTGCGCACGTTGTGGGTCACCAACAATGCGGAAGGCACGACCGAGGGCAGCCTGACGCCCATCGACCCGCGCACCACGCAGCCCCTAGCCAATGTGGCGGTGGATGATCCGTACAACATGTATTTCACCCCCGATGGCAAATCCGCCATTACGGTGGCCGAGGCCCGTCAGCGGCTGGATTTTCGTGACCCGCATACAATGGAAATGCAGGGTTCGGTGTCGGTCCCGCAGTGCAGGGGGGTCAATCATGCCGATTTTTCCATTGACGGGCGCTATGCCATTTTCACCTGTGAATTTGGCGGCTATCTGGCCAAGGTCGATACCGTCAATCGTACGCTGATCGGATACCTGAAGCTGTCGCGTGGCGGCATGCCGCAGGATATCCTGACCGCGCCGGACGGCCACAAATTCTATGTGGCGGACATGCATGCCGATGGTGTGTTCGTGATCGATGGCGATACCTTTCGTGAAACGGGTTTCATTCCCACCGGTATCGGCACGCATGGCCTGTATCCCAGCCGTGATGGCACAAAGATGTACGTGGCCAATCGGGGATCGCACAAGATCCATGGCCCGCCGCACAGCAAGGCTGGTGGTGTCAGTGTGATTGATTTCGCAACGGACAGGGTCGTGGCCAACTGGCCCATTCCCGGTGGCGGCAGCCCCGACATGGGTAATGTCAGCAATGACGGCAGGACGCTGTGGCTGTCCGGCCGGTTTGATGATGTCGTCTATGCCATCGATACCACCACAGG
The DNA here is from genome assembly GCF_002173515.1 of Komagataeibacter europaeus. NCBI lineage: Bacteria > Pseudomonadati > Pseudomonadota > Alphaproteobacteria > Acetobacterales > Acetobacteraceae > Komagataeibacter > Komagataeibacter europaeus. The sequence goes on from NZ_CP021467.1 coordinate 487,909, forward strand.
CGCCATGCGTAGCATCCCCGTGGGGCTGGAACCGCATGGTCTGACCGTGTGGCCGCAGCCGGGGCGGTATTCCGTCGGGCACACCGGTATTCTGCGCTAAGGGACCGTTTATAAAAATCATTGTTAAATGGAAGTTTCTGGGTGCCGCCTTTTTTCAGAAAGGCGGCATTCTTCGAAGCTTTTTGAAAACAGCCTCACCAAAACCTTCCGGATGACGCGACGGTTCAGGGATGACCTGTTCCAGGCACGTCATCCCTGTTGTATCCTTGGGCGTGGATGCGATAGGGTCGTGTCCTACAGGGAGGTCTCCCGGTCATGAAACCAGCGTCGCCCGCCGCCATGCCTGCCCGGCTTGTCATGGGCCAGTCCGCCCTTGGGGCGGTGCTGGTGGCGATGGGGGACGAAGGCATTGTCGCCATCATGCTGGGTGATGATCCGGAATCCCTCCATCACGCGGCATTGGCCAGCTTTCCGGGTGCCCGCCCGGTGCATGACCGGATGGCGGATCGTACCCTTGCGGCAGTGCTGGCATGCATTGATACGCCATGGACGTCGCCTGACCTGAAGCTGCATATCCAGGGCACACCATTCCAGCAGCAGGTATGGCAGGCGCTGCGTGCCATACCGTGCGGGAGTACCATGACCTATACGGAACTGGCGGCACGGATCGGCAGGCCGGGCGCGGTACGGGCCGTGGCGGGGGCATGTGCCGCGAACAGGCTGGCGGTGGTCGTACCCTGCCATCGCGTCATACGCAGTGATGGCAGTCTGTCAGGGTATCGCTGGGGTGTCGGGCGCAAGCAATGGCTGCTGGAACGTGAACGGGCCGGAATGCCACCTGACAGGTAAATCCGGTCGGCGTTCAGGAAATATGAACCACGAGATCGTCCTTGTGCGGGATCTCGCCGGGGGCGTGCGGCAACCCGACCGGCAGGACGGCGTGGCCAAACTGGATTTCAAGAATCTCGCTGGCCGCCAAGTATATCGCACTCAGGCCACAGAGCAGCCCATCATATCCCGCGACAATGCCCAGCATGGGTCGGCCAGATATCTCCGCACAGCCAAGCAGGACAAACAGCAGCGTCAGGCTGAAGAACACGACCTGATGCATGCGTGAGGCCGTCAGTGACCCAACCGCTATGATGGCCGTGAACAGCGCCCATACCCACATGTAGCTGCCCATCAGCGCAGGGGAGGATTCAGGTGCAAGCCCCCAGTGTGGCAGGAACAGCAACACAGCCAGCGAAATCCAGAATGCCCCATAGGCCATGAAGGCCGTCATGCCAAACGTATTGCGGTTGCCATATTCCAGCACCCCGGCAATGAACTGCGTCATGCCGCCAAAGATCAGGCCCATGGCCATGATGGCTGAACCCATTGGCACGATCTGCGCATTGTGCAGGTTGAGCAGGACAGTGGTCATGCCAAATCCCATAAGCCCCAGTGGGGCGGGACTGGCGTTTGCGTGGTTGGGCGCCATGCCGGTTTTCCGTTCCAAGATGGATGAATTATGACAAACCATGTCACTACCGTCAGGGCGGGGATATTAAAATATGGCTTACCCTTCGCCGGTCATGAACGGCATGCCAATGCGCGGCGGCGGACAGGGTTCCCTGTCCGTGAAAACATGGACATGAAATTACAAACATGACTTTAGGGATTTCATATTTCATATCCGGCATAACCGAATACAATAAAATGTTCCGGATATGAAAAAACATTTATTATTTTGCGTTTACTGCATATGAAATCAGGAAATATAATATAAAATATCAGGATAAATCATATTTTTAAAAACAATCAGTATTGTATATAAAGCAAAGACATTGTGTTTCGGCCGGGGATCGTTCCGGTCGGGATATGGTGCAGCCGGAAAGGGCTGTTAAGACAGGCTATTGTTTTCGTTGATTTCCTGGGATTGATTGATGACAGACTCCCATCCGCCCAAGACCCCCACGCGCAGGCAGCTCCTGACCCGGATCGGCACGCTTGCCGGTAGCGCGGCACTGTATCAGGCCATGACCACCATGGGGCATGCGCAGGGGACGGATTTCACGGCGCCACCAGTCCTGTCGGGTGCCAGACGCGGGACGCGCGTGCTGGTGCTTGGCGCGGGACTGGCCGGAATGCTGTCCGCCTACGAACTGCGCAAGGCGGGTTACGCGGTACAGGTCCTGGAATTCCAGGGGCGAAGCGGGGGGCGCAATATCAGCCTGCGTGGCGGCGACACGGTGACCGAACTGGGTGGCGCCGTGCAGAAGGTCGGTTTCGCATCGGGCAACTACATCAATCCCGGTCCATGGCGCATCCCCTATCACCATCAGGGCCTGTTGCATTACTGCCGGGAATTCGGGGTGGAACTGGAACCGTTTGTGGAACTGAACCATAATTCATGGCTTCATTCCTCCACTGCGTTTGACGGAAAACCGGTCCGCTACCGTGAATTTTCAAGCGATTTCACCGGCTTTACGACCGAACTGCTGGGCAAGGCGATCGACCAGCACAAGCTGAATGACGTGGTGGACGCGGATGAACGCGAACACCTGCGCACCGCCATGGAACAGTGGGGCGGGCTGGACCCGGATCTGACCTACCGCAAGGGCGACACCAGTTCCCAGCGTCGTGGATATACCCGGCCGCAGGGTGGCGGTATTGACGGCGCGCCGATCCCCTCCGACCCGTTTGCGCGCAGGGATGTGCTGCGTTCGGGGCTGTGGACCTGGATGGCTTTCCACGAACGCCTTGAAATGCAGACGACCATGTTCCAGCCCGTGGGTGGCATGGACATGATCGGCAAGGGGTTCAACCGCCAGGTGCATGATCTGATCACCCTGAACTGCAAGGTTACATCCATACAGCAGGACGAACACGGCGTGCGGGTCATGTATGATGACATGAACCATGGCGGCGTGGCGCGGCAGGCGCAGGCCGATTACTGCGTCTGCACCATTCCGCTGTCCATCCTGTCACAGATGGATGTGCAGGTCAGCGCGCCGCTCAAGGCCGCGATCATGGCGGTGCCCTATGCCTCTTCGGTCAAGATGGGAATGGAGTTCAGGCGTCGCTTCTGGGAGGAAGATGACCAGATCTACGGCGGCATCAGCTTTACCGACCAGCCGATCAGCCAGATTTCCTATCCCAGCCATGGCTATTTTTCCCGTGGGCCAGCGGTCCTGCTGGGGGGCTACATGTTTGGCCCCGCCGCCTTCGACTTCGCGGGCATGACGCCACAGGCACGCCTGGAACAGGCGCTGGCACAGGGCGAGGTCCTGCATCCCGGCACGTATCGCAAGGAATTTTCAAACGGCGTCAGCCTTGCATGGAGCCGCGTGCCCTGGGCGCTGGGCTGCTGTTCAATGTGGAGCGAGCAGGCCCGCAAGACCCATTACAAGACGCTGTGCACAATGGATAACCGCATCGTGCTGGCGGGCGAACATGCATCCTATGTCGGATGCTGGCAGGAAGGGGCCATCCTGTCCGCGCTGGATGCCGTAACCTAACTGCATAAACGGGCACAGGGGGCCAGCTGATGCGCCGGATCATATGCCTTTCCACCCTGCTTGCCCTGCCGCTGCTGGCCCCGTCCGGTACGGCGCATGCCGACAGCGCCAGCGCGTTCGAAGGCACTGTCCAGCCCATGGCGACGGGAGAGGACGTGTACCACCACGTCTGCCAGGGCTGCCATATGCCCGATGGCAGGGGCGCCGTGGGGGCGAGCGCGCGGTTCCCGGCACTGGCCGGTAACGCCAGGCTGCAGGTCAGCGCCTATCCGATCTATGTCATCATGAATGGGTATGGCGGCATGCCATGGTTTTCGGAAATGTTGACGGACCAGCAGATTGCCGGTGTCGTGGGCTATATCCGCACGCATTTTGGCAATAACTATACCGATCCCGTGACCCCGGCTGATGTAACGCCCCAGCGGCCAGCCATCCCGCCCAAGGAGATATATTGATGCCTGACATGAAAACAGCCCTTGCCGCACTTGCGCTCATGACTGGCGTGGGGGCTGCGCTGCCCGCGCATGCGGCGGATGGCATCGTGCGCCACCCGGAAAAGGATTTCCCCATTTCCACCGTGATCGAGGTGCCGGCAGGGGCCTCGACAATTTATCTAAGCGGTGAGGGCGCGCCAATACAGGATAAAAAGGCCGACCCGCATACAATCGCGGCCTATGGCGATACACGCACCCAGACCCGCGCCGCCCTGGAATCCATTCAGGGCGAACTGAAAAAGCTGGGTCTGGATCTGGGCGATGTGGTCCAGATGCATGTTTACATGGTTGAGGATCCCAAACTGGGCAAGCTGGATTTTGACGGGATGATGAAGGCCTATACCCAGTTCTTCGGTACGGCGAAGCAGCCGAACCTGCCCGTCCGTTCCGCTTTTGGCGTGGCCCATCTGGGCAACCCGGGCTGGCTGGTTGAAATCGAGGTCACGGCCGTGCGCGCGCCGGGCCGGTAAAGCCGCCTTCGGCCCCGTGCCACGGCATGGGTAACAGAAAGGGGGACCAAGTCATGGTCCCCTTTTTCATATCTGTCAGGGCAGCGGATGCTGTGCCTCAAGCGCCTTGCGCTTTTCCACCATGGCGGATGGGGTGATGGACTTCTTCCGGCCCGCAACAACGTCATCCACACTGAAAATCGTGGCATCCGTCCCACCCGGCAGCCCCGCCACATGGTTGAGGATGGCGGCGATCTGGTCATCGGGCAGCATCTTGAAGGATGGCATGAACCCGCTATAGGCATTGCCCCCCGCCGTAATCGGCCCCATGAGGCCATTCAGCGCAACACCCACGATGTACTGTTTGCCCTCCGGCGTACTGGCAATCCTGTCCACCCGTCCGGCCAGTGATGGAAACTGCCCCGGCACGCCCAGTGCATTGGCCTGGTGGCATACGCTGCAATTTGCCAGGAAAAGCGTCGCGCCATCGGCGGCCAATGCGGACCCTGTCGGCATGGACAGCCAGAATATCACAGCCAGCAGTCGTTTTTTCATGGGGCATTCCCTGATCTATCCCGTTTCCGGCAGCTTATCCTACCGCATGGGGCCGACATATCCCCGGTGGGCAATGAATGAAAAAAAGACGGGGCAGTCAGTCATGCCTGCTGTTCATGGCTTCATGCAGGGAAATATGAAGCGGTAGGGCGCGGCAGATAAAAAAAGGACGCCCCGCCGAAGCGGGACGCCGAGTTTAGGGATTGGGAGACGTTGTGGTGTCACGAGATCCACATCCCATTAACTGCACTTGCGGATAATAGTTTTCCTAAAACCAAATTAATGAAGAAAATATTTTGTGCATGATATGTTCTGTACTGGCGAACATCACGCATCATGTCCCGTGCAGCATGACAAACTGCCGGGCGAAAGGCAGCATGACCGCAATGCTCAGCAGCCCGAATATAACGGTCATCCCGGCAAAGGTCGCCATGTGATGGGGATAATCCTCGGTATATAACAGGCCGCAGACCCAGAACACCACGGCTTCCACCGCCAGGCCAGTGCCCAGTACCGGGACATGGAAAAACGACCCGGCCAGCCACCATGCGATCGCCCCCATCACAACGACACCCATCGTCGCACGGAACAGGAACTGGATTGCACGCATGTCTGTCGCCGGGCCTTGTGATCGGGAAGGAAACGTCACGTAACCGTGATTCAGGGCACAGGATGCCCGTTTCCATGCCGATGGGCAACCGCAGGCAGCAGGCATGGCCGACTGCCTGCGGGGCAGGCGTGATTACTGCGCGGCGGGGGCGGCGGCCGGTGCCGTGCCCGCTGCCGGGTTATCGGCCGTCATCTTGCCCGGCGTGGTCGAATGTTCGACGTCATACGCGGTGGCCTTGGCTTCATAGTTGCCCTTGGCGCCGGGGTGTTCCTGATCATACAGGGCGGCCTTCGCCTTGGCTTCCTTGCGGTATTCGTGACGCTTGTACATGCCCGTCACGCAACCGGCGGCGGCGCCGAGTACGGTGTGGTGGTTGGCCACATGCCCGCCGACCGCACCGACGGCGCCGTATTTCAGGCAGCCACCGGGTTCGGCATGGGCGGCGGTAGCACATGTGATGGCCGCGACAGCACCCAGAAGAGCGATTTTACGCATTGATGTCATCCTTTTTACATACAGGTCGGTCTGATATTCAGGGCATATCCGATACGAAATATTTTGTCACCTTTTACGCCATGATATCCGGATTTTCGTGCAGGCCGGCGGTAATGATATGCAGGCAGGCCAGCACTTCCGCCATCTGCGCCCTTGCGGGCGGGGTTGTGGCGCGTGCCTGTTCGTGCTGCGTCCAGGCCAGTACATACGGGATCATGGCGGTCGCCTGTCCCCTGTCCCATCGCGCCAGGAACAGGGTCACGATCCGTTCGACACGCGGGGATAACCGACCGTCACGGACCAGTTCACGCAGACGGATGACATAGACGCCAACCGTCATGGACGTGATCTGCCGCGCGACACAGGCGCCCAGAACGGGTGGGGGCAGGGCATTGGCCTGAAACAGGATGCGTACCAGGCTGGTGGCACAGCTGGCCAGCCAGGCGGTCGCATCCGTGCGCGTGCCCGTCCGCGCCAGGTGACGCAGGCGCAGGCTGACCCATGCCTCCGTCCGGCGGACATGCACATCCATGCGGAACGGTACGACCAGCCGGTAGGTCAGGAGTACGAAAATGATACTGGCCAGAAACGCCATGGTATTGTTCAGGAACGAGACTTCATCAAACCGTCCCTGATTGATCGGCCCGATCAGCACCGGCAGGAACATGTTGAAGGAAAAGGCATAACCCGCAAGCTGCGGCCTGCGGGCCGCAAGTCCCCCGACCGTCATGGGCACCAGCAGGACCATCAGCAGGATCTCCGGCGCGGTAATGGCTGGAATGACCCATAACGTAAGTACCGCCGCCGTGGCAGCGCACCACAATCCCCCTTTCAGGAACGGGGTGGTGGCGACCAGCGGGTTTTCGCGCGTCGCCATCAGGCCGTAAATCAGGGCGACAAAGGAAATGAATGCAGGCCCGTGATGCCATGCGGTAATTTCCCATGCAAGACACGCCCCCATGATGGCAGCCGCCGCGCGGAGGCCGTTGTTGACCGCCTCACGCATGTGGCGGCGCGATGTCAGGCTGAAACGGAACCGGTCCCCGCGTGGCGCGGTAGTGCAGGCGGTTATCTCGCTCCTGACCCGTGTGGCTTCCGACAGCAGTGCCGTGGTTACCGGCTGCCATTCCGGGCTGTCCGCCGTATCGGTGGCGGGCCTGGGGGCATTATTGCGGATCCATGCGGCAAGGGCCTGTTCGGGTCGCGCGTCGTCGCCGTGCGGCGGCGCGGTCATGCGGGGATGCAGGATCTGCAGCGCGCGCGCCTGCGCCAGCATGACCAGCATCCCCGCCAGTGCGCGCCGGGCATGGTCGCCCACGTGGTTGCGTGGCCCCAGTTCCAGCGCGCTGAATTCGATCTGTCCACTAAATGTCACGATCCGTTTCAGCAGGGTGCCGGTCACGGCCTGCTGTTCCGGGTCGGCCGATGCGCCGGGGTGCCGGGTGATCGTGGCACAGGTGGCGCGGAATGTATCGGCCAGACGGTCCAGAAGCTGCTGGCGGGCGCGTTCCACCATGCGGGGCATGAACAGGACCGCCAGAACCGCTTCGCACAGCACGCCCAGTATGATGTAGCTGCTGCGCGCGACACTTATGGCAAAGACATCATCAGGTTGCGCAATGGCCCCCGTGGCGATGATGGCGGATGTAAATCCCGTCAGTACCAGTCCGTAAGCCCGGTACTGGTCCAGCAGCGTCGCCAGTGCGCAGCACAGCCCGATCCACAGGGAAAGGCAGGCAAAGAACAGTCCCGGCGCCTGCGGGAAAGCCGCCATCAGGGTAATGGCCGCGACACTGCCCACCAGCGTGCCGAAAATTCGCCACCGCGCCTTGGACAGGCTTTCCCCGCGTGAGGACTGCGCCACGACCCATACGGTCAGTGGGGCCCATTGCGGGCTGTCCAGTTCCATCCACATCGCGATCAGCAGCGAAATGATGGCGGCGAACGCTGTGCGTACCGCAAACGCCAGATCAGGCAGGGCTGGCGCATAAATCCACGAAACGCGCCTTACTTGATGCATCAGCACGCTGGTAATGCGCTCAGGCAGGGGTAAAGTTGCGGTCCGGGCCCCCATTTCGTTCAGCCTTTTACATCATGGTCAGGATGCGCATTGCCCATGCGGGCTTTGCCGTGGCGGAACATGGCGGCGGCGGGGCCGACGGGTCCAATCGTTTGTTATGATATTTTGATAAGTAATATTTATGAAAAAGCCCCTGACGGGATTCAGGGCATGGATCATGCGGCGTATGACGGATACGGGGGCCGTATAACCGTCATGCGATGCGGAACCGTATGGTGTCAGCCTGCCATGGGAACAGGCGGGTATTCAGAATGTAATATTGCTGTGCAGGCCGAAGATCGCCTCGTCGCCGGTGCGGCGGTATGGGAAGGACGGGTCGGCACCGCCGCCGGCGGGGTGCCAGACGTACTGGAAGTCGGGCTGCATGACCAGCCATGGCGTGACCTGCGCCTGATAGGTCAGTTCAAGGTGGTTTTCGTTGCCCTGCACCAGCGAATGGCTGTCGCGGTCGAACTGGCGCTGCCCCGAACTGGCGCGGCCGATGCCCCAGCCCAGCCCGATCGTGTCGTTGTCGCGTCCCCTGAACGGGGCCTTCAGGTTCAGCCCCGCGTCGATGGCGAAGCTGATCATGTTGCGGTCGCCCCCGTTGCCCGTGGCGCGCACGAATGCACCCAGCGAGCGGGGGGATGTCAGCGAAGGCCGCCAGATCATCTGGTCGATGATGCCATAGACCATCCAGTTGCCCCGGTCCCATCGCGGGGTCAGGTCGGCCTGCGTGGCGCTGGCGTTCAGCGTGGCCGCCCCCAGTGAACCGCCGCGCTGGTTGTAGCGGTAGTCGGCGAATTTCGCGGTATCGTAGTATCCACCCAGCTTGTACACCCCCGGCAGGCCGGGATTTTTGGTCACGTTGGACATGTCGGCCGGCTGCGGGTTGAGCGCGTACTGCAGTTCGGTGATCAGCAGCGCGCCGTTGCCCATGTTGAAGTTCGTGCCGTTGGCGCCGTCATAGGTCTGGCTGGTGGGATCGGAACTGAAGCCGCTGCCAGACCCGGTGGCCTGCTGGATGGGCAGGGAATTGTAGCGGTTGCCGGGCGGGTTGTCGTCGGCTGCGGCGAACATGAAGGTGAATTTCTCGCTGGGGCGGTAGCGGATGCGGATGGCGGGCGAGGACAGCGGCCATGACGGCCCGCCGCCATACAGGTTGACCGAAGGGGCCATGGGCCAGCCGAAATTGGCGTTCAGGTACAAAGACGCGTAATCACTGACCAGGAATTCGGTATCAAGGTCCTGCTGGCCGATCTTCACGTCCAGCTTTCCCTTGAGGAAGGACTGCTGGTACCACAGTTCGAACAGGCGGGTGGAGCGGTCGGCCTCGAACCCGCTTATGGGGTTGAAGTTGTTCAGGTGGTCCTGCGAGATCGAGCGCCCGCGCGTCTGCAGCGCGCTGACGTTGAACAGGCCGCCCTTCAGCCCGAACAGCTTTTCGGTATCGATGGTCAGCGTCGGCATGGTGACGCCGTCATAGGCGGGGCCGGTGCCCGAACCCTGCCCGTCGCCATTGGTGCTGGGCGTGCCGCCGGTGCCGTTGCCCCAGACCTCATCGACTTCCTGTATGTCGAAGGTGATGCCGTGTTTGTAAAGCCACGGCCGCGCGCCCCACATGTTGCCCAGCAGGTTGCCGCTGGTGTCCAGCCTGTCCTCGCCCCCTGCCGCGACCGCGGCCTTTTCTTCCGTATCGGCCTGCGCGCGTTCCGAATCACGCACCGTGGCCGGGTCGATCTGCTGGATCAGCGGGGTGGAATTGCCCAGTCGGGCGCGGTCTTCCTCAATCTGTGTCTGGACCTGTGCAAAGCCTGTCGCGGGCAGGGCCAGCCCGAAACATACGATACATGATCCCATGCGCAGACGCCGCCGGGCGGTGCTGAAGGAAAGGGCGGGAACGAAAAAGCTCGATCCCCTTAATATATGCCGTGAATGGGAAAGGGTCATGATATCCGCCGCAACTGAGAATCAGTATCAATAAGAATGACTCTCAATTACATTTTGACGCAAACCCGTCAATCACAAGCATCATGCGTATTTTGCAATGCTGATCTCAGCGCAAGAAAACTTTTGGTACACCTTCACTATTCAGGCATGACATGATCATAACGCCTGTCCATAGGGACAGCGAAATACTTGCCCCGACCCGGCCACGTAGTGAAATGACCGGATTCCCCCTGAGTACCGACAGGTAAACCGAACGGTGGCACCACATGGCGTTCAGCATGGCCAGCGTGATCAGCAGCAGCTTGGGTGTCAGATACGCCCGGCTGCCGATATGTACGGGATCGTAGAAGAACAGCACGATACCCGTGACCATGGCGATGGCGAAGGCAATGTGCAGCGGACGCACCATCAGTTGCGCCGTGGGGGCCAGACGGGGCGCCATGCGGGGATTGAGGATCCCGAGGTCAAACAACATGTCCATCCCGAAAAACAAGGCCATGCTGACAATGTGTACGATGCGGATCAGGTAATGGACCGGCTGCAGCCAGAAGTGCAGCATCCGGCTGTCCATTGCGATCAGGACCGCATAGGGCAGTCGCATAAACGCGAGGGGATGGCTGATCATGGCAGGTAGTCTCCGTGTGTATCGCACAGCACATACCATCCGTTGACAGTGATAACAATTATCATTATCAGATTTGTGAAATCAGCCGGAAGGGGATCTGTAATCTGGTCATGGGATTACTGAAGGTTAAAAAATAAAACAGGCGCCCTGACCTGATGTTCAGATATATGGAAACAGTCATCATGAAGAAAAAGTGTTCTATACTGGCGCTGGCCATCGCGGCCCTGCCTGTCGGTGTCACGGCGGCACAGGCGCGTGAATATCCCATCGGTGGCCCCGTTCAGGCGCATGACATGGAAATCGCGTCCAGCTACCTGACGGGTATCATGGTGGATCCCATGCCCGCCGGCATGACCGACAATACCAAACCCGACACCATCCATCTTGAAACCGACGTCCACGCCACCGCTGATAACGTATGGGGATATCCCGATGGCGCATGGGTGCCGTATCTTACGATCGGTTATTCACTGACCAAGGACGGCACGCCGTGGAAGGCTGAAGGCACGATGCACTTCATGACCGCCAAGGACGGCCCGCATTATGCCGATAACGTGCAGATGGACGGCCCGGGCCGCTATACGGTCGTGCTGACCTATTCCTCACCCGAACAGAGTGGCTTCCTGCATCACGTGGACAAGGAAACCGGCACGCCGGGGTTCTGGAAGCCGTTTACCGAGAAGTTCAATTTTGCCTATCCCCAGAAATGATGTCCCTGGGGGTAATCATATAGATCGGAGCAGGGTGATGGGACGGATACTGGATAACTGGCGTGTGCTGGCATGCGGGGTGGTGGCGGTCATGGGCCTGTCGACGGGACTGCCTGCGGCACGGGCTGAAACCGTGACCGACCTTGCCGGCCGCAAGGTGGACATTCCGGCCAGTGTCCACCGCATCATCCTGGGGGAAGGGCGTCTGGTCTATGCCCTTGCCCCACTGGAAAAGCAGCACCTGTTTGACCGGATCGTGGGATGGCAGGGAGAATTCCGCGGCGCGGATACCCAGAGTTACGATCAGTACGTCGCAACCTTCCCACAGGCGGCCAGGGTGGCGCTGATTGGCAAGACCACGGCGGATACGGTCAGTCCCGAACGCGTGCTGGACCTGCACCCCGACCTTGCGATCCTGACGGTGTCCGGCCATGGGCCGGGGGCGGCGAGCGAACTGGTCGCGCAACTGGAAAGTGCGCATGTGCCGGTCGTCTTTGTCGATTTCCGCGCCGACCCGCTGCATGACACCGTCGCATCCATGCAGATACTGGGCCGGGTGCTGCACCGGGAGCAGGAAGCCGCGGATTACCTGTCCTTCTACCAGTCGCACCTGAAACACGTGACCGACCGGGTGGCGTCATTGCCTGAAGCGCAGCGGCCCCGGGTCTTTATCGAAATGCTGGCCGCCATGCGCGAAAGCTGCTGCCATACGGCGGGCAAGGGCAACATGGGCGCGTTCATTACGGCGGCCGGTGGCCAGAATATCGCAGCGCCCCTGCTGCCGGGATATATCGGGGACATTGATCTGGAAAAGGTCATTTCCGCTGACCCGGACATATACATAGCCGACGGCACCAAGGGGCCGAAGGCCAGCGGGCCGGGCCTGCGCATGGGGGCGGAGGTCACGCCGGAAGTCGCGCGCGCGTCCCTGCGGCGTGTAACCGACCGTCCGGGCATTTCCAGCCTGCGTGCGGTCACTACCGGGCATGACTACGGCATCTGGCATTCATTCTATGATTCGCCGTACAACATCCTTGCGGTCGAGGTCATGGCGAAGTGGTTCCATCCGGACCTGTTTGCCGACCTTGATCCCGATGCGACGCAGAAGGAACTATATGACCGCTTTCTCCCCGTCAGGCAGGAAGGGACATTCTGGATCAATGCGCATCCCTGATGACGTACCGGCAAGCACGCCCACCCTCCCGTCTTCCGACCTGTCGGGTTATGCCCGGCAGGTGCGTGGCGCCTATCGCATACTGCTGCGACGGCGGTTGGGAATCCTGGCGGTCATTGCCCTGTGTATCGTCGCTTCGGTCGTGCTTGATTTCTGTCTGGGGCCATCCGGGCTGTCGGTGGGGGCGCTGATCCATACGCTGCTGCACGCGCGGGATGTATCTGCCGGGCAGAGTGTCATTGTCTGGCAGATCCGCCTGCCTTACGCGCTCATGGCCGTATGTGTGGGGGCGGCGCTGGGGCTGGCCGGGGCGGAAATGCAGACCGTGCTGGCCAATCCGCTGGCCAGTCCGTTTACGCTGGGGGTTTCGGCCGCGGCGGCGTTCGGGGCCTCACTGGCCATTATCCTGCAATGGCGTCTGCCCGGCGTGCCGGATGCATGGGTAGTGTCGGCCGATGCCTTCGTGTTCGCCATCGGTTCCGTCCTGCTGCTGGATATGGTGTCACGCAGGCGCAACGCGGGAACGGGCACGGTTGTGCTGTTTGGCATTGCCCTGGTATTCGCGTTCCATGCACTGGTTTCCCTGTTGCAGTTTGTCGCCAATGAAGACGCGCTGCAGGATCTGGTGTTCTGGACCATGGGCAGCCTGACGCGGGCGACGTGGCCCAAGCTGGGGCTGCTGGCGGCGGCCTGCGTGGTGGTGGCGCCGCTTTCCTTTCGCGCCGCATGGAAACTGACCGTGCTGCGCATGGGGGAAGAACGCGCCGCCAGCCTCGGGGTGGACGTGCCACGCGTGCGGCGGGGTGCGTTGCTGCGGGTCAGCATCCTGTCGGCGCTGGCGGTGTCCTTCGTGGGAACAATCGGGTTTGTCGGACTGGTCGCACCCCATATCGCCCGTCGCCTGCTGGGGGAGGACCATCGTTTCTATCTGCCCGGCAGCATGTTTGTTGGTGCGCTGGTCATGTCGCTGTCTTCGGTGGCGGCGCGCAACATCATGCCCGGCGTGGTGATCCCGACCGGTATCGTGACGGCGCTGGTGGGCATTCCGTTCTTCCTTACCATTATCCTGCGCCGGCAGGGGCTTTCATGATGGATGGCCTGTTCGCGGAACATGTAACCGTAAGATATGGCCGACGCACCGTTCTGGATGACCTGACGGTCGGCCCGTTTCCCACGGGAAGGGTATCTGCCCTGCTTGGTCCCAATGGCAGTGGCAAGTCCACCCTGCTGCGTGCCATGGCGGGATTGGGGGAGGCGACGGGCCGGATCATGCTTGGCCCGGATGAACTTTCGCGCATGTCGCTGGCGCAGCGGACACGGCGTTGCCTGTATTTGCCCCAGACCCTGCCGGCCACTGTGCATCTACAGGTGCTGGAATCGCTTCTGGCTGCCCGGAATGCCACGGGCGTAATGCCCGGGGTTTCGGGCGGGGATGAAATCGACGCGGCGTTGCGCATGCTGGACATATTCGGCATCGCGGATCTGGCCATGCGGTACATGGATGAACTGTCGGGCGGGCAGCGCCAGCTTGTGGGGCTGGCGCAGGCCCTGGGGCGGCATCCCGACGCCCTGCTGCTTGATGAGCCGCTCAGCGCGCTTGACCTGCATCACCAGTTTGCTGTCATGGAGGTGCTGCGGCGCGAGACGGAACGGCGCAACATCGTAACGGTCATGGTATTGCATGACCTGAATATTGCCGTACGCATGACGGATTATGATGTCATCCTGCGCGCGGGTAAAATCATCGCGGCCGGGGGGCCGTGTGATGTCATTACACCCGATACATTGCGCCAGACCTATGACATTGTCGCCCGCGTGGAAACATGCAGCCGGGGACTGCCGCATATCATGGTGGATGGACTGGCGCCTGTAAATCACTGACCGCGAGGCAGAACCAACAGTGGCCATTCTCGATAGCCGGACCTTGCGCCCGACGCCGGAAGGCGGACCATCGCGCCGGATATGATGGGGGCAAACGCAAAAAGGGATCAGAGTTGCATATGGCGGTGGACACGCTGGGGCACCTGCTGGCCCTGCATATGACGTCAGCCAATCGGGATGGCCACTGACGATAGCGTTGAACAGGCTTATGTTGATCTGGGCCATACAGGCAAAAAGCCTGTCGAGGCAGCACGGGTCCACGATATCGCCGTTGAGGTCATGAAGTTGCCCAAGGCTAGACGTGGCTGCGTCCGGCTGACACGCCTATGGGTTGTCGAGCGATCTTTCGCATGCGTCACTTGCTGTCACAAGGTCATCACGAATTGCGAGCGTTATGCTTCAGCATTCGAAGGATGTAATATTCAGGTTCCATTCGTCCCTTCGGCACGACACTGTTGTACGATTTTCGGCAAGCTTCCAGCGTCATGAAATCGGCATGACGTGGCAGCGTATTCCCGTCGAACCAGGGGAAGGCCATGCAGCCTGTGGGCAATGGCTGACAGGGTATGCCCCAGATGCTTTCCGGTACGGATCCGGAACATGGGGGCCGGTCAGATATTTCCATAAACAGGCGGGATGTAATCAAGGACTGTCGCAATATAATAACATGAAAAGATGGCTACCGCGTTCGTGGCTGCCATTTCCATTGCGACCAGTTGAAAACTGGACCGGTTGTCAACAGGGTCAGGGCTGACAGCCACATTGTCCATGGAGCAGGAATGGAAAAAGCAGGATGGAATGACATCATCCTGCTTGTTTTGTCTATTCATGCATCATCATACGGGTATTGGAATTGGCGTATAGGCCACCTGCCACAGTCTGTTACTTTCGACTGGGGTTGGCCGACATATCAGCCAGACCGGAACATGGCGAACAGATATGCATGATAACATATACACAACCACGGCGTGTATTTCTGAAATAAATGCAATGATGGCGAGGTCTGGTTCTGCAATAACGGAATGACAGCATGTATTATGATGCAGATGCGTGCGGGATATGGTCCGTAGGATTCATGCCATGCAGTTGCGGATCATGCTGGAGGACGCATGGTAAGCGCCAGGCCAGAATATGAATATACATTTAAAATAATATGTAATTATAGAAAAGTTACTGGTTTTGTCGCGTTTTATTTTAATTATTATTTATAAAATCATGCACATAAATATATATTTGTATAAAAATAAAAATTAAATGACTTCATGTAATTCAAATTCCGCAGGTTATTTACTTCTGCCTATAAGGTTTGTTTTTATTTTTTCCATCGAGCATGATCGATGAACAGGTCGGATATTCTATATGATGTGCTTATAAAACAATGAAAATTCATTAACAAAAATCAGTAAATTAGGGATCTGAAATGCTATTTTTTCCAACTCTCCAAACAAAAAATTGCATATGATCCGTGAATGCGATAATGGGTGGATTTATTATTGGGAAACCGTGCTTGTCCGAACACAGAAAGGCGTACTGATATGTAACCCATGCAGGCATTGCTGCGTATGTGCGTGTAATGGGTATGATATAAAAAATATGCATCAAAAGGCTTTGTTGTGGTTGCATAATAGACGCATGATTATTACTGATAGGGCAGATATGTCCCTGGACGGCAATCTACAGAGGAAAGATACAGACATTGGATAATAAAGATCTCCCGCATACCGAACTGGTATCCATGACGACAGAGATCGTGGCCGCGCATACCAATCATAATACCGTTGGCATCGAGCAGATCCCCACCCTGATCGAGACGGTTTATACTGCGCTGAAGGGGCTGGGCGCCGAAAAGGCGGTTGAACCCGCCCCGCTGCAGCCGGCCGTGCCGATCAAGAAATCAGTATTTCCTGATTACGTGATCTGCCTGGAAGACGGCAAGAAGCTGAAGATGCTCAAGCGTCACCTTCAGACGGCATATGGCATGACGCCGGAGCAGTATCGTGAAAAATGGGGCCTGCCCGCCAATTATCCGATGACCGCGCCCAATTATGCCGCGCATCGCTCATCCCTTGCACAGAAGATCGGTCTGGGTCGCAAGGTTGTGGTTGAGCCGGAACCCGAAGTCGCGGCGGAAGCCCCGGCAAAGCCCGCGCGCAAGACCCGTGCGCGTCGCAAGAAGGGCGCTGACGCACAGGCGTAATGGATACGCCGCATGATCACAAACACCCAGCCTGTTCGCAGGCTGGGTGTTTGTATTTTCAGGGAAGATAAAGATATTTCGCCATATGTAATGACAGGTGAAATATTGCATTTCCAACCTGTCATGAATGCATGTCGTTGTCCCGCCGTCCACGGGGCCGGGCCAATCATCCCCGTATAAAGCGCGATCCTGTGGGTGAAGACCATCATGCAGGGCAGGGGCATGATGGCGTCTGTATTGGCATGTATATTGTAACGATATGATACACGGTACAAAAGACTGTTTGAAAAGTTAGCCCGGGAAACATTCAGCAATCATAAAGAAGTTTTTGGTGAAGCTTTTTTTAAAAACTTCGAAGAATGCCACCTTTTTGAAAAAAGGTGGTAACCAAAAGTTTTTATTATTTTTTATCAATGATTTGTTTTCAAACAGTCTCTAATTACCGTCTGGCCATGTCATGTTTGTGGCGCGTGCAATAAGCCGGTCGGGAAACAGGTATTCGGTCAGCGGAATGTTGTATCATCGTGCCCGGCTGGTCGTGCATTATCTTATTTCAGACGGCGTATGTTATCGCTGCGGTCCGGGTCGGGCAGGATATGGTCGGGATCAAGGATGACCCTGTCGACAGCCGGACCGCCGGGGAAGGTCGCCGTCACGGTATCGGTCAGGTGCCAGCTTTCCGTTGGGATGACCTGATCGAGATGCGTGCCGTCAACATATTCCAGCCGTAACGTGACAGGCAGCATGAGCCTGCCCTTCGTGCGTATACGGACCTGTGTACCCTGGCGGGCATCATTATTGACATGGGACAGGCCGGATATACCGTAATCCGGCCAGTCGTTTTCAAAATACCAGCCACGCCAGAACCAGCCCAGATCTTCCCCGGCTTCACTTTCCATCAGCCGGAAGAAATCCGACGGGGTCGGGTGATGGTATGCCCATGCCTGGATATAACGGCGGAAGGCGGTATCAAACCGTTCCGGCCCCAGTATCTGTTCGCGCAGCAGCATCAATCCGTACGCGCTTTTGAAATACGTGACCGGATGCCGGTATTCTTCTGGCACCAGTTCCGCAGGTGTCATAAGGGGCGGTGCCTTCGGGTCTTTCAGCACCGCAATGATGTCGTCGGCGGGCCTGCCGGTCAGGGGCGCGAATTCCGCGTCATGCTTGGGCGCGTATTCCCCATGGTTGAAATGCCGGGAAGCATAGGCGTCGATGAAGGTATTGAACCCTTCATCCATGAATGCGTCACGCCGTTCATTACTGCCCACGATCATCGGGAACCAGTCATGGCCCAGTTCATGCGTGGTGATCCAGAACAGCGTATCGTTCCGGTCTTCCCACCCGTCAAAGACAATGCCGGGATATTCCATGCCCGCCCCGTGGCCCCCCACATTGACGGCATTGGGCCAGGGATAGGGGAACCACTGGTTGGAAAAGTATTCAATGGCATGCTTGACATATTCGGTGGAACGGTCCCATGCCTGCGGCCCGCTGCCTTCACGCGGGTAAACCGACATGGCCAGGCGTGGCACGGGCTTCCTGCCCGGTGCCGGATGCACGGGGGGCAGGTCAATGCGCGCCGCATCCCACAAAAAGGCAGGGGAGGCGGCAAAGGAGACATCACGCGTATTTTCCATATGGAAATGCCATGTCTTTTCCCCCGTACGGGCCGCATGGCTTGTCGGGTCCGTCACGTCGTGCGCCGTGCGGATCATGACGGTCCGGTCGCTGCGGGCCGCCTGCGCCAGACGGGCGCGTTCGGTCCGGGTCAGGACGTCACCCGGGTTGAGCAGCGCGCCGGAACCGACCACCGTGAAATTCCACGGCACCGTGACGCTGTAATCAAAATCGCCGTATTCCAGATAGAACTCCTGCCCCAGATAGGGCAGCGTGTCCCATCCCCGATGACTGTCATAAACGCACATGCGGGGATACCACTGCGCGATTTCGTACATTTCGCCATCCCGGGCGGGTGTCACCGCCGTGCGGCCGCCCCATGGGCCGGGAACAGTGTAATGCCAGCGGATGCGGATCCGGACCTTCTGTCCATGCGTCAACGCCATATCAGGCAGGACAAGCTGCATGCGGGTATCGGATATGCGCGGCGGCAGTGGGATTTCGTGCCCGTGGCGCATGATGGCGACGGAATCGATCACCATGCCCCCTGTCGTATGGGGATGGCGTTCGGGATTGGCGAAGCCCGCGCGGGAATGGGGCCGATAGATGTTCTGGTCCAGTTGCAGCCACAGCGTATCAAGGCTGTCGGGGCTGTTATTGGTGTAGGTCAGCGTTTCCTCACCCGACAGGACATGGGTGGATGTATCGATACGGGCATGGATCATGTAATCCGCCCGGTTCTGCCAGTAATCCGGCCCCGGCAGGCCGGAACCCGAATTGTAGCGGTTGGGCGCGGCAGGCAGGGACAGCGGGGCGAAGACCTGTCGCATGTCCGTTGCGGCCGGCGCAGGGGCCGCCTGCGCCCCGATGACCGCACAGCACCCTGCACAGGTCAGGATGATCGCCAGCTTTCCGTATGCCATTACCCTGCCTTCCGCCTGTTATGGTTGCGGTAGGGTAATGGATGGTGCCCGAAGCGCAAGGTGCTGGGGGGCACCGTGCGTGGCGCAGGCCCTCAGATAACCTTCAGGCCAACTGTAACAAGGATCGCGGCCAGTATGATGCGCTGCACCCGGTCGGGAACAAGCCCGATGCACAGGCTGCCCAGTATGATGCCCGGAATGGATCCGCACAGCAGCGAAGTCAGCAGCGGGATATCAATATCCCCGATCCACCAGTGCCCCATGCCCGCGATGGCCGTAAGGGGTACGGCATGGGCAATGTCGGAGCCCACCAGCCGGCGGATTTCCAGCGTGGGATACAGAAAGATCAGCGCCGCCATGCCAATGGCCCCCGCACCGACCGAAGACAGCGTGACCATGACACCCAGCACCGCACCCAGCAACGTGGTCAACTGGCCGGTCATGGCGGGGGAAACGCTGCCGGCCTTCTGTCGCGACAGCATCTGCAGGCGGTGGCGGAACAGCACACTGGGGGCCGTGATCAGCAGCGCTATGCCCAGCGCCACCGAAATCACATGTGTCACCTGCGCCGACGGACTGCCCGCCCAGTGCAGGGCTGCGATCGTAAGCAGGGTGGCGGGTATGCTGCCCAGCGCCAGCCGTCCCACCACGCGCCATTCCACCGACTGGCTGCGGCCATGCACCAATGTGCCCACCGTCTTGGTCAGGGCCGCATACAGCAGGTCCGTGCCCACGGCGGATTGTGGATGGACCTTGAACAGCAATATGAGCAGCGGGGTCATGAGCGACCCGCCCCCAACGCCGGTCATGCCAACAAGAAAGCCGACCCCGAGGCCAGACAGCACATAAAGCAGGTTGATCGATTCAGTCAGATGCATGATGGGGGGCTTCATGGTCCAATGGTTGCGGGTCTGGGGTATATGCAGTCCGGCCGCCGCGTCGGGGGCGCCTGTCTATCCGTTCCTGCTCGTTTTGCATCTAAATTATACTAAAAAATTAAGTGATTTATGTCGGGTAGTTGCAATTGTTTATGTGTAATTTTCATGAAGCACAAGCCGGTTTGGTGATATGGAGCGGCCATATTTTTGCATATAACCCGAAAAAATACGCAAAATCCCTGTTATGCGGCAAAGGAGAGATAATTTGCGGAGGCCGGTTGGATAATCCGGCCGGAAAATGTCTTCCGTGTCGTCGCAACCTGCCTTCATCATGCCCGTTGCATGGGGAACCATTCAGGAAAACATGCCATGTTCAGCAGACAGATAATGGCGTCCCCCTGGAATTCCGTTCCGGCGCGCCCGCCCGCAAACATGCCGCCACCCGTGGATGATCCCGATCATGGTGAACCCGATGAGAAGGAACCACTGGACCGGCCGGAAAAACATTTTCCCGATTATGATGAGGACGAACCCATCGACCCTGACAAGGACACGCTGGTCGAACCGCTGGAACCCGATGAGGAGGATGAAGGCCCTGTCACGGACCGTGTCCGTACGGTGATGTGCGCTTGGCTCCATGCTCCATGCAGGGGCAGGACGTACCGCTGGGGAATGCCGGATACGCTGCGTTGAAAATGCAATGCCCCGCTGTGCCACCGTGCGGAATACACGCAGCATCTGCAGGCCGCTCCGGCAATCTGCCCCTGAAAGTTGTCCTGCCGCCGGACGCGTCGCGTATGATGCACCGTAGCGGATATGACAGATGCGACGGACGGGAAAACGCGCCATGTAAGACAGTTTCCTTCGTGGCCGCACATTATACAACCGGATAGAGGCATTCTGTCGTTATTGATCAGCAATAAACAACATGAAGAAAAAAGGAAAATACTGGCGCCCACGACCCCGCCCCGTTACGGCCCGTGGCTGCGGACGGCGCCCCGACGTGGCGGATGGCTTCCAACACGGGCGGTCCTGGGGTACAGCAGGCAGGCATTCCCATGCGCGGGACATGGCTTACGGGTGGTGAAAAGGCGAGGTCACATGATGGAACAGAAACTCCGGCAGATGAACGGGGACCGAACATTGCTGATGAACGCGGGCGCCTTCGCGTGTGTCGTCGCGATGCTGGGAATAGCGAACCTGGTCTGCCGTTTCGTGCTGCATACGGATGTGGTGTTCCTCATGCCATGGCTGGTGGCGGCCACGGGGCTGTATTTTTTCCTGCCGGCACTCATGCTGTGGCTCATTACGGGCCGTCCGTCCGGTTCCTGAACCGGGCACGGCGTGCAAAACAGGGCCAGACGGATGGACATGCAGCAGGCACATGCCTATTGAGACGGTATGTCTTCCATCGGATCCAACCGGAGCGTGCGGCTCGGTATAGATTTCGGCACGACCAATACCGTCGTGGTCGTGCTGGATGCGCAGGGGCGGCCCATGCCCGCGCGTTTTTCCTTTCCCCATCATCCCCCATCCGAAACATGCCGGTCGCTGCTGTGCCTGTGGCGTGAGGAAGGCATGCCGGGGCGGTCATCCCTGCAGGAGGCGATCGGGGCGGCGGCGATCGACGCCTATCTGGAAGACCCGGCGGACAGTCGGCTGATCATGTCCATGAAATCCTATCTGGCGCAGGCGTCTTTCCGGCAGACCCGGCTTATGGGACAGGTCATGACGCTGGAAATGCTGATCGCCAGTTTCCTGGCATGCCTCATGCGCACGATCGACGTTGACCCGGCCGATGTCACCGCAACGGTGGGCCGCCCCGTGCATTTCGCGGGTGAACGGCCCGATGATGCGCTGGGTGAACAGCGCCTGCGTGACAGCTTCCGTGCGGCGGGCTTCCATCATATCGACGTGGCGCTGGAACCCGAGGCCGCGGGCTGGCATTTCGCCCGGCGGCTGGATGCGCCCGCGACCGTACTGGTGGGGGATTTTGGCGGCGGCACGAGTGACTTTTCCATCCTGCGCTTTGACCCGGCCAACCTGCGCAACGCCACCCCGCTGGGATATGCCGGTGTCGGCATTGCGGGCGACCAGTTCGATTACCGTATCATCGATAATGTCATTGCACCCGAACTGGGCCGCCATGCCACCTATCGCGTCATGGGCGGGCAGCCGCTGCCGGTTCCGGCCGAATGGTATGCAAGCCTTGGGCGCTGGCACCGCCTGGCGCTGATGCGCACCCCCCAGACCCTGCGTAACATCGCCGATGTCGCCCGCACCGCGTCCGAACCCGACAGGCTCCATGCCCTGATGCGCATCATTGATGAACAGCAGGGACAGGCGCTGTATCGCGCGGTGGGGGCGGCGAAACGGGACCTGTCCACCGCCGGGCGCACGGTCCTGCGCTATGACCACGGTGACGTGCATATAAACCGGGAAATCACGCGTGCTGAATTCGAAGGCTGGATCGCACCCGACCTGAAGCAGTTTGACGATGCCGTGGGGCTGGCGCTGGAACGGGCGGAACTGCCCGCCACGGCCATTGACCGCGTCTTCCTGACTGGGGGCACATCGTTCGTGCCCGCCGTGCGTGACCTGTTCAACCGGCGTTTCGGGGCGGAGCGCGTGGACATGGGCAATGAATTCGTCTCGGTCGCGGAGGGGCTGGCCCTGATGAATGCCTGATGGCAGCCGCCTGCCGCGTATTCCCGTCATTGTGTGTGTTTACAACTGTTTCCGCCCTCACTTATTGTTATCAAGCAGTAACAAACAGGACCGCGCTTGGCGGTAGTGGAGTGGAATTGACGTGAAACGACTTTCCTGGCGGCATGTACCTTCCCTTGCGATCATGCTCGCCACCATGGCGTCGGGCGCACCGGCGGGACAGGCCCATGCGGCACGGGACGCGGGGGCTGCCCCGCAGGCGGCCGATCCGTCCGCGCTGAGCGTGCAGACCGGCAGCGACATCCCCGCCCATGTGACCTTTCCCACCAGCGCGCGCAATTACATCAAGCGCGATGTCATGATCCCGATGCGCGATGGGGTGAAGCTGCATACGGTCATTGTCATTCCGCGTGACGCCACGAACGCGCCCCTGCTGCTGACCCGCACGCCCTACCATGCGTCCGAACGGGTGAACCGCATTACGGACGCGCCCGATATCCGTTCCATCCTGCCGCAGGGTGATGATGCGTTTGTCGAGGCAGGCTATATCCGCGTATTTCAGGACATCCGCGGCAAATACGGATCGGAAGGGGACTATGTCATGACCCGTCCCCCGCGTGGCCCGCTGAACCCGACCCGCACGGACGAGACGACGGATGCGTGGGATACCATCGAATGGCTGGTCCATAACGTGCCGCAGGGAAACGGGCGGGTGGGGATGCTCGGCTCGTCCTATGAAGGGTTCACGGTGGTCATGGCCCTGCTGGACCCGCATCCCGCGCTGAAGGTGACTGCCCCTGAAAGCCCCATGGTCGATGGCTGGATGGGCGATGACTGGTATCATTACGGTGCGTTCCGCCAGGGCGGCCTTGATTATTTTCCCGAACAGATGACCGAACGCGGCGAAGGCCATACCATCCCGCGTGTGGGTCAGGATGATTACAGCAATTTCCTGTCCGCCGGGTCGGCGGAACAGTTCGCGCATGATGCGGGTCTGGATCAGTTCCCATGGTGGCAGCGTATGCTGGCCCATCCGGATTACGATGCGTTCTGGCAGCAGCAGGCCCTTGATCAGCTTCTGGCGCGCCACAGGCTGACCATCCCGACATTATGGGTGGAAGGGCTGTGGGACCAGGAAGACATGTGGGGCGCGATCCACGCATGGCAGGCGGTGCAGGCCACCCATCCCACGGTCCCCAATGTCATGGTCATGGGGCCGTGGCGGCATAGCCAGGTCAATTACGATGGCTCATCCCTGGGGCCATTGCACTGGAATGGCGATACGGCGTCGCAGTTCCGCCACGACGTGCTGCGCCCGTTCTTTGACCAGTATTTGCGCGCCAACGCGCCGGCGGTCCACCTGCCGCAGGCCATCCTGTACAACACCGGGCAGAACCGGTGGGATTACATCGACCACTGGCCGCAGGCCTGTGACGGGCAGTGCGCGCATCCGCTCCAGCCCCTGTTCGTGCAGGCGGATCACGGACTGTCCACCCATAAGCCCGGACAGGGGGCGCAGGCATCAGACCGTTATGTGTCCGACCCGCAGCATCCGGTACCGTTCCTGGCCCGGCCCTTTTCCTTTGTAACCGATGGGGACCGCTGGAAGACATGGCTGGTGCAGGACCAGCGATCGGCAGAAAGCCGTCCCGATGTCCTGACCTATGAAACCCCGGTCCTGACCACGCCCGTCCGGGTCAGTGGCGTGCCGGTGGCGGACCTGTATGCCGCCACCACCGGGTCGGATGCGGACTGGGTGGTGAAGGTGATCGACGTCAACCCGCCCACCACCGCCGACCGCCCCGAAATGGGGGGGTATGAACTGCCGGTATCCATGGATATCTTCCGTGGGCGGTACCGCCATGACTTCGCGCACCCGACCGCCATTACCCCCGGTCAGGTGGAGCGCTACCGCTTCACCCTGCCGGTCATCAACCACGTCTTTCAGCCGGGGCACCGGATCATGGTCCAGATCCAGTCCAGCCTGTTCCCGCTATATGACCGCAACCCGCAGAAATTCGTGCCCAGCATCCTTCAGGCGCGCCCGCAGGATTATGTCGCGGCGACACAGGACATCTATCATGACCCCGACCATCCTTCCGCCGTCTGGCTGCCCGTACTGCCCTGAGGTCAGGCTGGATGCATGATCCCGACGCCACACTGTCCCGCGTGGACCGTTCCGCGGCGTTTGGCGTCGTGCTGGCCATGGAAACATGGGAACGGTTCGGCTTTTACGGCATGCAGGCGATCCTGCTGCTGTACATGGTCCAGAAACTGGGCCTGCACGATACGCAGGCCAACATGTTGTGGGGCAGTTTTTCCGCCCTGACCTATGCGGCACCCGTGGCGGGCGGGTGGCTGGGCGATCGGGTCACGGGATCGCGGCGCACGATGGTGGCCGGTGGCATTGTCCTTGCCCTGGGGTATCTGCTGCTGGGGACAGCGGGGGGCAGTGCGCGCGCGCTCTATCTCGCCATGGGGGTGATCGTGGTCGGCAACGGCCTGTTCAAGCCCAATTCGTGCAACATGGTGACCATCATATACCGTGGGCAGGACCAGAAGCTGGATGTGGCCTTCACGATCTATTACATGGCGATCAATGTCGGTTCGACATTTTCCCTGTTCCTGACACCATGGCTGCAGCAGGCCTATGGCTGGGGGGCGGCGTTCGTGTCCTGTGCCGTGGGGCTCGGGCTGGGTACGGGCTGTTACTTCCTGCGTCGTGCGCGGCTGGCCCGTACCGGAACGGACCCGGATTTCCGTCCCGTGCCGGCGTGGCGCGTGCTGGCGGTGATTGCGGGAACGGGGGCTGCTGTCGAACTGGCGGCGCGTGTTTTTGCATCCACCTCCATTCAGGGGGGACTTGTCGTTGCGTCCGGCATCCTGATCCTGCTTGCGTGGGTCATGGTGTACAGGCGTGCGGCTGCGGCGGAGCGCCCGGGACTGAAGATCATGTACCTGCTGACGTTCGAGGTGGCGCTGTATTTCATTTTCTACCAGCAGATGGTGACATCGCTCACCCTGTTCGCCCTGCGTAATGTCGGCAAGGATTTCATGCTGGCGGGCGTGCACCTGTTTTCACTTTCGGCGGGGCAGTTCCAGGGTTTCAACCCGTTATGGATCATGGCGGGCACGCCATTGCTGGTCGCGCTCTATGGTGCGTTGGGGCGGCGGCATATCGACATGGGTATTGCGGTCAAATTCATCATCGGTTTCGGGTGTGTGACCCTGTCGTTCCTGATATGGTGGGGCAGCGCGGCCCTGTCGGCGTCGCCCCTTGTCTCGCCATGGGTGATGCTGGTGGGATATGGCCCACTTTCACTGGGGGAACTGATGATCAGCGGCCTTGGCCTTGCGGCAATCGCCCGTTACGTGCCCGCGCGTATCAGCGCCTTCATGGTGGGGTGTTATTATGTGCTGATCGGGTTCGCCATGTATGTCGGCAGCCTTGTCGCCAACATGGCGGCGGTCGATGTACCCGATCCGATCCGCATGGACGCCGCACGGACATTGGGGATCTACGGTGACCTGTTCCGGTCCCTGACCGGCCTTGCGGCGCTTGCCACACTGGTCTTTGCCCTGCTGCTGCCCCTGGTCAGGCGGTGGGAACGCCAGCAGGCGGGTTGAGGGGGCCTGTGCATGAAACGGATGCTGTGGGGCGCGGGCGTGCTGGCGGGGGTGCTGGTCTGTGCCCGCCTGGTGGCGGGCGGGCATTCCCCCGATGCGTTATGGCATATCGTGCATGAACAGTGCGTGGCGCATGCGGATGGCAACCCGTGTGAGGAAACCGACACACATGCCGGTTATGCCGTGCTGAAGGACCGTGTCGGGACGGGGCAGTACCTGCTGATCCCGACACGGCGCATTACAGGCATGGAAGATCGCGCCATTACGCGTGGGGATGCGCCGGATTACGTTGCCTATGCCTGGCGGCAGACGGCGCGCGTCAACCGCAGGCTGTCCCACGCCCTGCCGGGGGAGGACATGTCCCTGGCCATAAACTCGGTCTACGGGCGCAGCCAGAATCAGCTTCATATTCATGTTGACTGCATCCGTCCCGATGTCCGGGCGGCGTTGCAGCATGCGCTGCCGCGTCTGGGCGCGCGATGGGCTGCCCTGCCGCTGTATGGCCATGCCTATCGTGCCCGTCTGGTCGATACGCCCGACCTGTCGGGCGTGCGGCCTTTTGCGCTGCTGGCGCGGGACATGGCCGACCCCGCGCGGGAAATGGGACGGCATACGCTGGTGATCGCGGGTATCAGGCAGGCTGATGGACGGCAGGGTTTCGTGATTCTTGATGACCATGTCGATCTTGTGCATGGCGACCGTGCATCGGGGGAGGAACTGCAGGACCATACCTGCCAGATCCAGTCGCAACCCTGAATGCGGGGTTTCATGATCAGGTCCCATTCACATTTTCCTGTAGCCGGACCATATTGAACCGGCTAGGTCACAAAGACGTTGCAACGTCCGGTGCCGACAGGGCAGGACGGGCGTGCTGTCCTTTCTTTTCAATCCGG
This sequence comes from Komagataeibacter europaeus, assembly GCF_002173515.1. Classification (NCBI taxonomy): domain Bacteria; kingdom Pseudomonadati; phylum Pseudomonadota; class Alphaproteobacteria; order Acetobacterales; family Acetobacteraceae; genus Komagataeibacter; species Komagataeibacter europaeus. The sequence goes on from NZ_CP021467.1 coordinate 515,216, forward strand.
GCCCTTTGTGATCAAGGAAACATATATGTCTGGTGTTCCCCATCCGTTTTCAGGAAAAGTGGCTGTCGTAACAGGTGCGGCGGGTAATATCGGCCTTGCGACGGCAGGCCGTCTGGCCAGCCAGGGCGCCGATCTGGCGCTGCTGGATGTCGATGCCGCCAAGCTGGAACAGGCACGCGCCTCGCTGCTGGAACATGAAGTGCGCATCAACATCTATACCTGTGACGTGACGGACAGCGAACAGGTCCGCCAGACGGTCGAAACCGTGGTGGCGGAACTGGGTCAGATCGACTTCCTGTTCAACAATGCGGGCTATCAGGGGGCCTTCGCGCCGGTGCAGGATTATCCGGAGGCGGATTTCGCCCGTGTCATGCAGATCAACGTGGTTGGCGCGTTCCATGTGCTCAGGCATGTGTCGCGGCACATGGTTGCGCGCAAATTCGGCCGTATCGTCAATACGGCCAGCATGGCGGGCGTGCAGGGACCGCCCAACATGGCGGCCTATGGGGCATCCAAATTCGCCATCATTGGCCTGACCGAAGTCGCGGCGAAGGATCTTGCCCCCTACAACATCCGCGTCAATGCCATAAGCCCCGCCTTCATGGGACCGGGTTTCATGTGGGACCGGCAGGTGGAATTGCAGGCAAAGGCGGGAAGCCAGTATTTCTCCACCGACCCCAAGGAAGTGGCGCAGCAGATGATCGGCAGCATTCCCATGCGCCGTTATGGCAACATCAACGAAATTCCCGGTGTGGTGGCGTTCCTGCTCAGTGATGATTCCAGCTACATGACCGGGGTCAACCTGCCCATTTCCGGCGGTATCTGACGCGTCTTCCCGGCAGGCTGTCAGAAGGCGGCACAGCCTGCCGTCATGACCACGCCTACGGCCTGCTGTTGGAAGCGGGTGCGGTAGGCCTGGCGGATGGCGTCAAGCCGATCAGCCAGATCGGGGGCGGGTGGGGTCACGATCCATACGATCCGTCCGGGTTCATGCCCGATCCGTCCGCTTTCGCGATCCTGCCACTGTCCTTCCGCCCGCAATACCGACAGCCCGGAAGGAAAGCGCGGGGTCAGGGTATCGCGCATGAAACTGTTCCATTCCCGCCTGGTAACGCGGCCACCATGGGGGCGGCGCAGGCCGAACAGAAGCGATATCTGCACATCCGGCCGTGCATGCAATGCAGCGCAGGTCGATCCTGTCGCATCAGTCGTCACGGTCGGGGCAGGCAGGTCGCGCGACATGCCGGGATGGTTTCCCCCCATTACGCTGAATACCGTCACCAGGACCGGAATGATACGCCGGCACGACCGTTGCGGCGTGATGGATGCCGTCATTACCTGTTTCCCCCGCACAAGACTGTAGGCTGTGGGGCAGGGTAGCCTGTTCCGCGCCATCCAGCCAGTGCGGGAAACGGCGCGTTACAGCGTGCGACGCAATACCAGTTCCCCCGTTTCCCGTGGCCTGCCGGCGGTAATCACGCCCACACGGCGTGCGCCATTCCACTGGGTGGCCATGAAATTGAAAGCGTCCAGATCCCCGTCGATGGTGACACGGTCAAAGGGTTCCTGATACCCGACATATTCCAGCTTCCTGCCAAACTGCAGGGTCCAGAACCACGGGATTTCCTCAAACCGGCCGGGCTGTTTCATAATGGCTCGCGCCGCGACGCGACCGTGTATCTGTGCCGTGCGCCAGTGCTCGATCCGCATGCGCCGGCCCTGGTGCACAAAACGCGCAATATCACCCACGGCATAGACATGCGGGGCCGCCTGCATCGCGCCATCCACGTCAATGCCGCCATCGGGGGCCGTGGCCAGTGCGGGCACGAACCCGGTGGCCGGACGCACCCCCAGACCGGCCACCACCATATCGGCCAGCAGGATACGGCCATTATCCAGCGTGACCTGCCGTTTGCCACCCCGTTCCGCAATGGCGGTGACGCGGTGGCCGCCAATGTAGGTGACCCCCTTTTCCTGATGCAGCCTGCGCAGGCGCAGGCCAATTTCATGGCCCAGCGCCTTTTCAAACGGAACGGCGGTGGCGGATATGACCGTGACCTTCGCACCGGCCTGGTTCAGGGATGCCGCGGCCTCCATCCCGATAAAGCTGCCGCCGCACACAACCACGTGCCGGTCCGTGATATTGCGTGTCGCCAGTATGGCCTGCGTGTCCGCCTGGCTGCGCAGCGTGAATACGTCGGGCAGGTCATGGCCCGGCACATCAAGCATGCGTGGCGCAGCACCGGGCGCCAGCACGACATGATCGCCAGTCAGTTTCCGTCCATCCGACAGTTCCACCGTGCGGGTGGCGGGATCGAACGCCGTGACCCGCGCCACCACCCGGTCTATGCCATGGGTCTCGTAAAAACCGGCCGGACGCAGGGGAGGCGCGCGGTTGCCCTCCTCCTTTTCCGCCAGAACCGTCTTGGTCAGGGCGGTGCGGTCATAGGGTGGCGCTGTCTCGTCGCCAATCAGGGTGATCCGGCCTGCAAAGCCGAATTCGCGCAGGGATACGGCCGCCGTGACACCAGCCGCACCCGCGCCAACAATCACCACGCCCTGATCGGCGCCAGTCGGGACAGGTGTGGGCAGGGGCAGGGCAACAGGCTGGATCTGGATCCGTCCGTCCACCAGTCGCGTGGGATAACGGGGCAACGGATCCAGCGCCAGTGGTTCGATCAGGCCGCCGTCATTCAGGTCAAAAACGGCCTTGTGCCAAGGACAGACCAGTTTGCCCGCGCATAGCGTACCCTGTTCCAGCGGTGCGCCCTTGTGCGGGCAGGTCGCGGCAAAAGCCCGTACCTGCTCCCCCTGCCGCACGACCAGAAAGGACCGGTCGCCCACCTGCATGCGGCGTGGGGCGGCATCCGCCAGATCCGCCAGTGGCATGACATCATGCCATGGACTGTCCTGACCGGGAGATGAAGGGTTGCGGATGGCGGAAAGTGTGGTCGCCTGCTGCATGGCGCGTCTCCTGCATTCCGGTGCCGGGCGGAAGCAGGGACGCGTACCGTCGCGGCAGATGGGTATCAGGGATCAATACGCCGCGTCGCGGTGAATGTTCCCCTGATGCCGCAATTGCCGCGCGTGTCGTTCTTACGCTGGCGGGACGCGATACATGGCACACAGCTTGTTGCCGGTCGGGTCACGCAGGTAGGCAAGGAACAGGTCACCGGATTCATGGTGACGGATGCCCGGCGGGTCTTCGCATGTCGTGCCGCCATTGGCCACGCCGGCCGCATGCCATTTGCGCACGGCGTCTTCCGAACGGGCGTGCAGCCCGATTGTCCCGCCATTGGCAGCCGTTGCGGGCTGGCCATTGATGGGCTTGGTCACGATCAGGCGGCCGGTGCGATCGGCGTAAACCAGCCGGCCCTTGGCATTGATTTCCGATGGCGGCACATCAAGGGCTTCAAAAGTACGGTCATAGAATTTCTTCGAGGTTTCAATATCGTTCGAACCGATTACGATATGGGTAAACATGAAAGTTTCCTCTGTTCTGTCCGGCCGCGATCATGGCATAGGCTGCGACAGGGCGGCAACCGTGTCCCGGTGGGGAATAAGCGTGGACCGGGGAGCAATTTTTTGTAACAATACCGGATGGGGTCAGCGATCGGGCTGACCAGTGACCTGACACGTTTGCTGAAAAAGGAAAACCATGCGTCTTATTGCTTCACTGGCCGTCGTGACCGGACTGGTTGCAGCACCACTTGGCGCGCATGCGGCATCGCTGCATACCGACTGGGAAAAATACAAGGTAACCCGTGCGTTCAATCATCTGTCCGCTGATGGGCAGCGTGCGATGGCTGATATCCTCAATGCGAAGCAGATCCTTGACGGCGGACAGACCGACGCCGCCATTCCCGCATTATATGACGCGACAAAGCGCCTGACCGCAGCAGGCAAGGCGAACAACAAGTTCATGGCCGCTGAAAACAGCCTGCAGCCCGCGCCCCAGCATCCCGCGCCCAACGGGCATGTCGCGGGCACGACGCCGGTTGCATGGGTGCCGGTTGGTGGTGAAGTCATCGGTAGCGAAACGCTGGCACCGGAAAAGAAGGCGGCCATTTCCACCGCCAATACCCAGCTGAAGGCCGGCAAGACACAGCAGGCGGCGCAGACGCTGCAGGTCGTGGCGGAAGATGCCGACTTCATCATGGCGATCACACCGCTGGACCAGACGCTGGGTGCGGTCAACCGCGCCACCGTCTTTACCGAAGCCCGTCACCCGAAGGAGGCATCGGCAGCCCTGCAGCAGATCATTGACAATCTGGTCTTCGTTTCCGAAGATTTTGCGGAAACCGCCATTCCCGACCAGGGGCAGCCCGCCCCGGCCAGGAAATAACAGACAGGCTACCGGATGCCGCGCCATGTGCGGGGCATCCGACGCGGTGGAGGTCACTCATCTCCACCAACCTTTTTCTTTTCGCGTTCGGCATCCACGCTCATGCGCTGGAATACGCCAAGCGACACGACAATCAATGTCGCGACAACCAGCAGGCTGGCGGGATACAGTATATCGGACGGTTCGCTGGTATTGGTTTCAAATACACCCACCAGCCCCTCTATGAACACGGCAATGATGATGGTGGTAATGAACTTGGTCAGGCTGGCGCGGGCTTCGCCCAGGCTTTTCTTGCCACTTGTCTGGATAACTTCCTCCTCCACAAAATACTTGGCCACGTCAAAGACCGCGACGGCAATAACGACATAGCTTATGGCCTGTAATATGGCGTTCCGGCCCGCGTGCCACGAATGGCCCAGCGCGGACAGAAGGTCGATCATTCCGAATGTCAGAAGCAGCAGCGCAAGCAGCATGAGCATGACACTGGCGCAGGCAAAGGCGAAGCGTGACAGATGTTGCATGGACGGGTTCCGTCATTCCTGTATGGGGTGGCAGTTCACGGTCCGGCAGTGATCATATGAAAACGGGATTGCGTCCGCACACGGCAACGACCGTGCAGGCATGACCTTTTCCTCACATGCTGCGGGCATGTAATGGTTTCAAGGCATGGGCAGGTCGTCGCCTGTAATTTTATATTATGAATTCGATATATAATTCATGAATTCAGAAGGGAATATTATTTTTTTATTTTGCATGGCGCGGCCGGAACCGCCTGCATCCTGTCCCGTTGATCTGTTCACAGCGTGCAGTTTCAGGATTGCTTCCCACGACGGGCCCAACGGGCCAGGGGAAAAACAAGGATCCCCATGTGCCGCTGTAATCTGGAAAGCCGGGAAAGGTGAACGATCATGGTTTATCGCATCGATCCGCACGAACACACCAGTATCATCACAATAACCCATGCCAACGTCCGTGGTGACGGGTGATCCGCGCACAATCCCGGCCATTTCATCAATAATCCCGAAAAGGCTGTAGCTGCCGGGCATGAAGGTGGCCGGCATGGCCATGCCCGGTGGTATGAAAAAACCTTGAACATGACAGGTGCAGCCTCCACGGGTTCCGCTTTCCCGCGTGCGGACGGTCAGGCTGGCCGGACCTGCTGATGTGGTTTTCAGCCATCTTGTGTGTCCGCCATGAACGCTTGGTCCGTGGAAAAACAGGGGCAGGGGCCATTTCCCGTCCGCCGCGATGATGGCCTGCCCGCATGGAACGTGCCCGTTCCGAAATATCTGGAGTAAGCCAAATGAAAAAAAGCACAATACTGATGCTGGGGGTGGCTGTATGCCTGTCCACGCCCGCCATGGCGCAGTCCATACCGGAAAAGTCAGGGATCAATTCCCTGATGGGTGTCGCACCGCGCACGGAAGATTTTGTCAAGATCGCGACGATCAGTGACATGTTTGAAATCCAGTCCAGTGAACTGGCGTTGCACAGCAAGGATACCGCCCTGACGGAATTCGCGACACGAATGATCGCGGACCACAAGAAGACATCCGCCGCCCTGCAGGATCTGCTTCATAGTGGCAGCGTGCAGATACAGCAGCCTACCGCACTTGATGAAACCCATCAGGACGAACTGGACAAGCTCAAGACCCTGCATGGACGTGATTTCGCCCTGCAGTACAGAAGCGACCAGGTATCAGCGCATGAAGATGCCGTGTCCCTGTTCCGGCGTTATTCTGAAAATGGTGAAAATGCCAGCCTGAAGACATGGGCGGCCAATACCCTGCCAACACTTGAAAACCACCTGCAGGCGGCAAGGTCGCTGCCGCAATAGGCGACGGGACGCCGTGGTTCCGTCCTGCTGTTTTTTTCGAAATGATCTACCCTGCCGGGTGCAACTTTCCACAATGCATGCTGTTGAAGTCGGATATCCGGTAAAGGATGGTTCCAATGAAGTATTCATCAAATGGAAATCCGCGGGACGGACGTGCCCCTGTCGATCCCACTCATGCGCCGCCATTCACGACGCCCGAGCAGAAACGGCATGGTTTTATTGTCGGCTGCATGGTCGTATTCTTCGTTACGCTGATCGCGATGGTCTGCTGGTTCTTCCCGCAGATCCCGCTTCCCAGATTCTGACATGCCACCATGAACACGAAAACACGCATGCCCTGAATGCCGGTCCGATATGGGCCGGCATTCGTTTCAGGGGCTGTTTGAAAAAAGGCAGCATCCAGATTTTCAACAGGTCTGCCCTGCAGCGTGCTGACCGCACGCCCGGTCTCGAACACATCCATCCCGCCAGGATTATGCCACAGCCCCGGCGATATGGGGGGCGGGAATGTGTCCTGCCATTGCGGTCTTGCGCATGCGCGACTATGGGCGGGACGCCGCGCCATTCACCGCCACGGGCGGAAACGTGAGTGCGCCGGGCAGTCCCGTGGCGCTGCTTCATGCAACCGCCCTGTTCAGGGGGCGTTGGCGGCAGGCCACGTCATGACGGGTGCCTGCCGCCAGCGCACTGGTCCCAGCAGGAATGTAGCGCCATGGGCGATATGACGCCATCATGCAATACCGATGATGAACAGGCAGTGACCGATCTGGCGCTTGACCTGCACTGGACATGGAATCACGCCACCGACCGGCTGTGGCGCCAGCTTGCGCCTGATATATGGGACCACACGCATAATGCATGGACCGTGTTGCTCAACACGCCGCGCAGTCACCTGCGCAGCCTGCTGGCGACACCGGATTTTCGTGACATGCTGGCGCAACTGGTGCAGGCCCATGCCGACAGCCAGAAAAAACCGTCATGGTTCACGCAGGCCAGCACCATGACCCCGTCACCGACCATTGCCTATTTCAGCATGGAATACATGCTTGACGAGGCCCTGCCCATCTATTCCGGGGGATTGGGCAATGTGGCGGGGGACCAACTGAAGGCCGCCAGCGATCTTGGCGTGCCGGTGGTGGCGGTGGGGCTGCTGTATGCGCAGGGGTATTTCCGGCAGGGTTTTTCCCCGACCGGCCAGCAGGAAGCCCTGTATCCCATTAACGATCCCGCCCAGCTGCCGCTGACACCGGTATGCGATGGCAATGGTGACCGGTTGCGCGTACCCTTCCGCATTGCCACGGGCCAGGTCTGGCTGCGCGCGTGGCGGGCGCGGGTGGGGCGTACGGCGCTTTACCTGCTGGACACCAATGATCCCGACAATCCCCCGGATATCCGCTGTATCACAACACAGCTTTATGGTGGGGATGATATCCTGCGCCTGCGTCAGGAACTGGTGCTGGGCATAGGGGGATGGCGGTTGCTGCGTGTGATGGGGCTGCGGCCCGATGTCTGCCACCTGAATGAAGGCCATGCCGCTTTTGCCGCGCTTGAACGCGCATGCGGCCTGATGGAGGATCTGGGCATTTCCTTCGCCCATGCCCTGACCATCGCCCGCGCGGGCACGATCTTTACCACCCATACCGCAGTCCCCGCAGGATTTGACCGCTTTGCCCCCGAACTGGTGCGGCGGCACCTGGACTTTTATGCCCGCCATGACCTCCGCACCGATATTGCCGAGATCCTTGCGCTGGGACATGATGAGGGCGCATCCCCCGATACCCCCTTCAACATGGCCTGGCTGGCGCTGCGTGTCAGTGGCGCGGTCAATGCCGTCAGCCGCCTGCATGAACAGGTCAGCCGCAGCCTGTTCAACCCGCTGTTTCCCCGCTGGCCACAGGTCCAGGTGCCGGTATCCCATGTCACCAATGGCGTGCATGTGCCGACATGGGATAGTGCCGCTGCCGACGCGTTGTGGACCAGTGCCGCGGGCAAGGACCGCTGGCTTGGCACGCTGGAGGACGTGGAACATGGCATCCGCGCCATGCCCGCCCATGACCTGTGGCACAGCCGCATGCAGGCCCGTGCGGCGCTGGTCGGGTTCATTGCGAACCAGCACGGCGCGCGTTCATGTTTCGCGGGCGGACAGCATGATTGCGGCATGCCGCCGCCACAATTCGATCCCGCTGCCCTGACCATCGGTTTCGCCCGCCGCTTTGCCGCCTACAAACGCCCCGACCTGCTTTTGCATGATCCCGGCAGGCTGGCCCGTATCCTGACCAGTACGGACCGCCCGGTGCAACTGGTGATCGCGGGCAAGGCGCATCCACGCGACATGGCGGGTCAGGCCCTGATTGCACGGTGGATGGATTTCATCCGGCGGCCTGACCTGCACGGGCGGGCAACCTTTCTGGTGGATTATGACATGTCCATCGCCCGACGGCTGGTGGAGGGGGTGGACCTGTGGGTCAATACACCCCTGCGCCCGTGGGAAGCGTGCGGCACCAGCGGTATGAAGGTGCTTGTCAATGGTGGCCTGAACGTGTCGGAACCCGACGGGTGGTGGGCTGAAGCGGGGGCGCCGGATGTTGGCTGGGTCATTGGGGATGGCACGGATCATGGCGAAGGTCCCGCGCGTGACGCTTATGATGCGGATTGCCTGTACGCCCTGCTGGAAAACGAAATCGTCCCCCTGTTCCATCAGCGTGACGGGGCGGGCATTCCGCAGGGATGGGTTGCGATGATGCGTGAAAGCATGGCCCGGCTGACCCCGCGTTTTTCGGCCAACCGGGCGGTCCGTGATTACACGCGGCGGTTCTACCTGCCCGCTGCAGCCGCCTGCCGCGCGCGTCTGGCTGACGGTGGGGTGAAGGCGGCCGACCTTGGGCGCTGGCGGCAGGCGCTGGCGGCGGGGTGGCATGAAATACGCTTTGGCGCGCTACGGGCCACGCGCGTGGCGGACCGCTGGCGCATCAGTGTTGATGTGTATCTGGGGGCGATTGCGCCGGACATGGTGCAGGTGCAGCTTTATGCCGATGTGACGGCCGGGCCCCCGGTCATCGTGCTGATGACACCGGCGGCGGGCGGGGCGGATGGGCAACTGACCTACAGCGCGGAAGTGGATGCAGCGCGTCGTGCCGCGGATTATACGCCACGGGTCGTGGGCTTTCACCCCGATGCCGCCATTCCGCTGGAAGCAGCATTCATTACCTGGCAGAAATAGGCGCGGTCCCCGCGCGGAGAAATAATAACGGCAGGACTATATTCAGCGGTGCCGTCACATAATTGCCATTTTCATTATATTCCGGACTTCTGAACAATATTCGGAAGTAATGGCCTGCCGCCCCGCGATCACATAACCGTGTTGGTGAGACCATGCAGTCCATGGCCCGTTAACTGCCTAGAACCAGAAAATATGACCGGTTTTTCCCCCTGCAAGGAAACAGGCCGATGGTCCGTGCGGTTACCACCTTCTTTTCCCCGATCCGGCTGCTGTCTGTCACGGCGGAGATGTTTCCCTTCGTCAAGACCGGGGGCCTGGGTGACGTGGCGGGTTCGCTGCCTGTCGCCCTGGCCCCGTATGGTGTCATGGTCACGACGCTGTTGCCGGGATACCCCGCCGTCATGGCGGCGGCGCGTGAACGGCGGCTGGTCGCCCATGTGGACAGCCTGCTGGGACACGCGGTTACGTTATGGTCCGCAACTGTCGCGGGGCTGGACCTGCTGATCGTTGACGCACCTGAACTGTTTGACCGCCCGGGCAATCCCTATATGTGCCCTGACGGGCAGGACTGGCCTGATAACGGTATCCGTTTCGCGGTCCTGTCGCGCATGGCCGCCGATATCGCGCAGGGCCGCATCGACCGGTACCGCCCCGATATCGTACAGGCGCATGACTGGCAGGCGGGACTGACGGCGGCCTATCTGCACCATGACAGCATTGCATTGGGAACACCCCGCACGCCGGTGGTCCAGACCATCCACAACCTTGCATTCCAGGGACGTTTTCCCGCCACCTGCCTGGCGCAGTTCGGCCTGCCGCCCGAAGCGTTCTCGATCGAAGGGTGCGAATGCTATGGCGCGATCAGCTTCCTCAAGGCCGGGCTGTATCATGCCGACCGCATCACCACCGTTTCCCCCAGCTATGCGCAGGAAATCCAGACGCCCGAAGGTGGCATGGGGCTGGATGGCCTGCTGCGCCATCGCAGCGACAGGCTGGAAGGGATCCTGAACGGGATCAACACCGACATATGGAACCCCGCCAGTGACCCGGCAGTACACTTTCCCTACGGGGTGGGGGACATGACCGGGCGCGCGTTCAACAAGCGCGACCTGCAATCGGAATTCGGCCTGTGGGCGGACCCCAATGCCTTCGTGATCGGTATTGTCAGCCGTCTGACCGCGCAGAAGGGCATCGACCTGCTGGCCGATGTGATGGCCCGGCTGCTGGTGGGCAATACCCAGATCATCGTGGTGGGGGAAGGGGACCGGGATATTGAACGCAGCCTTGTCGCCCTGCAGCGGCAGTTCCCCGGACGGTTCGCGTGCCGTGTCGGATATAGCGAAGTTCTGGGCCACCGCGTGCCGGCGGCCGTGGACGCGCTGCTTATTCCCTCGCGCTTCGAACCCTGCGGGCTGACCCAGCTTGGTGCGCTGCGTTACGGGGCCATACCGATCGCATCGCGCGTGGGGGGCCTTGCGGACACCATTGTGGATGCCAACCCCGCCGCACTGGCGCGTGGCGGCGCAACGGGGTTCCTGTTCGCGCCCGTGGATGGGGAAACGCTTGTCGCGGGCGTCAACCGCGCACGCATGCTGTATCGCCGCAACCGGCAGGCCTGGCGCCAGCTTCAGTACAATGGTGCGGCGTATGACGTGTCATGGAATGACAAGGCCGGACATTACGTCACGCTGTTTGCCGAGGTGCTGGGCGTGGACCTGTCGGCGCCCGCGGTGTCCAACGTGATCAGCCTGTCCGGTGGGGCGGATATGGGCATGCGCCTGCGTGAAGGGCGCAGGCGGACCATTGCCCGGCGGCCCCCGCGCCTGTCCCGCCCGCTTGCCGCGCCGTAGCTGGCGCGCGGCCATACCTGTTCGACGGCGTCATTACATTTAAAGACAATAATAAAGGCCACGGCATGAGGATCAGGCATGATGCAGCCCACTATTCCCTTCCCGAAGGCGTTGATGACCTGGTGCATGGACGCAGCCCCGACCCGTTTTCCATCCTTGGCCGCCATAACATGGGCAAGGTCGATGTCATCCGTGTTCTGTACCACGACGCGGCCCGCGTGCGGCTGGTGGTCGAACGCCCCCGCGCGGGGGTGATGGAACGACCCATGCGACGCATGGGGGATTCCGGGCTGCATGTTGGCACGATCCCGGCGGGCGCACGCTATCACCTGAAAATCCAGTGGGCCGACGCGGTGGAGGAAACGGACGATCCCTACGCCTTCGGCCTGCTGGTGACGGACGCGGACCTGCGCCTGTTTTCCGAAGGGCGGCATCCGCACCTCGACCGCGTCATGGGCGCGCAGCCCATGGTGGTGGACGGGACGGCGGGCGTGCGCTTTGCCGTGTGGGCCCCCAATGCGCGGCGGGTTTCGGTTATCGGGGATTTCAATTTCTGGGATGGCAGGCGTCACCCCATGCGCCTGCGCCACGGCGCGGGGGTGTGGGAACTGTTCATTCCCGGTCTTGGTCCCGGTGAGCGGTACAAATTCGAGATCATGACGCGCGACGGCCATATCCTGCCGCAGAAGGCCGATCCCTTCGCCCGTTTTGCCGAACGTCCCCCCGCCACCGCATCCGTCATTGCCTCCCCCGCGCCCTTTGCGTGGCAGGACCATGAATGGATGGAACAGCGCGCGGGCAGGCAGCGCGAGGATGCGCCCGTTACCATATACGAACTGCATGTTCCCTCCTGGCGCAGGCCGCAGGGCGATCCCGACCGCATCATGACATGGCGTGAACTGGCGGCGGAACTGATCCCGTATGTAGTGGAAGCGGGCTTTACCCACGTCGAACTCATGCCCGTGATGGAATACCCGTTTGGCGGGTCATGGGGATACCAGCCGCTGGGCCTGTTCGCCCCGTCCGCGCGGCACGGGACGCCAGCGGATTTCGCGGCCTTTGTCGATGCCTGCCACCGTGCGGGCCTTGGCGTGATACTGGACTGGGTGCCCGCCCATTTTCCCAATGATGTCCATGGCCTGGTCAATTTCGACGGCTGCGCGCTGTATGAACACCAGGACCCGCGCGAAGGGGTGCACCGTGACTGGAACACCCATATCTACAACCTTGGCCGGCATGAAGTGCGCGGCTTCCTGATCGCCAGTGCGCTGATGTGGCTGGAACGCTTCCATATCGACGGCCTGCGGGTCGATGCGGTGGCGTCCATGCTGTACCGTGACTACAGCCGCCGGGACGGGGAGTGGATACCCAACATACATGGTGGACGCGAAAACCTGGAGGCCGTGGCCTTCCTGCGGCAACTGAACCAGGCCGTGCACGACACTATTCCCGACGCCATTACGGTGGCGGAGGAATCAACCGCGTGGCCCGGCGTCACCCGACCGGTGGAACAGGGCGGGCTGGGATTTTCATACAAATGGAACATGGGCTGGATGCATGACAGCCTGCGGTTCTTTGGCCGCGACCCGTTATGGCGGGGCTATCACCTGCCAGAAATCCTGTTCGGGCTGCATTATGCCTTCAGCGAGCGGTTCATCCTGTGCCTGTCGCATGACGAGGTCACGCACGGCAAGGGATCGCTGCTGTCGCGCATGCCCGGCGACAACTGGCAGCGCCACGCCAACATGCGGCTGTTCCTGGCCTTCATGTGGGCGCATCCGGGCAAGAAGCTGGTTTTCATGGGCATGGAATTCGCGCAGGAAGGCGAGTGGTCGCATGATGGCCAGCCCGAATGGCATATCCTGCCCGATCCGTTCAAGTCCGGCATGCTGCGGCTTGTGACCGATCTCAACCACATGTACCGCACGTTGCCCGCCCTGCATGCGCGGGACTGCGACCCCGCGGGCTTTGCGTGGGTCATTGGCGATGACACGGCCAATACGGTCCTTGCATGGCTGCGCTTCGCCCCCGGTCATGTGCCGGTTCTTGTCGTGCTCAACATGACGCCGGTGGTGCGCCATGACTACCGCGTGGGCGTGCCGGTGGGTGGATCGTGGCGCGAATGCCTCAATTCCGACGCCACCGCATATGGCGGCAGCGGGGTGGGCAACGGGGGTTACGCCATGGCGACGGATCAGGCGGCCCATGGGCATCCGTGTTCGTGCGTCCTGACGCTGCCGCCGCTGGCTGCCCTTTACCTTCATCCGGCGGGAGACGGGTCATGATGCGTTTTCCGTCCTCGCTCCTGCCCGGAACGCCCGCGCGCCTTGGCGCGCACTGGGATGGCATGGGGATCAATTTCGCGGTGTTTTCCGCCAACGCGCAGCAGGTTGACCTGTGCCTGTTCGATCCGCGCGACCGGCGCGAGATCGCACGTTTCCACCTGCCCGAATACACCGATGAAGTCTGGCACGGCTACCTGCCGGATGCGGAGCCGGGGCTGCTGTACGGCTTTCGCGCCTTCGGGCCGTATGACCCGGTCAACGGGCACAGGTTCAACCCCCACAAGCTGCTGATCGACCCGTATGCCCGTCGCCTGACCGGCCCGATTTCATGGTCGGACATGCAGTTTGGCTACCGGCTGCATTCACCGCGCGCCGACCTGTCGTTCGACCGGCGCGACAGCGCGCCCTACATGCCGCGCTGCGTGGTGGAAAACGATGCCTATGAATGGGAAGACGATGTCCTGCCCCGCGTGCCATGGGACCGCACCGTCATCATGGAAGCCCACGTAAAGGGGTTGACCATGCGCCGGGAAATGGAACGGAACCCGCAGCCCGGCACGTTCCAGGCGCTTGGCGCGGCGGAAATGATCGCGCACCTGCACCGGCTGGGCGTCACCACCATCGAACTGCTGCCCATCCAGTGCTTCGCACCCGAACGCTACCTGCTGGAACGTGGGCTGACCAATTACTGGGGCTACAACACGCTGGCGTTTTTCGTGCCGCATGCGGGCTACCTCGCCAACGGTTCGCCGCATGAACTGCGTGCCGCGGTCCGCAGGCTGCACAAGGCGGGGATCGAGGTGGTGATGGACGTGGTCTACAACCACACCTGCGAAGGCAGTGAACTGGGGCCGACCCTGTGTTACCGGGGGCTGGACAACGCCACCTATTACCGCCTTGTGCCGGGGAATGAACGGCACCTGATAAACGATACCGGGTGCGGCAATACGCTTAACCTGTCGCATCCGCGTGTGTTGCAGATGGTGCTGGACTCCCTGCGCTACTGGGCGAACGAATTCCATATCGACGGCTTCCGCTTCGATCTTGCGCCGGTGCTGGGGCGCGAACCGTACGGCTTTGACCCCGGATCGGGTTTTTTCGATGCGATCATACAGGATCCTGTCCTGTCCGAACGCAAGCTGATTGCCGAACCGTGGGATCCGGGTCCGGGTGGGTACCAGTTTGGCAATTTCCCCCCCGGCTTTGCCGAATGGAATGACCGGTTCCGCGACACCACGCGCCGCTTCTGGCGGGGGGATGCGATGCAGCAGGGCGAAATGGCGGCCCGTATCGCCGGGTCGGGCGACCTGCTGGACAAGCGGGGGCGCAGGCCATGGAGTTCGATCAACATCCTGACCACCCATGACGGGTTCACGCTGGAAGACGTGGTCAGCTACGCCGGACGGCATAACGAGGCCAACAAGGAAAACGGGCAGGACGGCCACGCCGAAAACTACAGCGCCAACTGGGGCGTGGAGGGACCAAGTGACGATCCCGCCATACTGGACCTGCGTGGCCGCGTGCAGCGCGCCATGATGGCGACCCTCATGCTGTCCCATGGCACGCCCATGCTGCTGGCGGGTGACGAATTCAACCAGACGCAGAACGGCAACAACAATGCCTACTGTCAGGACAACGACATAAGCTGGCTGGACTGGAGCCGTGCGGACACACCTGCGGGGCAGGTCATGACCGGGTTCGTGGCCCGGCTTGTGGCGCTGCGCCGGGCGCATCCCTCGCTGCGGGCGGCGCGTTACATGCATGGGCGGCATCATCCACTGCCCGACCTGCCCGATATCGGCTGGTTCCGCCGCGACGGTTCCCCCATGGGACAGGAACAGTGGGGCGAGGAAGCCTTCCACCTGCTGGGCGTGCGGCGCGCCAGCATGGAGGCGGACAGCGTGGACATTACCTACATGCTGCTCAATCCCGGCGGGAATGACATTCACGCCACCCTGCCGGGACCGGCGGGACGGTGGACGCTGCTGCTGGACACCACCCGGCCCGAACAGGCGGAAACGGCGCTGGATGAGGCGGCGCATGATGTCGTCGTGCCCGCGCATGGCCTGGTGCTGCTGTCGGTCATGCCCGATGCGGGGGACGCGCCATGAACCGGTATTTCCAGCACCCCCGCCACGCCGGGGCCACGGTGGTGGACGGTGGACATACGCGTTTCCGCCTGTGGGCGCCGTCATGCGATACGGTGGCGCTGGAGGTGGAAGGCCATGCCCCGATGCCGATGTCACGACGCAAGGGGGGATGGTATGAATGCGTTTTTCCCTGCGGTCCCGGCGCGCGCTACCGCTACCGTGTCGCCCCGGACCTTGCGGTGCCTGATCCCGCGTCGTGCTACCAGCCCGACGATGTGCATGGACCGAGCATGGTGGTCGATCCCGGCGCCTATGACTGGCAATATCCACGCTGGTCCGGGCGGCCCTGGCATGATGTGGTGATTTATGAACTGCATGTGGGGCTGATGGGCGGGTACGAAGGCGTGGCGCGCGAACTGCCCCGCATCGCGGCCCTTGGGGTCACCGCCATCGAACTCATGCCCCTGTCGGAAATACGGGGCGGACGCAACTGGGGATATGACGGCGTGTTCCCCTATGCCCCGGAATCCGCCTATGGCCATCCCGATGACCTCAAGGCGCTGATCGACGCGGCGCACGGGCTTGGGCTTATGGTGTTTCTTGACGTGGTCTACAACCATTTCGGGCCGGACGGGAATTACCTGGCGGGCTATGCCGCCCCTTTTTTTCGTGCCGACCTGCCCACGCCATGGGGGGCGGCCATTGATTTCCGGCAGGCCGCCGTGCGGACGTTTTTTGAAGATAACGCACTGTACTGGCTGATGGAATTCCGTTTTGACGGATTGCGGCTGGATGCGGTGCAGGCCATTGCCGAACGTGACTGGCTGCGTGAACTGCCCGCGCGTATCCGCACCCGCACCGAACCGGGGCGGCATGTACACCTGATCGTGGAAAACGAAAATAACGACGCGGGCCTGCTGCGCGCGGGCTATCGCGCCCAGTGGAATGACGATGCCCATAACGCCCTGCATGTGATGCTGACGGGGGAGGATGAGGGGTATTACGCCAACTTTACCCCCGACCCCACAGCCGCCCTGGCGCGCGTGCTGGCGGAAGGCTTCGCCTTTCAGGGAGAAATCTCGCCCGTCACCCACAGGCCGCGTGGCAGCCCGAGTGGCGACCTGCCGTCCGACCGGTTCATCATCTTCCTGCAGAACCATGACCAGATCGGCAATCGGGCGCTGGGTGAACGGCTGGGCGTCCTGGCCCCGGAACCGGCATTGCGCGCGGCCTACGGGCTTGTGCTGCTGTGTCCGCAGATCCCCATGCTGTTCATGGGGGAGGAATGGGGATCACGCCAGCCCTTCCTGTTCTTCACCAGCCATACGCCCGGCCTGGGCCGGATCGTGCGCGACGGGCGGCGCAGGGAATTCGCGGCATTTTCACATTTTGCGTCAGAGAAGATGCGTGACACCATTCCCGACCCCAACGCGCCGGAGACCTTCGCCGCCTCCTGTCTGCACGAGGCGGAACGCGACGCGCCGGACCATGTGGCGTGGACCGCCTTCATCCATCACCTGCTGGCGCTGCGCCGTCGCTGGATCATGCCCCGCCTGTCCGGCGCGCACGCCATCGGGGCGCAGGTGATCGGGCCAAGGGCAGTGGTGGCACGGTGGCGCATGGGCGATGGCACGGTGCTGGGCATTGCGCTCAATCTGGGGGATGTCCCCGTTGCCATGCCCGATGCGCCACGGGGACAGCGGGTGTATATCCTGCCCATGTCGGAAACCGACGGGATTTCAGGCGTTCTGCCTGCCTGTTCCGTCATGGCCTGCCTTGCCGAGGTGTCCGATGAATAACCGCGACCTTGTCGATCGCGCCCGCCATGCCGGGCTGAGCATGCGCTGGCGTGACGCGGCGGGGCAGATCCACCGCGTCTCCAACGAAAGCGTGCGCCGCCTGCTGGCGGTGCTGGAGGGGCATGGCGGTCCCGCCGCCGCCGGACTGCCGCCCATGGTGGTGACGATGGTGGGGCAGGTCACCCCGCTGGTCCTGCCTGAAAATACACAGGCCGCCGATTTCCGCATCGAGATGGAAACCGGGGAAGTGATGGAGGGACCGCTGCGCCGCATACGGGGACGGCCCGCGCTGCCACCATTGCGGGTATGTGGTTATCATCGCGTGTCCATCGGGCCGCATGCCACGACCCTCGCGGTGGCTCCACAGGCCTGCCCGACTGTTGGCGCGCGGATGGATGGGGCGGGATCTGGCCGGCCATGGGGGCTGGGCGCGCAGGTCTACAGCCTGCGCACGCCCGGCGATGGGGGCATGGGCCATCTTGGCGCGGTGGCGACGCTTGCGCGCCTTGCGGCGGCGCGGGGGGCGGATGCGCTGGCCATAAGTCCGGTCCATGCCATGTTTGCCGCACGTGTGGGGCAGTACAGCCCGTATTCGCCATCCACGCGCCTGTTCCTCAATGTGCTGCTGGCGGACCCGCTGGCGGTATTCGATACCGCGACAGTGCAGGCGGCGGGACTGCGGAACGGCAAGGCCTATGTCGATACGGTCAGGATGCTGGAAGATGCGCCCCTGATCGACTGGCCACAGGCCGCCACCCGGCGTTACGAACTGCTGCGGCGGCTATATGATGAACGGATCGTGCCCAATCCCCCTGCGGAGCTTGCGCAGTTCCGGACGATACATGGCGCGGCACTGGAACAGCACGCCGTGTTTGAAACCCTGCATGCCTATTTCACCACCCGGGGTGGGCGTGGCGGGGACTGGCGGCAGTGGCCACTGGCGATGCGCCGCCCCGACAGCCCGGAGGTGGCGCGTTTTGCCTACGAATTCGCCCATGACGTCAGCTTTCATGTGTTCGTGCAGTGGCTGGCCGCCAGAAGCATGGAACAGGCATGCGGTGCCGCCCGCGCGGCTGGCATGCGCATTGGCCTGGTTGCCGACATGGCGGTGGGTGTTGACCCCACCGGCAGCGAATGCTGGGCGCGCCAGCAGGAATTCCTGGTGGGGGCGTCCATCGGCGCGCCGCCCGATGCGCTGAGCCCGGTGGGGCAGGACTGGGGGCTGACCACCTTTTCCCCCGCCGGGTTGCAGGCGGGCGGCTATCGCGCCTTTATCGACACGGTGCGCGCGGGGTTGGCGCATGGGGGCGGGCTGCGCATCGACCATGTCATGGCGCTGGAACGGCTATGGATCATACCGCAGGGCGGCACGTCGGCCGAAGGGGCGTACCTGTCCTTTCCCGTGCGTGACCTCATGCGGCTTGTCGCGCTGGAGGCGGCGCGCGCCAACGCCATCGTGATTGGCGAGGATCTGGGCACCGTCACCGCCTCCTTCCGGGCCGTGGCGCAGAAACACGGGATCATGGGGATGAACGTGCTGTTTTTCGAACGCACGCCACAGGGTGCGTTCAAGCCGCCGGGGGCATGGTCAACCAATGCGACCGCCATGACCACCACGCATGACCTGCCCACCGTGGCGGGCTGGTGGCAGGGGACCGATATCGACTGGCGCGTGAAACTGGGGCAGATGGCGCCGGGCGTGGATGGTGTCACCCTGAATGACGAGCGCGAGAACGACCGCACCGCGCTGTGGGCGGCGATGATGGCGCAACGTGATGCACCAACGCCCGCTGCCCGGGCCATGCGCAGGAAGTCGCCCGCGACAAAACCGCCCGCCACCGCCGATGGCGCCGCAAAGGTCGTGGATGAAGCCATAGGCTTTGTCGCCCGCGCGTCATGCCCGCTGGCGGTCATTCCGGTGGAAGACCTGCTGGGCCTGAATGAACAGCCCAACCTGCCCGGCACCACGACCGGCCACCCCAACTGGCGCAGGCGGTATCCGGGCATGACCGCGACCCTTCTGTCCGGTGTTGCGGCGCGCCGGCGTTTCGGGCGCCTGCGGGCGGGGCGGTCGTCATGAACAGCCGCCACGGCGCGCCATCCGTGCGGGCGACGTATCGCCTGCAGTTCCGCGGCGGCATGACGCTGGATGGCGCGACGGCCCTTGTGCCGCAGCTTGCGCGGCTGGGCATAAGCCATCTCTATGCCTCGCCACTGTTTGCCGCCACGCCCGGTTCCACGCATGGTTATGACACGATCAGTTATGACCGGATCGATCCCGCGCTGGGGGACGAGGCGGCGCTGATCCGGCTGGCCGCGCGGCTGCATGCCCATGGCATGGGACTGATCCTGGATATCGTGCCCAACCACATGGCGGCGGACGCGCGCAACCCGTGGTGGATGGATGTGCTGACATGGGGGCAGGCGTCGCCGCGCGCCAACTGGTTCGACATCGACTGGGACGTGCCGGACCCCGATCTGCACGGGCGTGTCGTGCTGCCTTTCCTTGACCGTCCGTTTGATGATGCGCTGGCGGCAGGCATGCTGGCGCTGCGCCATGATGGGGAAAGCGGGCTGTTTTTCATCCAGCACCATGACCATCGCTTTCCGCTCCGTCCCTGCGGGTATGCTGCCCTTCTGGCGGCGGTCGATGCGCCGGGGGAACTGCTTGCGGCCTTTACCACCGTGGCCATGCGCGCAGGACCGGGGCGGGAGGCTGATGCGGCGCTGGACAGGCTGCGGCAATGGGCGGCGACCGACGCGGGAAGGGGGGCCATGGCCCGTATCGCCACGCTTCATGATGGCGCCAGCCTGTCGGGCCGCACACGCCTGATGGACGTGCTGGCAGGGCAGGCATGGCAACTGGCATGGTGGCGCGATGGGGCGTCCCGCATGAACTGGCGGCGGTTTTTTGATATTACCGGCCTTGTCAGCCTGTGCGTCGAACGTGAAGAAGTATTCGACGCCGTGCATGATTATGTTCTGTCCCTGTACCGGCGCGGGCTGGTTGATGGCCTGCGGGTGGATCATATCGACGGGCTGGGCGCACCCGCCATCTACTGCCAGCGCCTGCGCGCCCGGCTGGATGCCCTGACACCCGACCGGCCCGGGGACGTGCTGCCGGGCGGGGCGGTGTATGTTGAAAAAATCCTGATCGCGGGGGAAGAACTTCCCGCCGCGTGGCCGGTTGACGGCACCACCGGCTATGACTTCATGGACCAGGTATCAGCCGTGCTGCATGACCCCGACGGGGCCGGAGTGCTGGACCGGCTATGGGCCGGGTGTGGTCCCGATGCCCGCCCCCTTGGCCCGATCGTGCGGGCGGCGCGCACCTATCTGCTGGAGCATGTCTTTCGCGCGGAATTCGGCCATCTGGCCACGCTGCTGCGCCGTTGCCTGCCTGATGAGGACGGGTCATGGGCGGGACAGGACATCCGGCCCGTGCTGGCATGCCTGCTGCTGCATTTTCGTCCTTACCGCACCTATTTTGGGGATGAGGCGGTGCAGGACCATGCGGCGGACCGCCTGATGCTGGATGCGGCGGAAACGGCAGCATGCCAGACCATGACCGGGGAGCAGGCCATGGTGGCGGCGGACATCACGCGCCTGCTGTCGGCCCGTCCCGAACAGGCGCCGCCCCCTGTCGTGCGTCGGATGCAGCTGGCGTCTGAACACCTGACCGCGCCACTGGCCGCCAAATCCCTGGAGGATACGGCCTTCTACCGTTACGGCCGCCTGCTGTCGCGCAACGAAGTGGGATCGGACCCTGCAGTACTGGGCCTGACGGTTGCGGCCTTCCACGCCTGTTGCCTGTCCCGCCAGGCGCGGTTTCCCCATGCAATGCTGGCGAGTGCGACCCACGACCACAAGCGCGGGGAGGATGCCCGTGCCCGCCTTGCGGTACTGAGCGCCATGCCCGAGGAATGGGAACGGCAGGTGCATGACTGGTTCGCCCATAACGGGGCGGCGGGCAGGCACGGCCCCGACCGTATCGATGAACTGATGCTGTACCAGACGCTGGTGGGGGCGTGGCCGCTGGAACCGTTTGCGAATGAGGCCGAACGGCTGCATTTCCGCAGACGCATCCGGCAATGGCTGACCAAGGCCCTGCGTGAAGCCAAGCGCCACAGCGGCTGGATCAGTCCCGATACGGCATATGAGGACGCCTGCGCCGGTTTTGTGGACCGCCTGCTTGATCCCATTGTCTGTGCATCCTTCCTGCAGCAGATGGCGGGATTTGTGGACCGCATCGCCCCGGCGGGTGCGCTAAACGGCCTTGCGCAGACGCTGCTGCGCCTGACCGCACCGGGGGTGCCGGACCTGTATCAGGGGTGTGAGTTGTGGGATTTCAGCCTTGTCGATCCCGATAACCGCGCCCCGGTCAATTTTGATTACCGTGCCGGACTGCTGGAACACGCCACTAGTTTTGCGGCAGCCGCGGCCGACTGGCGCACGGGACGGGTCAAGCAGGACATGATCCGCCGCATCCTGGCGTTCCGCCAGAATTATCCCGACCTGTTCACATCTGGAACCTATGAACCGGTAGGGATCAGGGGACGGGACCGCGCCCATGCCATTGCCTTCCTGCGGCGGCATGGGGGGATCAGCCTGCTGGTCGTGGCATCCCGCCTGCCACAGGCGTTGGGGGTGCGGGCCACGGACCTGTCGGTGGGGCGCGATGTTGACCTTGCGCTTGAACTGCCGCGCCTGCATGGGCCGTGGCACAGCCTGCTGGGGGATGTGCCGGGGCAGGTGACGCATCCGTTCATGCGCGGGCAGGTGCCGCTGGCCTGTCTTGTTCACCACGCGGCGGGGGAATAACGCGGCAGCCTGGCCATGCCGGTGAGGGCGGATCTTGCGTCCGGGCGGGAATTTTGTATCCTGTTATGTTTCAGATGCTTGTGCGATGGCACGGGCACGGACAGATACAAAAGGCTGGAACTTGACCGGTTTTGACGACAACCAGAAAATCAGGCGTTCTGGCCTGAAACGCAGGGACCTGTTTGCCGGTTCCCTGGCTTTTGGCACCCTTGGCGCGCGCGGCATGTGGAATTCCGTGCCCGCCGCCGCAGCCGCCCTGCAGCGCACAGCTGTCGGTGGCACCGTGCCCCGGCTGGTGCCCATGCGCGCCCATGCCGACCAGATCACCGATATCAAGGTCTGCCTGCGCCCGTTCCGTCCCGCCGGTCCCCGGCTGGATGTCGAACGCGTGGGTGACAAGGTGGTCATCCATAATTATGGCCATGGCGGCAGTGGCTGGTCCCTGTCGTGGGGATCGGCCGATATCGCGGTGGGCAAGGCGGCGTCGCTGTCGCCGCGGCGGATCGCGGTGGTGGGCTGTGGCGTGATCGGCCTGACATCGGCGCTGAGCGCGCAGCGCGCGGGCTTTGATGTTACCATCTATACCCGCGACATGCTGCCCCATACCCGTTCCGTTCGGGCCAATGGCAGCTGGACGCCGGATTCACGCATCGCGCTGACCGCCCCCGCCGGGCCGCAGTTTGCCGAGGTGTGGGAACAGATGGCCCGTTATTCATGGAAAACCTATCGCGACTATCTTGGCCTGCCGGGCAACCCGATTGATTTCCGTGACAACTACACGTTATCGGACACGCCGTTTGAAGAAGGCCCCGAACCCGAGGGCCGCACGGGACCGGGGGATTACGCATCGACCGGAATGCCGCGCGCGACCAGCGAATTCGCGACATATGGCGACCGGATCAGGGACATCATTCCCGCACCAGAACTGCTGGCCAGTCAGGATAATCCCTTTCCCGTCGCGTACGCGCAGCGTGCGCCGATGATGATGTTCAATTTCGGCGCGTACGGGCATCTGCTGCTGTCGGAATTCTATCAGGCGGGCGGCAAGGTCGTGATCCGTGAATTCCATACGCCAGCTGACATGAAATCCATAGCGGAACCCGTCATCATCAACTGTCCCGGCTATGCCGCGCGGGACCTGTGGGGGGACAGGACCCTTATTCCCGTGCGTGGGCAGACGACATGGCTGCCGCCCCAGCCGGATGTCATGTACGGGGTGGAATACAAGGGGGCGGCAGCCCTGTCCAAAAGTGACGGGCTGATGATCCAGGCTGTTGACCTGAATAATGTTGGCGAAATGGAAGGGGTCGGCAACAGCTTCGAGCATGCTGACCGCGCTGAATCTGAAAAGGCGATTGCGGTGTTTGAAAACCTGTTTGCACGCTTTCCCGCGGGGCGTGGCTGATGCGCGGGCGGGGCCATGCCTGCCGCGCGGGCCTTGGGGCCGGGCTTTTGCTGGCGCTGGTGCATGTGGGCGCACCCACGGCCAGCGCGGCGCCGGCACGGACCGTATCCTACTACACCACGGAACAGGCCCAGCGGGGGGAGGGTGCGTACCAGCAGTTCTGCGCGGTCTGTCATGGCGCCAGCCTTGCGGGGGCGTTTGACGTGCCGCCGCTGAAGGGCCGGTTCGTCACCAACTGGTCCGGCGCCACGCTGGATCGGCTGTTTGACTATATTTCCAGGGCCATGCCGCTGTTTTCCCCCGGCGCGCTGACACCGGCGCAGAATGCCGACCTGGTTGCGTTCATTCTGCGTGAAAATGGCGTGCCTGCGGGTAAGGTGGACCTGCCGGCCACGGATGCCGCGCTGAAAACCATGATGTTTCCCGTCATTTCCGCTGACAGGGTGAAATAACCCGGGCATCCCGCCACGTGTGTGCATGGGACGTGGCGGGATAATTTGTTTAGAGATCGTTTTGAAAGCGGCTTGCCCAGAAACATTCTTCTTTTCAAACGGTCCCTTACTTCGGATCACAGTGTGGGGAGAAAATGTAATCTTCCCGAACTTATGCTAATATCTGGCGTTGGGTGCGTGTGGCAGGCTGCTACAGCGTTCCCACATACCTCGTGACAGTTCCAGTACCCACCATGCAGATGCAGGGAGATGGACATGACGAAGTCAGATTACACCGTGAATAATCAGGAACTTGAGACACGGGCAATCAGCCTGTGGAACAAGCAGCATCCCGACCGCCCATGGCGGCGGCTAAGTAACCTGCACCGCTATCGCCGGTCCACGCACGCGCTGCAGGGCATCCCGGCCTTTCCGGAAGAACAGGCGCAGTTCCGGTTTCTTGCATCACATGGCATGGGCCTTTCACAAGGCAAAA
Source organism: Komagataeibacter europaeus (assembly GCF_002173515.1). Classification (NCBI taxonomy): domain Bacteria; kingdom Pseudomonadati; phylum Pseudomonadota; class Alphaproteobacteria; order Acetobacterales; family Acetobacteraceae; genus Komagataeibacter; species Komagataeibacter europaeus. Next base: position 539,795 of record NZ_CP021467.1, read on the forward strand.
ACTGCATGTAATCCTGCGGCGCGGGCAGGGGGCATGTCCGCATGCGCCTGTCGGCCATAGTGGATCGTGACGATACGGGTGGGGGCAGTCATGCCCCCACCCGTTTTCTGTATGGTCAGTGCAGGGCGGACGGACTGCGCAGGGTCTGGTGATTGGTGGACATGCCAGGGTGGTCCGGGCTTTTGTTGCCTGCGGGCTGCTTGGTCAGGGGCTGATCGGGCTGCTGTTGCTGCCGGGCCGGATCGACCTGTTCCGGCAGTGGTTCCGTCTTGCGGGAATAAGGTTGTGCCCGTTCGATCGAGGACGGCGAATTGCCGCCTGGCTGGCTGACATTCCTGTCCTGCGGGTGCTGCTGGGCCATGGCGGCCGGAACGGTGGCCAGCGGCAGGCATAGCATGAGTATTGCAGGAAAATATCGCATTGCGTCATGTCCCTGAAGATATCTGGAGGGAGGAGCGAAAAACCGTCATCCTCCCCCGCTTTCCTGTCGATAGCGTGCAGGCATATGAACAGTTCCGGACCGCAGGCTGTTTTATTGTCATTTTTACTGCCTGGCGTCTTTATGCCATTCCGTCCCGTACTGAAATAATTTGAAACTTCAATGAAGGTGGAATGTTATAACCCGGATCACGGTGTTCAGGCGCAACGCAGGGCCGATCAGGTACATGCCAGTGCCTATATGAAATGCGCATGACGGAAGTGTGCATGTTTGTACGGTCATGACGCATATGGTGAAAAGGGAGTGCGCACATGCCGAAGGGACATTCTACCCAGGCGGACTTTTTTGATTCCGATTTCTGTCAGCATAAGAATTTCTGGCAGAAACGTAAGGTTTCCGTCCTGACTGACATGCTGTTTGATATTCACAACACGAAATTCGCCAGGCAGGTCAGGCGTATTGCGACACGCCACCCGATCCGCAAGGTGCTTGTCACATCCGTACAGGTTCCCAGACGCGGCAGGAAGCTTGATAAAGTATTCAGCCGGTTCATGAATACACGGCACACCGTTGACTTTGCCCCGGTCCGCATGGCACGTGGCCGCGGCAAGTTCAGTAACATCAATACAGCCCTGTCGAAGGTCAATCTGCCTGATTACGACTGGGTCGTGGTCACGGATGATGATGTAAACCTGCCCCCCCGGTTTCTGGACATGTTCATTCCACTATGTGAAATCATGGACCTGAAGATATCACAGCCCGCGCATCGGTATCATTCCTATACATCCTTTACTTTCAATTACAGGAAATGGAACAGCATTGGCCGTGTAACACGGTATGTGGAAGATGGCCCCGTTACGGCATTCCACCGGGACGCCATGGCTTACCTGTTTCCTTTTCCCGAATTACGCTGGGCATGGGCGACCGATATCGCATTCTGTGATGAAGCCCGCAGGAATCACCACAATGTCGGTATTGTCGATTATACGGCCATTGAACATCTCAAGCCCGCCGGGCATGATTATCCCGTAAGGGAAGCCACGGCCGAGGCCCGTGCCTTCCTGTCGCGCCGGTCATTGCAACCTGACCGGCAGGACCTGTTCCGTGATACGGAAATACTTCGCCATATCGGCAACGGATGCCTGACATATGACGTCATGATGTAAGGGGGCATATCCCTGCATTGCCGGTCAATGCTGGTCGTTTTCATGAATTCCCTTTATGGCAATCCGCACGGGATGACCATGTCGCAATGGCATCCGCAGTTTTCGTGAAGGATTGACCATGCCCCCATTGCATGATGATGCCCTGTCCCCGGCCGAACAGGCGCAACTGGGCATGCATATCTGGCACAATGCCTTTTGCGCTGCCCTGCTGGATATGGATGCGGCGCAGCGCAGGACCCTGCTGGCCCGGCTGGAACGGCTGGGCCAGACAATAGAGCGCGGCAAGCATACGCCCAGCCGCGTCAATACCCCCGCCGCGCGCGATCATGCCCTGAACCTGGTCCGGCAGGCCGTGAGGGAGGCCGAAAACCACATCCCCCCGCTGCGCATACCCCAATGGTGTCGGGATGTCCCTGATTGTGACTGATCGTGCATAAGCGTCTTTTCCTTGTTGCTGATTGTCTGCGGGCTGCAACTGGCCCAGTTTGACATTGTAATCATGATGGAAAAGAGGATTTGACGTGATTGACCATGATCTGCAGGGGGCGATGCTGCGCCGCATGGCCGCCAACGGGGGGACGGCCAATCTGGCGCCCGAGCACGATGCGGATGCCGAACGCTGCGCCCGAAACCTGCTTGATCTGGAATTGCAGGGACTGAGCAAGGGGGGCGTCAGCATTACCCCGGATGGATTGCGGATTACGGGGGACAGCACCCTGACCAATGCAGGACGTGCATATCTGGACCGTCCGGACGATATGCATGTGGTGCTGGATGGTCCCGACACCGTAAAGGCCCTGCATCAGCGTATTGCAGGCGATCCCGATCTGTCGGACACGGAACGGCATGACCTTGCCCGTTCGCTTGACGGCATGCATCCGCTGACGTTGAAAGCCTTTGGTCAGGAACTGCTGGAACGCGCGGTATCACACGGGTCGGATACGGTATCACTGTTGAAAAAACACGCGGCCCCCAGGGACAAGCCGTAAGCGCGGCCGTCTTTCATGCTGGCCCGCGCATGGAATTATTTATTTCAAAAGCAAATATAAGAAAAAACGTATGAAAAATTAAAACATAAGTCTTATTTAAATAAAAATTAAGCATGACAAATAAAAGTCGATTGCCGCAAGTAAATTGTAAAAAGGTAGGCGGTTTCTTGCATATCAGGTCGGCTTCCCTGTCTCTGCGCTTTTACAGCCATCTCTGCAATAACGCAGGATGATTGCCTGAAATGGGAAAATATCGTGCCGTGTTTACATGGCAGGTATTCATGATCAGGCAGCCGGGATGGAAGGGGAACAATGCGGCACTTAACCGATACTTGCCAACGGGGCGGCAAAGGCCGTTTCCTGCCGGGGTTCTGGCGGGTTGCCGTTCTGGGGTTTGTCGCAATGTGCCTGCTGGCCATGCCGGGGCATGGCCGTGCCGCCGATACGGATGCAACGCAGGGCATGACCCGTGAACAGGCGCAGCAGGTGCTGGCCGTCATGAACGACCCGGCAAAACGGGCTGAATTCACCAATACCCTGTCGGCTATCGCATCCCGGCTGCCTTCCGTCCCCGCTGCCCCTGCCGCCGCCCCCAAACCTGCCGCGGATGCCCTGTCGGTTGAACCCGATACGCTGGGCAGTGACCTGGTGCAGGACATGGGAAGCCTGCGTGGCCGCCTGATCGTGCAGGCCCAGCATTTTGTCGCCCTGTTTGGCGACCTGGTGTTTGTGGCGCACTGGACCCACACCATTTTTGCCGATCCGCAATCGCGGATGATCCTGTTTGACGCCATGGGGCGGGCGACCCTGATCCTGCTGCTGGCGCTGGCGGCGGAACATGGTTTTTCCCTGCTGCTGCGCAAGCCGCTGCTCAAGGTCACTGAACGGGCGGTCGCGACCGAACGCCGCCTGAACCTGCCCGACGCCACGGCCGCCCCGGCGGCAGCGCCCGCGACCGGGGCGACGACGCAGGACAAGGATGACGCGCAGGTCCAGCAGGGCGACATGCAGGCCCAGCACGCAACACTGCGCCTGCTGGCCCGTGTGCCGTATTCACTCATGCATCTGCTGATCAAGCTGTTGCCGGTGGCGCTGTTTTTCGCGCTTGGAACCTGTTTTGCCTATCTGCTGACCACCACGCATCAGGCCATGCTGGTCACGCTTACGCTTACGAATGCCTATGTGGTCGCCCGCGTGGTCTATCTGCTGATGGAAACGCTGTTCGTGCCGCATTCGCCCGCCATCCGGCTGTGCAGCGCCAGCGACCAGACGGCCTTCATGGTCACGCACTGGCTTAACTTCCTTGTCGCGGCACCGTCGGTCGTGGTCTGCCTGTCCACGCTGGGCGGCGTGTTTGACATGCCCGCGCGCGGGACGGAGGCAATCATCCGTTCCGTCGTGCTGATCGAACACGTGCTGGTCGCCATTTTCACGTGGCGGGTCCGCATGCATGTCGCACTGGCCCTGCAGCCGCCAGCGCGTCTGCGCACGCAGCCATTCTGGATGTTCCTGGGGCGGTTGGTCTATCTGTGGTGGGTGCCAGCCATGTTCTTCAACTTTGCGTTGTGGCTGATCTGGGCAACCCATATCCAGGGTGGCTATGCGTGGATCATCCGTACCGTCATCCTGACAACGGCTGTCGTGATCCTGTCGCGGGTGCTGTCGGTCCTGATCTTCAACCTGCAGAACCGGCTGTTCCATGTTTCCCCCGCGATGGAGGCGCGTTATCCGGGCCTGCAGGCGCGCGTGAACTATTATTACCCGGTTTCGCGCAAGATCCTGTCGTTCCTCATGTTCTTCGCCTCCGCCACGCTGTTCCTTCAGGCGCTCGGGTTGCCTGCCATCCACTTCCTGCTGCATGGCAGGCTGGGGCCGAAAATCATTGGCGCGATGCTGTCCGTCCTGGTTGCCTACACGGTCGCCATCATCATATGGGAAGCCGCCAACGCCGCCCTGCAGGGGCAGATCGCCCGCTTCGAGAATTCATCCCAGACCGGTCGGGCCAGCAGGCTGCGCACGGTCCTGCCCATTATCAAGACCGTGCTGCTGGCGCTGATCATCATCATCGTGGCGGTCACCACGCTGTCGCAGATCGGGATCAATGTCGCCCCGCTGCTGACCGGTGCGGGCATCATGGGTGCGGCCATCGCCTTTGGCGCGCAGAGCCTGGTCAAGGATTTCATCACAGGCTTCTTCATGCTGGTGGAAAACGCCATTCAGGTGGGCGACTGGGTAACCGCCGGTGGCGTGTCCGGTACGGTCGAACACCTGTCGATCCGGACCCTGCGGCTGCGTTCGGTCAATGGCGACCTGCATATCATCCCGTTTTCTGAAGTGTCGTCCATCGCCAATACATCGCGTGACTACAACCTGGTCGTGGTGGATTTCATGATCGACCTCAGTCAGGACACGAAGCAGCTTTGCGCCATCCTGCATGAGGAACTGGAGATCATGCGCAAGACGCCCCGTTACGGGCATCTCATCATGTCCGAATTCGCTTTCCTTGGTATTGAGCAGGCGGATGGAAATGGCGCGCGTTTCCTTGGTTCCGTCCGCACCGCGCCGGGGTCCAAATGGACGGTATACCGTGAATATTACAGCCGTCTGGCCGTGCGCATGAATAATGAAGGCATCAAGTTCCCGGTCCCCAGCTTCCTCAACCTGCTGGACAACGGCCCGGGGGCAGATGGCCTGAAGGTAACGGCGACCGTCCCCCCCGCGACAGGGCCACACGCGCCACAGGCCTGATCCCTGCAGGAAAGTTTCAGGGAATGCCGCCTTTCCGGAAAAAGGCGGCGCCCGGAAGCTTTTATTTCTGTCAATATTTCATGTTGCGCCGCGCGCAGCGATTGTCACGTTGCAAAAACCGTATCGTAAAGCAGCTTGAAATTCAGCACCAGAATGATGGCCGCCACCAGCCACGATAACAGGGCGAATGGGCGGGAGATGACGAATTCCCCCATTTTCCGCCGGTCGGATACAAACATTACCAGCGGGATCACGGCAAAGGGCAGTTGCAACGACAGGATCACCTGACTGGCCAGCAGCAGTTGCCCTACGCCCCTGTCGCCGTAAAGGGCCGTGACAATCACAACCGGGACAATGGCCAGCCCACGTGTCAGCAGCCGTCGCGCCCAGTGGGGAATACGCAGCCGCAGGAACCCTTCCATGATGATCTGACCGGCCAGCGTGCCGGTAATGGTTGAATTGGTGCCCGCTGCCAGCAGGGCAACCGCAAACAGGGTGGAGGCAATGCCCAGCCCCAGTACGGGGGACAGCAGGCGGTACGCGTCCTCCAGTTCCGCGACATCCTGATGCCCGGTGGTGTGGAAGGCGGCAGCCGCAACAATCAGGATGGCGGCATTGATGAACAGCGCCAGCATCAGCGCAAGGGTGCTGTCCCATGTGGCCCAGCGTATGGCATCCCGTCGCCCCGGCACGGTGCGGGGAAAGGCGCGTGTCTGCACGATGGAGGAATGCAGGTACAGGTTATGCGGCATGACCGTCGCCCCGATAATGCCAATGGCGATATACAGCATATGGCTGTTGGTCACGATCCGGGGGGAGGGCACGAACCCCTTCAGTAACGCCATGACGGGGGGCTGTGCCGCCACGACCTGTATGGCAAAGCACAGTGCAATGATGCTGAGCAGCCCGATAATGAAGGCTTCAAGATAACGGAAGCCCCGGTTCATCAGGAACAGCACGAGAAAGGCGTCCAGCACGGAAATCAGCGCGCCCACCAGCAGGGGTATGCCAAACAGCAGTTGCAGCGCGACCGCCGTGCCGATGACTTCCGCCAGGTCGCAGGCGATGATGGCCAGTTCACAGGCCAGCCACAGGACGATGTTCACGACCGGCGGGAAGTGATCGCGACATGCCTGCGCCAGATCACGCCCGGTGGCGATGCCCAGCCGTGCCGACAGTGATTGCAGGATGATCGCCATGCAGTTTGACAGCAGGATGACAGACAGCAGCGTGTAACCGAACTGCGCACCGCCCTGCAGGTCGGTGGCCCAGTTTCCGGGGTCCATATACCCGACCGAAACCATATAGCCCGGCCCCACGAACGCCATGAACCGGCGCAGCCATGATGCCCCGGCATCCGGCACCCGCACGCTGGCGAAGGCTTCGGGCAGGCTGTTGGTTTCAGCTTCCCCCGATCGGGCGAAACGCCATGCTGCGGTGGCGGGAGGGGGCGAGGCAGGCGGTCTTGCTGGCGTCATGGGCATACTCAATCGTATCCCCCATAAATATGCAATATGCTATATCACATTGCATAGGGAAATTTTATCAGCATATACCATGACATGGCGGGCATAATGTATGAAGTATAAGATCATGGAAAAGTTTGGTGATGTATTTATAAATAAATTTTCAATAAATTCGTATTCCAAGGCTGCGATTGAAAATAATAAAAGTTTATTGGACCTAGTTTTTTTAACTTGGTGTTTTTTGAACATTTTTTGGAAAAGGCTTCACCAAAAAACTTTCTTATGATTGCAGGATATTCCTCACCTGATTTTTAAACTGCCTTCAAGGAAAGGCAGCATTCCAGAATTTTTATTATTTTTTCAATTGTCCGTTTGGAAACGATCTTTCAGACAACAGGCGGACCCGGCCATATGGTGATGGTCATGAACGCTGTGGCGGTTCCGTCAGGGCCGCCCTGCCTGCCGCCGCCAACGCCACGTCGCCCTGGGGGGAGTGGATACGCGCGCAGAGCACGTTGCGAAAATGTCGTTCCAGGGGGTTATCCTCGCTCAATGCCGGGTTGCCGATCGCGGCAACGCCCAGTTCCACGGCTTTGATGGCGTTTTCCGTCACGACGTATTTGGCCAGGTTGGCTTCGGTGCCGGGATAGGTCCCATTTTCAGCCCGGTCGAGGGCCGCGTCCATTATGCTCCGGTTGGTCATCAGCAACGCGTCAATCTGTCCCAACAGCGTATGGAACCGGGGCAGGGTGGCAAGTGGCCTGCCCAGCGCCGTCGGCACGCGCGCATGCAGGAACGAAATCAGCCAGTCACGCGCGGCACGGGCCACGCCATCATACAGCGCTGCAATGGCCAGCGCATGGCCGGTAACCAGCGCCCCGTCATTGCTTTGCCACTGTTCGGGCAGTCGCAGGTCAACCAGTGCCGTCTCGGGCAGTTCGACATTTTCAAATACAAAGGTATGGCTGCCTGTCGCGCGCATGCCCATCTGGTGCCAACTGCGTTCAATGCGTACGCCCGGCGCATGCAGGTCAACCAGAACCTGCCCGACCCGTGGCTGGGCTTCATCCGTTGCGACCCATACCGTGCCCCAGCGCAGGGCGGTTGACCCGGTGGAATAGATTTTCCGCCCGTTTAGCACCACTTTGCCCGCGTCAGATGTAATGCGTGTCGCGGGCAGGCCGCCACGTGACGGGGTGCCCAGTTCAGGCTCGACCCGCAGCGCGTTGATCAGCGCACCATCGTGCAGGGCGGTTTCGGTCACCTGCCGTCGCGCGGCTTCGGGCCAGTGGTCGGATTGCGCAATCAGCATATGCTGCAGGAAATGCATGGCCATGATCAGTGCGGTGGTGGGATCGCCAGTGGCAAGGGTGCCAACCACGTCAGTCACCTGCCGCAGGCCGCCCCCCTGTCCCCCGTCCGCGCGCGCAATGGTCAGGCCCAGCAGGCCCGCCGCACGGCATTCGTCAAGGTTTTCGGTGGCGATTTCACCAGATCGGTCATGGGCGGCCGCACGGGTGGCAAAACGTGCCGCCAGTGCGTCCGGTGTCTGTCGGGTCGTCGGAACGGCAGGGGTAGAGGGTGAACCCATGGCTCAGATATCCTTGCGGCGGTTATCCATGATGGATCAGGCCCTGTGGACTTCATCACCATGTATCGATGCATGCAACCCATGCTGCGTCCGGCATCGCGCGGATCAGGCGGTGGTCTGTATAAAACGATAATTAATGTACATTTACAAAAATATCATGCGGTCCGGTTGAAATGATCGGGCATCATGTTACCGTCCAGACATGGTTCCCCATCCCCTGATCCCGCCATGGATGTGGGGAGGGGGAAGGCACGTGTCCACGCGGTCGCGCCTGCAAGGGCACGATGACTGTCATGACCGTCCATATCCCGGTTGCGCAGTGCGGGCGTGCCGGTCCTTTTTTAACCAGCAGGATTTCAGATGAAGCAACGTGAACTTGGGCGTACCGGTATCAGGGTCAGCGAGATCTGCCTTGGCACAATGACATTCGGCCAGCAGAATACGGAAGCCGAGGGGCACGCCCAGCTTGATATGGCCGTGGCGAACGGCATCAATTTCATTGATACGGCCGAACTGTATTCCATTCCCCCACGCGCCGAAACCTATGGTGCGACGGAGCGGATCATCGGCAGCTGGCTCAACGCCCGTGGCGGGCGCGAGCGTCTGGTTATCGCCAGCAAGGTTGTCGGGCGTGGCACGTCGCCATGGTTCCGCCCCGGGGGCGAGGAAACGCGCCTGACACCGAAACAGATCCGTTACGCGCTGGACGGGTCGCTGCGCCGCCTGGGCACGGATTACATCGACCTGTACCAACTGCACTGGCCGGACCGGAAGGTGGGCCTGTTCGGGGCGGGGGGCAATACGTTCACCACCGTGCCCGATGCCGAGGAGGTGCCGATTGCCGAAACGCTGGGCGTGCTGGGCGAACTGGTGAAGGAAGGAAAGATCCGCCATGTCGGCCTGTCGAACGAGACCGCATGGGGCCTGTCGCAATACCTGGCCGAAGCCCGCAATGGCGCGCCGCGCGTCGTGTCGATCCAGAACGCCTATAACCTGATCAACCGCACGTTCGAAATCGGGCTGGCGGAAATGTCGCTGCGCGAAGGGGTGGGGCTGCTGGCCTATTCACCGCTGGCGCAGGGATACCTGACCGGCAAGTACCTTGATGGCGCGCGGCCTGCCGGCGCGCGCACGACCCTGTTCAACCGTGGGCAGCGTTATGAAAAACCCGGTGTGGACGACGCCGTTCGCGCCTATGTCCAGCTTGCGCATGAATACGGGATCGACCCCGTGCAACTGGCCATCGCATTTGTCACGTCGCGTCCGTTCGTGACGTCCAACATAATTGGCGCCACCAGCACGGCGCAGCTTGAGACCATCCTGGGGGCGGAAAACGTGACCATCACCCCCGAACTGGAGAAACGGATCAACGCCATCCATCAGGTCCATTCCAACCCGGCGCCCTGAGTGACGCGCCATGGCCGCCTGGCCCGGTTCGGGGCTCAGTAACGCCATGGCGGTCTTTTCCCGCCGGGACGGGCTGCCTGCATCCCGTTATCAATATTCCGTAATGTAATATGATTGCGGGCTAACATTTCATCCAGGAACGTCAACTTAATTTCCTTATCTATGCCAGCCCCTAAAATTACGTGCTATATTGAATGGCCGTTGTTTTATGGGTGTTCCGGTGATTTTGTTTTTTTCTGGCCTGATCGCGCTTGTCCTTCTGGTCGCACTTAATATCTTCATTTCCCTGTCTGAAATATCATTTGCCGCCGCACGTGACGCACGCCTGCGTTCGCGTGCGGAAGCGGGCGATGAACGGGCCACCGCGTTCCTTAAGCTGCGGCGCAACAGCGGGCAGGTCATGACCGTGCTGCAGATATGCCTCAATGGCGTGGGCGTGCTGGGCGGCATGATCAGTTCGGAAATGATCGCGCCATCCGTCACCCATGGGCTGATGGGGTGGGGGCTGCCGGCCCCGACCGCGGAAACGCTGGCCTCGGTCTTCGGGTTCGTGCTGGTGACGGGGCTGTTCGTGCTGTTTGCCGACCTGCTGCCCAAACGTGTCGCCATGAACGCGCCCGACAAGATCGCCCTGGCTGTCGGCTGGTTTCCGGCTGCCGCGCTAAAGCTGCTCTATCCCATCGTCTGGGTGTTTTCCAAGATGTCGGACGCGATCCTGCGCGCCCTGAAGATCCCGGCGGCATCAGCGGTCGAACCGGTCACGCCAGAGGACCTGCGCGCGATCCTGGCCGCTGGCACGGCGTCGGGCGTGCTTTTGGAACAGGAACACCAGATGATCCAGAACGTGCTGGGCCTGCAGGACCGTTCGATCACGTCCGCCATGACCCCGCGTGATGAAATCGTCTTCCTCGACCTGCAGGAAACAATCGAGGAGCAGAAGACCAAGGTCCGCGCCAAGCCCTATTCACGCTATCCCCTGTGCAATGGCGGGCTGGACAATGTCGTCGGCTCCATCCGCGCGGAAGACGTGCTGGCGGCCGTGGTGGACCGTGACCCGACCCAGCCGCCCGCCAAGGGGCCGCAGGGCGCGCTGTCCAGTGGCAACGCGATCTTTCAGGTGCGGCGGGATGTCCTGTCCGTGCCCGAGACGATCAACCTGTGGGACACGCTGGCGCAGTTCGACACGCATGGCGCGGGCTTCGCGCTGGTGGTGAACGAATACGGGCTGGTTGTCGGGCTGATTACCTTCAAGGACATCATGGGCGCCCTGATGGGCGGCCTTGCCAACCCGTTCGAGGAACAGCTGATCGTGCGGCGTGACGCCAATTCATGGCTGATCGACGGCGCTGCCTCCATCGGTGACGTACGTCGCGAACTGGAGGCGGCCGATCTGGATGAAGCCGGGCCATTCGACACCATTGGCGGTTTTGTCATGCACCGCCTGCGCCGCATGGCGCGCAAGGCCGACCGGGTGGATACGCTGGGTTTCCGTTTCGAGGTGGTTGATGTGGAAGGCTTCCGCATCAACCAGCTGCTGGTCACCCGGCTGACCGGGCAGTAACCGCCACGGGGTCATGGTCGCCCCATGCCGCCCCCGCCGCCCATATAGGGGCCACCGTATCCGCGCCCGGGACCGCCATACCCGTTTCCGTATCCGCCACGGTGATAGCCGTCATACCCACCGCGGTGATGATGGTGATAGTGGCCATCATGGCACCCCGCGACGGACAGGCCGATGCTCAGGGCGATGAATAACCTGATGGAACGTGTCATGGGAAAACCCTCCATTACCTGCCGTGACAACGCCATGGTGGTGCAAAGGTTTGGGCCACGCGGCCCGAATACATGCTAGCGGCTGCGTTTGCGTACGATCAGGCCATGCATGGCCCGGGCCTTTTTCAGGACGGGCTGGAAGGTCGCGCGATCCGTCTGGGCCAGATCGGTCAGCAAAGACGTGGCTTCATGCACCGTATGCAGGGCCGTGTCATAATCCTTGTAGGTAATCAGGTACTGCGCCAGGTCGAGCAGGCACTGCGCCAGCTGCGGGCGGAATTCCTGCGGGTGGTCGATGACGAGGATGCGGTACAGCGACAGTGCTTCCTTCAGCGCCACCCGCGCCTGATCCAGCTGTTCCAGTCCGTTATGGCATAAAAAGGTCTTGTACAGGCTGTCCGCGTAACCGGCGCGGTGGCGGTCGGGATCGCTGGCATACAGCCGGGCGTAGATGGCAGCCGCTTCCTGTGCGGATTCCAGGGCGTCCGCCCATGCGGGCACGCCGCCCTGCCACTGGCACGTGCATAACCGGACAAGAAAACAGGCAAGATCGGGCAGGAACTGTTCGGGATATGAGTCGGCCAGCGTGCGGTACAGTTCCACGGCATCAAGGGTATCAGCCATGGAATCATCCCGGCCCGTCGCCGCCTGCCGCAGGCGGGGCAGGGCGCGCAGGCATTCGGCAAGCGGGGCTGAAAAATCGGCCGGTTCCTGTCTGGCCAGCCTGGAATACAGGTCGATCGCCTCCGTAACCGCCTGCAACGCGGCGGCATGCTGCCCCAGCGTGTCATGCAGGCTGGACGCACGGGCCAGGTTTGCCGCCAGCGCCGGTTCAAGCGCCCCAAGCCCGGGCGATGATATGGACGTATCCTGTTCAATCAGCCTGCGGAACCGCGATATGGCCGAGGTCGTGGACGCCAGCGAACCCTTGGTCTGTGCCAGATGCATCTGGCACATGCCCAGCACGCTGTATTTTTTGGCCAGTTCCCATTCAAGGCCTTCTTCGCCCCTGTCAATCAACTGCTGGTAGATGGCGATAATGGCTTCGGCTACCCGGCGCATGTCGTCATACTGGTCCTGGGTTTTGTAGATATAGGCCAGTATGTCCATGCTGCGCGCCAGGGCGACGTGGCGCTGGCAGTCGTCAATGATCTGTTTGTCCATGCGGCCGTGATGGACGGATATGGCACGCTGGATGGCCTGCAATGCCTGCTCGGGCTGACCGTTGTCCAACAGTTGCCGCGACAGTTTTTCCAGGCTGCCAATCAGAACCGGCGTGAAAATGGCAGGATGCTGCTGGACAAGGGAAGTAAGGTCGTCAATGGCTTCGTGCCACAGGGCAAGGTAAACTTCCTTTGCCGGGCTGTCCTCGCGTGTCATGTTTTCCAGATCGGAAAGCACCCGCTTCAGTTCGTCGGCAAATGTCCCGGGACGCAGGGCCGCGAGTTCCATCATCATGCCCAGGCCTTCATGCCATGGCGCGTAGATCTGTTCAGGCAGCCCCAGTTCCAGCGTGACCACTGTCTGCCCCAGCAGAAGGGTGGCCAGCTGCATGCGCATCTGCAGGTTGTCCGGGTTCCGGGCCACGATGTCGCGGTACAGGGCCAGTACGTCGCGCAGCAGGGAAAGGCAGTCATCCGTCCGGTCGCCCATCAGCAGGCCCGCCACATCCCTGAATGCCTCCAGCATGGCTTCATGGAATTGATCTGGGTCCTTCAGGGTCAGGTCCATGTACAGCCTGACGGCGGCAGTGCCGCTGGCGATGGCCCCGTCGTGCTGGTCCCACCTTTCCTGGCGTTGCGACAGTTCGGTCAGGATATGGGCCTGCCGGGGCGTGAAGCGCTTCGGGTCCGTCTGTGCCAGTGTGCCGTACAGGTCGGCTACCTCCTGCATGGCCTGCATGTTTTCCACCCTCAGGGCCGGATCGGTGGGGGATGAATGCATGTTGAACCGTTCAAGCTCCCGCGCCAGCGGCAAGCGGAAGATGTCCGGCCCTTTTTCCGCCAGTATCCGGTACAGCCGGATGGCTTCACGCAGGGTATGGTGACGTTCCGCTACCCGTCCCAGCGCGCCGTGGCACCGGGTAAGGGTGACAAGGCACGCCGCCAGTTCAGGCAGGCCCGCATCCTGCCGCCGCTCGGTAAACGCGAACTGGAGCGAGACGGCTTCCTCCATGGATTTCAGCGCGGCTTCGTCCTGTGACAGTTCCAGCTGGTGGCTGGCCAGCTGGTGCAGGCTGTCCGCCAGCGCGGGCTGGAACGTATCGGGGTAATCATGGGCCAGTGCCGTGTACAGGATCACGGCCTCCAGCGCGGTTTCACGTGCTTCCTCATACGCGCGCAGGCTGGCCTGGCATGATGACAGCAGCAGCAGGCTCGCGGCCAGGTCGGGCTGGAACGTCACCGGGCTTGCATCGGCCAGCCGGGTCTGGATGGCGATGGCGCGGCGCAACGTCCGCCGCGCCGCCATGGGCTGATCAAGGTCATGCTGGGCACGCGCCACCTGATACAGGCTACGGGCGCGGTAGGGGCGGAAGGTCGCCGGGTCATCTTCCGCCAGTGCGGTGTAGGCCGCCACCGCCTGCCGCGCCATGGGCTGGGCGGTAGCCGGGGCATCCAGCCCGTTATCGTACCGTGCGATGTCATGCAGGCTGGCGGCGGCGGCAGGGCGGCAGGCGGGATCCCGTGCGGCAAGGGCGGTCTGGACTGCCATGGCTTCGTGCGCCGCATGCCGTGCCTGTTCCGGCTGCCACAGGTCGGCATGGCGGTGGAACAGGGCGGTCAGCGCCCGGCCCAGCGGGGCGGTGGGGGCCGATGTTCCGTCCGCGCGCAGGCTGGCTGTCAGCCTTTCCGCCATATCCAGCGCAATGGCCTGTATCCTTGTTCCCTGCCGGGGCAGGTGCTGCGCCAGGGCCAGTAACGCGTCATGATCCGCGACGCACAGCCCGGTCAGATGTTCCAGCCAGGCAAGGGGCCGGTTGTCCCCGATCTCCCACGCGCCCTGGCAGGCGCGGACCGTTCCGGCAACCAGCGGCAGGCGCAGGGATGGGGTGGCAGGCAGCCGGTCCAGTATTTCCGTCCCCTGCGACATGACCAGATGCATGCCAAGCGCACCAGCCACCATGCCGGGCAGGGACACCGCCGTGCCGCCGTCGCATCCCGGCTGGGCCATGCGCAGGGCATGCAGGCAGGCTTCCATCCGGGCGGGCGCATCGGGCTGGCTGGCCGGGGCTTCGGCCTGCGCAGCCTGTCGCAGCGTGGCCGCATCCATGCCGCCACACAATGCGCTGATACCCGTCAGGTGCCACGCCTGCGGCCGCATGTCTTCCGGCATGCCGCCATCCGCCTGCCACAGGGCTTCGATCCGCCGGACCTCCTCTTTCACCATGCGCGACAGGAGGGACGGGATGCCGAGCGTGCGGGCAGCCAGCAGTCCCTCGCGCGCCGCGACAAACCCCAGCGCGATCAGGAACAGGGTCGATCCTTCCCGTGCCAGTTCATCCAGCTTGTGGCGCAGCATCATGGCGGTATCAAGCGGTGGCGCACTGCTGCTGGTGGCGCGATAGGCGGCGGCGAAAACCGCATATCGGGCGTCGGCCCCGGTCAGCGGGGGCAGGTCGGGCCATTGTGCTGGGGACAGCAGGGCGGGCAGGGCAGCGTCCGCCGCATTATCCGGGCTGAAGATCTCATTCACCCACAGGGTGTCCAGTCCCGCGCGTTCCAGCAGGACAAGACGCAGCGGATGGGCGGGACAGGGCTGGCGGACCAGTGCGCGCAGCCATGCCCTGACCTGCGTGGCCCGGCTGGCCGCGTTGTCGATAATGACCAGCGTGGGCTGCTGCCAGACCGTGGTGAAGGGCACATCCGGGAAAATCCCCGCCTTACCCGGCGGCAGGAAACCCGCCATCCAGCCATCTTCCCGCGCGCGGGCGGCCAGTTCGGTGCCCAGGCGCGTCTTGCCCTGTCCCGGCCTGCCGGTAATGATCTGGACCGACACGTCCCGCGTCGTATCCGCCATCCACTGGCGCAGCGCATCCAGCCGTTCCCCATGCCCCTGGAACGGAATGTCATGGCTGTTGCCGGGATGGAGGATCCGGGCCAGTGACCGCCGGCTGCCCGTTTCCGCCGGGGCCGGGGCGCAGGCGGCCAGATCCAGGGAGTGGCTGACCGGTTCCGCGGTTCCCGGATCGTTACAGATTATTTGCAGGACTGTATTTCGGGTCCGGGATTCATGCATGCGGTGATTACGGCTCATTACCTGACTATACCCATGGATGAAAAGCGCGATAAAGAGGCTTTCCCCGCTATTATGGTCCAATGCCCCTAAAAAAATATCAGCCGGCCCCCCACGGTCATGCGGGCTGGATGTGCGTCCCGTCATGCGGTGGGGGCGGGGCATCAGCCGACGTGCAGCCTTCGGGCGGATTTTCGCGCAGGAAGCGGGCAAATTCATCAAATGCCGGGCCACGCGGGTCGGATGTGCGCCAGACAAGCCCGATCGTGCGACCCGCGCCGGGCAGGGGGGTCACGGTGATCAGCCCGTCCCATTCGCCCCGGTGGCGCAGCGCCAGGCGGGGGATCAGGGAATATCCCTCACCCGCGCCAATCATGTGCCACAGCATTTCAAGGCTGGTGGCCAGGCGCGACGGGTCGCGCCGTGACGACATGCCACACAGCGCCAGCGCCTGATCGCGCAGGCAGTGCCCGTCTTCCAGCAATAGCAGGTCCGGTCCCCTCAGGTCCGGCATCGCCAGTGCCTTGCGCCGGGCCAGCGGGTGGCTGGCGGGAAAGGCGGCCAGAAACGGTTCGCGGAACAGGGGCGCGTACTGGAGTCCTTCCCCGCTGACCGGCAGGGCCGCGAAAACCACATCCAGTTCGTCATGGCGCAGCATCCGCAGCATCGTATCCGTCAGGTTGTCGGTCAGTTGCAGCTTCAGTTGCGGATAGGCCCGCCGCAGCAGCGGGAGCAGGTCGGGCACGTAATAGGGGCCAAGGGTTGCAATGATCCCCATGCGCACCACGCCTTCCAGCGGGCCGGTGCGTGCGCGCGCGGCCTCGATCATGGCGCGGGCGGCAGCCAGCACGTCGCGCCCCATCGCGATCAGGCGCGCGCCATCGGGCGTGACCGTTACATGGCGGCGCGTGCGTTCGAACAGGACCACGCCCAGCAGCGATTCCAGCTTGCGCACCTGTTCCGACAGTCCGCCCTGGCTTACGCCGCAGCGTTCCGCCGCGCGGGAGAAGTTGCGCAGGTCGTCCACCGCCACCACATATTCGATGTCGCGCAGCGACAGGCCCGAAAGAGGAATATAATTCATATCTATAGATAGGACCGATTTCGTGGCATTTGTAAAAAGGTTTTTCCGATCAGACCCATTGACAGAAACGGTTTCTCCCCATTTCGTGTTTGTGGGACAGATACCCGGTCAATAACTGACAAGCCAAAGCAAGGAGCATTCCGCATGGCACGCATCAATTCGTCTCTGAAGCCGTTCGAGACAGACGCCTTCCACAACGGAAAGTTCATCAAGGTGAGCGATGCCGACGTGAAGGGCAAATGGTCCGTCTTCTTCTTCTATCCGGCGGATTTCACCTTCGTCTGCCCGACGGAACTGGAAGACCTGGCTGAAAATTACGAGACGTTCCAGAAGCTGGGCGTGGAAATCTACTCGGTTTCGACCGACAAGCATTTCACCCACAAGGCATGGCACGACACGTCACCGGCCATCAGCAAGATCAAGTTCGTGATGCTGGGCGACCCGACCGCCCACATCGCACGTAATTTTGATGTCTATATCGAGGAAGCGGGCGTGGCCGACCGCGGCACCTTCCTGATCGATCCGGAAGGCAGGATCCAGTACATCGAAATTACCGCTGGCAGCGTCGGCCGCAGCGCCGCCGAACTGATCGCCAAGATCGAGGCCGCGCAGTACGTCGCGTCCCACCCCGGCGAAGTCTGCCCGGCGAAGTGGAAGGAAGGCGGTGCCACGCTGACCCCGTCGCTGGACCTCGTCGGCAAGATCTGACGCCCATGGCCCTGGCCCGGTCCGGCAGGACCGGGCCACCCATGCCACCTTTTCCCAAAGAGCGGAGTCCATTCCCATGTTGCAAGATCCCATCAAGACGCAGCTCAAGGGTTATCTGGCCAGCCTTGCGCACCCGATCGTGCTGGAGGCCAGCCTGGATGACACCCCCGCTTCGCGTGAGATGCATGAACTCCTGCATGAGGTCGCCGCCCTTTCGGACAAGGTGCAGGTGTCCGAGACAGGGCAGGCTACCCGGCGGCCCAGCTTCGTCATCCGCCGTGATGGCGCGAAAACGGGGGTGACGTTCGCCGCCATCCCGCTGGGGCATGAGTTCACCTCCTTCGTGCTGGCGATGCTGCAGGTCGGCGGTCACGCGCCAAAGATCCCCGATGACGTGGCGGCCCAGATCCGCGCCCTGCCGGGACCGTACAATTTTGAAACCTATGTCGCCCTGTCGTGCCAGAACTGCCCCGATGTGGTGCAGGCGCTCAATGCGATGTGCGTGCTGAACCCCAACATCCACAACGTCACGATTGACGGGGCGCTGTTCCCTGATGAAGTCGCGGCGCGCAACATCATGTCCGTGCCGCAGGTTTACCTGAACGGTGAACTGTTCGAGACGGGACGCATGGAAATCGAACAGATCCTGGCGAAACTGGATGCCGATGCTCCGCGCCGCGCCGCGGAAAAGCTGAAGGATGTCGCGCCGTTTGATGTCCTGATCATTGGCGAGGGACCCGCTGGCGCATCGGCTGCGGTGTATGCCGCGCGCAAGGGGCTGCGCACGGGGCTGCTGGGCGACCGCTTTGGCGGGCAGGTCATGGATACCGCCGGCATCGAGAATTTCATCTCCATACCCGAAACCGATGGCCCGAAACTGGCTGCGGCGCTGGAGGCGCATGTCCGGCAGTATGACGTGGACATCATTCCCGGCCAGCGCGCCAAGGAACTGTTCCCCGCCACCCAGCCCGGCGGCCTGCATGGCGTGGTGCTGGAAAGTGGCGCGGTCCTGCATTCCCGCACGGTCATACTGGCCACCGGCGCGCACTGGCGGCACCTTGGCGTGCCGGGCGAGGAGGAATACCGCAACAGGGGCGTCGCCTACTGCCCGCATTGCGATGGCCCCTTCTACAAGGGCAAGCGCGTGGCCGTGGCGGGTGGTGGCAATAGCGGGGTGGAAGCGGCCATCGATCTGGCCGGTATCGTCGCCCACGTGACCCTGCTGCAGCGCGGGTCGCACCTGAAGGCGGACAAGGTATTGCAGGACAAGCTGCATACCCTGCCCAATGTCACGGTCCTGACCGAGGCCCTGACCACGCGGATCGAGGGCAACGGCCATAATGTGACCGGCCTGACCTATCGCGGCGGCGATGGCGCGGACCACCATATTGATCTGGAGGGGGTGTTCGTGCAGATCGGCCTGCTGCCCAACACGGGCTGGCTGAAGGGCACGCTGAAGCTGAATGACTTTGGGGAAATCATCGTCAATGACCACGGTGCCACCTCGATCCCCGGCGTGTTCGCGGCGGGCGATGCGACGACCACGCCCTATAAGCAGATCGTCATTGCCATAGGCGAAGGGGCGAAGGCGGCGCTGTCCGCCTTTGACTACCTGATCCGCGTGCCTGCGCCTGCACCGGAAAAGCTGGTTACGGCCTGATGGGAAAGTAATAAAAGTTTCCGGGCGCCGCCCTTTTTTCAAAAAGGCGGCGTTCTTCCTGGCTTTCCGGAAATGGTTTGGTGGATATCGACATGTGCAGATACCACGCAACCCCGACGCCTTCATGCCGTTCTGCACGCACAGGCGGCATGAAGACGGCGTTGGCCGGTTAAACGCAACGCCGCTGCATGGACCACGCCTGTTGCCCCAAGATCCGGATGGAGACAGGCCAATGGCGTACAAGACAGTCAATCCGTTTACCAATGAGACCATTGCAACATTCCCCGACCTGACGGATACGGAACTGGCGCAGAAGCTGGACCGTGCCCAGGCGACATACAAGGAATGGTCGAAACTGCCTTTTGCCAAACGCGCGGCCATCGTGGGGAAGGCTGCCGACCTGCTGCGCACGCAGAAAGATAAATATGCCCGCCTGCTGACGCTGGAAATGGGCAAGCTGTACCGCGAAAGCCTGGCGGAAGTCGAACTGTCCGCCGATATCCTGCAATATTATGCCGACAATGCCGAAACCTTCCTTGCCCCGCAGAAGCTGAAGGAAAAAAGCGGGCGCGGGGATCAGGCGATGGTGGTCAGCCAGCCACTGGGCATCCTGTTCGCCATCGAGCCATGGAACTTCCCGTATTATCAGCTTGCCCGCGTGGTGGGACCGCAGTTCATGGCGGGCAATGTGGTGGTGGTCAAACATGCTTCCAACGTGCCGCAGGCGGCGGCCGCGTTTGAACAGCTGTTCCGTGACGCCGGTGCGCCGGAAGGGCTGTATACCAACCTGTACGCCACCCGTGACCAGTTGGGCAAGATCATTGCCGATGACCGCGTGATTGGCGTCGCCCTGACCGGTAGCGAGGGGGCAGGCGCCATCGTGGCGTCACAGGCGGGCAAGGCGCTGAAAAAGACCACCATGGAACTGGGCGGCAGCGACGCCTTTATCGTGCTGGAGGATGCCGACCTTGAAAAATCCGTGAAATGGGCGGTCTGGGGGCGCATGAACAATGGCGGCCAGTGCTGTGTCGCGGCCAAGCGCATCATTGTGGCCGATCCGATTGCCGATGCCTTCCTGGACCGCTTCGCGACCGAACTGGGCAAACTGGTGCCCGGTGACCCGATGGATGAAAAAAGCGGTGTCCCGCCCCTGTCATCGCAGGGGGCAGCCGACCAGCTGAATGAACAGGTGGAACTGGCGGTAAAGAATGGCGCGAAGGTCATGCGTGTCGGTCCCACGCCGCCCAACCGGGGCGCGTTCGTGCAGACGAGCATCCTGACCGATATCACGCCCGACAACCCGGTTTTTCATCAGGAACTGTTTGGCCCGGTCGCCATGTTCTTCCGTGTCCGTGACGAGGCGGAGGCCATCGCCCTGGCCAATGACAACCCGTACGGGCTGGGTGGTTCGGTTTTCACGTCCGATACGGCGCGTGGCATCCGGGTGGCCGAACAGATCGAGACGGGCATGGTCTATGTCAACCATCCCACATGGACGACATCCGACCTGCCCTTTGGCGGGGTCAAGCGGTCGGGGTTCGGGCGCGAACTGTCATCCATGGGCATACAGGAATTCGTCAACAAGAAGCTGATTGACGTCGTGCCGATCGATGCCGGTCCGTAAACCTGTCGAAAGAAGTTTCTGGTGAAGCTTTTTTCAAAAACACATTACGACGGATTGGCCGGGGCTGCCGGTCCCCGCGCGGCATCGCTGGCTGGCGCCGTGGGGGACGGCGGGGCAAGCTGTGACGTCCGGGTATCCCGCCCGGTGGCGGTGGCAGTCGGGGCAGGCAGCCACCCCCCTTCAAATCCCGCGCGTTCCAGTCCCGCGCGGATATAGGGGTTGCGCTTCATCACGTTCCACACCAGCCCGCTGCGCCAGTTTTCGATCATGAGCAGGATCGGCCCCTGATCGATGCCCAGATATTCCCGATCGGTCCAGAAGGCCTGCCCATTGCGGAAACTGGGGTTGAACGCATCCACGAAGCCATACCGGCCGTAGATGTTCTGCCCGTACCGGTTTTTCATGTTCCGCAGCGTCGGCAGCACGATTTCAGGCGCGAACGCAATGGAGCCGGCGGCGGCGGTGGGGGCTACGGTGCCATCATCCTGCGTGTAGTCGCGGCCCGCGCCACGGGCGGAATAGGACAGGAAATGCCGTGACTGCCCATTGATCTGCCGGGTCATGTCACCGGGACCGTCACAGGCGGTCAGGCCCCACATCGTTGCACTGTAATCCTGCCACTTGCCGGGGTTGGCAATGGCATAGGCCCGCTGTGCATAGACGGCACGACGGCTATTTTCAAAATAATCGATCTGTTTTTCACGCGTCCATGCGTCCTGCACACCACGGAAATCGATCCATGCATGGGTGTACTGGTGGCCGAACAGGGGCGCGAAGTTCAGGAAGGTCTGGCCATAATAATCCCCCCAGCGCTGGTTGTTGGTGGCCAGCCATGCCTGCCACGACGCAGGCGCCAGCGCATGGGTGGGGGAACCAAGGCCAAGGATGTAGGCCATCATCCCCTCGTTATAGCCTTCCCAGTAGCTGGGGATGAAGGCGTGTTCGGGACTCCATCCCATGCTCAGCCGGTTGTCGGGACGGGTCATCCACTGCCAGTTGACGCGTTTGTACAGCTGGTCCGCCAGGTTACGGATCTCGGCTTCGCGCGGTGTCTGGCGGTCATAATAGGACTGGGCGAACAGCACGCCCTGCATCAGGAGTGCGGTGTCGATGCTGGACAGTTCGATATCGTGGTTGAACCGCAGGCCCGTCCCCTTGCCGAGGAAATGGTAGTAAAACCCCTGATACCCCATCGCCCCGTCGGCGGTGTCGTTCTGCGGGCCGTCCATAAGGTAATGCAGGGTGGCCAGCGTCCGGTTCGCGGCCTGCGCGCGGGTGACATAGCCCCGGCTGGCCCCGATGCCGTAGGCCGTCAGCCCGAAGCCGATGGAGGCCACGCTGCTCAACGTCTGGGGGGATGGATAACGGTCGGGGACCAGCCCCGTTCTTGCATCCCCCGCATCCCAGAACCAGCGGAAGGTCCGGCGTTCCAGATCATCCACAAGGGCATTATCCGCCGCACTGGTTGATACATGGGGAACGGACGGGCTTGCGGCCACGTTGCCTGCAACACCATCCACGGCATATGCACACAGCCCGGGAGCGGACACGGCAAGGATCAGCGCTGACAGGAAGGCACGCGCGTGCCCACCCCCTGGTCGAGATCGCAAAGTTCAGTCTCCCGCCCGTGGTCGTTCAACCCTTATGAATTCAGATCGGGACGGTGGCAATATCCACGCAGGCGCAAGGGGGCGGAAGTTTCATTGCGAAATGTAACCGACGCAACCGGACGGAACGTGCTTAACGCCCTGCTGTCCGGACTGCGGCAGCCGACGGGGCAGGGGATTCCCAGCCAAGGCCAAGCGCCTTCTGCACGGCAATATAGTCATTGGTCATGCTGGCCTGCGCCTGTGCCTGTTCCTGTTCGATCTGGACGCGCTGGCGTTCCACATCCAGCGCGTCAATGACAGACAGGGTGCCCGCGCGCTGGCGCTGCCGGGCCAGTATCCATGACCGGTCCGACGCCCCGCGCGCGTCCTGCAGTTTCAGCACATACTCGCGCTGGTGGCCAAAGCGGGACAGCGCGCCTTCCGCATCCTGCAGCGCGGACAGGACAACCCCCTGGTAATGTGCAAGGGCCGCGTCGCGCCCGCCCCTGGCTTCGCCCACGCGCGAATTGGTGCGGGCGAAGTTCAGGATGCTCCATTCCAGCGTCGGCCCGCCCATGTAGGAAAAGCTGTCGCCTGAAAAGAAACGCTGCCCGTTGGCGGCGGTGAAGCCAACCGTGCCGAACAGGCTGATCTTGGGAAAATACTGTCCGATGGCCTGACCGATCTGGGCATTGTTGGCGGCAATGTCACGTTCGGCCACGCGTATGTCGGGCCGCCTGCGCAACAGGTCGGCGGGGTTGCCCACGGGCACAACCGCAGGTGGCAGGGGAATGGGAACGGGCGCGGACAGTTGTGCATCAAGCTGTCCCGCCTCACGCCCGGTCAGGGTTGCCAGCGCGTCCATATAGCTGGCCTGCTGCGCCTGCATCGGGGCAATGGCGGCCTGGACCTGTGACAGCTGGCCCAGGAAGCGTTCCACGTCTTCCTGCGATGCCGTGCCCTGCATCCGGCGCTGGCGGGTCAGGTCCAGCATGTTCCGTTCAATTTCAATGGTCCGCTGCATGAGCGCAAGCCGGTGCTGCACGCCGCGCAGGCTGACGTAATTGCGCCCCACGTCAGCCGCCAGCCGGACCCGGGTATCGGCCAGCTGCGCCATCTGGGCCTCGCTTTGCGCGCGCGCGCCCTCATACCCGCGCCGGTTGCCGCCAAAGGGGTCGATTTCCCAGCTGGCGTCAAAGCCCGCGCCATAGGAATCCGATTTGATGGCGGGCGGCAGCGCCATGGCATCCGGCTGCCCGCTGCCGCCAAGGACGGATGTGATATCGCCCGTCGGCAGGCGCGTGCGGTCCCAGAACGCGGCCATGCCCCCACCGGGGAAGAACCCGGCAAAACGTTCGCGCTGGGTCGCGCGCGCGGTATGCAGCCGGGCCGCCGCCTGCTTCATGTCGGGGCTGTTGCGCAGCGCGGTGGTGACCAGATCCGTCAGCACCGGGTCATCCAACCCTTCCCACCAGTGCGACAGCGGGGCCTGCGTGGTGGTCAGCGCAGGATCGGCGCGATGGAAGGCGGCCGCGTGTTCGGCCACGGGGGCGACATGGGGCGGTCCCTTGTAATCGGGGCCTACGGAACACGCCGCAAGCACCATGGCCAGGGCCGCGCCAGCCGCAGGGCGGCGGGCGTGACGAAGGGGAAGGAAAGGGGTCATGTCTGTCATCCCACCGTCATGCCGGTATCTTTGGGCATTGGCTTGATAAGGAATACAAGCGGCATCATTACCAGCAGGGCGATGCCGAATATCCAGAACAGGTCGCCATAGGTCATAACGGTCGCCTGCCGGGCAATCAGCGCGCTGAGACGCGCCAGCCCGTAATGCTGCACGAATTCCTGCCCCAGGGGGGAATTGGCGGTGACCGTTTCCTCGATGCGGGCGGTATGCAGGTCCATCCTGCGGTCATGCAGTGTCGCCACCGCCGCCAGCCCGAACGAACCGCCAAGGTTACGCGCGGCGTTGAACAGCCCGGACGCATCTTCCGCATACTGTATGGGCACGGCGCTGGTCGCCGCCTGATTGAGGAACAGCAGCGAGAAGAACTGCGCAAACCCGCGCACCACCTGCGACCAGAAGAAATGCGGCCCCGCGCTGTCCGGTGACAGATGCGCGTTCATGAAACAGCTGACCACATACAGGAACATGCCGAACGCGATGGCCAAGCGGATATCCAGCTTGCGCACCAGAATGGGAAACACCGCCAGCATAAGCAGGGTGGGAATGCCGCTTATGGCGGCCACCACACCGGACTGTTCGGAATTGTAGTCGGGAACGGCAGCGAGGAACTGCGGGATCAGGTACAGGATGCCATACAGCGCGCCCCCCACCCCGAGGCTGAGGACAAACACCCCGAAAAAGCTTTTCTGCAGCAGGATTTTCAGGTGAATGACCGGCTGGCGTGAACGGAACTGCCCGATCACCAGCAGGATCATGCCGATGGCGGACATGATGCTGAGTTCACGGATCATGTCGGATTCAAACCAGCGTTCGCGCTGCCCTTCCTCCAGCACCACCGTAAGCCCACCCAGACCCAGTACCAGCCCCGCCAGTCCGTAATAATCGGTATTGCGGAATTCGCCCCAGTCAATTTTACCCGCAGGCAGGCCGACAAACAGCAGGATGCCCAGCCCGATACTGATGGGCAGGTTGAGGAAGAAGGCATAATGCCAGCTGAGGTTTTCCGTCAGCCACCCGCCAATGACCGGCCCGATCACCGGGCCAAGCACGGCGGTCATGCCAAACAGGGCAATGCCCACCGGGCGCTGGGCCGGCGGCAGGCGTGTCGCCACGATGGTCATGGCGGTGGGGATCATGGCCCCGCCGGTAAAGCCCTGTCCCACGCGGCCGATGATCATGTGCATGAGGTTGGGCGACAGTCCGCACCACATGGAAAAGATGGTGAACAGCACGGCGGCGATCAGCAGGAAGTTGCGTAGCTTGAATATGCGCTCGAACCATCCGGCCAGCGGGATCATGACGATTTCAGCCACGAGGTAGGCCGTGGTGACCCATGTGCCCTCGCTGCTCGACGCCCCGATTTCCCCCTGGATGGTGGGCAGGGCCGAATTGACGATGGACGTATCCAGCGTCGCCATCAGCGCGCCAATGGTGCCCGCCGCCACCGCCAGCCATGCCGCTGCATCCGCTTTCTGCGGAACGGCGGCGGGGCTGTTATCGTCTGGTGGCTGCGTGCTCACGACCCGTTACCGGCGGGGGCAGGGTCACGGACGGCCACGGACGTATCCACCGCCGCCGTAACCGACAGGCCGGGGATCAGCACAACGCGCTGTGCCGCATCGAGCTGGATATGGATGCGTACCGGCACGCGCTGCACCACCTTGGTGAAATTGCCGGTCGCGTTGTCGGGCGGCAGCAGGGCGAACTGCGCGCCCGTGCCCGGTGCGAAGCTTTCGACCGTTCCGTGTATCGTCTCGCCCCCCAGCGCATCGACCGACACCCTGACCGGCTGGCCCGCGCGCATGCGGCGGATCTGCGTTTCCTTGAAATTGGCCACCAGATAGATGTCCTGCACCGGCACGATGGTCATCATGTGCGTGCCAACGGCGGCATACTGGCCCACGCGGGCGCTGCGGTCGCCCACGCGCCCGTCCACGGCGGCACGGATTGTGGTGGCGTCCAGATCCACCTGCGCGGAACGCTGCTGGGCAATCGCCTGTTCAATACGGGCCTGTGCCTGCAGGATTTCGGCACGAAAGGTTGCGATCTGAAGCTGCGCCGATTTCAGGGCGGCGGTGGCCTGCGCCAGCTGGGCATGGGCCTGCGCGCTGCTGTTGCGCAACTGGTCATAATGTTCGTTCGTTTCCGCGCCCGTGGCGGCCAGCGCGCGGTAGCGGGCGACCTGCCGGTCCGCAAAATCGACCTGGGCCTGTGCTGCGTCGCGCCGGGCCTGCGCCTGTGCGATTTCGGCATCCTGCGCATCGATCTGGGCCTTGGTCTGGATGACCGCGGCATTGCCCTGGTCAGCCAGCGCGCGGGCCTGTTCAAACCGGGCGCGGGGGTCGCGTTCATCCATGCGTACCAGCACCTGCCCCTTTGTCACCGCCTGGTTTTCGGCCACCAGCACCTGATCGACAAAGCCCGCCACGCGGGTGGACACCGTAACCTGATCGGCCTGCAGGTACGCGTCATTGGTGGACTGGATGAACCGCCCATGCAGCCACCACTGGACCAGCCACGCGATGAATGCGACCACGGCGACACCCGCGACGCATGCCACAATCAGTTTGCGTATGGCGGCCTTGCGCGGGTCAGCCGGCTTTTTCGTATCGGGCTGTGGCGCGCCGGACGGGGCGGGCTGGCCTGAGGGGGACGGGTCGGTCGGTGAGGTATCAGGCATGCGCCACCATATATGGAACGGTTCGGTACGGTTTTGTTAGGTGGACAGTTCCGCGTGGTCAAGCCACATATGGCCGCGCAGTTGCGGCAAAACATGTTGGGGACGGGAAAGTTGTAATGTCGACCATGCTGGGCAAGCCGCGCCGTTCAGGCCGCCCGACGCCCGAGGAGTCCGCCCGGCTGGACCGCTACCTGCTGGACGTGGCGGGCAGGCTGTTCATCGCCAATGGTTACGCCGGGACATCAATGGGACAGATCGCGCGCGCGGCGGGCGCCAGCAAGCAGACGATCTATCACCGTCATCCCTCCAAGGAAGCCCTGTTCAAGGCGGTCATCACGCATCTCAGCGCCTCGCTGCTGGAACGGGATACGCAGGCCGCGCTGCTTGATCCGTTGCAGGCGCTCAAGGACGTATGCCGGATGCTGCTTGATTTCATCATGCGGGAAAACGTGATCGCCACGTACCGCATGATGATCGCGGATGGCTACCGTTATCCCGGCCTGATCGACCATGCCATGGATGAAATCGTCGCCCCCTTTCACGGTCGGATCACGACCCTGCTGACCGCCGCCGTGGCGGCAGGGCAGATCCGTGGCGGCACGGATAATGAAAACACGTCCCGCCTGCTGACCGGGATCATGACCGGATGGCCGATCCAGCAGCGCCTGCTGGGGCGTGAACCCCTGCATGACGCGGCGGCACGCGCCGCGTTCATGGAGGCGGCATGGTCCATGTTCCTGCGCGGGGTGGCGGATTGAGGGGCAGGACACGGCACATCCGGCCCGGCGGGGTCAGTCCTGTTTTTCAAACGCACCGGCAATGGTCAGGGTCACGTCATCCCCCACCATCGGCAAATAGGTCCTGATCCCGAAGTCACTGCGACGGATGCCTGCCGTGGCCGAGAACCCGACCGTGTAGACCTTGTCCAGCGGGTTGACGCCCGCGCCGATGTAACGCGCATGCAGCACGACCGGCCGTGTCACGCCATGCAGCGTCAGGTTGCCGGTAATCGTGGCATTGTCCGCGCCACCGGGTACGACCGAGGTGGACGTGAACGTTGCGTTCGGGTAGCGGGCGGCATCAAACCAGTCAGGATCCTTCAGTTCCCCGGTCAGCCTGTCGCTGGGCGTATGGATGCTGCCGACCGGCACGCTGACATCCAGCCGGGATGCGGCCGGGTGGGCGGGATCAAGCTGCAATGTGCCGCTGACACCTGAAAACATGCCGGAATAGGGTGTGAACCCCAGGTGCAGCAGGGAAAAGATGATCTCGGTATGTTCGGGTTCGACCCGGTATCGTCCGGCCTGCACGTCATGGGCGGGGGATGCCGCCAGTGCCGGGGCGACAGGCAGCGCCAGCAGGCAGGCGGCGGTCATGCCATTCAGAATGCTTCTGTTCATATTGCAGTGCCCTCAATGGAGGAAAACGGGGGAGGCGGCAGGACCGTCACCCCCATCAGCCAAACCGGAAGCCCGATAGCGCCTTGCCCATGACGGTGTCGCTGTAATCGCGCACGCCCCGGTCGGCCCCGGCCGCGCCCGCAGCGAACATGAGCGGCAGCAGGTGTTCAGGCCGGGGATGGCAGATTCGTGCGCCCGGCGCGTGGGTCCACTGCGTCAGGGCTTCGGTCCGTATGTCCGGCGGGGATTCCACCGCATGGGTCAGCCATGTGTCGAATTCACGCGATACGGCGTTGGATTGCGGGTTCTGCCCCATGAGGTGATGCAGGTTGTGATATGTCATGCCCGTACCCACGATCAGCACGTTCTGCGCGCGCAGCGGCTGCAATGCCGCCCCGGTCCGTATTTCCAGCGCGGCGTTCAGGTCGCGCTGCAGCGACAGTTCGACAATCGGGATATCCGCCTGCGGGAATGCCAGCATGAACGGTATGAACACGCCATGGTCAAACCCCCGCCCGGGGTCCTGCGCGCTGGTGATGCCCGCCCCGTCCAGCAGGGCGCACACCTGTGCCGCAAGCCGGGGCGAACCCGGCGCGGGATAACGCAACTGGTATGTATGGGGCGGAAAGCCGGAATAATCATAGATCAGTGGTGGGTGCGCGCCGGATGTTACCGTGGGCACCCCCGTTTCCCAGTGGCTGGACATGACCACGATCGCGTCGGGCCGCCGGGGCAGGGTGGCGGCCACCCCGCGCAGGTAGGCCGCCATATGGTCCCATGTATCCGGCCAGTCCATGAAGAAGCACGGTCCCCCGCCATGCGGCAGGAACAGGACCGGCTGCCGTGGCCGTGCCGTGTCATTCCGGGCGCCGGGTTGCTGTTCCATGCCGGTTATTTCCCTGTCGTGGTCATTAGACGCTGTTTGAAACCGAACAATTGATAAAAAACAATAAAAGTCTTTGGGTGTCGCTTTTTTCAAAAAGGCGACGTGCCTCGAAACGTTCCGGAAGCAGCTTCGTCAAGAACGTCCTTATGATCTGTCCACCCCTTCGTACTGGCAGCAACGTCTGGCTGGCCGAGGGGATCGTCAGGCTATCGGGAAACTTTCATATTCGGAACAGTCCTTTAGAATTTTATCTGGAACATCGACATGACCGCATGGAAATGTTCGGCTGATGGCGTGCGCGTGACCTGCCCGTATTCATACTGCACGGTCGTGCGGATGATCCCCGTGGGCCACCAGTTCACGGCCAGTGACCCGGTCTGCTGGTCGCCGCCATGTATGGGGCCGGATTCAAGGTCGGCCTGTGAATAGCGGGCCGCGACTTCCAGCACGCCATAGCCGTTGCACAGCACGCTCTGCTTCCTGTCACATGATGGGGAGGAAAACGCCGCCGTGCGTCCCTTCCACTCCCGTTGCCTGCCATTGATGGTGTAGCCAAGCTGTCCGTACCATCCGTGAAAGCGTAGCTGCTGGCTACTGTTGCTGATGTGGCTGTTCAGCAGGATGTCATAGGCTTCGCCCTGGAACAGCAGTCTTTTCCATGACACCGCGGCCTCCACCCCGAAGGCGCCCGCGCTGTCGGACAGGATCTTCCCTGTATCGAGGTATTTTGAAACCGTCCCCGGATTGATTTCAGGATTATCGGACAGTGACAGCGCCGGGGCGGCATTGCGTGCGGAAGCCGGGCGGAATATCCATTCCCCCGAAACCCCCAGGTGGAACAGCAGGGCGCGCGTCCTGACCGGCAGGCCGACAAGGCGGAAGGCCATGGCGCGCTGGTTGCCGTTTTCGCCCGGCCCCGCGGTGCCCGCAGTGGCGGACAGTGCGAAATGATAGCGTTTCCCGTAGGTTTCCGCCTGCACGGCCTGCCGTTCGATACCCGTGGCCAGGTTGCGGGTCAGGGTGGAAATGCTGGACCGTTCGATAAAGACGGTATCGCCCTGCGCCTGCATGGATTCAAGGCCGAAGCTGGGTTTGAAAATCCCCGCCGTAAATACGAAATGCCGCAACCCGACATAGGAAACCTGACCTTCAAACAGGCGCATTGGCCCACCGGGCGCGGGTCCGAAATCCCATATGGCCCCGATTTCGACCTGTTTGTGGATATTCAGCCGCACGCCATTGCGCAGGCGCGCGCCCCGTGCCCCCGTCCCCGGATGGCTGGGGGAGGCATTGGCGAACCCGCCCATGTCAAGCTGGTCCGTGGCATAGGGCTTTATGGTCACGCCATGCAGGTCAATGGTGGGCACGGTCTGGGCATGGATGGGGACAGCGTACAGCAGCACGAAGGCGCCTAACGCGGACCCGGCTTGCAATCGGCATGACAAGGGATGGTAATCTCCACGCAATGCTTGGGGGCGCACCCGCAGCCCCATAGCATGGACAGACGACGGGAGAGGCCATCAAATATGCGCGGGTACGTGTTGCCTGTTGGGAAACAGGGGCGCGTGGACAGGCAGGCAGGCAGTCATCCGGTCGCGCTCACCTTATCTGCGCAATCCGGCGACCGGGCGTGCAGGGTGGTGCGTTCATCCGGGTGGTCTTTCGCACGTATGACCCGGCCAAAGGCCGTCTGGCCAAAGTCACGGGTGTACGCGCCATCGGTCCATGCCGTCCGGCCCGCGACCACGACATGGCGGACGACACCGGGCGGCCGGTTGATGACCTGACGGCAGCCAAGGGCACTGCGATGGACGAATTCATAGGTTTTTTCCGGATCCCACCGCCGCAGGGCATCTGGGTCGATCACGCACAGATCCGCCTGCGCGCCTACCTTCAGCACGCCTGTATTGAGGTTGAAAAAGCCAGCGGGCAGGCCGGTCAGCCGATGGACGGCAATGGCCACCTGCCGCGGCCCGTCAGGCTGGGCGATTTTCAGGGTCCGCAGGTTTCCGTCATAAAAGGCGATATTGGCCAGATGCGCGCCGCTGTCATTGAATCCCGGCAGCGTATGGGGGTTGAACAGCAGCTTTTTCAGCGTGGCCGGATCGCGGTTGGCAAAGGTCGTCTCCCACCGCAGGTCCGTATCCCATTGCCGCAGCAGGTGGATGAAAAAAGCGGCGTCATCCTCGATGGGATTGGGAAAGGTCGTGAAAAACGCGGCTTCTTCCGTATTGACCGCCCCATGGCGTCCCTTCGTCGCCTGCCACTGCCGCAGGCGGTGATAGGGGTATTGCAGCGTTTCGCCCTGCCACAGGGGCAGGGGGCATTCGGCCACCTTCATATCCGCCAGGCGCCGGGTCAGTACCGTGTCCTCCAGCCGCAGCAGTCGCCGCAGCCGTGCAATCGACCATCCCGTCCTGCCCTTCAGCCACATTGCGCGGAAGGACGCGATCCATTGCGGGTCATCCAGAATACGCAGCCGCCCCGCCTGGTCATCGAGTTCCAGTTCATTCAGGGCGCGCAGTTCGGGTATTTCGTCCGCTATGGGGTTGATCGCCCCGTCGCTCCATATCCGGAACGTCCCCGACAGCACCTGAAAACGGAACATTCCGTCCAGCAGGCGGGAATTGAGGATGGCGGACAGCGTAAGGCACATCCTGACCGCGGCGCGGTTGGTCCACAGGTCGATCGCCGCCAGCACCGTGGTGCGCAGCGGGCGACCGAACAGCCGCCCGCTGGTCAGCAGGAAGGTGCGCACCGCTTCGATGATATCATCCTTGGGCGGGGTCGCCTGCCACACGCGCCCGTAGCGGCGGACGACATTGGCCAGCTGCGCCAGTTCGCGGTAGCTGGCGTACTGGGTCGGGATCTTGCGCTTCTTGTGCGGGTTGTTCGCCAGGAAATGAAAGGGCAGGGCATCGGTGGAAAAACCGGCGTAGCCCTGCGCCATGCCTGCATCCACCAGACGTTCCATCTGCGCGCGTTCGCGCTTTGTGGGGGGACGGGTAATGGACTGCTGCAGCCCCATGACCGCAATGCGCAACATGGAATGGGGAATGAGCGGGACAATATTGGCCCCCAGCGGCAGGCTGGAAAGATGGTCCAGATATCCCTGTGAATCCGTCCATGTGCAGGCATCGGCCACGCGGGCCAGCACGGGCTTTGGCATGTTTTCCACCCGGGCGAAGCAGTCCACCACGGGATCTTCCCCCGCGCTGCGCTGGTGGCCATAGGTGATCCCGATGGAACAGTTGCCGATCACCACCGTGGTGGTGCCATGGCGCACCACTTCGGGCAGTTCGGGGGACAGTTCCAGTTCAAGGTCCAGATGGGTGTGGATGTCCAGCATCCCCGGCATCAGCCACAGGCCGGTGCAATCCACCTGTGTTGCGTTTTCATCCCAGTCCAGCGATGGGCCGATTGCCGCGACCCGGCCACCGGATACGGCAATGTCGGAAATGACAGGATGGCTGCCCGTGCCGTCAAAAAAAAGCGCGTTGCGGTAAACGGTATCGGGCACGCATGTCTCCCCATGTCGGAACGTGGGCACGCCGGGACCCCGTGCCGCACAGTCACGATAACAGCCCGGCGGGGGGAAGGTTGCGTGCCGCGATGCGGGGAAGGATCACAAAATCATCCACCACCTGTCGCGTGCTCTGGCCATATCGCCAATCGATGCGTATGCAGGCATCCCGCATGAACGGGCAGGAAAGCGCAGGGTGGACATATGCCGCATATACGGAACATGACATGGTGGCCCTGACACGGCTGTTTCCGCTATGGGCGGTCCTTGTCTCGGCCGTGGCGATTGCATCTCCCGCGCCGTTCCTGGCATTGACGCCTGCCATAACGCCACTGCTCGCCTTCATCATGTTCACCATGGGCGTGACGCTGACGGCGGGGGATTTCATGCGCATCGCGCGCAGGCCGCTGCCGGTCATTGCCGGCGTGGTGCTGCACTATCTCGTCATGCCGCTGGCGGCATGGGGGATCGCGCATATGCTGGGCATGCCGCCCATGATCGCCACCGGCATGGTGCTGGTGGGCTGTGTTTCCAGCGGCACGGCGTCCAATGTCATGATCTACCTGTCACGCGGGGATGTGGCGCTGTCTGTCAGTATCAGCACGCTGTCCACGCTGGTCGGTATCGTGGCGACCCCGGTGCTGACACGGTTTTACGTCTCGGCCGGCGTCAGTGTCGATAGCTGGGGACTGTTCCGCAGCATTGTCGAAATCGTGGCCCTGCCGGTCATGGGGGGCGTGGTGGTCAACACCGCCTGTCCCCGTCTGGTCCGGCGGGTTGAGCCGGTGCTGCCGCTGGTAGCCATGGTGTCGATCATGACGATCATCGGCAGCATCGTGACGGGCGTGCGCCCGTCGCTTGCGGCGGTGGGGCCGCTGGTGCTGCTGGGGGTGGTGCTGCACAACGCGATCGGACTGCTGGGTGGGTACTGGGGTGGCCGCCTGCTGGGCTTTGACGAAAGCGTATGCCGCACGTTGGCGCTGGAGGTCGGCATGCAGAATTCCGGCCTGGCCGCGACGTTGGGGCGGCTGTATTTCTCCCCGCTGGCGGCCCTGCCGGGGGCGGTATTTTCCGTATGGCACAACATATCGGGATCAGTCCTGGCCGCGCTGTGGGCGGGGCGGCCCCCACGCGACGGCCGCCCGTGACCCCATGCGCCGTTACCATTATGGCGGCGGCGCGTTACCAGGCGTATGCAGCAACAAAAAAAGGGCGACGACCAGCAGGATGATCGGCAACAGGCCAAGGCCGTTGAAGCCGGTTCCCCTCGGCCCGCCATACCAGCCTGAGCGGTAACCATAGCCACCTCCGCCAATGGCGAAGATGATGAGGGCAATGATAAGAAGGGTCAGCATGGGATATACTCCACGAAATGCCTGCTGGTCCAACGGGCCATCGTGGGGATGGTTCCTGTATTCATGGGCGTGTACGGCAGGCGGAAGCAAGAAAAGCCATAAATAAAACCGCACAGGTCGCGCCATGCATCCTTGTG
This sequence comes from Komagataeibacter europaeus, assembly GCF_002173515.1. NCBI lineage: Bacteria > Pseudomonadati > Pseudomonadota > Alphaproteobacteria > Acetobacterales > Acetobacteraceae > Komagataeibacter > Komagataeibacter europaeus. The sequence goes on from NZ_CP021467.1 coordinate 573,940, forward strand.
CCGCTGGATAGGGTGGTTTTGCGCCCCGATGCCGTGGCGCCGGATCTTCCGGCCTGCGTTGCTACAGGGATGTTTGTGGTAAAGCCTTTTGCAAAAAACTTCTGGAAACGCCGTCTTTTTGAAAAAAGGCGGGATCCGGCAAACCTTTCTTCTTTTTTCCTTGATGAATGATCATGCAACACCTGTCCCGAACAGGCCCCGAACTGGATTTTACGCCGTTTCGCTCCATATCTTCCTGACTGGCTGTATCATTCGTGCTGAGGTAATGGCGTGATCCCGTTTTCCGTACTTGACCTTTCCCTTATTACGCGCGGCGGCACCGCGGGCGACGCCTTCCGCAATACGCTGGATCTGGCGCAACTGGCCGATGATCTCGGGTTTGCGCGATACTGGCTGGCTGAACACCATGCCATGCCGGGCATTGCGTCGGCTGCCACGGGCATCCTGATCGGGCAGGTGGCGGCGGCGACACGGCGCATTCGTGTTGGCGCGGGCGGCGTCATGTTGCCCAATCATTCCCCGCTGGTGATCGCCGAACAGTTTGGTACGCTGGAAACCCTGTTTCCCGACCGGATTGACCTTGGTCTCGGTCGTGCGCCGGGGGCGGACCAGCGCACGGCCCGCGCCCTGCGTCGCGACCCGCATGCGCCCGAACGCTTTGCGTCCGACGTAGTCGAACTGCTGCATTATTTTGAACCGGCCGACCCCATGGACACCCATATGGTCCACGCCATACCCGGCACGGGCCTGCGGGTGCCAGTATGGCTGCTGGGGTCGTCGCTGTTTTCGGCGGTGCTGGCGGCGCGGCTTGGCCTGCCATACGCCTTTGCCTCGCATTTCGCACCGGGCCAGATGGCGGAGGCGATCAGCCTCTACCGTGCCCGCTTTGAACCCTCGGACCGTTGCCCCAAGCCCCATGTCATGCTGAGCGTGAACATCATTGCGGCGGATAGGGAAGAAGAAGGCGCGTTGCTGGCCACCTCCCTGCAGCAGTATTTCATTGCCCTGCGGCGGGGACGGCCCATTGCCTTTCCCCCGCCCGTTACCGATACCACCGGCCTGTGGTCGCCAGCGGAACAGGCGATGGTGGACCAGACCCTGTCATGTACGTTTGCAGGTTCACTCCAGTCCATCACGCCACGGCTGCGTGATTTCATTGGCCGGCATGAACCTGATGAGCTTCTGGTTGCGCTGCCCATTCATGACCATGCACTGCGGCGACATGCCCTGGAACTGACCGCTGCCATGCAGGCCACGCTATCGTCGGGTTTACACGTCAGTCCCTGAAGCATCCTTCAGATCAAAACGAAGTTTTTGGCGAAGGTTTTTTCAAAATGCTTCGAAAGACACTGCCTTTTTGAAAAAAGGCGGCACCCGAAAACTTTTATTTTTGATTTCTTTTCAAACAGTAATCCGGTTTTGAAAACCTGTTCAGACCACCGGCGTCAGCAATGGCCTGCCCGCGAAATGGGCAGCAAGATTTTCCACGACCAGCTTTCCCATCGCCATCCGGGTTTCCACCGTGGCGCTGGCGCGGTGGGGCTGCAGCACGGTACGGGATGAGGTCCGCAGCCCCTCGGGCACGTCGGGTTCATGTTCGAACACATCCAGCCCCGCGCCCCTCAGTGTTCCATCCGCAAGGGCTGCGACAAGGGCGGTTTCATCCACCACCGACCCGCGCGCCACGTTGACCAGCACACCATCCGGCCCCAGTGCATCAAGGACCTGCCGGTTGACCAGATGCCGCGATCCCGCCCCGCCGGAGGCCGCCACAACCAGTACATCGCTGTTGCGCGCAAGGGTCGGCAGTTCCGGCACGAAAGTATAACCGGGCAGGTTCTTGTCACGGCGGTCGGTATAGGAAACCGGCATGCCGAATGCACTGGCGCGTGTCGCCACGGCCTGTCCCACATGGCCCATGCCCAGTATGCCCAGCCTGCGCCCCGATACCCTGTGGCCCAGCGGTGGCGCGGGCCTGCGGCCCCATCCGCCATCACGCACGTAGCGGTCCGCCGCCGGCAGCCCGCGCAGCAGCGACAGCAGCAGGCCCATGGCCATGTCCGCCACGTCATCGGTCAGTACGCCCGGCGTGGTGGTGACATGGATGCCGCGTCGCTTTGCTTCATTCAGGTCAACGGCGTCCGTGCCAATGCCGTTGATGGCGATGATTTCCAGATGGGGCAGGCTGTCCATGACGGCGCGGGGCACGCCCGTGCCGCCGCCGGTCGCGATACCGCGTATCAGTCCGGCGATTTTCTCCAACGGTTCACCGGCTGTCGGCCGATGGACGGTATAGGCCGCATCAAGCTGTTTCTCGATTTCAGGCATCATGGGTTCAAGCAGCAGGATATCGGGCTTCATGTCAGACCTTTCGTACGGGGGGCGAGGGGGCTCAGGCCAGATGGGCGCGTACCGCCCCCAGCGCGGGGAAGCTGGCTTCGACATCCGTGCCGTGTGCGACGAAAATGGTGCCAGTGGTGGAACCGGTTGTCACCACGCAGCCCGCACCAATGCCCATGCCGCGACGTGCGGCATGATTGGCCAGCCAGACAAGCATGCGCAACGGGTCGCCTGCCGCGTTGCCGCCGATATGATCCACCGCGACCTTGCCATTGATCCGCAGCACCACGCGTTCGCGTACCGGATCAAGCGTGCGCCACGCGGTGGTGCCGGGGCCTACGATCATGGCGCCATGGCTCTGCTGGTCGGCGGCATGCAGCAGTTTATGCAGTGATCCGGGCCGGGCGAAGCGGGTATCGAGGATCTCGATCACCGGGTGGGCCGTGCCAATGGCGTCCAGTACCTCGTCACGTGTCCATGGCGCGGCCCGTGGGGGCAGGGCGCGGGCGAAACGGTAGCCGATCTCGGCCTCGACCCCCAGGTGGCGGCACGTATCCGCCGGGACCGTGGCGCCATCACTGAAAATGGTCGCGGTATGGATGGGCGCGCAGGCGGGTTCGGCATCCGGGCTGGATGCGCCTACTTTCCACCCGCCAACCGGGCCCAGGGATCGTCCCACCGTATCCTGCACGGCATAGGCTTCTGCCTCCGTGGCGGGTACCAATGCCCCGTCCACGCTGGCGGGCGGTGGCAACTGGCCGCGCCGTACGGCAAGGAGCAGTTCAGGCAGGCTGGTGCTGGCAGGCATGAAAATGGGATCCCCCCGATACGGTCATGACCCCGGCACGATGGCACATCATACCCCCGCACGCCATGCCAGGGCCGGGGACGTGACCTGTGGTCTTGGTCAGACGCGTCGTGAATTATCAAAAGTTTCGAAGGACGCTGCCTTTTTGAAAACAGGCGGTGCCCAAAAACTCTTATTATTCATCAACGGATCCGTCACGATGGGGCGCAAGCGGGAAATGGCACGCCGCTTCGTGGCCGGGGCGGATGAAATGCAGGGCGGGCGTCTCCGCCCGGCAGCGGTCCTGCACATATGGACAGCGCGTATGGAAGCGGCATCCGGCCGGGCGGTTGACGGGGCTGGGTATGTCACCCCCCAGCGGCGGCGGGGGCGTGGCACCCACCACGGGGCGGGGCACGGCGGCGGTCAGGGCCGCGGTATAGGGATGGGCGGAGCGGTGCAGCACGTCATCCGTCGCCCCGATTTCAACAATCGCGCCCAGATACATGACGGCCACGCGGGTCGAGACCTGCCTGACCACCGCAAGGTCATGCGCCACGAACACGTAGGTCAGGCCCAGCCGTGCCTGCAGGTCGGCAAACAGGTTGACGATCTGGGCCTGCACCGACACATCCAGCGCGGAAACCGGCTCATCCGCCACCACCAGGCGGGGGGACAGCGCAAGCGCGCGGGCAATATTGATGCGCTGGCGCTGGCCGCCGGAAAATTCATGCGGATACCGCGCCAGTGCAGCGGCAGGCAGGCCGACCAGATCCATGAGGTCACGTACGCGCCGTTCAATGTCCACAGCCGACCGCCTGCGCCCATCCGGGCCGCGATGGACGCGCAGGGGTTCGGCCAGCAGGTCCCCGATACGGCGGCGCGGGTTCAGGCAGGCGCTGGAATCCTGAAACACCATCTGCATGCGGGGCCGCAGCGGGCGCAGGCGGCGTTCAGGCAGGGTGGTGATGTCGCGGCCTTCAAACACTATCTGTCCCGCCGATATGTCCGTCAGCCGCAGCATGCATCGTCCCAGCGTTGACTTGCCGCAGCCGGACTCTCCCACCAGTCCCAGCATCTCGCCCGGCATGACCGACAGGGATATGCCGTCCACCGCCACCAGATGCCGCCCATGCCCCACGTGGTAGGTCTTGGACAGGTTGCGCACCACCATCAACGGGGCAGGGGCCGGTGTATCGTTCATGGGCATGCGTCCCCACGGGCAACCGTGCGCGGCGGCAGGGGCGTGCCCTCGGCTGGCAGCACGCAGGCGGCCGCATGGCCGGGGCCAAGCGGCACCAGCGCGGGCGGGGCTGCGGTGCAGGTGGCATGGACATGCGCGCAGCGTGGGCCGAAGGCGCAGCCGGGCGGGCGGTCCGCGGGCACGGGCGGCGCACCGGCAATGGCAGGCAGGCGATCGGGCCGTGGACCATAGAGCGGCGGGATGGAATCCAGCAGGGCGGCGGTATAGGGGTGGCCGGGATGGTCAAAGACCCGGCCCGATGGCCCGGTTTCCGCCACCCTGCCGGAATACAGCACCAGCGTGCTGTCACAGGTCTGGGCCACGACGCCCATGTCATGTGTAATCAGCAGCACGGACGATCCATGTGTTGCGCGCAGCGAACGGATCAGGTCAAGGATCTGTGCCTGCACCGTCACGTCCAGCGCGGTTGTCGGTTCATCGGCGATCAGCAGCGTGGGGTTGCATGACAGCGCCATGGCGATCATCGCGCGCTGCCGCAGGCCGCCCGATAACTGGTGGGGATAGCGTCGCGCCATGCGTTCGGGGTCGGGCACGCCCATTTCACCCAGTATCCGCACCGTACGCGCCCGTGCCTGCGTGCGGGAGACGCGTTCATGGGCGCGGATCTGTTCATCAATCTGCCAGCCGATGGTATAGACGGGGGTGAACGCCGTCATCGGGTCCTGGAAGATCATGGCGATGTCGCGCCCGCGCAGGCGGCGCATCTGCCGTGGCGGCAGCCCGACCAGTTCCCGCCCGCGAAAGCGCACCGACCCGCTGACCCGCACCCCCGGCGTGTCAATCAGGCCCATGATCGCCATGGCGGTGACGGACTTGCCGGACCCGGATTCCCCCACCAGCCCCAGTATCCCGGCCTCCGGCAGGCTGAAGGAGACGTGCTCGACAATCGGCACCATGCGCCCGCGCGCGGGAAAGCCGACACACAGGTCACGGACGTCCAGAAGCGGGGCGGGGCGGTCAGCGGGCATCACGCACCCTCGGGTCAAGGAACAGGTAGATCACATCCACCGCCGCGTTGGCCAGCACCACGAACACGGCGGAATACATGACGGTGGCCATGATGACCGGCAGGTCCAGCGTGGTCAGCGCGCGATAGGTCAGGCGACCGACGCCCGGCAGGCCGAACACCACTTCCGTCAGCAGCGCGCCACCGCCCGCCAGCTGCGCGAAATCCATCCCGAACAGGGAGACGAATGTAACCATGGACGTGCGCAGCCCGTGCCACAGCAGCACGCGCGCGGGTGACAGGCCCTTGGCGCGCGCCGTGCGCATGAAGTCCTCCCCCGCCAGGGTGACAAGGTCGGTGCGTAGCACGCGGCTGTATATGCCGATGAACATGATCGCCAGCACGACCCACGGAATGACCAGTGCGCGGAACCACCCCAGCGGGCACTGGCTGAAGGGTATGTAGCCCAGCCCCGGCACCCATGAAAACAGCCATGTGTCGTGATAGCGGTTCTGGGTGATCAGGTTGGCGACTTCCCCCAGCCAGAACACGGGAATGGAAATCCCCACCAGCCCCAGCATCATCAGCCCTCGGTCCACCCATGTATCCTTCATGGCGGCGGCCACCGTGCCCATGGCGATGGATACCGTCACCCAGATGAACGCCGCCCCGCAGACCAGGCATGCCGTGACGGGGGCTGCCTGCATGATCTCGGGCACCACCCGTTCGCCGCGGTTGGCATAGGATGCAAGGTCGCGGGTGATGAACAGCTTCTTCATCATGATCGCGTACTGCACCGGCAGCGGGCGGTCGAAGCCGTATTCATGGCGCACCTTTTCCATGGTCTGTGGCGATGCGTTCCGTCCGGCAATGCGCGCGGTCGGGTCCGCGCCGGGTGTTGCGAAAAAGATGCCGAACACAAGGACCGACACGCCAAACAGCACCAGCAGCGTCTGGCCCGCGCGGCGCAGCAGGCCGGTCATGAACGCCGCCCCCCGTCACGCACGTCCAGCGCATCACGCAGTCCGTCACCAAGGATATTGAGCGCCAGCACCACGGTCACGATCGCAATCCCGGGCGCCACGGCCACCATGGGCCGGGTATAGATCAGGCCCTCGCCATCCTGGATGATGGTTCCCCACGAAGGCTGTGGCGCCTGCACCCCGAGCGAGAGGAAGGACAGCGCACTTTCCGCCAGCAGCGCCAGCGCCATCAGCAGCGGGCCGAGCGTGACCAGCGTGGTCATGACATTGGGCACGATATCGCGCAGCATGATCCGCCATCCCGGCACACCCAGACAGCGCGCGGCCGTCACGAATTCCGCCCGCCGCAACGCCATGACCCGCCCGCGTATCGGGCGCGCGGCATAGGGCACGTAAACCAGCGCGATGATCATGACGGGAATGAACAGGCTGTCCGCCCGCAGCACGAACGGGCCAAGGCGCACCTGCTGGCTGACCATGACAATGGAAAGCGATATGGCGAACAGATAGACCGGCACGGCCCACATGATGTCCATGATCCGGGACAGGACAGTATCGACGATCCCGCCGAAAAACCCCGCGACAATCCCCACGCCCGCCGCCAGCAGCAGGCACGTGATGGCCGCCCCGGCCGAGATCAGCAGTGAATTGCGGCCGCCATACAGCAGGCGCGCCATCACGTCGCGCCCCTGGCTGTCGGCCCCCAGCATGTAGGTCGTGCGCCATGTCGGCCCGATGGGGCTGAGGCCAAGGTGCAGCGGATTGTCATTGGGCTGCATGATGTCCACGTCCCGTCCGTCCAGCATGATGGTGCCCGCCACGGTGGACTGGAACGGGTTGGTCCGGGCAATGGCGTGGGCGTAGAACGGGGCCAGCAGGCACGCAGTGGTCACCGCCACCAGTACGGCCAGCGCCACCATGGCCGACGGGGTGCGCACAAGGTTGCGCGCGGCCTGCCGCCATGGGCCGGGGGATGCGGGCTGGGTCTGGGCGGACATGATGGTATGGCACTCAGAAACTTGGGTCAGGACACGAATGCAGGGTGGCATCATATCCCCCGCTTGCGAAGGGGCTGTCACGACCCGGGCCATGTTTTATCCGATTTTGCCGGCCGGTCGGGCATGACGGGCGGGAGAACCATGTTCCATGATGGACAAGGGCGACGTGCGCCCGGAACAGTCGCCACAATTCCCGTGGTTGCAGCGGACGGGCCTGACCCTTTCGGGCGCAGGCGGGTCTGCAGACTGTCTGAAAAGTTGGCCCGGAAAACATTCAGCAATCATAAAGAAGTTTTTGGTGAAGCTTTTTTCAAAAAGCTTCGAAGAACGCTACTTTTTTGAAAAAATGCGGCACCCGGAAACTTCTATTGTTTTTGGGATGTGCCAAAATAATTCGGGATTTCAGGCGTATCACGCGCCATGCCATGATTTTCCAGCAGGGCGACAGCGGTGGCGAAGCTGGGCGCAAGTGGCAGGAGCGGGGTCATGGTCGCCTGCCATGCATGGTACAGGTCGGCCTTGCCTTCATACACCACGGCGGATGGCCGGTTGTCGCGGTCCAGTTCCTGTATCCACCCGCCATGCCTGCGGTCGATCATGAAGGTGTCGATATAATCCCACAGCGTGCGGTACCACTGTTCGTACCGCCGGTGGCCCGTGCGCTTAAGCAGGGCGGCGGCGGCCGTCATGGCCTCCGCCTGGCACCAGTGGGGACGGTTATGGACCACGGGTTCATGGTTCCAGTCGATCGTATAGATCAGCCCCGGCGCGCCATCACGCGCCCATCCTGCCGTCATGCCGTTGTGGAACATCTCGGTGGCGTCTTCCAGCAGCCATGCGGGCGCACGGCCATCGGCGCGCAGCAATGCGGCTTCCAGCTTCAGCAGCAGGTGCGCCCATTCCGTGAAATGGCCCGGCGTCATGCCATAGGGGCGTAGCGGGTCAGCAGGGTGGTCACGGTTGTAGTCGTCCAGCCGTCGCCAGTTGCGGTCGTAGTGTTCCGGCAGGCTGTAACCCGCATCGCGCGCCAGTGTATGGATGAAGCGTTCGGCCACGCGCAGGCCCCGGTTGCGCCAGATCGGGTCGCCCGTCACATCGGCCACGGCCATGCAGGCTTCCAGCGAATGCATGTTGGCGTTGGCGCCCCGGTAATCTTCCTCATCCGACCAGTCGGCGGCGAAGCTTTCGCGGAAAACGCCTTCTTCCTCGCTCCAGAAATGCCGTTCCCAGACCGCAAGCGCCTTGTCCAGCAGCCTGCGCCCGCCCGCAATCCCCGCCACGGTAGCCGATGATGCAGCCAGCACGACAAAGGCATGCAGGTAGGCCTGCTTGCGCCCGGCATCCGGCGGTTGCCCCTCGGTCGGCGGGGTCAGGAACCATCCGCCATTTTCATGGTCCGCCAATGGTCCCAGCAGGGTGTTGACCCCATGGGCCGCCAGCGGTCCGCAACCGGGCAGCCCACGCTCCGTCGCCACGGCATAGACATGGGTCATGCGTGCCCCCAGCGTGGCGTCGGCGCTGGCGCCGGGCGGCAGGTTGCCCCGGTCGTCCAGCGCCGCGAAGCCGCAGGCCACGCGGGATGGCCTGGAAAAATCCAGCAGTCGCTGCCCCTGCATGTCCAGCCAGCGCCGGTGGGGCGAACGGCGCAACCACGAGGACGCCGGCACCATCAGCGCGGGCAGGGCTTCACCCATTGACGATCATGCCCCCGTTCACGTGCAGCGTCTGTCCGGTCACGTATGATGAATCCTTTGCCGCAAGATAGACATAGGCCGGACCAAGCTCGCTGGGCTGACCGATGCGGCCCATGGGCGTATCCTTGCCAAGGTTGGCCACGGCCAGCGGGTCGACCGGCCCCCAGCTTGCGGGTTGCAGGGGTGTCCAGACCGGACCGGGGGCGACCGCGTTGACCCGTATGCCCCTTGGCGCAAGCTGCAGCGCCAGGGCGCGGGTAAAGCCCATTTCCGCCCCCTTGGTCGTGGTATAGGCGACCAGTGATTCATTGCCCGCGAACGCGTTGACCGAGGACGTGTTGATGATCGCGCTGTCCGGTCCCAGATGCGGCAGGGCCGCGCGGGTCAGGTAGAAATAGCCATTGATGTTCACGTCCATGTGACGTTGCCAGGTTTCGTCCGTAATATCGGTCAGGTCGCTGCTGACGTACTGGACGGAGGCGTTATTGACCACGATATCCAGCCCGCCAAGGGCCCGCACCGTGCGGGCCACCGCGTCATCGCATGCCGTGCTGCACGATACATCGCCACGTATGGCCAGCGCGCGCCCTCCTTCGGCTTCGATCAGGCGCACCGTTTCGTTGGCGTCCTCGTCCTCCTCCAGGTACACGATGGCGACATCGGCCCCTTCACGTGCGAAATGCACGGCGGCGGCACGCCCGATGCCACTGTCACCACCGCTGACCAGCGCCCTGCGTCCCTTCAGCTTGCCGCTGCCCATGTAATCGGCGCGGATATGTTCCGCCGGCGGGTCAAGCAGGCGTTCAATGCCGGGCTGGTGGGGCTGGCTCTGTGCGGGAATGCTGTGGGGCATGCGTGGACTCCGTCATGTGGATTGCTGGATGTGCCCGTACGGGCGCGGGGAAGGGGAAACCGTCCATCATGCGCCCATGCCCGCCTTTTTCACCGCGTGCGTACAGGCATCATGTCGCGCCGGGATATCGAGGTCAGTCATGCGCGGCATGTTGCCGCTACCGGGTTGCAGGACGCCCACCGTGCCATAGGCATAATCCATATTGCCGTGTTCATCGGGCGGAACCGCGCCGGTGCTACGGATCAGCGTATTCATGAGCGGGGTCGCACCTGCATGGTCAGCCAGGCCATTTTCAATGCAGAAATTCAGGTAGCCCGCCAGTCGCGCGCCCGGTGCCGCGTCGATCATGGCCTGTGGCGTCGCGGAAGGGGGCATGGCCATGTCGCGCGCCATGGCGGGCAGCATGCCGCCCCCGAACAGGATGCCCAGCGTCATGGCGGGCAGGGTGATGACTGGACGGTACGACATTCGTGGCATCCTTCTGGCGGGACGTGAAATGACGTGGTGGTGTGAAATGGTGCGGTCCGTGGGCCATTACGGCCATCATGTGCCGCGCATTAAACCCGCGGCAGGGCGGCAGGTTGCATCAGGCGGGCGGGACGCTGGCTGCCCGTGGTGGTCTGCGGTCTGTATGGCCGGGCGGATATCGCCTATGTCATGGGGATGGGAGAACGGGCGTCGTGTTTCGTTCCCGGATATGGTGCAGGAAGGACAAGACCGATGACCGCCCCCCAAAAACGCCTGGGTGCGCAGGAACTGGTTGCCGCCGTGGCATCAGTCGTGGCGAACGAACCGGACATGATCGCGGACATGGCCAATATCGCGGCCATGATTTTCGAGGCGCTGCCCGACCTGAACTGGGCGGGATTTTATATCTGGAAAGAAGGCCAGCTTGTGCTGGGGCCCTTTCAGGGGCGCATGGCCTGCACGCGCATCGCCTATGGCAAAGGGGTGTGCGGGACGGTGGCGCGGGAACGGCGGACAATTATCGTGCCCGACGTGCATGCCTTTCCCGGGCATATCGCCTGTGACGCGGCCTCGGCTTCCGAAATCGTGGTGCCGGTCATTGCAGGCGACCGGCTGCTGGGCGTACTGGATGTCGACAGTCCGGTGCGCGAGCGTTTTTCCGATACCGACCGGATCATGCTGGAAAAGATCGTGGATCTGCTGGTGCGTGCCATCCCGGTCGGGACAGCATAGGAAACAGGCGAAAACTATCCGCCCGGCCCATGGCCGGGGCGGGCGGAAAATGGATCAGATCAGGATTTTCCGTAACTGATGTAGTCGGCCAGTTCACCCAGCAGGCTGTCAAGGAACGTGTGCGGCTGGGGCTGGTCCGGCGTGGTTGTGGTATCGGCGGGCGGGGCCGGGTTCTTGCCCGATGCAAGCTGCCACAGATATTCCGCCCACAGCCGTTCGGCCTGCATGGAAACCGCCGCCTTGCGCAGGTTGTCCAGTGCGCTGACCGCATCCGTATCGCCGCGCTTGACAAGGGGGACCAGTGCTTCGGCCGCATCACTGACGCGGGCCTGGCTGTCCTCAATGTGGGTGCCCAGCGTGAAGTAGGCTTCGGCAATGGTCTTGGTGTCCATGATGTGATCTTCCTCTCCGGGCTCAGGGGCATGAACTTAACCCAGCCCTGCCTGCGGCGCCAATCAGGGGAGGTATGCCCCGCACACGCCATGCGGCGACGGGGCGGGGAGATGAAAAAGCCCGGCCACAATGTGCCGGGCTTTCATGGTGCGGGCGTGGTGTTTCAGAACAGGAATATCATGGCCGTTGAAAGGGCGAATGCGGCGGCGATCAGTGCCGGTCCCGCAATATCCCATCGTGAAAGACGTCCGGTCGGTGCTGTGCCAGCAAGGCGCTGGCGGCGCAGGTGTATCCACATTGCAGCCTCCGTCAGAAGCAGTCGGGTCCATCTGGCTGGACCGTCATATGAAGATAAACGACAGCCATAGTGCGAGCGTAAGCAGGACCATGCCAATGCCAACCATATCGATGACATCGGGATTGGTGCGGTAGCGGGTTCCCCTGTCCATGGCGACCTCCTGGTCCGGGTGGTGGAAAACCACCCGATGAAGGCGATGTAGGCAGGCACGGGTCGCCTTAACAGGGGCGGGACAGGCCCGCAGGCGGGGGATGATCCTGATGACCCATCACGTTTGCGGCATCTGCCCCGTCAGGCCGCGCCGCATGCCGTATCAGCCTGACAGCGGACGGGTACGGGCGGGATCAGTCCCCGGCCTGTTCCAGTTCATCATTGATCTTCAGCGCCAGGCGCGCCATCTGCAGCGCCCCTTCCTTGCTGCCCGCGCCACAGATGAAGCGCGCGGGATGGGCGAATACCGCGTCAGGCACGCCGCATACCCGGGCCAGTTTTTCCCCATCCAGTCCACGCCATGCTTCAGGCAGGGAGACACGCTGCCCGAAATCGCCGCGCACGGGTGGCACCGCCTTGACGTTCCAGCGGTCGGGGGCGGCAGGGGAGACAACATAGACGACGGGCAGGTCATTTTCGAAAATGACCTTCTCGGTCGGCATGCCCGTATCCATCAGCAGGATGCGCTTGTCTTCGGCGGCTTCATAGGCGGCCATGACCCGGTGGGCGGCCTTCAGGCTGGCGCGCACGCGGTCCACCGCATTGACCAGATGGGAGGCCACGGTCGTCGCGGCATTGGCGAAGCCCAGCGTCTCGCGCCGCCGTGCTTCCTCCGGGCCATACAGTTCGGTGGTGTCCCATGCCGGACGGCAGGACGATACGATATCGGCCAGCGACAGCCTGCCCATTTTCACGACGCCATTGTCGTCCTCGTCAATCGGCAGGACCAGTGACCTGTCCAGGGCCTGCCATATGGCGGCAATGTCCGCTTCATCCACCTGCGTCTGCACGATATTGCGGATGGCGGCGACCCCGTAATCCTTCCACAGCAGGCCTGCGGCGCTGTAAGGCGTTCCGTCATCACGCAGGGGCTTGTCCTTCATGTGATGGTCATAACGGCCCTTTGCCGGGTCATACTGGCCGCCTACGTCAAACACGATATCGGATGCTGCGATCCGGTCGGGGGAACGTGAACGGATGAATTCCAGCCGGTCGGCAGGTCCGTCACCCAGAACGCGGGCGCGCAGGTCACCTTTGGGCGCAAGGGCGTAGTGAAGGATGACATATCCCAGTGTTTCATCAACGTGGAAATTCCCCGAATGGGTCAGCGCCCGGACGGGGGCGGCTGCGTTGTCAAGGCCAATGGGGGTATGCTCGGACATGGGAAACCTGCTGATGGACGGGAATGGAATTCTGATATGCCCCCCTCATGCCGCAAAGGCCGGCCCAAGACAACCGGCTTCCGCACCATGCTGTCCGTGTCAGGTGCAGGGTAAAAATCCCGCATGTCAGGCCATTCATGGCGACATATCGCATGAATGGCCGATGGCGCCGCAATCAGCGCCTGCCTGGAAAAGCCTTGCCGGAAACGTTCTCATGATTGCCGGGCTGACCATTAATATGCACCACGGACATCCTGCGGATGATGTTTGCCGCGTTGCTGGTCTTCATGCCAGTACACCGGATGGTCCCGGTGCGGGTCACGGCATCCCGCAAGGCAGATGATGATGGCACAGGCCATGACTATCCGGGAAATATGGTGCATGACTGGCCCCCTGATGCCGCGCCTTTGCAACGCCGGCACAGGGGGAAGGTTTGACGGGGGAAGAAAGGCGATATGCCCCCCCGCGGTTCAGGATGGATGCGATCGGTTGCCGGGTTACGGCGTATCGCGCCATGTGCTGACGCCGTCCATGCCGGTTTTCAGCAGTTCCGCCGTGCGTTCGGGGCTGTCGCCCTCCACATAGACCCGCAGTTCCGGCGCATTGCCGGAGGGGCGCAGGTGCACGATTTCCCCGTTTTCGAACGTCATGCGCAGGCCGTCCGTTTCATCGACATGCGCAAGCCCGCCGCAGGCATCCTGCAGGCCCAGTGCGGCGGCCCCGTTTGCCGGATCCTGACGGAGTGCGGCAATCCGTGCCTGGCTCTGCGCTGTCGGCATTTCCTTCAGCCGGTCACTGAGTGTGAAGCGCCGGGGCAGGGCGGCCACAAGCCCCGCCAGATCCACCCCCTGCTGCCGTGCCGCGACAAGGGCGCAGATCATGGGCAGGATGGAATCCCGCGTGGGCAGGGCCGCAAGGGTGAGCGCGCCCCGTGTCACGTCACTGGCCAGCAGGAAGCCGCCATTGGCTTCATACCCGACGGAGGGCAGCAGCCCTGCTTTAGCCGCGTCGGTCATGGCCGCGACGACAAAGGGGGAGCCGATGCGGGTGCGCCGTATGTCACGGGCAAAACCGGCCTGTTCCAGCGCGGTGTTGCTGCTGACCGGCGTTGTCACGGCGGCGGCGCCAAGGAAACGCGCGGCAATGATCCCCAGCACATCCCCCCGCAGCCAGTTGCCATGCCGGTCCGCCAGCAGGGGGCGGTCGGAATCGCCATCGGTGGTCAGGATGGCGTCCAGCGTGCCGTCGCTGGCCCATTCGCGGGCCAGGGCGGCATCTTCGGGGCGCACGGCCTCGGTATCGACGGGAATGAACGTGTCCATGCGGCCCAGTGGCACGGCGGTGCCGCCCAGTGCCTCGACAATTTCCACCATCACGTCACGCCCCACGGCGGAATGCTGGTAAATGCCCAGTTTCAGGCCGGACAGGGCATCGGGGCCAAAGAAATCACGGTAACGGGCGACAAAGCCCGGAACGACATCGGTTATGACCGGCAGGACGATATCGCGCACCAGCGCCCCGGTCGTGTCAAACCAGCCATCGGGCAGGGTCACGTCCTCCTCCCGCATGGCGGCTTCGTCGGTCTTGAGGAATTCGCCACGCGCGCGGTTGAACTTGATGCCATTGCGATCAGCCGGGATATGGCTGCCCGTCACCATGAGGGAGGGGATACCAAGCGTGAACGCATGCAGGCACAGCGCCGGTGTCGGTACGAACCCGCAGAAAACCGGCACACCCTCCATATAGGTAATGGCCGCGACACAGGCCCGCAGGATGTGTGGCGTGCTGGGGCGCAGGTCGCCTGCCACCGCGACCGGCGTGCCGGGCGCGAATTCACCCAGGCTGGCCAGATGCCTGAGATAGCCCACCGTATAGGCGAAGCAGACGGAATCCGTCATGGCGGTCACAAGGCCACGCGCGCCGCTGGTGCCGAAGGCAACACCGGACTCCTTCATCCACTGGGCTATTTTCATGTATTTCTCTCACAGCTATGACGGGGCGGACGCATGTTGACCTGTTGTCTGTCCGGAGTAAACACATGCGGACGACAGGGTTGGCATACATGACCATGCCTGCCCGCCATGGTGGCCGGCAGGCTTCCGCCCGTCATGTCCTGCCATCTTTTTTCCATCCGGATCATGCCATCCAGCCAATCATGGAAATGCGGCCGGAAAAAGCCCTGTTTCCATCCGGTGCGCATGACATGTATCAGGTCATGCGCGGCGCGATGGGAAAGGGGGCAGGGATCAATCCAGTGTCGCCGGCACGACGGCCACACCGGCCCCGGGGCATGATTTTGCGATCTGCATGCGCTGGATGGCTTCCATCTTGCCCTTTTCGCGTGCCAGAACGCCGGCCACGTCCGACCCGGTCATTTCAGACAGCGGCACGCCCAGCGCCAGCACGCCCCACGTATCGGTCTTGTGCGCCCGGCGCTGCTTGTTGGTCAGGGCTTCCAGCGTGTCGCCCTCCTTCAGTTCCTCCTGCCCAAGCTGCTGGCAGTCCATGCTGGAATAGGCGGTATCAGGGATATAGGTGGGCTTGACATCCTTCGGGCTGGAAGCGCACCCGGCCAGTACTGCAAGACCCGACAGGGCCAGAACCTTTTTCATTACATTCTCTCCAGAAACGGAGAGGGTTTGTTACATGTCGTCACATTGTCAGGTAGCCGCAAACTGCATGGCTGTGACGCGTGTATCAGCGTCCGGCACGTGGAAAAAAGCGTCATGTACCATGCCGGTTTATAATGAATCGCTGTTTCCGGCCCCCTGCGGGGCCATGGCACATGCATGGCCACGGCAGGGCAGGGGGACGGCATGATGGAAACGTCGTTTATATCAAAATCTGTCAGCGGTGATGCGCCGGATTGCTGGCCTCTTCTTCCTATCTGATCACGTGGCGGTATCGACCAGCACGATTTCACTGTCCTCCAGCGCGCGTACACGTAGCGTCTCGGTGGCGGAAATGGCGGCGCCGTCGCGTTCGTGTACCGTCGTGCCCTCGATTTCCACACTGCCGCGTGCGGGCACCAGGTAACCAAGCCGGTCCGCGCCCAGCGGGTAATCGACAACCTGCCCCTTCTTCAGCGTGGCCCCCAGCACGCGGGCGTTGGCGTTGATCGGCAGCGCGTCATCATCCCCCGCATGGCCCGAGGCAAGGACCACGAACCGTCCCGCCCGGTCGCCCCTGGGAAAGGACCGCGTGCCCCATGACGGCGCATGGCCCGCACGGTCAGGCATGATCCAGATCTGGAACAGGCGGGTGGCCACGTCCTCGCGGTTGTGTTCGGCATGGCGGATGCCGGTGCCGGCGGACATCACCTGCACATCGCCCGCATCCGTCCGCCCGGTATTGCCAAGGCTGTCGGTATGGGTGATCGCGCCTTCGCGGATATAGGTAATGATTTCCATATCCCGGTGCGGGTGGGTGCCGAAACCGGTGCCGGGGGCGATCATGTCGTCATTCCACACCCGCAGCGCGCCCCAGTTCATGCGGTCGGGGTCATGGTAATGCGCGAACGAGAAATGGTGGCGTGCATCCAGCCAGCCATGGTCGGCATGGCCCAGCTGGCCAAAGGGGCGAACTTCAATCATCGGGTTTTCTCCAGTTGGCTGCGTTGACTATGGACACCACGTTAGCGCCCGACCGGCATCGTGAATATGGAAATGAAGGAAACCTATCGTTTCCATTTGTTGTCCATAGGCCATCATGCGGAGGGAGACATGCCGGGGCCGATAAGATATGGAAACACGCACTGGGAATCATTGCGTGGGATTGTGCAATGCGGCTGCCTGATTTCGAGGCATGGGCCATTTTTGCAAAAGTGGCGGAACGCGGTTCGTTTGCGCGCGCGGCGGAGGACGTCCAGCTGTCCAAACCCACCGTGTCCAAGGCCATAGGCCGGCTGGAGCAGTCGCTGGGCGTCGCCCTGTTCAACCGCAATTCACGGCAGATGTCGCTGACCGAGACGGGGCGGATGCTGCTGGGTCATGCCAACCGGATCTTGGCCGAAGCCGAGGCCGCAGAAATGGAAGCACGCGGTGGCACGCTGGCGCCATCGGGCCTGATACGGGTTGCGGCCCCCATGGTTTTCGGGGTCCGGCATCTGGCCCCGCTCCTGCCGGATTTCCTTGTGCGCTACCCTGAAATCGACATTACCATCGACTATAGCGATGCCATCGTGGACCTTGTGGCGGGGGGATATGACATGGCGCTGCGCATTGCGTCGCTGGCGGATTCCGCCCTGCTGGCGCGGCGGCTGTGTACGGTGCGGCTGCTGCTGGTGGCCACGCCGGGATATGTGGAACGGATCGGCCACCCCGATGATCCCCGTGCGCTGGAGGGGCACAGGAGCTTCGTTTACACCAATACCTCCGCCCCCGGCATGATCCGCCTGCAGCATGAGGGAAACGGGCGGGAGTTCGTCCTGTGCCAGACCGCGCGGCTGCGCGCGGATAATGCCGAAACCTTCCTGCCTGCGCTTGAGGCCGGTCTGGGCTTTGGCCTGTTTCCGGAATTCATGGTGTGGGACGGGCTGAAATCGGGCAGGCTCACCCGTCTCCTGCCCCGGTGGGCAGCCCCGCCCGTGGCCCTGTACCTGGTGACGCCCGGCAGCACCCTGCGGCCCGTGCGGGTCACGGCCTTTATCGATTATCTGGCGGGTGCGTTCGCGCACCCGCCATGGGCACGTCATGACTGACGGACCGGGCGTGTCGTATGGATCAGGCAGCCAGCTTCTTCGCCAGCCCCGCCACATGCTGCCCCAGGAAACGCGCGCCATCCAGTTCGGTGGCGCTGGGCTGGCGTGACCCGTCGCCCGCGGCGATCGTGGTGGCGCCATAGGGCGCGCCGCCGGTCACTTCATCCACCTTCATCTGACCCTGAAAGGTGTAGGGCAGGCCGGTAATCACCATGCCATGGTGCAGCAGGTTCGACATGAGCGAATACAGGGTCGTTTCCTGCCCGCCATGCTGTGACGCGGTGGAGGTGAACACCGCGCCCACCTTGCCCACCAGCGCGCCCTTCAGCCACAGGCCGCCGGTCTGGTCCCAGAAATTGGCCATCTGTGACGGCAGCCGCCCGAAACGCGTCGGCGCGCCGACAATGACTGCATCATATTTCGGCAGTTCCGCCGTGGTGGCGATGGGGGCGGCCTGTTCGGTCTTGAAATGATGGGCTTTCGCCACGTCTTCCGGCACCAGTTCGGGCACGCGTTTCACGTCCGCCTCCATCCCCGCCGCGCGAACCCCTTCGGCCACGGCATGGGCCATCGTTTCGATATGGCCGTAGGTGGAATAATACAGTACGAGAACCTTGGACAATTTCGTAATCCCTTGCTGTGTCATGGACTGTTTCCCGCAGGAACCTTCCTGACAATACGTCGTGCAGAAGGACTGCATACGCCAAAATCGGAAATGCTCCGTTTCCCGTCTTTATGTGACGCGCGCAGCCCGGGATCAGGTATCGGCAAGGGGCCGCCAGCCCGCTTCGGTGCGGCCAAACATGGGAATATGCCCAAGGGCATGCACCAGTCCGGGCATGTCGGGGCCTGTATGTTCCAGTTCGGTCCGCCATGCCCAGCCTTCGGTCAGGACCGCCGTGACGCCCACAACCCGCGCCTGGACCTTCTGCATGAGGCGGATGGCCGCCGCCGCCGTCCGGCCGGTGTTCAGCACGTCATCCATGATCACAACGCGCCTGCCGCGCACGCGCTCGACAAGGGCGGGATCAAGATACAGGTGCTTGGCCTGATCGGGACTGGTGGACGATGTCAGGCATTGCGACAGCGCACTGTCGTACCAGAATTTGCGCGAATGCCCCAACGCGACATAATCATCAAACCCCAGGTTTTCCGCCACGGGTCGGGCATAGGCCAGTCCCATGGTCGGCACGCCTACAATTACCTCCGGTTTCAGTTCCTGCACCATATCGGTCAGCAGGCGGATCAGTGCGCGTTCGACGGCAAATCCCGTCTGGTTGGACATGAGCAGCGCAATGGCCTTTTCCCCGCCCGGCAGGGGACGCAGCGGCAGGACCAGTGTCGATCCATCCACCAGCCGCACGGGATAGCTGTTGTCGTGATCCATCTGGTGTTCCGGCATGGAATGCGCATGCCATTGGGCGTGATAGGGGGATATGTGCACGAATACGTTCCGGTGGTTGGGGCTGTCTGGGCAATATCTGCCTGCATGCCACGATATCCGGACGGTTTCCGGCGCGCCAGTCCCCTAGCGTGTTATCGCCACGCGCCGCTTTCGATCATGCACTGCGTGTAGAAATTACGGCGCGAGGATCTGCTGATGCCGACCGTCACACTTTGCGTGGTGACGTTATTCAGCCCACGTCCGGCGCATTTGGCGTCAATGTTGCGATAGGCGCTGCTGTCGGGCGGCAGGACGGCGGCATGGCCATGTATATAGCCCATTTCCGTGTTGACTTCCTGCACGTGGCGGCTGGCTGTCGGGATATGGATACGGTACGACCGGGCCTGTGCCGGGATACAGGTAGTGATTGCCAGCAGCATGAATATGCCGGAACATGCGATTTTCAGGGGCACAGGGGCATTACCTTAAAGGTTTGTTGATCGCAGGTTATGCGCGCAACATGGCCAGCCTGTGTTCTGATCCTGTCTTTTTGTATCCCGCAGGTTAGGGATTGTTCATGTCGGGAAAAGGCGGTGCGCCGCCCACCCGTGGGGGCGGACGGCGCGCGGGTCCGTGACCCTTACACGCCCACCATGACATCGGATGCCTTGATGATGGCGGTCGCCTTTTCACCGATCTTCAGCTTCAGGTCGGCAACCGCTTCATTGGTGATCGAAGCGGTGATGATGGCGCCACCAATGTCGATGCTGACATGGGACGTGGTCGCCCCCTTGGTGATGGCCGTGATCTTGCCCGCGATCTGGTTCCGTGCGCTGATCTTCATTTTCCGTCATTCCTTTTACGTTTCGTCGTACTGGCTGTAATCACGAAACGGGCAGAAAATCAAACCATGGCCGCCATATTCCATCCAGGGAAATGTCGGGCGGCTGCCGTGGTTCGGGCCGCCAGCCGACATGGCCCCTGGTGGAATGGGGCGGGGTTACGCAGCCGCGTGCCTGATCACGACCGAGGCTTCGGTCGTCAGCACGCGGAAGGTGAAGCTTTCCTGCAGGTACAGCTCCACCGACGTGGCGGAATGGCTGCTATAGCCGATGGAGACATCCTGCCCGATATCCAGTTCAAAATCACCGCCACGGGTGGACAGGATATAGGCCCCTTCAATGGCCGGGGCGCAGATGATCCTGCCCTCGATCATCCGTTCCAGGTGGCGCAGGACAGGGTAGCCATCCTCGCTCCCGCCGCTGACGGCGGCAAACGCACGCGCACCCAGCACCACCGAATAGGGGCCGTTTACGCCTGCGATACGCAGTTCATTCAGGCCATCGGCAATGATGGCGGGATAGTCGCGGGGGGAGGCGGGCAGCGAGAACTGGCCGTTGGATGTATCCTGTGCAATGCCCCGGATCCCGGCCGCGGCATAGCCGTCGAATATCGCGCGGTCCTCGGCATAGGCGATCTTCCTGGCCGCGTCCTTCAGGGGCTGCCAGTCGGAATCCAGCGCGCCGCGTTCCACATCGTCAATGGCATCGCGGCTTAGTGAAAACGGCACGCGCAGTTCCACCAGGGGCAGGACCTTGCGCTGCAGCGCCTGCACCCCGTCCGCCGGGCTGTCGATGCGGGCCGTATGGCCGGTATCCACGGCGGCAAGGCCGACACCACGGGCTTCGGGCACGTCCACGACGCGCCGGCCGGCCAGGTAGCGGCGCAGCGTGCGGGATGCTTCCTGTTCGATATCGGCCCAGGCAGCGTCGGAAATGGGGGCAAGGTTGCGGTGCAGGTTGTTCATGTCAGACTTCTTCCTTCAGTGACCCGATGCCAAGTGAACCATCGGGTGTGGTGGGCGGGCTGGCCGGTGTGTCTTCGGTGCTGTCCGCAGGGGCCGCCGCTTCGCCATATGTCGGGGCGGCGTCCAGGAAATCGGCGGTGGGAATGAAAAACAGCACGCCCGTTACCGCGCGGCTGACATCCAGCAGGCGGTCGTAATTGCCCGGCGGGTTGCCAATGAACATGTTGTCCAGCATCCGTTCCACACGGGTGGGGGTTTTCGCGTAGCCTATGAAATAGGTTCCGAACTCCCCCTTGCCGACTTCGCCAAAGGGCATGTTGTCGCGCACGATCTGCAACTGCTCGCCATTTTCCTCGATATTGGTCAGGACATTATGGGCGTAGCTGGGTTTCGCGGCTTCGGGCAGTTCAATGTCCGACAGCTTCCTGCGGCCAATGATCTTTTCCTGCTGCTCGACGGGAATGGCGTCCCATTTTTTCAGGTCATGCAGGTATTTCTGGATGATGACGTAACTGCCGCCTGCAAAATCGGGATCTTCGTCACCAATGACCGTCGCATCGGTCGCGGCCTGGTTGACCGGGTTTTCCGTGCCATCGACAAAGCCCAGCAGGTCGCGGGCATCGAAATACTTGAACCCGTGGACTTCATCCACCACCCGCGCCACGCCGTCCAGACGGGCGGTGATGGCGGTTGCCAGTTCAAAACACAGGTCCATGCGCGTTGCACGGATATGGAACACCAGGTCACCGGGGGTGGCGGGGGCTTCATGCACCCCGTGGATGGCGCGGAAGGGGTGGAGTTCCTTGGGTTTCGGCCCCTTGAAAACACGTTCCCATGCATCCGACCCGATACCCGTGACACAGGACAGCCGCCCGTCGGGAATGCGGAAACCCACCCCGCGCACCAGCGCCGACAGGTCACCATACAGGTTACGTACCGTGGCGCCATCATCCCCGTCGCCGGGGTCCAGCGTGAAGATCAGGAAAATCGCGGCGCTGGTCAATGTGGTGTCAACGGGCTGTGGTGTAGCTGAAGGCACGCCTTACTCCCTGCATGGCGCCATGAAGAACACGCGACAGACCCGGCGCGTCGTAGGTCTGCGATCGGAGGCGGATTCTATACGCTTCACGCGTCGCGCAAAAGGTCCGCCATGATGAATTCTTCCTGTGTTCCGCCGTGGCATGATCCGGATGCATCCCAGAAGCCCGTCCGGGCGTTGGCATGTGGTTTCCCGCGTCCATGCGGGAATACCGCGCCCCGCAGCCCGAAAGGCTGCCCTGCCGGGGCATGGAGGGAAGGGATTGTTCATGCCTGGTTGGCTGAAATATATTTTCTCCGCCTCGGTCCAATTTCAGGGAAATGCATGTGGTGAAAAAGAAGACCCTTTATCATTTGACCAAGAACCTGCGTGACAGGATTGATACCTTCATCATGCGGTTTTCCATGCTGCCGGATCAGGCCCTCTTTGATCCCCACGTCATGCAGTGGGTGCGTGACCTGGAACAGAACTGGGAAAGAATTCGTGACGAGGCGCTGCAGATGGCCGCGACCGACATTCCATCTCTTGGGGACATATCGCCCGATCACGGGCGTATCGCCGCCGACCGCCGCTGGCGCTCCTTCTTTCTGGAAGGGTACGGTTACAGGCGTCAGGAAAACCGGGCGCATGTACCAACGACCGCGGCACTGATCGACCGGATTCCCAATTTATGTACCGCCAGCTTTTCCGTGCTGGAGGCAGGCTGCCACATTCCCCGCCACCGGGGCATGACCAAGGGCATGCTGACCTATCATCTGGCGCTGCATGTCCCCGCTGACCGGGAAAACTGCTGGATCCAGTTCGAGGAGGGCGACAGGCTGCATGTGTGCCCATGGACCGCGGGCAAATCCATACTGTTTGATGATACCTACAACCATGAAGTGTGGAACAACACGACCGACACCCGTTATGTCCTGCTGATTCAGGTCAGGCGGCCCTGCCGGTGGCCGGCGCGCCTGCTGATGGAGATTTTCTTTCTCGGCGTCCGGTATTCACGATTTGTTCAGGATATTCGCAAAAACCTGGATCGACGGCAGGCGTAACCCGCGCACCCCCGGCATTATCCCGTGGACCCGGCCCACGGGGCGGAAACATGCCACAATGTACATGACCCTGCGCATACTGGCCGTAAGGTGATTGCACGTGGCACGGGATCGCAATTCATGTGGGCCGCATGATGCGATGGGGCTGACCCGGCAAACCGAAAAGACGGCCATTTTTCATCTGGTGCCAGACGGGTTTTCAGCCCGGTTTTCCCCGGTTTTTTGCCGGGGCGTTTCCGCACTTGAAATTTTAAGGGCGAAACAGGGAATACGCCTGTTCCATCGGGATGCGGAAAGTGCCACAAGGCGGCGAAAAACCGCCGCCATGATACATGGCGCAACCCAGAGCAGGTCATCATGTCGTTCAAGACACTTTCCAGGGGCGCCGTGATCGGGTTGTGCGCCCTTTTCGCCTGTACCTTTACAGCCCTGACCAGTGAAGTCGCCCCGGTGGGCATCCTGATTGAAATGGCGCGGGATTTCCATATTCCCGAAGGGCAGGCCGGGCTGTCCGTCAGCGCCTTTGCGATGATGGTCATGATGGGCGCCATACCGCTTACGATCATGACGGCGCATATCGACCGCAAGCGGCTCGTGCTGCTTTCCCTGCTGGGCTACGTCATATCCAATCTTGCGGTGACGGTGGCGCCGACTTTCCTTGTGCTGTGCGCGGGACGTCTGATCGGGGGGCTGGCGCATGCGCTGCTCATGTCCATTGCGGCGGCCTATGCCGCACGCCTTGTGCCACAGGACATGACGGGACGGGCCATTTCATTCGTCTATGGCGGGACATCGCTGGGCATGATCCTGGGGGTGCCAGGTGCGGCCGCGATCGGGCACCTGGCGGGGTGGCGCATGGCCATGGGCGTCATGACCGTGCTGGCGGTGATCCTGACGGTGTGCATCGCGTTCTTCCTGCCGCCGGTCACGTCGTCGGTGCAGGTCCGCGAAGGGCTGCCTACGATCGGCGGTCGTCGGGCCATGCGGATATTTCTTGTCGTCGTGCTGGTTGATGCCGTGTTCTTCTTCGCCCATCACCTGCTTTACACATACATTACGCCCTTATTGCTGGCGCATGGCCTGTCGGTGGGGACGCTCAGTATCGCGCTGTTGCTGACGGGTGGTTTCAGCATCCTTGGCCTGTGGGGCGCGGGGCAGGTCGTTGACAGCAAACCCGCCGCCGGACTGCTGGGCAGTGGGCTGGCCATGCTGGTGGGCATGGGGCTTATGTACGGGCATGTCCTGTCGGGCTGGATGGCGGTTGCGGCGGTTGGCCTGTGGTGTATCGGCTATGCCGCCATCGTGCCCTTTGTCATGTCGGGTGCGATCCGTGCGCGCGCGACACGGCCCGATGTTGCGGGTGCTGCGATCAATGCCGCGTGTAATGCGGGTATCCTGGCGGGATCCGCCGCAGGGGGACAGGTCCTGTCCCATGGCGGGTTTGCCATTCTGGTCCCGCTGTCCTGCGGCATGGTGCTGCTGGGGATCGTGCTGGCGTTCTTCAACCCTGCGGCCTTTCCCCGCGCGCTGGCCCCTGCCGATCGCGAAGGATAGCCCCGGAAAGACCAAAGTTTTCCGGGTGCCGCCTTTTTGCAAAAAGGCGGCGTTCCTTTTCATGACAGACACGTGGACGCACGGCATATGTCAGTGAATGGCGACCTGTGTCGCATCGGATACGGGCAGTGGCGTCGTGGGGATGGGGGGCTGTGCCGCGATCCGGGCCATGGGCTCGCCCATGACAGGCAGCAGCCCATCAAGTCGCGCCAGCAGGAAATCGGCCCCCGCGCGCGACAGGTGCTGCGGGTCGACATAGAACGGATTGTCCCCGTTGCGGAATTTGCATCCCGCAGGGGAACATAATCCGTCAGCCAGCGCGAAATAGCTTACGTCCTGCCCGTCCGCCACCGCACGGCGCACCACATCCGCGACGGGTTGGGCGGGCACGGTGAGAAGGGCTGGGGGCGCGACCTCGCCAACTGTCCGGAATGACGGGTCCAGCATGTGTTCGGCATGCAGGCGCATGGGCATGAACGCGGTCACCGCTTCCTTGGCGGGATCAAAACGGAACTGGGGCACGTCCCCCAGCACGACGACATGCTTGTGTGCATTGGCCAGTATCTGCGTTGTATTGCGTAACGCGACATCCAGCCGGGCAAGGCTTGTGGCCACGCCATGGTCCGCCATGTCCTGCGGGTCGGCATAGGCATCGCGCCCGGCATCCCCGGCAAAGGGGGCGGCCCAGTATCCCGCCAGCACGACGGTCTGGACACGCGGGTCATGCATGACGGCGGCAAAAGCCTGTGCGTTATACGTCGCGCACTGCATGGCATGGCCGGGATGGGTGGGCATGAGCCGCGTGGTTCCCAGCAGGGGCGGGCAGGAGGATTTCGTGAACTGCACGAAATCAAAACCCGCCCGGTCCGCCATATGGGACAGGGAAGCGGCAAGTGCGGATGCATGACTGTCCCCCAGCAGGGCGACGCGCGGGCGTCCCGTATCATGCACGCAGCGTGGCGACAGGTTCAGGCTGGCCACCCCGTAATTGGCCAGGCAGGGTTCGCCCCGTCCTTCCGCCAGAACCTGTTCCGCAAGGGTCAGGGCCGGGTCAAAACGTTGGGACAGGCCATTGGATATGTAAACCACCGCCAGCACGCTGATACCCAGCGCAAGGCTGCCCGCGTACCGCGTCACGACGACAGGGGCGCTGCCACTTCCACGCCGGAACGGCTGTTCGATATAGCGCCATGACAGTGCGGCCGGCACCAGTGACACGATCCCTGCGCCCGCCAGCAGCAGCGGCGACGGCGCGCGTGCCGAACACAGCCAGACGAACGCCATGAGTGGCCAGTGCCACAGATACCATGAATAGGATATGCGCCCGATCCATATGAAGGGCCGCGTGGACAGGATGGCGCGGTTGACGAAACTGCCATCCGACAGCAGCAGCGCCAGCGTGCCGCCAACCGGCAGGAGGGCGGCCAGACCGGGAAAGGGCGTATGTTCATCAAAAATGATTATTGACAGCCCGACAAGAAAAAGCCCCGTCCAACCAATTAAATGATTGACGGGGCGGGGAAAGGACAAAGCATAATTCGATTTTGCTACGGCCAGGAACGTACCCATGCCCATTTCCCACGCCCGCGTGGGCAGCAGGTAGAATACGGCGGCCGGCCACCGGCCCAGCCCGAACTGCGCCATGCATAGCGAACCAAGGCACAGCGCCCCGATCACGCCCAGTACATAAACGTGTCGCCACCGGCCGATCAGAAGTAAAAGCACGGGGAAAAACAGGTAGAACTGTTCCTCCACCCCCAGGGACCATGTCATGAGGAACGGGTTGAGATGGGCGTCAGGGGAAAAATAACTGATCTGTTTCCAGAACAGTATATTGGACCACCCAAGTAATGCGCTTATGGCCCCCAGGCTGGTCTGGCGCAATTCCGCCGGACTGGAAAACAGCAGGCCCGCCAGCATGACAGCGGCGATGATGGCCATGAGGGCCGGCAGGATACGCCGGGCGCGCCGGGCGTAAAACCCGACGAAGCTGAAAGTTCCCAGCCTGACATCCCTGTAAACGATGCCACCGATCAGAAAACCGGAAATAACAAAGAAAATATCCACGCCAACAAATCCCGACTGTACGGGATAGACGCTGGCATGAAACAGAACGACGGCCGTTACCGCGATTGCGCGCAGGCCATCAATATCGCGCCGGTAATTGGCGTGCAGATTCAGGCTCATGGGGGAGATCACCCTATAGGAAGCTGCGTGAAACAGATTGGGGGTGACCTTGCGATCCCACACAATTTGTCAATGTGAATAAAAAGTAAATGGGGTTGCCGGTTTCATGGAATGTATCATTTTTTTACAAATAGAAACAGTTGTGTCTGGCCTGCATCAGAATGCAGCGCAACAGGGCAGGTGTTGCGACTATGTGCATGTGACCCACCCCACAGAATTATGAAAGGCGGGAATGACCCGATCCCCCTAATATATCCCGATATTTCAGGAAAAGAACCGGAGCCCACGATACCATGCTGCTCAACACCATCGAACTTGGCCCTGAAAACGGCGACCTGTCCCAACCGCCCGTCGTATTCCTGCATGGGCTGTTCGGACGGGCACGCAATTTCGGCTTTTTCCAGCGCCGTATTGCCGCAAACCGCCGTACGCTGGCGCTGGACCTGCGCAATCATGGCGCCAGCCCGCATGGCCCGATGGACTATCCGGTCCTTGCTGCTGACGTATGCGAAACACTGGCCGCTCATGACGCATTGCCCGCCACCGTGGTGGGGCATTCGATGGGGGGAAAGACCGCGATGATGCTGGCGCTCAGCTTTCCTGCCGAGGTGCATTCGCTGATGGTGGTGGATATCGCACCGGGCGAGGGTGGCTTTTCGCAGTCCCATGAACTGGCCCGCAGGCTGGCTGGACTGCCGCTGCCGGATTTTCTTGACCGTGCGGGGGCGGAAGCGTGGCTGGGTCAGGTGATTGCCGAAAAGCCCGTGCGTGATCTCATGCTGATGAATCTCGACCTGGGGGAAAAGCCACGCTGGACCATCGGGCTGAAGGACATTGCGGCATCCATGCCGGCCATAATTGGCTGGCCTGATGTCCTGCCCGGCGCCCGTTATGATGGACCGACCCTGTTTGTGGCGGGTGGACGCTCACATTATATCCAGCCCGACAACTATCCCGCCATGCGCAGGCTGTTTCCACATTACCGGCTGGAAACCATACAGGATGCCGGGCATTGGGTGCATGCACAGTCGCCGCAGGCGTTCCTGACCGTGCTGGAAAATTTCCTGCAGATCTGAATGGCGCGCTGTATTCAGTGATCGATGTGGGGGCCACGGCTCCAGTGCTGGTCGGGGTTGCGGTAATCTGTCGTCGTGCCCTCGTCACGATAGGGGTGGTGGGGTTCGGGACCATAGCAGCCTGTGGCGGACAGGGTGATGAGGATGGCGAAAATCCTGATGATGTGGCGCATCGCAACCTCCTGCGGATGCGGCCACAACGTAAGGGCGATCGGGAAGTTTGCCCGGTTGGCATAATATGGCGCGGGCGCAGGAATGTCTGGGGCGGAACCGGGAGAGTATTCCGGTATCCTGTCCATGAGACATCTGGCGAATGCAGAAAGGTTTTTGGCGAAGCTTTTTGCAAAAAGCCTCGAAGGACACCGTCTTTTTAAAAAGGCGGCGTCTGGAAACTTTTATTTTTTCGTCAATGCGCCTGACCCGTGGCGCGGTTTCATGATCCACACGCTTTCCGTCGCGGGGCAGATCCCCTTCAGGCCGCCCGGCACGGCTTCGTGCATCACGCGGTCAAGGGTAAACGTATCACCATAATAGTGCTGCAGCGCATTTTCATCGACCGAAAACGGCGGCCCCGCTTTGCGTGACTGGTCATATTCCATGCTGACCAGAAGTTCAGGCGCAGCATCGGTAATGGTTACAAGATGCCGGGCATAGGCCATGCGGGTGGGGGCGGGCAGGGCAATAAGCGCCGCACGGTCATAGACGGCATCAACATGACCCAGTTCCGCCTGCGTCAGATTGAAAATGTCGCCTGCCCAGATGCACAAATGCCCTGCCTCGTAGCGTACCAATGGGCCAGCGGATGAAATGCGTGGCGCAAGCCCCAGTTCGGAAAAAAGCCCTGTGACGGCAATCGGGCTCAGTTCAATGCCCGCCACCTGACAGCCGTGTTCAAGCAGCCAGTGAATATCACGGCTTTTCCCGCATAATGGTACAAAGACGCGCGCGCCCGCAGGCAGGCGCAGGGCCGCGAAATTATCGGTCAGCAGGGGATTGGGCCGTGGTTCGTGAAAGCCGATTTCATTACGCTGCCATTTGTCATGCCAGAATGTTTTGTCCATTGCGTCGTGTGCCCCCAACCCGCTTCATATCCACAATATGGCAGCCATAATACCGCTATCCCCACGGGTGCGAAAGACAGGCCCCGTGACCCGTGTCGGATTGCGCCAGTGGGGGAATTATGGTTTCCACACACCGTCAACCCTGCGTTCAGAACTGATGGATCGGTGCGGATACACAACAGGAATATCTGGTATCAATTCTGTCTGGTATTTCTGGCTACGATCGGGACAGTTGGCGGGTGTCTGTATCTGTTTGTGGTACTGGTCGATCCATGGGGCGGACTGCCCCTGTCATTGCCGCTGCACCGCTTGCCGGTGACCAGCAACGCGCGCTTTACCATGCCCATGCTGGCGCAAAAGCCAGGGTTTGATTCCGTCATGCTGGGTACATCAACGGGCCGTCTGATACGGCCTGCGGTCATGGATGGCCCATTCGGGGCGCATTTCCTTAATATGGCGATGAACAATGCCCAGCCCCATGAGCAGTACCGCCTGCTGCGTGAATTCATGCATTACCATCCCGACCCGAAGGTCGTGATGGTCGATATAGACCGTTCATGGTGCCTGTATGGTCCCAAACAGGTGCCGCTGAACCCGGAGCCGTGGCCTGACTGGATCTATCAGGAATCCCCATGGATGGGTTACCTGCACATGGCCAACCTGTATGCCCTGCAGGAAGCCGGTAATGAATTCATGCTGCAGGTCGGGCTGCGCCATGAACATTACGGGGAAGACGGCTACACCAATTTCGTGGGGCAGGATGCCAGCTATACCCGTGCGCGCGTCGACAGGGTGTTTGCCCGGTGGGGGCCAGACCATATGCCGCCGCCGCCCGGTCCAGTGGCTGCCGCCCCGGCCATGCAGATGTATCTGCCCCTGATCCTGCATGCCGTGCAGGATACGACATTACGTATCATCTGGTTTCCGCCGGTGCAGGCCATCCGGCATAACCCGCACGGGTCGATGTATGACGCCATGTTCAGCGCCTGCCACCGTTATGTGGCGTCGATTGCCGCAAACATGCCCAACACGCTGGTGATCGATTTCGACATTCCCGGCCCCATCGTCAATGACCGTGACATGTTCTGGGACCCGATCCATTACCGGCTGATGACAGCGGACCGTATCATGAAAGATATCATTACGGCGTTTCATGACCGGGTGTATCAGTCCGCGGACTATACTGTCATATCGGGACCATAGGGACCGGCCAGGCAGGACGCTGCGCGTCACGAATGCGTGACGTTTCGCCGTTTTCTGGCGGAAATGCACGGATGTCAAAAAAGTATCATTTTCCGGCAAAAGACAGGCTAGACGCGATACCGCCCGGTATTCTCATATGATTTCGCCAAAACAAGAAGAAGGGGCGCCCAAAGGGCGTCAGGAAATAAATGGCGGAAGCTCTGGTCCTGGAACGCCAAGGCGTTCTTTCCATCCGTGATATCGACCTGCCACAGGAACTCGGGCCTGATGACGTGCGCATCAGGATCCATACAGTCGGGATCTGTGGCAGTGATGTCCATTACTACACGCACGGGCGCATCGGTCCCTTTGTCGTCAATGATCCGATGGTGCTGGGGCATGAAGCGGCCGGTACGGTCATTGAAACCGGATCGCGCGTCAGAAACCTGAAAATCGGTGATCGCGTCTGCATGGAGCCGGGCATTCCCGACCCCATATCGCGGGCGTCGCGCATGGGGATCTACAATGTCGATCCCGCCGTGACCTTCTGGGCCACGCCGCCGGTCCATGGCTGTCTTACACCCACGGTTGTCCATCCGGCAGCCTTTACCTATCGCCTTCCCGATAACGTGTCCTTTGGTGAAGGGGCAATGGTCGAACCCTTCGCCATTGGCGTGCAGGCCGCGGTCAAGGCTGCGATCAAACCCGGTGATACCTGCCTGGTCACCGGGTGCGGGCCGATCGGGCTCATGACCGCGCTGGCTGCACTGGCGTCCGGGGCGGGGGTGGTGTTCATATCCGACCTGGCGGCGCCGAAACTGGAAATCGCCGGTCGCTATGACGGGATCGAACCGATCAATGTCCATGATGAAAATCCGCGTGATGTCATCTCGCGTCATGTCGGTGCCGACTGGGGCGCCGATGTGGTGTTCGAGGCCAGCGGCTTTGCCGGTGCGTATGATGATGTCCTGTCATGCGTGCGTCCGGGCGGGACGGTCGTGTTCGTGGGCATGCCGGTGGAAAAGGTGCCCTTTGACATCGTGGCGGCACAGGCGAAGGAAATCCGCATGGAAACGGTCTTCCGCTACGCCAACGTGTATGAACGCGCCATCGCCCTGATCGCGTCGGGCAAGGTGGACCTCAAACCGCTTATTTCAGAAACGTTTGCCTTCACACAGGGGGTTGCGGCGTTTGAACGTGCGGCGTCGGCCCGTCCGACGGATGTAAAGCTGCAGGTCATGATGCCGGGGGCAACCCGCACCTGATCACCTGCGTGGTGTAACGCCACTTACGGCAGGCAGCCTTCGGGTTGCCTGCCCAATAAAAACAAAAGGCATGAAAAAATGAATGCCACGAACAATGCCGCCAGTCATGGCGGCGCATCCATTCCCCCCGCATCCCCGATCATATGGGGCATGCCGGTGGTGCTGTTCTGGGGTTATATCGCGGTCGCGCTGTATATGACCGGCGACGGGATCGAGGTCGCGTTCCTGTCCAAATACGTGACGGGCATAGGATTTTCCGCCCGGCAGGCGGGCCTGCTGTTTACCGTGTACGGGGCGACGGCGGCAGTGGCAAGCTGGCTGTCCGGCGTGCTGGCGGAGGTATATGGCCCCCGGCGGATCATGGCCATCGGGACGCTGTGGTGGATCGCGTGCCATGTCGCGTTTCTGTCCGGTGGGGTCATGCGTCATGACTTTGTGCTCATGCTGGTGTTCTACGGGCTGCGCGGGTTTGCCTATCCACTGTTTTTCTACGCTTTTTTCTTCTGGATCGTGCAGCGTACGCCTGACCACCGGCTGGCGTCCGCCATTGGCTGGGTGTGGTCCATGTTCACGATCGGCTATGGCATTATCGCATCCTTCCTGCCCAGCTTCACCATTCCCGCCATTGGTTTCCTGCCAACGTTGTGGATGTCGCTGGCATGGGTTGCGTGTGGTGGCCTGCTGGCGTTTTTCGCCATACGCGATGACGCGCCCGCCGCGATCGACAGTGACGCAGGGCGCAGCCTGCGCCACCAGATGACCGAAATCAGCCGGGGCCTGACACTGATCGTCCATAACCGCGATATCGCGCTGGCACTGGTCACGCGGATCATATGCAACCTGTCGCTGTTCGGTTTCCCGGTGGTGATGCCACTGTTCTATACTTCGGCCGAAGGCGGGTTCACCATGCCGCAATGGCTGCGCATATACGGCATATTCTTTGTGGTGCAGCCCTTTACCAATGTCATGTGGGGTATCGTCGGGGACCGGATCGGCTGGCTGCGGCAGATGCGCTGGGCCGGTTTCGTGGGCTGCGGCATTGCCACGCTGGCGTTCTACTACCTGCCGCACGCGGTCCCGGGCAACATGGTGGTGGCCATCTTCGCGGCCCTGCTGTTTGCGCTGACGATCACGTCCTTCGTGCCCATGGGGGCGATCTTTCCCATGCTGGCGCCCGACCACAAGGGGGCGGCGGTATCGGTACAGAACCTTGGCGGCGGCCTGGCCAATTTTGCGGGGCCGGCACTGGCGACGGTGCTGGTGTCGGGATATGGCACGCAGGGCGTGGTGGTGGCGTTTGCGGCGCTGTATTTCCTTGGCGCGGTGCTGACGGGATTCATCCGGCTGGTGCAGCCCCGTGGCGTCCATGCCATGGATGTCGCCTCCAGCGCCAAGGCGCAGGCGGTGCGTGACGGGCTGGATGCCAACCATGTGGCTCCGTCTCCTACGCTGGCGGAATGATGCCGGCCCGTGTGGGGGAAGGCCGCGCGGTACACCCCCCGGTATTCGAGGTCATACAGCCCGGCCCCCGGCAGAGCTTTGTCTGGCACCGCCATGACTACCCTGCGGCCTGCGCGCGATGGAACTATCACCCTGAATATGAACTGCACCTGATCACGACCGGGACGGGCCATTTCATGGTGGGGGATTTTCTGGGCACGTTCGCCCCCGGCCATCTGGTGCTGGTGGGACCGGATCTGCCGCATGGATGGTTCAGTGACCTGCCGGCGGGCGGGCGGATCGAAGGGCGTGATATCGTATTGCAGGCCCATGATGACTGGCTGCGACAGCTGGTTGCATTGTGCCCGGAACTGGAAACAGTGTCCGCCCTGCTGGCGGATGCGCGGTATGGGGTCGTGTTTACCGGGCCGGAGGTGCCTGTGCTGGGCGCCCGGCTGGCGGCGATGGGCGGCATGAGCGACGCCGCGCGCCTTGCGGCCCTGATCGGGCTGCTGGCGGGGCTTGCGGCCTGCCCGCGCCAGCTTCTGACGGGCATCACCCCGTTTGGCGGGGAAGGGCAGGCAAGGGTCGCGGACCGGGATCTTGAACGCATGGACCGGGTGATCCGGCACCTGCTGTCAGTCGGCCCGCATGATATCCGACAGGCAGACATGGCCCGTCAGGCCGGGTTGAGCGGACCTGCGTTTTCACGCCTGTTCCGTCGGGCGACGGGTACGACCTTTGTGTCCTTCATGCGCAGGCTACGGGTCAGCCGCGCCCGCCGCATGCTGGCGGAAACCGATGCGTCGATTGCCGAAATCAGCAGTGCCGCGGGCTTTGCCAACCTGTCCAATTTCAACCGGCAGTTTCTGGAGATATGCCATACCACGCCACGGCGCTACCGTCAGGATGTCCGCAGCCTGAGCCGCGTGGACGACCCGGTGGCCCGCGCCGCTACAGGGGCGGCCCATCCCGGATTGACCGGTTGATGAATTGCAGGCATTGGCTGGCCGGGGGCTTTCCCGTGGAACACGGTATGTGTCCGCTGTTCTGAAAAAGGGCATGATATTGCATCATGATTTCTGACACAGGTGGCGCGCGGGCATATCAGGTCGTCTCAATCCAATGTTGGCCCTGGCCTTCTTTTGCATCCATAGTGCAGGCTCCTTCGGCTACGGGCAACGCAGATGAACATGTCTTTCTTTACTTCGGGGATGATGCTGGCCTTTGCGGCATATTCCTCCTTTTCGGTCAGTGACGCGTATTCGAAACTGCTGGCCGGTCAGCTTGATCCGTTCGAGGTCGCATTTTCGGGCGGCGTGTTCGGTTTCCTGATCATCCCGTTCATCCGCAGGCCCAATGAATCCCTGCGCGATATCTTTTCCCCCCAGCGTCCGGGCATGTGGGTGGTGCGGGCGATCGCCATCTTTGCCTCCACCGCTGCCAGCGTCGAAGCCTTCATGCTGCTGCCCATGCCCGAGGCGCTTTCGCTCATGTTCCTCATGCCGTTTTTCGTGACGGTCCTGTCGGTCACGCTGCTGCGTGAAAAAGTCTCGGGCTGGGCATGGCTGTCGGTTATCCTGGGGTTCGTGGGGGTGCTGATCGTGCTGCGGCCCGGCGTGCGGGCGCTGCACCTGGGGCATCTGTGCGCGGTGATCGCGGCGGTGGCCAATGCCGTCGGCGTCATTGCCTATCGGCTGGCGGGCAATAATACGCCACGGCTATCACTGTTCGGTTCCAGCCTGTTTGGCCCGCTGGTGGGTGATGGGCTGCTCATGCTGGGGCACGCGCACTGGCCGCATGGGCTGAAGACGTGGATGTTCCTGTTCGGTTACGGGTTTCTGGCAGCACTGGGCCAGTTGTTGATGATGATGGCGACAGCCCGCGCACCCGCCAACCGGGTGGCCCTGCCGCAGTACAGCCAGATGCTGTGGGCGGTGGCGTTCAGCTACTTCCTGTTTCACCAGCCGCTGGATAACTGGACGATTGTCGGCATTATCGTCGTGACCCTGTCGGGCATGCTGAACTGGATCCGCCAGCGTATCCATTTCGAGCATCTCGCCATGGAAGAGTGGCGGGAGCGGCGTCGGCACATGCACGATCCCGCCGGGGCCACGACCGTTCAGGTGCCCATGAAATAACCTGATCCATCCGGGGCAGGCTGCCCCGTCAGTAACGCCATTCCCGCGTCGTGGGGCCACGTGTCCCCATGACCGGGTCGGACGCGGGAAAGGGCAGGGACGCCAGCCGGGCACGCTGTGGCCCGTTGGGAGCCTGGCGCACGATGTCGAAATCCTGCCCCGGCGGATATGCCCCCACCACCGCGAAATCAGGGCTGGAGTCCATATTCATATGACCCGTGCCCGCGGGTAGCAGGGCGATGTCGCCTGCCCGGACTTCCACGTCCCGTGCCCCCGCGCCACCCAGCATCAGCCGTGCATGCCCGCCATAAAAGCCCAGGACCTCATGCCCCATGGTATGATAATGATGAAAGGGATAGACCCCGTTGCGCCATTGCGGCGGCCAGCCGTTGCGCTGGAACAGGCTTTCGAAAATCGCCGCCGGGTCGTCCCCGCTTATGGGCAGGGCATTGCGGTACACGATGACCGGCAGCTTCGGGTTATTGGGCACCCAGTCATTGGCGCGCAGGATGAAACTTTCGATCCGGACCGGTGTCGCGGCAGCGGCGGCCCGGATACGCCCGCCGCCCAGTGAAAGCCCCAGTCCCGTCAGTATGGAATTGAAGGAACGCCGTTCCATCATGTTGCCTCCATCTGCCACCATTGCGCCAGTAACCCGACAGTATGCACATGACCGCTGCCAGACAAGGGAAGCCTGCGCGGCCTGCTGGTCAGATGATCGCCCCGATCCGGTCGCGGTCTATCTTTATACGCTGGGCGGACAGGCGCTGTATCAGGCCCATATCCTCAAGTTCCTTGAGTGTCCGGCTGGTGGTCTCGATGGCGAAACCCAGGTAGTCGGCGATATCCTTGCGGTCCATGGCCAGTGTCAGGATATTTGACCCACGGTCGAAAAAATCCGCCTGCCTGCTGCATTCCAGCAGGAAACCGGCCAGCCTCTTGACCACAAGGGGATAGGTCGCCAGCAGCAGGTGACGCTCCGCCATTTTCGCATAATCCAGCGCCTGTCGTAAAAACAGTGTCTGGATGCGGGGATGGATCTGCACCAGATCCTTCAGCGCGGAATAGGAAATCTGGAACAGGTATGTATCCACAAGGGTAATCGCGGATGTGTGGTACGCCCCGCCTTCCAGGTTGCCAAACATGTCATCGGGCCATAGGAAGGCGAAAATCTGGTTGCGCCCGTCCTTCAGGTGGTGTTCCAGGCGTACGGCGCCCGAACGGATGCGATAGATGTAATTTCCCGCATCCCCCTGTGCATAGATGCGGCGCTTGGCGGGCCGGTGTATTCTGGTCGAGATCGCATTCAGCGCCTCCCGCTCCGCACTGGTCAGTTTAAAGCTACTGAACATTATGATTATCTGTTTCTCTATCGTAATAATTCATGATGTATCCATCATGAATCGCCGTATCGACCGAAATCCGGAACCGGCCCATTTCCCGACCATGCGAAGGGTAAAGAGGGACCGGCTATTCTGAATTATATATACGATACCGTTCCGTATCGCAATATCACATGGCAACGCCCCATAAAAAACGGCCGGCGTGACCGGGGCTCAATCAGGGAAAAACAGCCGGGGCCGGGCGGTCTTTCATGATCCGTGGCAGGGGCGGTATCAGGGGGCGGCGCGCCTGATGCCTGATAGGAAGATCTGCCATGCCCGTTCGAAAAAGCGGTGGCGCGCCTGCGGGTCAAGCAGCTTGTTCTGGCCCAGCAGGGTATTTTGCAAGGGCCAGCCAAGGACAAGGCCCATCAGGACGCGCGTGGTTTCTTCATGGTCGGTGGATTCAATGTGTCCCGCATCGGCGGCGGCCTTCAGCAGACGGCCGATTGTTGCGACAAAGGGTTCCACGCTTGTCGCCATCATGTCGTCAACCACGGAAGGGATGCGGTGCCCGTCCGCAATGACGATCCGGTAGGCTTCCACCGTTTCGGGACGAAGCATGAAGTCCAGGAAGAACTGGGCGATTTCCTTCGTCGCCAGCAACGGATTCCTTGAAGAAGCCTCGACCGCGCGGGCTTCCTCCAGCAGATGCCTGCCACGTGCGGCCACCACCGCCTTGAACAGGGCCGCCTTGGAGGAATAGCGCCGGTACAGGCTGGCCTTGCTGCATTCCGCGACACGGGCAATCTGTTCAAGGGATGTCGCGGCATAGCCCTGTTTTACAAACAGCGTGGTTGCGACTTCAAGCACATGCCGGTCAAGCTGCGCCGATCCTTCTGGTGTCGGGCGTCCCCCTGTATGGGGCGGTCTTGGTGGTACAGGCATGCTTCCGTCCTCAACTACGGTCGATCAGTCAGGATATGTCCGCGCCCTACGTCGTTTACAGGCCGGCGCACAGCATATCCGCATCGGGATGCCAGAACTGGCGTTTTCGTTCAAACGGTCATTGCGAATGGGTGGTCTCCGGCAGATGGAAGGAAAGGCGGCCAGTCTGGCCTGACACCCGCGCGCCACGGGCATTTTCCATGACAATGCCTGCCGTGCCGTGATGTATTCATTTCGCCCACGGTCCCACGAAAAGAACCGCGTCAGCGCTGAAAGACGTCCCCGGCTGGACAATGGCGACCTGCGGTTTCCGGGAATGGCGGGACCAGCGATTCCATACGCAACATAAGTTGATAATATAATAAATGCACAACATTACCTGCAGATATAAAAAGGATTTCGTGGCCCGGACTGGTGTTTACATGGACATTGCACAGGTCTGGATGAACTGATGGCGCGCGGGTCGCGAACGTCGCAACGCATGCCCGGTCCGCTGCGCTACCGGGTCATGATCTTTCCAGCCAGGAGAACGACAGGACGGCACAGGGCCATCCTGACCGGTTCAGGGAAATATGCCTGTCGTAGCAATGGACGGATCCATGTCCGGGGCAGGGCAGGCAGGAAACCGTACGGTTTTACTGTAATGGGGAACGCGAAACGCCTGTCCGCCTTTACTGTAATGGCGATCAGGTCAATCGCCACGCATCGTGTCAAAAACAATAACAGGGACCGAATATGTACACGAATTTCGGATTGTCCATTGATGGTGAATGGTATCATGGCAGTGGGCGCGCGTGTCGGCGACGCCTGCTTTCCCGGCACGGGCCGGAAGGGGGAAGCGGGGGCATCGCGGGTTATCTGGATGTAAAACTGGCACGGATGGTGTTCTGACATGATCCCCAATCGACTCAAGCAGCTCTGGGCCGAGGGGAAACCCACGCTCAATGGCTGGTGTTCCATCGGTAATCCCTTCACGGCCGAAATCATGGCTGCACAGGGTTATGATTCCGTCACCATCGATGCGCAGCATGGGGCGCTGGATTATTCCAGCGCGCTGCCCATGATGCAGGCCATGCGTGCATCCGGCGTCGTGCCCATGGTCCGCGTGCCATGGATGGAACCGGGTGTCATCATGAAAATGCTCGACGCCGGGGCCTATGGCGTGATCTGCCCCATGGTGAATACGGCGGCACAGGCGGCCGAATTCGTAAGCTATATGCGCTATCCCCCGCATGGGCAGCGCAGCTTTGGCCCCACACGGGTTTCGTTTGCTGCGGGCAGCAATTATGCCGGGGCGGCGAATGACGAAATCCTGGCCTTCGCCATGATCGAGACACGACAGGGACTGGACAACCTTGCGGAAATTGCCGCGACCCCGGGCCTTGACGGCATTTATATCGGTCCTGCGGACCTTACGCTCAGCCTGGCGGGCGGGCGCCTGCCCCCGGGGTTTGACCGCGAGGAGCCGGAAATGATCGAAAACCTGCATAAAATCCTGACCGCCTGCCAGGACAGCGGCATTCGCGCCGCCCTGCATTGCGGTACGCCGGAATATGCCGCCCGCGCCATAGGCTGGGGGTTCAACATGACCACCGTATCGGGCGATTCCCGGCTGCTGGCCGCCGCCGCCGGGGCCAGTGTCGCGCAGTTTCGCAGGCTGGTCAGTCGTGACAGCGTGATGGTGGCGCAGGGCGGGGCATACTGATCGCCCGTATTCCCTGCCGCGGGGTGCGCATATCCGGTGGGCGTGAGCCAACCTGATCGCACCCCGCACTGACTACATGATGATAACGGGTATCTGTGCATTGATCGTATGCCTCCGGTCCCGTGATTTCAGGCTGCCGGAAGGCGGGTCATGGCGAATGAAAAACCTGTTCCGGCATTGTGAATAGGGAACAGGGAAACACTTCATGAAAGCCCGCCTGAAAGGTCAGGAAATATCCATGG
The DNA here is from genome assembly GCF_002173515.1 of Komagataeibacter europaeus. NCBI lineage: Bacteria > Pseudomonadati > Pseudomonadota > Alphaproteobacteria > Acetobacterales > Acetobacteraceae > Komagataeibacter > Komagataeibacter europaeus. The sequence goes on from NZ_CP021467.1 coordinate 613,164, forward strand.
ATCATAAAGAAGTTTTTGGTAAAGATTTCTTCAAAAATCTTTGAAAAATCATGCTTTTTCTAAAAAATGCAGCGTCCGGAACTTTTATGAACGCGTTATTTTCAAACAGTGTCCAAGTATAAAATGCATCCACCCTTTCAGGCAACTGAAAGGGTGGAAACGGTGGTCAATGCCAGACCACCTGCTGGGCATCGATGGCCTTGCGCGCCCGTCCGACATCGCTGGCCAGAACCGCGGGGGCCGCGTTGCCCATGCTGTTGCGGATATAGGTCAGGATGTTGGCAATCTGGTCATCATGCAGTTTCCAGCCAAAGGACGGCATGGCGGCCCCGGTCGGGTTCGCGGTCGTGACAGGGCCATCGGTACCCCGCAGCACGATGTTGATCAGGCTGTCCGGGTTGGGCGCGTTGACTGCAGGATTGTGCTGCAGCGTGGGGATCATGTTCGCAATGCCCGCGCCGTTACTGACATGGCAGGCGCTGCACTGCACGGTGAATTCCCGTGCCCCCGCCATCATCTGCCGGTTGCTGGCGGGCAGGGGGGCGGGCACGGTCACCGTGCGCTGCGGCAGGGACTTGAAATAGGCGGCAATGGCCTGCAGGTCCGCTTCCGTCAGGTGCTGGGTGGAATTTTCGATCGTTTCCGTCATCGGTCCGGACGACGCCGTATGGCGGTTGGTGCCAGCGCGCAGGTAGGTCACGATATCATCAGCACTCCATCCCCCCAGCCCCGTATGGGTATTGTTGCTCAGGTCCGGGGCATACCATCCCTGCAGCGACGTACCCTGATAGGTGGCGCGTGTATCGCCGCCAAAGGCGTTCTTGGTGGTATGGCAGGTGCCGCAATGCTCCAGCCCCTCGACCAGATAGGCCCCACGATTGACCTGCGCGCTGCGGGACGGATCGGGGGCAAAGGCGGACCGGTCGAAAAACAGCATGTTCCACCCGATCATGAGTGTGCGGATATTGTATGGAAACGGCAGCTTGTTCGTGACAACCCGGTTATTGACCGCCGGGATCGTACGGATATAGGCCCACAGATCCGCAATGTCCGTATCCGTGATCTTGACGTATGCGGTATAGGGCATGGCGGGATAGAGGTACCGGTCCGGGCTTTTGCCATGCCGCACCGCTCGTTCGAACTGTGGCTGCGTCCATGACCCGATCCCTGTGTCCCGGTCCGATGTAATGTTGCTGGAGGTGATGATGCCAAAGGGGGTTTTCAGGTCCAGCCCCCCCGCGAATGGCCTGCCGCCGGGTGCGGTGTGGCAGGCCAGGCAGTCGCCCGCGATCGCCAGATAGCGGCCGCGTTCGACCTGTGCGTCCGTGCCCCCGTCCTGTGCCTGCGCGCCGTGGGCCAGGAAGGTGACAGCAGACAGGAGCAGTCCACCACGCATGCAGGTGCGCAGTGCGGTGCGAAGCAGGTTTCTTGCCATGATCATAGCCTTACCAGCGGGCCGGGGTTCTTGAGGTACAGGTCCCTGATCGCTTTCGCGGTCCACAGGGTCGTGGCCCCCACGGCGACGGTCGGGTTGTAGCCGGCATTATTGGGGAAGGAGGACGCACCGATCACGAACAGGTTGGGGATATCCCAGTTCTGCTGGAAGCGGTTCTGCACGCTGGTGCGCGGATCCTCGCCCATGACGACACCGCCCTGCACATGCGATGAATCCCACGGCGTATAACCGGAATAGGGACGGTCGGCGAAGGAATCCCCCCCGACCTGCGTTGCCCCCATCTCACGCGCGATTTCAACGCATTTGTCGCGGATGAACCGGCCCGAACGCCGGTCATTCTCGTTATAGTCAAACGTAATGCGCAGCAGCGGCTGGCCAAAACGGTCCTTGTAGGTCGGGTCAAGGTCAAGGAACTGCTCGCGATGGGCGAAGCTGGTGCCCTGTCCCTGGATCTGCGCGTAATTCTGGTAACCCTTCCGGAAGGCCTGTTTCCAGCCCTTGCCCCATTGCGGGCTGCCCTGCGGCAGCAGCCCCGCCATGCCGATTGGCAGCCCCTGATTGCTGAGCGACTGGATACCCGCCCCCCCGATAAAGCCCAGACCCGTATGGTCGAAATTGTCACCGTTGAAATCGTCGATCTGGGTCGCAAGGGCGCCGGTGTTCATGAACGGGTTGAGGTACTCGTTTTCAAAGAACATGAAGCCCCAGGACAGGGTCTGGAACGTAAATGCCCGCCCGACAACACCCTGTCCCGATGCGACATCATACGGCGTGCTGATGCCTGAAAGCAGCAGCAGGCGTGTATTGTCCAGCGTAAAGGTCGCGGTAATGACAATATCGGCGGGCTGTTCGCCAGTATTGCCGTCGGAATCCACAAATGTCACGCCCGTCGCCATCTTCCTGTCCGGCGTGGTGTTGATGCGTATGACCTCGCATTCCGTGACAACCGTGAAGTTCGGGCGCTGCATCAGTACCGGCAGGATGCAGATGTTTGGGCTGGACTTGGACCAGTTGCCGCATCCGTACAGCTGGCAGTACCCGCAATAGGTGCATGGCGCCAGGTTCAGACCCAGCGCATTCTTGTAGGGCGCGCCAATCATGGCCGATGGCACGGGAAAGGGATGATACCCCAGCCGCGTCGCCGCTTCCGCAAACAGGACGTTGGCGCGCGAACGTTCCAGCGCGGGGGTGGGGTAGGGGCTGGTGCGCGACCCCTCAAACGGGTTGCCGCCGGGCTGGCGTTGCCCGTTGATGACGCCCGCGGTCCCCGACGTGCCCGCGATCTTCTCGAACCGGTCATAGAAGGGTTCAAGGTCGTCATAGGTCACGCCCCAGTCCTGCAGGATCAGGCCATCCACCAGTTGTCCCGCGCCATAGCGCTGCATGACATGGCTGTAGGGCTGGTGATCAAACGGCAGCCACCGCCAGCTTGCGCCCGCCCAGTGCGTGCCAGCCCCCCCTACGTTATTGCCCAGCGTCAGATTGTGGTATTTGCGCATGGGCAGCGCGGTCTGGCCCACCTTGTTGCGCACGGTATAGGTCTCGGTTACCGGGGCCTGCAGGATGTCCTTGCGCACGGACCCGCTGAGTTCATCGGGATCGCGTGTGGTTGGAAAGCTGGTTGAGGTATCGCGCCATGCCCCGCGTTCGATCGCGACCACCTTCAGCCCCGCGCGGGTCAGTTCTTCCGCCATTGTGGAACCGGACCAACCCAGCCCGACAATGACCACATCGGCCTTTGGCCTTTTGTAATTCATTCAGGTGCACCTTGGTTTTTATTATAATTGTGCTGCGCATTGCCATGCCGGACAGGGCGCGGTCAGGCGCGACCCAGCAGGCTTACGGGGTGGACATCAATCTTCTTGCCCCGTTTTGATACGATCCAGTCGCGGTAGTCATAAATCGCGCCGGGAAACCCGACCAGCTTCCAGCCCACCATGTCGCGGTTGCCGCCGTACATGGGATCGGCCAGGTAGCCTTCACGCACGTTCTGCAACAGCAGCACGAAGAACTGGTCTGATTTCAGGGTCTCGAATGCGATCGCGCCACTTTCGACACTATGAAGAAACGTTATTTTCTGTTCTTCGGACAGTTCAGTAAATGATCTGTCGAATTTCGCATGCACGGCATGTTCAAATTCAACCAGTCCCTTGCGGTAGATTTCCGCAGGCGTCATGATGCCTTGCGGTCCCTGCTGGGGCAGTCCCTCGACAACGGGGCCAAGTTTGTAATCCTTCGCCGCCGTGCCGTAGGGACCGGCCAGCTGGTGGTCAAGGAAGGTCACGCAGCCTGCTTCGGTCGCACCCATCCCCAGTTCATCAGCGGGGATCAGGACATCGAATATGGCGCCCACCAGTTTTGCCTCATCCGGTGTCAGGTACACCAGCCGGCTGCCATCAACCACCGACAGCGGCGGGGGCGGCGTGGCCCGCCAGGCACCCGTGCCGCCAACATAGGTTTTGGAATAGGCCGGTTTGTAAATGGAGGCCAGCGTGGAGGTCGCCATCAGTACCAGCCCCCCCTTTATTACGTCACGCCGCTTCATTGTTTTCTCCTGACAGGCATTGCCGCCATGGGCATGGGACGCGCGTGCAACGGGCCATTTTTCCGCGGGACCGTGTTTCAGGTGCGCAGGCTAAGGCACACCAGAAAAAGCCCGTCCGTGCGGAACCTGTTCACTGGCGTTACTTTTTCCCGGTGGCGCTGTCCTGTATAAACGTATCGGGTGTGTAGTAATTACATGGAAACCAGATCACAAACTGCTCACCACGCCACCCAGCCTGTGCCCGTCCAGCGTGTCGGGCAGCGCGAAGCCAAGGCTGATGAAGGGCAGTTTCAGGGCATTGACGCCTGCATTGTTCGAAGGCAGCCGTTCCGTCTGGGCAACAGGCACCAGCATGTGCCGGTCGGCCGTGATGAACAGGGCGTCACCGTCAACCAGGCGTGGATCTTCAAATAACGTAAGCTGTTTCTTTTCCGGTGTCAGGACGACAATCCGTCCATGTTCGGCATCGGCATAGTAAAGGTTGCCCAGCGTGTCGATTGCCGTGCCCATGATCGTCGGCAGGTCGATGACCTTCTCGATCCGTCCCGCCCGCTGGTCATCGGTCAGGCTGGCATCAAGCAGGATATCGGTCGGGATCCGGCGCAGCGGGCCGGACGGGGTGGAAAAATAGAACCATTTCCGGTCCGCCGTGATTTCCAGCATGTCCGAATGGACCAGCGGGCGCTTGCCTGTACTGTCGCGCAGAATATGTCCGTCGCGTCCACGCAGCGGCTTGTCCGGCGTTGCGCGCAGCAGCTTGTATTCCGACAGCCTGCGCACGGTTTCCCCGCTGCGCATGTTATGGATGATGATGCCGCCCAGACCTGAATCGGTCACGAACATGAGGTCGCCCGCAATGCGCAGGTCATTCATGGCCGAACCCGGCGGCAGGATGTCGTCACCCCAGCGCAGGACCTGCAGCACCCTGCCGTCACGGGGATCAAGCTGCACCAGCTTCTGCCCGCCCGGCACGGATGCGCCCCTGGTCGGGTCGATGCCCTGATCGACAACCCACAGCGTGTCGTCGCTGAAGATATGCAGGCCGTTGACCATGACGAAGGCACTGGCCGCATCGGCGCCCGGTTTCCACGTATTCCAGCTTCCACCCGGAAACGGCTGGAGCGCGCCGTCGGACGCCACGCGGAACACGCTGGGCGTATCCGCCATGAGATCCCACCGTGGCGCGCCAAGGAACAGTGTCCCGTCACGTGTCGCGGCCACCGCATTGCACAGATAGCGCGGGGAGGAGGCGATAACGGTCGCATGAATGGACGCCGCCACGGCCTGTGGCATGCGGGCGGCTTCAAATCCCGCCAGCGCCAGCCCACCGGCCAGGCCACACAGGGCGGCACGCCGGGACAGGCCGTGGCCCATGGCATCGGTAACGTGTGTCATGAAGATTTTCTCTTGCTTATTGTTTGTTATTACTTGTGTCTTTATTTGTATAATTTGTCTCTACACAATAAAGTGCAGGGATGCGATGCAACCGGTTCACACCGGCAGGGAAAGACGCCTGATCTTCCCGACCACGAACAGGTACAGCAGGATCGCCACGACGCAGTGGCCCGCCACAAACAGCAGCGCACCGTTATAGGATTTTGTTATTGCAACGATATAGCCGATCACGATGGGGGTCACGATACCGGCGATATTGCCGATCCCGTTGAAAATGCCCGCCGCCAAGCCCGGCGTTTCCTTCGGTGCTATGTCGGAAATCACCGCCCAGCCAATGGCGGCGACCCCCTTGCCAAAGAACGCAAAGGACATGATGAGGACAATCACCCACGCGGACTGGACAAAATTGCACAGGCAGATGGTGGACGCGATCGCCATGCCCACGACATAGGGCGTCTTGCGCGCGACGTTTTCCGATTGTCCCCGGCGCAGCAGCATGTCGGACAGCGCGCCCCCCGAAATTGCACCGGCCAGCCCGCACAGCGCGGGCACGCTGGCCGCCAGCCCGGTCTGCGTCATGGACAGCCCGCGTGACTGATGCAGGTAAAGCGGGAACCACGTCAGGAAGAAATACAGGATGGCGGTAATGCAGTACTGCCCCCCGTACACGCCCACCAGCGTCCGGTCCGTCAGCATGAAGCGCACCTGCCGCCATGTCAGCGGCCTGCGCACCCGCATGGCGCGGTCATCAATGTCAACCAGCGCGCCCCCGGCGCGGATGAATGCCAGTTCAGCGGCATTGACGCCGGGATGGCTGGCGGGCGGCCGCATGCGCATGAGCCATGCGGCCGCCAGTACCACGCCCGCGACACCCATGACGGCAAAGATGTATTCCCAGCCGAACTGCTGGGTAATCCACCCCATGAGCGGCGCAAAGAACGCGACGGCGACATACTGCGCCGAATTGAAAATGGAGGTGGCAAGCCCACGCTCCGCCGTCGGGAACCAGCTGGACACGATACGGCTGTTGGCGGGAAAAGTCGGTGCTTCCACCAGTCCCAGCCCGGCCCACAGCACGAACAGCACGGGAAACGCGATGGCGTGCGGGACATGGCCCACGCCTGCAATCAGCAGCGTACACACCGACCACGCCAGCAGGCTTGCACCATAGACGCGGATGGAACCAAAGCGGTCCAGCAGCCACCCGCCGGGCACCTGGTTCATGACATAGGCCCAGCCGAAGGCGGAAAATATGTAGCCCATGGCCACTGGTGTCAGCCCGAGGTCATGCGATATCGATGACCCCGCGATGCCAAGTGTCGCGCGATCGCCATAGTTGATTGCCGTGATGATGAACAGGAACGCAAGGACACTGTAACGGATGGCGGTGCGTGGGGCTGCACGGGACGCGCCTGCGGCGATCGGTGCATGTGTGGCGGTGGGGCCTGTGGTTGGCCCTCTTGTCATGGTCACCCTGTTTTCTCCCTCGATACGCGGACCGGTGCGGTGGGCCGGGGTCGTGCCCGTCTGCCTTGCGACCGCATCGGGTCCAGTGCGCAAGGGAACGCGTGAAGAAGGCGGGAAGTCCAAAACAAACTGCGCATGGATTGATGCGCCGGCGGCATCACCCCGTCAGGGCAGGGGCGGCGTCCGCGCTTCGCTGATCCGCGATACGGTATCCATGACATTGCCCAGCACCGGGCTGACATCCTGCGCGCGGTGGACCATGAACAGTTCGGCGCTGATGTTTTCGCCAAACCCCAGCGGGCGGTAGATGACATTGTCGATACCAAGCCGCGACGCCGATTCCGGGATCAGGGCGATGCCCACCCCGGTCCTGACCATGGACAGCAGGGCATGGATCTGGGTCAGGTGATGGATCAGGCGGGGCCGGATATGCGCGCTGACCAGCAGGCGCTGCACCAGGTCGTGGAAATAACCGCTGCCCAGGATCGAATACATGATCAGGTCCTGCCCCTCCATGTCCGCCGGTGTCAGCGCGGCCCGCGTGGCCAGCGGGTGATCGTGGGGCAGGGCGGCGACCATGGGTTCGGCCCGGACCCTGCAGGCGCGGGTTTCCTTTGCTTCGAATGGCGGGCGGACGAAGGCAAGGTCGATCCGGTGGGAGGCAAGGGCCGCGATCTGGTCGCGCGTGACCATTTCCTCCAGCGTCAGTTCGATATCGGGATAGGTCGCCCGCAATCCCTGGATCAGCCGGGGCAGGAAGTCATAGCTGCTGGAGGGCGTGAACCCGATCGCAACCTGTCCCAGCGCGCCGCGCCGGGCGCGGCGGGCCAGCAGGACCGCATCCTGTGCACTGCGCAGCAGGCGGCGCGCTTCGGGCAGGAAGATCGCGCCCGCAGGCGTCAGCCGGACGCTGCGGCTGTTGCGTTCCAGCAATTCAACGCCAAGTGCGTGTTCCAGCAACTGGACCTGCCGGCTCAGCGGTGGCTGGGTCATGTTCAGCCGTACGGCCGCACGCCCGAAATGCAGTTCCTCCGCCACCGTGACAAAACACCGGACCTGCGTGAGCTGAAGCATTGATATCAATCCTGTCTCAATCCATGCCGTATCTAATCTGGACACGCCTGACCTGTCTTGCCCTAACTGCAGCAGCAAACACCCTTGTTATCAGGCCATTGTGACCGAACGGGGCGCAGGGAGAACAAAAGCATGACGGAAGACGCCGGGATGCAGCCAGACGGCGGGAACGCGGCGGGACAGGGCAGGCGCAGGCTGCGCAGCGAGCGGTGGTTTGGCCCGGCCGACCTGCGCAGCTTCGGCCATCGTTCCCGTGCGATGCAGATGGGCTATGACCCGCAGGACTGGGAGGGAAAGCCCGTCATCGCCATCCTGAACACCTGGTCCGACATCAATCCATGCCACATGCATTTCCGCCAGCGCGTGGAGGATGTGAAGTGGGGCGTGCTGGAAGCGGGCGGATTTCCCATGGAGCTTCCCGCAATCTCGCTGTCCGAGAATTTCATGAAGCCCACCACCATGCTGTACCGCAACATGCTGGCGATGGAGGCGGAAGAACTGCTGCGCGCCTACCCCGCTGATGGCGCGGTGCTGATGGGCGGGTGCGACAAGACCACGCCCGGCCTGCTGCTTGGGGCGACCAGCATGGACATTCCCGCGATCTATGTGCCCGCAGGCCCCATGCTACGCGGTAACTGGCAGGGCAGGACGCTGGGCTCGGGTTCGGATTCATGGAAATACTGGGATGAACTGCGCGCGGGCAAGATTACGCCCGCGGACTGGCAGGGGGTCGAGGCCGGTATTGCCCGCAGTGCTGGCACCTGCATGACCATGGGCACGGCCAGCACCATGACCGCCATTGCCGAGGCGATCGGCCTGTCCCTGCCCGGGGCAAGTTCCATCCCGGCAGTCGATTCCAACCATATCCGCATGGCCAAGAGTTCGGGCCGGCGCATTGTCGATATGGTGTGGGAAGACCTGAAGCCGTCGAAAATTCAGACCCGCGCCGCCTTTCGCAACGCCATTGCGGTGGCCATGGCCATGGGGTGTTCGACCAATGCCATCATACACGTGATCGCCATGGCGCGGCGCGCGGGCGTTGACATCGGGCTGGACGATTTCGACCGCGCCAGCCGCGAGGTCCCGGTGATCGCCAATGTGCGGCCAACGGGCACGACCTACCTTATGGAGGATTTCTACTATGCCGGTGGCATCGCCGCGCTGATGAACCGGATTTCCAGCTTCCTTGACCTGGACTGCCTGACGGTGACCGGCCGCAGCGTAGGCGAGAACATCCGCGATGCAAGGGTCTGGAATGATGATGTCATAAGGCCGCTGGACAGGCCGATGTTCACGGGGGAGGCGGGTGGCGCGCTGACGGTCCTGCGTGGCAATCTTGCCCCCGATGGCTGCGTAATGAAACCGGCCTGCTGTGATCCGAAATTCCATAAGCACCGGGGACCGGCGCTGGTGTTTGACGATTATCCCACCATGAAGAAAGCGCTGGATGACGAAACGCTGGACGTAACCCCCGATCATGTCGTTGTGCTGCGCAATGCAGGCCCGCTGGGTGGCCCGGGCATGCCGGAATGGGGCATGCTGCCCATGCCCAAGCGCCTGGTCAAGGAAGGCTACCGCGACATGCTGCGTCTGTCCGATGCCCGGATGAGTGGCACCAGCTATGGCGCATGCATCCTGCATGTTGCGCCCGAAAGCTATGTCGGTGGCCCGCTGGCGCTGCTGGAAACGGGGGATATCATCGCGGTGGACGTGGCGGCGCGTTCAGTCAACATGGAGGTATCCGACGCGGAACTGGCCCGCCGCCGCGCGGCGTGGAAGCCGCCCGCGCCGCGTTACGGACGTGGATATGGCTGGATGGCCGCGCACCACATGCGGCAGGCGAATGAAGGATGTGATTTCGACTTCCTCCAGACCGATTTCGGCCCCCCCGTGCCCGAGCCGGTCATTTATTGACCGTCCCTGCGAACCCGGTCCGCCGTTTCGATCGTTCAGCATGCATGACGCAGTAACGGAGACATCAATACACATGACAGGCCGGGCGGGCACATGACCCCGCCCATGGCCCGAAAAGAACTCAAGCACGGTTCGACACCCGTCAAAGAAGAAAAACAAGATGTACATGAAGTCGAATACGCTCCCTCCATCCTTCGCGGCAATGCGTCCGCGCCTTGTGCCCTACTGGCTGCTGTGGCTGGCGCTGGCCGGCACGACCGCGGCCATGGTCTATTCGTCCTTTGTCGTGCCGGTCATACCGGACCTGGCCTGCCTGTCCACCATCGGGCTTGACGGTCTTGCGCTGGTTGTCACGGTTGTGGTGATGCCGCGGAATTTTGTCGTCGGTTTCCTGACATCGCTCCTGCCGTTCGTGATCAGCTGGCGGGTGGCGGCCATTCATGGGTCGGTGCCGGGCATGGCGTGCGCCACCGCCACCTTCATCATCTATCTTTTACTGTATGCGGACTGCATGGTCCATGACTGGAAGGCATACGGTACTGGCGGGTGGAATGAACACCTGCAATGGCAGACGGCAATACTGCGTATATATTTCGGTTTCGACATGGTGGGGCATTTTGCCGAAAAACTTTTTGCCGGAATCAGTTCATTCCATCACATGGAACAGGTCTTTGTCGGATTCGGGTTCCCGCCCGACGGGCAGGCGGTCATTATTGGTGGATTGTGCGAACTGTCGGTCGCGATTGGCGTGGGGATGGGTTTCATGACCCGTCTGGCCGGGATGGGCGGGGCGCTGTATTACCTGATCGCCAACCATTACGGCCGGCATTTCGGCGACGGGTTCACGTGGAACAATCCCCCCGTGGGCGGCTGGGAATACCCGATGCTGATGATCGTGGCCTTTGCCAGTTTTTCGGTTGCGGGGGCGGGGAAGTTCTCGATTGACGGCTGGCTGGTCGCCCGTGGCCTGATGCCAGGGTTCCTGCTGCCGTTATGTGTATCCGCCAGCCCCGATCATGTGCGCCGGGATATCTGATTCGGGTGGGGACGCCTTTCAATACTTGTCCTGTCCACTTCTTTTCTGTTCCCGGTCGGCGTGTTTTTATTGGAACAGGTGATGTGGTCTATCACATGCGCGCGAGTTATTAATTGTTATTTGTCTGCGCGCAAAAAACTGTAATAGAGTGTTCCATGCGATATGACATGGCTTCTATCGTATAATCTGAACTGAACGACGTCTTTATTTCCCCGATATGGATCGGTCTGGCCGAACATGAAGCGTCGTCAGGGGTTCAATAATAACATTGAGAATAAGGTAACCCTTGAAATGAAGCATCTGCTTAAAGTCCTTGCGGTGCTGGCGTCGTGCGCGACCCCCGCACTTGCGCAGCCGTCATCTTCCTCTACTGCGCCGCAGCTCAACATCACGACCGATGCGGCAATGGACATGGCGCATTATGCGGTTGGCCTGGCGGAAAACCGGCACCTCAAGCTTTGCATAGCGGTCGAGGACACGGATGGAAACCTGGTGGCCTTCATCCGCATGCAGGGCGCCTATGCCGGATGTGTGGAGGCTTCGATCGCAAAGGCGAAATCGGCGGCACGGTTCGCCCGCAACACGATCGAGTTCTTTGACGCCGTACGCACGCAGAACCTGCCCATCGGCTTTGTCCCCGGTATCCTGCCATCCGCCGGAGGCGCGGTTTTCAAGCAGGGTGATGTGGTCGTCGGCAGTATCGGCACCAGCGGCGACACCAACGAAAATGAACAGGCGCTTGTTGTCGATACGGCCAAGCATTTTCACTGAAATGGCCTCTCCCAGGTAAAAAAACAGTATCCAGACAATCTTGCATCAGGATCTCCCATGAAAATCAGACATATCGGGCCGCTGGCCGTTCTGGCGTGCTTTCCTGCCTTTGGCGCGGCACGCGCCGATGATGCCAAGTTGCTGACCCGCCCGCAGCTAAGCAACGCCGGTGCGAAAAGCCTGCTGAATGCAGCCGAGGAGGAGGCGCGGCAGAAGGGCATGCAGGTCAGCATCGCGGTGGTGGATGCATCGGGCAGGCTGCTTGCCTTCACCCGCATGGATGATTCACAGACCGGCACGGATGAGACAGCCATAAAGAAAGCCCGCACGGCCGCGCTGTATCATTCACCAGGCAAGGTACTGGCCCAGCGCATCAGCCAGAACCAGGCATTTCTGGCGACATTGCCCGGCATTACGGCCGTGCCCGGATCGTGTCCGGTCATGAGTGGCAAATACCTCATCGGGGCGGTTGGGGTCAGTGGGGCGACGGACGATCTGGACAATGCGGTCGCCACCGATACGGCAAACGGCTTCCATTCGTAGGAAATAGTCCGGGCCGGATGGCCCGGTAATTTCAGACAGCAAAAATACAGGCGATCCTCCATGACAGGAAGATGGCCTGTATTTTCTTGAAGACTGTCTGAAAAGCCGGTTTTTGTGAAAGTGCGCGGATCATGAAGGATTTTTCAAAAAGCGCCGAAGAATGCCGCCTCTTTGGGAAAAGGCGGCGCCCAAATACTTCTGTTCCTTTATGAATGATTTGTACTGAAACGCGATTTAGAAGGTAAAGCCTGTTTTCATACCGACAACCGTGACCGTGCTGCGCTGCGTATAACCGCCCGGATTAACCCAGAACTGGACGTTCGGTTCGATATAGACCCATGGGGTGAACTGGATTGTATAGTCTGTTTCAATGGCAAATTCCGAATTCCGTCGCGGCCCCTTTTTACCTGCCTGATACCATTCCAATGTCGCAAGGCGTGAATTGACGTGATTGGTGCCAACCGCAAGTGTTATGGCGTCATGCCTGCGCCATGGCAGCCCGAGATAGCGCAGGCTGCCTGTTACCTGCGATGAAACAGGGCTTGTTTCCTTGTCAACCATGGTCAGCGTGACATAGGCGGTCAGGCCCTGCACGACCACTGCGTCCTGTCCGGGTTTTTCGGTAAAGGTGCCCGTCAACTGCTGCTGGAACCATAGGTAACCACCATGGGAACTGCCCCGTTCCAGCATTGGCAGTCCGCCGGTAACCGCAGGCTGCCCGTTGGTCGCCAGTAAAATATCCGGTGCGCTGGCGGTATTGATCCACCCGCCAATGCGGTACACCCCCGGATAACGGTGCGGTCCCATATGCAGGCGCAGCCCGGTTTCGAATGGCAGCAGGGCGCCGGTTGCCCCATGGACGTAACCAAGGAAAAACTTGTTATCCAGGTTGCGCATGTTCTGTTCATAAGCACCTGCCTGCAGGTACCACAGGGGACTGTTGTATTTGAGGTATCCACCCCAGGTACTGACAGGCCAGTTCAGCCAGCGATTGCCATCCATGTTGCCCGTTGTCGCGCCGCAGAAGTAATTGACCATTGTCAGGCAGGGCACATTGTCAAAATCGGCACCGGTTGGCAGGCGGCCGATCTTGAAACTGAAGTGGTCGCCCAGTTTCTGGTTATACCACAATCCGGTCAGCCGGGTGGTCTGCCCACGGCCCCATACTTCCTGTGGCTGTTGCAGGGTATACAGGCCCGCCCTTGTGATCAGGTTGCTGCCCCAGCGGCTGGTAAAGGTGAAATTGAAGGTCGCCCCTTTCCATTTCACCAGTTTTTCCGCGTCGATATCCATAATCGCCGCGATCTGGTTGGTTTCGGCCGCGGTGCGTCGGTCGCCACCGGTCGCATTTCCGGCAGTTTCGTTGGTCCATGCCGCCGCCAGATCTATTCCCCTGTCACGCAGATAGGTTCTGTACCCACCCCAGTCTCCTGTCATGGTTGAAGCCGGATGCTGGGCACTGTTACGCAGGGCGTAACTGGCATCATCGCCCTGGCTGCCGTTTGCAACGCCATTGGCGGGTGCATCCTGCGCGCTGATCACTAGATACATGGAAAAACCGAAATATAATATCGCGAATTTTCCACGTCCATGCGTAAAATATTTCATTGTACGGCCACTGGCATATTATTGGTTTTATTTGTGTGGCGTTTAAACGGTTTTATACGGACGTAGTTTTTTATTTTATATATTAATTTATCGTGCGCCGTGCTGTATGAATTTTCACTTGTGTTTTTTTGGAAACATTATTTGCGCAATGGCGTTCCTGCCATCAGGCCGTGCGATTTGCAGGAAAAGTTTTCCTGCCCCGGACCCGTCCATGTAACAGGTCACAGACCACGGAAAAGTTTTTGGCGAGGCTTTTTCAAAAAGATCCAGAATCTGGTATCGTCGCAAAAAAACATGGCGTATAAAACTTTTATTGTTTTTGCTAAAAATTATTTTGTAATTTATTTATAATTTATAAACTTGTTATTATAAAGTAACGATTATGAGGTAGGTTCCTGCCATGCACAGGCATGCAACCCATGCCGCCCCAGCCATTGGAATATGCAGGTCCGGACAACATGAACTGAAGACGCTCTGTAATGAAGGTTTTTGTAAAAAGCTTCACCAGAACCGTCTTCATGATGCACACGATGTAGCAGGCAGCCGCCACGACCGTTTCCGGCACCCGTGGGGTTCAGTGGCGGGGCGGGATGAATTCCGCCATCCATCGGCATTCATCCGACAGGTCCATGGCTGCGTCTTCATCCAGTACGAATGTGCAATCGGGATGGAAATGCAGTGCTGAGGCACTGGTCATGGGCGAAATCGGCCCTTCAGTCACGCGGGCAATGATCGCAGCCTTGCCGGGACCTGTCGCCAGCAGGACAGCGCGCCGGGTCTCCAGAATTGTGCCGACGCCAACAGTCAGCGCATGCTGCGGCACATCATCCGGGCAGTCGCCAAACATTTCCGCATTCTGGGCACGCGTGGCCGGGGCAAGCCTGACACGGCGCGTGCGGGATGCGAAGGAGGAAAGGGGTTCGTTAAAACCGATATGGCCGGTATGACCGATCCCCAGCAGTTGCAGGTCAATGCCACCCGCGGCACGGATTGCGGTTTCGTACCGTGCGCATGCCGCCGTGACATCGTCGGTATCACCGGGGGGCAGGTGCGTCTGCGTGGGCAGGATATCCAGATGGCGGAACAGGTGGTGCTGCATATAGGCACGGTATGACTGCGCGGTCCGGGCAACCGGCCCGCAATATTCATCCAGATTGAACGTCGTGCAGTCTGCGAGGTTGACCGGCCTGTCGTGCATGCGGCGGACAAGGTGGCCATAGACCCGTTCCATCGTGCGCCCGGTTGCAAGGCCCAGCACGGCTGCCGGGTTTTGCGCGCAGCACGTATACAGCATGTCCGCCACATGGGCGCAGGCAGTATCCTGATCCGGTGCGATGACAAGTTTCATGAACATCTCCCGCTGGTTGCATGGATCCACGGTGGCACAGGCATAAGCCCCGCACAGGTCAGGCGGCCACCGGACAGGCCATCCGGCCCGCCCGTGATCGTGGGTGCGGATAATGGCAGGCCGCGTGCGCTGCGTGCGGCCAGGAAACCGAAACATTGCGCCTCCAGCGCATCCCCGTTCCAGCCAAGGCGGTCCACGGCCTCGACCGGTGCGCCCAATGCCGCCTGCAATCCCTGCATCAGCACAGGATTATGCCGCCCTCCGCCACAGACATACCAGCGCGCGGGCCTTGCGGGCAGGGGCGTGCGCCGGACGGCTTCGATGGTAAAGGCGGCCAGTGTCGCCGCGCCATCGGCCGGGGTGCAGGCGGCCACCCGGTCAAGGGCCGTGGCAAAACTCTGGCGGTCCAGCGATTTGGGGGCAGGGCGGGCAAAATAGGGATCGGTCAGCAACTGTTCCACAATGGCCCGGTCGGCCGTGCCCGCGCGCGCCAGTCCGCCATCAACATCGCAGGCCGTGCCGGTATGGCGCATGGCCCAGTCATCCAGCAGGGCATTGCCCGGCCCGGTGTCACAGGCATGGATCGTATTGTCCGCATCAATGAACGTGACATTCGCAACGCCGCCGATATTCAGCACGGCGACCGGTCCCGGCACGTCATGCAGCAGGGCCGCGTGAAACCACGGCACCAGTGGCGCGCCTTCGCCGCCTGCCGCCACATCGGCGCTGCGGAAATCATGGATGACAGCCACCCCGGTCGCGCGGGACAGCAGTCCGGCATCGCCTATCTGCCATGTCTGGTGGCGTTGTGGCGCATGCAGGATGGTCTGGCCATGGAACCCGATCAGGTCGATATCCGGCACCAGGGCCTGCAACTGCCGCACCGCGTCGATGTGATGGCGGGTTATCGCGTGTTCGACCGCTTTCAGTTCGGGATCATCAGGGGACAGGGTGGGCGCATGGTCCAGAATCCCCCGCGCGCGCTGGCGCAGGGCCGCCGTGTAGGGCAGGCTGATATCCGGGCCAAACCGCGCGATCCGTTCACCATCGGTATGGATGATGGCCGCGTCCACGCCGTCAAGTGACGTGCCGCTCATAAGGCCGATGACCGTAAGCATGGGCTTCATGCCCGTTCCTCCCGCGTGCAGCATTTCACCATGCCATCATAACGAACAGGGCGATGGGACAAAAACGTGATGTCCGGCACCCGTCCATCATGCCGCGTGTATCCGGGCGGTCCGGGACTGCCTTTCAGAACGCCTCAAAGAATGCCGTCTGCTTGAAACGTTGATTCCCGGACACTGTTTTACGGCGTGGCAGGGGTGCTGTCGTCCTGTCCAAGAACCGAACGCAGGTTGCCGCCATGCGCTGCAAGCAGTGCCTCGATCTGATCGGCGGGAATGCCCGAACAGATCATGACGGCCCGTTTGACATTGAACCCCGTTGCCGCCAGCGCCTGTTGCGCCTTCTGTTCGGTGCTGCCGGTCAGGTTGCGGACCATGCGGCACGCCCTGTCCCGCAGCTTGGCATTGACGACCCGCATGTCCACCATCTGCCCGCGATAGGCATGGCCCATACGGATCATGAGCGTTGTGGAAATCAGGTTCAGGGTGGCTTTCTGCGCCGTGCCGGCCTTCAGTCGCGTGGAACCGGAAATGACCTCCGGCCCCGTCACCACCGCAATGCCCTGTTCCGCCACGTCCAGCAGCCTGCCGCCGCGATTGCATGCAATGCCGATGGTCAGGCTGCCCGCCGCACGCGCAGCCGCAAGGGCTGCGCAGGTATAGGGCGTGGACCCACTGGCCGCGATGCCCAGTACCACGTCATCGGGACCGGGATTGTGGGCCAGTATGTCCGCGCGGGCCACGTCCTCGCGGTCCTCGGCCCCTTCCGCCGCCTGGTACACGGCGTCATGCCCGCCTGCCAGCAACAGCACGAGCCGCCCCGGTTCCCAGCCGAAGGTGGGCAGCAGTTCCACCCCATCCTGCATGCCGATCCGCCCGGACGTGCCCGCGCCGACATAGAACAGCCGCCCCCCCGCCAGAAGCCGGGGTAGGGCGCTGCCGACCGCGCGTTCCAGTTCCGGTGTCGCGGCGCGGACGGCGGCGATGGCGCTCATCTGTGATTCCACCAGTGCATCCAGCACGGAGGCAACGGGCCAGATATCCACATCCGCATAGCGGGGATCCTGTCCTTCTGTCGCGATGAGGGGGGTGGGAACGGTGCTGTTCGGGGACATGTAACCTGACTTGTCTGCAAATGAGTGAAAAATGCTTCACCAGAAATTTTCATATGATTGAAAGATATGACCTGATCCGACTTTTCAGGCAGTCCTTCAACCCCGTGACGGGATCAGCGCAAGGGCTGCCGCCGTTGCCACGTCATGACGCAGGCGCACGACGTTGCCATGGCCATCAGGATGCAGGCGGCTGGTCAGGATCAGGACATAACTGTCGCTGCCGGGGTCCAGCCACAGCGACGTGCCGGTAAAGCCGGTATGGCCGAAGGAACCAACGGGAAACCTGTCCCCCCGGACGGAGGAATAATGCGTGGCGATATCCCACCCCAGTCCGCGCAGGTCGGTCCTGCCCTGTGGCTGTTGTGCCGTGGTCATCAGCATGAGTGTATCGGGTCGCAGCGGATAGGCCGATGGCCTGCCCGCGCGCCGGTCCAGCAGGGCCTGCGCGTACAGACACATGTCATCGGCGGTGGAAAACAGGCCCGCATGTCCTGCAACCCCGCCCATGCGCCGGGCCGAGGGATCGTTGACCCGTCCACGCAGCATCTGGCCCCGTTCATCGGCCTGGGTGGGGGCGATGCGGGCGGACCATGTACCGGGCGGCAGGAACCGTGATTGGCGCATGCCCAGTGGTGCAAGGATAAAGCGCGTGGCATAGGCATCCAGCGTCATGCCGGTCAGTTTTTCGATCAGGAAGCCCAGCGTGATGAAGTTGATGTCGCTGTAGACGAAACCGCTGCCCGGTGGCTGCGCGGGCGCGGTTTCCATGGTCAGGCGGAACGCGGCGTCACGTCCCTGCCACGGGTGGGTCAGGTCCAGGTCGGGCGGCAGGCCGGAATAATGGATCAGCAACTGCCGGATGGTGATGGTGGCTTTCCCCGCGGCGGCAAATTGCGGCAGGTAGCGCGAAACCGGGTCATCCAGCCCGAAGCGGCCCTGTTCCCATAACTGCATGACGCCGGGCGCGGTAATGACCGGCTTGGTCAGGGATGCCATGTCGAACACCGTGTCCCATGTCATGGCTTCGGGCACGGGCGTTACGGCACGCCTGCCATACACGGCCCGGTGCATGACCTGCTGGTCGTGGCCTATGGCACAGACAACGCCGGGCGCTTCCCCCCGTGTCACGGCCTGTTGCAGCCTGCGGTCCACATCGCGCATGTCCGGTGCAGGTGGCTGGCCCGCATATGCGCGCGGGGCGGTGGCGGCAAGGGTCGCGGCACCGGTCAGCATCAGGACATGACGGCGCTTCAGCCGGGGGGCGGCTGGAAAAACATGCATGTTGCAAAAGGCCCGTTAAAAGACGGCATGCCGGATGCCTGATGCGCGGACGATACCATTATCCCGCCCGCAATGACAATGATCCGCCCCGGCGCGCCGAGCAGGGACGTGGGAAAAGCCATGGCATGACGGCGTTGGAACATCCCTGACTGGTTTCTGCGCATGATGGGAATGCGCAGGCCGTCCCGGTTTCCGGGTCGTCCGGGGCTTTCATATGGCTTCGGTCTGGTCATATGGTCTTTGTCTGTTACGTGATGGAACCCGTATGCCCGCAATCGATCTCTCGGTTATCTGCATCTATTGTCTGACCCTGCCATTCATTGCGTTCGCCCTGTCGGGGCGGCAGGATTCCGTTTCCAGCTATGTCGGGGGCAGGCATGACCTGCCGTGGTGGGCCATCTGCCTGTCCCTGGTCGCGACGGAAACCTCCACCCTGACCATCATCAGCATACCCGGCATCGCCTATGGCGGGGGCATGGTGTTCGTGGGGCTGGGGGTGGGGTATGTCATCGGGCGGTCGCTGGTGGCGTGGCTGTTCCTGCCCCGTTATTTTTCCGGGCATGCCGGTAGCGTGTACCAGTATCTGGGCCGGCGTTTCGGGCAGGCGATGGAACGTACCGTCTCCGTCACGTTCCTGGTCACGCGCGTGCTGGCCGAGGGGATCAGGCTGTTTGCGGGCATGCTGCCGGTTGCCGCCATCCTGTCCGTCATGGAATTCCCGCTGCCGCAATGGCTGGTCATGGTGGTGATCGTCGGGCTGACGCTGGGGTACACGATGCTGGGCGGCCTGCGGGCCGTGGTCTGGTCCGATGCGATACAGCTGGTTGTGTATGTTATGGGGGCGGCTGCCTGTGTCGCGTTGCTGTACCACCGTGCAACGGACATGCAGATCCATATGCTGCGCCATTCCAACCGGTTTCACCTGTTCCACAGATCCCGCCTGTATTTCCTTGATCCCTATACGCCCTGCGCCGCCATGATCGGCGGGGCGATCATGGCCATGGCGTCACACGGGACGGACCAGCTTCTGGTGCAGCGTGTCCTTGCGGCGCGAAGCCTGGCGGATGCCAGAAAGGCGCTGGTGGGCAGCGGTGTCATGGTGGGCTGCCTGTTCGCGCTGTTGTCGCTGGTGGGCATGCTGCTATGGGCGCGTAATGATGAAAGGTCGCTGGCCGCCATGGGGCTGACGACATCGGACGCGCTGTTCCCGGATTTTATCGTGCATGGCCTGCCGCAGGGGCTGGCGGGACTGCTGGTTGCGGGCCTGCTGAGTGCCACGATGGGATCGCTTTCCGCCACCCTCAACGCCATGACCAGTGCGACCCTGCTGGATTTTGCCGCCCCCTGCCGGACCATGGCGCGGTGGGCGCGCCTGTCGCCACTGGGCTTTGCGCGGCTGGTGACCGTGCTGTGGGCGGTCGTGCTGGTGCTGGTGGCGCTGGGGTTCGCACGCAGCAATGGCCCGGCGGTGGTGTTCGGCCTGTCGGTGGCGTCATGCGCCTATGGGCCCATGCTGGGGGTATTCGTGTTCGCCCTGTTCAGCAGGCGGGCGGACAGGCGTGATGTGCTGCCTGCGTTCATCGTCACGCTGGCGGTGATGTGCGGTGCCATGCTGTTCTGGCGGCCCCATGGCCATGCCATCGCCTTTACGTGGCTGGTGCCGCTGGGTGTCGCCATCATGCTCGCCTGCGGGGGGCTTGCGCGTGGCATCCGGCAGGGACGGGCGTAACCCGGAGCCCGTCCTGCCGCGCCCGGCGGGATCAGATCAGCCCGTAGCGTTCCAGCAGGGTGTCCACTTCCGTCCCGCCCGCCAGGTGATGGATCAGGGTCGAGGCCGGTATTTTTTTCCCGTCGCGCATTTCCGCCGCCGCCTGCACCAGCATGCGCACGTCATAGACGCTGCCAAACACTTCGGGCACGGCGCGGTCGATATCCAGCAGCGTATAGACTGCCTCCATCGCGGTGCGGACGGAATATTCGGTCGTGAACACCGTATCGCGCGGGGTTTCGGCAAACTGGCCGAGGAAGGCGAGGTTGACGCTGCCATCGGGCACCACCTTCGGCCTGTCGCCCACGGCGCGTGGCATGAACTGCGCGGTGATGAAGGGCATCATGCACGGGTGGGTGATGGCGCCCGTGGCGGCCATGTCGTCAATCTCCGCCTCCGGCACGCCCATGTGGAACAGCCATTCGCGGGTGATTTCCTCACCCGTGCAGTCCTGCATGGGTTTTTTCACGTAATTGCCCGGCACGTCGCTGAACAGGCCATACAGCCATGCCACCATCTGCCCCTTCGGCTGGCCCTTGAAGTGTGGCTGGCGGCTGACGACCCAGCTCATCAGCCACGCGGAGTCCGCGATCGTGACCGGTCCCCCCGTCACGGTGCGCCCCGAAAAGGGATCGCGCCCCGTCACCCTGTGCACAAGGGCCGGGATGCGGGCATCCAGCGTGGTGACGGTGGCGGATTCCCAGCGCGATTTCGTGGTGTCGCCACAGAACACGTCCGGCTGGCCAAAGGCGGGATCCTGTGCCGCGATATTGCGCCATAGCTGCCAGACATTCCCCTGCGCGATCGTGGCGTCAATCGGCGCGGGCGTATGGTGGTCGCCCCAGCGGGAGTTTTCCACCATGGAGCCATTGGTGACGAACACCAGGTCCCGCCCGCCGACCGCGATGCCGCCCGCCGCGCCGTTTTCCAGCCAGTCGATATGGGTCGCGACCTTCTTCACGCCTGATGTATCGACGCGCACATTGGTCACCTGCACGCCGTGACGGAACGCCACGCCCTGATCGGCCAGCCATGTGGCCAGCGGCAGGCTGAGGGATTCCTGCTGGTTGAAGCGGGTGAATTTCAGCGTATGCAGGTCCTTCAGGCCAAGGATCTGGTGTACGAAACGGGCAAGGTAGCGCTTCATCTCGATCGCGCTGTGCCATGTCTCGAACGCGAACATGGACCGCCAGAACAGCCAGAAATTCGATTTCATGAAATCGGCGGACAGGACATCGCCGATCGTCTTTCCATCCAGCTTTTCCTCATCCGTCAGGACAAGGGAAATGATCTCGCGCCGTGCCTTCCCGGTCAGCTTCAGGCTGTCGCGGTCGGGCAGGGGCTGCCCGCGCCCGCACATGGCCCGGACCGGGCTGGAGGACGGATCGACGCGGTTAAGGCGATAGAACTCATCCAGTACCGATGCATCGGGCACCTCCAGTGAGGGGATGGAGCGGTACAGATCCCACAGGCACTGGAACTGTTCCTCCATTTCCCGGCCGCCACGGATCAGCCAGCCGGTTTCGGCGTTGCCCGCGCCATCCAGCGCCCCGCCATTGGCGTCCGATGCCTCCAGGATGGTAATTCTTGATGGCGTCATCCCCGCATCGCGGATCAGGAAGGCGGCCGCGGCCATGCCGCCAAGGCCGCCACCCACGATCCATGCCGACCGGGTGTCGACGCCGGCCGGTTTTTCGGGGCGGACGAAGGCTTCGAAGTTACTGTGGGCGTAGCGCATGGAATTTCTGCCTCTTCTGGGGCCGACCGTGGCCCGGGCGGTTGGTCGGATTCAAAACCCTGCCGTATATAGCAGGTCTTTATGAAAATGCCGTCGTTGATGTGCATCAATCACACAGTGGGTGGCAGGGATGCGGAAACGGCCCGCGTCCGGGCCGCCATGGCCACCGTCGCGATGCGGGGTGCGGGGCACGGCATTGACCACGGTACTGACACAGTATGTTAAAAAAGGTATTGTCATGGCATGGATCATGAACATGCCGCCATCCGTACCATGCAATGGGACCATCGCAGCCTTGACCGCGCGCAGCGTCATGCCCGCGGCGTGGCCCTGCGCCGCAGGACGATGCGTGCCCACCATGCGCAATGGCATGCGCCAAAGCGGCGGCCCGACCCGGTCGACCTGCTGGTCCGGCAGGGGGAAGGCCGGATACGCGACCTGCTGCCGGTGCGCTATGGGCGGATGATGGCCTCGCCTTTCGCGTTCCTGCGCGGGGCGGCGGTGGTCATGGCGTCCGATCTTGCGCATACGCCCGCAGCGGGGCCACGCGTGCAGGCATGCGGGGACTGCCACCTGGCCAATTTCGGCAGCTATGCCTCACCCGAAGGCACCCCGGTTTTCGATATCAACGATTTTGACGAAACGCTGCCCGCCCCGTTTGAATGGGACATCAAGCGTCTTGGCACGTCACTGGTGCTGACCGGGCGCGAGGGCGGGCTGTCGGAAAAGAAGGCGCGTAACCTGGCGGTATCCATGGCGCGGACCTATGCCGTGGAAATGAAGCGGCTGGCCGTGCTGTCCCCGCTGGAGATATGGGGCAATCCCATTGACCTGTCCGCCGCCATTGCCGCGTTTTCGGACCGGCATGCGCGGGCGCGGGCCGAAATCCTGCTACGTGAGCGCATGGACAGCGCGCGCTGCCATTATGGCCTGATAGATGCGGATGGCGGCCTGCCATCGCTGCGCGAACACCCGCCGCTGGTCATGCGGCTGCCCGCGCATGAGGACACGATCCGCCATGCCTTTGCCCGCTACGTCGCGACACAGCCGGCCGAACTGGCGATCCTGCTGGACCGCTACGTCCTGCGTGACGTGGTTTTCAAGGTGGTTGGCATTGGCAGTGTCGGCACCTTCTGCGCCATCGGCCTGTTCGCCACGCCGGATGGGGAGACGCTGCTGCTGCAGATCAAGGAAGCCCAACAGTCGGTGCTGGCCCCCTTTGCCGGGGCATCGCTGTTCCATAACCAGGGGCAGCGCGTGGTGGTCGGCCAACGCATCATGCAGGCGGAAACGGACATATTCCTGGGGTGCACGCATACCCGGTCCCGGCCAGATGCGGACCCTGTTACACCGGACCTGTCGGGGGCCGGGCGGCAGTTTTATGTCCGCCGCCTGAAAGATGCCCGGCTGGCAGCCATCGGTGCGGATGTCACGCCCGAAGGACTGGCCGATTACGCACGATTATATGGCACGACGCTGGCCCGCGCGCATGCGCGTTCGGGGGATGGCGCCTTCATCAGTGGCTATCTGGGCAAGGGCCATGTGTTTTCTGATGCCATAGGCTGTTTTTCCACCCATTATGCGGACCAGACGAAGGCAGACTGGGTACGGTTCACGCAGGCCATCAAGGCCGGAAAAATACCGGCTTCCCATGATGGTAATTCTTGATAACCGTTCCTGAACGATAAACCGGGAACGTCAGAACAGCTATGACAGGGATAACGGTATGAAGGCAATCCATCTTCTTTGCAGGCTGGAGGGTGGTCGCCCCCGAAATATCAATAAGGACAAAGCCACCGGGATGGTACATTCAGGTAACTGGGACTTTATGCCTGAAGAAGCCGAAGAACTGGTGGGAGGCTGGATTTATCTGCATGAAAAAAAGGCGGAACCGTCCTATTATGGGGGACAGGTTACAGGTTGGTACAAGGCGCAGGATAATACGGTTGCCCGTACCAATCGGATCAAATTTATTTTCAGACCCGTACTCGAAGGCAAAAACGTCAAATGGCGCGGCCAGTCTCACGTGATGGCATGGACGGGCGGCGTTGTAAGGGCTGATTGTCCGCATGAGAAATAGGGGTATTTAGCCGATAATCTGTCGCGGGCCAGATGGCGCGCACCTCACCACCCCATATCGCCCGGACCACCCCATCCACCACCCAGACTGCCCCAGCCGCCCTGCGGGCCACCATTGCCGTTGTCATAGGCGGCGCGCGCGTTACGCTCCATGCGTGGATCCCGGTCAGCGCAGGCGGTCAGGGACGTGACAAGGGCGAGGGCGGCCAGCAAGATCATGGTGGGTTTCATGGGGTTTCCGTTGTCAGCATGCACCGTCATGCGTTGTATGTATGAATACACACCACATGCAATGACGCATCGGTGGATGCCAGCCATGAAACCCTGCAGACGGCAACCCTGAAAAGGGGCGTTGCGGCAGGCTGAATGGCACGGTGTGCCGATGCGGTGGCATGGCCCGCCCATGGGGCCATGATCCGCATATCAGGCGGTTTCCCCTGCCATGGCAGGGAAAGACGGAACTCTGCGAGGGCATGCGCCAGTCATGTCGTCCGCGCCCCGCAGGTCCGTGGCCCTGGCCTGTATCCGGAATGCGTCAGGCGAATGCTTCGTCCCATGTCCCGAGTGTTGCGCCGCGGCTGTATTCCGTGGCCCGATTTTCGAAGAAGTTGGCGTGTTCCACCGCATTCATCATCTCGTCAATCCACGGCAGGGGATTGCTGGGCACGTCATAGATCGGTTCCAGTTCCAGCCCGATCAGGCGCCGGTTGGCGATGAAGCGGATATACTGCTTGACCTCGGCCGCCGTCAGGCCATTCACCGGGCCCATGCGAAAGGCGAGGTCGATGAAGCGGTCCTCGTTGGTCACGATCTCACGGCAGGCCAGGTGGATGGCATCGGCCACAGCGGGCTTGTCGATCTGGTGGCCGAATTCCTGCATGTAGGTCTTGAACAGGCGCGTGATGGATTCGACGTGCAGGCTTTCATCGCGCACGCTCCACGTCACGACCTGCCCCATGCCCTTCATCAGGTTGTGGCGGGGGAAGTTGAGCAGCATGGCGAACGACGCGAAAAGCTGCAGCCCCTCGGTAAAGCCCGCGAACACGGCCATGGACAGGGCGGTGTTGTAGTGGTCGTCCATGTTGAACCGCTGCAGGAATTCATGCTTCGCGGCCATTTCCTCATATTCAAGGAAGGCGGCATATTCGGTTTCCGGCATGCCGATGGTGTCCAGCAGGTGGCTGTAGGCGGCCTGGTGGATGGATTCCATGTTCGTGAACGCCGACAGCATCATGCGCACTTCGGTTGGCTTGAAGCGTGGCATGTACAGGTCGATGTACGCGTTTTCGACTTCCGTGTCCTGCTGGGTAAACAGGCGGAAAATCTGGGTGACCAGATATTTTTCCGTCTCGGACAGGTTGTTGTTCCAGTCCTTCACGTCATCCCCAAGGGGGATTTCCTCGGGCAGCCAGTGCAGGGACTGCTGGGTTTTCCATGCCTCGAACGCCCACGGGTAGCGAAAGGGCTTGTAGACCGGGCTGGGGGAAAGGAGGTTGGGTGTGTCTGTACTCATGATTTCCCTCCTATAACCCAAAAATCGCCACCGCTGTATCCTGTTTTGAGGTTGCCGGACGATGTCACCGGAACCGGGGGCAGGGAAGGGCGGAATACGCCTGAAACTGCTTGATCATACAACCGGATTTTCTGACTGATGGCGATCTGTGGCCTGATTTTCACCCATGTAATTATCGCATGTAATATTGATGATATAGCCCGTTTCCGGGAAAACAGATGGCTGCGGCAGGGATTGAAACCGTGGACCCCGGCATGACATAGTATGAGAACAATAATCAGAACAGTGCGTTAACCGTCATTGTCGGCCCGGTCCCGTTCACCCGGAATCAAGGGGGCGGCCAGATTATGGAGCAGTTTCATGAACAGTCCTGACATGCCGCAAAACCGCCGGATCGTGCTGGCGTCCCGCCCATCGGGTGCGCCGACCCTGGCCAATTTCCGTCTGGAACGGGTTCCGGTTCCCCGTGCGGGTGCGGGACAGGTGCTGCTCAAGACGCTGTGGCTGTCGCTGGACCCCTACATGCGTGGCCGCATGAGTGCCGCGCCATCCTACGCCCCGCCCGTCGCCGTGGGGGATGTGATGGTGGGCGGAACCGTGGCGCGGGTTGAACAGTCGGGGGTGGAAGGATACAGGCCGGGCGATATCGTCCTGTCCTATGGTGGATGGCAGGATTATGCCGTGTCCGACGGGACGGACCTTATGGTCCTGCCGGCTGGCATGTCCCACCTGTCACGCGCGCTGGGTGTTCTGGGCATGCCCGGTTTTACGGCGTGGTATGGCCTGTTGAAAATCGGTGCGCCCAAGGCGGGCGAAACCGTGGTGGTGGCCGCTGCCAGCGGACCTGTCGGGGCCGTGGTCGGGCAACTGGCCCGACTGCATGGCGCAACCGTGGTGGGCGTGGCGGGCGGCCCGGAAAAATGCCGTCGCGTGCGTGAGGAACTGGGGTTTGACGCCTGCCTTGACCACCGCGCCCCTGATTTCGCGGCCCAACTGGCGGCTGCATGCCCCAGGGGCATTGATGTCTATTTTGAAAGCGTGGGCGGCAAGGTGTTTGATGCCGTCCTGCCGCTGCTCAACACATTCGCGCGTATCCCGGTCTGTGGCCTGATCGCCCACTATAACGACAGCGTGTATGACGGGGGTGTCAACACTGATCCTGGACCCGACCGGCTGCCAGCCTTCATGGGGCAGATCCTGATCCGTCGCCTGCGGGTGCAGGGATTTATCATTCTGGAACACTACAGCGAATTTTACGCCGAATTCCTGCACGACATGCAGCCACTTGTCGAAAGCAGGAAAATCCGTGTCTTTGAAGATATCGTGGACGGCCTGGAAAATGCCCCCGCGGCCTTCATCGGCATGCTGGAAGGGAAAAACAGCGGAAAACTGCTGGTAAAAGTCAGTTCATGAACCCCGAAGGGGCCGCCACCCCATTTGCGCGGCGTTCCGACGGATACAGGCTGGCCAACCCGGTATTTCCCCGATCAGTCCCGTTGCGGGACATAGCCCTGCCATAACCACAACAGGGCTTCGGGCAGGGTCTGCGCGATTGTCGGACCATCCACATGCCCCGCGTTGCGTGACAGGACGAACTGGTAGTCATATCCTTTCGCCGCCAGGACGCGGGCCATGTTTTCACTGGCCAGCACCCAGTCATGCATGCCATCGGGCATGGCGGGCGCGGGATAGAACAGGTCCCGATCACCCGCGGCAAACCAGAACCGGACCGGCTTGTGCGCGGCATTGGGCACCAGCGCCGCCCCCGGCTGGCTACCCGTGGCGGCGGGGTTGCCCGCCCAGGGGGAGTGATACTGCCACGCCCCGCCCGGCATGGCCGGGTCATGTGGCCACTGCTGGTTGGTCAGGGTCGGGGAATAGGCCAGCACGCGGCGGTACAGGTCGGCATGGAACCATGCCATGCCAAAGGCCGCGCCGCCGCTGGAACTGACCCCCATCGTGGCCCTGCCATCGGGGTCATGGGTCAGGCTGACGCCTGCCTGCCGCTGGGCCAGGGGCAGGACCTCGCGTTCAACCCATTCGGCATAGGTGCCCGATACCGTATCATATTCCAGCCCGCGTTCGCTGCCCTGCGCATCCTGTCCGCCCGCGCCGATGCCAATGGCGATGATGGGGGGCAGGCGATGGCTGTTGATCAGCGCGTCCAGGGCGGCAAACAGGTCCCGGCCGGGATAGAAACCAGCCGCCCCGCCATCGCCAAAGACAAGGAACGGTGCCTTGGTGCCGGGTTTGTACTGCGCGGGCACATAGACATCCACCTGCCGCATCCATGGGCCGGAATGGCTGCTGGTCAGGCGCAGGTCGGACGGGTCGCCGGGGGCGGAACGGGCTGTATAGATCGCGCCATTGGGGCAGCCATCGGGGTCATCGCGCACAATGCCGGAATTGAACAGGACGCTCTGGCTGGAATTCATGGTGAAGGAGACCACACGCCCATGCGGCGCGGTGCGGGCTGCCGCGAATTCCGGGGCGGCCATATGGGTTGGTCCCAGCACGAAATTGCCATTTGTCGCCAGTGGCGGGACGGTGCCATCCGGCAGGTCGCGCGCCGGGGGATAATGGGCATCATGCGGGTCGCGCCGGGGTGTCCCGCCATCAGGCGCAAGCCCGGACAGGTCGATAAAGAACGGGGCCTGTGGGTGCGTGGTATTGGCAGCAGGCGGGGTGGGAACATGCACCGACTGGCAACCGGCCACGGCAGGTGACAGCTTCATGGCAAGACAGCCCAAAGCCAGAAGGGGAATGAAAAACCGTGTCCTGAAGCCTGCCGTCAACCGTCCGTATCCCGTTCCGTGCTGAAAATTGCTCATGCCCCAGTCAAACACGGGCGATGATCCATATCCACCCCCGGTTTCAGGGTTGTGCGTGTGGCATTCCGGGGTCGTGGCAGGCGGGAAACAGACGCCCCATATCAGCCATCTTCCCCTGTTTGCACCATGATGGCCGATGCCATCCGTCGCATGGCCTGATGTATGTCATTGCAGCATGTGACGGGCGGCCCCATATCAGGGATGATGGTTTTTTTCATATGATGCAGGAGGGAACTGCTGGCGCAAAGATCAGTCATGTCCCGGCTGCCTGTCGCATGCGGGGGTACCGGCGCGGGCAGAAAACCGGTTGCGTGATTTTTGTATTTACGTCCATTCCCCCGCATTTTAACTTATTAATCAATGCATACCCGGGACATTATCCCTGATGTCCGATCATCGCCTTGGTGGTATATAAATACTGAACATAGGATAAATAAAAATGCCTGTTGAGCAGATGCGCAAGAACATGTCGGAGAACGCGGGTTTCATCGCGGCCCTGGACCAGAGCGGGGGATCAACACCGGGGGCGCTGCGGCATTACGGCATACCGGACAGCGCCTACAGCACCGATGCGCAGATGTTTGCCCTGATGCACGAAATGCGGGTCAGGGTCATTACCGCCCCGGCCTTCACGGGCAAAAGCATCCTCGCCGCCATCCTGTTCGAGCAGACCATGAACGGGCTGGTCAAGGACACGCCGGTTCCCACCTACCTGTGGAAGGAAAAGGGCGTCGTCCCCTTCCTGAAGGTGGACAAGGGGCTGGAGGCCGAAGCGGGCGGCGTGCAGATGATGAAGCCCATCCCCAACCTTGAACCCCTGCTGGACCAGGCGATCAGCAAGGGCATCTATGGCACGAAGGCGCGTTCGGTCATCCGCCTGGCCGAGCGTGAGGGTGTCGCCGCCATCGTGAAGCAGCAGTTTGCCCTGGCCGAGCAGATTGCGGCCCGTGGCCTCGTGCCCATCATGGAACCCGAAGTCCTGATCAAAAGCCCGGACAAGGCAGGGGCGGAAGCCCTGCTGCATGACGAACTGCACCGTGGGCTTGATGCGCTGCCCGGTGACTATCAGGTGATGATCAAGGTCTCGATCCCCGAAAAGGCCGATCTTTACCTTGACCTGATCAGGCACCCGCGCGTGCAGCGCGTCGTGGCGCTGTCCGGTGGGTATCCACGTGATGAAGCGTGTCAGCGGCTGGCGAAGAACCATGGCATGATCGCCAGTTTCTCGCGCGCGCTGCTCGAAGACCTGCGCTACACCATGACGGATGCGGAATTTGACGCAGCCCTCGCGAAGTCCATCGAACAGATCTTCAAGGCATCCACGCAGAAGGCCTGATGACCCCGTTTCCCTGTCCCTGCCAATACGGTGGGGACAGGACATGTGACAGGCGGCTTCCGGTATTACGGAAGCCGTTTTGTATTTGTCCCCCGGATGACTTTTTCTAACATACTGAAATTATAAAAGTTTTTGGTGAAGCTTTTTTCAAAAAGCTTCGAAAGACGTCGCCTTTTTGAAAAAAGGCGACACCCAGAAACTTTTCCTATTTTTTATCAACGGGATGTTTTCAAACAACTTCCTTTACAATGCCGTGCGATAGGGCGCGATGCCGCGTCCCTCGTTATCAATATCGACACGGTGCCCGACCATCGGCAGCGCGCGGTGATGGCAGTTTTCGCGCGTGCAGGCACGGCAGCCCGGCCCGATGGGAATGATCATGCGCGGGTCATTCAGGTCCAGACCGGCGGAATAGACAAGGTGCCGGGCATCCGCAATCGAACAGCCCAGAACCACAGCCGTAAGGCGCGGGCGGTCAAGGTAGGATATGCTGCTGCGCCCCACTGTCCGCGCGATGTTGAGGTACAGCGCGCCATCGGTTGTCTGGGATAGCTGGACCTGCACCTGCTGGGGCGTGCTGAAGGCGCGGAAAATATTCCATAGCGGGCAGGGGCCGCCGAAACGGGACTGGGTAAAACGGTTCGCGCTGAAGCTTTTCAGGATATTGCCCGCGATATCCGTCTTGAGGAAGTAGAACGGAATCCCCTCGCTTCCGGGGCGTTGCATGGTGCTCAGCCGCTGGCAGGCCTGTTCGAAACTGACCCCGAAATGACGCTGCAACCGTTCCAGGTCATGGCGCACGTCACGGGCGGTTGTCCGGAAACGTTCATAGGGCAGCAGCAGCGCACCGGCGAAATAATTGGTCAGGTAGACGCGCGCCAGTCCCCTTGCCTCGGTTTCATGCAGGCGGGAACGGCGGATCGTGCGGGCAAATACCCCCTGGTGTTCAAGCTGCCCCAGTGCCTGCGCCATCCAGAACGTGCTGCTTTCCGACGGGATGATGCGTGACAGGAACAGGGTGCGGTGCCGTCGGTCCATGTGCCACATCAGGCCCTTCTGCCCCAGGCCAAGGTCGATTTCGGTGCGGATGCCATGCCGGTCCAGAAGGTAGCGGGTCAGTTGTTCGCCCGGATTGCCTGCATCAAGCCGCATCTGTTCGGCCTGCCGTTCGGCCGTGCGGTCCACCTCATCAAAATAGTTGCGCTGGGCCTGCACCCAGTCATTGACGGCTTCGTAGGGTTCCACCCGGTCGGGCGCATCCCGCACCCCGCCGTGTTGCGGCAGGTCGGGGCCGATCAGGGGGGCGGCCGTATGTTCCTGCCGTAGCAGATAGGCGCGATAGAGCCGGATGAACTGTGTGCACAGGTCGGGTGCCACGCGCATCGCCGCCTGAATGCTGTCCAGCCTTACCGCATCGGCATCAAATACCGGATCAGCCAGTATTTCACGCAATGCCTGTATGCCGCGTGTTTCTTCAGTATCGCTGAAATAATCCACGCCAACGGAAAAGATCTCACACAGCGCATCAAGCAGCGTCAGCGGCAGGGGGCGGGCGTCATGTTCGATCTGGTTCAGGTAACTGGCGGATATGTCCAGCTTCCGGGCCAGTGCGCTCTGTGTCATGCCGACACGGGTGCGCTGGTGGCGGATACGCGATCCGGTAAAGGTCTTGGTGGCGGGTTTTTTCATCTTTGCAATCTTTGCAATCCGCTTCGTGGTGTTCGCTCTTTTAAACGGCAAAACGTCTTCCGTTTGCAACCGGGATTTGTCACAGTCCCCATCAACAAAAACAAGAGCAGTAAAGACGAACGCCAGGGTCGGGCAAGAATAAACATAATAACTGCCGTTTCAGGCACCCGATACCCCGGGGCGATTGACATGCAACATCGCCGTTGACTGACTGCAGCCCTGCATGGCGCTTCGCGCATGCACTGAACGCCAAGGAACACGACCATGACCCATATGATGCATGATAACGTTTCCATTCTGTCAGCCCCTGCCATGGGGCGGGCATTTCCACCAATGACGGGCCATGCCGTCCTTCATGGCATGTCATCGTCGCCCGCGCACGGGCAGCGCATGCTGAATATTTCCGCCCTGTGCGTGGACCGCCATCTGGGGGACCATGCGGACAGACCCGCCATATCCGGGCAGGGGACCGATATGCAACCCGTGTCCTATCGCGACCTGCATGAACGTGTCTGCCGCCTTGCCAATGCCCTGACGGACCAGGGGGTGCAGCGTGGCGACACGGTGGCGATCCATCTGCCCCTGATGGTGGAAAGCGTTGTTGCCGTCCTGGCATGCATCCGTATTGGCGCGGTGCATGTCGTGCTGCCAGCCGTGCTGGGCGCGCCGACCCTGGGCGAACGCCTAGCTGATTGCGGTGCGGTTGCCGTGCTGACAGGGAATGGAACCGACTACGACACCCCCCTGAAGGCCACGTTGGACAAGGCATTGCACGCGGCAGGTTCCCGTTGCCGGGTCAGGCTGGTACTGATCGTCACGGCAGGGGATGCGGAAATCATGATGAAGCCGGGACGCGATCATCACCATGATGCCGTTGTGGACTGGTACGAACCTGATTACCCGCCCGAGGCCATGTATGAAGATGACCCGCTGTTCCTGCTCTATCCCGCGGGCAGGACAGGCCGGTGTCACGGCGTGACGTATACGGCAGGGGAGTATGGCCGCCTGATATCCTATACAATGGGTATGCTGTCACCCCCCTCTGGCGATGCCGGCATTCCCGGCGTCCTGCTTGCAATGGCATGGAATACGGGACAGACCGCCCTGATCGTGGGGGTACTGGCAAAAGGGGACGCCATTACAATTCATGGACATGCCCGTGCGGCTGCGATGCCGGCCAACTGTTTTTAAACAGTTCTGGTCGCAAATTCCGGAACGTGAAAATCAATGCCTGCGCCTCTCCGTTTTTTACGGAGAGGCGCTATCTGTTAAGGTGCCGTGAATATCAATCAGTCATGATTACTGTATCAGGCTAAGCTTTTTGCTCCGGGACCGTTCCGCCCATCTTACATTGTCTTCACGGATAATTTCTTCACCAACTGGGTGTCTTTGACCGGATCTTCGTCGCCCTGACAGAACAGACAGGCCGTTCAAAGCGCCTGATGATCGATGCGACACACCTCAAGGCGCACCGGACATCGGCCTCCCTGCTCCAAAAGAGGTTTTTCCCCGCCATATCGGGCGGACAAAAGGTGACCTAAACTCAAAACTCCATGCCGTGTGCGATGGTCTGGGCCGCCCTGTCCGCCTTCATCTGACTGCGGGACAGGTCGGTGACTTCAAGGGCGCAGACGTGCTGCTGGCAGATCTCTCTGACGAGACAGAAGAAGTCATCGGGGACAGAGGCCATGACGGCACATGCGATGGCGCTGGCGATTGGACAGACCAGAAACCGGGACCGTCCTGACTGGTAGATCAGCCTGTTAGGAAATATTTCCCATAATCATGTCGGGTATTCACCTGTTTTTTTGCAGGGGGTTGCGGCACGGCCTGCAAATGTCTGGGTGCCGATCCGTACATTCCTGAATATACACCGAATATCAAGAATATTCCCCGATATGGTTACGGTGACGTAATTACCATTATCTGGCGCCGGACCTGTCTGATACGGTTTATTACATCATGAAACCTTACATTCATGGTCGTGCGGCATAATGTATTAGGGGTCGAATTAAAGGATATCATATTATGAAGCGTTCAATTCTTTTCGCACTGGCACTTGGCGCCTCCCTTCCGCTGGCAGCACATGCCCAGTCCAATGACTGGAACCAGGGCGGTGAACAGGGCGAACATGGTGGTCGCGGCGGCCATGGCCATCACGGCGGTCGCCATAACGGGGGCGAAGGCAACCGTGGCGGCCAGGGTGGCGATTACCAGCGTGGCGGTGACCAGAACGGTGGTCAGGGCGGCGAACGCGGTGGTGAACACGGCGATCGTGGCGAACGCGGCGGCGAAGGCCGTGGCGACCGGAACGGTGGCTTCGGTGGTCAGGGCAACCGCGGCGGCGACAGCCAGAATGGCGGCTGGGGCGAACATGGCGGTGGTCGTGGTGGTGAAGGCCAGAATGGTGGCTGGGGCGAGCACGGCGGCGGTCGCGGTGGTGACCGCAACGGTGGCTGGAACCAGAACAGCGGTTCCAACTGATCTCCCTGCTACCCGAAAGGCCCGGCATATTGCCGGGCCTTTTTTTGTTACAGATGGACGCACTGATATCGTGCCCGTCATACGCAACGGATAAAGGGGACAGGATCGTGCCATCCAGACGGGATTTCATGGCGACCATCGCCTCTGGCGCCCTTGTGGCGCTGGGTGCGGGACCGGTACGCGCCGCCACGACCGGGAAACCGGCGTTTCGTGCGGGCAGCGGGCGGGCCGATATCGTTTTCCCGTCCGGCCGGTTTCCCATTGACGGCTTTACCGGACAGCACGACCCGCTGGCCGTGCGTATCGTGCTGCTGGATGACGGGACAACCCGGCTCGCCATTGTCGTGGTGGACCTGACATCCATCTCCGGTGAACTGATCACCGCGATCAGGACCATCGTGACGGATGTCGCGGGCATTGCCACCCCGGACATCATTGTCAGCGCCAGCCACACCTTTTCCGCGCCGCACATATTCGCAGCGGGGCAGGCGCCGCCGGGCACGGACATGAAAGCCAATGCCGCCGCATGGCAGGCGGTCATCCAGGCCGCGCGGCAGGCCGCGACACGCGCCCTTGCGTCCCTGCAGCCCGCGCGCCTGGGTGCCGGGCAGGGAACAAGCCGGGTCAGCGTGAACCGTGACGTGCGGACCCCGTATGGCTGGTGGCTGGGCGCGGATGACGCGGGGGATACGGACCCGACCGTAAGCGTGCTGCGCATTGACCGGCTGGACGGCAGGCCGCTGGCGATCATGACGAATTTTGCCGTGCAGTCCTCGGTCATGGACGGATCGGTCACCAGCACGGGCGGCAGGCTTGTGACGGCCGACCTCGCCGGTGCGGCCATGCGGCATGTCGAGGCACGGTACGGCCCCGACGCCACCGCCCTGTTCATGGTGGGGGCGGCGGGCGATCAGGCCCCCTATCTTCAGGCCAGCCGTCCCGTCGTCAATGCGGATGGCAGGGCGGCCCGGATTGACATCCATGAAGCCGGGTTCGCGATTGTCGACCTGCTGGGCGCGCGCCTTGGCACGCAGATTGTCGATGTGGCGGAACGGATCAGGGCCGTCGATGCACCGACACTCGACATCCGGCGGGAAAGCATACAGGTGGCGTCACAGGCGTTCTCGCCCCGCACGGACCGCGCCACGGGGCCGGTCACGACATTTTCCTATGATGCGGGGCCGCCGGTTGCGCTGCCCGTGGTGCTGGTCCGGATCGGTGACCTTGCGCTGGTGGGCGTGCAGCCGGAACTGGCCGCGGGCCTTGGCGTCCGGATCCGCGCGCATTCGCCCTTTGCGCATACCATGGTGGCCACGATGGTTGATGGCGGGGCCAAATACATGCCCGATGCGCGCAGCTATGACCGCCATACCTACGAAGCGCGCAGCTCCCCCTTTGCCAGGGGGGCGGGGGAAGCCGCCTGTGCCCGGATCGTGGCATTGCTGAAGCAGGCCCTGCCTGCCGCCCGGTAACGGCCGCCAGCGGGCATGGGGCGTAAGGCAGCCCGGGTTGACAGGACCGCCCCGCACGATCAGAACCGTGCCGACGGTTTCCCCCTGCGGGGGGATGAAAAGGGAACGGGGTGCGGATTGCGATCCAATGCCCCGGCTGTCCCCGCAACTGTAAGCGGTATGTCCTTGCATTGCCGGATGTCATGGTCCGGGCCACTGGAAACTGCGGTTTTTCGGGAAGGTCGTGCAGGATGCCACGCCGTGAGCCAGGAGACCTGCCGTCATAGTGGTTGCGACCGGGAACTGTCTGGCGGGGTGTCCTGACGGTGTGGCGCCACGGATTTCCCTACGGACCGGAAACCGTGTGGTGGCACGCTCTCGTGGCAACGATGATGTGACCGCGAGACCTGAACCCGATGATCCTTTTCCGTAATCTGCTGATTGCCTCCACCACATTGATGACAATGGGGGCGGCGGTGGCGCGCGCTGATGCCCCTGCCGGGCAGGGCGCGCCACAAAAGCAGCCCGGCCGCGCGCATGTGGTCAGGGATCAGAAACCGAAAGCTGCCGTTCCACCGGGCGATGCGGGCCTGCCCGAACTGATCAGCGTCAGCGCCGCCCGCAGGCCCACGGCAGCCGATGACATCGGCACCAGCATGACCATCATCACCGAACGGCAGATCCAGACCCAGCAGCGGCGCAGCCTGACGGACATCCTTGCGCGCCAGCCGGGGCTGAACGTGGTGCAGACGGGCGGGCCAGGTGGCACGTCGTCCATTTTCATGCGGGGCAATAACGCCAACGAGGTCAAGGTCCGCCTTGATGGCATGGACATCAATGACGGCAGTTCCACCAGCGGCCTGTTTGATGCCGGGGCGTTCGTGACCGACGGCATGGGCCGGATCGAGATCCTGCGTGGCCCGCAGAGCGGTCTGTACGGCGCGGACGCCATGGCCGGTGTCATCGACATCACCACCGCACGCGGACAGGGTCGCTTCAGGCCGTTTGTCCGGATCGAAGGCGGTGGCTACGGCACGTTCAACCAGACATTCGGCGCGCGCGGCAGCCGGGGACGGTTTCATTACAATGTGGAATTTTCCCATTACCGCATGGACGGGTTCCATAATATTCCGTCCTATATCGAACAATATTATGGCGCCAGCCAGCAGCAGAGGCATGAAGGCAACCGCGATGACAACCGTGGCGTCAACACCCGGCTGGGTTATGACGTCACCCGCAGTTTCGACCTGGGGCTTACGGCGCGGCTGATACAGGACAACAACCATTCCTATTCGGTGTATGACCTGCAGAGCGAAAATCTGTACGGTGACAGAGGCGTGCGGGAACAGACCACCCGGAACGAGGCTATCGTGCGCGGGACGGCGCATCTGGTATCCTTCCACGGCCTGTTCGATCAGGTGCTCGGCCTTGGCTACATGACCAACCGCAACCGCTGGACGGAGACGGGCACAAGCTACGGCAGCCCGGTCAATCCCGATCCCGATTATTACCGGTCGAGCCGACTGAAGGTGGACTGGCACGGCACGTTCAATTTCAGGCAGTATGGCCAGTTGCTGATCGGGGCCGAGCATTTCCACGACACGTTCAATACCAGCCATACGGCGTCCAGCATGTGGGATAGCGGATACGATACCTCCGCCAGCATGGATACGACCGCGGGCTACGGGCAGTATCAGGGGAACTGGAACCATATTCTGTACGGCGCAGCCAATATCCGTTACGACGCCAATTCACGCTACGGCAACCATGTGACATGGCGCGTGGCACCCGCGATCCATGTGCCGGGCACCGGCACCATCATCAAGGCCAGCGCCGGTTCCGGCTTCCATGGACCGTCATTGTACCAGCTGTTCGCAAGCCAGGTGGGCGCCGGATATTCGGAAAAGGGCAATCCCAACCTGAAGGCGGAGCAACTGATCGGCTATGACGCGGGTGTTGAGCAGAAACTGCTGCATGACCGTCTGAATTTCGGCGCAACTTGGTATGACAACCGGGTCAGGAACCTGATCCAGTCCTCGCTGTCGATTGATTCGTCATATGACTACAACTACTCCTACGCCAATGTGGCGAAGGCGCGAATGTATGGTGTGGAAGCCTTCGTGAACTGGAAGGCGCTGCGTACCCTGGAATTCAACCTCAGCTACACCTGGACCCATGCGCGCGATGAAACGAACCACGACGAACTGCAGCAGCGTCCGCAGCACAAATTCAATTTCAACACGACATGGACCCCCATCCGCGACCTGACATTTTCGGGCAACATCCTGTACACCAGCGGCT
Organism: Komagataeibacter europaeus; assembly: GCF_002173515.1. Classification (NCBI taxonomy): domain Bacteria; kingdom Pseudomonadati; phylum Pseudomonadota; class Alphaproteobacteria; order Acetobacterales; family Acetobacteraceae; genus Komagataeibacter; species Komagataeibacter europaeus. The sequence continues at coordinate 651,031 of NZ_CP021467.1, forward strand.
GGCGCGACCTGCCGGTCATCGGTAGCGAGACATGCAGCACATGCGCAAAAGGGCATGGGTATTTCACCATCGACGTGGCTGCCAGTTACAGGATCAACCGCTATGTTTCCGTCTATGCCCGCGCCGACAACCTGCTGGACCGCCAGTTCGAGGAACCGATCGGGTACCTGCAGCCCGGTCGCGCCGGTTATGGCGGCTTCATGCTGAATTACTGACATGAAGGGGGTTATGGCGGGCATTGTCGCGGGTCTTCTTGTCTGTGCCCCGATGGCGCGGGCGCAGTCCCTGCCGCGCGTGGTGTCGCTCAATGTCTGCACCGACCAGTTATTGCTGCTGCTGGCCGGACCGGGGCAGATCGTGGGCGTGACGCCGCTTGCGCGCGACTGCTGGAATGCCGTGCTGTGCGAACAGGCGCGCAATGTGCCGATCCTGCGCCCCACGGCGGAAAATGTCGTGGCGTCCCACCCTGATATCGTACTGGGGGAGACCTATACCGCGGCTGTCGCCATTCAGGCCGCGCGTGAATGGGGGGCGCGGGTTGTCGTCCTGCCGCCCGCGCAGGCGCTGGCGGATATTCCCGGCCAGATCATGACGGTGGCGAACGCCATTGGCGCCGGCGCACGGGGGCGCGCGCTGGCCGGGGATTTTGCCCGCCGCCTTGCATCCCTTTCAGCCAATCCCGGTCCCGCCGACCCGACAGCCGCGATCTACGCCGCCAATGGTTTCGTCACCCGCGCGGGGTCATTGCCCGATGATGTCCTGGCCCATGCTGGCCTGCGCAATTATGCAACTGTCATGGACCGGCAGGGGACGGCCCGCTTTTCCATGGAGATCCTGATCGCGCACCCGCCCGACCTGCTGGTGCTGGACCGTTCGGGGCAGGGCACGTCCCTGGCACAGTCCATGCTGGATCATCCCGCGCTGAAACAGGCCTTTGCCGGGCCGCACCATCTGGATCTGCCCGCCCGGCTGTGGTTGTGTGGCCTGCCGCAGACACTGGACAGTGTCGCCATGCTGCGTGCCGCCCGCGACAGACTGGGGACCATCCGGTGAAACCTGCCCCTAATGCCCTGTTACTGAACATCATGCTTCTGGTGGGGGTGGCGGGCCTGTCCTGCGCGTCGCTCATGTGGGGGGAAACCCGTGTCATGTTCGCGCATGCGCTGGCGGACCTGCTGGCGGGGCGGCATGGCGCGGGTGCCGTCATCGTGGGGCAGCTGCGCCTGCCGCGCACGCTTCTTGCCATCATGGTGGGGGGAACGCTGGGCCTGTCGGGGGCGGTGTTGCAGGGGTACCTGCGTAACCCGCTGGCCGATCCCGGTATCCTGGGGGTATCGGGTGGCGCGGCGCTGGGGGCGGTCAGCGTGTTCTATACCGGCCTCATGCAGGTTTCCATCGCGGCCCTGCCGCTGGGCGGGCTGACGGGGGCGCTGTGTGCCGTGGTCGTCCTGATGGGGCTGGTGGGACGGGGCGGCACGCTGGTGCTGCTGCTGGCGGGGGCGGCGCTGAGCAGCTTTGCGGCGGCCCTGACGGCGCTGGTGCTGAACCTTGTGCCCAGCCCCTATGCATCATTCGAAATCATGCACTGGCTCATGGGATCGCTGACGGACCGGACCTTTGCCCATGTGTGGATCTGCCTGCCGGGCGTGGCCTGTGGCACGCTGCTCATGCTGTCGGCAGGGCGTGCGCTGGATGCGCTGACACTGGGGGAAGACGTGGCGGAAAGCCTTGGCTTCCGCCTGCACGGGGCATGGGGCATCCAGACGCGTATCGTGCTGGGGGCGGCCGTGGCCGTGGGGTCGTGCGTGGCGGTGTCGGGCGCGATCGGCTTTGTGGGGCTGGTGGTGCCGCACCTGCTGCGGCCGCTTGTGGGGTATCAGCCATCGCGGCTGCTTGTGCCGTCCTTTCTGGGGGGCAGCATGCTGCTGCTGTTGGCGGATATGGTGGTGCGTGCGGTCACGGTCGGGCCTGAACTGCAACTGGGCGTGTTGACGGCGCTGGTGGGCGCGCCGGTTTTCCTTGCCCGCGTCATCATGCTGAAAAGAACCGTGCCATGACCCTTCTGCAGGCACGCGACATCTCGCTCAGGCGCGGGGACCGGGCGGTTGTCGCCGCCGCGTCGCTTACGCTGGCGCGGGGACGGGTCATTGGCCTGATCGGGCCGAACGGGGCGGGGAAAAGCACGTTCATGCGCATGCTGGCGGGATTGCAGCCCCCTGATCGCGGGCATATCGCGCTGCTGGGCCATGACATGGGCCGGATCAGCCCGACGTTACGCGCCCGGCAGCTTGCCTTCGTGCCACAGCAGGGCGAACCGCCGCCGCCCATGCCCGTGCGCGCGCTGGTGGCACTGGGGCGCCTGCCGCATGGGCAGGTCAACGCGCAGGCCGCCCGTCATCCGGCGGTGGCGCGTGCCCTGGCCGCCACCGGCCTGCTGGACCTGTGCGCGCGCCCGGCCAGCCATCTGTCCGGTGGGGAACGGGCGCGCATGAACCTGGCCCGCGCGCTGGCGACCGACACGCCGGTCATGCTGGCCGATGAACCGATCGCGGCACTCGACCCGGCGCATGCCCTGTCGATGATGCGGCTTTTCCGCCAGCAGGCGGGGCAGGGGAAGGGCATTGTCGTCGTGCTGCACGATCTGGTCCTGGCGACCCGGTTCTGTGATGAACTGGTGCTGATGGACAATGGCGCCGTCATCCGTCATGGCCCGGCCACGCAGGTGCTGGATGATGACATCATGCGCACGGTTTACGGGGTAACGGTGCGGCGGGTGGACGGCGCTGTCCTGCCATGGGCGCTGTGCCGCTGACAGCCGTCGCATGATCCGGGCGATGGACCGCAGGCGGGGTCATGCAAGGCCGCGCCATTTCCCGCGCAACGCAGCCGCATGACCATAAAAAAGACCGGGGCACCATCCGGATGCCCCGGCCTTTTCCCGGATACGGGTCCGGCCTTACTTCAGGCCATCCACGAAGGCCGCGATGCGACGGCAGCCTTCGCGCAGGGTATCCGTGTCGGTGGCGTAGGAAATACGGAAGAACGGGCTCATGCCATAGGCCGCGCCCTGCACGGACGCCACCTGCTGTTCTTCCAGCAGCGCCATGACGAAATCGGCGTCGGTCGCGATCAGGCGGCCACCGGCCGAGGTTTTGCCCATGCACCCGCTGATGTCGGGATAGACATAGAACGCGCCCTGCGGCGTATGGCACTGCACGCCCGGAATGGCGTTGAGCAGGGAGACCACCAGATCACGCCGCGCCTGATATTCCGCCGCGCGGTCCTTCAGGAAATCCTGCGGGCCGTTCAGCGCGGCCACGGCGGCGGCCTGCGCCAGCGTGTTGATGCCGCTGGTGGACTGGCCCTGCATGTTGTTCATGGCAGCAATCAGCGCGCGGGGACCGCCGCAGTAGCCCACGCGCCAGCCGGTCATGGCATAGGCCTTGGACACGCCGTTGACGGTCAGGACACGGTCCTTCAGCCGCGGCTCGACCTCCGCGATCGTGCAGAAGGTGAAGCCGTCATAGATCAGGTGTTCATAGATGTCATCGGTCATGATCCAGACCTGCGGGTGCTTCAGCAGGACGGCGGCGATGGCTTCCATGTCCGCGCGCGGGCAGCATGCGCCGGTGGGGTTGCCGGGGAAGTTCAGGACCAGCCACTTGGTCTTTGGCGTGATCGCGGCCTCAAGCGCTGCGGCGGACAGGCGGAAACCCCCCTCGGCAGGGCAGGGCACGGACACGATGGAGGCCCCGGCCAGGCGGGCGATATCGGCATAGCTGATCCAGCTTGGCGTGGGCAGCACCACCTCGTCACCGGGGTTGATGGTGGCCATCATGGCGTCATAGATGATCTGCTTGGCGCCGTTGGCCACCAGGATTTCATCCAGCGCGTAATCAAGGTGGTTTTCGCGCTGGAACTTGCCCTGCACCGCCTTTTTCAGCGCGGGCTTGCCATCCTGCGGCGGGTATTTGGTGTCACCCGCGCGTGCTGCGGCAATCGCGGCGTCCACGACATGTTCGGGGGTGGGGAAGTCGGGTTCGCCCGATGACAGGCTGACGATCTTCATCCCTTCCGCCTTCAGCATCGATGCCTTGTCGGTCATCGCGGCGGAAGCCGAAATCCCAATTCCATTCAGTCGATCCGCAAACCCAGGCATCAGACGTTCTCTCCACTTCTACTCATGCAACAGGACACTATGCTCGCCGCGCATCGTAAATCGTTTCGACGCGGCTTAGATACCGACGAAAATCATCTGGCCCCATACAACAATACTATGAAAGCCGGACAGCACCTTACCCCGCCTGCCCATCCATGCGGATCGGGTTGCGCACCATGGCCAGTGACAGCCCGGCTGCGATGACCAGGGCGGCGGCGCACATGTACCATGCCATGTCGAAACTGCCGGTCCACGCCACGATATACCCGGTCAGGATGGGCGACAGCAGCCCCAGCGAATTGCTGCATGTCAGCGTGACACCGGTCACGGCACCCATTTTTTGGCCGTCTTCCACCATGTCGGTCAGCAGCGCGGTATTGGCGCCATTGGCCGCCATAAGGCAGGCCAGCGCACCCGACAGGACCAGCAGGATGGGCATCATGGTATGGAACTGCGGCAGCAGCCCGATCGTGGCGGCCCCGATAAGGCAGGTGGCGACAATAAAACGCCGCGAAGGCGGATGAATGCCATTGCGGAAGACCACATGTTCCAGCACCCGCCCGATAATGACCGCGCCAACGGCCGCGACCAGGTAGCACAGGGCCGTACTGTTGCCCGTGCCGGTGGTGTTGATGTGCAGTTCATGGATCAGGTACAGCGGCATCCACGACATGACCAGGAAGTTCAGGTAATTCTGCGTACACTGCACCACCAGTATCCCCAGGAAGGAGGAGGAGCGGAACAGGTTCCTGATTTCCCGCACCGTGATGGGCCTGCGCGGGGCGGCATCGGCCTTCTGCGCCGGGTTGCGGTACACCAGCCACCACACCAGCGCCCACGCAATGCCCACCGCGCCCAGCGCCATGAATTCGCACCGCCACCCGAAAAAGGTAATCAGGTACGCCCCCGCGATCGTGCCGCCGGCCAGGCCAAGTTGCATGCCCGTCAGCAGCACGGTCATGACCGACCCGCGTTCGCGTGGCTGCGCCCAGTTGCGCACCACGGTGGCGCCCACGCCAAAGGTCGGGGCCTCCCCAACCCCCAGCAGCACGCGCGTCAGCAGGAACTGCGTGATGTTCTGCGCCATGCCGCCCAGCAGCATGGCGAACGACCATATGCCCACGGCAAGACTGCCGATGGCGCGCGCCCCAACCATGTCAAGCACGATGGTCGAAGGCAGGTTGAGCAGGAAATATGACCACAGGAAGCTGGATGAAACCCAGCCCATCTGCACCGGCGTCAGGGAAAACTCCCTGCCCATGGACGGCAGGGCGATGGACAGCGCGGCGCGGTCGCCATAGCTGATGGCGTACATCAGGAACACAAGAAAGAAGAACACGTAGCGGGCCGGAATTGCGCGCCCGCTGCGTGCGCCGTTGGTCGTTTCACCTGTTGTCACGCTACAGGACTCCTGGTGTGCCGTGAATGACGATTGGGTGGGGCCGCCACGCGCGGGCCATGGCGTCATGGCGGGGTGCCGGTGGCCGCGTCCATCGTGCCTTCCGCCACGGCTTTCTGCTTCGCGGGGCGATCATGGCGCAGCATCCACACGCCGGAACCGATGATCAGCAGCCCGCCCGTCACCATGGCGATGCCGGGTATTTCACCGAACCCGAACCACCCGATCAGCGCCGCCCACAGCAGCCCGGAATAGGCAAAGGGGCCAATGGCGGATACCTGCGCCGAGGCAAAGGCCTCCGTCTGCAGGACCTGCGCGATCCCGGCGAAGGCGCCGACGGCGACAAGGCACGCGGCTTCGGTCATGCCGGGCGTGGTCCAGATGAAGGGCAGGGGCAGCGCGGTCATGAGCGTCATGAGGATCGCCTGCCACAACGCGATGGTGGTGCTGGCTTCGGTGGCCGAAAGCTGGCGGATCTGCATGGTGGTCAGCGCACCCACCGCCCCCTGCGCCAGGGCTACGAAATAGGCCCAGCTTGGCACCGCGCCGCCCGCGCCATGCAGCAGCCCCTTGCCAAGGGCGACCACGATCACGCCCGAAAACCCGATCGAGACCGCGATCCAGCGCTGCAGCGATGGCCGTTCATGCAGCAGCGGGATGGACAGCAGCACCAGGAACAGCGGCTGCGTGTAGGACAGCACCTGCTGTTCGGCCAGCGGCAGGCGCGTCACGGTAATCACCACCATGATCATGCTGATCAGGCCAACGACCGAACGCAGGACATGCCCGCCAAAATGGTGTGTTTTCAGGATAATGCCCGTGCGCGACGCGATCAGCAGTACGAAGGGCAGGGAAAACAGGTTGCGGAAGAAAATGATTTCCAGCGCGGGCAGCGACGATCCGGTCAGTTTCTGCAGGGCATTGAGGGCGGCGGTAAAAAATGTTGCCGATGCCAGAAGAAGGGCGCCACGTTTCAGGTCATGCTTCATTTTGTCCGTACCTCAACTGCACGACATGGACGGGAGCGCGCTTCATGAAGGATCAGTCCGGCCGGTCATCCCCGCCTGTTTCACGTTACGACACCGTAACGCATGGGGCATGTTCCGGGTCATAGGAGTTCGTTGCGGCGCAATAGGAAATTCTTATGGGTGCGGGGCCGGGGATCAGTCCCCAAGCTGGCAGGCAGGTGTCAGCACGCCGCCGCTGGCCACGATTTCCGCGCGGATGGCGCGCGCCAGTTCCAGCGATCCGGGCGTGTCGCTGTGGACCAGGATGGACTGCGCCCTGACCGGCAGGCGCTTGCCGTCGATGGTCGTGACCGACCCGTCGTGCAGGAACTGCTTCACGCGCGCGCGCACGCCCGCCAGATCATGGATCACGGCGCCCGGCTGCCCGCGCGGGACCAGCGTGCCCGCCGTGGTATAGGCCCGGTCGGCCAGAAACAGCGTCCGGGCCCGCAGCCCGGCCTTTTCCGCCGCGCGTTCGGTTGCCTGGCCGGGCATGCAGAACACGCTCAGGTCCCGGTCAAGGGCTGCAATGGCGCGGGTCAGGCGCAGGGCGAGGGCTTCATCCGCATTCGCCATGTTGCCGAACGCCGCATGGTAGCTGACATGGGTGACGCGGTGGCCATGGCGGGCGGCAATGCCCTGCAACGCGCCGATCTGGTAGCACATCATGGATTCCATGTCCGCGTCCGACACGGCCATGTTGCGCCGCCCGAAACCCATGAGGTCCGGCAGCCCGGGATGCGCGCCGATGCCGACCCCCTTTTCCTTCGCCAGACGTACGGTACGGTCCATGATGGCGTAGTCACCGGCATGGAACCCGCAGGCGATATTGGCCGAGGACACGGTGTCCATCAGCCCGTCGTCATCGGCAATGCGCCAGCGGCCGAAGCCTTCGCCCATGTCGGAATTGAGGTCGATCTTCATGCCCTGTCTCCAGACCTGATGCCCGCGCGGCAGCGCGCGGATGTACGGTAACGGTCAACCATCATGTGCAGGTCGTCCAGATAGGCATCGACCGGTCGCATGGCGGCGACACCTTCGGCAAAGCTGCATTCGTGGAAGCGGATGCGCGTGCCGATGCGCGCCTGCGCCAGCCGCCACAGGTCGGCTTCGATCACGGTGGCGATGCGGGGGTAGCCACCCACGGTATTGGCGTCGGCCAGCTGCACGATCGGTTCCCCCGCCGGGGGCACCTGCACGATACCGGCAATGACACCGTAGGAACGCAGTTCAACCCGATGGTGCAGTTCCAGCGGCGCGCCCGACAGGCGGTAGCCCACGCGGTTGCTCTGCGGTGTGATGCGCCACGGGGTGTCCCACAGGCGCTGCCGGGATTCGGGGGTGAACAGCTCGTAATCGGTCGCCGGCATCGCGCGCAGGTGGATGACCTTCGCATCATCCCCGCAGGCCACGGTATCCAGCACCGCCGCGGGCGGCAGGGCGCCGTAGCCCGACACGTCCAGCGTGGCCCCCGTGGTCTGCAGCGTGTCACCCGCTTCCAGCGGGCGACCGTCCAGGCCACCAAAGCCGCCACGCAGCTGCGTGCTGCGCGATCCCAGCACCACGGGCACTTCAATCCCGCCCGCTATGCAGATATAGCCGCGCGCGCCGGTTTTGGGCGGCCCCACGCGCAGCACCTGTCCCGCCGCCACCGTTTCGACCATCCATGGCAGGATGGTGCGGCCATCGATTTCGATTGCGGCATCAATGCCCGTCACCGCAAGGCTGGCCGGCGCGTCAAAGCGCAGGACGAAGGGATAGGTCTGCAGTTCGATACAGGCATCATCCACCGGGTTGCCCAGCAGGATATTGCCCACCCGCAGCGCAAGGGCGTCCATCACGCCGGATGTGCCCACGCCAAGGTTGCGGTAACCGGGACGGCCCAGATCCTGCACCGTGTTCAGGGCGGATGTTTCAAGGATGGTAATCACAGCGCGATGCTTTCGGGATAAAAGCGGATGCGGTCGCCAATGGCGAACAGGGCCGGTGGCTGCCTGCAGGGATCGAACAGGGTAATCTCGGTATACCCGATGGAATTCCACCCGTTCGGCCCGGTCAGCGCGGAAATGCCCGCCTGCATGCCGCCAATGGTAACGGTCCCCGCCGGCATGTTCAGCGATGGCACGGTCTTGCGCGGGGTGGCGATGCGCGGGTCCAGCCCGTGCAGGTAGCCAAAGCCCGGCGCGCTGCCTATGGCGCACACGGTGTATTCGCTGCCGTGGTGGATGGCGATCACCTCCTCCGGTGGCAGGCCCGCATGGGCGGCGACGGCGGCCAGGTCACCGCCCAGTTCGCCGCCATAGCGCACGCCGATTTCAAACAGGCGCCCTTCGATATGCCGTTCGGGCAGGGTATCCCATGCATGGCGCAGCCAGTCGGCCACGGCCCGCGGGCTGTCGGGCGGGACAGCGAAGATCAGCATGAGGTTGGTCACGCCGGGAATGAGTTCGCATACGTCGGGCCGTGCCTGTGCCGCGTCCATCAGTGCCCAGATCCGGCGCTGGTGGGCCATGGTGAAGTCCCCTGGCGCCTCGAACAGCATGGCGCGGGTGCCGATCATGCTGATGGTGGGCACGGCATGGGTATCGCGCGCCACGTCGTTCTTCATATCCGTGTTCAAAATACACAGTCCCTGGAACAGTGCTGGTCATATCCCGGAAAATGGCGGGATCCGGTATCGCGCCCGAAGTGTCGCAATACAGGTTTCGCGGCATCTGGTGCCGACCCGGAAAGTAAGGCCGTTTGCGTAACGATGACCAGTGCAATTCTGGTTGTATGGCTATTGGATAATCTTATGGATCAGGATGATAACCGGGCCATCATATATTGTTATGGCGTGAGAACGAAGTGCTCTTGGCGCTGGTCGCGCCGGGCCGGTAGCATGTAGTGAATAGCTGAGCATCCGGCAGCCGTTGTGGCGCCGGGTGGGATTAGTTTCTCTGTTCAGGATCGGGTTTTCTTACCATGAGCAACCAGCCGTACCGTACCGCCCTCGTCACCGGCGCATCCTCCGGCATTGGCGCGGAAATCGTCCGCCGCCTGTCAAGGGAAGGGATCGAAGTGCATGCCCTGGCGCGTGACGCGGCGCGGCTGGAACAGCTGTCGCAGGAAACCGGGTGCGTCGTGCATGCCGTCAGCGTATCCGACCAGGCGGGGATCGAGGCGCTGGTAAGCGGGCTTGAGATCGACATCCTGGTCAATAACGCCGGGCAGTCGCGCACGGGCAACATCACCAACACCACGCCCGAGGATATCGACGCGCTGGTTGACGTGAACCTGCGCGCGGTGCTGCAGCTGACGCGGCTGGTGATCGCGGGCATGATCAAACGTGACCGTGGGCATATCGTCAACATCACCTCCATTGCCGGGCATTACGCCTTTGCCGGTGGCAACACGGTCTATCACGCCACCAAGGCGGGCGTGCATTCCCTGTCGCAGCAGCTGCGCTGTGACCTGTTCGGCCACCATATCCGCGTGACCGAAGTCTCCCCCGCGCGTTGCGAAACCGAAGTGTTCGGCCGCCTGATCGGCAACATGGAGGAGGCGAAGAAGCGTTTCTTTGATGAATATGAATCCCTGCTGCCCGAGGATATCGCCAACTCCGTCGCCTTTGCCGTTATGGCGCCGCAGCGCATGAATGTCAGCTTCATGGAGGTGCTGCCGACCATGCAGGTGGTGGGCGGCCTGAACTTCGCCAAGAAGACGTCCGGCGCGGCGTAAGACCGGTGGATCTCACGCATGTCAGGCGGCTGATCGACCTTGTGGCCCATGCCCCGGTCACGGAGCTTGAGGTTGAGGAAGGCGGCTGCCGTATCCGCATCACCCGTGGTGGCGGCGCGCAGCCTGCCGCCACGCCCGCGCCCGCAACCGCCGCCGTGGACACGGGCATTGCGCCCGTGGCCGCGGCCCCCGCGGCGGCGCCGGTGGCGGACGCCGTCATCGCGGCCCCGTCCTATGGTGTGTTCCATCTTTCGCCATCGCCCGGCGCGGCCCCCTACGTCACGGTGGGCCAGGACGTGGCGGTCGGGCAGGAAGTGGGACTGGTCGAGGCCATGAAGGTGTTCAACGCCGTCCGCGCCACGCAGGCTGGCAAAATCGCCGCCGTGCTGGTGGAAGACGGCACCGAAGTGGAGGCGGGGACCCCCCTGTTCCGGCTGGCATGAGTGAGACCCCACGTTTCAGCCGCGTGCTGATCGCCAATCGTGGCGAAATCGCGCTGCGTATCCAGCGCGCCTGCCGCCAGCTCGGGCTGGAGACGGTGGCCGTGTATTCCGAAGCCGACGCCGACAGCCGCCATGTGCAGGAGGCCGATGTCGCCCTGTGCATCGGCCCTGCCGCCGCCGCGCGCAGCTACCTTGACGCCGACGGGCTGCTGCTGGCCGCCCGCCTGACCGGGGCGCAGGCCATCCATCCCGGTTATGGCTTCCTGTCGGAAAATGCCGATTTCGCCGATGCGGTGGAGGCGGCGGGCCTGACCTTCATCGGGCCGACGGGTGCGTCGATCCGCATGATGGGCGACAAGATCACCGCCAAGCGCGCCATGCGCGACGCGGGCGTGCCCTGCGTGCCCGGGTCGGACGGGCCGCTGCCTGCGGACATGGACGCGGTGAAGGCGATTGCGTTGCAGGTGGGCTTCCCGGTCATTGTCAAGGCATCGGGCGGCGGTGGCGGGCGCGGCATGCGCGTGGTCGAGTGCGAGGCCGACCTGGCGCAGGCGGTCGCACTGACCGCCAAGGAAGCGCAGCAGGCCTTTGGCAACCCGACGCTGTATCTTGAACGCTTCATGCAGAAGCCGCGCCATGTCGAGATACAGGTGCTGTGTGACACGCATGGCACGGCGTTGTGGCTGGGCGCGCGCGACTGTTCGCTGCAACGCCGCCACCAGAAAGTGCTGGAGGAGGCCTCCGCCCCCGGAATCGCACGGCAGACGATTGCCGAAATTGGCGAACGCTGTGCCGAAGCCTGCCGCCGCATCGGCTACCGTGGCGCGGGCACGTTCGAATTCCTGTATGAAGACGGGGTATTCGCCTTCATCGAAATGAATACCCGCGTGCAGGTCGAACATCCGATCACGGAAGAAACGACCGGCATCGATATCGTGGCCGGGCAGCTGCGCATTGCGCAGGGCGAGCCGCTGGGTGTCGCGCAGGCTGACATTCCGCTGCTGGGGCATTCCATCGAATGCCGCCTGAATGCGGAAGATCCGTTCACCTTCATGCCATCGCCGGGTACCATCACGCGCTGGGACCTGCCCGGTGGGCCGGGTATCCGGGTCGATACGCATGTGGTCGCGGGCTATACGGTGCAGCCTTATTATGACTCGCTGATCGGCAAGATCATAAGCCATGGCGCCACCCGTGCCGAAGCCATCGCGCGGATGCAGGTGGCGCTGGCGGAAATGAAGGTGGAAGGGGTGTCAACCAATATCGCTCTGCACCGTGACCTGCTGGCGGACCCGGATTTCCGGCGCGGCGGGGTGGACATCCACTATCTTGAACGCTGGCTTGCACAAAGGACGGCCCCATGAACAACCGGTCCGAACAGTTGGTGCCGCATTTCGACCGCCTGCCGGAACCCGAACAGATCACGCAGATGGCGACATGGCTGGCCCAGGCGGGGCTGGACAGTCTGGAACTGACGAATGAGGCAGCCGGACTGAAGCTGCGCATCCGCGTGGGACAGGCGGATGCGGGCCTGCCCGCGGCGCAGGCCGCAGTCCCCCAGGCGCATGCCGGGGCAGGGCATGTTGCGGTCAGGACGCCGTATTTCGGTCACCTGTGCCTGACCCATCCATTGCGCGACGCGCCTTTTGCCCCGGTGGGGATGAAGGTGGCGCAGGGGGATGTGGTTGCGCTCCTGACACTGGACAGCCTGCAGGTCCCGGTTTCCGCGGCAGCGGCGGGGACGGTGGTGGATGTCGTGGGCCAGCCCGGCGCGCTGGTCGGATATGGCGCGACCGTCATGCACATCCAGCCCGACTGATACACACCGGCCGGATACCGTAGCCGCGCGGGCAACAGTATCCGGCGCTTCAGGCACGCTGTTTTATTGACGTGATGCGGGCGGCATGCGCAGGATTTCAGGGATGGCGCGGTTATCGTGGCCTCCGGTCCGGTATTGCCCTGCCTGAAAAGTCAGGCCGGGAAGCATCCCGCAATAATAAGGAAGTTTCTGGTGAAATTTTTTAAATAAAGGCTGCACCCGGAAACGTTTGTTCGGTTGTCTTGAAATAATATTTTAACCAGCATAGGCCGGAATGATGAATATGCCCCCGTCGGCACCAGACGCCGCAACCTGCACCCCCACGGCCCCGACCAGGCCCGTGGGGCCGGAGACGGCAGTGCCCGGTCAGCGCATCGAGCGCGACCTGCTGGGTGAGGTCACCATTCCCCCCGGCGCCCTGTGGGGTGTGCATACGAAACGCGCGCTGGATAATTTTCCCATTAGTGGCACGCCAATCGGCACGTTCGGGGAACTGGTGCAGGGACTGGTGACGGTCAAGCAGGCGGCGGCACGGGCCAACCTGGCGCTGGGTTACCTGGACCGCACCCGCGCCGACGCCATTGAGGGCGCATGCCGGCGGATACTGGAAAACCCGGCCTGCCGCGCGCAGTTTGTCGTGGACGCCATGCAGGGCGGGGCGGGCACATCGACAAACATGAACGCCAATGAGGTCATCGCGAATGTGGCCCTTGGCCTGCTGGGGGAAAAGCCGGGCACATATGCCGTGCTGCACCCCAATGACCATGTCAACATGGCGCAGTCCACCAATGATGTCTATCCGACGGCGCTCCGCCTGGGGCTGCTGCTGGCGGTTGACCCGCTGCTTGATGCCCTTGGGGGGCTGCACGGGGCGCTGGATGAAAAGGCGGAAGCCTTTGGTGCGATCCTGAAGGTCGGCCGCACGCAGTTGCGCGATGCCGTGCCCATGACCGTCGGGCAGGAATTCGGGGCGTTCCGCACGGCGATCGCCACGGAAATCAGCAGTCTGAAAGCCCATGCCGCAGCGTTCGAGCGGGTCAATCTGGGCGGCACGGCCATCGGGACGGGGCTGAATACCGACCCGCGTTATGCATCGACCGTCATGGCGGAACTGCGCCGCCTGACCGGGCGGCCCATGGTCAGCGCGCCGGACCTGATCGAGGCGACATCTGACGTGGGCGCCTTTGTCCTGTTTTCCGGCGTGCTGAAGCGCCTGGCGCTGAAACTGTCGAAGATGTCCAGCGACCTGCGCCTGCTGTCCAGCGGGCCACGCACGGGACTGGGTGAAATCGTGCTGCCGGCGGTGCAGGCGGGATCGTCCATCATGCCGGGCAAGGTCAACCCCGTCATACCCGAGGCCGTCAATCAGGTGGCCTATCTGGTCGCGGGCCATGACATGACCATTACCATGTGCGCCGATGGCGGGCAGTTGCAGCTGAATGCATTTGAACCGATGATCGGCTACTGCCTGTTTACATCCATCAGGACATTGCGCGCCGCGATCGAAACCCTGACCACGCGCTGCATCAACGGCATTTCCGTTGAACGGGCGCGGTGCCAGTACCTGTCGGACATCAATATCGGCATCATCACGGCGCTGGTGCCGGTGCTGGGGTACGATACGTGTTCGACCATCGCCAAACGCGCACTGGCGGAAAACCGTAGGGTGACGGACCTGATCGTGGAGGAAAACCTGCTTTCTCCCGAACGGCTTGCGGCCCTGCTGCGGCCCGATGCGCTGACCAGCCCCAACGTGGGGTTGCAGGCGGGCTGAACCCCTCAGCCGAAAGGCTGGGCGCCCGGCCAGTTGTGCGAGGCCGCCATGGCCTGGGCCAGTTCGATGAGCAGTTCGCGCACCGCGACGGAGGCTTCCGTTTCGGGAATGATTTCAGGAATGCACAGCGACACGTCTTCCTGAATGACCGGGTTGCGTAGCGGGTAAATGCGCGAACGGCCGGGCACGACAATGCGACTGGCGACGGACCAGGGCAGGATGGTGCTGCCGATGCCTTCTTCTATCGCGCCCTGCAGGGTAATCAGGGCCTCGATCTCGGCGACGATGCGCGGTTCAAGCTGCTTGCGCATGAAGGCCATGTCCACGCTCTTGCGGACAAAGTTGTGCCGCGGCGGCAGGAGCAGGGGCGTGTCGGCTATGTCCACCAGTTGCACCGCCCCGGTTTCATCCTGCGGGAATTCCAGCCCGTGGGGGGCGAGCAGGAAGAATTCCTCCTTCATCAACGGGGTGAAGATAACACCCTTGATCGGCCCCGCGCCGTGGATGACCGCCATGTCCAGCCGCCCGGTCATGATCAGTTCGCTGTAGATGTCATCAAAGCTTTCGGTCAGGTGCAGCGTGATGTTGGGCAGGCGCGCGCGCACGCGTTGCAGCAGCTTGACCGACAGCGTGGACCCCGCGCTGTAGGGCGACAGCCCGACCGACACCTTGCCCACCAGCGGCCCGGCCCCCTGGGTTATTTCAACCATGGCCCGGTCGAACTGTTTGGTCAGGGTCTGCGCATGCCGGTACAGTTCGGACCCAGCCGTGGTGGGCGTGACGCCGCTTTTGCTTCTGATGACAAGTTTCTGCTTGAAGGCGTTTTCAAGCGTGGCCAGCTGCTGGCTCAGTGCGGGCTGTGCAATATTCAGCAGGTCAGCCGCGCGGGAAATGCTGCCAAGGTCAATGATTTTAATAAAAGCCTGCAGTCGCCGTATATCCAACTGGAACTCCATAAATATTATAGGCCGGGGGCTTTATTGCATTGATAATAGGGATATTTCTGAAATTGTCAATATATTGTCATGTGCGGGCATGACGTTTCGGGGAATTAACGCTTCGCGCGCAGGGGCGTGGCGGCTCGATCCATTTTCGAAACAGGATTCCTGATACTTGCAATGTATAGTGTCCAGAACGCGACACACCCGAAAACCCGAAGCGTTTTCAGTTATATAATTCATTAAATCCAAGTAAGAACCGCCACCGCCCCCGAACATATCAATAATCCATATGACGCCAAATCGTAACGAACGCGCATCATAAACCTGCACATATTCGTTACCAAACGTCCGGTTCGGGTTTCAGGGGGGGGAAGGCAGATGTCAGGCCTATCAAAGCGGAAGTTATATCTGGTGGCTGGGGTCGCGTTCGGTACATTCGTACCGGTCGTGGGTGAAGCCGCGACGGCAGCCGTTTCATCCCCTGAAAAACACTACAGGGTTGCCCCCGCCAAGAAGACGACGGTCGTAAAGCATGCCACGCCCACGGCGCTGCGCGCGTCCGGCCAGCCGGAAGTGATCCATGTGGGTGGCCATCAGACCAATTCCGTCTTTTCACCGGGCGCGGCGCGCCACAGCACCACGCAGGTAACGGTCGTGACCGGCGCGGAACTGCTCAAGACCGGCCAGACCAATGTGCTTTCCGCGCTGGCGCAGGCCAACCCCGCCATCACCACCGCAGCCCTGCCCGGTGGTGGCGCAAGTTCCTTTGTCCAGACCATGCAGCTGCGCGGGCAGTCGCCTGATGACACGCTGATCCTGGTGAACGGCCATCGCCGCCATATCGGTGCGAATTTCAATTCCAACGCGGGCACCAACTGGGGCAGTGAACCGGCCGATATCTCGCTTATCCCCATCACGGCGATCGACCATATCGAAGTCATTACCGAAGGCGCGTCCGCGCTGTACGGTCAGGACGCCATTGCCGGCGCGGTCAATATCGTGCTGAAGCGCGACACGCATGGCGGCACCATCAATTTCAAGAACAGCGGGTATTACGCGGGCGACGGGCAGGCGCTGGATGGTTCGGCCAGCTACGCCATGGCGCTGGGTAACAAGGGCGGCTACCTTGACCTGGCGGCACAGGTTACCCACCAGCTGCCCACGACGCGGGGCGGGGATTTCTATGGCACCCTGTTTGCCGATCCCACGCGCAACGCAACGGCGGACCGTAACGTGCAGCGCGGCCTGGGCCTGCCCAAGAGCACGCTTGAAACGCTGAGCGAAAACATGTCCATTCCCGTGGCGCACGGGTTCAGCTTCTACAGCACGTCCACCTTCTCGCACCGTCGCGCCAACGTGCCTGAAACATACCGTGCCAATTCGGGCGCGGATGAATGGGTCAACCCGTCGCTCTACCCCAATGGTGACCAGCCCTACATCACCATGGACCAGTATGATTTCGAGACGGATAACGGCATCCGCGCGCGCAAATTCGGCTTTGCATGGGATGCGTACGTAACCTATGGCCGCGACCAGCAGAAATACGGCACCAAGGATTCAGAAAACGCCACGATGTCGGGCGGGTCATACGTCTATGACCCGACCCAGACGTCCTTCTATGACGGTGAATCGATTTCATCCGAACTGACGACCGGGCTGCGGGGATCGCGTTCGTTCCACACCGGCCTGCTGCCCCGGGACATCAACCTGAAATTCGGCGCGGAATACCGTCACGACACCTTCCAGATGACGCAGGGTGAGACCGCGTCATGGGGCGGGCAGGGGGCAACCGATCACCCCGGCAACGTGCCCATGGCGGTGACGAACCAGAACCGCGACGTGTACGAAGGTTTCGTCAACCTGGATTTCTACATCACCAAGAAATGGGAATGGACGCTGGGCGGCCGCGTTGACAGCTACAACAACCTGGCCACCGTCGAGACCGGGTCCATCGGCACGCGTTACAACTTCAACAAGCGTTGGGCGATCCGGGCCAACATCAATTCCGGCTACCGCCCGCCCACGCTGGGTGAAATGTCCTATTTCTATTCAGCGCCCTATCCCGGTTACACCGTGGACCAGGTGCCCGCGAACAGCGCCATCGCCAAATACCTGGGCGCTGGCAACATGAAGGGCGAGTATTCGCGCAGCTATACCATCGGGCTTGATGCAACGCCGGTGGATGATTTCCACATCACGGGCAACCTGTATTACATCGCAATCAATGACCGTCTGGGCAGCACGCAGTCCTATTCGGTCGATCCGAATGACGCCACGCTGCAGAAACTGCTGGCGGCGGCCAATATTTCCAGCGCAACGTCACTGTCGTACTATGCCAACCTGTACAACACCCAGACGTTTGGCGGTGACCTGAGTGCGGATTACACGCTGCATACGCACCGGTTTGGCAAGTTCCGGTTCGCCATGGGCATCAACTTCTCCGATAACGAGATCCGTTCCGCCCGCAACAACCTGGTGAATGAATACACCAAGGAAATGGTCCTGCATTCCGCGCCCAAGAACCGCGAGCAGATCAGCGTAAACTGGCAGTACAAGAAATGGTCCGTCTTCCTGCAGGAAATGCGCTATGGCTCCATCACCTACATGGCGGCCCCGACCGGTCCCGGCGCCGTGCCGTTTGAACAGAACCCGGCCTTCATCACCAACCTGGAAGTGGACTACAAGCCCGTTCCACGGTGGACCATCGGTGTCGGCGCGAACAACCTTGGCAACAAATACCCGACCCGCATTTCCAGCGCGATCGCCAATTCGCAGCAGGGACTGGCGAAATACGCGTCCTATTCCCCCTATGGGTTCAATGGCGGGATGTACTACGTCAAGACGTCCCTCGATTTCTGATACCGCCTGACATGCAGGCACCGGCACGGCTCCCTTTCCTGATCCATCGGGAAGGGGAGCCGTTGTCGTTCTGGAAAACACGGTGTGGGGACCGTATCCTATTTCCCTTCATTTTCGCGGCGCGTTTCAGCGGCCTTCCGGGCGGAAGCCGCGCGTTTTTCCGCCGGACGGCGGGCGGTGGCCGTCCCGCCAGCGTACCCACCCCTGCGTGCGGGTTCGTGCGTTGTCGCATGCCCCCGGCCCGATCCGCTTTTCCTGCCGCCACCCGTCTCTTTATTGACGGTGGCCCAGGCGCGGCGTTCGGCCTCGTCCCCGCTGACGCCACGGGATTCGTAGCTTTCCTCGATATGTTCGGCCTGTCGCTTCTGCTTGTCCGTGTATGCGGATTTGTCACCACGCGGCATGGTCCATCCTCCCGTTGTGGGTGATTGGCGGGGCCTTGCGCGCCATATGCGGCAAAAGCTCCCCCTCCGGCATGACAATGCCGGGCCATGGAAAAAGTTTGCCTGCCCCACGCATCACATCGGCCCGCGCCGGGTCATGACCCGAAATCTGGATGAAAGCGCGGCGTGGCGGGGGCGGGATGGCCGTGCCGCACCGGCGTGTCAGGCAGGGCGGACGGGGGCTTTCATATTCCTGTTACATTTTGCAAAACGGCGATCCAACATTGCAATTGCTCCTCTATCGCTATTGTGGGGCAGGCGGTGTACAGACTCCCTTCATCCAGATGGAAGACCCACATGACGACCGTTCGCCGGAATAGAGCCATTCCAACAAAGATGGATCAGTCCGTCCGCATTCGCCCTGCCACCAGCCAGGGAGGCCGTTTCAATCAGGAAGGGGAGGCAGACCAAGGGATCTCATCATAATGACCGATACCTGCAAGGTCCTGATGATCTTCCCGCTCTTCAACGCCAATTCATTCTGGAACTACCAGGAAGCCTGTGATCTGGCTGGCGCGCGCTATCCGGCCGCACCGCTCGGCCTGATTACCGTTGCGGCCCTGCTGCCCGAAAACTGGGAAGTCCGGCTGGTCAACCGCAATACCGAGCATCTGGATGAGGCGGATTTCGCATGGGCCGACATCGTGATGACCGGCGGCATGCTGCCGCAGCGTAACGATGCCCTGCACATTATCGAAATGTGCCATGCCCATGACAAGCCGGTGGTGGTTGGCGGCCCCGATGTCACATCCAGCCCGGCGCTGTACGACGCCGCGAATTTTCAGGTCCTGGGCGAAGCCGAGGAAATCATGGTCGATTTCATCGCAGCCTGGCGCAAGGGTGACCGGCAGGGCGTGTTCGAAGCGCCGATGGGCAAGACGGATGTCACGAAAAGCCCGCTGCCCCGCTTTGACCTGCTGAAGCTGGACCAGTACCTGCATGTCGGCGTCCAGTTTTCGCGCGGGTGTCCGTTCAGTTGTGAATTCTGTGACATTATCGAACTGTATGGCCGGGTGCCGCGCACCAAGACCAATGCACAGGTCATGGCCGAACTCGATGCCCTGTACGCGCTGGGGTATCGGGGGCATGTGGATTTTGTTGATGACAACCTGATCGGCAACAAGAAGGCGCTGAAGAAATTCCTGCCCGACCTGAAACGCTGGCAGGATGAGAAGAATTTCCCCTTCGAATTTTCGACCGAGGCGTCCATCAACCTCGCGGATGACCCCGACCTGCTGCGCAGCCTGTCCGATACCAATTTCTTTGCCATATTCGTCGGCATCGAAAGCCCGGATACGGACTCCCTCGTGCTGATGCAGAAAAAGCAGAACACGCGGCGCAGCCTGCAGCAGAGCATCGAGACGATCCACAAGGCCGGGATTTTCGTCAATGCGGGCTTCATCGTGGGCTTCGACAGTGAAAAGGGCAGCGTCGCCGGAGGCATGATCGAGTGTATCGAGGATACGTCGATCCCGGTCTGCATGGTCGGCCTGCTTTATGCCCTGCCCACGACACAGCTGACGCGCCGCCTGCTGGCGGAAGGGCGCCTTTTTTCCGGCAGCGAACAGACGCAGTCGGGCGACCAGTGCACGGCGGGGCTGAATTTCGAGACAAAGCGCCCGCGTCGCGACGTGCTGAACGACTACAGGACGGTGCTTGCGGCCATCTATGACCCGGTTGCCTATTTCGGCCGTGTCCGCAGGCTTGGCCGGATGCTTGGGCGCAAGCGCGCGCACCGGATGATAAAGGGCGACCTGCGCAGCTTTTTCCGGCTTATGTTCCGTATCCACCGCGCGGGACCGGGCACGGCCGGACAGTTCTGGCGCATGATGCTGGACTGCGCCCTGCATAACCCCAGGGCGCTGCCCTATGTGGTGATGACCAGCGCGTTATACCTGCATCTCGGCCCGTTTTCGCGGCAGGTCATTGCCGAGATCGATGGCGAGATCGCGGACGTGGACCAGGGCCGCTGGCACGCGCCGCCCGTCATGCATCCTGTCGCGGCGGAACCTGTGCCCGCCTGACCCCGCCCGGCGCGGGTGTGAAAACCCGCCGCCGCATGCAAACCGGGGGCGGGAACAGCATGACGCGTCGTGGCCTGTGACGATCAGCATCACCACGCCCGTCCTGGCCGCGGCATCCGGTCATGTGCTTTCATCTGCCATATCAAGCGGCCGAGGACTTGCCTACGCCAATGTCCTCAGGGCCGGTCCAAGCACTTTTTCAAGTAATTTCCTTGGGGTCGTGTCCGAAACAGACTTCAGGTCGGAAAATCTTATTTTAGGGGGATGGAATTTTTCTATTCCTTCCACCTGGCTTTCAAACATCTGTGTAAATTCCACCGGGTCCTGCCAGTTCAGCATGTTCAGGTCCCAGTAAGCGTAATCCCACCATTTGATCTGAAGCATTTTCTCGATGATTTTTTCATCAAATCGCATCTTTATGATCCGGGCAGGATTGCCCCCGACAATTGCATAGGGGGGCACGTCCTTTGTCACGACAGACCCTGCGGCGACAACAGCGCCGTCATGGATGGTTACGCCGCCTTTTACCAGGACCCTGGCACCTATCCAGCAGTCATTTCCTATGACTATTTTTCCATATTCAGGTGAAAACGGCACTGTATTCCAGTCTTTATCCTGCTCTTTCGCAAGGTCACGATAAAAACCGTCAGTGATTACGGGACTTGACGTGACAAAGTCCAGCGGATGTCCCCTGCTGAAATCTGAAAAATTATTTGCAATGGATGAATATCTTCCAACCGAGACATTCGCGTAAATTTTGGAAAATGAATATGAAAATGCGCCACACTGGAACAGTGTATTGTGCTTGAACCCGGCATATCCTTCTATCTCGGCATCTTCATTCAGGCACCGTATATATAATTTAGCGCCATCTACTTTTATATGTCTTTCCTTCAATGCATTTATCAGTTTTTTGTTCAGTATAATTTTCATGACAGGCAATCTTTATCAGTTTTCAGATTTTATCTTGTATAATGAGACCTTACGGTCAACATCAATCATGATTGCGGCCCGTTCCGCACGGGGGGGCACGCGTCATCACCCGGATGCTACGACGGTCCGGGTCAACCAGAACACCGCCGCGTTAAATCGCATGGTCCCGGTTACGCGCGCCCCGACGGCCGCGCTGATCGTGTTGTCCAATCTACTGGCTCTTTCAGGCGTACCGGAAACCGGCACGGGCTTCCATCTGCTGCGACCCGGGGGGCATCTGGAAATTCGGTGTTGCGGCATCGTGACCTGTACCAACCGAATGGGTGCGGGTGCAGTATATGGAATGGCACAACGATAATCGCCATATGGCGATTATGGAAAAGGGGCGCGGACTGATCCGTGCCGGTGGGACACGACATGAACCGATCCAATCCGTCTGGATTGAAATCGTAATGGCGAACTCACTGATTTTCATGGGGTTTCTGACCGGAGCGGTGGTGGGCGCAACAGGGATTGAACCTGTGACCCCTACCATGTCAAGGTAGTGCTCTACCGCTGAGCTATGCGCCCTAACCGCTCCGGTGAGGTGGCTTTTACTTGCCCTTTCAGGGGGATGCAACCCCTGTTTTGAAAAAAATCGCATTGACCGCAAAGCGGCCTCCTGTCCCTATGGCAGGCATGTGCTGTACTGCCTTCCCGCCCGTAGCCATCCGGGGCTGTCCGTGGCCGTTACCCGCGGAAAAAACGCCGTGACGGAACCCGCCATGCCGCCGTTTCATATCCATTGCCCCGACGGGGCGGGGACGTCCGTCATCGTGGCGTCACCGCATTCGGGCCGGAACTATCCGCCGGAATTCCTGCGCATGTCGCGGCTGGATGCGCGCGCCCTGCGGCGTAGCGAGGACTGTTACGTGGACCAGTTGTTCGCATCTGCGCCGGGGCAGGGGGCGACGCTGCTGCATGCGACCTTTCCCCGCGCCTATTGCGATGCCAACCGCGAGGCATGGGAACTCGATCCCACCATGTTCCGTGAAAAGCTGCCGGACTGGTGCAATACCACCAGCCGCAAGGTAAGGGCGGGCTTTGGCACGATCGCGCGCCTTGTCTCCCATGACGGGCCGATCTATCCCCGCCCGCTGCCCTTCAGCGAGGCCGAGGCCCGCATCCGCACCTGCTGGCAGCCCTATCATGACGCGCTGGCCACCCTTGTGGCCGACAGCGTGGCGCGGCATGGCTGCTGCATCCTGCTGGATGCCCATTCCATGCCCGTGCTGAAGGGGCGGGGCGCGCAGCCGGATTTTGTTCTGGGGAATGCGTGGGGCACGGCGTGTTCGCCGCAACTGACGGCGCTGGTGGAACGTACATTGCTGGCGCATGGGTATAGTGTCGCGCGCAATGTCCCGTTTGCCGGCGGTTACGTCACCCGCCATTATGGCCGGCCGCGCCGGGGCGTGCAGGCGCTGCAGCTGGAAATCAGCCGGGCGCTGTACATGGATCAGGATACGCTGTTACCGCATGCAGGCTTTACGGCATTGCAGGCCGTGCTGGGGGATCTGGTGGTCCGTCTGGTGCAGTATGGCGGCATGCCGGGGCAGCAGGCGGCGGAATGAAAAAGGCCGGGCATGATACCCGGCCCTCCTGTCGCACGTCAGGCGGTCTTGGTGGGCACCGCGCCCTGCGGCGTCTGGGTATTGACGGCTTCGGGCAGCAGGTGGGCCAGAACCGGCAGGATGGTGGCGGCTGGCAGACCGGTCTTGTCCACCATGGCCTGCACCTGCTGGCTGCTGAGCAGGCTGCGCAGTTCATCGGTGGAAATGGGCAGGTTATGGCCATCACCGATCCACGAACGCACCTTGTCCCCCAGTCCGGCCTGTTCCGCCTGCGTCACCAGTGAACCGATGGTTGCGGGTGTCAACAGCTGCGACAGGTAGGAATGCACCTGCTGCGACAGGCCCGACGCGCCCGCCAGGTCGCTCAGCTTGCCCATGACGTCATTGAAGATACCGCTCATTCTGCTTTCTTTCCCGTCTCTCGTATATGTGGGATCCCGACTATACTACACGACATACAGTTATAGGAAATTTATATAAACACAGGCCAAAAAAAAGCGGTGCATATGCACCGCTGAGTTTAGGGAGGAAACGTCCAAGAAGCAGTTGCACAAGGCAGTCTGCTTCCGCCCCTTATGATTGCCCTCACGGGGTTGTGTCAACAAAAAAAGCGGCGCTTACCGACGGGCCTGATACATGTGCCATGAAAGCAACGTTTTCGCGTCCGTCATGCCGATATGCGGCACCGCCGACAGGTCAATGACCCGCAGGTGGATATATTCATGTTCCCGCGCAACGCCGGTCTGGCGGTCGCACAGGGCCTGGGCCAGTGTCTCATTTATGTTCAGTTCGGCGTAATACAGGCCGATCGCCTCGTCACAGCCGCCGGGGGACAGCCAGACATCGGTCAGCTTCACCAGATCCTGCGCGCGCACCTGCAGGTCGGCGCCCACTTCCTCCGACAGTTCACGCACGGCGGTGCTGACAAACGCGCCACCATCCAGCATCCCGGCGGGCAGCGCCAGCAGGTCGGGGCGCGCCACGGGTACCCGTGCCTCGCACGTCAGCACGGTGCGGTCGGGATAGCCCGGGCATTTCAGCACCAGCAGCACCGATACGGAATCCCCGCGCAGCAGGGCCAGGCCGGGCACGCGGTTGCCTTCATGCAGAGCGTCGGCCTCGACCAGTATGAACCCCATGCGCCGCGCGTCAAAGGCAATGGCGTCGCGCACCAGCACATGGCGCAGGGTGAAGCGCGTGCGCATTCCGTCATGCCACCGCCGGAAATGCGGCGCGGCCAGCACGCGCGCCTGCAGGGCCGCGTCAATGCCGGGGGCGAAGGATATATTGTCCATCTGGTCCATGGTTTCCGGTTCCTGTCGGTTGGGCGCCGGAAACAGGCCCGGCCACTAGCCTCGCGTGAATACGGCGTCCATGATGGTGGCTACCGCGTTGCGGTAATCCTGCGGGGCGTGTTCGGTCGTGATGCGTGTCAGCGCATTGTCGCGCACCGTGTCCCATAATGCCTGGTCATGATAGAGGCGCACGACCTGACGCGCAAAATCCGCGGGATCGGTGATGCTGGCGCACAGCATGTCCTGCCCGTCGCGCCACCCTGCCTGCCGGCATAACAGGTGCGACCCCACGACCGGCAGGCCATTGGCGGCGGCTTCATGCAGCTTGTAGGCAATGCCCGCGCCGTAACGCGTGGGGGCCACGAATACGCGGTGGTGGTCGTAGACCGGGGCGGTATCGGCCACGCGGCCCAGCATGCGCACGTTGGGATGGTGGCGCAGCGGGCCAAGATCCACGCGCGGACTGGCATGGCCACACACGCTGAAACGGATGTCAGGCCCCAATTGCGCCACCAGCAGCGGCAGGACCTGCCCGCTGAACCATGCCAGTGAATCAAGGTTGGGGGAGGCCATGTCATGCACCGCGCCAAGGAACAGGATATCCCGCCGCGCCGCCCATCCCGGCCCGGTAGCACGCGGCGCCTGCACATGGCCCAGCACCGACACGTTATCAAATCCGGCGCCGCGCAGCAGGTCGGCCTCCGCCGTGTTGACCGCCACCACGCGCTGCGCCACGAACAGCGGACGCAGTTCATCCGCCAGTCGCGCGTCCAGCGGGCGCGAGGGCGTGATCGCGTGCAGGCGGTCGTATTCCATGTCCCGACAGGCGGCCAGTGCCTCGGTATCGACCACGATGCGCCCGGCGGGAATGTATGACGCCGCGTCGTTCAGGATACTGGCCACGCGGGCGGCGTTGTGGGTGCGGGCGATCCATATCGCATCGAAACACCCGCTGCGCGCGCGCAGGAAGGCGGGCAGGTCGGGCAGTTCACGGTCGTGAATGACTTCCACGTTCTCGGGGAAGGCCGCCGCCCGCGTCGCGGCGTCCTCGATCGGGCGGAATATGGGATAGATCGTGACGTGGTAGCCAAGGCCGGCCAGCGTGGTCACGATGTCATGCGACCGGGTGAAGCCCGAACCCAGGTGACGCAGCGGCAGCCTGTCCTCGATGAACAGGATATGCCGTCCGTCATCCGCATGGCGTGCGCGGGCCTCGTTCGGGGCATGCCGCAGCAGCCTGCGCCGCAGGCCGGATGCGTGGCGGCGGATGAACAGGTCGCTGTTGCGCGCGATCAGGCGCGACGCGCTGGTCCCGTCCGACGTGCCGCATTCGTAATGGACCAGGCAGACGGCCGGGTCATACAGGATCCGGTACCCCAGCGCGCGGATGCGTACGCACAGGTCGGTTTCCTCGAAATAGGCGGGGGCGAAGCTTTCATCAAAACCGTCCAGCACCTGCGCCACCTCGGTCCGGACCATCAGGAACACGCCCGAACAGAAATCCACCGCGCGCACGAAGCCCGCTTCCGGCACGCAGGGGTGGGCGTCGCGCATGTAGCCCTGCACCGACCCGTCGCGCCAGATCATGCTACCCGCTTCCTGCAGCATGCCATGCGTGCGGATGACGCGGCCGCCAACCGCGCCCGTCGTCTCGTCCGCCATAAGCCGCGACAGGGCGTTTGCAATCGCGCCGTACTGCAGGTCCACGTCGTTGTTGAGGTACAGCGTTGCCGGCGCCCGCACCCGGCGCAGGGCGGCGTTGCACCCGCGCACGAAGCCGATATTGCCCGCGAAGCGCAGCACCTCGATCCCGCGCACATGGTCCTCGATACCGGCAACACCGTCACGCGACCCGGAATCCACCACCACCACCTGCATCGGCCCGTGGTAATTCGCCCGCAGCGAGGCGAGCGTGGACATGGTCAGTTCAAACTGGTCATGCGCCACGATGATGACACTCAGGGCAGGGGGGGCGTCGGTGGTGAAATCAATCCGCCCATCCAGCAGCAGCGGCAGGCGGGCGGCGCACATGTGGCGGAACAGGGCGCGGGCCTGATCTTCCGTGACCTGTGGCGGGGGTGGCGGTTTCAGGTCGGGGCGGGCCGCCAGGTAATGGCCCAGCCCGTCAC
This sequence comes from Komagataeibacter europaeus, assembly GCF_002173515.1. Taxonomy (NCBI): domain Bacteria; kingdom Pseudomonadati; phylum Pseudomonadota; class Alphaproteobacteria; order Acetobacterales; family Acetobacteraceae; genus Komagataeibacter; species Komagataeibacter europaeus. Next base: position 677,586 of record NZ_CP021467.1, read on the forward strand.
GCGCGCGGCGTCCGGCGATATCGGCCTGCACGCCGGGGTCGCGCATGTAGTGCGCAAGGTCCAGCGTGGAACACGGCTTGCGCTGTTCATGCACCCCGTCGCTGAGGAAGTGGGCATAGCCGTTGCGCAGCGCCCCTGCCTCGATCGCGGCCTGCACGTCGGGGTTGACCATGGCGTAGAAGGATTCGGAAAAGAACGGTCCCGGGTCGAACGCCTGCGGCGTGGGATTGCACAGGTAATGGTGCAGGGCGCTGCGCCACAGGCCCTGCGTGATTTCGGCATGGGCTTCGGGATAGGCCTGCACATACCATTCCGCATCGAAATACAGCGATACGCTGCGGCACGGCAGGGCATCCATGCCGCGACGCAGATAGGCGGCAAAGGGCCGACGCGTGCCGTCCTGGTCGCATTCCGCCAGCAGGGCAATGCAGGTTTCGGGGTCGAAAAAGCATGACCCGCCGCGCATTTCCCCATCACCCACGCGCAGGTAATGGTCATAGGCGTTGCGGTAACCGCCCGCATCCAGCGTCGCGGGCGTTATGTCGGGACAGGCCGCCAGATAGGCGCGTTCATCAAACAGCCAGTGCGGGTTATGGGTGCGCGCGCCCGCGTTCAGGTAGTGGTCGAACCCGCTGCGCCATGTCCCCGCCGTGACCTGTGCCGCCACGTCGGGATAGGTGGCGCGGTACCATTCCTCATCAAAAAAGGGGTTGGGCGCATGCCCCAGCGCCACGCCATGCGTGTCATGGAATTCCCGCGTCTGTTCCACGGGAATGTCCATGAGGTCCAGCATCGCCGCGTAACGGGCGCGGTACCATGCGGGATCGAACGTGGCCCAGTCATCAGCCATTTCCGCATTGTTTGAGGAAACAGCCATCGTGCATCCTGTCCCTGTTCTGTTCAGGGACGGGTTATGGACGCCAAAGGTTAATTTTTGATTGGTTCCGCCGGGGCGGGGGCTGCTGAAATATCGGCCACGCGTGCCGCCACCACCTTCTGCGCATCAGCGGGGGCAATGCGTACCACCAGCCCCCGGTCGCCCGCGTTGACATAGACATGCGGGCACGCCATGGCATCCGCCGACAGGATGACGGGCAACTGGTGTTCCTGACCGAACGGGCTGGTCCCGCCGGAGCGGAACCCGGTCAGTTCCGCCGATTTTTCCGGGCTCATCATCCGTGCGTTGCGGCCGCCGAACAGGGCCGCGACCTTCTTGAAATTCACCTTGTGATCGGCAGGCACCACCAGGCACGCCGGCGTCTTGCGGTCTACTTCCACCACCAGCGTCTTGAGCACGCAGCCCGGGTCCGCCCCGATGGACTGCGCCGCCTGCATCCCGATCAGCCCGCCGCCGGGCGCGTATTCATAATCATGCACCGAAAAGGGCACGCCGCTGGCGGTCAGGAATTCGGTGGCCTTTGTCTGTTTTGTCACGTGATGCTCCCGGCTTGTCGCGGGCCTGCCCGCATTTCCCGCGCCAAGGATAAAATAGCACCGGGTGCCATTGCAAGCACCCGCCCCGGCGGGTCAGCGCCGCATCGCCCGCCACAGCCCCGGCAGCGCAAGGGCCACCAGCCCGAACCCCATGAACACCAGCACCCGTACGCCGCAGCCACGGTATCCCGCCGCCCCCATGACCCCGCCCAGCACGAAACAGGCGATGATCGCCCCATGCAGCCGCAGCCGTTCGCGCACCCGCGCCGCGCCGGGGTCGAGCAGCCATTGCCCCAGTTCCATGCCAAGGTCGGTCAGCATGCCGGTCATGTGGGTGGTGCGTACGCGCGCGCCGGAAATATGGGTGACGGTGGCGTTCTGCAACCCCATCAGGAAACCCAGCCCATAGCCCAGGCCGCCTGCCTCCATCCATGCGGGCAGCACCCGCGACAGGATGCCAAGGGCGATCAGCAGCGCACCCTCCAGCGCGATGCTCGCGGCATGGACCGCGGGCAGGCCGTGCCTGCGGCCCATGCCCACCAGCACGGCCGCAATACACCCGCCCGTGACAAACGCCACCAGCACGCCCGCGCATGACAGCACGGACACCATGCCCCCGTCGCCCACGCCCACGGCCAGCGCCGACAGGTTGCCGGTCATGTTGGCGGTGTAATACCCGACGGCCAGAAACCCCGCCACGTTGACCGCGCCCGCCACCGCCGCCAGCGTGCAGCCCAGGCGCAGGTCGGTGCCGATACTGCGCGTTGCCCCTTCGTGAACCAGCATGCCCCTTGTTTCCATTGATGGCGGGAGGGTTCCCGCCCTGCATGATGGTATCCGCCACGGGGCAGGGGGAATGCAACCCATGCACACGACACAATGCCTCCTCCGATCACATAATGGGGAGGGCAGGGCGGATGCATGAGAAATTACAACCTGTGGTTACGCGCCTGACATATCTCATAGATATTTATTATAGATTTCTTGAAGCATGGCGCCCCGTCCCCGGCCATCCGGCGGAAAGGGGCCGCCTGCGGGACAATCCTGTTTCCGGCGATCAGGAATGTGTCAGGATCAAGGCATTGCGCAACTTCGCAACACTATGAAACATTAAGTACCCGATGGCGGCGTGATTTACATTTTTTAATATAATGATTACAGAAAATCACAAATGACCAATACCCCATACCGGTTTGACCTGACAGGATGCGTTCCAGTATTCGCTCGCGCGGGCATTCTTACCTACGGGATTAGGAAATAATACCTACAAACGGCATGATAACTGCAGGTATTCTTGTGATGTAATCATGTTTTAACCGGAAGTTAAGTTTATCAACCTATCAGGATAAATCTACGTTTCCGACCACTTGTCACCCGGCGGAGGGAAAGTCCTTACTCCTTTTGGTGTACATAAATGATACTTTTAGTTAATTGTTTGTAATCAATACAGCCGCCACGGCAACTCCACTGCATCCGGATGCATTGTTTTTTCACAATCCGAGGTTGTTTCTGCTGATATTTCCCCGCACACCCGTATCTATACATATGGACAGCCGCGCGTGATGGTGGCATGTTCCCGAAAAACAGTTAAACAACTTAATTAAATAGTGATTGGTTCAGTATTTACGTGTCCAGCTTCCCGGCATGTCGGATTTCCCCCCATCCCGCATGCATCGGGGCTGGAACAGTATGGTTAAGTAATGATCGATATTCTGATTTGTGATGCCCACCTGTATATTGACCGCGAATGGGAAATTCCCGGCGGCTGGATCGCCATTGAAAAAGATCGCATCCATTCCGTCGGTGGACCCGGACAGCCACCCCCGCCGGCCGCGCGCGTCATAAGCGCGCACGGCCGGCTGGTCACGCCCGGACTGGTCAATGCGCACCACCATATGTACCAGAACCTGACGCGTTCCTACGCCCCCGCCACGCGGATGCGCCTGTTACCATGGCTGCAGACCCTGTACCCGCTATGGACAGGGCTGGATGCGGATAGCGTATTCACCTCAAGCTATGTCGCCATGGTGGAACTGCTGCTGGGGGGGTGCACTACCTCCATGGACCATATGTACGTCCACCCCCGGCCCCGGCTGATCGACGAACAGTTCCGTGCGGCGCGCGAAATCGGTTTCCGCTTCTATGCAACCCGTGGCAGCATGACGCGCGCGCAGGAAGATGGCGGCCTGCCCCCCACCGCCGTGGTGCAGGACGAGGACACGATCATGGCCGACTGCGAACGGCTGGCCAGCGCGTACCATGACCCCGGCCCGGGCGCCATGGGGCGGGTGGCGCTGGGTCCGGTTTCGCTGTTTTCTGCGTCCGAAGGGATCATGCGTAAATCCCTCGCCATGGCCGAACGCCTCGACCTGCGCCTGCATACCCATCTGGCCGAAGACATGGAGGAGGACGATTACTGCCTGAGCCTGTACGGCTGCACCCCCACCGAACAGTTCGAGCGCATGGGCTGGTCATGTCCGCGCACGTGGATCGCGCATTACATCTACCCCTCGTCATCGGAAATCGACCGCATCGCAGGCGCCGGGGTCAGCGTGGTGCAGTGCCCCAGTTCCAACATGATGATCGGCGGTGGCAGCGCCGATGCGCTGGACATGCGCGAACGGGGCATCCGCGTGGGCCTGGGCTGCAACGGATCGGCCACGACGGACCATGCCTCCATGTGGATGGAAACGCGCAACGCCATGCTGCTGGGCCGCATAAGCCACGGCCCGCAGGCCATGGGCGCGCGTGAGGCACTGGACATGGCAACCCGTGGCGGGGCTGCCTGCCTGGGCTGGGAAGACGAGATCGGGCACCTGCGCCCCGGCGCGTGCGCCGATCTTGTGATCTGGCATGCCAGCGACGTGGCGCTGGCGGGTGCCCTGACCGACCCGCTGGAGGCATGGCTGCGCTGTGGCCCCACCGTGGCGGGAACCACCATCGTGGCGGGGAAGGTGCTGGTGGAAAACTGCGAACCCACCATGGCGGCCCTGGGCGATATCCTGCGTGAACATGCGCGGCAGGCACGGCGGATACAGCGACTGGACTAGATCACCCGATGGCTGGCTGATGCAAAAGGGGCAGGACGGCGCAGTCCCCCCTTGTGCCTGGCGCACGCATGGTTACCATGCATCCCGGGCATGCGGTCAGCCGGATGCCCCGGACGGGACGGTCGCGCATCGTCCGCCCATTGCCATAGGACTACATGCATGACCCTGCCGCGCCGGCAGCTTCTGGCCACTGCGGGGGCCGCGTTTTCCACCGGGTTCCTGCCCCGCAACGGGTGGGCGGCTGCCCCCACGGCCACCGAACGGCTTCTGGCGGGTCTTGCCGCGCCCTATGCCAACGTGCCGCCCATGCCCCCCGTGGCGGAGCAGGACGCCCTGCTGGCGCTGGGCTATGTCGGGCCCACCAGCGATGGCGGCTGGACCGAAATGCACCATGTGGCATTGCAGGCCGTGCGCCGGACCTTTCCAAAACTGCGCACGGTCTATGTGGAGAGCGTGCCGTACTCCGCCGACGCCACGCGCCTGCTGCGTGAATTCGTGGCCGAGGGCGCGCAACTGGTCATGACCGGCGCGGATTACGGGGACTTCCTGACCGATGTGGCCGCGCGTGCGCCCGAAACCGCCTTCATGCAGTGTGACGGACGCCCCCTGCGGGGCAATGTCAGCTGGTATTACATCGCGCACTGGTATGTCAGCTACGTGATCGGGGTGGCGGCGGGCCTGCTGAGCAGGGATGGAAAGCTGGGCTTCATCGCGTCCTTTCCGCTGCCCTCGGCCTATGCCGGGGCCAACGCGACGCTGATGGGCGCGCGCAGCGTCAACCCCGACGCCACCATGCAGGTCATCAGCATCAATGCATGGTTCGACCCGCAGGCCGCCATTCAGGCCGCCAACGCGCTGGCGGACAAGGGGTGTGACTTCCTGTTCGGCATCATGGATGAAGCGGGCTACCTGCACGTGGCGCAGGAACGCGGACTGTGGGCGGCGATGTGGAACAAGGACATACGCCAGTTCGGTCCGGATGCGTACGTGGCGTCGGTCGTGCTGGATTTCACGCAGTTCTACATTGCGCAGGTGCGCGCGCGTCTGGCGGGCACGTGGCGGCCGATCCCGCAACTGCTGATGATGGGGCAGGGCGTGGACCGCGACCCATGGGGCCAGCGCGTGCCGCAGGCGGTACGCGACCAGGCCGACGCCGTGCGCGCGCGGATCATGGGGGGCTGGTCGCCGTTCAACGGTCCCATCCATGACCAGCATGGGCAGTTGCGCGTGGCCGCGGGGGCGACGATGAACGACCTTGAACTATATGACTGGAACTGGGCGGTGGACGGGGTAAGCGGCCTGCCCTGATCCCCCCCCGTGCCGATCAGGCGTTCCGGGCCATCCAGGCCGGCTGGAAAACCATATGCCGACAGGCAGCGTGCCCCTGTTACCGTGTCATTGTGTCACCCTGTCGGCATATGGCCGATTTTACGCTTTCATGACCCATGCACCTTCCGCCCGGCCACCCACACGGTGTGGATGTTGGGCCTGCCGATGTTGCACAGGATCTGCTGCACCACGTCCTCCGCCACGCTGTCCGGTTCGCCATGGGTGGGGGGCAGGATGTTGCTGCCGGGGGCGGCGCGGTCGATCAGGATGGCGTCAAATGCCTGACCGGCCGCGAACTGACCGGCGTCAACGCCCAGTGCCGCAGTCCCGCCACGGGTGGCCAGCCACAGGGCATTGGTAAAGGTCAGGCGTGAACCGGGCGCGCCACGCGTTGCTGCGGGCCGGTCGGGATCGGTGCCGCTATCCAGCATGCGGGCGGCCGTCACCGCCATGGCGGCATTGACCGCGACGGAAGGGGAATACCCGCCCGAAATATCCGTGCCCAGCCCCACATGCACGCCTGCCTGCCACGCCCTGCGCAACGGCAGCACCGCACCGGCGAAATAGGCGTTGGAAATGGGGCAGTGCGCAATGGCCGCGCCGCGTGCGTGGACCAGCGCCATGTCATCGGCTGTCATGAAGCATGAATGCGCCAGCACCGTGCCGCGCCGCAGCAGGCCGAAGCGGTCCAGCGCCACGGTATCGTTCACGCCGGTCCGCTGGCGGACATAATCATGTTCCCAGTCACTTTCGGAACAGTGGGTCTGGATCAGGCAGTCCTCCGCCGCTGCAAGTGCGCCCAGTCCCCGCAGCAGGCCGTCCGTGCAGGCCGGGATGAAGCGTGGCGTGACCATGGGGCGCACAAGGGCCCCTTCGTTATCCGGCAGGGTACGCACGGCATGGATGAAGCGGCGGGTGGCGGCCAGCGCCTGCTCCACGCTGGCATTGCGATAGGCGGGGGGACACAGCGCCGGGTCATCCATCGCCACCAGCCCGACATGGGCGCGCAGGCCGTGGCGCAGGCAGGTGCGCGCCAGCAGCAGGCTGCTTTCTTCATGAATGGTGGCGAAAAACACGGCGGTGGTGGTGCCGTTGGCCAGCAGGGTGCGGACCATTTCATCATAGACCGGGGCGGCAAAGGCGGGATCGGCAAAACGGGCTTCCAGCGGGAAGGTCCGCTGTTCCAGCCATTCACGTAGCGGCAGGTCCAGCGCCCGGCCCATCTGTGGCCATTGCGGGGCGTGGACATGCAGGTCGGCAAATCCCGGCATGAGCAGTTGCGCGGGCGAAAGTGCGTGCACGGCCATGCCATGGCGGGCGGCGTGGTCCAGCACCCGGGCCGCCATGGGGGTGCCGGCGTCATGCCGGGCCACGATCCTGCCATCCGCGCCCACATGCACCACGCTGTCCGTCATGGTGGCCCGGTCGATGGCGACCGGATTGACGACATGACCGCGGATAACGAATTCATCCATGCTGCAACAGGATCCCCATATTACGAAAACGAATTATTATTTCCGTAAAGCACCTGTCTGCACAGCCCAAAAATCATCCCTGCAGTACGTGCGGGCGGTGAAAGGGGCAGGTGTGCGGGCAAACTCCACGACCATGGGGAAACATGTTGAAAATAAAGGAGGAATACGGATCTCCCGATTTTTTCCACAGGGTTATCTTTCTCCCTATCCCCGGAATCTGTGGATAAAGCGGGGCGGCGTCTCCCGAAGTTTTTTGAAAACAGCTTCACCAAAAACTTCTGCCATTTTTTCAGGCCGTTCAGTGATACCGGCAGGGCTGGTTGATGACCGGTTCATTGGCAGACTGAATGACCATCAGCGTCACCGGCCCGTTGCCGACATTGCCCGCGTCATGCCCCTTTTTGCCCCGGTACGGGCCGTTTTCCATGGGGCGCACGCCCTGGTCCTCGCCAAACAGGATGTCACCCGGTCCCATCTCCACCCGCGTGCCGTCCATGGCCCGGACATACCACCGGCCCTGCAACGGCACGATCCACTGGGGCTTTGGGTCGGGGTGCCATGTGCCATCCCAATGCGCGGGCTGCACCGTTACCATAACGGTCGCGACCTGTGGCGCCATCGGGTCCTGCCATTGCGGGCCTGCGGGCGGGGACATGCTTTTCAGGAAAAAATCATGCAGCGGGCAGGTGGTGATGTGGCTGACGCCCTTGTCATCGGTCCATAAATGCCGGTACGACCGCTGTGGCGGGGCGGGCTGCGTGGTGTCGGGCAGCACGGCGGGATGGGGCGATGCCGGCGGCACGGCGGCCATGGCGGGCGCAAGGCCCAGCAGGGTGACAAGGGCTGCGGAATATGCGGCGGCGCGCGGGAACATGGCGGGGGCCTCCGTAACAGTTAAGGAAAAACGGGGCGCGCGCCCCGTTACGGTCAGTGCGCGGGGGCGGCGTCCCCATAGGTCAGGCGGTAGATGGCGCCCGACATGTCATCGCTGATCAGCATGCTGCCATCGGGCAGGGGCAGGACATCGGCCGGACGGCCCCATGCCCGCTGCCCCTGCCGGAAGCCGCTGACCAGCACGGTGGGGGGCTGGGGGTGGTTTTCCGCGTCAAAGCTGACGCTGACCACCTGGTATCCCGATAGCTGGCTGCGGTTCCATGACCCGTGTTCGGCAATCATCAGGCTGCCGTGGTAGGCGGCGGGGAATTCCATGCCTTCATAAAACCGCAGCCCCAGGGCCGCGACATGGGCGCCCAGCAGCAGGGCGGGCGGGGTGAATTCGCTGCACGGATGCTGGCTGCCGAACTGCGGGTCGGGCACGTTGCCCTGATGGCAGTAGGGGTAGCCGAAGGACTGCCCCGGCACGTCCACCCGGTTCAGTTCATCGGATGGCACGTCATCGCCCATGTTGTCGCGCCCGTTATCGGTAAACCACATGACCCCCGTGCCCGGCTGCCACGTGAAACCGACCGAGTTGCGGATGCCATACGCCACGTCGCGGCGGTCCGCGCCACTGGCGTTCATGGAAATGATGCGCCCGAATTCGTGGCCCACGTCACATATGTTGCACGGTGCGCCAATGGGTACATACAGGCGGTTGTCCGGCCCGAAGGCAATGAACTTCCATGAATGGTCGCCGGGGCGGTAGGGCAGGTTGTCGGCCACGACCTCCGGCTTTGGCGGGTCATCCAGGTGGTCCTCGATATCACGCAGCACGACAATGCGCCGCATGTCGGACACATACAGGTCGCCATCGTGGTAGGCCACGCCCACCGGCAGGTCCAGCCCGTGGGCGATGGTCTGCACCCGCACCGTCCCGCCGCCATCCACCCCGCTCAGGGCATAGACATTCCCCGCCGCCATGCTGCCGACGAATATGGTGCCCCGCGCGCCACGGACCATTTCACGCGCGCTGGGCACATGGTCGGACACGACGCTGACATGGAACCCCGGCGGCACCTGCAACAGGTCCGTGCGCGGGGCGGCCAGCGCGGCGGCGGCCGGGACCACCAGGGCCGCGACAAGGGCGGCGCCGCCCATGAAGGCTGCGGGAATACGGGACATCTGGCGGCTCCTCGGCGCGGGGGGCGTGATCACGAAACAAGCTGGCGGATGCGTTCGGCCAGGGCCGTGGCGGAATACGGCTTGCGCTCCACCGGGACATCCCGCAGGTCGGGGGGGATCATGGTGCGGTCGGCATAGCCGGTGGCGAAAATGAACGGCACGCCACGCGCGCGCAGCATGTGCGCGACCTCGATCGAGTTTTCGTCGCCAAGGTTGACATCCAGTATCGCGACATCCGGCACGCGGGTGCGGATGGCGGTCAGCGCTTCATATACCGACGCCACGGTACGGACCTGCCCCAGATTGCTTTCCTCGATCGCCCATTCGGCTTCCATCGCAATCAGGAACTGGTCCTCGACCAGCAGGATATCGGCGTCGGTCACTTTCTTCTCCTTTCCCGGCGTGGGGGATGCGGCGGCCGTCACATCCTGCGCCACAGGTGGCGGGGCGGGGTTCACGTGGCGGGCGGGCAGGTCCATGACCACCTCCAGCCCGCCGGGGCGGTAGTTGATGTGCGCGCGGCCCCCCAGTTCATGCGGGAAGCCGCGTTCGATCAGGACGGAACCGAACCCCCGGCGCACGGGCGGCGCGATGCCCGGCCCCCCGCTTTCGCGCCATGCAATGCGCCATTCATCCGCCGCCGCGTCATGCGACCACGAAATGTCCAGCCGCCCATGTGCATGGGCCAGCGCGCCATATTTGACGGCGTTGGTGGCCAGTTCATGCACCACCAGCGCAAGAACCGACAGCGCGCGGCCGGTCAGCCAGACGGGTGGCCCGTCGCATGTGATGAAGCAACGCTCGCGGTAGGGGGCAAGTTCCGCATCCAGCAGCGCGCGCAGCAGGCCGCCGCCCTCGCTGCGCACGGCCTGGTCATGCGCCAGCGCCAGCGCGCGGATGCGCCCGCGCAGCCGTTCGGCATGGCCTTCGACCGTACCGCCGGGTTCCAGCGGCTGGCTGACCAGTGACTGCACCACCGACAGGATGTTCTTCACGCGGTGGTTCAGTTCCTCGTTCAGCATGCGCTGGCGCAGGTCGGCGGTGGCGCGTTCAGTCAGCTGCAACTGGTGGTACGCGCCCATCACCTCGATCAGGGCGGAGCGGACAAGGGTCGCCGCCTCCATGTCGTCACCCGACCACGGCAGGCATTCCCCCGTGACCTGCTGGGTCCAGATGGCAAAGCTGGTGCGGGGGCCGAAATACCCGTCCTCGGCCTGCTGGCTGGGGCGGTCGGCGGGGTCGGCGCCCCATTTCAGGGTACGCACCACCTCGCGCCGGAACACCAGCAGGTAGTCGCCCGGCTGCGAGGAAATCGGCACGACCATCACGCCTGCCGCCTGCGCGGCATAGGCCGCCGCGTCGGGCACCTGCGCCGACAGGCAGGTGGTATGCCAGATCTGCGTGCCCGCGCACAGGCGGGCCAGTCCCAGCAGCCTGTCCATTGCTGCGGGCGGGGGATGCACGCCATGCAGGGTCCATTGCCCGCCCACCCACAGCGCCGCCCCGTCGCACTGCACGAAGGACAGCAGGTCCGTCAGGTGCGCCATGAGGTAGGACGGCATGTCCGCCACCGGGGCCGCGCCCTTCAGCAGCGTCTCGATCAGGGTGTGGGTCTGCCGCGTCATGGCCAGCCGCTTGGTGCGCAGCAGGTTGGTGATCTGCAGCGACAGGAATTCACCAAACATGCGCGCCACGATCCGCTGGCTCATGTTCATCACGTGCGGGCTGCAGTGGTGCCCCGCGATCATGCCCCACAGCCGCCCGTCAACCATGAGCGAGACGGACACGCACCCCGCGACCCCCATCGTGCGCAGGTAGTCCGCGTGGCTGGCGGTGGCCGCGCGCAGGTGGGCATGCGACAGGTCGGGCGGCGCCATGCCGGCGGGCGAGATGAGGGGGATGGGAACCGCCCCCACGTCACCGATCACGCGTATCAGGTTGGTGCTGTACAGCCTGCGGGCGGGATCGGGGATGTCGCTGGCAGGAAAATGCTGGCCCAGGAAGCTTTCCAGGTTGGGGACGTGGTATTCGGCCGCGACCTCGCCCGACCCGTCTTCGGCAAAGCGGTAGAGCATCACGCGGTCGAAATGCAGCACGCCCGCGAACAGCCGGACCACGGTGCGGAACAGGCGGTCGAAATCCGTGATCTCACGGATCCGGTCGATCATGGTGCGCAGCAGCGACAGGTGCGCCCCGTCCCCGTCCGGGTCGGCGGCGGGTTCCCATTCCAGCAGGATGTCCGGCCCGGCGGTATGGATGGCGATGTCATAGCGCCTGCCATCCGGCGCGTCCTGCCCGAAGACAAGGGCGGGCCGGCGGTGGGCTTCCCCATGGGTGGCAAGGGCGTTGCGGATGTTGTGGGTCGCCTGCCGCCCCACCACGTCGCGCAGCAGCAGCCCCGCCGCCAGCCCGTCGCGCCCAAGGCAGCGCGGCGCGTTGGCGGACCAGCGCACGATGCGTTCCAGCCGCGCGTCACACGCCAGCAGCCAGCCATGGGGCTGGATATGGTCGGTGGCCCATTTCATGCCACGCGCCCCCATGCCCGGAACCGGGCGGCGGCATGCGGCTTCCCGGTGGCTGTCATCATCGCATGATAGGTCCGTGTCAGTACCATGCCCGCTCCTGCCATGGCCGGGGCGGGTGCGGGCTGCACCTGACCGGCCGGGGTTGCGCCGACCCGCACGGCCCCGGCGGGGACGCGTGATGGAAGGCGACGCAGCATACCCCCATGGGGCACGGCGCGACAGCTTACTTTTACATACCTCACTTTTATGTAAGGCCGCGCCACCGCCCCCGGCGCGCCCGTGACCGGCGCGGCATTCAGGGGTGAATACATGAATGTGTAATACAATATTTTATATATACTTCCATATACTTTTTCTTAACCCCTGCATGTGCATGAAACATCATGCTGGCTGTCGCTTATTGCAGTGGCCCGGACGGCTTCGGCCCGACGCCATACTGCAGCTTCATCCCCGTTCGTTTCCAGTCAGCAGGAGACCAGCAGCCCGATGCCCCGCGACATGATAGATGACATGCAGGTAACCGTCCTTCCTGCACTGGAACAGACCATCCTTGGTGTTGTCCTGATTGATGAAAACAACACCATAACCTTCTTCAACCGTGCGGCGGAAGGGTTGTGGCACTGCGCGCGCCAGGACGTGATCGGGCGTAACGTCAACGTGCTGGTGCCGCGCAACATCCGTTCCACGCATGACGACCTGATCCGCCACAACCGCGAAACCGGCATCAACAAGATCGTCGGCACCAGCCGCGAGGTCCTGGTGGAACGGCTGGATGGCACCAGTTTCTGGGCCAGCCTGTCGCTGTCGCGCATCGCGGTGGATGGCAAGATCGGCTACATGGCGCTGATCCGCGACATTTCGCAGGAAGTGGACGACCGTGAAAAGATCCGCCTGCTGTCGCTGGTGGTGCGCGAAACCGACCGTGGCGTGGCCATCCTGGACCCGGAATTCCGCATCATCTACGTCAACCGCGCCTTTAGCGACATGTTCGGCTTTGGCCCCGAACGGGTGACGGGGCACGGCCTGTCGGTCATCCTGGCGGGGGATACGACGGATATCGGCATCCTGAACAAGCTGCACGAAGGCGCGCGCAACGCCCGTGGCTTCACGCTGGAAATCCGCGCCCGCCACGCCAGCGGCCGCGACATATGGGTATCGGCGGCGATGAACCCCGTGTTCAGCGAAAGTGGCGAGATCGAGAACATTGTCGTCGTCCTGACCGACATTACCGAACAGCATTTCCTTGACAGCCTGCAGCGCGACACGCTGGAGGCGATATCCAGCGACCTGAGCCTGCATGAAGTCATGGACTTCATCTGCCGCCGCATCGAACACTACATTCCCGACGTCATGCCCGCCATCTACCTGGTGGAAAAGGACGAACACCTGAAATGCAAGGGCCGCGCCAGCCTGCCCCTGTCGCTGGTCAAGCTGTATGACACGCTGCCGATCGGGGACGGGGCCGCGTGTTCGGGCATTGCGGCCGCCACCGGCAACGTGACCGAATGCGACGACATCGCCCACGACCCGCGCTGGCAGCACTTGCGCGAACAGACGCTGCATAACGGCATCAAGGCCGCGCGCGCGACGCCCATCATCCTGCGCAACAACCGGGTGGCGGGGGTATTCACGTGTTATTCACGCACCGACGCGCTGCCCGACACGGCATGTCAGAAGGCGGTGGCCACCAGCCTGCACCTGTGCACGCTGGCCATTGAACGGCACGAGGCGAAGGAACACATCAACCGCCTGTCGGATTTCGACCTGCTGACCAGCCTGCCCAACCGCCGCTGGCTGCGCCAGAACATGGCCCGCATCCTGCGCCGCCACGTGCGCGGCAACCTGATGCTGCTGACCGTGGGGGTGGATAACTTCAAGCATATCAATGATGTATTTGGCCACACGGCGGGCGATGAACTGATCGCCCACATCGCCAGCCAGCTGCGTGACGTGCTGACCATTGACGACACGCTGGTGCGCAGCGGGGGGGACCAGTTCACCATCGTCACCAATGGCGAACAGCAGCATGCCTCCGCGCTGAGCGCCACGATCCTGCGCGTGCTGGGCAAGCCCACCCATATCGGCGCCGTTCCGGTCAGCCTGTCCGCAAGCCTGGGCGTGGCCGTCCACCCCGAAAATGGCGAGGACGGGGACACCCTGCTGAAAAATGCCGAGACCGCCATGTTCCAGGCCAAGGCGAATGGCGGCGGGCACTGCTGCTTCTTCAGCCCGCGCATGAACCAGCAGGCCAGTGACCGGCTGATCCTGGCCGCCGCGTTGCGCGACGCCATCGCCCACGACCGGCTGCGCCTGTTCTACCAGCCGCAGGTCCATGCCCGCAGCGGCCAGCTATATGGGGTGGAGGCGCTGTCCCGCTGGATCGACCCGTCGCTGGGCTTCGTCTCCCCCGCGCGGTTCATTACCGTGGCGGAGGAAACCGGGCAGATCGAGGCCATTGGCAAGTGGTCCCTGCGCGCCGCCTGCATGCAGATGGCGCAGTGGATGCGCGACGGGGTGGACGTGCCGGTGGTGTCGGTCAACCTGTCACCGCTGCATTTCCGTGACGAAACGCTGCCGGAATTCGTAGACAGGCTGCTGAAGGAAACCGGCATTCCGCCCGAACGCCTGACGATCGAGATTACCGAAAGCACCATGATCGACAATTACGAACGCACCATCCGCGTGGCGCAGAAGCTGCGGGAAATGGGGGTCGGCATGTCGATGGATGATTTCGGCACCGGCTTTTCCAGCCTGTCCAACCTCGCTGGCCTGCCGGTGAACGAGGTGAAGATCGACCGCAGCTTCATGACCGGGCTGGAAAGCATTGAAAAGGTCCGCGCCGTGGTCATGGCCGTGGTCCGCATTGGCCAGAGCCTGGGCATGACCGTGGTTGCCGAAGGGGTCGAGCATGAGGAACAGCGTCGCCTGCTGGCGGACATGGATTGCGACGTGCTGCAGGGCTACATGTTCTCCAAGCCGCTGCCGGCGGAAGAACTGGCGGCATGGTTTTCCGCCTACCAACCCGCCGGCATGACCGTGTAACCACCATGGGGCCGGTCATGACGGCATGGCCCGGATGACACACAGTGCGGGAAACCGCCATGGTTTCCACGCCACGATCCATCGGTCTTCGTCTTTCCGGTTGGGGCAAGACACCCGGTCACGTCCCACGCGCCATGGCGGTTTACGCATGTGTGTGCGGGAAAATTCCCTTTCTGCCCGCCGGTACACGGCGTGATGGGCTGTGGTGCTTACCCGCGGCCGGGGGCAGGGCGCCCGTCCCATTGCCCGGACGGACCACGAAGCGGTGCGGCCCGCCACCCGCCATCAAGGGTCCAGCCATCCGGGCGGGGAGACATGTAGCCGTCCTCCGTCCAGGCGCCCGGCATGGGTCAGGACGGCGTGCAGGGATGACCACCCACCTGTGCCATGATCTGGTCAATGACATGGTAATCCACCGTAAGGGCGGCGGCGTCATCATCGGATTTCGGGGTGGCGGACAGCACAACCGCCGTCATGTCATTGCGCGGGTCGATCAGCATGAACTGCGCGCCCAGGCCGATTGCCGCCATGCGGTGGCAGCTTTCGCCACTGGCATACCAGAAGCTGCGATACCCGCCATGTTCAAAGCCGGGAAAGCCCTGCGTGATTTCCGGCCCCTGCCGGTCACGCGCCCAGACAGCACGGTCCGCGCGGTGATACAGGGCGTCAATCGCCGCATCGGGCACGACCTGACGGCCATCGACCCGCCCGTCATGCAGCATCATCTGCGCAAACAGGGCCATGTCGCGCAGGGTGGCGTTCATCCCGGCAGAGGCATAGGCTTCGTGCGATCGGTCCAGCACGTAATACGCATCATCACGCGCGCCCATCGGCATCCATATCTTTTCCGTCAGCAGGGTGGACAGCGGCTTACCCGTCGCACGTTCCAGCACCCACGCCACCACGTTCGCCCCCTGATCCAGATACAGGAAATGTTCCCCCGGCGGCCCGTGCGGGTGGTGCAGGGTGGCCAGCCATGCATGCAGGTCACGCGGGCTGTCGGGGTGGGGCGGCAGCCAGCCACCCGCGCGGTCGCTGTCTTCATAATCCAGCGCGCCATTGGCTTCGGATTCAAAGATCCGGTCCGATATCTGCATGTCCAGCGCCTGACGCAGGGTGGCGCCATCGTAATTCGTCCCGCGCATTTCCGGCAGCCATGACGTCAACTGTCGTTCGGGATCAATCGTGCCCGCGGCAATCAGGATTTCAGCCAGCGTGCCAACCATGGATTTCGACATGGACATGATCAGGTGCGGTACACGTTCCTGATCGGCGCGGGCGTACCATTCCACCACCGGCCTGCCATGCTGCATCACCATGAACGCATCGACATGGTTGCGCGACAGGACCTGCGCCAGGGGTTTCGCCCGGCCGCCTGCGTGATCCGTAACCCGCCATTGCGTGGCCGGGCGGGCAGGGGCGTCGGGCAGGGGTTGTGGCATCGGGGCATGGGTAATGCCAGCGCTGGGAAATACCTCGCGCATGTGCCGCCACGACCATGTGTTGTATGGCCCCCAGTACCAGTGCGCCAGATCAACCTGGCCTGCGACGGATGTATCATGATCCGTCGCGGCCCGTGCCGCCACCGGCGACAGGGCAAGGGTCAGGCCAGTGCATAGAAGGCGCAGGGAAAACCGTAATCCGTGCCTGTCACATCGTCCGCGCATACCGTTATCTTTTCCCGCAATGATGCGCAGACGGTCCTGAATTTCCGTTTTGTTGTCAATACGTATCATTTTACGGAATGCCCGCGACATATCGGGCAGGTTATGGCATCCGCCGCGCCAACGCGGTAACACGCACAGACAGCCTCAACCAGAGCGAACAGGGAAAGCAGCACCGTGAATATTGATGGCCACATCGTCCTGCCAGACCGGGTCATGCCGGGTCGTGTCGTGTTCGATACCTCAATTACAGATGTGCGGCCCCTGTCGCACAACGTGCCCGACCGTTACATCCTGCCCGGTTTCATTGACGCCCACGTTCATGGCGGCGACGGGGCGGACACCATGGATGGCATAATGGCGATCCGGCACATGGCGATGTTCCATATGGCGCAGGGCACCACCACGCTGCTGCCGACCACCATGACCGCCCCGTGGTCGGACATAACCGATACGCTGCGTGCGGTGGTCGATGTCATGCGCAACGGGACGCAGGGCGGCCCCAGCATTCCCGGCGCGCATCTGGAGGGGCCCTTCATCAACCCCCACCGGCGCGGCGCGCAGCCCGCGCATACCCAGCTGCCCACGCCCGCGCGGGTCAGCGCGGTCATAAAGACCGGGGCGGTCAGGCTGGTGACGCTGGCGCCGGAAATGGAACATGCCGATACCGCCATCCAGCAGTTCATACAGGCGGGCATACGGGTCAATATCGGCCATACGCAGGCGGATCATGAACAGGCCGAACGCGCCATATGCCGCATATGTGGCGGCGGTGGCGTGGCCGGTGGCACGCACATGTTCAACGCCATGCCGCCGATCATGGCGCGCGCGCCGGGCCCGGCCACGGCGCTGATGTGCAGCGGCGACGCCTATGCCGAGATGATTTTCGACACCCATCACGTCCATCCCGCCCTGTTCCGCCTTGCGCACCGGGTCATGGGGCAGCGGCTGGTTTTTGTTACCGACGCCATGCGCGCCACCGGCATGGGCGATGGCCCCAGTTCGCTGGGGGGACAGGATGTAATGGTGCAAGATGGCGTGGCCCGCCTGCATGACGGGACGCTGGCGGGCAGCGTGCTGACACTGGACCAGGCGCTGCGCAACGCCATTCAGGCCGGCGCGTCCCTGCCGCAGGCGGCGGCGCTGGTCAGCACGCATGCCGCCAACTGGCTGGGACTGCATGACCGTGGCGTCATCATGCACGGACGCCGGGCGGACATGGTGGTGATGGGACCGGACCTGACGGTGCGGGAAGTCTGGGTCGCGGGCCGCCGCAGCGCCTGAAACCTTTATTTTTATCAGTCTATTGTCGCCTGTCGGTTCATGTTCGCCAGTGCCATCTGATCGCC
Source organism: Komagataeibacter europaeus (assembly GCF_002173515.1). Lineage (NCBI taxonomy): Bacteria > Pseudomonadati > Pseudomonadota > Alphaproteobacteria > Acetobacterales > Acetobacteraceae > Komagataeibacter > Komagataeibacter europaeus. Next base: position 695,515 of record NZ_CP021467.1, read on the forward strand.
ATTTTCCGCATGGCGGGACAGGGATGGCCTGATATCCCGACTGATGCAGCGGCACAGGATGCCGGGCCTGGCATGCGCTGTAATGGCCGGGGGTTCCCCATGTGACAGCAGCAATGCGCTTACGTAGGGAGACGCGCATTTCCACTGGCCCGATGGGGTGGGGCGGCCTAATACTCGTCCCCATCGCATCAACGGATCAAGGATCACCCCCGGCCCGATGGCCCCGCATGCCGCTTACCCTTTTCGCAGGTCCGTCCCATGTCGCGTCTGGAACTGACAACGTGCCAGGAACGCGCGCTGGCGGAAATCCTGACCGCGCGCACGACCTGTGCTACGCACCTGCTGACCGGCTATGCCGGCACGGGCAAGACCACGCTCATGCAGCGCGTGGCCCGTGCGCTGCGCAAACAGGGGGCGGAGGTGGTCTTTACCGCCGCGACCCACAAGGCCACCGCCGTGCTGAAGGCGCGCGTGGGCAGCCTTGCGCCCTGCCGCACCATCCATAACGTCCTGTCGCTGCAGCCCGGCACGCAGGATGGCGGGCGCGAGGTGCTGCAGCGCGCCGACCGGCCCGAACCGATTACGGCGGATGTCATCATCATCGACGAATGTTCCATGGTGGGATCGGAACTCATGCGCTGGGTGCGTGAACTGGTGCCCGACCGTTTCGTGCTGTTCGTGGGCGACCCGGCACAGCTGCCGCCGGTGGGGGAGGCGATCAGCCCGTCATTCGCCATCCGGTCGGCCTCGCACCTTGAAACGGTGGTGCGGCAGGCGGCGGGCAACCCGCTGGTCGCCGCCGCCACAACCATACGTGAAAGCCAGGGCGGCCCGCTGGACTGGTCATGGTGCCGCGCCAATCACCGTGACGGCGCGGGCCTGTTCGTGCCGCGCGCGCCCGATGCGTGGATGCAGCGTGCCTTTACATCCGATGAATTCCGCGCCGACAGCGACGCCTTCCGCTACCTGTGCTGGACCAATGCACGGGTGGAGGCGGTCAACCGCATGGTGCGCCGCTGGGTGCATGGCGGCGAGACGCCAACCCCCTTTGTCGCGGGCGAACGCGTGATCGCCCGCGCCCCGGTCATGGATGTGGAGGGGCGGCGCGTTGTCGTCGCCACCAATGAGGAGGCGGAGGTGATCGACATCCGCCCCGCCATCCTGCGCCATGCCTTTCCCGCCACGTCAAAGGTCGCGGGCTGGACCACCGAACTGCCGGTGCATGACGTGGTGCTGCGCACCCTGCCGGGGGAGGAAGTGCCCGTGCCCATCCTGCGACCCGGCGCGGACATGGCGGCCATCGAACGCCGCCTGCGGCGCGAGGCGGTGGAAGAACGCGCGCGCTGGCAGCACCGTTTCGTGTTCCGTCGCGGCATCGGGCGGCTGCAGGCGGTCTATGCCATGACCGTGCATACCGCGCAGGGCAGCACGTTTGGCCGTGTTTTCGTGGATATAGGCGACATTACCCGTCGGGCCGCGACCAACGTGCTGGAAACACAGCAACTGCTGTATGTGGCGGCTACGCGGCCATCCACCGCCATGATCCTGACGGGGCTGCCCGGCCATCCGCCACCGGGAAAGGGCTGAGGACAGCGCGTATCCGATGGCCTGGCCGGCATTGATACGCCGGATAGATAGAAAATATTTCAAACTGTGTATTGATACCGTGTGGTGGACGCTCAACATATGGTGATATCATAAGGAGTTATCTACCATGAGCGAACATCGCGTCCCGCATGCGGCCGGTTCCATCCACGATCTGGTGCGCAAGGCCACGCATTCCCCCGCCATCATGACGAAAGCGGAAACCATCCGTCTGGCCGAACACGTCCTGAAGGGCGGCGAACACGCCACGGAAGAAGAACAGGCCATCGCCAAAAGGGCCGCCCTTGACCCCGAAGGGGTCAATGCCTCCGAAATCCAGCTTCTGGGCAAGCGCGCGGCTGCGAAGAAGTAAGCTGCCTGTCCTGTCGGGACGGTATCAGGCGGGTGCGCAGGCGCGTACCCGCCTGATTGCGTTCGGGCGGGGCGGAAAAGCAGGGCATCGCGCCCCGGCCCGTGACGGTCGCCTTCCATCCCCCATAATCCCCCGTTCGGGTGCCCATTGCGCATCCCGGTTCGCCATCCTTCGGGGCGATCTGTTCCGTACCCATGACGGGGCGGATTTCGTGTCCTTTCCCTTCGGGCCAGCGCCGGGGAAACGGTGCGTCCATGTAAAAATCGGGCATGACCCCGTGATTATGATGGGCTGAAAACAATTTTTTTTCATAGGCCTATCATATCTTTTACCTAATTATTTCAAAACATTTCAGTATACTTTCATGAAATATTAAACTGTCAGCGTAATATTCATGGCTCATGCCCACTGCATGAAAGGCATATCAACGTGCATCCGCCATCCCCCATACCGTGGGGCAGGGCGGAAGTAAAAAAGTGGAACAGCGTGCCCGCCTGTCCCCGCACCGGCGGCACCATTATTTGAACATCCCGGCCTTTTACACTGACCACGCGGGTGTAGGCAGGCCGCCCATCCCCTTGCCATCGGCCGGGGGACACCGGGCACACAGACCGCACCGGGCGCACCGCGCCCGTCTGCAGCAGGCGAGGCAACACACTGGCACCGTACCCTACCGGGCAACAGGCCCCGCGGTGCAAGGGGAGATGAACGACGTGATCCATTCCCGGACGGATCGCGGGAAACCGGGAATAATCCCCCGGTCGCCATCACCGGGAAATGGTAATGCAGCCGTGGCGTGATCCGGACCATGCGCGGGCGGGCAGGGGGGAGAATATCCACCCCCACCGGCACCAGGCCCGGCCGTGCGGGCCAGCGCCCGGACCGCGCCGTGGCGGGAACACGCCACCATGCGGCCAGAATGGCCAGATACTTACAGGGCAGGGTGCGGCAGTTATCCGACAATTACGCAAAAATATAAGATGTACGGATATATAAACAATTGCGTCTGTTTATTCTGCATGCATTTTACAAATTAACTTATGGCAAAAAGATGTCATTAGTCAGAACTGTCGCAGTCCTGTCGGGAACAGAAAAAGATAAAGATGCCTTTAACGCAGCTTCATAATCCCTTGGCCGGGGTGGAACGCCATTATGTGAACCGTCAGGAGTTCATGACGGAAAGCATGCCGGCCAACATGCATTTCCATGTGGTCAGTGGTGGGGCGCGCCTGTTCAAGTCACTTCCGGACGGGCGGCGGCAGATCATCGGTTTCGCCCACAAGGGGGACGTGCTGCCTGCCTATCCATGCACGCATTACCACTACAGCGCCGAAGCCATGCACACGCTGCGGGTGACGTGCGTGCCGACACCCTACCTGCGGCACCTGCACGAAACATCGCCCGGCGCCTGCGCCGCGTCGCTGCACACCGCGCGGCAGGTGCTGGTGGGGCTGCATAACCGGTTGCTGATGCTGGGGCGCCAGACCGCGCGCGAACGGCTGGCCGCCTTCCTGGTCGTGCAGGGGACCCGCATGGGACGGGGCGCGCTGTGGCCCGTCGATCCCGCCATTTCCCGCGCCGACATAGCCGATTTCCTTGGCCTGACGACCGAGACGGTCAGCCGCCTGCTCAGCGCCTTTCACCGGGAAAAGCTCATTTCCCGGCAGCGGCGCGCCATACATATCCTCGACCTCGACCGCCTGCGCGCCATCGTGGCCCATTCCGAATGAAAACGAAGAAAGATAGCCAGCCGATGTCCGACATAACCGCCCTTACCACCGAAATCCTGCTGCCCGCGCTGGAACAGGCCATAGATGCCACGGTCATCATCGGTCAGGATAACGAGATCATTTTCTACAACCACGCGGCGGAAGCCCTGTGGGGCATCCCGCGCGCCGAGGTCATGGGCCGCAACGTGGACTGCCTGGTGCCCGTGCGCCTGCGCCATGAACATGACCGTTATATCGACCGCAACCGTGAAAGCGGGCACAACCGCATTGTCGGCACGTCGCGCGAAGTCGAATTCACGCGTGCGGACGGCGAATACATCTGTGGTGAACTGTCACTGTCGAAGGTGCAGATCACCAAGGACGGGCGGAAGCTGACCTACTACATGGGCGTGATGAAAAACGTCACGGAGGAAAGCCAGCGCCGCAAGATCCTGATCCTGCAGAACGACGTGCTGCAGGCCCTGGCCAGCGACATGCTGATACAGGATATCGGTGAACTGATCTGCCGCAAGGTCGAGGCCTTCGTGCCCAATTCCGTCGCCGCCCTGCTGGTGCTGGATGATGCGCAGCCGTGGCGGGTGATCTGCACGTCCGCCCTGCCGCCGCGTATCCGCAACGCGCTGGAAACCACCGTGCCATCGCCGTCCGACGTGGAGAAGCTGAAGGCCAACCCGTCCTATACCGGGCGGCTGGTATGGGACAATTACCAGTCCATGTGCCGATCGCTCGGGTTGCAGTCGTGCTATGCCGCCCCCGTCATGGCGGGCGACGGGCGGGTGACGGGCATCTTCGCGCTGTACCTGCGCGAACCCAACCAGCTGGGCGCATGGCCGCAGCGCCTGGTCGGGTCGTGCCTGCCGTTCTGCGCGCTGGCGCTGGAACAGCACGCCACCAAGACGCACCTGACCCAGCTTGCGCGTTATGATTCCCTGACCGGCCTGCTGAACCGTGGCGCGCTGCACCGGGTAATGGAAGACATCATTGCCCAGCCGGGCAACCGGACGCTGGCGATCTTCATGCTGGACATCGACCGCTTCCGCGATATCAACGACGCGCTGGGCCATGTCTATGCCGACCAGTTCCTGGTCGAGATCGCAGGGCGCATCCGTTCAATTTCCAGGGACGACTATGTCCTCAGCCGTTCGGGCGGGGATGAATTCGTGGTGGTCGTGCCTGACTGCGAGGGCAAGCGGATCGAGGAAATCGCCCGGCAGCTTCTGGACACCATCGGCCGCCCGCTGCAGATCGGGCAGAACACGCTGTCCATTTCATGCTCGATCGGCATAAGCACGTTCCCCGCCAACGGGCCGGACAGTGAATCGCTGCTCAGCCATGCCGACACGGCCATGCGCCAGGCCAAGGAAGACGGGCGCGGCATCTTCCGCTTCGCCAACCTGGAAAAGAACCAGGTGGCGCAGGACCGGCTGGTGCTGGGTTCCGCGCTGCGGGATTCACTGGCGCAGGGCATGCTGCAGCTGCATTACCAGCCGCAGGTGCGCACGCATACGCTCGAACTCAGCGGGGTGGAAGCCCTGTCGCGTTGGCATCATCCGCATCTGGGCAACATCTTCCCCTCCCGCTTCATCGCGGTGGCGGAGGAAACCGGCCAGATCGAGGCCATCGGCCGGTGGTCGCTGCAGGAAGCATGCCGCCAGATCGTGAAATGGGATCGCGACGGCATCCATGTCCCCACCGTGGCCGTGAACCTGTCGGCGGTGCATTTCCGCAACCGCGCGCTGCCCGAACACATCGCGACCCTGCTGAAGGACCATGACCTCAAGCCCGCGCGCCTGACGGTGGAAATCACCGAAAGCGTAATGATGGACAACAGCCGCGATACCGAGGAAGTGCTGCAGTCCATCCGCAACCTTGGCTGTGGCCTGTCGATGGATGATTTCGGCACGGGGTATTCATCGCTGTCGCGTCTGACGCGCCTGCCGCTGACGGAAATCAAGATCGACCGCAGCTTCATCAACGATTTCGAATACGACACCAACGCGCAGGCGGTGACCATGGCGGTGATCGGCATCGGGTCGCGCCTGGGCATGACCGTCGTGACCGAAGGGGTCGAGACGGAACAGCAGCGCGAACTGCTGGAAAAACTGAACTGTGACGTCATGCAGGGCTACCTGTTCGCCAAGCCACTGGCCCCGCAGGACCTGGAACAGTGGGTCCGCAAGGGGGGCGCGCCTGCCGTCATTCGTGAAATCGAAGCCGCCCGCGCCGGGGCGGCCGATGCCGCGACGCCACCCGCGCAGCCCGTGGACAATACGGAAAAACAGCCGGCCCCCACCGCAAAGGCGACGACCACCACGCTGTTCCCCACAGCAAAAGCCAAGTCCTGATCCATTCAAGACGAAAGATGGAGCAACGCCATGTCACTCAAACACGATGATCGCCTGCGCGCGCTAACCCACAAGGATTCCGATTTCTGGGCCGACGTGGTGGACAATGTCCTGATCGTCGCCATTACGGATGTGCGTGGCGTGATTACCTACGTCAACGACCGCTTTTGCGAGATCAGCCGATACCCGCGTGAGGAACTGCTTGGCTCCACGCACCGGATCGTCAATTCGGGGTATCATGACGCCAGCTTCTTCAGGCAGATGTACCGCACCATCCGGTCGGGGGAAATCTGGCGTGGCAATATCTGCAACCGCGCCAAGGACGGGACGCTGTACTGGGTGGCGACGACCATAATGCCCAAGCACAACTCGCTTGGCGCGGTGGAGGGATATGTTGCGACCCGCTTCGAGATCACGGAACTTATGAACACCCGTGACCGGCTGAAGTCGCTGGCGGCGACCGACCCGCTGACGGGCCTGTTCAACCGTGGCGGCTTCAACACCGTGCTGCAGGCGTCGGTGGAGGAAAAAGCCCGCAATATCACCCGTGAAATCATGCTGGTCATGTTCGACCTTGATGGTTTCAAGCAGATCAACGACATCCACGGCCACCATGCCGGTGACGTGGTGCTGAAGACGATTTCGCACCGGCTGCTTGAACTGGTCAGCCCGCAGGACGCGGTGTGTCGGCTGGGTGGGGATGAATTCGCGCTTGTCCTCAACCACACGCTGCTGACCACGCCGCTGAACACCATGCTGGAACGGCTGCTGGCGGCACTTGAAGCCCCGATCGAGGTCGGCAATACCATGGTCAACGTGTCGGGCAGCATTGGCGTAAGCCCGGTCGCCAGCCAGGAAAGTGCCGAATCCCTGCAGAAGAACGCGGATATCGCGCTGTATGCGGCCAAGCGCGCGGGCGGGCACCAGGCACGGATGTTCGATATCACCCTGCACCAGCACGCACTTGAACGCGCGCAGATCCTGACTGATGCGCGCGATGGCGTGGAAAAGGACCAGTTCGAGCTGTATTACCAGCCGATCCTGAATGTTGCGACCGGCAGGTGCGACCAGATCGAGGCCCTGCTGCGCTGGCACCATCCGCTGCGCGGGCTGCTGGCGGCGGACAGCTTCCGTGACGTGTTCCTTGACGCCACGCTGGCGCAGGCCATGAGCCCGCGACTGGTGAAGTCGTTTCAGAACGACATGCGGCTGTGGAACAGCAGCCTGACGACCTATCCCAACCTGACCATCAACCTGTCGCGGCTCGACCTGCTCAATGTCGGGTTCCAGAATGACCTCGAAGCCGAGATCAGGCGGCAGGGCGGCAATGCCAGCGACTATGTGCTGGAAATATCCGAAAGCGTGCTGGCGGGCCGCCGGTCGGACCGGGTGCTGATGCGGTTGCAGGAACTGGCCAGCCTGGGTTTCCAGCTGACGCTGGATGATTTCGGGCAGGCGACCCTGCCGATCGCGGTCCTGCGTGACATCCGCTTCACGCAGGCCAAGATTTCCCGCCGCCTGGTGACCGATATCGCACACAACCCGGCCGCGCGTGACGTGATTGCCCACCTGACGGGACTTGCCCATGCCTTTGGCCTGAGCGTGACCGTGGGCGGGGTGGAAACCAGGGAGCAGATGGATATCCTGATCGAACTGAAAGTCGACCGGATTCAGGGTTTTTACATTTCCCCGCCCATTTCGGCCGCAAATCTGGTTCTTGCGGAGCACATCCTTGCGCCAGATCATTCCGAAGTCGCATTACAGGCGTCATGAGGTGCCATGCGCCTGACACTTTATACGGATTATTCCATTCGCGCCCTCGTCTACCTTGGACAGAATCCGGGCAGACGGGTTGCGATCCAGGAAATTGCCGACACCCATGGAATTTCACAAAGCCATCTGGTCAAGGTGGTCAACCGCCTGTCCAACAATGGCATCATCCTTGCGCGGCGGGGCCGTAGCGGGGGGGTGGAACTTGCGGTCACGGCGCATGAAATCTTCGTTGGCGACATTGTCCGGCTGATGGAAACCGACCTGCATGCGATCGTGGCCTGCGTGCCCGCCAGGGGGCAGCCATGCGTGCTGGCGGATGCCTGTCGGCTGCGTGGCCTGTTTTCCAAATCGCTGAACGCCTTCATGGCCGTGCTGGACCGTGTGACGCTGCATGACCTGATACTGGACCATAAAAAATATTAGTCGGTGGCAGATGGATCATTCTGGCTTTTTATTTATGGGGCGTATAAGCATCCACCCAAGGAACGATACAGAATTGGCAGTTTTCCGCCGGTTTAATTATAAGTTTTGTTTATGATTTGATAAAAATATATTATGCGAAACGCAACGGGATACTTCCCTATTGCAGTGCGGACCGATACAGTCTTTTTTCATAATATATTAACGTCGTCACCCTATCTGACCACAGGATACCGATGCCGCGCATGCTACAGTACCGGGTCATACCCGCCACCCGGGCCGGGAACCGCCACCCTGCCGTGTCAGGTCCATGCGACAGCCGGGGTGGGGAGGCCGTGAACACCATACCATGCGCCTGACCCTTCATACCGACTACGCCATTCGCGTGCTCGTTTATCTGGCGTGCAATGCGGACAGGCGGGTTTCCGTGCACGAGATTTCCAGCCACCACAGCATTTCCCACAATCATCTGGTCAAGGTGGTCAACCGCCTGTCCAACGAGGGGATCGTGCTGACGCGTCGTGGCCGGTCGGGTGGGCTTGTGCTGCCCTGCCAGCCGCAGGAAATCATCATCGGCGATATCGTACGCCTGATGGAAGCGGACATGCAGCCTGTCGTGGCGTGCCAGCCGCAGAACGGGCAGCCCTGCGTGCTGGCTGACATGTGCCGCCTGCGGCGCCTGCTGTCGCAATCGCTGGATGCCTTCCTGCAGGTGCTCGACCGCACCACGCTGCGAGATATCATGTCAGACCGGGTATAATCCGGCCGGGATGGCCCGATGGATATTGCCGCCACTGTCTATATATGATGACATATAATCAATGCGGCCCATAGGGTTGCGCCCGTTGATAGACGGGGCTTATCAACAGATAAATCTCTGTTATACGTGGTAAAATCTGCCTTTGCGCAGTTGCAATAATGCCAGACCGGCGGTTTCCTGCGTGCGAACACGGGAGAGCGCCATGTCAGAAAAACCGGAATTCAAGCCCTATACCCATCCCGCCGGTGGGTGGGGGGCGGCCAACGCCACCGCGCGCGTGCTGATGGAACAGAGCGTACTGGCCAAGGGATCACGCGCGCTTCTGGCCATGAACCATCCCGATGGCTTCAAGTGCCCAAGCTGCGCATGGCCGGATCCCGACCGTGAAAAGACATTGGAATTCTGTGAAAACGGGGCCAAGGCGCTGGCGTTCGAGGCCACGAAGCGCAGGATCGGCGCGGATTTCTTTGCCGCCCACACCGTAACCGAACTCATGTCCCGCAGCGACCACTGGCTGGAGGAACAGGGCCGCCTGACCCGGCCCATGCGCTATGACGCGGCCAGTGACCACTACGTGCCATGCACGTGGGATGAAGCCTATGACATGATCGGCCGGCACCTGCGCGCGCTCGATCATCCCGACCAGGCCGAGTTCTATACATCGGGCCGCACGTCAAACGAGGCCGCGTTCCTGTATTCCGTGTTCGTGCGCGCGTTCGGCACCAACAACTTCCCCGACTGTTCCAACATGTGCCACGAACCGACCAGCCGTGGGCTGCCCATGTCCATCGGCATTGGCAAGGGCACGGTGCGGATGACGGATTTCGCCCATGCGGAGGCCATTTTCATCATCGGCCAGAACACCGGCACCAACAGCCCGCGCATGATGACCGAACTGGTGCATGCGCGTAAGCGCGGCGCGCCGATCGTGGCCGTCAACCCCATGCCCGAACGCGCGCTGATCCGCTTTACCGAACCGCAGGACCCCATCAAGATGGCGACCTTCGGTTCCACGCCCATCGCCAGCGAATTCTGTCACGTGCGCATTGGCGGTGATGTCGCGTTCCTCAAGGGGGTGATGAAGGCCCTGTTCCAGATGGATGCGGACGCTGCGGCCAGGGGGGAGCCGGCGGTCCTGGACCATGCCTTCATTACCGAGCACACCGACGGGTTCGATGCCCTGAAGGCCGATATCGAGGCGACGCGGTGGCCTGATATCGTCGCCACCTCCGGCCTGAGCGAGGAACAGATCCGCCGGGTGGCCGGGATCTATGCCGCGTCCAACGCCACCATCATCTGCTTCGGCATGGGGGTGACGCAGCACCAGCAGGGATCGCGCGTGATCCACCAGATCGCCAACCTGCTGATGCTGCGTGGCAATTTTGGCAAGGAAGGGGCGGGGATCTGCCCCGTGCGCGGCCATTCCAACGTGCAGGGCGACCGCACGGTGGGCATTGATGAAAAGCCGACCACCCTTTACCTCGACCGGCTTCAGGCGGCATTCGGCTTCAGCCCGCCGCGCGAACACGGCCACCATGTGATTGAATCCGTGCAGGCCATGATTGACGGCACGGCGAAGGTGTTCATCGGCATGGGGGGCAACTTCATCCATGCCATTCCCGACACGCCGGTGGCGTATGAGGCGATGTCGCGGCTGGACCTGACCGTGGGCATTGCCACCAAGCTCAATCGCGGGCATCTGGTGCATGGGCGTGACGCGCTGATCCTGCCGGTCATTGCGCGGTCCGAAATCGACATGCAGAAAACCGGGCCGCAGTTCATCACCATCGAGGATGCGATGTCCGGCGTCACGCGGTCCCACGGCGTGCTGCACCCCGCCAGCGCCGACCTGCGTTCGGAAATCGAGATCGTGTGCCGCATGGCGCGCGCCACCCTGCCGGACAGCACGATTGAATGGGAAGCCTTCATTGACGATTACGACCTGATCCGCGACAGGATCGCGCAGGTCTATCCCGACCTGTATGCCGGTTTCAACACGCGCATCCGCCAGGGCAAGGGCTTTTCGCTGCCGGTGCCCCCGCGCCAGCGGATATGGAACACGCCCACGGGCAAGGCCAATTTCCTGCTTTTCGACGGGCTGGACGAGGACACGCCCATTGGCGGCCCGGACATGCTGCGCCTGTCCACCATCCGCTCGCACGATCAGTACAATACGACCGTCTATACCAATAACGACCGTTACCGGGGCGTGTACAACACCCGCATGGTGGTGTTCATGAACCGGGATGACATGGCGGCGCGGGGACTGGCGGATGGCGCGATGGCGGACCTGGAAACCATCAGCACCGACGGCACGCAGCGCCGGGTGGACGGGTTGATGGTGGTGCCATACCCCATGCCGCGCGGGTCGATTGCCGGATATTACCCCGAACTCAACCCGCTGCTGCCGCTTACGCATTTCGACCAGATCGCGGGCACCCCCGCCGCCAAGTCGATACCGGTGCGCGTCACGGCGGCAAACCCCGCAAGCCAGCCCGAACCGGCCTGAAACCCGGTCCTGTCATGAACAGCAACGCTTTCACGCGGCTGGTGGATTATCCCACCGCCCTGCGGCTGGTGCTGGCATGCGCGGCGGGCAGCGCGCGGCCCATGACCCGCGTGCCGCTGGCGCAGGCGACGGGGCGGGTGGCGGCGGCTGACATCCTTGCCACGACCTGCCGCCCGCCTGCCGATATTTCCGCCATGGACGGGTATGCCTTCGCCCATGACGCCATGGCGGCCCATGCGCCGCTGCCGGTCGCGGGCCGCACGGTAGCGGGCGACCGGCCCGAACCGCTGGCGCCGGGGCATGCGCGCGCCATCCTGACCGGGGCGCGCATCCCGGCGGGCGCCGACTGTGTCATGGCGGCCGAACGCATGGCGGTTGTGGGTCATGCCGTGGCCCCGGCCACGCCGCTTGCGGCACGGGGGGCGAATATCCGCAGGCAGGGGGAGGAATTCGCCACCGGCACGCGGCTTGTCGCGCGCGGGCAGGTGCTGGACTGGCGGCATGTGGCCCTGCTGGCGGCACAGGGGCTGCGCGATGTGCCGGTTACCCGCAGGCCGCGCGTATCCGTCCTGTCCAACGGCGCGGAACTGGCGGCGGGGGCGGCCAGCGCGTGCCCGGATTCAAACGCCCCGATGCTGGCGTCCATGCTGGGGGCCATCGGCGCGCGCGTCAGCACGCATGCCGCCCCGACCGATGACGTGGCCGCGCAGGCCGCCCACCTGCGCGCGGCCATCGGGGGTGCGGATATCGTGGTCACGACGGGCGGCATATCGGTGGGCGGCACGGACCATATGCTGGATATCCTGCGCGACATGGGGGCGGATGTGGTGTTCCGGGGCGTCGCGATCCGCCCCGGCCGGCCGCTGACGGTGCTGGAACTGGGGGGACGGACGATATTCTGCCTGCCCGGCAACCCGGGTGCCGCGGCCATCTGCGCGCTGATGTTCGTGCGGCCCTACCTGTGCGCGGTCATGGGCGCGGATACGCCACAGCCCGCCATTCCCGCCACGGCCGGTTTCACGGCGGATGCCCCCGCCGGTGTGACGCAGTTCATCCCCGTCACCCTGCACCACGGCCCCGATGGCGCGTGCTGCCGCCGCGTGCCCACGGTTGGCGCATCCGACATCATCGCCTTTTCCCGCGCGGATACGCTGCTGGCGGTCACGGCGGAAAACCCCATCCGGGTGGGGCAGGTGGTGTGGGGCATGCCGCTGTCTTAAAAAGCGGCGCCCAAACGTTTTTCTGGTCTGCATGATGGGTTGGTCAAGACAATGCGTCTTTCATTCAATGACAACACGACAGGCATGCCGCAGGGCGAAATCGGCAATTGCGTCCGTATCGTTCACATCCAGCACCGGCAGGTGCGCGGGCAGGGTGGGGTCATGGGGCGTGTCGGTTGCGATGGCGATGATGTTGTCCTGATGCCTGAACAGCGGGTCCTTGCCGATGCCGGGGCGATAGACCTCGATACTGGCGGGAACGGTGGCGTGGAAGCCTTCGACCACCACCAGGTCGGTGCGCCGCATGCGCGACAGCAGATCCCGCAGGGTCGGTGGCGCGTCGGGGCATTCGTGCTGCAGCACCCACCGGCCGGGGGCCGCCAGCATGACCTCGGTGGCACCCGCATTGCGATGGACCCAGGAATCCTTGCCCGGCCGGTCGATGTCGATATCATGATGCGTATGCTTGATGGTGGAAACCGCCTGCCCCCGCGCGCGCAATGCCGGCAGCAGGCGCGACAGCAGGTGCGTCTTGCCCGACCCGCTGCGCCCGGTCAGGCCGATCACCGCCTGTCGTGGTGGATGGGACATGGAACGCACCCCCTGAACACTACGTCATCCCGCCCGCCCATGCGGGGGATGGCGCAGGGTACGGCCTTGTCCCGCCGCGTGCAATGCGGGCGCTGATGGCGGGGGCGCGCGTGGCCGGACTGGTCATGGCCGGGGGCATGGCGCGGCGCATGGGGGGCGGTGACAAGCCGTTGCTGCGGTTGGGGGACATGACGTGCCTTGACCGCATCCTGACCCGGCTGCGTCCCTGCTGTGCCGCCCTTGCCATCAGCGCCAATGGCGACCCGGCGCGGTTCGCGGCCCACGGCCTGCCGGTGCTGGCCGACAGGGTTGCGGGCGTCGGGCCGCTGGCTGGCGTGCTGGCCGGTCTGGAATGGGCGGCGGGGCAGGGGTGCGACGTGCTGGTGACGGTGCCGGGCGATACGCCGTTCATTCCCGCTGGCCTTGTGCCCCGCCTGCTGCCCGCGCCGTCCTTTGCCATCAGTGGCGGGCAGCGCCACAGCCTGGTCGCGGCATGGCCGGTGGGCTGCCGCACCCTTCTGGGCCGCCAGCTGGGCAGCATCACGCCCGATACCCGGCGCGAGATGACCCGCGTGCGCACGCTGGCCGATGCATTGGCCGCGCGCGGGGTGGATTTTGCCGTGCCGCCCGATGGCCCGGACCCGTTCATGAACATCAACACCCCCGCCGATTACGCCTTGGCCCGGCGTCATGCGCGGGGCTGAATGACCGCAAAGCCGTGCCCGGTATCGCCCTTTCAACGGCCTGCCGCCCTTGCGCCCGGCACGGCCTCGGCCATTACGCCATGCCGCCGATGGGATTGGCATGTTCATGAACATGACCGGCCACGCCCTGTCCCGCACCCGAAGGACCGCATCATGACCCGATCCCTGCCGCCCGCCATCGTTCCCTGCGCCATGACGGTTCATGCGCCCGGCGCCACCGCCCACGCGCGCACGCTGGACATTGCGGAGGAAACGCCCGTCACCCTGTCGTTCAACGGCATGGCGCACGGGGTGATGATGGCGACGCCGCTGGACCTGCATGACTTCGCCGCCGGCTTTGCCCTGACCGAAGGGATCATCCCCGACCTTGCGGCGCTGAAGGATGTCGCGGTCCGGGCGGAAGCCGACCATGCCCGGGTGGACATGCGCATTGACGGTCCGTCCTTCCACCGCCTGCTGGCGCGCGGGCGACGGGCGATGGCGGGACGCACCAGTTGTGGCGTGTGCGGCACGGACGCGCGTGACGTGCTGGACCGCCCGCGCCGCCATGTGCCCGATGCGCCGCCCGACCTTGCGGCGGTGGGGCGGGCGCTGGCGGCGCTGCCGGGGCGGCAGGTGCTCAATGCCCGCGCGCGCATGCTGCATGCCGCCGCATGGTGCGCGCCGGATGGCACGATCATGCAGGTGCGCGAGGACGTGGGCCGCCACAACGCGCTGGACAAGCTGGTGGGGGCGGGGCTGCGGGACGGGCTGGATTTCGGGCGCGGGTTCTGCGTGATCACCAGCCGGTGTTCGTATGAAATGGCGCATAAGGCGATCATGGCGGGCATGCCGGGGCTGGTGGCGGTGTCAGCCCCCACGGCACGCGCGCTGCGGGTGGCGGGGCAGGCGGGGCTTTACCTGGTCGCACCGGCGCGCGCGACATCCGTAATGGTTCCCGATCTGGTTGTGGGTAAGTAAAAAAAACATTTCGTGTGCAGCCACAGCAGGTCTGGATTCTAAATACGTCATGATGAGAGCTGTTTTGTGGCGGAATACTTACAGCTCTGAAACAATCATAATAAAGTCGTGACCAACCTCGCGATTTCGTTTTTTCGCGTTTAACAGGCGCGGGACTAGCCTCCGCTTCATGATACTGGAGGAACATCCATTATGTCTGCTTTCATGAAACCACACAGCGCCGCGGGATGGGCGACGCTTTTACTTGCAGTCATCATTATCCTTCTGGGCCTGCCCCTTTTATACATGGGCGCGGAACTCGCGTTCCTTGGTGGCTCGCTTTACTACGTCGTCTGCGGCCTGGTGGTCACCGCCGCGGGCGTGCTGATGGCCATGGGCCGCCCGCTGGGTGGCCTGCTTTACCTTGGGGCCTGCGCCTTTACATGGCTGTGGGCGTTCTGGGAGGTCGGGCTTGACGGCTGGGGACTGCTGCCGCGCGTCTTTGGTCCCACCATCCTGGCCATTGGCGTGGCGCTGTGCCTGCCGGTGCTGCGCCGTGCGGAACACGCACGCACAACCAACGTGCGGGAGGTCGCATGATGTCCAATACAACAATGCTGCGCACCCTGCTGCTGGGTGCTACCATCATCGCCGGGACGGCCGGCGTCACCGCGCTGGCGCAGGTGCCGCCCGCCGACCAGCCGCCGGGCAACGGCAACGCCACCGTATCCCCCGGCACGCCCACCCCGCCGACGGATGCGTTTTCCCCGCCGTCGCCCAACGCGCCGCAGGCGCCGGGCGTGAACGCCGCCAACATTCCCGACGGGCCGCCCGCCGAACCCAGCGAGGCCACGCCAATGGTCGAGCAGGTCACGGCCAACCCCGCGCATGATGACTGGCCCGGCTATGGCCGTGATGACAAAGCGACCCGCTTCTCGCCGCTGGACCAGATCACGCCGTCCAATGTCAGCCACCTGAAGCGTGCGTTCATCTACCATACCGGCAGCAAGCCCGCGCCGGGGCAGGTGAACAAGTGGGCCGCCGAAACCACGCCGATCAAGGTGGGGGACGGGCTGTACATGTGTTCGGCCATGAACGACATGATGCGCATCGACCCGGCCACGGGCAAGGAAGTCTGGCACTTCCACGCCAATGAGAAATACGACAGCATTCCGTACACGGCGGCGTGCAAGGCGGTGGTGTACTACACGTCCTCCACCGTGCCCGAAGGCGAGCACTGCCACCACCGCATCCTTGAAGCCACGCTGGATGAACGCCTGATCGAGGTGGACAGCGAGGACGGCAAGGTGTGCGAAGGCTTTGGCTGGCACGGCATGGTCAACCTGATGAAGGGGATGGGTGAATCCGTGCCCGGCTTCGTGGCCGAAACCGCGCCGCCGCCGATCGTCAATGGCGCGATCATCACCAACCAGGAAATCCTGGACGGCCAGCGCCGCTGGGCGCCGTCGGGCGTGATCCGTGGCTACGACGCCGAAACCGGGCGCTTCCTGTGGGCATGGGACGTCAACCGCCCGCATGAACATGGCGAGCCGAAGGAAGGCGAGCACTACAGCCGTGGCACCCCCAATTCCTGGGCCGCGATGATTGGCGACAACGCGCTGGGGCTGGTTTACGTGCCGACCGGCAACTCCGCTGCCGATTACTACAGCGCCATGCGGTCGCCGGAAGAAAACAAGGTGTCCTCCGCCGTGGTCGCCATCGACGTGAAAACGGGCGAGCCGCGCTGGGTGTTCCAGACCGTGCACAAGGACGTGTGGGATTACGACATCGGGTCGCAGCCGACGCTCATGGATTTCACCAAGCCTGATGGCAGCAGCGTTCCCGCGCTGATCATGCCGACCAAGCGTGGCCAGACCTTCGTGCTGGACCGCCGCACGGGTGAGCCGGTGCTGCCGGTGGAAGAACGGCCCGCGCCATCGCCGGGCATGGTGCCGGGGGATACGCGCGCCCCGACGCAGCCCTGGTCGGTCGGCATGCCGCGCCTGGGCTTCGCCCCGCTGAAGGAAGCCGACATGTGGGGCATGTCCCCCATCGACCAGCTGTACTGCCGCCTGAAATACCGCCGCGCGCATTATGTGGGTGAGTTCACGCCGCCCAGCATTGACAAGCCGTGGCTGGAATATCCCGGCTATAACGGCGGGTCCGACTGGGGCAGCGTTGCCTATGATGAAAAGACCGGCATCCTGATCGCCAACTGGAACAACACGCCCATGTATGACCAGCTGGTCAGCCGCAAGAAGGCCGACAAGCTGGGGCTGATGCCGGTGGATGACCCCAACTACAAGCCCGGCGGCGGCGGCGCCGAAGGGGCGGGGGCCATGGCGGAAACGCCGTACGGTATCGTGGTCTCGCCGTTCTGGGATGAATACACGGGCATGATGTGCAACCGTCCGCCCTATGGCATGATCACCGCCATCGACATGCACACGCAGAAGGTGCTGTGGCAGCACCCGCTGGGCAGTGCGCGCGCCAACGGTCCGTTCGGCCTGCCGACCCACCTGCCGCTGACCATCGGCACGCCCAACAATGGCGGCCCGGTCATTACCGCCGGTGGCCTGATCTTTGTCGCGGCGACGACGGACAACATGATCCATGCCTTCGACATCCATACCGGCAGGGAAGTGTGGAACGATGTCCTGCCCGGTGGCGGACAGGCAACGCCCATGACGTATGAATACAAGGGCAAGCAGTACGTCGCCATCATGGCCGGTGGCCACCACTTCATGATGACGCCGGTTACCGATGACCTGGTAGTCTATGCCCTGGATAATGTGAACTGAGGGTCGCGATCATACCCTGACTGACCCGACCGGGGCCGTATCATGCGGCCCCGGTTTTTTTATGCGTGGCCGGGACAGGGCGGCAAACCATGGATTCAGTCCTTTCGGGACTGTCGGGATTATGGCGGATATTGCCACGGGCAGGCGCGTGGCGGACATCATCGCCCGCGCGGGACGAACGCACGCAGCGTTCAGGCAGGAACCCGCCCCGATGGACAGCCCCGCGCCCCATGCGCACGGGCGTGCCCTATGATAAACGGATGGACAGGACGACGGAGTACCACCATGCCATCCATGCCCGATCCACACAGGGGCGATGGGCCGCCAGACACGGCTGCCATGTCACCTGACCCCGGCCGCCCACGGTGCCGCTGGGCGCAGGCCGATGCCATGATGATGGCGTATCACGACGCGGAGTGGGGCCAGCCGGTGCATGACAGCCGGCAGTTATGGGAAATGCTGGTGCTGGAAAGTTTTCAGGCCGGGCTGTCATGGCGCACGATCCTGAAACGGCGCGCGGGGTTCCGCCGGGCCTTTGCCGGGTTTGACCCCGACCGCGTGGCCCGGTTCGGGGATGCCGACATCACGCGCCTGCTGGCCGATCCGGGCATCATCCGCGCACGCGCCAAGATTGTCGCCACCATTGGCAACGCCCGCGCCTATGTCGCCATGCGTGAACGCGGCGAGGACCTTGCCACCTTCGCATGGGGCATGGTGGGCCACGCACCGGTGCATAATCACGGGCCGGTGCAGGCGTCATCGCCCCTGTCGCACGCCATGTCCGCCGCGCTGCGCGCACGCGGCTTCCGCTTTGTCGGGCCGGTCACGGCCTATGCCTGGATGCAGGCGGCGGGGATGATCCATGACCATGAACCCGGCTGTTTCCGGCATGCGGGGGCAGGGGTTTCGTTGTTAAACAAAAATGAATTATAGGCGGTAGCAGCCGGTCGGGGCATGCCTTCCCGACTGCCCACACGGATGCTGAAAGGTTGTATGGACATGCCTGCACACACAAACACCGGCATGCCGGGTTTTCGTTCCCGGCCACCCATGCGCGGCAGTTGCGCGCGGGGTGGTGGCGTGATGCGGCCATCCGTCATGTTTTCGGCGCTGCTGCTTGCCTGCACGGCCCTGTTGCCGGGGCACGGCCATGCAGCATCTGTGACGCAGGCGAAGCAGGCTGCCGTGCCGTTCAATCCCCTGCGTGGGGACCGGGGCTATGGCTGGACGGGGCAGACACGGTCCGAAGTGCTGGGCACGCACGGCATGGTGGCGACCAGCCAGCCGCTGGCGGCGGATGTGGGGCTGGATATCCTTAAACGCGGGGGCAATGCCTTTGACGCCGTGATTGCAACCGCCGCCGCCATCAACGTGGTCGAACCGGAATCCGCCGGGATCGGGGGCGACCTGTTCATGATTGCATGGGTGGCAAAGGAACACCGGCTTGTCGCGCTGGATTCCGCCGGGCGCGCGCCATCCGGCGCCACGCCGGGGCGTTTTAGCGCCCGGGGGCTGAAGACGGTTCCGTACACGGGCATTGATTCGGCCGTCGTGCCCGGCACCGTGGCCGGGTGGGACGCCATTCGCGCCCGTTATGGCACCATGTCGTTCAAGGATACGCTGGAACCTGCCGCCCGCCTGGCGGAAGATGGCTTTGGCGTGAGCGAACGCGTGGAAGCCGAGTGGGAGGAATATGCCAGCCTGCTGGCCAAAGACCACGACACGGCCGCCACCTATCTGCCCCATGGCAGGCCGCCGGGCCTGTATGGCGTGTTCCGCAATCCCGATCTGGCCAGGGCATTCCGCCTGCTGGAAAACGGCGGTGCGGATGCTTTCTACAAGGGGCCGATCGCGGATGCCATCGTAAAGAAATCGCAGGCGCTGGGCGGGACAATCACGCCCGCGGATTTTGGCACGGTCAGGCCACAATGGGTCAGGCCGCTGACCACGTCCTATCGCGGCTACGACATTTATGAAATGCCACCCAGCACGCAGGGCGTCGCCGTGCTGGAGGCCCTGAATATCGTTGAACAGTGCGGGCCGAAACTGGGCATCAACCCGCGTGGGGAGGGGCCACGTTCCCCACTGTTCTGGCACCTGCTGATCGAGGCGAAGAAAGTCGCCTATGCCGACCTGCGGCAGTATGTGGGCGACCCGGACTTCGTTGCCGTGCCGACCGCGAAACTGACCGGCAAGGCCTATGCAAGGTCGCAGTGCCACCGCATCGACCCACGCCACGCCGCCGCCATTACGGCGGATCGCGACCCGGTGGGGGGCACCGTGTACCTGACCACGGCTGACCGCGAGGGGAATGTCGTCTCGCTGATATTCAGCGTGTATGACGAATTCGGTTCGGGCATAACCGTGCCCGGCTACGGCTTTTTGCTGAACAATCGCGGCGCGCAGTTCAGCCTTGATGAAAAAAGCCCCAACGTCATCGCGCCGGGCAAGCGGCCATTCTATACCATCATTCCCGGCTTCGTGCTGAAGGGGGGCAGGCCGTTCCTAAGCCTTGGCGTGATGTATGGCGACCAGCAGGCACAGGGACAGTTGCAGGTGCTGGAAAACATGCTCGACCTTGGGGCCAACCCGCAGGCCGCATCCGACGCGGCACGGTTTTCCCATTCACAGCAGAACAATCATGTCGTGCTGGAATCTGAACTGTATCAGGCCGTTGGCCCCGCGCTGCAGGCCATGGGGCATGATGTCAGCACGGGCAACGGGCTGGGTATGGGCGGTTACCAGGCAATCATGATCGACCCGCATTCGGGCGTGTATCGCGGCGCATCCGACCACCGCAAGGATGGCGCGGCCGTCGGTTATTAGGCGGCCCCGCACGCCCTGCCGCGTCCTGTCCCCTGCATGTCGGCAGGGGAGCATGGTGTCTGTCTGTGTGTCATGAATGGCCAGGACGGCGGCGGCTGGAAACAGTCATTCAACACACTGGTACCATTCACCCATTGACCGGTATGGTCAGCACGGCGCCCGGGTTCTTGGTGGTTTTTGAAAGCTCCATCAATATCTGCAACATTGTAAACCCGAGCTTGCTGGGAAAATCGGTATCCGAGATATAGTAGAATCTATTGTTGTATTTTATTGATACAAAAGAAAGGCGTGGTCGTTCATTACTGACGTGAACAAAAACCGTTGGCTTTGTATTGCGCCCGATCAGAATGATCTTGGGCAGGGTGCGCCCTGAATCAATATCTTCCTGCGGGACATCGATCTGGTAGGCAATCTGCCCCAATACGCCAAGCATCGTGCGGGTAAGCAGCCTGATCTGGCCATGTTGTGGCCTTCCGGCCCCATATATGACTTCCACGCGTTCATCCTTCGGGCCCATTTCAAAAAAACGTCGTGTTGACTTCACCACGTCGGCCAGAAGGGGGTCGGTCGTCGATGACACCGTAAGGAACACCCGGTCAAAAGCCGGGGTCTTGCCCGGTATTTCCTCGCTATGTTCAAGTTGTATGCCCAGAAGTCCTGCAATCTGCAACCGGCGCAGATCATAGATCAGTTCGAAGAATTCAGGCGACCCGCGCCCGACATCGCCCCCTATGGCGCCCGCATTATTGATAAGGTTGACCGACTGGACCGACAGGCGGAACAGGATATCAATGGGCAGTCCCCCCATGGCCAGCGGAAGCAGGCTGCCCGGGGGAAGCGGGCGCAGGAAACTTTGCGCATAGGCATCCCCCGTAACGGGCTGGAAGGTGAAGGTCGGGCTTTCCTGTATCTGCGCCCCGATCGCCCCGGCAGGCCGGACCGGAGTGGAATCCGAGCCAACGCCGATGGAAATATTGCGCTGCAACTGGTAGCCGGAAATCAGCTGGGTCGTGTCCAGAAAGCCCGGTGTGTCGGCATATCGCAGACGGACCACGTTAAGGAGTGTCTGTTGTTTGGAAGAGCCGATCAGCGCCTGGGAGTAGTCAAGTTGATCATGGTCCAGTCTTTGAGAGCCAACGCCATAACATCCGCCCAGCAGGAACATGAGCGGCACAACCGTAAATTTTTTCATAACAATAGAACTCTGCATTTCTTAATATGACGTATTATCTTGTATTCTTGACTACTTTCCGATGGTGGTCGGGCACATGACGTCATAAACTGACCTGATGGTATCGTGCCATGATAACATGCGGTTTTCTTAAATTGTAACGACACCGATTTTTATCTGGCAATGACGATCATCGTTATTTAATGTATGTTTCTCAGTGATATAGGGCGGATCGTGTAGCACAGCGCGCCGGTTGACGGCATGTGCGGCATTATTAAAATAACGTAAGTTATACCGGATCCGCATGCCGTCATGGCAGGCGGTCATGAACCCGTGGTCCCATGCCCGTCCTGTGCAGGGGCATGAATTTGGGGTATTGGACAGGATTGCAAGGTTTGCCTGAATTTCCCGTTAAGGTGTCTCGTACCATGAGTAAAAGCTTTTTTGTCCTTGTTCCGGCGCTCCTGCTGGCTGGACATGCGTATGCGGCAGACGTGAAGCTGCCGGATGGCACCCCGGCAAGCGTGACCGTCCAGACACCCTGCACGAGCGAAAGCTACAGGGAATACGAAACCTGCATTTCCGCCATCCTCAGCCTGCCCTCCAACCGTGGCGGCGACATCGATGTCAGGGCGATCGAGACGCTGCTGCCCAAGGACATTCAGAAAGCAGCCATCATAAGCGGAATCACGGCAGCGCCGGTCGTGCCGATGACCGTGTCGTTAAAACATTATGATGACAGGAATATCGTCTGGCCATCAACGGATACCCCGCTTGACCATATTATAATTCCCAATAACGGAACCTATCAGGTCGTGCTGACAACGGCTGATGGTGGGAAAACATGGGGCATGCGGATCATTATCGAACAGCCGGGATCGGCTGACCAATAAGGGGAAAACGATTTCCGATGAGCGATCATCTGATATTGTATTTATGATCAATACAGATGATGCGTCCTGTTTCCTGGCGCGCAGGATATGAACGGATCCGGTCCCCGCGGCGGGGCCTGCCCGGATGGTCGCGGGCACGGCGATTGCAGCCGGTCCGGCGACATTTTCATGCTATGCGATCAGGTGGGAGTTTCCGGGTCAGGCTGTAAAAAAACCCGCCGCGCCGGGGGGATGGACCCCATGGCGGGCGGGCAGTCTGGCGGGCGGCGCATGGGCCGCCGCCGTTATCGTGGTTTGCTTGTTATTCGCCAGCCACCTGCTGTCCGGTGGTGGCATCCGTGCGGGCCATCTGCTGCTGCTGCCAGCCCGCACGGGCATTGATGGCGCGGTGGCGGATGGCCGAAGGCAGGAGATCACGCAGGATATTCATCGCCGCGCGTTCCGACAGGCCGGTCTGGCTGGAAAAGCGTTGCAGTTCCGCCGGCTTGAACAGGGCATGGATGGTGCTTTCATCCGCGACCGACGTGTTGTCACGTTCCTGCCATGTGCGGATCAGCGGCAGCATGCCCTGTTCCTGCGCGCGATGTTCCAGCATGCTTGGCTCATCCGGGGCGGGCAGGGGACCAAGGATGTCATTCAGTACCGACAGCGCCCCCGAACGGTCGCCCTGCGCGCCGGTCAGGAAATCACCGATGGCGGTGGTCATGTCGGAAATGTTTCCGGTAAGGTTTCGTGCGATTTTCATGTGAGCCTCCGAACGTCGGCGGGGCGGCCGGGCCTGTGCCACGGCATGCCCCCGGAGTTTGCGGGACGGCGTCATTTACCCTGCACGGTGTCCCGGCATGCAGGTGAAAGATCGGCAATCCGGCGTTGCATGCAGGCTTCGACCAGTCTTGTATCCGGTATGTCCAGCGGACACAGCCGCAGGGCATCGACCTTGCACGCCGCGACCTGTTGCGGTGTGCCGGGATCGGCGGAATATGCATTCGCCGGTAGTGCCATTCCCAACCCTGTCACGATCGGGAGGGCGCAGAAAACGGATTGCCGCATTGTCTGTCCTCCTGTCTGTTTTCCAATGGGGTGGTATGGGGCAAACGTGGTCCGGCGATATGGGTTTGCCGCCGTCATGGTCGCCACGGACACATTGCCGTGACCCCGGCGGGCCGCCCCCCTGTGGGGAAGTGGACCATCCGCCCCACGCCATTACATGTGCGACGTGCCCGTGGCCGCCGGTCCCTGGCTGCGCGCCGCCTGCGCGGATGTGCCGGGGCCGCCCTTCCGGCCGCCTGTCGTATCCGTGGCGGGGGCGCCTGCGTCGGCATGGGCTTCACCCGCGCATGAAATGCAGAAATCTTCCCCGAATTTGCCATGGGTGCAGGCCGCCAGGGGCAGCGCAAGCCCCAGCATGAGGGGCAGCAGGCGGCAGGCAGCCCTGATACGGGGCAGGCGGGTCATGGGCACGGCTGGCACGTTATCCTCCATCTGTTCCGGGGGGAAAAACGGCGTACCCCCCGTGGAAGTTGCATCCTACCACATGGGTGGCGGCGGCATCATGGGGGGTGGGGGCGGCGGTGGCGGCCCGTAAAACCGGCCCATCCGCATGGGCGGGGGCGGTGGTGGCGGCGGCGGGGGTGGTGGATAACGGCGCATGTAGTGCCGGTGATGGGGCGGCCCCCATGCCGGTCCCCATGGCCGCGCCGACGCCACGGCGGGCAGGGTGACGGTCGCCACCACGCCTGCGATGATTGTCCCCTGCCGCAGCGCAATGCGCAGGACGGAAAGGACGGAGGAAAGATCAGACTGTCTCATAACGGCATGCAACGCGGCCAGTAGGGCATCAGTTTGGAAAGATCAGGGCACAAGATGACGGTTTAATGGCCGCGCGGCACAATCGTCCACCCCGCAACCTTCCCGCCGGGCGGCAGGCGGCACAGGCCGGCATGCCGGTCATCATTCACCTGCCATGTCCCGCCCCGGCGCGCGCAGTCCGTGGGCGGGGGCGTGCGCCGGGCCATGAGCGCATCGTCACACGCACAAAGACCCAGCAGCGCCGCCAGCACCATGTGGCGCAGGGCCGTCGTCCCGGTCATGCATGCGGGCCGCATGTCACGGCGCGGCGGTGGCATGGTCCCGGCGGAACAGCGCCCATTCCTCCATCACCGTGCCATCGGGCAGGTGGCACCAGCCGGTCACGCCCTGTGGCGAAGGGCGCATTTCCAGCGTCCCGCCGCGCTGCTGGCAGTAGACCGAGGCGGGATTGGCCATGCCGGCGCGCGATGCATGCGCCGGGGCATGATGACCCGCCGCGCACGCGCCCTGCAGCATGATGCCGCCAAGGACCACGCCCCGTGCCAGATGCCGCATGAAGGGGAAGCGATATGTCATGGAACCTGTCCGTCCTGCCTGCCGTGTTGCATGGGTAGCCATCGCCATCAGGTATCAGCAAACGCGCGCCGGGGCCAGCGCGGGCACGCCCGGCACGGGTCAGGACGCAGGCGGCGGGGGCAGGGCGTGCCCGTGGCCCAGCGCGCGCAGCATGATGCACAGGTTGGGATGATCCATCACCGCGCTGTATGTCACGCGCGGGCGGCCCGTGGCGTCGTACCACATCAGCCAGTACACCGTGCCCGGTCCGCCCGCCACGTATTCCAGCCACAGCGTATCGCCCGTATCATGCCGCGTCACCAGCGGCGCGGGCAGTACGCTGCCCCGTGCCTGCCCCGCGCCATGGGGGCAGCCCTGCCGGGTGTCGGTGCGGTAACGGTCATTGGCACAGGTGAAGGGCGTATCCACGCGCCCACGCTAACATGACCGCCATGGGGAGGCCATTGCCCGCCGTACAGCCGGGGTATTTCAGCGCAAGGCCGCGCAGGCCAGTTCATCCGGCGACACGCCCCCCGTCACGCCGGGGCGACGGCAGAAGCAGCCCGCTGATGCATGCCTGTCCGGCCAGAAGCCATGATTTTCTTATGTTTTGTCCTGGACTATCGTGAACGGTGACAGGGCCGTTTCAGGCTGCGATGCCTTCCCGGGGCGGCAACGTCGGGGGGTAGTGGATCATCAATAGCTGGCAGGGATAACGTGATGCGGTATGAGGTGCATGGCCCGTTCTGGTCGCCGCGGGTTCAGAGCGAGGCGAGTGCCGAGGCCCTGCGGGCGTTCTGGGACGAAATGCAGGACATGGTCCCGGGCCTTCCCCGCGCCATTGGCATATACGTGTTCTCCACCTGTCATGGTAACACGTTCACGCCTTGGTATGTCGGAAAGACAAATGCAAAAGCCGGTTTCCGGGGCGAGATCTTCCAGGACCACAAGCTTGGCCATTATGTCGATGCAAGCGCGCTCAAGCGCGGGCATCCGGCAATCCACCTGATCGCAAAGGTTGAACCCGTCAGGGGCAACTTTTGCAAGGCGTCCCAGCAGTCCGGCCGGGAGATCGACGAACTTGAGACCGTGATGATCGACATGGCGCTGCGGGCCAACCCTGATGTCCGTAATTCGAAAAAGACATGGTTCAACCGCACCTGCCAGGTTCCCGGCATAATCGGCGACACCCTGACCGGTCGCCCGTCGGAAGCGGTGGCGACGTTGCGGAACACGTTGAAACTGTAGGCGTAGAACCGCTGTCCCTGATCCTGTCACGGCATGGGGCGGTCAGGGATGATAGCAGGTCGCCTTTTCCAGATTTCCTGGGAGGCTGTTTGAAAACCAGTCATTGATAAAAAATAATAAAAGTTTTTGGGTGCCGCCTTTTTTCAAAAAGGTGGCGTTCTTTGAAGCTTTTTGAAAAAAG
Organism: Komagataeibacter europaeus; assembly: GCF_002173515.1. NCBI lineage: Bacteria > Pseudomonadati > Pseudomonadota > Alphaproteobacteria > Acetobacterales > Acetobacteraceae > Komagataeibacter > Komagataeibacter europaeus. The sequence goes on from NZ_CP021467.1 coordinate 721,947, forward strand.
CTTCACCAAAAACTTTTATTATTTCAATCGGTTATAGGGGTTGCCTTTTCAGGCAATCTCTGCGGCTTTCCAAAAACAGGCTTCACCCGAAATCTTTCATGATCCTTGCGATGTCATCCTGTCCAGGGCGGCCGTGATGACCGACCCGTTCCCATTCCGCGCGACAGCGGCGACATAGCCATCGGGCCGCACCAGCCAGATGCCGTTTTCATCCGGCGGCGGGCATGCCGTGGCAGCAAGCAATGACGGATGATGCGCGATGATGGCCCGCGCTTCGGCGCTGTCCCGCGCCGCAAGGACAAGGCGGGGCGGGCCGCCCGCTGCGCGGCCCTGTCGTAAAACCAGTCTCTGCCCCGGTGCCGGGCCATGCAGCCCGCCGGCCGAACCAACATTGAGCGGGCTGTCAGGATAGCCGATCCTGATTCCCGACAGCCTGCCGGCCACGGCGCGGCGGATGGCCGGAATGCGGAAACCCTGCTGTACGACAAGGTTACGCGCCCGCTGCGCCAGATGGTTTTCCAGCAGGACAATCCGCGTCATGTGGCCGGAATCCGACAATATCCGCCGCGCCACGCCACTGCGTTCGATACCATAGCTGTCAGGCAGGGACGGCGCGGCTTCCCCCCGCATGACAAGGGCCAGTTTCCACGCCAGGTTGAAGGCATCCTGCATGCCGGTATTCATGCCCTGGCCACCGGCGGGACTATGGACATGCGCCGCATCACCGGCCAGGAACACGTGGCCCGTGCGGTAATGCCGGACCATGCGTTCATTCACCCCGAAATCCGACAGCCACGCCGGATCGGACAGGGTGACGCCGCCCGGTCCGCGCCGGTCGACAATCCGCTGCATTTCCCCCAGATCCGGCATATGCAACGGAACCGGACCCAGATCGGCTATGATGCGATGGCGGTCGCGCGATATCGGAAAGAACATGACAGCCCCGTCGGGGTGCCAGAAAATCGCCGGTTCATCGGGCGGGACGGGCAGGCCCGCCACATGCGCGTCGGCAATGACGAAACCCATGGGAAGCGTGTCCCCGGCAAAAACCTGGCCCAGCCTGCGGCGGACAAAGGAATGCGCGCCATCGCAACCGATCAGCCATGCCGCCTCCACCCGCTCTTTCCCGCCCCCGGCATGGGTCAGCGTGCAGGAAACGCCATCCGGGCCGTCAACAAAATCCGTCAGTTCCGTCCCGCGTTCGACAGTGCCGCCAGACGTGCCAAGATGCTCTTCCAGCAACCGCTCGGTTTCCGATTGCGGGATCATCAGCAGGTAATTGAAGGTGGAGGCGATCGTCCCGAACGGGATCCGGGCCAGCGTCCTGCGGCCTGCATGGATACTGACGGCCTGCGCATGCAGCCCGGTGGCCACGAACGCCCCCGCGCAACCCGCCGCGTCAAGCAGTTCAAGCGTCCGGGGCCAGATGGCCAGGGCGCGGGAGCGGGTGTTACGTGCCGGCAGCCTGTCAACAACCCTGACGGGCGCGCCATACCGGGCCAGTTCGGCGGCCATGGTCAGGCCGACAGGTCCCGCACCGACAACAAGAACGGGCTTCGACATGGTTTTCGTCCACACAAAAGCCAGTGCCCGGACCTATGGACAGCAGCCGCCACGTTAACGCCAGAGATGCGCGGAGTGTTCCAGACCGTTCCGTTTCTGTCAGGCCGGGAGGTGACTTTGTGGGGAGAGCGAACGGTCCGCTATCGAATTTTGATGCGAGCAAAGCGGACCAACGCTAAATATTCAATTAAGATAAAGTTATACCTGATAAATAATAAAATTTACGGACGAACCGTCTTTTCTTCCGGTTTCACGTTCTCCTTGATGACATTGCAGGCAGACTGAGGACGATGAGGATTTTCATATCCTCCAATGCATAGACTAAACGCGTAATCACGATCATCTGGTCTGCTGGCAAAAAAGGGCGTGATCTGCTGCGCGCAATGCCCCCCATCGCGAATATCCATATCGACCGCACTCAAGGCGATCTGTGCAGGAACAAAGCTGGCATATGCAGTCTCATTCGATCCTGTCTGCTTATTTATACCAGAAAGATAATTCACAATAAAAGCGCAAAAAGGGGCATAGAGTTCACGATGGTTGAGTAGTTTATTCTGAAGCCGCATATCCGCACGAATGGTACGTCCATGCGGTACCAGAACGCTGGCGGCACCGTTTGCATCATTGGATAGATAAAGTCCAACGTTCTGAACGAGATAGTCTAGAAGAATCATGGCTTTGCAGTCATCCGTCCTACACCATGTCGCTTTGGCCCGTACAGCAGATTCCCTGAGCGCCTCGAATGTCGATGGAATGGGAACACTTGCTGGTATCTGTGAAGGCGTGCCTGCATAAGCGGCAGAGAGCGTCATTAGGAACGTCAGAAGAAAGAACAGATACCGCATGGGCTTTACTCTCGATAAAACTTGAATTCACGCTCGGGCACACTAAATATCCGCACATATTGCCCTGGTCGTGCCCAACTCGGAACATAATTTTTAATGGGTCTTCCGCTTCTGTCCCGTACACCATCCACAGTTTCAAGTCCTCCCTGAATGTCATACCCGGAAAGTCCGGTATCTCCTTCCTTTGGCATACTGATCGGCGAATAGAAAAGGGTCGCTCCTTGACTGATATCGCGCGCTTGACCGGATAACAGACTTTCTGCGATCCGTCGGCTTATTGTCGTTGCAGGATGGTTGTGTGCGTAATTGTTATGCTGCCAGACTACGGACACCGATCTGAGATGACGGCCTACGCATGCAGCCCGTTGGCCACGAACGCCCCGCGCAACCCGCCGCGTCAAGCAGTTCAGGCGTCCGGGGCCAGATGGCCAGCGCACGGGAGCGGGTGTTACGTGCCGACAGCCTGTCAACAACCCTGACGGGCGCGCCATACCGGGCCAGTCCAGCGGCCATGGTCAGGCCGACAGGTCCCGCACCGACAACAAGAACGGGCTTCGACATGGTTTCCATCCGAAGGCAAAGGCATTATCCGGACCTGCGGACAACGGCCATCGCGTGAACGCCAGAAGGATGCGGAGTGTTCCAGCACGTTCCGTTTCTGTCAGGGTGACAGGCAGTTCTGGGGAGGAGGAGCGGAAGGTCGGCTCAGTGTACAAAGAGAAAAAGCAGACCAGTCATCGAGTACCAGGCAGGAAGTGTCCCCCGATATCTCGCTTTACTGTTGGTCTCCCGTGTCGGACGGAACCTTGTCATCCGCGATAAGGTTGCAGGCGGCCACCGGGCGGGGATGATTTTCATACCCGTTGATACAGAATTCAAACGTATCGTGGCGGACCTGCTGGCCCGCTTTCGTATTGAGGAAAAATGGTGCGAGTTGTTCTGCGCAATGCCCACCATCGCGAAAATCCATATCCACCGCATCAAGAAAAATCTGCATGGGTACGAAACCGGCATAAAGCGGATCGCCGAACTTCTGGGGGGCCTTGATATTCTGCAGATACCGGATGCTGAACGCACACATCGGCCCGTAAAGTTCGCGATGGCTCAGGAAATGGTAATCGAGCCGCCTGCCTGCGATGTCACGACGAACGGTTCCCCTGATACTCGCCACGCCGTTCGCTTCTCCCGCTTCATAGACCACGACCTTGCGGACAAGATAATCCAGCAGGATCATGGATTTGCAATCATCCGTGCCGCAATGCACGGCCTTCGCTTTCGCCGCGGCAGATTCAAGTGCTGCAAAAGTCGGGGGAACGGGCACGTTTGCAGCCGGGAGTGACGGCGAATGCGCATGGGCCGGGCCTAACGTGAGAAAGAACGCCAGCGTGAGGGCACATGATCGCACAGGTTTACTCCCGATAGAACTTGAACTCCTTTTCCGGAACATTAAAGACACGCACGCGCCTCCCGTCTTGTGCCCAACCTGGGACATAATTTCTGATCGGTTTTCCACTTCGGTCCCGAACCCCATCGACTGATTCCAGTCCGCTACCAATATCGAATCCATGCAGATTCGTATCTCCCTCTTTTGGCATGCTGAGCGGGGAATAAAAAAGGGTAGCACCTTGACTGATATCACGCGCCTGACCGGACAGCAGGCTTTCCGCGATCCGTCGGCTTATTGTCGTTGCAGGATGGTTGTGTGCGTAATTGTTATGCTGCCAGACTACGGACACCGACCTGAGATGACGGCGCTTCATCCTGTTGATGACAGTCCATCCGACCATGAGTTGTGCCGTCTCGTTCGAGCCACGTGCCTCTGATGCAATAATACGACCGAGATCTTCAATATTCTGCCTGGTGAGCCTTTCGTCCTGAGAATAGGCCAAAGAAGACGAACGACCAGAATCAGATTGTAATGACAGCATGCTGTCTGTCTTTCCCGAATGTTATCGTAGCTTCAAACGTTTCTAATTTGTTCCTGTGCAGGCATCGAGCATCATTACGTATGCGCCTCTGGGTGCGCCATGCTCCCTGATATTTGCTTCTGGCAATGCAGCAATGTGGCAGAATGTCTGCAATGAGGCGACTGCCGACATGACGCCGGTTTTCCATATCAGCCCCCGCCATGCCCACGGGGTTTCCGCCCGGCGTGCCGGGGCAGGGGGGCGATCATCCGTCATGGCCCGTTCACCCTGTCCCTGAACGTCGCCAGCGCATTGCGTGGGGGGCGAACTGGTGCTTAACCTGCGGCATGATACGCATTTTCACCGCTGCCCGCCGCGCGTCGGCACGCAGCATACGCCGTCCTGTCCGCATGGGCCATGCCGCGCGCGGCGGGGGCGTGCTGGCGCTTGTGCTGCTGGCGGGGTGCGCGGGGCCGGTTACGGTGCGGCATGTGTCGCTGGTCCACAGCTACCGTGACACCACGCGCACGGCGCTGCAGGGCGGCAGGCCGGCTGACGAAACGATGATCGTGCTGCGTCGCCACGGGCTGCTGGCCGCATGGCGCGCCGATCCCGACCGCGCCATCGCCACCCTGCGCACGCAGGCGGCCGGTCGCGATGACGAGGGCGACGTGCTGTTCGCGCTGGCGGAACTCAGTTACCGGCAGGGCCTGCGCCACCACCATGCGCAGGATTTCCTGGCCGCCGCGGTCTATGCCTATGCCTTCCTGCAGCCGGGACAGGCGGGTGGCCCCAGCCCGTATGACGGGCGTTTCCGGCAGGCGTGCGACCTGTACAACCTTGGTCTGGCCGCGGCCTTTCCCGCCCCGGTCAACGTCACGGCGCAGACCCGTGCGCTGCCCTTTGGCGATATTGTCTTGAGCGCCGACCCCGCGCAGCTGCGCTGGCACGGACGCCTGCTGGAACGCCTGCAGCCCACGGCCACGCTGGGGGTTGGCGGCATACCGAACGTCTATCGCACCCCCGGACTGGGCGAAGCCCTGACCGCGCTGGCCCGTCCCGACCCCGCGTTCACCCCGCCACAGCCCGCGCCACAGGCCGCGCATGAAGCAAAACATCTGGTCCAGCCTTCCGCCGTGGCGGACCTGACCGGTCCGGCGCATGATGACGCCCTGCGCGCCGTGCCCACGCCGCCCGCCCCGCATGGTGGCAACGACCTGGCCAGTGGCGACCCCACCGGCAGCGGCGACGGGGCCGCGAATGACGGCAGCTTCAGCGTGTCGGACAAGCTGCGCGTGCCCGCCAGCCTGCTGCTGGAAATCGACAACCCGCGCGCGCAGGTGCTGGGCGCGCACCTGACCGGGCGGCTGGTGCTGCGGGTGATGGATGAAAGCCCGGACACCCCCATCGGCCATGCCCGCGTGCCCGCCGAATATGACCAGACCGCCGCCCGTGCGCTCAGCCTGGTGGACGCGGCGCTGTGGACCAAGGAATATCGCGGTTTCTTTGACGGCACGACCTATGACGGCACGCGCCCGCGCCTGATCGCCATGACGCCGCACCGGCGCGGCAACATGCCGGTGGTGTTCATACACGGCACCGCGTCCAGCCCGTACCGCTGGGCCGTGATGGTCAATGACCTGCTGGAAGACCGGCGCATCCGCGATCATTTCGATTTCTGGTTCTTCTCCTACGCCACGTCCAACCCCATCCCGTATTCGGCATGGCAGCTGCGGCACGCGATCACGCAGGCGGTGGACAGCCTGGGCGGGGTGAAGGCGGACCCGGCGCTGGGGCATATCACGCTGGTGGGGCACAGCCAGGGCGGGCTGCTGGCGCGCATGCTGGTCATCAACCCCGGCGACCGGCTGTGGGACGGCACGGCGGGGCGGCCGCTGTCTTCCTTCCACCTAAGCGACAGCACGCGCGAACTGGTGCATGAGACGATGTTCCCCACCGCCATGCCCGAAATCCAGCGCGTGGTGTTCATTTCCACCCCGCAGCACGGCAGCTATCTTGCGGCCATGTCTATTGCGCGCCTTGTCGGCAGCATGGTCAGCCTGCCGGTGCGCGTGACCGAAACCGCGCGCGACATCGTGACCGGGGCGGGAGACAGCACGCACCTGAACAACCGCGTGCTGCGTCTGGGCAGCGTGTACGCCATGTCGCCGCACAGCGCGTTCATGCGCACGCTGCCCACCATTCCCATGGCCCCCGACGTGCAGGCCCATTCCATCATTCCCGTCTGTGGTAACCCGCGCGACCTGACCCATGCCGATGACGGGGTGGTGTCGTATGAAAGCGCCCACATCCCCGATGTGCAGTCAGAACTGGTGGTGCGCAATTCCGAACATTCGACCCAGTCCAACCCCGCCACCATTGCCGAGGTCCAGCGCATCCTGCTGCTGCAACTGGCCCAGAACCCGCCGCAGGCCATGACGCCGGCGGCGCCCCGCCACGCGCGGCGGGCCGTGGTGGCGCGGGCAGGGCGGCCATGACGCCCCCGCGCGGGCACGACGCGGCCCCCGGCGGGACGGGCGGCCACATGCCGCGCGGGACACCGGACGGGACGCCCGGCCACGGCAGCGGGCCGCGCGGGTGGCGGCGGACGCTGCACTGGGGCGGCCGCGCGGTACAGGGGGCGGGCCTGGCGCTGGGTGCGGGGGCGGTGTATTATTCCACCATCCTGCCCGATGCGCTGCGGCTGGGGCTGTCGGTGGCGTTTCCCGCCATCATGGTCGGCGCGCGCTGGCTGCGCCCGGCGGGGCTGGTGTTCCCGGCGCGGGTGGTGACGGTGACGGCGCTGGCGACCTGGTATGTCACCGACCCGCCGCGCAATGACCGGGTCTGGGCCGGTGAATACGCCGTACCGGTCGATGCATGGCGGATGGGGGACGTGGTGCATGTCCATAACGTGCGCAATTTCCGCTACCGCACCGAAACCGACTACATCCCGGCATGGTATGACGCGACGTATGACCTGCGGCGGCTGGACCGGGTGGACCTCGTGACCTCCTACTGGGCGGGGGAGTCGATCGCGCATGTGTTCCTCAGCTTCGGGTTTTCCGATGGCCAGCACCTTGCCATCTCCATCGAGACCCGGCGGCAGGCCCGGTTTCCCTATTCCACCATTGCCGGGTTCTTCCACCATTACGAACTGTTCTATGTCACCGCCGATGAACGCGACCTGATCGGCGTGCGCACCGACATCCGGCGCGAACGGGTCTACATGTACCGGCTGGATATCGCGCCCGCGGTGCGCGAACACCTGTTCCTCAGCTATGTCGGCGCGATCCATGACATCGTTTCCCGCCCCGTGTGGTACAACACCCTGACCGACAACTGCACCACCGGCATACTGGCGCGCGCGGGGGCGCGGCTGCGGTACCGGTTCGACTGGCGCGTGATCCTCAGCGGGCATACCGCCGACATGGCGTATGACATGGACCTGCTGGGACCGTATGACCCGAAACGCTATCCCGATTATGACGCGCTGCATGACGCAAGCCGCATCCACCGCGCGCCCGGCGCCGTGATCGGCCCCGATTATTCCACCGCCATCCGCGCGACCCTGCCGCCGCCAGAGGGGCCGCAGCCCTGACCATAAGGACAGGGTCGACGCGCGGCATGGACCGTGTGCCCCGTGGCTGCGCATGCCGCATCCCGGCCCGTTACTGACGGGCACGCCCCCCGTTCCCGGCGCAGAAGCATAAGCTGTCCCGGCTTTTCCCGTTACGGAACCATAAAACGCCCGCGCGCCCGGGGCCTGCATCCCGCCGGGCACCGGCATGCCGTGACAGGTGGGCAGGGATGCGTACGCGGCATTTTGGACACACCTGTTCAAATTAATGCCGCAAAATGGGGAAAACCCTTCCGCCGCTTATGGACTACATGGTCATAAAAATGCCAAACGGATTTGTTCGTTACGGTTCATAATTCGGAGCGCCCTGTGGATTTCCTGATCAAGGTGAAAAATTGCTATCGTGAACTTGGCCATATGTTGGGCCCGGACTTCGTGGGAAAAAGCTTTGCCATAGCGTTCGTGCTCGAAGGCCTGATGATTACCCTCCTCACACAGCCAGGCCGGCCGTCGCATCCATTCACGACGGTCATGACCATTGCGGTGTACACGGTCTCCTCCCTGCTTTTCCCGTTTACCAGGGCGGGATGGGAAGCGTTCAAGGACCTGTTCGCAAGCGACACCGTCCTGTTCATACCCTCGATTGTCGGGTTGGTACTGTCGTTCATTGTCAATGGCATGCTGTGGCAGGCGTCCATATTCCTGGGGCCGATTGCGATATGGTACCTGTTTGGCAGGCGCCAGCATTGAAATCCGAATGATATTTTAAATAGACATACCCGGAGACAAATAATGATCCACGCCAAACTGGACGGTGATATCGCATACCGTACCAGGTCAAAACTCATGATCATGGTCATTACGTTTCATTACCTGGTTGCCTGGCCCATACTGTCCATAATCATGATGATAACGCGGGTGCAGCAGCCTGTCGCCCATGCCTTCATGGTGGTCTCGGCGTCCTATATCGCCTTTGGCCTGCTGCGGAGCCTGATTATCCGCAGGCCCGTCATCAACGCCCGGATACAGGCCGCACGCCAGGACAGGTACTTCAGGACCCTGATTGACGAACGCCTGCAGCCGCTGATGAAACACCCGGTCATCACCGCTGACTGCACCCTGACCGACAATTATCCCAATGTGCTGATGTTTGACGGCCAAGAAGTCATGATCATGCAAAAGGGGGATTATGTCATCGCGCGGCCTGATGAAATTGCAGGCGTGCTGTTCGATGTTCCCGAAAGTGAACAGAAACAGAGGTATGAATTATGGGATGGCGGGATAGTCGGCACGATAACCGTGCGCGAAACCGCATTGTCCAGCATCCGCAACCGGCGCAAGAGCCGCGAGGCGGGCATCACGTTTGAAATGAACGATCCCGCCCATACGCAGATATTCTATCGCACCGGGCTGGGTGAGGGGGCGGTGGAAACCTGCAGGAAATGGGACGAACTGCTGAAAAAGGCGGGCGCATGCCCGTAATGCGGCCGGGATTGCGCGTACGGGTTGCAGGCAGGCGGTGACAGGCCCATCATCCACGCCAAAATGAACCTGTGGAGACGTGTCATGCCAACCCTGTTCACCCCGCTGAAGGTCGGTGCGCTGACCCTGCCCAACCGCGTCGTCATGGCGCCGCTGACGCGCCTGCGCGCCGGGCCGGGACATGTGCCCAACGACATGATGGCCGAATACTATGCCCAGCGCGCGCTGGCGGGACTGATCCTGTCGGAAGCAACGCCGGTCACGCCGCAGGGCATCGGGTATGAAGGCGTGCCCGGCATCTGGACGGATGCGCAGGCGGAAGGGTGGAAAAAGGTGACATCCGCCGTGCATGCGGTGGGCGGGCGCATTTTCATGCAGTTGTGGCATGTGGGCCGGATTTCGGACCCGTATTTCCTGAATGGCGAAGCCCCGGTCGCACCCAGCGCGATCGCGGCGAAGGGGCATGTCAGCCTGCTGCGCCCCATGCGTGACTACGTCACCCCGCGCGCCCTGCGCACGGAGGAGGTACCGGGCATTGTCGACGCCTTCCGCCGTGGCGCGGAACTGGCGAAGGTGGCCGGGTTTGACGGCGTGGAAATCCACGGCGCGAACGGCTACCTGCTGGACCAGTTCCTGCAGGATTCCACCAACCACCGCACCGACCAATATGGCGGGTCGATCGAAAACCGCGCGCGGCTGATGCTGGAGGTCACGGATGCCGCCATCGCCGTATGGGGCAAGGACAGGGTGGGGATGCACCTCTCGCCACGGTGCGACCTGCATGACATGGGGGATTCCGACCCCGCCGCGACATTTGGCCATGTCGCAACCGAACTGGGCCGGCGCGGCATTGCCTTCATCTGCGCGCGGGAGGCCGAGGGGCCGGACAGCCTTGGCCCGCAACTGAAAAAGCAGTTCGGCGGCGTGTATATCGCCAATGAAAAGTTCACCGGGGCCAGCGCCGAAAAAGCCATCGAGGACGGGCGCGCCGACGCCGTGGCCTTTGGCCAGGCCTTCATTTCCAACCCCGACCTGCCCGAACGCCTGCGCGCGGGTGTGGAACTGACGCCGCCCGACCCGTCCACCTTCTACACCCACGGGCCGGAAGGCTATATCGACTATCCCACCATGGGGGCGGCGGGGGACTGATACTGCCGGCCTGATGGATAAGAACAGAAGTTTTCACATGCCATCCCGGCAGCCAACACCATCGTGTGAAACCCCGCTTTTGCGATTGCGTGCCGTTCCGCCGGTTCTGCATCATGCCCCTGTCCGCAGCAGGGAAATGGCGCGCGTCATGAATATGAACCGGTTCACGCAGTCTGCCCTTGTCGCGGGGGGCCTGTTTACAAGCATCGCGGCCCATGCGCAGGGGCATGTGGTCATGACGCCCAAGCTGGATTGGATGACCGCGACCCGTCTGGCGACCGAGGCCGTGGATGCATGCGCGAAGCAGGGATATTCCGTAACCGCGACCGTGGTGGACACGACGGGCCACCAGCAGGCTGTCATCAAGGGCGACAGCGTGCCGCTGCAATCGCTGTCGGTGTCCTATCGCAAGGCCTATACGGCCTATTCCTATGGCATGGCGTTCAACATGGACACCACCAGCGCGCTGATCGCGGCCAAGGTGACGGGACCGGCGAACGGGGCGCTGAATACCATTCCCGAAGTCCTGTTCGTGCCCGGCGGGGTCACGTTGCGCCGGGTATCGGACCATGCCGTGCTGGGCGGGATTGGCGTATCCGGCGCGCCGGGCGGGGAAAAGGACGAAGCCTGCGCGCAGGCGGCGGTTACGAAATACCGCGCGGATTTCCGGTAACGCACCCGACAGCCCGGCAGCCATGCCACGGTAAAACATCCGTTGCGCCTGCCCAGATGGCCTGTCTGCCTGAAGAACCCGCACGGACAGGTCACGCTGCGTCCGGGACAAAAAGACACCCCGGCATTCTTTCTTGAAAGCGGACAGGATAACTGACAATGGAATGATGGCGTCGGGTCCGGCCTGTCGTGTCACAACGACATGACAGCGTACGGCCCGGCCTGAAATTTCAGCGAAAGCAGGGTAATGGGGAACGGGCAGGCGCTTTCCGTAAAAGAAAAGATGGCCTATGGCTGTGGTGATGCCGCCTCCAACATGATGTGGGGCATGACGTCATCCTACCTGATGTATTATTACACGGATATCTACGGCCTGCCGCTGGTGGCCGTATCGTGGATACTGCTGGTGGCGCGTGTGGTGGATGCCTTCTGCGATCCGGCCATCGGCTATGGCGTTGACCGGATTGGCGGGCTGGTCGTGCCGCGCCTGATCCGCTTCCTTGCCATTCCCTTTGGCCTGACGGGTTTCGCGTGCTTTCTGGCCCTGCCGCTTTCGCCCACGGGAAAAGTCGTGTGGGCGGGCGCGACCTATATCGTGTTTGGCGCGATCTATTCGTGCATCAATACGCCCTATGGCGCGCTGGCCGTCATGATCAGCCGCACCGCGACGGGGCGGGTTGGCCTGAATGCCTTCCGCATGATGGGGTGCCAGGCCGGGTCGCTGCTTGTGGCGCTGCTGACCATTCCCGCCATCACATGGCTGGGTGGGGGCGACAGCGCGGCGCAGCACCGGTATGGCATGGCGGTCTATGTGCTGGCCCTGTCGGTTCTGGGCAGTATCCTGTGGCTGTGCGTGGCGCGTGGCTGCACCGTGCGGCATCCCCCGGCACCCGTGCGGCAGGATCTTAAGGTCACGCTGCGCCATCTGCTGGGAAACCGGCACTGGGTGCTGAGCAACCTGCTGGCGTTCTTCTATTTCGTGGGGCAGGCGGCCCTGTTCGGGTTTGCGCTGTATTATGCGCGGGTCATTCTGGGTGGCACGGAGCAGTTGGGCGCCAATATCATTACCTTCATCACCGTCCTGCTGTTCGCGGGCGTGCCCGCGTGCCTTCCGCTTGCCCGGTGGGTGGGAACCGTCCGCACCGGGATCATATGCCTGATCGCGCAGGGGGCGGCCTATCTGGCGATGGCCGTGGCGGGGGCGTCCATGACCGGGTTCTTCCTGTCCGCAGCCCTTCTGGCGCTGGCGCAGGGCGTGATGTCGCCGCTATATTACACCTTGCTGGCGGATGCCGTGGATGATGGTGATCCACGGACCTCGACCGGGTCGGCGGGCCTTGCGTATTCGATCAATACATGGGTCACGAAGCTGGCGATGGGGCTGACCGGCTTTGTCCTGGCGCAGTTCCTGTCACAGGGCCATTATGTCGAGGGCGGGGTTACGCAGCCACCGGGTCTGTCATTCTGGATCATGGCCGGATTTGTCTGGCTGCCGCTGGGGGCGGTGTGCATGCAGGCGCTGTGCCTTCTGGCATGGCGCGACAGAAAACGCGTGCGGAATGATGCCTGATGCCTGCACTGGAAACCGTGGACGGGATCGTTGCCAGATCGCCATGCCGCCTGTCACGCAATGCGGGCGGGCGCTTATGCTTCCGTGTCGTTCCTGTCATCATGTGGCGGCGTCAGGCGGGCGGGAATGGGCTGCGTGATGAACTGCCGGATGGCGGCGCGGCCAATGCGGTTGGTTTTCAGGCCGTCAAACGTGCCGCCAATCACGCCGCCCAGCACGGGCACGGCCGCCGCCGCGCCACCGGCCAGACCCCGCGCCGCGACCGCGTGCAGGGCATGGCGGGCGAGGTGCTTCTTGGTCTCGACCACGACGCGGTTGCCGATATTGTTCACGGCGGCGGACCCGGCAATGGACAGGCCGATATTCTTGGCCACTTCCTCCAGCCCCACTTCGGTCAGGCAGGACAGGCACGCGGCCTTGACGTCCGCATCACGGATGTCATGCCCGCCCATGACGGCGATGGCCGTAATCATGCGCACCTGCACATACAGCACGCCCGCGACATTGGCGGGCAGGGCAAGCGGCAGCGTGGCCAGGCCGCCCAGGCCGCTTATGAATCCCGCCGTCGCGGCCTTGGCATTCTGCCGGCGGATCAGCGCGCGCGCCGCCCGCAGCGTATCGCCGCCATTGCGGGCCAGGCAGGCGCGGGCCACGTCTTCCGCCGATCCGGCCCTGCCCACGCCCGCGACGGACGCCTGATACGCCCAGTCAATGAAACGGGTAAGGGAGGGATCAGGACTGTCGTGCGAACCGGCCATCATGCTTCCATATGGAAACACGGCCGGAAAATAAATGGTTTTATGCAACATGCCCGCATGCGATGCCGGCCGGCGGGGTCATAAGGCCGTTTCGTATGGCATGGATAAAAAACAGAAGCTTCCGGGCATCGCCTTTTTCCAGCAAAGCCGACGTTTCCTGAAGCTTTTTGAAAAAAGCTTCACCAGAAACTTCTGTCATTTCCAGACGGTCCCGCCGGTCACATGGCCTTTGCATCGGGCCGGGTATTGATTTCGCCCACGCCATCGGGCTCGGATGTCTGTTCGGGCAGGCGGTCGGACAGCAGCGCGCGGGGGCGGCCGATCCACATGCTGTCGCGCATGTGGTCGCGGCGCGGGTTGGTGGTGCCGGGATGGATCAGGATGCTCAGGCCCTGATGGTTCAGCATGAGCCACGGCACCAGCGCCGCGAACAGGTCGGTGCCAAACGCCACCTGGTACATGGGCGCGACGTGCGGGCCAACCGCGACTTCGTGCCAGCGGCCCAGCCTGACGGCGAAACGGTCGGCGATCTGTTCCCGCAGGCGGGCTGCCGTGTCACGCGTGGCCGTGTCGTCAAAATAGACATGGGCGTGATAGCAGGCGATTTCATCCAGCGTGCGGGGGGCGGTCGTCTGGTCGGTCATGGGGGGCGCGCTTTCTGTGCGATTGAGCCGTGGGGCGATTGAGTCGTGGGGCGATCTAGCCGCGGGCGGCAGGGGTGGCGGGCAGGGTGATGCGCGTTTCGGTGCGCATGCGGGGCCTGACGGTGTGCAGCATGGTGGACATGCCCCACTGGCGGCCGTCGAACGTGCCGGTGCTGTCCAGCATGGTCAGGGTGTTGCCGGTAAAGACCATCTGCGTATCAAATGTCATGGGGTGGGTCTGCCCGCGCATGGTCAGGCGGCCAACCATGCGCGACCGGACCTGTCCCTTCACCACGCGGGGGCTGCAGTCGCCCACGTAACGGGTGGTGGGGAAGCGGTCACTGTCCAGCATGTTGCCCGATTTCGCGGCCTTGCGTTCCACCACGGTGTCCATGTGTACGCTGGTCGCGTCCATGGTCAGGTCGACATGGCAGGTCTGGCGCGACAGGTCGTAATCCAGCGTGCCCGACACGCGGGCGAACCGCCCCTCCATCGCGCCCACCACGCTGTCGGCATGCAGCAGCACGGTGGTGTTGGCGGGGACCAGGGCCAGGTGCTGGCTTTCTGCCCGGGCGGGATGGGCCGGAAGCGTGGCCATGCACAGCACGGCCATCGCGGGCAGGTGGAAACGGGCGGGAATGGATGTCGTATCGGTCATGACAGGCATAACGCCGGTCATGGCATGGGGTTGTAATACAGGGGATATGCGGGCAGCAGGCATGAAGCATCCGGGCAGCGGTGGCGGGCGCAGGATGTGTGCCTAGGGGGTGAATGCGGCGTCAGTAGGGCAGGGGGCAGGCCAGTCCGCCGGACCCTGCCCCGCCATGCGGTGTGCGTACGCCGCGCAACGGGACAGGGTGCCGGGCCATTACGGCAGGTGATGCCGGATGGGTCTTACTTCGTGCAGTTCTTGTCGAACTCGTTGTGCAGGTCCTGTTCGTTGATCTTGATTTCGCCGCGATAGACCGTCTGTGGTTTCAGGTCCACGCGGGCGCCACCAATCATGACGGTGGTGTCCGTGTTGATTTTCCATTCACCGCTGGGCTGTTTGCTTACGGCCTTGCAGAAGTCATTTGCGCCCTGCGCCATGGCCGGGGTGGCAACGGCCAGCGCCGCCAGCGTCGCGAGTACTGAGGCAGACTTGAACATGTCTTGCTTTCCTTCCTTTTTCCCCGGCGTCATGCGCCGGGCGGGAAAACAGGACGCCCTGAATACGGCAACCATTTGGCAACATAAAGTTACAATTGAGCAGTTTCGGCCCTGCCTGCCCTGCCTGACACGCCCGCCGGGACGCGCCTATTTCCACACCCACTTGCCCACCACCCGGCCGTTTATCACCAGGTCGGATGCATCGACCTCATCGACAGGGTAGGTGGGATTGACGCTGATGATGCGGATGCGCGGGGGGCGGGAATTGGGGACCAGCATCAACTGCTTTATCACCACGCCCATGCCGTTCCACAATACGTACACCCCGTCGGGCGAAGGGACGCGGTGGCCGGTATCAACCAGCACGCGGTCGCCGGCGGCGAATTCCGGTTCCATCGAATTGCCCGCCACCCGGATGATCGCAAGCCCGCCGGTGTCCGGCAGGTAGTTGCGGATGAAGTCGCGCGGGATGCGCCATGAATCCAGCGTCGGGTGCCCCTCCCCATCGCCACAGGCGGTATGGTCCACGATCGCGCCGGCGCCGGCCTGCGGGGATATGTCGTATTCATGCACCGTTATCGCCCCGTCATCGGCCTGCGTGGGCATGGTGGCGCGTTCGGCGCGGCTTATGCTTTCGTTCAGGTCGGTGGCGCCGGGCACGATGCCGGACAGGGCCCAGACCTCGCTCGCGGCGATGGGGGGATCGCCCCGGTCGGTCAGCAGCGGCACCAGCTTGCGCACAAGTTCGACAGGAATATACTCTTTTTTCAGCTTGTTTTCATAAAAGGCATAGCTGGAAAACCTGTCCCCCAGCCCCACGTCACGCGCCAGCGCGCGCACGGTATAGCCCGCGCGTTCACGCAGCGCCTTCAGCCGCGCGGCCGCTGGCCCCGGATTGCCGGCCGCCCCCCCGCGCAGCAGGTCGCTGGCGGTGCAGCCCAGCACGGCGGCGACCTTTTCCAGCCGGTCGCCGCCGGGATTGCGCGACTTTCCGCGCAGAATGTCATGGACATAGGTTTCGTTCAGGCCCGCCAGCTCGGCAAGGCGCTTTTTGTTGAGGTTCAGCAGCGCCATGCGGCGCTCGATCTCGGTGGCGGCGGGGGAGCGTGTATCCATAATGGGAACTGTCCCATAATCCGCCCGCCCTGTGTAGAGGGGATATATCCCATTATTCCTTGACGGAGTGGGATATGTCCCATAAAACCCGCCCATGACCGACACGATCCCGCCCGACCTGTACCGCGTGGCCCGCATGGGGTGGCATGTGCTGCCCGTGCATGCGGCCTCACGCGCCGCGTGTTTCCGTGGCGCGGTGGACCATGCCACCTGTGACCCCGACATAATCGCCCGCTGGGCCGCGCGCTGGCCCGGATGCGGGTGGCGGGTGGTGTGCGGGCCATCGCGCCTGTTCGCGCTGGATGTGGACCGCCCCGGCACCCATGCCGCCGACGGGGTGGCCGCCCTTGCCGCGCTGGTCCGCCGCCACGGCCCGCTGCCGCCACGCCCCATGACACGCACCGGCGGGTCGGGCGGCGCGGTGCTGTTCTTCCGCCATGACGGGCAGGCCCTGCGCGGGCAGGCGGGCTGTCCGGCCCCCGGCCTGGACCCGCACCGGGGGCGGCAGGCGGTCACCATTCCGCCGGGCGCGCACCCGGCCACGGGCGGGGCGTATACATGGCGCGTGCCGCCGTGGGATGTGCCGCCGCCACCCATCCCGCACTGGCTGGCGGCCCTGCTGGCCCCCGCGCCACAGCCCATGCCCCCGCGCCGCATGGCGGCCGACCGCGCGCCGGGCGTGCTGCTGCGCGCGCTGCATGCCGTGTGTGACGCGCCGGCGGGCATGGCCAACACCACGCTCAACGCCCGCGCCTATGCGCTGGGGCGGTGGTGCGGGGCGGGCATGATGGACATGGCGCAGGCGCGTGATACATTGCTGCATGCGGCGCAGCGCCGCCGGATTCCGCTGAACGAAGCCCGCGCCACCATCCGTTCGGGCCTGAATGCGGGGCTGCGCAACCCGCGTCCCGTGCGCGGGGGACGACCCTGACATGGCAGGGGTCACACCTGCCGGGGCGGATGCGCCCGCCAGTCCCGCATGGATGGACCTGCTGGCCCGTGGGGCGGGGGGACGGATCGTGCCATCGCTCAGCAACTGCCTTGTGCTGCTGGGGCATGACGCGCGGCTGCGCGGCATGCTGGCATGGGACGAATTCAGCTGCCGCCATATCATCACCCGCGCCGCACCACCGCCCTATGACAGTGCGCAGCCAGCGCCCGGGCCCTATCCCCGCCCGATGGAGGACATGGACGCCGCCCTGATCCAGGCGTACCTGCAACGCGCCTATGACCTGCCGGTCAGCCGCACGGTGGGCGAGCAGGCCTGCCGCACCGCCGCCATGATGCGCCGCACGCACCCCGTGCGCGAATGGCTGGACGGTTTGCGGTGGGATGGCACGCCGCGCCTTGGCGCATGGCTGCACCATGCGCTGGGCTGTGCGGATGATGCGTACCATGCCGCCGTGGGCGCGCGTTTCCTGTGCGCCGCCGTGCGCCGGGTGCGCAGCCCGGGGTGCAAGTTCGATTACGTGCCGGTGCTGGAGGGACGGCAGGGCATGGGCAAGAGCCGCCTGCTGGCCACGCTGTTCGGCACGGCGTGGTTCAAGGACGACCTGCCGCGCGACCTGGGGGAAAAGGACGCGGCCCAGGGCCTGCTGGGGGTATGGGGCGTGGAAATGGCCGAACTGCAGGCGCTGGGCCGCAGCAGCGCGCGCGACGCCAAGGCATTTTTCAGCCGCCAGCATGACCGCTACCGCCCCACCTATGGCGCGTTCGAGGTCACCCGCCCGCGCCAGTGCGTCTTTGCCGGCACCACCAACGAGGAGGAATACCTGACCGACCCCACCGGCAACCGCCGGTACTGGCCCATCACCTGCGCGCATGCCGACGTGGCATGGGTCGAAAAATGGCGCGCGCAGCTATGGGCCGAAGCTGACCATGTCGAGGCCACGTCCCCCATGCCGCTGTGGCTGGAGAACGGGCATGTCGGCGCCATCGCCCGGCAGGCGCAGGACAGCCGCATGCATGAAGATGTCTGGCGCGACCCCGTCACCGCATGGCTGCGCATGGGGGGACAGGCGCAGGTGCGCATGGCGGATGTGCTGCACCTTGCCCTCGGCCTGCCGCGCGACCGCCAGGACCGCATGGCGCAGAAGCGCGTGGCCACCATCCTGCGCGGCCTTGGCTGGACCCGCCGCAGGCTGCGCTGCGCCACGTCCGGGCCGCAATGGGTGTGGGTCGCGCCGGCGGGGGATGGGAAGACGCCGCCTTCGTGAAAAAAGGCGGCGCCCGGAAACGCCTGTCAGTCGGGGCCGGTTACCGCGCCGGGCCGGTCGTGGCGTTCAGGGCGATGGACCCGTCGCGGTTATAGACGACCTTGCCCCCCACCATGGTCAGCAGCACTTTCGTATTGGCGATGTCCGCCGCCGGGATCTGCATCACGTTGCGGTCCAGCACGATCAGGTCCGCCAGCTTGCCGCGTTCCAGCGATCCCGTCAGCGTGTCCGAACGCAGTTCCCATGACGAATTCATGGTGATCGCGCGCACCACCGCGGGGCGGGGCAGGCCGGGGGCGTCACCCAGCGGGTGTGAATATTTCTCGCCCGCTTCGGGGGCGTTGGTGCGGGTGACGCCCACCTTCAGCGCGAACCATTCGTTCAGGCGGTCCACCGGCCAGTCGGAACCATAGGCGATCCGCGCCCCGGCCTTGTACAGCGGCCATGCGGGCTCCATCGCCTTCGCGCGTTCGGGGCCGAGGAAGTCGCGGCCGGCATCCACCGTATCCGGTCCTTCCTTTTCCCACTGGAACGACAGCACCGCCACGGCGTCCAGCGGCCTGTAGCGCGGCACGTCGGCGGGGGAGACCAGTTCGTCATGCGCGATGGCGGGGCGGAAATCGGCATGCGGCAGGTGTTCGCGCACGTACTGCACGCCATCCAGCGCGATATGCACCGCGCCATCGCCATCGGCATGCATGTGCGGGTCAAACCCGGCCTGCACCACGCCCTGCAGCAGCGGGCCAAGGACCGCGGGCGGGAAATACGGCGCGGGCCCCAGCGACGTGCCGGGCACCCAGTTGGGCGCGTCCTTCGTGCCGGCATTGACATAATAGGGCTGCAGCACGCGGCCGGTCAGTTCGGGGGCTGCGATCACCCCGTCCATGAAAAACTTGACATTGCGCACGGTAATGCCGGGGTCCACGCCAATCGGCCCCTGATCGTATTTTGCCGCGATGGCTTTCAGCCGCTGCACGTTGCCCGCCACATCGGTGCCCGTGGCGGGTTCAACCAGCGGGGCGAAATGGGCGCGGGCCGTCAGTTCGCCGCTTTTCTGCAGCGCGGTATAGCTGGACAGGTCATCATCCAGCGCCCATGCGTCCAGGAACCCGGTAATGCCCTGTTCACGCATGGCCGCCAGCGACGCGCGGGCCGCCTGCACGTTTTCATCCGCGCTCAGCGGGGGATCGACACGTTCGACCAGGTCCTGCGCCACGTCCTCCAGCACGCCGGTGGGCTGGCCCTTCGCATCATGCACGATCTCGCCCCCTGCGGGGGCCTTTGTCGCCGCCGTGATGCCCGCCATGCGCAACGCCGCCGAATTGACCAGCGTGGTATGGCCAAAGGTGGACCGCACCACGATGGGGCGGCGGGGGTCGATGCGGTCCAGGTCTTCCTTCGTCAGGCGCACGCCCGCGGGCTTCATGGCCTCCTGAAACCAGCCGTGGACCACCAGCGTGCCATTGGCGCGACGCAGGGCGGGATTGGCGGTGCAGGCGCGCACGCGCTGGCTGAATTCGTCATGCGTCAGGGCCAGGTAGTCCAGCGAGCAGCCCATCAGGCTCTTGCCCCCGTCCAGCGGGTGCATGTGCCCGTCCACCAGCCCCGGCATCATCATCCGTCCACCCAGGTCCACGCGCTGCGTGGCGGGGCCGACATAACGCCCGGCCTTCGCGTTGCTGCCGACATAGGCGATGTGCCCGTCCTTTACCGCCAGGGCCTGGTACACATGGTCCTTTTTATCAACGCTGTAGATATAGCCATTGGTAAAGACGACATCGGCCGGCACGGTCCGGGCCATGGCGGGCGACGCGCATGACAGCAGGGCGGCCATGCATACGGCATGACGAAACGACAGTCCCATGGAACATGATCCCCATAAACATTACGGAACGACAATAGACGGCGCTTCCGGCCCACTGTCAAACGGGGGTTAAGCAAACACTCAAGCATGGTTTTACATTGCCTTATGTAATTCCGGCACCGGCCCGGCAAGGCGGTCGGGCGTACCCCTGTTCCCTCCGTACCCCTTGCAACCGCAAACTTTCCATGGCGGTCCCTTATCCATGCTCCGTGACTGAAATTGTTTTCCAAGGGGTACGGAGGGAACAGGGGTACACCCCGACCAGAAAGCGCGGAAAACCGGGGGGTGTGGCGTGGCGTGCCTGTACCCCTTGGCCTCGGCTGCAAGGGGTACGCCCGGGCGTGCCGCCTGCATTGCGGGCGGTTAGTATGAAAATATCATACAGATTGCACAGGAAACGCCATGTCCGTACCCCTTGCCCGTACCCCTGACGCCCCCGAAGGGGAACGCCGCCGCGTGGCCGCCATCCTGCGCGCCGACCGCCGCGCGCGCCTGGCCGCCCGTGACATTGCCATGGGGCTGAAGCCCGACATGGGGGCCGATGGCCCCGCCGCCCGCGCCCGCATGGTGGTGCGGGACTGCGTGGAACTGGCCCCGCGCACCCCGCGACAGGCCGTGCGCCGGGTGCGTGACGCGTGCATGCTGGACCGCCTGTTCCACCGCGCCAACGCCGCCCTGACCGCCGACCAGCACGCGGCGGGCCTGCGGTTCCGCGCATGCTGGCTGCGGGCCATGCGCGGCGGGCGGCTGGTGCAGCGCTACACGCCCCATACCGGCACGGGCGGCGGCACGATGGAGGAGACCGAGGCCAGCATGCACGCCCGCCGCGCCATTGACCGCGCCCTGTCGCTGCTGACCCCGGCGTGCGGCCGCGTGGTGTGCGCGGTGTGTGGCATGGACGAAACCCCCGGCACGCGCATCCGCACGCTGCATGCGGCGCTGGATATCCTGCATGAACGGTGGTGAGGGAAGATCAGAAAAATATTTTCAGATAGGAGGCCGAGCTTTCATTTCTGGTCGAAGGAAAAGTTTTATTATAACAGAAATAATAGAAATAAGTAATTATTTCATAATTATGTTTTTTATTTCAGAAACACTGTATGGACGATCTTTGCGGCTATGCGCGATACGATGACAGTTTGGACAGAGGCAGACCAGATCATCAAGGTTTGTAATCGTCGCCTCCGTTAAATTTCCTAGCGGCATTATATGGTGCACATCAATAATATATTTATCTCCATCTACTTTCTCGCGATAAGCGCAGGCCTGGCAGGTAAAATCATCTTTCTTTTTCCTCTTCTGAACCAGTCGTGGATCACGCGATCGACGTAAATACTTTTTTTCTTCTAAAATACCTTCCAGACCTTCATGATACGTTAGTTGATCGGTTTCAGGTTTTGCCTGCGTGGGGGACAGGTATTCCGGCAACAGCGCCCAGACGCCTTTTCCATGACCTTGAACACTATAAAATATTGCTTTTCTTTTGGAAGGGTCCTGTCTTTGAAAATTCAATGAACTTTCTGCATGATCTTCTACGGTTCTGCGGATGCTGGCCTTGGCATGTGTCGTCCAGTTCGCGCCGCGTGAAGTTCTACGTGCTTTGGCAAGTGGATATATCTCGTCATATCTACCTTTGCCACCCAGTGTATTCAAAACATGTATCAGATCATCCAGCCATGAACCTTTTTTTATATGTTTCATCTCCGCGTCCCGAATATTTATTAGAAAATTACCATATATTCAATGTTTATACTAGCATATAACAACCTGAATGATAAGCCAATGAGCTCTTGTGCATGGCCACGGCGCTTAGATGTGACTACAGAAAAAATAATAATTGGAAATGATGGGCTGAACAGCTGACACGTTATTCCATCATATCCCCATATCTCCATGGCCCCCGCCGGATGCCGTATGGTATGAGTGGGGGATGAACAGAACCGGTCTTGTCCTTGCCCTGCTGTCCGCCGTGCTGTTTGGCGCCAGCACGCCATTTGCCAAGCTGCTGCTGGGTGGCATGTCGCCCCAGATGGCGGCGGGGCTGCTGTACCTTGGCTCCGGCCTCGGGCTGGCGCTGATGCTGGGGGCGCGCGCGGCGCTGCGGCTGCCCAGCCATGACGAGGCCGCATTGACGCGTGCCGACCTGCCGTGCCTGCTGGGGGTGATCGCCACCGGCGGCGTGGCCGGGCCGCTGCTGCTTATGATCGGGCTGGCGCGCAGTGACGCGGCCAGCGCGTCGCTGCTGCTGAATATGGAAAGCATCGCGACCCTGCTGATCGCGTGGGTGGTGTTTCGTGAAAACGTGGACCGCAGGCTGCTGTTTGGCGCCGCGTGCATCGTGGCGGGGGCGGGCGTGCTGTCATGGCAGGGGCACGCGGCGGTGGCGCCCGGGGCGCTGTACATCATCGCCGCGTGCGTGTGCTGGGGCATTGACAACAACCTCAGCGGCCGGCTTTCGGCGGCCGACCCGGTGCGCATCGCCATGATAAAGGGGGTCGTGGCGGGGGGCGTCAACCTGTGCGTGGCGCTGGTGGCGCAGCATGCCAGCGTGCCGGGCGCGGGGGTCGTGGCGGCGGCGGGGGTTGTGGGCTTCCTGGGCTACGGGCTCAGCCTGGTGGCGTTCATGCTGGGGCTGCGCCACCTGGGGGCGGCGCGCACGGGGGCGTATTTCGCGATGGCCCCGTTTATCGGGGCGGTGGTGTCGGTGGCCCTGTTCCATGCGCATGACATCGGGCGGCTGGCCATTGCGGGGGCGTTCATGGCGGTGGGGCTGTGGCTGCACCTGAGCGAACGCCACGATCACGAACATGTGCATGAGGAAATGGAACACACCCACCGCCACGTGCATGACGAACACCACCAGCACGAACACGGCCCCGATGACCCGGTGGGCGAACCCCACACCCACCGCCATGTGCATACCAGGCTGGTGCACAGCCACCCGCATTACCCCGACCTGCACCACCGCCATGACCACGACCACGATCCCGGCCACACCCACGCGGCCTGAGTGCCGGTTGCCAGGGGTCTGTGGCGAAGCGTTTTGCAAAAAGCGTCGGAAGACACCCGCCATGACGCAGGCGGCAAGATTTGTGTTGCGTCGGGCGGCGGGCATGATACCCATTGCGAATCAGCAATAAATCAGGACCTTACATCATGCGCGTGGCCGGCCTACAGACAGCGGGAACCCCGGGGGATATTGACGCCAACCTGCGTGAACTCGACGCCACGCTGGCGCGCGCGGCGGGGCAGGGGGTGGACCTGCTGGTAACACCCGAACTGTTCGTGACCGGCTACGACATTGGCGACAGCCTGCATGACCTGGCGCGCTTCGACGCGGTGGGGGCGGTGCGCAACATCGCGATGGCGCGCGGGGTGGCGGTCATGGTGGGGTATGCCGAACACACGCCCGACGGGCTGTACAACAGCGCCATGCTGCTGGACCGCAATGGCGCGCAGGTGCTGCATGTGCGCAAGCTGCACCTGTTTGGCGACATGGAACGCGCGTTCTTCCTGCCCGGCGCGCAGCCTTCCGCCGTCGTGCCCTTTGGCGGGGTGCGCGTGGCGGGCATGATCTGTTATGACGTGGAGTTTCCCGAATATGTCCGCCACGTGGCGCAGGCGGGGTGCGAGGCGCTGCTGGTGCCCACCGCGCTGATGGAGCCATACCTGTTTTCCGCCCGCGAACTGGTGCGCACGCGGGCGTGGGAAAACCAGATCTACCTGGCCTATATCAACCATACCGGGCGCGAGCGCGACACGGTTTACGTGGGCAACAGCCGCATCATCGCGCCCGACGCCACGGTGCTGGCGCAGGCGGGGATGGAGGAGGCGCTGCTGGTGGCCGATATCGAACCCGGCCTGGTCGCGCGCGCGCAGCGTGAAAACCCCTTCCTGGCCGACCGCAGGATGGACCTGTACCGTGACATGGGCCTGACGGCATGACCGCGCGGGCAGACGCCGCCACCACGACCACCGCCACGACCAGCGCCGCATGCGGCACCGCCAGCACGGGGCGGCTTTCGGGCAACCTGGGCGTGGCGGAAATCATCTTCATGGTCATTGCGGCCGCCGCCCCCCTTACGGTCATAAGCGGCAACGTGCCGCTGGCGATCACGCAGGGCAACGGGCCGCTTGCATGGACCGGGTTTGTCGCGGCGGCGGTTGTGCTGCTGCTGTTTTCGGTCGGGTTCGTCGCCATGACGCAATACATGACCGAAGCGGGCGCGTTCTTCAGCTATATCCGCGCGGGGCTGGGCGCGCGGTGCGGGCGGGCGGGGGCGTTCCTGGCGCTGCTGACCTATACCGCCATACAGCTTGGGGTTTACGGGTTTTTCGGCTGGTCCATGGATGACGCGGTGCGCCAGTGGGGCGGCCCGGCCCTGCCGTGGTGGCTGTACGCGGCGGGCGTGCTGGCGGCGGTGGCGTTGATGGGCTACCGGCATATCGACCTGAGTTCGCGCGTGCTGGGCGTGGCGCTGGTGCTGGAAATCGGGGTGGTGGTGGTCATGAATGCCGCCATCATGTGGCACCCCATGCCCGTCGCCCCCGTGCCCGACGCGGGGCAGGCGGCGGGGCCGTTCGCGGTGGCGCTGCTGTTCGCCATTACCGGGTTCATCGGGTTCGAGGCCACGGCCATTTTCCGTGACGAAGCCCGCGACCCGCAGCGTACCATTCCACGCGCGACCTATGGCGCGGTGGTGATCATCGGCCTGTTCTACGCCATATCGTGCTGGTGCGTGATCCATGCATGGGGGGCGGACAGCATTACCGGGGTCACGCGCGGGTTTCTGGACCACGGGCAGAACATCGTGCTGGAAACGGCGGGGCGGTACGCGGGCCGGGTGATGCAGCAGGCCATGCAGGTGCTGCTGCTGACCAGCCTGTTCGCGTGCCTGCTGTCGTTCCACAACATCATTGCCCGTTACCAGCTTGCGCTGGGGCGCGAGGGGATCATGCCCGCCTTCCTGGCCCGCACGCATGACCGCCATGCCTCGCCCCACGTGGCGTCCGTGGTGCAGACGGGCACGGCCAGCGTGCTGCTGGTGGCCGCCGCACTGTCGGGGGTGGACCCGCTGGTGGATATCTTCGGGTCGATGGCCGGGATTTCGACCATCGGCATTGTCGTGCTGATGATCCTGACATCAACGGCGGTGGTGGCGTTCTTTGCCCGCCGGCGTGACCTGTCGCGCGGGCGGCCGTTCAGCGCGACGGTCATTCCGTGCGTTGCGGCGGTGGCGTTGTGCGCGGTGCTGTATGTGATCATGGTCAATTTCACCCGCATTACCGGCCTGGCCGACCGGACCAGCCTGATGCTGGCGGTGCTGCCGTTCGCGGTGACGGGGCTTGGGTTCTGCGTGGGCCGGACGGCGACGGCAGATTAAGGTTTTCAAACCGGCGGGTACGGACGATCGCGCCCGCTGCCTGGACCCTTGCCCCGCCGGATTGACACGGCCATCCCCCACCACCCATCATGACCCCGAACCGGCACGGGGAGACAGGGATGGACGTGTACACGGGCTGGGCCGAGGCTGACCTGCCGGACTGGCTGGCCACGCCGCGGCGGGATTTTGACCGCCTTGCCGCCCATCTGCGCCCCGAAGTGGAGCGGCTTCTGTCACGGCAGGGCGTCTTTGCCCCGTTTGGCGCGGTCATGGCCCCGGGTCGCTATCTGGGCGTGATCGAGACGGTGGCCGGCCCCGGCGGGCAGGCCGACAGCGCCATACAGCTTGATCGCGCGCGCGACGCGGTGCAGGACGCGGCAATGCGGACAGGCGCGCGGGCGGCGGCGGTGGTCGCCAACTGCACCGTGCTGCTGCCCGGTGGCGACGGTCCGGTGCAGGCCGCCGTCATCATGTGCGCCCACCGCGACGGCACGGCGGAAAACATCGTCTATCCCTACCGCGTGGGGGAGGCGGGCGTGACCTTCGCCCCGGCCCAGGTGAGCGAGGGCACGCAGGATATCTTCCCCCCCATCCGGCTGCGTTTCCACATACGCGAAACCTGTCCGCCCCGACCGGCGGGGCATGCGGTCACTTCGTTCGCGTTCCACGGCATCGACCGCGCCACGGTTCTGGCCCGCATGGGCCTGACGGATACCGGCACGCCACAGGACGACACCCGCCCGGCCCCCATGTCCATCGCCAGCCTGCCCGACGGGTGGACGGT
The DNA here is from genome assembly GCF_002173515.1 of Komagataeibacter europaeus. Lineage (NCBI taxonomy): Bacteria > Pseudomonadati > Pseudomonadota > Alphaproteobacteria > Acetobacterales > Acetobacteraceae > Komagataeibacter > Komagataeibacter europaeus. Next base: position 748,630 of record NZ_CP021467.1, read on the forward strand.
GGTGGTGTGCAACGACCCGGCCACGGCGCGGGCGCATGAGGCCAGACTGGCGGCATATTCCGCTGGCGCCACGGTCGTGACCTGCACGGTGGATGAACACCGGTACGAAAGTGCCGCAGGCGGGTACCATGACGGCGCGCAGGTCTGGTCCGTAACCCACCATGGACAGGCCGTAGGCCCGCACGACCTGACCCTGACCGGCACGCCCCCCGCAGCGTTACACGAAACCATCGCCGCAATGGAGCGCGAGGAAACCGAAAGCGGTTACCCGCCGGGGATGCTGGATTTCTATTTTGATATCCCGGTGGAGGCGGTGTTTGCGGTTACGGGGTTTCGGTATTGTGCGGGGCTATCTGGGGATAGACTAAGTTGTTTATGTATCGCAAAATAATATTATTACATTTTCATGCAAAATTTCATATAATTAAAATAAATTATCTTTTTCTTAATATACGTGTGATAATTGTTTTCAAATCTTCAGCAATCCCTACTCCTTCAGGAACTAATGAACCAAGTATTCCTTTAAGTTTTCTTTGTTGGCAAATTTTCCTTATTTCTGACATAAGATCTTTTCCGACGAAAACGTATGTTTCATTTTGGGCAGAAATTTCTTTGTAAGCTTGATCTGATCCCAATAAACATTCTCGACCATTCTTATATTCACTGATAACATTTGTTATTTCATTACGCTTTCTATTAAATGTCGTTCGTGCACTTCCATCATTCAGATTACGCATAGCAATGTTGATTATATCCTCGGCATCTTGATACGAGATTCCATATGTTTTTGCGACAACAATTGGATTAATATAATAAGACTCTATATCTGACCCTTGCGTAAACCATACATGCAAATTTCTAGATGAATAAGATTCCCTATATAAAGATTTATCTTTTTCCAAGAAAAAGTCCGAATCTCGATGTATAATAAAGTCCATTTTTTTTCCAAATAATTTCCTTAAAGAATTAATCATTTCTGGTTGTGGTAATTTAGAACTACCCATAGAGGGCCATACTACACATTTATTCTGGATATCAGGCCATTGAGAAATAATATTATTAAGCATATTTGTTTTTTTATCTTCTGTAATCAATATTATTTTTTTATCTAGAAGGCCCCAACCCATACTTTCACGAATATCACCATGCTCATCCATCGATGATTTGCCATTTTTCATCCATATTATAGAAGATTCAAGTGGGAGAGATCTTATTACATTTGGACTATGTGTAGTCATTATAACTTGACAATCAAAAACTGCAGATGCCTCAAACAAAACAGACACTAATTTTTCTTGCGCATCGGGATGCAAATGTGAATCCGGCTCATCAATCAATATCACTCTTGGATTAAAATATACTATATAAGAAAATATTTGTATTACTTGTAAAAATCCGATTCCGGCTAATTCCAGAGGCTTATATAATTTAGAATCTCTGTCTTTCATCGATTTTGTTTGGAAGTTTGCTTTTATTTTATAATCATCATTTTCCGAAAATGAAACATCCAAATTAATTTCCCCAAATATTTTTGATATAAAATACTCAATTTCAACAAGAGAATTTTCATGTGTTTTAGATTTTTTCTCTTTTAGTAATAGTAAAATATTTCTTAAAACGGTATTTGCATCCCCAGATGCAGCATGTCTTTGTACTATTCTTTTTGATCTTTTTTCTTCAAAAGCAGGTATGCCAGCCAATCCTGGTATATATGCCGAAGCTTCTCGAGAAGGAGATCTAATTGTTAATATAAAGCTATCCTTTGATGGTGCGTGTACGCTTATACCTTCATTCCTGGCTGATTTTATATACGTTTTTGTAAAACAAAAATATTTATTATCCATTTCGCTTTCAAAATATACATTCATTTGTGGTGAGTTTTGTGTATTGCCATATTCTGTTGTGTGAGACGAATTTTTATAGTCTGGAGAAGGCATGTAAGTTGCATCAAGTTCGGAAAGAGTCGAAGCTTTTTCTCTATTTGGCTCAATTTTTTTATTCCGGCAGCTTTGTAAAATCCAGTGTATCGCTTGAAGAACAGAACTCTTTCCGCTTCCGTTTGTACCAACTAAAACAACAAAATCACTTAGATAAAATTCTGATGAATTAATTGCTTTGAAATTTTCAATTTTTATTTTTTTCATTCTTAGATATGTTGAACTAGATGCAGCAGTAGGTGGGGAAAGAAGTTTAACATTTTTATTACCGGGCATTTAAATGACTATCCTTTTATTTATATTCATAATATATCATGCAATTTTGAGCGATTGTTACGTCTAATTTAGGGACATTCTGTCATTAAGACAAGCACACAACCCGTGCGATTCTTAGCGAACACCAATGACATGATTGCCACCTGCACGGTTTTTCCGCATAACAACCCTATCATGACACAACCGCGCCCGGACCGCCCCACACGGCAGCCCGGGCGTTTTCATGTCCGCCGGATAACAGGGAAGGATGACCATGCCCGAACCCGCCACACCGGGCGCGCGGCGCGGGGCGTACAGCCGCAGACTGGCGGAGGAAATCTGCACCCGGCTGGCTGACGGGCACAGCCTGCGCGCGATCTGTGCCGATCCGGCCATGCCGCACCGGGCCACGGTGTTCCGCTGGCTGCGCGACAATGCGGGGTTTCGCGCCCTGTATGCCACCGCGCGGGAGGCGGCTGCCGATACGCTGGCCGAGGAAATCATAACCATAGCCGACCGCGCCACCGGCCGTGACGACGTGCCCGCCATCAAACTGCGCATGGAGGCACGGATGTGGGTCGCGACCCGCCTGCGCCCGCCGGCTGACCGGCGCGAAGGGGGGAATACCATTGCCATCACGATCACGACCGATGATGCGGAACTGTAAAAACAGAATAGAAGTTTCTGGGTGCCGCCTTTTTGAAAAAAGGCGGTGTTCTTCAAAGCTTTTTGAAAAAAGCTTCCCCAAAAACTTTTTCTACTTTCAGGGAACAGGCTTTTGAAACACGCCTTCAGCCTGACACCGGACCAGCGCACCGCCAACCAGCTGCTGGGCGGTCCCGCAACCCATATCCTGCTGCGCGGCGGCGCGCGGTCGGGCAAGACGTTCGTGCTGGTGCGCGCGGTGGTGATCCGGGCGCTGAAGGCGGCGGGCACGCGGCACGGCATATTCCGCCACCGGCTGAACGCCCTGCGGGCCACCGTGCTGGCCGATACGTTTCCCACCGTCATGCGGCGGTGCTTTCCCACCGTGCCCTGGGCGCTGTCGCGCACCGACTGGACGGTGGAAATGCCCAACGGGTCGGTCATCCTGTTTGGCGGGCTGGATGATGACGACCGGACGGAAAAGATACTGGGGCTGGAATTCGCCACCGTCTACCTGAACGAAGCCAGCCAGATCACCTATGGCGCGCGCAACATGCTGCTGACGCGGCTGGCGCAGAAATCGCCCCTGGCGCTGAAGGAATATATCGACGCCAATCCCCCCACCACCGCGCACTGGCTGTACCGCGTGTTCGAGGACGGGGTGGACCCCACATCCGCAGCACCGCTGGACCGCGCGCGCTACGCCACCATGCGCCTGAACCCCGATGGCAACCGCGCGAACCTGTCACCCGAATACATGGCGCAGCTTGAGGCCCTGCCGGAACGCGAGCGCAGGCGCTTCATGCTGGGCGAATATCAACAGGCGGTGGATGGCGCGTTGTGGCGGATGGAGGATTTCCGCCGTGCGGCCGCCGTCACCCCCGCAACCCGTGGCCGCGTGGCCGCGACGATGCGCCGCATTGTCGTGGCGGTGGACCCGTCGGGCTGTTCAGGGCCGGAGGATACGCGATCGGACGAAATCGGCATTGTCGCGTGTGGCGTGGATGCGGGCGGGAATGGCCATGTCCTGACCGACCTGTCGCGGCGGGACAGCCCGGCGGGGTGGGCGCGCGCGGCCCTGCAGGCGCAAGTGGACTGGGGGGCGGAACGCATCGTGGCTGAACATAACTTTGGCGGTGCATTGGTCGAGGCCACGTTGCGCGGCATCAACCCCAACGCCGCCCTGCGCATGGTCACGGCCAGCCGGGGCAAGGCCGCGCGTGCCGAACCCGTGGCGGCGCTGTATGAACAGGGGCGCGTGACCCATCACGGCACCTTCGCCATGCTGGAGGAACAGTTGTGCCAGTTTTCCGCCAGCGGCTATCACGGCCCGCATTCCCCCGACCGGGCGGATGCGCTGGTCTGGGCATTAAGCGACCTCATGCTGTCCACGCCGCCCGCCGCCCCCGCGCGATGGGTGCCGACGCGCTTTACGCTGGGGCGGTAAAGGGGCGGATCATGCCGGGGCCGCGCGGAAATACCCGTTGATGTCCACCCGCGCGCCGGGCGGAAAACGCAGCAGGGCAATGCCGGTCCGGGCAAAGGCGGCATCAACCAGCCCGTCACGATACTGGCGTTCGGGGTGGGCGTGGGTGCTGTCATCCAGTTCGATCCCCAGCACAACGGTGCCGCTTTGCACATGCACCACCACGAAATCGATGGATTTGGAGGCGATCTTGAAAAACGCCTGCCGGTTGGCGTCACGGTCCGGCCCGCGCGGGGCCATGAAATCCGCCAGCCTGACCTGCGGGCAGACGTAATAGCCACGCGGCACCTGCGCCACCAGTAGCGACAGCACGCGCCGTTCCCATTCCGACAGCAGCGCAGTGGGCTGGTACAGCCGCACCGCCCAGTCGTAATCGGTCATGGAAACGGGCACGCTGAACCCCGCATCCACCACCGGCGCGGGCGGGACCGGCGGCGTGGCGGGCGGGCGTGGCGCGGGGCGGGGTGGCGCGGGCTGGAACGGGAGGGTCGCGGGCGGGTGGCCATGCCGCCTGCGCCATGCGCCCGCCACCACCGCGATCGCAACGCCCACCACGCCAATTTCCACCGCCAGGCGAACCGGGGCCAGAAGCAGGTGAGTGATATCCATTTTCTTTTTTTCTCCTCCACACGGTCGAATGCCCCACGGCGGCCTGTCTATCGCGGTTTCGCCGCCGCATCACCACCAAATCCGCACCCCGTCGCCAATCATACCGGAGAGACAGCATGGACTGGCAGGAACTGAGGAAAACATACCCCCGCGACCCGGACCTGCCCGCGCGCGCCCACCGGCTTGCTGCCCTGGGCCGCGTGCTGGGGGGCACGCAGTACGACGCCATCCCCAACCCCTTCGGCACCGAATATAACGGGGCGGGGGAATACATTCCCCTGTCACAACGCCGGCCGTCGGTGCGCACCAATATGTGCCGCGCGGTGGTGGATGACGCGGTGTCGCTGCTGTTTGGCGCCTCGCACTGGCCCACCACGGCGGCCACCGACCCCACATTGCCCGGCATACTGGCGCAGGTGGCGGCGGGCACGGCGCTGCCCGCGCTGATGATGGATGCGGCCACGCGCGGGTCGGTCGGTTCCGTCGCGGTGCTGGTGGAGGCAGTGGACCGCCGCCTGCGCTTTGCGGTGCATGACACGCTGTACCTGACCCCGCGACGGGATGGCGCGGGGGAACTGTCCGCCATGACCGAATGCTACAAGGTCACGGGCGCGACGCTGGCGGGGCAGGGGTGGCCGGTCGGCCCCGATGACGCGGCAGCCATATTCTGGTGGCAGCGCATATGGGACCGCGCGGACTGCCACGTCTACGTGCCCCGGCGGGTCGATGCGGGCCTGCCGACGCAGGTGGACCCCACGCGCAGCACGCACCATGGGCTGGGCTTCGTGCCATGGGTATGGATGGCCAACCTGGCCGCCCCCGGGGTAGTGGACGGACCCTGCACGTTCGAAGCCGCCATCGATACGGTGATCGAATGCGATTACCTGCTGTCGCAATCCGGGCGCGGCCTGAAATACAGCGCCGACCCAAGGCTGGTGATCCGCGCGGGGCCGGACCCGTATGCCGATGGCACGCCCGCGTCATCTGGTGGGGCGGCATCCGCCCTGACGCTGCCGCTGGACGGGGATGCCAAGCTGCTGGAAATCAACGGCGATGCGGCGGGCGCCATGCGCGACCATTACCGCGAACTGCGCGCCAGCGTGATGGAGCAGATCCACGGCAACCGCGCGCAGGCCGACCGGCTGAGCGCCCCCGCGTCGGGCCGCGCGATGGAGATGCTGTACCAGCCCCTACTGTGGCTGGCGGACCGGATGCGCCTGTCATACGGCGAATACGGGCTGCTGGCGCTGTACCGCATGGTGTGCGCGTTTTCCCACGCCATTGCCGGTGGCCTACGCATTAACGGACGCGATTACGCCGGGCTGGACGCCGATGGGCTGGCACTGCAGTGGCCGCCCTATTTCGCGGGGACGGAAGCCGACCTGGCGCAACTGGCGCAGGGGCTGGATACGGCGGTGCGCGGCGGCTTCCTGTCGCGGCAGACGGCGTGCGTGATCCTGGCCGCCCGCGCGGGCACGCCCAGCCCCCACAGCGAGTGGGCGCGTATCGGCACCGAACGCCCGAACTGATTTTTCATTCCTGAACGGAGGCATGACATGACCCGATCAAGCGTTCCCGAAACCCCCGACATGGACACGATGCGCCGCGAACTGGCCGCCCTGCGCGCCGAACGTGACGAAGCCATGCAGGCCCGCACCACGCTGGAAGCCGACCTGGCCCGCGCCACCGAACAGGCCACCACCGCCCGCACCCGCGCCAGCCGCGCCGTGATCCGCGCCGAAGCCCGCGCCATGGCCGCCCGCATGGGCGCGGTCGAACCCGCCGATGTCGTGCGGCTGGTGGACCTGTCTGCCGTTACACTGGCCGATGACGGCACGCCGCAGGGGCTGGACGCGATCATGCAGGCCGCGCGTGACAACCGCGCCTATCTGTTCACCACGCCGCAGCCCGCATCGGGGGCCGCGATCGGCACCACCGCATCCGGCCCCGCGCCGCGCGCGGGCGATCCCGCCCCGTTCGACGCCCGCACGGCGGGCACGCGTGATGTGAAGGCGGCGGCGAATGCCGCGGGCCTGCGCTGGCCGGTGGCGACCTAGAACCATGACCGGAAGGGGCGGGGCGATGTCCTGTTTTCACTATTTAATAAGTCGATTGTCATTGTCGCCTGAATGGTAAACAGGATTGAGTTCCCGTCTGTCCGCAATAAGGGAGATGCCCGCTTATTCTGGAAATTGGCCCACTTATGCCAATAATTCGCGATATACAGGAATCAGGCGTGGCGTTTTCAATGTCGTCATTTTTATTTATTCTTTATGTGTGTCTTCTGTATTCCTTCTACTGCCGGGCATGAACAGAATACGCAGGCATGCACGCAACCGCCTTGCATGACGTTTATAAGAAACTGCTTGAAAAAATCTTTGTCAGAAACGTCCTTGATAACAGACACGGTAGGCCACGGCGCTGTCATGGGTGACGCACGGGCAGCCATATGTTACGGTTGCGATCTGTAATCCACCCGGTGCAAACGGGTAACCCCATACCGCCTGCAACAGGGTGAACACACCCGAAGGACCATACTGAATGACCCCGACCGACGTGACCGCACGCAGCTTTGTCGACCTGCGCGCCTTTGCCGATGCATCCATGCCCGCGCCGGGTGATTTCCTGCGCGCCCGCACGAAGCTTGCGGGGCAGGGGGACGGGCTGTCGGTCATGGCCTGCGCGCCGCAGGGCGCGGGGCTGGTCACGGGCATGCAGGCGGATGAATTCGTGATCGTCCTGACGGGTGAGCTGAATATCGGTGCGAATGTCCTTGGTCCGGACGCCTGCATTGTCATGCCAAGGGGCAGCGCCTTCAGCTGGGCCGCCGCACCGGGCACGCGGGCGATCGCCATGCGCTGCGACACCAGCACGCCGGGGGCGCAGACGCCGGTGGTGATTAATCCCGACCCGGTCATGGCGCCCTCTGCCGCGCCTTCGGCGGCGGTGCTGATTGGTCCGGCGCCCACCTGCCACAGCTTCAATGACTATAAATCCGCCAATGGCGAACTGCGCTGCGGCACATGGTCCTCCACCCCCTATGCCCGCCGCGCCGTGCGCTATGACCATGCCGAACTGATGTACCTGATCGAAGGTAGCGTGACGCTGGTTGATGGCGCGGGACGGGAAAAGACGTTTGTGAAGGGCGACATCTTCTTTGTCGAACGCGGTGCTGAATGCGCATGGGACAACCGGGAGATGGTAAAGAAAGTCTATGTGATCTTCCGCCCGGCCTGATGCGGGTCATAAAGAATCTTCTGGTGCAGGTTTTTCAGACAGCCTTGGAAAATGCCGCCCTTTTAAAAAAAGGCGGCACCCGGAAACTTTTATTCTGATTTTCCAGATCATGACGGCACTGGTTTTTCCCACAATTACCATGGCTGCGGACACACCCCCGGCAGACGTCACGGCTTTTATCCATGATGCGGAAATCTGCCAGTACCTGGCCGGGGAATGGGATGGCACGCTACCCGATGCCCGGAAAAAAGACCTGACGGCAGAAACCGGCGCACATTGCGCCACCGTTGATGCACAGTAGAAAATCCTGCGCAGGAAATACAGGCATAGTAAAAACATACTGCCAAAAATAAACGCTTATGATTTCGGGTAATTAAACCCGTCCGTGACGTGAATGATACCCGTGGGGCCAATATGCCCCATATGCCACCCTTTACCCGTTCCGCGCCCCGTCATGCCGCGCGGAACCGGCAAGGGGCCTGTGACCGGTCGTACGCGCCGCGCCCCTGATCCAATCCACCCGGCCCCTTCATGGCGCAGCCCGCCATGGCCACCCCTGCCGCCGCCAGTGCATTCCCTGCATGGCGGCTTTTTTCGTTTTTTCAAGGAAATGAAATTCATGGCCATCGCCAATTTCCCCGCCGCCCTGCAGCCGGTCATCCAGCAGGGTTTCCTGTCGCGCGCGTTCCAAGACGCCCTGCAGTCGCGGCTGGGTTTCCGCTCGATCGCGGACCAGATGGAATTCCCCGCCCGCATCGGCCAGACCATTACCGACACCCGCGCGGGCCTGCTGCCACCGGCGACAACCCCGCTCAACCCCACCGCCAACACCAGCTTCGACAACGGCATGACCCCCGCCGAATGGTCGGTCGAACAGTACACGCTGACCATCAACCAGTACGGCAACACCATGGACCTAAACCAGGTGACCGAGGGTGTCGGCATCGCCAACCAGTTCCTGGCCAATGCGTCGCGCCTGGGCATCAACGCACGCCAGACGCTGGACCGCCTGGCGCGCAACGCGCTGTTTGGCGGGGCGCAGAACGGGGTGGGCGGCTACCTTGGCGGCAATACCCGCGTCACCGCCACGCTGGGGGCGGCTGGCGGCACGGTGGCGGTGGATGACATCCGCGGGTTCCAGACCATCCTGTCGGATGAGGGACAGGCCGTGTCCGTTGGCGCGTCGGCCGGCATGACCGTCACCGTCGGGGCCGGGTCGTACACGCTGGTGGGCACGACGGCGGACGCCACCAATACCTCCACCGCGCCCGACGGGATTTCGGGCACGCTGACGTTCTCGGCGTCCGTCAAGGTGGCGGATGGCACGGCAGGCAACGCGGTCATCGCCGCCACGGCCCCGCTGGTGCTGCGGCCCAACGCGCGCGCCACCACGGCGGCGCTGGCGGCGGGCGACCTGCTGAGCGTGCAGTCCATCCTTGGCGCGCTGGCCACCCTGCGTGACAACAACGTGCCGACGCCCGATGGCGGGGTGTACCACTGCTATCTGGACAATGCGCAGCTTCTGGGCCTGTTCCGGGACGAGGACTTCAAACTGCTGTATCGCGGGCAGTACGGGTCCGACACATACCAGAACGGCCAGATCTTTGACCTGCTGGGCGTGCGTTTCATCCCCACGACCGAGGCCCCGCAGCAGGCGTCCCTGGGCGCGGGCAACATCCACCGCGCCATCATCTGCGGGCAGGGCGCGCTGGTCGAAGGTGATTACGCCAATATCGGCACCCATTACGCGCCCCTGCTGGATGGCGGCGAACTGACGGATGTGGACGGCGTGTGCATGATCACCCGCCCCGCGCTGGACCGTCTGGCGCAGATCATCGCGCAGTCGTGGTCGTGGATCGGCGGCTTTGCCCTGCCGACCGACCTGACCGCCGATACCTCGGTCATTCCCACCGCGACCAACAGCTACCTCAAGCGTGGGGTGGTGATCGAAAGCCTGGGCGCCGGGGCGTAATCCCCCTGTGGGTGGCGGCACGCGTCCGCCACCTGCATCGTGCAAAACATCTAAGGACGTTTCTGGTGAAGCCTGTTTCAAAAAGCTTCGGAAAGCGCCGCCTTTGCGAAAGAAGGCGGCACCCGGAAACTTTCATCCATCCATGACAGGCGCAACCGGGGAGGCAACAGGCATGACCGATACGGATACAACCACGGCCGCCAGCGGGTCCGCCACGGATGCCGCGAATACGACGGGCGCCATCACGCCCACGCCGCCCCCCACCGCCGCAACGGTTGCCGATACGCCGCTTGTGGACGGCGAACTGGCGCAGGCGCGGCGTTACATGGGCTATCCCGCCATGGGCAGTCAGGACAGCGGCATGCAGTCGTGGCGGTTTTTCCGGGTCTACGGCTTCAACGAATGGCGGCTGCGCAACCTTGCCCCCGCCGAATGCGCGCAGGCGCGGGCGTTCATCATGCAGTGCCAGATGCTGGAAGGCGCGATCATGGCGGCGACCGCCAACCTTGACACCGATCGCGCGGCGGTATGGATCCGCAACCGCACCGAGGTCACGGACCGCTTCACCCTGTACACGCGCTGGCGGGTGCAGCTTTGCAACTTTCTGGGCATCCCGCCGGGTCCGGGCCTGCGTGGGGTGGGGGAGATCGTGATCTGATGGACCAGCCAGCCCTGTGCCACCTTGCCGCGCGTGGCTTTGCACTGGCGGCGGCCCGCGTGGGGGCGGCCACCATGCAGTACCGTCCCGCAACCGCCACCGCCCCGTGCGCCACGCCCCATGCCCGGACCATGGCGGCGTTCAGCAATGACCGGGCCTTCGGCTTTGCCGGGCCGGCGCTGTGGGACGTGCCCTTCGTCTATGCCCTGATGGATACGACGGACGTGCGGGCGGGGGACATCCTGACCTGCGGGGGCGAGACCTGGTTCATCGCCCGCGCCGAACCCTTCCGCCCGCCCCTGTGCGTGCTGTGCAACGCGGTGGTGGACATCACCACCACCGTGGCGCAGGCAGCCGACGTGGCCGCCCCCGGCGGCTATGCCACGTCAGGCGACATGACGGCGCAGGTGCCGTGCGCCACCGGCTGGCCCGCCATGATCCGTCCCGGCAGCGGGGCGGGCGTTCCCGGCCCGGCCCAGCCCGGCGCGATCCACGCGGGCGGGTTCGAGATGTTCCTGCCCGCCATTCCCGGCGTCACCATCCAGCCCGCCATGTGGGCGCGGGATGCGGGCGGCACGCGCTACACCATTGGCGGCGCACGCGCCGGGCCATGGGGCACGCGCTGCCAGCTGGGCCAGCAGCAGGTCTGACCCCATGCGGCGCGTCGTTCCATGCGGACACGGAACGCGCACCATCAGGCGAGCCGGCAGCGGGACCGGGCGCCAACCCATGACATCATGCCCCCGCCAGGGGGGAGGAGCAGGAGCCGATATGACATGGCCGACATCTCCACCATATCCACCACGATTGCGGCGGCCCTCGCCGCTGCGCTGTGCCCCGATGGCACGGCGTCGGGGGCGGTTACCGGGCGGCCGCTCGTCATCCGCCGTGGCGCGCTGACGCAGGCCGACCTGGGGGAGGCGGCCCGTACGCTGCAGCAGGGCTGTGACTTCATCACCATTGCCGACCTGGCCGAAAGCTGGGCGCGGGTGGATGAACCGCTGGGCCGCCCGTGGCGCATGGACGCGGCAGTGCCCGCCACCGTGCGCATTGCGGTCAGCAGCGTCACGGCCACCGTCACGGTGGATGCCGGGGCCACGCCATCGGGCACGGTGGGGCTGCGCGCCCGTGGCCTGCCGGGCGTTACGGGCGATGCGTGCAGCCTGCACGTGGCAACCGCGACGGATACGGCGGCCACCATCGCCGCCGCCATCGCCGCCGCCATGCCCGGCGCCACCTGCAGCGGGGCGGGCATCACGCTGCCCGCCACGGCCGTGGCGCGGGCCATCAACGCGGGCACGCTGTCGGCGCGCTGTGTCGCGCGCAGGCAGCAGCAGGTCTTTGTCATCACCGCATGGTCGGCCACCCCTGCCGGGCGCGACGCGCTGGGCTGCGCCCTGGCCGATGCGCTGGCGCTGACCGACTGGCTGACGGATGAAGGCGGCTCCACCTTCCGTATCGAGGCCCGCGCCACCACCAACGACGACACCGCCATGAACCGGGGCATCTTTTCCCGGCCCGCGCGCTTCCTCGTCACCTATGACACCGACCTGACCCGCGTGGTCCCGGCCATGCTGGCCGGTGGCACGGGCATTGGCCCCGATGTCACGCGCGGGGACGTGCTGCTGGATACCGGCGGCTGACCCGCCTGTATCCGCCATCATGACACGCGGCAGGCCGGATGCCCGCCCGTGGGAACACCGGCCAGGCGCATCATCGCGCAGGGCGCAGGCCAGGCGGAATGACACCGTGGCCCCGACATGGGCTGGCGCCTGCGGCAACGGCCTGCCTTTTGGCCACGCCATCCCGGCGGGACACCGCATGCGTGTCACCCCACACCCGTCTTTTCACGCGGCGACGCCGCGCAACAGGGAAATACAGATACCATGACCATTTACCAGTCCGGGCAGCTCAACACCAACAGCCTGAACGTGCCCGACCTGTATGTGCAGGTCCAGCGCCCGCAGACGCTGGCGCTGAACGGCGTGCCGTCGGGGCGGATCGGCCTGGTCGGCACCGCCGCGTGGGGGCCGGTGGGCACGCCGGTCATCGTGGGCGCGATGGGGGACTGCCTGTCCGCCTTTGGCCCCAAGCAGGCGCTGTCCAGCGACATCGGCACGGCGGTCAACATCGCGCTGCTGCAGGGGGCGGCGGATTTCCGCTGCGTGCGCGTGACCGATGGCACGGACGCCGCCGCCACCGGCACGCTGGACGGCGTCACCCTGACCGCGCTTCATACCGGCAGCGCGGGCAACGCCATCGCCGCCACCGTGACGCAGGATGGCATCATCACCACCAATTATACCCTGGCCATCACCCATGCGGTGCTGGGCAGCCGGACCTATCGCGGCGCCACGTGGGCCGTCCTGGCGGCGGCGGTGGCGGCCGACAGCACGGCGCTGGTGCGCGTCACGTTGCCCAGCACGGTCCCGGCGCTGGCGGCGGGCACGGTCACGCTGGCGGGTGGCGTCGATGGCGGCGTGCCGGGCACGGCGGCGTTCGTGGGCACGGATGGCGTGACGCGCACCGGGCTGTACGCCCTGCGCGGGCAGGGCTGCGCGCTGGGGCTGCTGCAGGGGGTGAGCGACAGCACGTCATGGACCACGCAGGCCGCCTTTGGCCTGTCGGAAGGGGTGTACATGATCGCCTGCGGCCCGGCGGGCGACACCATTGCCAACGCGGCGGCCATGAAGGCAGCGGCAGGCGTGGACAGCTATGCCATCAAGCTGATGTTTGGCGACTGGCTGTGGTGGGATGATGACACCAATGGCGACATGCTGGTGCCGCCGCAGGCGTTCGTCGCTGGTATCCTGGGCGGCCTGTCGCCCGAACAGTCCAGCCTGAACAGGGAACTGTCGGGCGTGATCGGCAGCCAGAAGGCGGGGCTGGTGTCCAGCGGGCAGGCCGCGACCTATTCCACGGCCGAGCTTTCGGCCCTGTTCGGCGCGGGCATCGACGTGATCTGCAACCCCGCGCCGGGCGGCAGCTACTGGGCGGTGCGCGGCGGGATCAACACCAGTTCGGATGGCGATACGGATGATGACAGCTATACCCGCCTGACCAACTACATTGCCGAAACCATCAGTTCGGGCATGGGCGCGTTTGTCGGCGCCGTCATCAGCACCACGCTGTTTGGCGATATCCGCGCCGTGCTGCTGGGCACGCTGTCCAACATGGTGGGCGGCGGCATACTGGGGGCGACAACGGATTACGCGGTGGTGTGCGACACGTCCAACAACCCGCAATCGGCCACGGCGCTGGGTTACGTGCGGGCCGACGTGCAGGTGCGCTACCAGGGCATCAACCGCTTCTTTGTCGTGAACCTGCAGGGCGGGGCGAGTGTCACGGTCAGCACCGCCACACCCGCCGCCTGATCAGCCTGCTTTCGCGCGCCGCCTTTCTTCCGACAGCACGCGACCGCACAGTTCCTTTATTTCCTCATGCGTCAGCGAGGCCGGGTGGCTCAGCCCCCGCGCGGCAATGGCGGCGAGGTCTTTTGTGGGTGGTTTTTCGGGTGTGGTGCCCATCGGGGTGCTCCATGCGGGATGAAGCAGCATGTTCACGCCCGCGTGACCCGCGCCGCCACATAAAAATACGCATGACATCCATGCACAACAATGATGGGCCACCCGCGCGGTGGCCCCTTTTTCATGGAGCAACGAATGTCCGCCAAACCCTTCAATATCGGCCGCGACTGCCGCGTGGTGCTGGTCTATGACGGTAGCCGCGTGGACCTGCCCACCGTCACGGGCTTCACCGCGCAGCAGCGCACCCACCAGCTTACATCCAACCCGCTGAACGACATGCCCATGTTCTATGACGTGCCGGGCGGGTGGGGCGGCCAGTTCACCTTCCAGCGCGACGGCGCGGGGGCGGATGACCTGTTTGCCGCCATCGAAAGCGGCTTCTGGTCGGCGGGCACGGTGGTGCTGGGCAGCATCTACCAGTACGTGACGGAATGCGACGGGTCGCTCAGCACGTATGAATTCGTGGGCGCGTCGCTGCAGTTGTCCGATGCGGGGCGTTACCAGTCCGAAACGCTGGTCAGCCAGACCATCACCTTCGCCGCCCGCGCGCGCAACCGCGTTTCCTGAAACGACCGGACGTTTCCGGGTACCGCCTTTTTTCAAAAAGGCGGCACATCCTGAACCTGCCTGAAAACGGTCACTGACAGCCAGAAGGCCCGCAGCATGAGCGAACACACCATAAAAACCAGCGATGGCCGTACCATCACCTACCGCGAACGCGGGCCGGGGGATGTGCTGGCGCTGCTGGAATTCGGCCCGGCCAGCCCGTCACCCGCATGGGTGGAATACGCGCTGATGGTGGCGTCGGTCGAGGCGATCGACGGCGTGCCCGCCATCCGTCCCACCAGCCGCGTACAACTGGAACAGCTGGCCAACCAGATCGGCAATGCCGGCATGACCGCCCTGTCAGACGCGCTGTATGGCGCGGACGGGGAAGACAGGGCCACGGCGGAAAGCACCGCGGCAAAAAACTGAGCCGGCACCCCGCCCTGATCGAGGTCGCGGCCCTGGTCAGGAACGGGGTGCCGTGGGACGTGGCCATGACCATGCCGCGCGTGCGGCGCATGGCCTTTCTTGTAGCGTTTGGCGAACTGGCGGGCGGGCGATATGACTGGACTGCGCAACAATGGGACGACCCCCATGGCTGAAATCTCCCGCATCATCGCGCGCCTGCCGCGTAACGGGCGACCGGGCATGCCGGGGCGGCTGGCGATGGTCGTGGGGCGCATCATCCGCCATGCCCGCGCGGGACGGCGCAACATGGCGTTTGCGCCACGTCCCGGCGGGCGGGGGGCGACGGCGGCCCCGGTCCCCATGATGCCGCCCGTGTCAATGGCCATGCCAATGTCCATGCCTGTATCGATGCCTGTATCCATGCCGGTGTCCATGCACGCGTCCATGCCCGCGTCCGTATCCGTGCCCGGCCGGCCTGTCCGCGCCCCGGCGGGGCATGGTCCGCCCACATCCGCCCCGCATGGCGGGAACAGGGGCGGATACGCCGTGTTCCCTTCCATGCCACGCGGGGACGGGCAGGGGTTATCCGCCCCCCCGGCCATGACCCGTCCCGCGATCCCGCCATCGTCATCACGCCCTGTCCCTGGTCCCGTGCGAGGGACACAACGCGCGACGCCATGCCTGCCCGCGCGCGCCGCCGCCATGCCATGGACCGGACAGGTTGCATCGCGCGCCATGCCCGTCGGCGCGGCAATCCCGGCATCATGGAACAGGACGGCGGCCACGGCGGTGGCTGTCACGCCACGGGGGCGCACCGCGTCCCCGGCCGTCGCGTCCATCATGCCACGGGGACACATTGCATTCCCTGTCGCCATGTCCGCCGCGTCACGGGGACGCATTGCATCCCCTGTCGCCATGTCCGTCGCGCCACGGGATCACACACCCGCCACTCCTGCGCCGCACCGGGCGCGGGACGAGGGCAAGACAGCGGCCCCCGCCATGCCGTCCGGTCGGGCCATGCCCGTTCCCATACCGCCATGGCGTCACCAGCGGACGGGTGGGGCGCGCGCGGGCATGGCGTTCCCCGCCATCCGCGCCATGGCGGGAACAGGGGGCCACGCGACAACGGGACCAGCCATGCCGCGTGCCGTAACCATGCCCATGCCCCGCGCGCCATCACGCCGCATGACCCCGTTTCCGGCATTCGTGCCGCCACATGACAGGGCATGGGGCAGGCCGCCGTTCATCAGTCCCGGTCCCATTGAACGGACGGGGGCCAGCGCGCCATCCCGGCGTGATGGCGGGCGCGGCGACAGGCTGCCGGTCATGCAGGTCACCATTCCCGTCACCCTGGACCATCAGGCGGTGGGACAGGCCATGGCCCGGATCGACACCGCCGCCGCCCGGCACGAACTGCGCGCCACCGGCACCGCGCCCGACGTGATCCGCTATCCGCAGATGCCGGGGCGTGCGGTGGGCGTGTGAATGTCCGGCGCGGGTCGTAAGCCCCGGGATGTGCTGCCGACGACAGGCCAGGGTCAAGGCGGCCCGGCGTGTTGTCGTTCCTGAAAAAGTGATGCCGCACCGTGATTGCAACGGCCACCCGCGCCACAAATGCGGTGATCGCCAGCAGGGCGCGGCCAGACCCGGAAATTTTTACCAATCGGTTATTTTGCAATACTTTCATGGTGGCAGACGATACATGCGGCAATTTCCCTTCCGGCCTGCACGGTCTGGCGTTAGACAGGGGCAATGATGGCACGGCTGCGTAATACCGCGCGCGTCGTGGCCCTTTCCCCCATTTTCCTGTTTCCATTCCATCGCGCCCACGCGTCGCCTGCGGGCGGCGGCGGGCCAGCGTGGGGAGCGTGCGCATGTCCCTGACCCTCATGAACGCACAGACGGCCATCGGTTCGATCGGGCGGCTGTGGGCATCCGCCCCCGTGACAATCGGCGGGCTGACCCTGACCGGCATGGAGGTGCCGCACCTGATCCGCGATGGCGGCACCCAGCAGGTCGCCGTCCACCGCCTGCCCGGTGGCAACAGGATCATCGACGCGGTGGGCAACGACCCCGACCGGCTGGAACTGTCGGGCACGTTTGTCGGCCCGACCGCCATCGAACGGGCGTGGATGCTCAAGCAGATGCGCATTGCGGGGCAGCCCGTGGCCTTCTGCGGGGCGGGGCTGTCGCTGCTGGTGCGCATCGTGCAGTATTCGTACGACTACACGCAAAAGGGCATCGTCATTCCCTACCGGCTGGTGCTGGAACAGCCGCCGCAGGTGGCGGCCACGGGGGGCGTCGCCTCCGGCCTGTCGGCGCTGGTGGGGGATGACGCGGGGTCCGCCCTGTCGGACCTTTCGGGCGCGCTGGATGATGTCGCGACCATTGCGGGCGACATCACCGGCCAGCTTTCGACCGTGATGGCGCAGGTCACCCCCATTGCCGACATGACCGGCGCGGGCGGCGTGTTCGCGGGCGTGCAGGACCAGCTGGGCATGGTGGGTGGCCTGTCGGGGGCCGGGGTCAACCTGGCGTCCGCCCCCGACAGCGCCGCCAGCGTGGTGGCCGGGCTGGAGGCATCGGGCGCGGGCCTGGCCACCGGCATTGGCCAGACGGGCGCCAACCTGGGCGCGATCGCCCCCGCCAATGCCGCCAGCCTGTCCACCCTGACCCAGAATGCACAGTTGCATAGCGCCGCCATCACGTCCGGCGCGCTGGTCAACCGCGCCTATGCCAACACGCTGTCGGCCACCGGCGCAACACAGGACGGCCCGCTGGTCACCGCGTAACAGGAGCGCAGACATGCCAACCACGATCAGGGTCACGGCCAGTGATACCTCGCTTTACCACGTCGCGGCCCGGCAACTGGGGGACGCCACGCAGTGGTGGCGCATCGCGCGGCTGAACGGCATGGCCGACCCCGACCTGTCGGGTTTCACCACGCCGGTCACCCTGCTGCTGCCCGCGCCCGACACATCGCAGGACAGTGGCGTGCCGGGGGTGACGTCATGACTGTCGCCACGACATCCACGCCGCCCACGTGGCGCATGCCGCGCGCGCGGGTGCTGGTGGGCGGGGTGGAACGCGCGGAAACCGGGCTGGAACAGTTCACCCTGTCGCGCACGCGCTACAGCCGCGCCGATACGCTGGACATGACGCTGGCGGTGGACCGGACGCGCATTCCGTCGGGCGGGGCGTGGTTCGACCTGCAGCCGGCGGGGCAGGGCGAAACGCTGCCCGATATCGACATTACGCTGCAGATGCGCGATGCGGCGCAGGACGGCGCGCAATGGGTGACGATGTTCCGTGGCATCGTGGACCATGTGGGCCTCAGCCCCGCCGCGACGGCAGTGCAGGTGCAGTGCCGCGACTACCTGGCGAAGCTGCTGGACATGCGGGTGCGTGACGGGTGGATGAACATGACCGGGGCCGACGTGGTCCGCGCCATGGTCACGGCCGCCGGGCTGACGCCCGATGTCACCCTGACCGACGCCATGGTGGGGCAGTTCTGGCAGGTGGAGCACAAGCGCGCCGCCGCCGCCGCCCACAGCCGCTTCCAGACCGCGTTCGACCTGGCCTGCTATGTGGCCACCGGGGCGGGATGCGACCTGTATGCGGATGGCGCCACCATTGTCTGCGCGCCATACCCGACCGCCACCACGGCAAATACCCATGTGCTGGATTATGCCGATACCGGGCCGGACAGCCCCATCGCCATGGGGGCGCATGGCCTGCATTTCGCACGGGATTACCAGGTGGGGCGCGGCGTGGTCGTGCATGTCATGAGCTGGGACAGCCGCCAGCGCAGCCGGGTCGATTATTACTGGTCCGCGACGGGCGGCGCCACGACACCGGGCGGGGGCACGGGCACGCTGCACAGCTTTGCCATGCCCGGCGCGCGGCTGGATGACCTCAAGCGGATCGCACGGCAGAAATACAACCAGATCACGGCGCATGCGCGCACCGTGACCGGCACCATCCCCGGCTGCGTGACGCTGGCGCCGCGCGACTTCATGCGCCTGACCGGCACGGGCACGACATGGGATGGCACGCTGGATGTGGATGCCGTGACCAGCAGCTTTTCATGGCAGGGCGGCTTTTCCCAGCAGGTCACCCTGCGCGCGCGCAACACCACACGGGACGGAGGAACGGATGACTGACACGCGCATGATCGCGGCCAACATGGCTGGCGCACAGGCGCAGCCCGGTTTCGGGCTGGTCAGCGCGGTGGACCCGGTAAACCATGCCGTCAAGGTCATGGCCCAGCCAGCAGGCGTCGAAACCGGCTGGCTGCCCTGGGCCGCCATGCAGGTCGGCAGCCTGCGCATCGCCTGCCCGCCCGATATCGGCACGCATGTGCTGGTCGTGCATGTGGAGGCGGACGCGGAACACGGCGTGGCCGCCATGCCGGTGTATGACGCGGTGGTCATGCCGCCCGCATCCCCCGCCACCGGCAGGCCGGCACAGCCCGGCGAGATGCTGATCGTGGCCGGGTGCGGCGCGCCGCCGGGCAATGGCGAAACCACGCCGGGAAACGCCACGCAGAACGCCCCGTGGTGGCACATCACCAAGGACACGATCTACAGCGGGGCCGGGAACGCCACGGAAACCCTGACCAATGGCGGCAAGGCGTGGAAGGTCGGCGGCGTGGCCATGACGCTGGATGGTAACGGCCTGTCCGTCACCGGCGGCCCCATCGCCACGGATAAGGACATGACCGCGCAGGGCACCGTGACGGGCCAGAAGGACGTGATCGCGAACGGCACGTCCGGCCACAGCCACACCCACCCGGTCACCGATGCGCCGGGCACCACGGGCGCGCCGTCATGAGCGCGCTGTCCCACACCATGGGCGGCGACCTTGACCTGTCGGGCGCTGGCGGCGTGGCCGTGGTCACGGGCGCGGACCAGACCCGGCAGGCGCTGCTGCGCAGGCTGTGCACCAATGCGGGCGCGTATATCTGGCAGCCCGATTACGGCGCGGGCCTGCCCGCCCGGGTTGGCACGGTGATGGATGAGGCGGGCATCCGCGCCCTTGTGCTGCAACAGATGCAGGCCGAGGCAGGCGTGGACCAGACCCAACCCGTCACCGTGACCATAACCAGCCCGAAAATCGGGGCTTATCTTCTGGCCATAGCCTACACCGACGCCACGACCGGCACGGTGCAGGAACTGACACTGAGCACCTGACAGGCGGTTCCCCGGAGCCGCCTTTTTTTATGGGAGGCCCGCTTGGCCATAACCTTCCAGTCATTCAAGACGACGCTGGGCAACATGGTGGCCGCGGCGCAGGGCGCGTGTCCTGCGCTGCTGGACCTGAATGTCGGGTCCGCCGGTCGCGCCATGCTTGAAGCCGTGGCGGGGCTGGGGCTGTGGTTTCAGTTCATTGCCCTGCAGATCCTTTCGCGCACGCGGCTTGCGACCTCCATCGGGTCGGACGTGGACAGTTTCGTGCAGGATTTCGGCCTGTCGCGCGAACCGGGGACGGCGGCGACCGGCACCGTCACCTTTACATCCTTCACGCCATCCAGCCAGTCGGCCACCATTGCGGTGGGTGCTACGGTCAAGACGGCGTCGAACCTGATCTATGACGTGGTGGCGGACAGCACGAATGCCGCATGGTCGGCAGCCGACAGCGCCTATGTCCGGCCTGCGGGCACGGCGTCCATCACCGTGCCGGTACAGTGCGAGACCACCGGCAGCACGGGCAACGTGGCGGCAGGTGCCATCTGCCTGCTGGGCACGGCCATTGCGGGCATTGACACCGTCACCAACGCCGCAGCCCTGACCAATGGCGGCGACGGGGAGACGGATGCCGCCCTGCGCGCGCGGTTCGTGGCCTACATCAACAGCCGGTCCAAGGCGACGGTGGCGGCGATCGAGAACGCAGTGACCGATGTCTCCGCCGACCTGATCTACCAGGTGGTGGAGAACGTGGACACGTCCGGCGCCTTCCTGCCCGGCAATGTCGTTGTGTTTGTCGATGACGGGTCGGGCGACGTGTCCGACAGCGTGATTGATGCTGTCTATACGGCAGTCGATGCCGTGCGCCCGGCGGCCGTATCCATCATGGTGGTGCGGCCCAATGTGGTCCGTCCGCCCGTGACCATGACGGTCAGTGTGGACAGCACCGGCAACCTCGCCACGATCGAGGCCACGATCAGCACCAACATCGCGACCTACCTCAACGGCCTCGCCATCGGGGCGGCGGCCAGTTACTCGCGCCTGATCCAGATCGCCTATGCCGCCAGCACGTCCGTCACCAACGTGACCGGCGTGACACTGGCCGGTGGGGTGGTGGACCTGCCCGCGACAACCGGCACGGCCTATCGTGCGGGGACGGTGTCCTTTGGCTGACGTGACGCAGAACGGTTTTGCCCTGCGCATCCGCAAACTGCTGCCGACCGGGTGGTTCCCGGCGGCTCCTGCAGCGGGGGAGGCGGAGCAGGCCCCGGTGCTGAACGCGCTGCTGCAGGGCTTTGGCAGCATGTTCGCATGGATATGGGCCATGCTGTCGGGAACGGCGGACCAGACCCGGCTGGCGACCATGAGTGGCGCGTTCCTGGACATGTTCGCCGCCGACTTCTTCGGCACGCTGCTGCCCCGCAACCCCGGCGAAAGTGACGACGCCTACCGCGCCCGGATCGAGGAAGCACTGTTCCCCTCGCTGGGCACGCGGCCCGACGTGGTGGACGTGATTGCCGATGAAGTCGGGACCGCCGGGCGCGTGATCGAACCGCGCAATGCATCCGACTGCAAGGGCATCGCCAGCATGGCTGCCCCCGCCATTGGCGGTGGCTACGGCTATGGCGTGTCGGCCCTGCGCTATGGCTCGCGCGCGGCACCCTTCCAGCTATTCGCCCAGTTGCCGACCGGTGACACCAGCCCGCCCGCAACGCAGACACTGGACCGCATTGCCGATGTGATGCCCGCAGGCACCATCGCGTGGGTTCAGGACGTGGAGAACCCTGAATAATGGACAGACAGATCGTCTACCCCGCGCAGATTCCGCTGGACAGCGACCAGCTGAACGCCCAGCGCAATGCGTATGTGGGTCTGGGCCAGCTTGCGGCCATGGCTTACGGCTGGTCCACCGTGGCCGCCAGCGGCTTTGCCTGCGCGCCCGGAACGGGGCTGGCCGTGACCGTCGCGCCCGGATCCCTTCTGGCGCCCGGCGTGGTGGATGCATCCGCCTACGGTACGCTTGCCGCCATCTCCAGCGCACTGGTGCGCCAGTACGCCAGCCGCGACCCCGTCACGCTGGCGGTGCCGGGGGCAGGGGCGACCTATACCGTTTATGTCACGCCCGCCACGGTCGATACGGATGATACCGTGCTGCCGTTCTACAACGCCGCCGACCCGTCCGTGACCTATGCCGGTGCCGATAACAGCGGAAAGACCGCGCCCACCGTGCGGCAGGACATGGCGCAGATCGGCATTGGCGCGTCCGTGCCGGATGGCGCCTATCCGCTGTGGACCATAACCGTTCCCGCCGGGGCCACGTCCATCACGGCGGACATGATCGCGCAGGCGGCCGGTGCGCCGTTTTACGACACCATCCCGCAGCTACAGGCGGCCAAGCAGGATGCGCTGGGCTTTACCCCCGTGCAGCAGGGCGGCGGCCCCGGCCAGACCACTGACAAGATCAACCTGGGGCAGGACGCAACCTATTCCGGCCTGCTGCGCATAGCGATTGATGGCGTGGACAAGGGCACCCTGCTGTCCGGCACGTATCTGGCCACCATCACGGGTACGACCGGCGACCTGCCGGGCATGGGGCTGTGGTTCCAGAACGCGACGCAGCGCCCGGCGTTCACCTATCAGGACGCCACGGGCGCGCCCAAAATTATCGACCTGCCCAACCAGGCGGACGTGCAGCAGGTCCAGACCAACCTGACGGCTGCGACCGCCAATCAGGCCAATGTAAATGCCACCCTGTCCGCTGATATCAGCGACTGCGTATCCGGCATTTACGGTAAGGGGGCGGGTGATTATCAGATACAGGGTCTGTACCAGCAGGAGTCCACAGGTCGCCCCATTGCGGTCTACAACAACGGAACCGCATACGTTTTCGAAGGGATCGCGATTACAGCGGACATCACAACGGTCCAATCCAACCTGACTGCATTCCAGACTTCGCAGGCAAACACCAACGGGACGTTCACCAGCGAAATCGCTGCACGCGTTCCAACGAACGCCGCGAACGATGGGGTAAATGCCCCTATCACGCTGTTCAACTACTACCTGGGCAACGGCACGCCGTGGGCTTCAGCAGATGGAGTATCCTTCAATCTGGTAAAATCCAGCCCCGCGTCCGGATGGAATTATTCGGTAAATATAACGTCCGGGAATAATGGGGGTCTGTATGTCACCGACAGCACGGGCACCCAGAACGTATATTACCCAGCATCATCCCAGAACGTAAGCGGGTCTTATAAAACGTATGTCGTTGATGGCATGCGCTTTCTGTCATTCAAGATCATGGCTTCCGATGGGCAGCAGATTGCGTTCCCGGTCGCGTTCAGCGAAGCACCTGATGTTGCCGTATCGTCAAGTGAAACCCGGGACGGCAAGGGTAACTCGGTAACCGCCAACGTTTATTACGGCACAACCACACAATCTCAGTTCAGCGTCCATCTGGCACAGTATGGCGCGGCCATCCCCTCTACAGCCCCGGTCGAAGTGACCGTTATGGCTATGGGTGCAGCATAAGGATACTGACGCATGACCGTCACAGCACAGAACTACATCCTGTACCGCACGACCGCCCTTACATACCAGCCTGCATCCTATACCGGGATTGATGGAAAAACCGTCACGCCAGCCGCCGTGACAACGCAGGCCGTCGGTTACGTAGTGGGCACGCAGATGCTGTTTTCCCTGACAGGCATTACCGTTCCAGCGGGTTTTGCCTACGCGCTGGATGCCGACGGGAAATACCCGGTGGGCAGCATCTATACGCCGCCTGCCGCGTCCTGACCGGACCCGCAATCCGCGCCTGCCCGACCGCCGTTGAGGCGGTTTTTTTATGAGAAGATGAATGAGCGAAACCACCACAATGCCACCACCCGCGCCGCAGCCATCCGCGCGCTGCGCCACGGTCGAGGATCTGGCGCGGGTGCGCGAACGGCTGGCGAAGGTCGAGGGCGGGCACGACAACCTGCGCGAAGGGCTGAATACCTTGTCCGTGCAGTTTTCCGACCTCAGGCGCGACCTGACCCGCACCGTAGCCGACAACGCAGCCCGGACGCGGCGGGAAATCATGGGACGCGTGGACGACATGACCGACACCGCCACCGCCCGCGACAGCGAAATATCCGGCAGGCTGGCCCGGATCGAGGGCGGGCTGAAGCTGACATCATGGATGACCATGACCTTCATCGTGCTGGCCACCGGCCTGCTGGGCTGGGGGCAGATTGGCGATGCCGCGTGGTCGCTGTGCAGACGCGCCTTCGGTTACGGACCATGACGGACACAGGACATGACAGCATGAATGCAGGAACCCCGCGTGGCATCCGCAACAACAATCCTGGCAACCTTGATTTCGTGGGGCAGGCCGGGGCGCATCTGGAAACCGGCGTGCCCGACCCGCGCTTTGCCGCGTTCCCGACCATGGGTGACGGCATCCGGGCGCTGCGCGACCAGCTTGCGCGCTACGGCGCGCGCGGGCTGGACACGGTCGCCGCGATCATTGGGGTCTATGCCCCGGCCCGTGAAAACGCCACGGCCACGTACATCGCCGCCCTGTGCGCGCAGCTTCACGTGGCCGCCGATACGGCTTTGGACCTGAATGACCCGGCCATCATGCGGCAGATGATCTGCGGCATTACGCGGATGGAGAACGGGCCGGGCCATGTCGGCATGGCGCAGATCGACCGCGCGCTGGATGCCCCGCCCACATGACCGGCACGGCGAGCGGCCGGGTTTTCGCCCCCCGCGTCATGACACGGCGCGGGGGGCCGGTTTTTTCAATCCCGGGACAGGCGACACGGGCCGCTGGCCCGTCGCCGGGTTCCGGCAAGGCCAGTGGGGCATGACATGACCAACAACCAGAAACCACGCGCCGCGCTGGTGGCATTCAATCAGGTCCTGTCGGGCAATACGGCCAGACTGGGCGGCCTCGGGGCCTTCGTCGTGTTCGTGCTGGACGCGGTGCCGGCGCAATACACACTGTACGCCGCGGTTTTCGTGCTGGCCTGTTCGGCCGTGTCCGCGCTGGTTCCGCCACCGCATGCAGGCAGCCGGTGGGCCGTGGCGTATCAGGTCATCACGACGATCGGCCTGAACATCGGCTGGGCGGAAAACCACTTCAAGCCGGGACAGTCGGGGGTGCGGGTGCCGCTGGTGGACAAGCCCGCCGCGAAACATGCCGTGGCCTCGGCCGGTATTCCGGTCCTGGACCGCAGGGGCCAGCCCGAAAAAACGCCAGCGAAATAGGGAAGACAGCCCCGGCGCTAGGTGGATGGCCGATGCAATCCGGGGCTGCTTTCATGATCATATGCAACTTCAAGGCAGAAATATGTCGCGAAGTGCAAACAATGCCCGCCGCGTGCGTAACCGGCGCCACGCAACTGCCCGAATGGAGGTTATTCATGCATATCAGTCTTTCCCGCCGGTCCCTGCTGCGCGCCGGGGCCGGAACGCTGGCGGCCGGCTTTCTGTCCGCCTGCACGGCCACGAAGTCCGGCACGGTCACGACCATCACCCTGAACGTGGCCGAGGTCGTGGATTACGGCAATGCCATCCTGTCCTTCGCCAGCACGGCCATCAACGTGTCGTTCATCGCAAGCGCCATGGGCACGGCGAACCTGGCGCTGGCCAGCACGGTCATTGCATCGCTGAAATCCGCGCTGGCCGCGTTCCAGTCCGCCGCCGGGTCCGGCACATCCGTCAGCTATGACAGCGCCAGCGTCAGGGCGGCGTTCGACAGCATCCTTGCCGACGTGGAGAAGGTGGATACCCTGATCATCGCGGTCATCACCGGCACGGCGGCCAACCTGTCCAGCAATGTGGTGTCGGAAGCCAGGACGGCGGCCGGGGCGGCGGAAACACTGATTTCCCTGCTGAAAGCCATGGTCGACCTGTCCGGTCCGCGCCTGCGGGGCGCATCACCACAGGCCGGGCAGGCCGCGATCGGGCGGATCGCCATTTTCGTGGCGGCACGACCATGACCACCCATGCGCTGGCGGGCGTGGGGCTGTTTGTCAGCGGAGCCGCGTTTTCGCAGGTGCTGGCGCTGGGAATCGCGGCATGGCGGGTGGTGCGGCGCAGGCGGCAGGTTGTCCGGACACTCGGCCCGCCCGCGCCGGACCCGTCCGGCACCGGGCCATCATGCCGGCCATAGCAAAGTTTCTGGCACGGCTTTTTTCAGAAAGCTTCGAAAGAACGCTGTCTTTTTGAAAAAGGCGACGCCCGGAAACCTGCATTTATCAACAAGTTATCTTCAACCGCGTCAGGATGTGGCGTCAGGCCCGCGTTTGCGCGCGGGCAGCCGCAATTCGCTGGCCAGCACGCCCGCCACGATGCACGCGGCCCCCGCCACGGATGTCGCGGGCAGCACGTCGCCCGCGATCCAGCCAACAAGGCCGCCCCATACCGGCTCGCCCGCGTAAATGATGGTGGCGCGGGTGGGGGAAACCGCTTTCTGCGCCCAGTTCATAGTCAGCTGGATCAGCACGCTGGCCGCACCCAGCCCCACGCCGCCCGCGACCCATGCCCAGGAAAAGGCGGGCAGGCTTTCACCCATGACCGGCATGGCCGCCAGCGCCAGCACGCCCGTCACCACCAGCTGCACCACCGTGATGCGCCGGCTGTCGCCACGACCGGCAAACCGCCCGATCAGGATGATTTCCCCCGTCGTGGCCAGCGCCCCCAGCAGGGTGGCGGCCTCACCGGGGCCAAAGGCGCCCGACACCGCCCCCGTGCCCGACAGCAGCATGAGGCCACAGAAGGCCAGGCCGATGCCCACCCAGCTCATCACATGGGGGGGACGGCGCAGCACGACCCATTGCAGCAGCGGCACCATGGGCACGTACAACGCGGTCAGGAAGGCGGAGCGGCTGCTGCTGATGGTCCGCAGCCCATAGGTCTGGCTGACATAGGCCACGCACATGCACAGCCCGATGGCCGTGCCTGCGCGGATTTCCGCCGCCGTCACCCCCCGCAGCATGCGGTGGAACACGGCAATGCCCATAAGCGACGCGGTGCCAAAGCGCACGCCCACGAAAAACAGCGGCCCGCAATACTGCTGCACCAGATGCACCGCCAGGAACGTGCCCCCCCAGAAGAAGGTCACGGCCATGAGCGCCACCTCCTGCCGGGATACGCGGATCAGCGATGCCATGACCCGTTTCCCTTCCTGCTGGTGGCCGGGTCGTGCGCCCGATGCGTCATGAACATCTCCATGGGTTTTTTCCCGCGCCGGGCAGGGGGCTGCCCGGCAATGCCTTCCTTTTGTTTCCATGCCGTTGTGACCCGTGCGGCGCGTGCAGGCAACCCCGCCCACGCCTGTCGTGTTGATGGCATGACCCATCAGCACCACGGACAGGGACCATGGACACGCATGACCATACAGCCATCATTCACACCGACGACCGTGGGGGAGGGATGGCTGCAGCTGGGGGAACTGGCGCTGGCGTTCGTGCTGTCGGCGCTGGTGGGGCTGGAGCGGGAGTTCCGGCAGAAAAGTGCCGGGCTGCGCACCTATACGCTGGTGGGGGTGGCGTCGGCGCTGTTCATGCTGGTGTCGAAATACGGGTTCAATAACATTCTTGACAGCGGGCGGGTGGTGCTGGACCCGTCGCGTATCGCCGCGCAGGTGGTGTCGGGCATCGGATTCATCGGCGGCGGCGTGATCTTCATGCGCCGCGACGTGGTGCGCGGGCTGACCACGGCGGCGTCCGTGTGGCTGACGGCGGCGCTGGGCATGGCGTGCGGGGCGGGGCTGATCGCGCTGGCGGTGGCGACGGTCGTGGGCCATTTCATCATCATGCTGGGGTTTCCGCGGCTTGCGCACCTTGTCCCGCGTGACCATGCGGCGCGGTCGGCGGGGCTGTTCATATCCTATCCCGACGGGCGGGGACTGCTGCGCACCATCCTGATCCGCTGTTCGCAGCTGCGCTTCACCATTCACCGCGTGCGCATCGAACCACCGGCCGGCACGGTGGCGGATACCGATGCATTGCAGGACCTGCGCGACCGCCAGCATGACACGACGGCGTCCCCCGCCGGGGACGCGGCGGCACCCGCCACGGTCACGCTGTTCATAAAGGTGCGGGGCAGGCGGCCGCTGTCGCACCTGGTGGCGGCACTGTCGGACATTGACGGCGTGATTGGCGTGGAGACCGAGGAAGCCGACAACGACCCCGACTGAACCGCGCCACGGGGCGGGGGCCGGAACGGTCAGACCGGCAGGTCCACCCCGCCATCAGCCGTGCGCGCCACCGGGGCGGTGGCCACCACCGCGCCAACGGGCAGGGGGGCGTACAGATGGGGAAACAACTGCCCCCCGCGTGAGGGTTCCCACCGCACCACCGCCGGGTCCAGCAGGGACAGGTCCACCGCCACCAGCACAAGCCCGGACCGCCCGCTGAAATGCTTGTCCAGCGTGCCCGCCACCTGGTCCGCCGCAGACAGGTGGATGAACCCGTCGGCCAGATCGGCGGGGGATCCGGCCAGGCTGCCCGCGCGGGTCAGGGCATCATGTTCATCAGGTGTCAGGATCTTGTATACGATACGATCGGTCATGGGGTCTTTCCTGTCTGCACGGCGCGACCATAGGCCATGGGCGTGGCCCCGCCAACCGGGTCAGCGCGCGGCCTGCCGTGCGTAATGCCGCCCCGCGCGTAGCACCCACAGCGCCACCAGCGCGATGCCCACGCTCCACCCCAGTATGGCGTATGACCCGGCGGTGGACAGTACCACGCCGCCGCACAGCGCGCCCGCGCCAATGCCGGTGTTGAAGCCGGTCACGCAGAAGGAGCACGCGGCCTCACGCTCCGCCGGGGCCAGTTCTATGGCGTAGCTCTGCGGTGTCAGGTTCAGCAGGGCCGCGACCACGCCCCAGATCACCATGTCCACCCAGACCAGCCCCGGCAGCCACCCCGACGCCACCAGCAGCCCATGGCAGAACACCATGGCGATGATGGACAGCCCCATTGTCGTGCCGGCCGACCACGGCAGCCGCCCGCCGGTCCAGTTGCCGCCAATGCCCGCCACGCCATAGACCAGCAGCAGCACCGGCACCAGTTTTTCCGGGCTGCGCGGAATGTCGTGCAGCAGCGGGATGATATAGGTATAGGCCGTGAAATGCGCCATGATGACCAGCATGGTCAGCACCGCGATATAGCGCAGCAATGGCTGGCGCAGCAGCACCATGATGTTGAGGTGCCTGCGTCGGGACGGCAGCGGTGGCAGCAGCGCCAGCAGCCCCCCCATGACCACCAGCGCCGCCACCCCGCATATGATGAACGCCGACCGCCAGCCCAGCCATTGCCCGATGGCCGACGCCATGGGGATGCCGCAGGCAAACCCCATCGCCACCCCGGTAAACGCCAGCGCCGTGGCGCGGGTGACCGGCAGGTCCGGCGCCAGCCTGACCGCGACCCCCGATATGATCGACCAGAAAATGCCATGCCCCAGCGCCAGCACCACGCGCAGCACCGCCATGACCGCGTAATTGGTGACGAACGCGCAGGCAATGTCCACCACGCCAGCCAGCGCCAGCAGCCCCGCCACCAGCACGCGCCGGTCCATGCCCGATGTCAGGAGCGTGAGCGGAATGGCGGTCAGCGCCACCAGCCACGCATAACCCGTGACCAGCATGCCAACCGCGCCATCGGACACATTCAGCCCGTGGGCGATATCCGTCAGCAGGCCAATGGGCAGGACTTCGGTCACCAGCCAGATGAATGCCCCGATCGAGAGCATGCCGATACGCATCATGAGCACGGACACCACAGTGGATTGACAACAGGCGCGACACCGCGCGCAGGCAACGGCGCGCCCGGCCGCTTTAGCCCCATCGAAGCGTTACGAAAAGGGGATGATCATGAAATCGTACCGGAAACGGACGAAAGGGGCTGGCTTTTGGCGTCACGACGCGGCACCCTGTCACCACGCCAGCACAGCAAGCCGTGCCATGCGCGGGTATCCAGAACAGAGGTCAAGCGTCGTGATGCGCCCCCAGAATGACAATTCCAGTCCGGCCGTGCTGCATTTCCCGCGCCGCAACATTCTTTCCCCGCGTGAGGCCTCGCACTACCTTGGTATCCGCCCGTCGCACCTGCGCGCCATGAAGTGGCTGCGCTGCGGGCCGAAACCCATCTCCATCAACCGCCAGACGCTGTATACCGAAGCGGAACTGCGCGATTTCCGCCTTGGGCTGCTCCATGCCGTGGGGGTGGAGGAACAGGGCGGTCCCTACCGCGAAATACATGGCCACCCCCCGGCACAAACGGCCGGAACGGACAGCGCGGAAGGGGAGGCACCCGCGACCGACCCGCTGCTGGTGCTGCTGTCAGCCAACCTGATCCGGCGCCGGGCACTGGGGGTTTCCCTGTGGGGCATGCTGCTGCTGGGCATTGGCATTGACCTGATCCTGTTCTGACCCGCCCGGTCGCAGGGCGCGACGCGAAGGGCAGGGGACAGGACATAAAAAAAGGGGCGTCCCGGCATGGGACGCCCCCTTTTTCGCGCTACGATGGCTGCAGATTACTGCTGCGGGCCTTCGTGGTCGTGTTCGCCGTGCTCACCACCATGCTCACCGTGCTCGCCATGTTCGCCATGTTCGCGATCACCATGTTCGCCGTGCTCACGGTCGCCGTTTTCACCGTTCTGGCCGTTTTCTTCATGGTGCTTGCCATGATGCTTGCCGTGGTGTTCGCCGTGATGCTCACCATGGCGACCCTGTTCGTTGGTGTCTTCAGCGTGGGCGACAACCGGCAGGGAAAGACCAAGGACAGCAGCCAGGAGAAGGGACTTTTTCATTATATTCAATTTCCTATTTTACCAATCGGGTTTTAGAAACCTGCCGTCGCCTTATAAAATAACAACCAGCGGCAAGGAAGCCTGTACCAGTAAATTATTTGTAACAGAGTGCATCATACCAGCGGTTATTACGGAACATTGTTGCGGATACGATATGTCATGCTTCCTCATGCACGAAACCGTCATCAGGACGGACATGGGATGCGTCATGCCCACGGGCATGGCCGCGACGGTTCTTCCATGCATGGATCAGGGCTTCGCGCCATTCTTCATGCGGCTCTTTGCGGGGGCTGGGGGTGGAGACGGCTTGCGTATTCATGATCCGGAAACCTCCTGACAAGGCGCCAGCACAGGCGCGGGCAGGGACAGCCTAACAAAAACACCGGGCCATGAATGTGATGATTGTATGAATCCCCGATCACCGCTACGCGATCATCATGCAGGTCAGGCGGGTGGCATACGCCAAATGATTACCGACGAATTAATTGTACCGACTGAAAATATCCATGCATATCTGTGTAGCGTAAGGGAATTATTCCTTTTTCATAAAACATTACCAGTAAATTCCTGATAATGGATCCTTGTGGTATCTTTTTGTAACAAAGCATCCCCTTCCATCCCCCTGTCAATTCCACAATGTTACCACTTTGTAACCCGGAGGAGACATTATGAAACGCACAATCATGCTTGCGCTGGCGCTTGGCGCATCGCTGCCGGTGGCCGCGCAGGCCCAGTCCTTTTTTGGCGGCCATGAAGAACATCGCGAAGGCCGTGAAGGCGGTTTCGGTGGGGAACACCGTGAAGGCCGCGAAGGTGGCTTTGGCGAGGGACGTCGCGAAGGTGGCTTCGGCGGGGAGCGCCGCGAAGGCCGCGAAGGCGGCTTTGGCGAAGAACGTCGCGAGGGTGGTTTCGGTGGGGAGCACCGTGAGGGCCGCGAAGGCGGCTTTGGCGGCGAACGCCACGAAGACCATCACGGCCGTCGCTAAGACAGCCGTTTCCGTTTAGCGGACTGTTCACGGGACAGGTTCCGGCCAGGCCGGTCCTTCCCGTCCTGTCGCCCGGTCTGGCGCGCATCCGTGCCCGGCCGGGCGACAGGCATGAAAGGCGCATCCGACCCGGCCGCCCCCGCCATATGGGGACCGGCGGGACAGGATGCGCCTTTCGCAGATATGCGGACGCCGCCGGCCGGGCAGGACGGCACTGGCGGCAAGCAAGGACGGGACCACGCCACCGGCGACCGGTCATTTAATCGTTGCGATCCGACATCAATATGGTCTAGGTGTGCGCGGCAGTAATCCCCTGCCGTGGCAGGGAAATTCCGGCCATCCCGGCCTGATGGAGAAACTGATGGCGTGGATAGCCCTGATCGTAGCGGGCGTGTTCGAGATAATATGGGCAACCGCCATGAAACAGTCGGAAGGTTTTACCCGCCTGTGGCCCACGGTTGTCACGCTGGTGGCGGTAACGATCAGCTTCGGCCTGCTGCTGTGGTCCATGCGCACCCTGCCACTGGGCACGGCCTATGCGGTATGGACGGGCATCGGGGCGGTCGGGGCCTTCCTGGCCGGTATCCTGATTTTTGGCGAGGCCGCCAGCCCGTCGCGCATCATCGCGGCACTGCTGATCCTTGCCGGGCTGGTCATCATGAAGTCCGCCACCACCTGATGTCATTCATCCATGTTGCCCGTAGGCGGCGTGGAGGAAGATGAAGGTGCCGCGCCCCCGCCGGGCTGCGTGCCGGGTATGCTCGGGTTGCTGGGATCCTTGCGCGGGCAGGGGTGGGAATGGCCGTGCGCGGTGTCCTGTGTCCGGCACGCGCTATCTGGCGTTCGGGATGTGGAGGTGGAGGGCGCGCCACGCTCGGGCATGGTCTCGACCGGCATCCGGGGGGGCGTGTTGCCCTGGGCGTGGGCCGCAACACCGGGGCACAGCGCAAACGCCACAAGCGACGCGATACGAAGGGGACGGGCGATCATTGTCGTTTATCCTTTGACGGTAACGTCGCGACAGGCGGCGTTGTGATGTAACGCCCGTCATTATTTCCGGTTTTATTTTATATCGACCCGCGACCGCATGAAAATCAGGCGGCCAGATCCATCGCAACCCATGCCCCGGGGCCACGTTCACCCGCCAGCACGACAACCCAGCGTGGAGGCATGCGATGACACCCGATACAGACGCCCGGAAAATCCGTTACGCCGTCATTGGCGGTGGCCAGATTTCCCAACAGGCCTTCATGCCGGGCATGGCGCGGGCGAAGAATTCCGTGCTGGCCGCACTGGTGACGGGTGACCCGGAAAAGGCACGCAGGCTGGCGGCGCGCTACGACATTCCGGCCTGTCATTACGATGACCTGCCCACGCTGCTGCGTTCGGGCCATATTGATGCGGTCTACCTGGCCACCCCCAACGCGCTGCACCGGCAGTACGCGGTGCCCGTGCTGGAGGCGGGGCTGCACCTGCTGCTGGAAAAGCCCATGGCAACCAGCGTCGCGGACTGCGAGGCCATACTGGATGCGCAGAAACGCGGCGGCGGCAAGCTCATGATCGCGTACCGCCTGCATTGCGAACCGGGGACGGTGGAACTGATCTCACGCTGTCGCAATGGGGATTTCGGGCACCTGATGGCCTTCAGTTCCATGTTCGGGCAGAATTTTGCCGAAGCCAACCATCGCGGCCATTCCGGCTACTGGTCCGGCCCGGTGCCCGACATGGGCACCTATCCGCTGAATGCGGTGCGCAACCTGTTTGCCCGCGAACCGGTGGAGGTCCACGCCGTGGGCGCGAAAACGCCGGGGCGGCGGTTCAATTTTGATGATACGGTTTCCGTCACCCTGCGCTTTGCCGAAGGGCGGATCGCGCATTTCCTGGTCAGCTATGCCTGCGCGCCGGTCGAGAATTTCTCGCTGGTCGGTGACAGGGGCAGCGTGACCGCCGGCCCATGCTACATGTTTGGCCCCAACGTCGGCATTACCTACACCACCAGCATAAACGGGCGGAAGCAGACGCACCGCCATGACCCGGTGGAGCAGTTTGGCGGGGAAATCGCCTATTTTTCCGACTGCATCCTGCATGACCGTGACCCCGAACCGGATGGGGAGGAAGGGTTGCGCGACGTGCGCGTCCTTGCCGCGGTGGAACGCGCGCTGCAGACCGGCCAGCCGCAGAAACTGGACCCCATGCCGCCCGCGCGCATGGCGCTGCCCGATCAGGTCATGACCCTGCCGCCGGTCCCGGAACCGACCGAGGGGGAGATGATCGGCATTATCCCGCAATCCGCCTGACGGCCGGTTTCCGGGTCGTCTTCTGCAAAAAAAAGGGCATGACCATGACACTGCCTTCATGGCCTGCCCGAAAAAAACCACAGGCCATGGCATGACGCCGTGGCCTGCGGTTACATGTTCTACCGGCCCGGACCCGGCTTACATTTTCGGCAGGTCGCCGTAATAGGTATCGACCTGGCTGCCGTACTGGCTGTTGGTCCAGTCGGGGGACGTGTCCTCGGCATAGGCGGGGGCGGCTTCAAGCTGTTCGCGTGTCAGGGCGACAATGTAGCCGCCGCGTTCCTTGTCGTAATGCAGGGCTTTCCACGGCAGGGGATGGTAGCTGTTGCCCATGCCCAGGAAGCCGCCAAAACTCATGATGACATAGGCGACGTCGCCATTGACCTTGTCCACCATGAAATACCTGACCGTGCCAAGTTTCTCGCCCGACGGGGAGTACACGGACGTGCCCTCGACCTTGTCGGAAGAAATCAGGTCATGCCTGCCGGCGATATCGCCGGTCATTTTGCCGGTCATGGACCCGTCTGTCGTATTGTTTGTCATTGAAGCGGACATGGTGCTTCTCCTTGCATGTCATGAAGGCCGCGCCGCCAGCGGGACGTGATCGCGCCGCGGCGGGGGCATTCATGGATAACAGGCAGGTTGGGCGGAACCCGCTAAAGGTCCCGCCCACCCGGTTACTTACGATTTGCCGTGGCTGTGCTGGCCGCCCTTGCGCCCGGCTTCCGCCGCGCGTTCGGGATCATCGGCAAAGTTGCCCGAACCGTGCTGCGTCGCCTTGGGCGTGCCGCCGGTACGGGTGCTGGCGGCGGATGTCGATTTTTCCGCCGTATGCCCGCCATGGCTGTGCTGGCCGCCCTTACGGCCGGCTTCCGCCGCGCGTTCCGGGTCGTTCGCGAAGTTGCCGGAACTGTGCTGTCCACCCTTGTGCCCGGCTTCGGACGCGCGGGCGGGATCATTGGCAAAGTTGCCGGGATTGTGCGCGGCCCCCCCACCACCACGGCTGTCGGCCGGTGCGAATGCGGGCTGGCTGGTACGTGTGTGCAGGGAGATATGATAACTCATGATCCTCACCTTTCCATATCACAGCGGCTACAGAAGGTCCTTGTTTTTCCCCGGCGCCCTGCTGGGCTTCATTGGGGAAGCAACCCCGAAAATGCGCGCTGTGGGAACATCAACGGCACATCATCCCGGCGGTTCCGCATTCCGCATATAAAATAAATAAGGCACGGTTACGCTTCGTCCGGACATAAAACAGGTCAGTTTCATAATATAATTAAGACCGAGTGCTTTATAATTCCCAGTCACGCATCACATGAAAAGCCGGGGGATGGGCGCGGGGGCGGCCGCGTTCACGCTACCGCTTCGCTGCATGACGGAAAATACACGCAATACATCTGTTATACGGCACCATTACTTACATTGCATATGCGCAACGTCATGGGCGTCATGCCGTGGCCTCGGCCAAGGGCCAGACGATCAGGCTGGCCGGCCTGATCGACAATACCGCGTCCATCACACGGCATGACCCGGGTTTTACGCGGGTCCATATGCGCGAAATGCAGGAACCGCCGGGTGTGCTGACGCGCGGGGACCGGAACCTGCGCCGGCAGGCGGTAACACTGGCCGTGCAGTATTTCCAGCAGGGATGGAAGGACAGAAGTTTCTGGTGAAGCTTTTTTCAAAAAGCTTCAAAAGACGCCGCCTTTATGAATGGCCATGCGGGCAGACCGGTCATGGGCGATCCGCTTCGTAATATTCCATAAGAAACGCCCGCATCTCCTTCTGATGCTCCTGTATCATGGTTTCCATCCGTTCCTCGATGCCGGCGCTATTATCGATTTCCATATTTTTTGTAATGGCAAACAGCCAGGCCAGTTTCAGTGAATCATATCTGCCGGTTTTCCTGCCTTTTTCAAAGAACTCGTTTCTCTTGTCGGTAAAACTCTGGTTGCCATACGCGCTGTTTTCACCCGGATTCAGCAGGGCAAGATTACCGAAACGATGCAGGATCTTCTCGTTCAGCTTGGGCAGGTTGCGGGGCGTTTGCGGATAGACGTGTTCGACCGAATTCCTGGACACGATCCGGTAGCGTCTGAACCCGTTCCTCATATCATCAGGCAGGACAGGGAATACCCCGTCGCGCGTCTTTTTCCACAATACATATTCCAGCTTCTGGAACCAGTAATGCGTGATATCGGGATATTGATCCTGCATCAGTGCGGCAATAACGCTCTCCGCCGTTTTATAGGTGGGCGTGCCGGGACCAGACAGGTCACCCGATAACAGATCGAAACTGGCGGCTTTCTGGGTATGGATGCCGTTTTCCTGCTTATCTTTCGTATTGTGCCGCACAATGCATGACAGCCGGTTATCCAGTCTTTCCAGCAGGCCCAGAACATGCGTATCCGTCGGGAACCAGTCTGCTATCCACCGATCATCTTCCCATCGGCCCTTTGCCAGTCGGCCCAGAAACGGGGTCAGCCAGTACTGCGCACTGTGGTCACCCGTAAAATACCGCACGGTCTGCAATTGCTCCAGCGCGCCAACCCTGCCATCCGCCGTGGGGAGGGCGCGGGACAGGCGTTTTTTACCGGTTTTTGTGTCCTTGATCTGCGCACGGAACATGATGGACTGGCCCGATTGTGGATCCGTAACCCGTTTCATGACCCACTGGTCAAACTGGTGGCGCACGGTCCACAGGCATTCGATAAACTGGCGTGCCTTTGTAGCTCCTGCCTCCGCCGGGGTCTTAGTACATTCCTCCAGAAAAGCCGCAAAACGTTCATTCAGGTGGGCGGGATCGACGCTGCCAATGTCGTCCTGGCCATGCTGATGACGGTAAATGCGCAATGTGTGCAGCAATAGCTGGGGAAAGGTCAGGATGGACGTGGCATGCGTCAGGACGTCCTCATCCTCCCCATCGTCCTTTTCAGGTGTCTGCTCCTGCGTGTCTGACACGTTTTCCTGCGCCACGATGTCCGACAGGGTCATGGCGGCTGTCTGGTCGGGCCTGCATCCCTCAAGACAGAATTTTTCAGGATTGAACGTTTTCAGGTCGTCATAAGAACAGTTTTCCCATTTGGCATGGGGAAACACATCGCGCAGGTTGCGTTCAAAAAAGCCGTTCATGTTTTCACAGGCCTGCCAGATGGCGTTATAATCCATCCGGCGGTCCGGGATCAGTTCCAGCAGGCGCGCCTTGATGATATCGGATGCCTCCAGCTGCACGCCGCTGGTATTCAGCGCGGTAAACAAGCGGTTGAAGTCCGTGCCCTGCGGCACGATGTTGTTGACCCATTTTACTTTACGAAACAGGTAGCGTCCAAAATCATACAATTCTGGACCTGATTTGCCAGCCAGAAAGTCCTTCGCGGTCTTCAGGCCACCCGACAGGCCCTTTACGTACGCATCCCCTGAACCCGCTTCGGACAGCCCGGACAGCCAGGCGCGAAACAGGTCGCGCACCTGTTCACGAATGGCGAAATGCAGGCGGGGTTCATCGCATTTTGTTGGATCGCAAAGAAATTTTCTCAATACGCCGTGCAGTAGCGGCAGCCTCTTGTCTGGTTCTTTTGGCTCACGCACGCGGACAAACGCCAGGAAAATCAGCATCAGCGTTGTCAGGCGCTGCTGCCCGTCGATCAGTTCATAACAGGGTGGTGCGGCATCCGTTGCGGCCGTATTTGTTGTAATCAGCGTGCCGATGAAATAATGCGGCCGGCCCGCCTTCATGGCGTTGTCTATATCCTGCAGGAATTTTTCTACATCTTCGGACTGCCAGACATACGGACGCTGGTAACTGGGTATGTCCAGACGCGCCCTGCGTATCCACAGTCTCTGTGCCGTCTGTACTTCGGTCTTTACCATTTCCATGTCAGGTGGCCCGTCCAGAAGCTGTCAATTTCCCAAAATGCTTTATCAGGGCTGTATCAAGCCCTTCTCCTATACTATCCGCCTTATTCGGGCATGGCTGGCCCAGTACGCCATATACGCTGCGGACATACCGCATCCGGACGCCATGTCCCTCCAGTCCTCTTGTATCAATGTCATAGGTATAGGCACGCAGGTAGCCCATAAGCTGCGCATGGTTGAAGCTGCTGGCGATATGGTCCAGAAGCTGGACGTCCTCCCTGCAGAATTTCTGCACGCCCGCTTCAGACACACGCTGCTTCGTCAGGCGCAGGCTGAATACAAGACGCAGCAGCCACAGCCGCGCTTCCATCAGGTTCCGTTGCCCGAACCGGCTGACATAAAGCAGGATTGCGGTTTCGTACAACGCATTTAGATACCGGCTTTCCGCTGCATCCATTATGGTGATTTCAAGCTGTGGACGCGCGTTTTCCGCCACGACACTGCCATCCGGCTGTTTCGACGGGAACAGGTCATGGTACAGCGTGCAGAAATACAGCAGGTACCGAATGGTATTGACCCCGCTGTTCAGCGGCTGGCGCATGGCATAGCCATGGTCCGGCATGGTCTGCTGCCATATTCCCGTGGGCAGGTACTGGCATACGCTCAGCAGGTACGCCTGATCCAGTTCCGACGGCTGCGTGTCGTCCCCGAATTCGGCAATGATTTCGTTACGCAGTTCCGATCGGTAGAAGTTCCTGAAATTCAGGTGCGTCCAGAACCGCCCCGCAATCAGCAGCTTGACCACATTATCCAGCGACGTGCCCGTGCTTTCCCATAACCGCGCGTAATCATCCCGCTGCCCCGACGCAATGGCGCGCAGGTGATAGGCCTTGATGATATCCGTCCCCGACAGCCGCCGCCCGCCGGTGTTCATCGTCTGGAAAAAACGCCAGGCGTCATCTTCCGACCGGGTCACGATCAGGGTGACGTTGATCTTGCCCAGCCTACAACTCAGTTTGCAATCCGGTTTGCAACCCTTTTCAGGGATAGGGTTCATTTTTTTCACGATGGAAAAATTGCGCCGGATCCGTTCATGACTGGCCGGTGCGCGATAGGTCAGGTCCAGTACAGGCCGCTGATCCCATGCCCAGCACAGGATCGCCATGGTGGTCAGGCGCTGCTGGCCATCAATGATATCCAGCACCACCTCGCCCTGATCATTTTCGTGCTGGTGCAGCACAATACTGCCAAGGTAGAACGCAATGGTCGGCTGTGGTTCTGACCTGAAATAGGCCTCCAGATCCCCCACCAGTTGCCTGACCTGCTTTTCCCCCCAGCAATAGGGGCGCTGGTAGACGGGCAGGTTCAGCTTTCCCTTCAGGTCTTTCACCTGTCCCCTGAAAAGGGACTCAAGGGTGGTCGATATGGGATCAATACCGGAAACCAACCTGACATCTTTCACACCATTATCAGGTGCTGACTCCGTATTATTTAACATATATAAAATATATCCGGTAAAATCATGATTTCATTCCGTCCTGCCAGAAAGGGCAGGGGACTGCATTGGAAAATCGTGCAGATTTATGGAAAGGTGTTTGGTGAAGCTTTTTGCAAAAAGCTTCGAAAAAGACGGCACCGGCAGGACAGCAGACGGGCAACCCGCATGAAGGGCTGCCCGCCGCCGGTTTTCGGGATTACTGGTTTTTCAGCGCGTCCGCTTCTTCCTGCCGGGTGGCGAAGGGGACTTCCTGTTTATCATCCAGTTCGTCCATGCTGCCGCCGGAATTGCCGAGGTTTTCTTCCAGAAACGCTTCCTCGATCGGCTGGCCGTTCGCGTCAAGCGGCACGGGGGAGTCCACGGGGATCTGGCCGGCGTCGGGGTTGCTTTCCATCCCGATCAGTTCCGACGCATTTTCCCTGTAGGCATCCGGCCCGCAGCCCGGCCTGCCATCGGCTTCCCACAGTTCCTTTGCCTTCGCGGTGATGCGGGCCTCGGTCTGCGGGGTGGTTTCCAGTGGGTTGACCATGTTCATATCCTTGTAAATGGACCAAAGGCGGGGCGCGTGACCCGACTGTCGTGGACCAGACATAGCGTAATCCCTTGCCCCCCGTCACCCGCAACAGGGGGCATGGCAGTCGCGCTCCCATGTGAGGGCTGCCATGCGCGTCGGGAACCCCCCTGCAACACACATGGAAAATTCCGCCCCGATATCAATGGGCGGCGTGCGGTTTCATATACGCAACCTCTGGCACGGCTCTGTTTGATAAGCCGTGATTATCATGACATGCGCAGAAGGTCTTGGACACGCATCTTTTCACTGATCTAGCACCGTGCCTGACGCGTTGTGGTTCATGCCGCGACATTCCGCGTGACAGGCAGGCCCGGCGTGGCCCTGTCCCTGCGCGGGCGTACCCTGTTCTCAGGTTTGGAAAAGTTATCGATGCAGACCGTCCATGATCCCGCGCTGCTGCTGGCGCGTTTCCAGTTCGCCTTTACCGTAGGCGTGCATATCATCTTCCCGGCGTTTTCGATCGGGCTGGCGGCCTATCTCGCCGTGCTGGAAGGGCTGTGGCTGCGAACGGGAAGACCGGTCTTCCTTGACCTGTACCGATACTGGATCAAGGTGTTCTCGATCGTATTCGGCATGGGCGTGGTGTCCGGACTGGTCATGTCGTATGAATTCGGCACCAACTGGTCGGTGTTTTCACGCAAGGCCGGGCCGATTACCGGCGTGCTGCTGTCCTATGAGGTCATGACCGCCTTTTTCCTTGAGGCAGGCTTCCTTGGCGTCATGCTGTTCGGCATGAACCGGGTCGGGCGCGGACTGCATTTTACCGCGACATGCTGCGTATCCGTCGGCACCCTGATTTCCATGACATGGATCCTGTCATCCAATTCATGGATGCAGACGCCACGCGGCTACACCATCGACCCCGCCACGGGGCGGTTCATGCCCGCCGACTGGCTGGCGATCATCTTCAACCCGTCCTTTCCCTTCCGGCTGGTGCATATGGGGCTGGCGGCGTTCCTGTCGGTGGCCTTCATCGTGGGGGCCACCGGGGCATGGCACATGCTGAAGGCGCGCAGGCGGGGCCAGAAGGCCAGTGAACCCGTGCGCGTCATGTTTTCCATGGCGATGTGGATGGCCGCCATCGTCGCCCCCATCCAGATCATGGCAGGCGACGCGCATGGGCTGAACACGCTGAAATACCAGCCCGCCAAGATTGCGGCGATGGAAGGGGACTGGGTATCGGAAGACCACGCGCCCGAACTGCTGTTCGGCATTCCCAACATGAAGACCGAACATACGGATTATGCTGTCAGACTGCCGCTGGCCGGGTCGCTGATCCTGACCCACAGCGTGAACGGCAGGGTGCCGGGGATGAAGGATTTTCCCCGCGACCAGCGGCCGCCGTCCTATGTCATCTTCTTCACCTTCCGCATCATGGTCGCCCTTGGCATGCTGATGGTGGCGGTGGGCCTGTGGTCGCTGTGGCTGCGCCACCGGGGAAAGCTGTATGAAACCCCGCTTTTCCACCGCGTCGCGCTGTGCATGGCGCCCGCGGGGTTCCTGGCGCTGCTGTGCGGCTGGATCACGACGGAGGTCGGCCGCCAGCCCTGGACGGTCTATGGCCTGCTGCGCACGTCCGACAGCGTGGCCCCCAACGCCCTGTCGTCCATGGCGGTGTCGATGACGGCGTTCGTGGTGGTGTACGTGCTGGTGTTCGGGTCCGGGATCGGGATGCTGGTGCGCCTGCTGGGCCACACGCCGCATACCGGCGAACACGGCACCAGCCCCGACCACGCCCCCGACATACTGGCTGCCCGCAGCCACCCGGCGGTCGTTGACCCCACCCATGGCGAAGGAGCCTGAGACATGATGGACGTTTCCTACTGGCTGCCGGTCATATGGGCGGTGATCCTTGTGGCCGCGATCTCGATTTACGTCATCCTTGACGGGTTCGACCTTGGCATCGGCATGCTGTTCGCGCTGGAACGCGACCGGGGACGGCGCGATGTGATGATCAACACCATCGCCCCGGTATGGGACGGGAACGAGACGTGGATGGTACTGGGGGGCGCGGTGCTGTATGGCGTGTTCCCCGGGGCCTATGCCACGCTGCTGCCGGCGTTCTACATGCCGGTCGTGGTGATGCTGCTGGCGCTGATCTTTCGCGGCGTGGCGTTTGAATTCCGCATCCTGACCCGCGATACCCCGCGTGAACGGCTGTGGGAGGGCGGGTTCATGGCCGGTTCCGCCATTGCCGCATTCTGCCAGGGGGTGATCCTGGGTGGCGTGGTGCAGGGGATCAGGGTTGTTGACGGCGCGTTTGCCGGCGGCGCGCTGGACTGGCTGACGCCGTTCAGCATCCTGTGCGGGGTGGCGGTCATGTGCGGCTACGCCCTGCTGGGGGCGACGTGGCTGGTGTGGCGCACCACGGGCGGGCTGGAAGCGGCGTGCCGCCGGTGGGCGGGGTGGCTGGCCATCGGGCTGTTCATGGGCATTGTCGCGGTCAGCGCCTGGACGCCGCTGCTGCATGCGCCCTACCTGCGGCGCTGGACCGACTGGCCCAACATCGCCCTTGTGGCCCCGGTGCCGGTGCTGGTGGTCGTGCTGGGTATCGTGCTGGCGCGCTCTCTGCGCCGGGGGCAGACGCGGGTGCCGTTCGCCTGCGCGCTAGGCTGGTTCGGGCTGTGCCTGTCGGGGCTGGGGATTACGGTCTGGCCCTATGCCGTGCCGCCGGGGCTGACGTTGTGGGATGTGTCATCACCGCCCTCCAGCCAGTTTTTCCAGCTGGTCGGCACCGCCATCATGATGCCCATCATCCTGACCTATACCATCCATTCGTATCGTGTATTTCGTGGAAAGGTGACCCAGAGCGATGGCTATCACTGATATTGTCGTGGGAAACGGGGACAGGGCGCCCCGCCACGCGGGCGTGCGGATCGCATGGTTCATCGCCATCTGGTCGCTCAGCACGGCGGTGTTCTTCGGCGCGGCCAGCCTGCTGCACCTGATCGTGCCCCATTAGGCGCTGATTCAGGAACTTCTGTCCAATGCCTGTCCAATGCCCCGCCACGAACGGGCGGGGCATCCGGCCGGTTCAGCCAACGCTGACGCTGACCTTGTGCAGTTCCGCCTTCACCTTCGCATCGGGGTGGCCGACGTGGAAGGATTCACCGGACAGCAGGCGGATGTCGGTCATGTCGGACAGCGGCAGCACGCTCCATTCGCCCGTGGGGGGCACGCGCTTTTCGTGGGCGTCCTCGCCGCGATAGATCAGGACATGCGGCGTGCCATCGCGCTCACCCAGCGCATGGGGGGAACCGGTGTAGTTCTTGCCATCGAAGGTGAAGCCGACCACGGACTTCTTCTGGATGGCGTCACGAAGCGTGTTTTCAACTGACATGCATGTTTTCCATTCTGGTTGAACCCGATACGGGTTGCCGCATGTTATAACGGACCACGCAGGATATAGCCTTTCTGGCGGCATGCAGAAGCGGCGGAGGTAATATATTGCTGCAATACTGCCCTGCATTGCACAAATTCAGGCACGGCATGGCATAAATCCCGTCCCCTGTCGTTGCGATAAAGTAAAGGACAGCCCTGCATGGAATGGACCGCATGGCAGGATTGATCTGTGTCAGGGTCGGGGCCGGATATTGGCCCCAGCATTCATGGTGCAGGGCGGACATGACCCAGACAGACCGCCCAATGACATGTATCGAGGAGCAATGACCATGATTGCACGACCGACATTTGTCGCGACACCAGTCCGTACGACCACAGCCACGGCGCGGGCGGCCGACCCGTTCGCGGTGCTGCAGCGCCAGGTGGGGCGGCTGATCGACGACTACCGCGCGCCCGACACGTTCGGATCCGGCCGGATCGGGTCCACCGACATTACCGAGGACGCAACCGGCTACCACATCTATATCGAAGTGCCCGGCTGTTCGGAAAAGGACATAACCCTGAACGCCAGCAATGGCGTGCTGAGCATCTCGGGCGAGAAGAAAAGCCCCGTGACGGCGGAGCAGAAACAGCACGTCTCCACCCGCAGCTTCGGCGCGTTTTCCGAGCATTTCAGCCTGCCCGAAGGCGTGGACGAGGACAAAATCAGCGCCCGCATCAAGGACGGGGTGCTGCAGGTGACCCTGCCGCGTCGTGAACCGGCCAAGCCGACCGAACGCAAGATCGAAATCCAGCCCGGCTGACCGCGGCGCCGGTTTTTACGGTCGCATGGCCCGGATGCCGCTGGTGTCCGGGCCATGCGCGTGTACGGTTCAGTCCAGCCCTTCCTCGCGCCGGGCCTTCTGTGCCGCCGGGCGGGCGAACACCGCGTCACGCAGGGCGCAGGCGCGGGGCCAGGCCGAAAGGTCGATCCCCAGCG
Source organism: Komagataeibacter europaeus (assembly GCF_002173515.1). NCBI lineage: Bacteria > Pseudomonadati > Pseudomonadota > Alphaproteobacteria > Acetobacterales > Acetobacteraceae > Komagataeibacter > Komagataeibacter europaeus. The sequence goes on from NZ_CP021467.1 coordinate 793,430, forward strand.
GGCCGGCCCAGCTCAGGATCACGGCCATCAGCGCATCCGCCTGCGTGAAGCCCGCGGGCAGCATGTGGCCGTTGCCGCCTGCCTCCAGCAATGCTTCGACCTGCTTCAGGCGGCGGGTGACATTCGCCAGCAGCCGCTCGCGCATGACATCGGGCAGTTCCGGGGCGAACAGCGCGCCGAACGCGCCATGCACGTCCTCGCAGAACCCGATGGCTTCGAGCAGGCGGAAGAATTCGACCGTATCAGGGGCAGGATGAAGGGCGACATTGCCCGACTGTTGCCCGATATAGGTCAGCACCGCCACGTTCTGCGTCAGCACCGTGCCCGGTGCGATTTCCAGCGCGGGCACGGCCCCGCGCGGGTTGATTTTCAGGTAATCGTCCCCGCTGGCGGTCCGCTTGGCCTTCAGGTCCACCTGTTCAAGGCTGTGCGGCAGCCCGGTTTCATTCAGGATGATATGCGCGGCAAGCGAGCACGCGCCCGGCGTATAATACAGCTTCATTGCAACGGCCTTCCGTCTGGATCTGGCTGGGGCATGACGACAGCGTCCCGCCCATGTCCCGAAAACACTGGCACATGCGGCAGGCCATGAAAAGCGCGGGCCCATGACCGGCACGCAGGGCACCGACGGCCCCGCCCGATTGTAACACCGCGCAGGGAACCAACAGCCCCCCGCCACTGTTTGTGCCTGCAGGCGGGCAGCACGTGGGTTCTGCCCGGCCTGTTCCCTTTCCGCCAGGAGACCGTCTGGAAAGCCAGCCCGTGACAGCACCGGAAAACCGAAGGACGTTTCTGGTGAAGCCTTCAGGCTTCGGAAGGACGCCGCCATTCCGAAAAAAGGCGGCACCCAAAAACTTTTGTTTTTATCAGCTGGTTATCACCAGACAGTCTCCTAAAACATAAAGGCATTGCCGCATGACCTTTCCCTTCGACGCCCTGGCCGCCTGTCGCGCGGAACTGGAGGATGAAGCAACGGTCAACGACGCACGGGCCGCATTCCCCACCGCCGGGCTGGACCGCCTGCGCCAGCTTGGCGTACTGGCCGCGGCCCTGCCACAGACGCTGGGCGGCCTGGGCTTTGGCACCGAACCGCACGGGGCGGCGGGGCTTCTGCACATGCTGCGGCTGGTGGGGCAGGGCAGCCTTGCCCTTGGCCGCGTGGTGGAAGGCCACGTCAACGCCATCCGCCTTGTCGCGCTGTACGGCACGCCCGAACAACTGGCCCATGTTGCCGCGGAGGTGCATGACGGCGCGCTGTATGGCCTGTGGGTCACCGATGGCGTGACGCCGCTGCGCATGGACCAGACGGCGCGCGGCATTACGCTGCATGGGGGAAAGGCCTTTGCTTCCGGCGCGCGGCATGTCACCCGCGCCCTTGTCACGGCGCGGGCGGGGCAGGATGTCACGCGCATGCTGCTGGTGGCGATGGGGGCAGGGCGCGCCGTCCATGACGGCGGTGGCGGGCTGACCGGCATGCGTGGGGCGGGCACGGGGCAATGCGACCTGACCGGCATGACCGTGCTGCCCTCGGCCCTGGTGGGGCAGGCGGGGGACTACCTGCGCCAGCCCGAATTCTCGGCCGGGGCATGGCGCGGCATGGCCGTGGCGCTGGGCGGCATCGAACGCCTGAGCGCCCTGCTGCGCGGCCAGCTTGCCGCGCGCGGCCGCGCGGGCAGTCCGGCGCAGCAGGCGCGTATCGGCATGGCGCTGATCGCGGCGGAAACCGCCCTGCTATGGACCCGCCGCGCGGCCCTGCTCGCCACCGGTCATGACCGGTTTGCAGCAGGCGACATTTCCGCCACCGTCAACCTGGCCCGGCTTGCGGTGGAGCGCGCGGGGCTGGAGGCAATCGAACTGGTCGAACGCGGGCTGGGGCTGTCCGCCTTCGTGCGCGACAACGTGGTGGAACGGATCATCCGCGACCTGGCCACCTACCTGCGCCAGCCCGCCCCGGACGAGACATTGTGCGAAGCCGCCGCATGGTTCACGCAGCGCGACATGCCACAGCCGGACATCCGTGCATGAAGGCGGCCCACCTGCATGCGGCCCTGCGCGGCCTGCCCGTTGCCCCCCTTGCCACCATTGCGCCGGGCACCGCGCTGGTCCTGGCCCCGCACCCCGATGATGAAAGCCTGGGCTGTGGCGGGCTGATCGCCGCGTGCTGTGCGGCGGGCCGGCCGCCGCTTGTGGTCATCATGACCGATGGAGCGGCGTCCCACCCGCATTCGCGCCAGTGGCCCGCCCCGCGCCTGCGGGCAAGACGCCAGCGCGAAGCACGCGACGCCGTGGCGTGCCTGGGCCTTGCATCCGACCGGCTTGTCTTCCTTGGCCTGCCCGATGCCGCCGCCCCGCATGACGGGCGGGTCTTTACCGACATCGCCACACGGCTGGCCCATCTGGCCATCACCCATGGCTGCACCACGGTTTTCGCCCCATGGCGGGCGGACCCGCATTGCGATCATGAAGCAACGTGGAAAATGGGCGTGGCCGTGCAACGGCTTTGCGGGCTGGCGCTGCTGGCCTATCCCGTATGGGGCTGGCTGCTGCCGCCCGACAGCGAACTGGACCACCCGCCGCCGCGCGGCATGCGGCTGGACATCACCGCCCATCGCGCCGCCAAGGCCCGCGCGGTCGGCATGCATGAAAGCCAGTACGGCGGCCTGATTACCGATGACGCCGAAGGTTTCCAGTTGCCCGACAGCCTGCTTGCGGCGCTGGTGACGGATTTTGAGGTCTTTGTCCATCCATGAACGCCACAAGCTGGTCCCGGACCGTATTCGAACGCCTGCACAGCCAGCGCGCCGACCCGTGGGGCGTTGCGACGCGGACCTATGAACATGACAAGTACCGCCGGACGCTGGCCGTGCTGTCGGGCCAGCATTTCCATCAGGCGCTGGAACTGGGGTGTTCCATCGGCATGATGACGGCGCGGCTGGCGCGGCAATGCGACCGGGTGCTGGCGGTGGACGTGGCCGAAGCCGCATTAAGCCGCGCGCGCCACCGCTGCGCCGGGCTGCCGGGGGTGTCGTTCCATCGCGGGCAGCTGCCGGGCGCGTTCCCGCCGCTGCCCGCGCGGTCATGCGACCTGATCGTGATTTCGGAGATGCTGTATTTCCTGTCCCGCCGCGATATCCGCACCCTTGCCGCGCAGTGCCTGCGCGTAAGGCAGGCCGGCGCGCCGGTCATCCTGGTCAACTGGACCGGGCCGACCGATACGCCATGCACGGGAAACGAGGCCGCCCGCCTGTTCATCAATACCTGCCGCGCTGGCGGCCTGCACGTAACCCATGCCCGGCGGTACGCGCGCTACCGGATCGACGTGCTCAACGGGCCGGACATGCCGGAAGTCGCGCCGTCCATCCCTGAAACCGCCATCTGATCCCACAGGTGTTCCAGGCGAAGCTGTTTTGAAAAAAGGCGACACCTAGAAATCTTTACCCGTTTCATCCCGTGATACGCCCCGTTCACCGCACCGCCGACGTCACGACCGGGGCCGGGACCGGCATGACGCCGGGTGCGGCATGCGTCACCAGCAGGCTGTCCACGATCCGCCGCGCCGCGTCCATATGCATGGGCAGGTCGGCACGGCGTACGGGCACGCGCCGCGATACAGGGCTTAAGGCTTCTAGCCGGTCCCATGCCATGCCGCCAAACCGGGCACGTGACATATGCGCCACGCAGCCCGTGGGCAGGCGCAGCAGGGCGGCCAGATCAGCAACCGCGTCATGCCACGGGCCGGTGGCGGACGGCAGGGCGCGCAGCCGGTGCAACGCCGCGCGCGCCTGCGCGCGGCGCAGGCAGGCCCGTGGCGGTTCAAGACTGTCATCCAGCATTTCGTCCTGCCGAACCATGCGCCGCGCCATGGTGTCCGCCATGCCGCCACAGGCCCGCCCCGCCGTACGGCCCGACACGCACACCGTGACATCGGGCGCGTGACGGATGGCGGCATCCACGTGCCGCAGGGCACGCAGGAAACCCCGGTCCTCACCCAGCGGCACGGCGGGAATGCCGCCCGCGCGCCGCCACGCGGCCACCGTTACCGCAATGCTGGCGCCGGAATGTTCCGTATGGCGCGGCCACGGATCATGCAGGTCGGGATCGACCAGGTCATGGATACGGTCCAGCAGCGTGGCATAGGCGGTTTCCATGCGGTCATCTTCATGCAGGTGGGCGGGAATCAGCCGCGCTTCCTCCGCATCAATCAGGGCGCGGCCGCAGACCACGTCGGCCCCCGCGTCAAAGGCGGCAAGGGTGTGGGCCAGCCAGTCCGGCGCGACGCGGCCATCGGCATCGGTTGTCAGCAGGATGCCATCCGGCCCCGCCAGCGCCGCCGCCACCTGCATGGCCGCCCGCCGGGCCGTGCCCGCATGGGCCATGGCCGGGGGATAGGTCCGCTGCGCCACGACCACGCCAAAGGGCAGGGACGGGACCAGCGCACGCACCACGTCGCGCGTACCATCCGTGCAGTTGTTGAGCAGCAGGACAACATGGGACAGGCAGGCGCGCTGCTGTACCGCAAGGGCATGCAGGCAGGGACCAATGCGTTGTGCTTCGTTTCGCACCGGAACAGCCGCGACAAGGGGGCGGGCAGGCGGCATGGATCACCTGTTGGAAAGGGAAATGGTAAACGCAACGCGGGACGGCACGGTTGCAGGCCGCGTGACAAAGCATTACCGGCTCCGGACGGATGCAATGACCCCACGGAAGGGGGAATGCATATATGCCGTTCCGGGTGCGACGGGCCACGGTACGCATGTCGTGATGCATGACGATACAAAGGCCGCCACGTGGCCGGACCGGGACGCGCCTGTCGCCGTGACGGATCCGCGCGACATGCCGGTGCTGGCATGATTATTACATGCGGAACGGTTTTCCGGCAGCACCACGCGACCCTGCGCCCATATGGCGGAACCATCCGTCGATCAGCGTCATCACCGTCCGCCCGGCCCGATACGGGACAGTATCAACCTGCGTCGCGCATATGCGCACAGCCCCCACGGTTTTTCTTTCCCGCCCACGCCGTTACATGCCACGCGGCGGGAATGACTTGATTTTTACCATGAAATGCCGGCGGGGAAGGGAACCCGCCCATATTGGCAATGGTTCCCTGATGACAGATTTTTTATTTATTAAATTGCAGAAGTTATAAATTATACTTCATAAATTATCGGAAATAATAACAGACATTTCCGGTAATGAAGATTATTTTAAATCTTATCTGTTCATACTTTGTAAAAAAACGCTGTATCTGTCGTTTCAGGCAGATGCCGCATGCCCCCATGCTGGCCCGCCCGTGACCGATCATGCCGGAGCATCGTCCTATGTCCACCATTTCCAACATGACCCGTAACCCTTAGGGCCCGCCCACCAGCGCGTGGGAAGCGTCACACCCATTCATGCAGTAAAAACCGCATGCCAATACTGTGGCGCATGCCCACGGTGTCGCGCGGTTCTTCGTACTACAGGGAATTATCCATCCCATGAACGCCATCGTAGTGACCGCACTGCGTCGGCCCTATACCTTCGTGGTGCTGTCGATCCTTATCGTGGTCTTTGGCATCATGTCGGTATTGCGCACGCCGACGGATGTGTTCCCAAATATAAAAATACCGGTCGTATCCGTTGTATGGACCTATGGCGGCATGCTGCCAGAGGAATTCGCGGGCCGTATCATCTACAATTACGAACTGATGGTGACCTCGACCGTCGAGGGCATCGAACATATGGAAAGCAGTTCGTATTACGGGCGCGGTATCGTCAACATATACTTCCAGCCCGGAACCGATATCGGCAAGGCGGAAGCGGAAGTGACCGCCATTTCCCAGACGGTCATAAAACAGCTGCCCGAAAACATCCCCTCGCCAATGGTGATGAGCCTTGATGCATCATCCGTGCCGGTGCTGACCCTGCAGGTCACGTCGGACAGGCAGACGCCATCCGACCTGTTCAAGCTGGCCATGATCCGCGTGCGCCCGCTGCTGGTGACCGTGCCGGGGGCCGTGGTGCCGCAGGCCTATGGCGGCATGGACAGCTTTGTCATGGTGGCGCTGAACCAGCAGCAGCTTCAGGCGCATCACCTGTCGGCCATGGACGTGCAGAACGCCCTGCGCGGGCAGAATATCGTGCTGCCGGCGGGTGACCAGAAAATCTCGGCCACCGACTGGATGGTGCAGACCAACGCCACCCCGCGATCCATGAAGGAACTGGGCGATATCCCGGTCAAGCGCGTGGGCAATGCCGTGATCTACGTGCATGACGTGGCAGATGTCTATCGCGGCGGCCACCCGCAGACCAACCTGGTGCTGGTGAAAGGGCAGCAGGGGGTGGAAATCGTCGTGATGAAAAGCGGCGACGCCTCCACGCTGGATGTCGTGGCCGGGGCCAAGGCGCTGCTGCCGCGCATCCAGAAACTGCTGCCGCCGGATGTGAAGGTCAGCATCCTGGGCGATGCATCGGTCTTCGTTAAGGATTCCATCTTCGACGTCGTGCGCGAAATGCTGACGGCGGCGGCCCTGACCGGCATGGTGGTACTGCTGTTTTTGGGGTCGTGGCGGCCGACGGTCATTATCGCCACCTCCATCCCGCTGGCCATCCTGTGCGCGATCATCGGGCTGAACTGGGCGGGGCAGACGATCAATGTCATGACGTTGGGCGGCTTGGCGCTGGCGGTGGGCATTCTGGTGGATGACGCGACGGTGATGATCGAAAACATCGACGCGCATCTGGAAATGGGCAAGGCGCTGGAACCCGCGATCATCGACGCGGCCAACCAGATCGTCATTCCCACCTTTGTCGCCACCACCTGCATCTGCATTGTCTGGCTGCCGCTGTTTGGCCTGAGCGGCGTTGCGGGCTGGCTGTTCATGCCCATGGCGGAGGCCATCATCTTCGCCATGATCGCATCTTTCATCCTGTCGCGCACGCTGGTGCCGACCATGGCCAAATACCTGCTGGCCGGTCACAGCGTGGCGGGACATGGGGATTCCCACCATTGCGAACCGCAGGTCCACAACCTGCAATACCCCAAACGGCTGCCCGAACGCTTCCAGCAGGCATTTGAACGCGGCTTCAACAACTTCCGTGAAGGATATGCCGGCGTGCTGGAACGCGCGATCGCGAGGCGCGGGCGGTTCGTGGGCATCTTTCTTGGCGTCTCGGTCTGTTCGCTGGGGCTGTACCTGGTCGCGGGGCGGGATTTCTTCCCCGAAACCAAGTCGGGCACGATCCAGATGCACATGCGCGCGCCCCTTGGCACCCGGATCGAGGTGGCAGGCCGCGAGGCATCGCTGGTGGAAGACCGGGTCAACCAACTGTTCCCCGGCAAGGTGGAAAGCATGATCGAAAACTGCGGCCTGCCCGAAGGTGCGCATAACCAGGCCTTCATTCCCACGCCCACCATCGGCACGCAGGACTGTGACATCACCATTGCCCTGAAGGATGAGGAAACGCCGGTGTGGAATGACCGCACCATACTGCGCCATGACCTGTCGGCGCGGTTTCCCGGCACCGTATTCACCTTCCAGCCCGCCGACCTGACGGCCAAGATCCTGAACTTCGGTTCACCCGCGCCGATCGACATACAGATTTCGGGGCCGGACCTGCGTGACAATTATGATTACGCCCGCCTGCTGGTGAACCGCCTGCGCAGCGTGCCCGGTGCGGCTGACGTGGTGATCCAGCAGACCATGAAAACGCCGACCCTGTTCGTGCAGGGCAACCGCACCTTCGGACAGGCCACCGGCATGACGGAAGCCGACCTTGCCAACAACGAACTCATGACGCTGTCGGGCAGCCAGACGGTGGACCCGCAATACTGGCTGGACCCGGCCACGGGCATCACGTTCCCGCTGAACGTGTATGTGTCACAGGACCAGCTGACGCATTTCAACAACCTCATGACCATTCCGGTGGACAAGGGCGATGGCGACCCGCAGGGACGGCACATGCAGCTGCTGGGCGGTATCAGCAATGTCAGCGCCACCGGCACGCCGGGGCAGGTCTCGCACTTCAACTCCATGCCTGAAGTGGACATCTATGTCTCCGCCGAGGGCGCGGACCTGGGACAGGTCACGACCGGCGTGCAGCGCGTGCTGGACCAGACGCGGGGCAACGTGCCCTCCACCGCCGCCGTGGTGGTGCGCGGGCAGACCGAAACCATGCGCCATGCCTATGTCGAACTGGTGTTCGGGCTGGTGGTGTCGGTGCTGCTGATCTACCTGCTGATCGTGGTCAATTTCCAGTCTTGGCTGGACCCGTTCATCATCATCACCGCACTTCCGGGCGCGCTGGCCGGTATCGCGTGGGCGCTGTTCGTGACGCATACCCGCCTGTCGGTCCCGGCATTGACGGGGGCGATCATGTGCATGGGCACGGCGACCGCCAATTCCATCCTTGTGGTGTCCTTCGCCCGCGAACGGATCGAGGAACATGGCGACGCGCTGCGTGCGGCGCTGGAGGCGGGATACGGCCGTATCCGCCCCGTGCTGATGACGGCGCTGGCCATGGTGATCGGCATGGTGCCCATGGCCATGAGCAATTCCCAGAACGCGCCACTGGGCCGCGCCGTCATTGGCGGGCTGCTGGTGGCCACCGTCTCCACGTTGCTGTTCGTGCCGTGTGTCTACGCAATCCTGCACAACCGTCCGTCCCGTGCCCGGGAGGAAATGAAGTGATGTCCACCCAGAAAAAACGAAAAGTCATCATGCTGGCCGGCGCCGCCGTTATCGTGGGGTGGTGCGGGTACCTGCTGGTCGGGCGCGTGCAGCATGCGGCGGCCCTGCGGCGGGAGGCCGCCATTGCCTCCGTGCCCGATGTCATGGTCATCTCGCCCCGCCGCGAGGCACGTCATGTCAGCCTCGAGCTGCCCGGCACGGTGGAGGCCTGGTACCAGGCCCCCATCTATCCGCAGGCATCGGGCTACGTGCGGATGTGGTACAAGGATTACGGCGCGCGCGTCGCGGCAGGCGACGTGCTGGCGGAAATCAACACCCCCGGCCTTGATGCCCAGTTCGCGCAGGCGCAGGCCGACCTGCAGTCATCACAGGCGAAATACGACCTGGCCGTGGTCACCGCCCAGCGCTGGCGGCTGATGGGCAAGTCGCAGGCAGTATCGGGCCAGTCGGTATCGGTTCAGGACGCGAACGAGAAATCCGCCGCCGCGGATCTTGAGGCCGCGCGCCACAACCTTGACCGCTACGCGGCACTCGAACGCTTCAAGGTCATTGTCGCCCCGTTTGACGGCGTGGTGACGGAACGCGACATCAACGTGGGCGACTACGTGCATGAAGGGGGCGGCAACCTGAACGCCACGGGCGCGGCCAGCGAACTGTTCAGCGTGGCGGACACGCACCAGATGCGGCTGTTTGTCTCGATCCCCGAAAACATGTCCTACATCCTCCAGCCCGGCCTGCAGGCCAGCGTGCAGGTGCCGCAGTTTCCCGATCGCAGGTTCGAGGCGAAGTTCCTGACCGTATCGGGCGGCTACGACCCCGACACCCGCACCAGCGTGAGTGAATTCGTGATCGACAACACCGACCACGCCCTGTGGCCCGGAACCTTCGCCGCCGTCACCCTGACCGCGCCCGAACAGGCAACGCACCTGACCATACCCACCGGCGCGCTGGTGTTTCAGGAACACGGCATGCAGGTGGCCGTGGTGGACGGGCAGAACCACGCCCGTTTCCACACCATAACCGTGGGCCGCATGGGCGATGGCGCGACGCAGGTGCTGTCGGGTGTCACGCCCGATGACCGGATCATCGACAACCCGCCCGCCGACCTGCTGGAAGGCGAGAGCGTGCGCGTGACCCGGCCCGTGGCCGGATACAGCAACGACACCGATGAAAAGGACGACGAATGATGGCCCGTACCATCCGCCGCGCCACGGGCATGGGCGGCGCGTGCGCCCTGTCGCTGCTGTCACTGGCGGGGTGTGACCTGGCCCCCGCCTATCACGCGCCGCATTACGTCATTCCCGCGACATGGCAGGGGCAGGCCCCGTTTGGCGTGGCCCACCCTATGGACGACACCATTCCCGCGCAGTGGTGGCACAGCTTTGCCGACCCGCAGCTTGATGACCTTGAAACCGCCGCCATGGCCCATAACGGGGACCTGCAGGCCGCCAGCGAACGCTTTTTGCAGGCGCGCGCGATCGTAAGCGAGGCGCGGGCCGACCTGCTGCCGCATTTTGGCGTGGCCTTTGGCGGCAGCAACAACAAAAGCTCGGCCGAGCGGCTGTTCCGCTACAAGGGACCGATCACGGATTCAGATGAATTCTATGGCGGCATGGCATCGTGGGAACCGGATTTCTGGTCCTCCATCCGCAACCGGGTGCGGTTGCAGAAGGACTATGCACAGGAACAGGCGGCGGAATATGCCGCCGCCAGGCTGAGCCTGCAGGCCGAACTGGCCAGTGATTATTTCACCCTGCGCGGGCTGGACGCGCAGGCGGCGATCTATACCCAGTCGATCCGGTATTACCAGGAATCCCTGCGCGTGACCCAGACCCGGCTGGTGGACCAGGCGGCGTCGCAGCTGGATGTGGCGCGCGCGCAGAACCAGCTTTATACCACGCAGGCCCGCCTGCTGGACATTCAGGCCCAGCGCGAGGTGATGGAACACGCGGTGGCCGTGCTGGTCAACGTGGCCCCGTCATCCTTCCACATCGCGGCGGATGCCCACCTGAATGCCACCCGCTTCGGGCTGTCGGCCCCCATGCCGTCGGACCTGCTGCAGCGCAGGCCCGATGTCGCGATCGCCGAACGCCAGATGGCGCAGGCCAACCGCGCCATCGGCATCGCACGCGCCGCGTTCTATCCGCATGTATCATTCCAGATGAACGGGGGGTTTGATGATAACGGCTTCAACCTCGCCAACCTTGCCAATTCCATGTGGTCCTATGGCGCGACCGTGACCATGCCGGTGTTCGAAGGCGGCCTGCGCCGTGCGCAGCTGCAGCAGAGCTGGTCCGCCTACCGTGAAACCCGCGACCATTACCGTGTCACCATCCTGAACGCGTTTCGCGATGTGGAGGACGGGCTGTCGCGCACCAACCGGCTGGATGGGGAAAACGGCCGCCTGCGCGCCGCCGTGGGTGCGGCCAGCCAGACACAGGACATTACCATGAACCTGTACAAGGGCGGACTTGCCACCTATCTGGACGTGCTGATCGCGCAGGTCAGCACGCTGGACGCGCGCATACAGCAGGCCGAGGTCCAGACCCGTTACCTGCAGGCGCAGGTCGGCATGATCCGTGCGTGTGGCGGGGGATGGGATGCGGCCAGCCTGCCCGCGCCCAACAAACTGTTCGGGGTTGATCCGCTGCAGTATTCCGGCCTGCATAACGCACCCCCCGTGGGCGACGTGCCAGCACCGCACAGCCACGGCCCCGACCCGGATGACAACCTGACCCGGCCGCTGCTGTCGCCGGGCATGGGGCAGTAGCAAAAACAGATAAACATTTCTGGGTGCCGCCTTTTTTTTTCAAAAAGGCGGCATTTTTGAATCTTTTTGGGAAAAAGCTTCACCAGAAACTTCTTTATTCATGACTGGCTGTCATGCCGCGGCCAGCGGGTCATTCCAATGCGTAAATATAGAACCTGCAAATACACAAAACCCGTCAGCAGAACCGGCGTTACCTGAACCCGGACATACCGGGCATATATGAACGCGGGACATGCGATTATTTGCGCAACCGTAAATAACCGCATCACGCCGCTTCATATCCCCACAGACACGGAGCAGGACAATGGGCACAAATCGCGGCGTGGTCTATCTTGGGCCAGAACACGTGGAAGTGCAGGATATCGCCGACCCGAAAATGGAAACGCCAACGGGCCGCCGGATCACGCATGGCGTCATCCTGAAGGTGGTTTCAACCAACATATGCGGGTCGGACCAGCATATGGTGCGCGGCAGGACGACCGCGCCGAAAGGCATGGTGCTGGGCCATGAAATTACCGGCGAAGTGATTGAATGCGGCAGTGATGTCGAAATGATCCGGAAGGGGGATCTGGTCTCGGTCCCCTTCAACGTGGCCTGCGGGCGGTGCCGGTGCTGCCGCGAAGGGGATACGGGCGTGTGCCTGACGGTCAATCCCGGCCGGGCGGGTGGCGCGTATGGTTATGTCGACATGGGCGGCTGGATCGGGGGGCAGGCGAAATACGTCATGGTGCCCTATGCCGATTTCAACCTGCTGCGCTTTGCCGACCGGTCCATGGCGATGGAGCGCATCCGCGACCTGACCATGCTGACCGATATCCTGCCCACCGGCTTCCACGGGGCCGTGACGGCGCGGGTGGGCGTGGGGTCGGTGGTGTATGTCGCGGGCGCGGGGCCGGTGGGCATGGCGGCGGCGGCATCTGCCCGCATCCTTGGCGCCGCGGTGGTGATGGTGGGCGACCTGAATGAAGAACGACTGGCCCATGCCCGCAAGGTGGGGTTCGAGGCGGTCGACCTGCGCCAGCATGACCGGCTGGGGGACATGGTGGCCCAGATTGCAGGCACGCCGGAGGTGGACAGCTTCATCGACGCGGTCGGTTTCGAGGCAAAGGGATATGGCGGCAACGCAAAACCCGCCATCGTGCTGAACCAGGCCATGGAGGTGACCCGCCCCGCAGGGTCGGTCGGGATTCCGGGGCTGTATGTCACCGAAGATCCCGGCGGGGTGGATGACGCGGCAAAAACCGGCAACCTGATCCTGCGCTTCGGGCAGGGTTGGGCCAAGAGCCTTGAATTCCATACCGGCCAGACGCCGGTGCTGCGCTACAACGCGCGTCTTATGAACGCCATCCTGCACGGGCGGCTGCCCATTGCCGACATTGTCAACGCAACCGTCATCCCGCTGGAGGACGCGCCGCAGGGATACCGTGATTTCGACAGCGGCGCCGCGAAGAAATTCGTCCTTGACCCCCACGGCATGCTGGCGGCGTGAAGGCCGCCGTATCAGGGTGCGTCGCGCGCATCCGCCATGGCCACGTTGCGGTCCACCTGATCCAGCGCCGCCGCGTGCTGCGCGCCCCAGCGGTAGAGCATTTCCAGCGGTTCAACAAATTCCCGCCCCAGATCCGTCAGCCGGTATTCGACCACCGGCGGCATGACCTGCATGATCTCGCGTTCCACCAGCCCCATGCGTTCAAGGTCGCGCAGGGTCTGGGTCATCATCTTTTTCGACAGGCCGGGCAGGGCGCGCTGAAGCTGCCCCGGACGCGACGCGCCGCCGCCAAGGTGCAGCGTATGCATGATCATGGTGGTCCATTTGCCCGAAAACAGGCGCAGCAGGCGGCGCGGCGCGCAATCCTGCGCAAATGGCGCGTGGCGGTAGACGTCGGGCAGGGGGGCGATATCCATGGGCGGCCTCATGGGAACGTTCAGGTAACCAGGGCACGAAAAGGTGCCGGATTGCCTTTTATGGCGTTTGCCAACAGCGTGTGAAGCCCACACCCCATTCATGGAGGATCACAATGTCCCACAGGGCGCTTGTCATCGGCGCGACCGGTATTGTCGGCCAGAACCTTGCCAACCGTCTGGTCGCGGAGGGCTGGAGTGTCTACGGTCTGGCGCGGCGGACGGAAAACCTGCCCGGCACCATCATGCCCGTCGCGGCCGACGCGCTGGACCCGGAATCCCTGCGCGCGGCGCTGGGCGGTATCGTGCCGACGCATGTGTTTTTCACGACATGGACCCGCCGCGAAAGCGAGCGTGAAAACTGCATCGCCAACAGCGCGATGGTCCGCAACGTGTTCGCCGCCCTGCCGCGCCCGCACGCACTGGTGCATGCCAGCCTGGTGACCGGGCTGAAACACTACCTTGGCCCGTTCGAAGCCTATGCACAGGGGAACCCGCCACAGACGCCGTTCCGGGAGACCATGCCACGGCTGGCGGTTGAAAATTTCTATTACAGCCAGGAAGACGCCCTGTTCGAGGCAGCGGAGCGGCTGGGCATTGCATGGACGGTCCACCGCCCGCATACGGTCATTGGCTACGCGATCGGCAACCTCATGAACATGGGCACGACGCTGGCGGCCTATGCCACGCTGTGCCGCGAGACGGGGCTGCCCTTCGTCTTTCCCGGATCGCCCACCCAGTGGGAGAGCCTGACGGACGTGACCGACGCCCGGCAGCTGGCCAGCCAGATCCTGTGGGCGGCCACCAGCCCTGCCGGGCGAAACCGGGCGTTCAATGTCGTCAATGGCGACGTGTTCCGCTGGAAATGGCTGTGGGGCGAACTGGCGGCATGGTTCGGCATTGACGCGGCGCCGTATCCCGGCCACGCCACGTCACTGGAACACATGCTGGCGGACAGGGGGCCGCAATGGACCGATATCGCACGGCGGCACGGCCTGCGCGAAGTCGCACTGGGCCAGCTTGCTTCCGCATGGCATACCGATGCCGACCTTGGCCGTCCCGTCGAATGCGTGACCGATATGAGCCTGAGCCGCAGGCTGGGCTTTACCGGATACCAGTACACACCTGATTCCTTCCTTGACCTGTTCGAACGCCTGCGGGCGGGGCGATACATTCCCTGAGGGCGTGTTGGAAAAGGTCGCCTTTTGATAAGAGACTGTTTGAAAACAACACGTTGCTAAAAAACAAAAGTTCTGGGTGCCGTCTTTTTTCAAAAAAGGCGGCACCTGGCAACTTTTATTTACCAGTATTCTGTTTTCAGACAGTCCCCACCAAGACAGGCGCGATGCCATGCCTTAATCAAACGGACCGGACATTGATCCAGCCCATAAAATATGAACATGGAATTCAGCTTTCCCTGCTGCGGCATTTGGAAAGTATGCGGTAAATGGTCGCCTTGTGTACATTGAACCGATCCGCCACTTCCGCAACCGGCAGGCCATCCTGCGTGACCATTCTATATATAGCGGCACTTTCCGCCGGATCGACCTTGGCCGGACGCCCCATGTGAATGCCGCGCTGGCGGGCGTTCAGGCGGCCCATCGCCGTGCGTTCGCGGATCAGGGCACGTTCAAAATCGGCTATGCCCGCGAATACCGTCATGACAATGCGGCCTTCGGACGATGTCGTATCCACCCACGGTTCACAGATGGAGCGTAGCCCGACATCCCTGCGCCGCAAGGATTCCGCAATTTCCAGCAGGTGCTGCGTCGAACGCGCAAGCCGGTCAAGCCGGTACACGGTGACGATATCGCCCTTCGTGACCTCCTGCAGAAGACGACGCAGCGCGGGCCGCTTCTTTTCATCTTCCAGCAGGGAATCTTCGTAGACCGCTTCACAGCCCGCGTCATGCAAATGCCACACCTGAACGTCAAGGGTGCATTCATCCGTACTTACACGCGCATAACCGATCAGCATTCTATCATCAAATCAGAATTAAATTCCAATCACCTGTCGTAATCAAAAAAGGTGAAAGTGAACAGGCGTCATATGGCGAAAATGCATAAGTCTGTTTTATTTTCCTTCAGGGTGATGTAATTCTAAGGAATATATTCCCATAATTCAATTAAAAACGCATTTATTAAATACGCTGAAATATGTTGCGTTAACGGCAAGTAATAGAGTATCTGAAATACAGTTTATCAAAACTCTTAAACTTATGCAAAACAGGATACCGGGTTTCATGGTGCGCCGCACAGACAGACTTCACGACCTGCCCGGCAAGCGGCCGGATCAGGAAATTCGTGGTGGTTCTTTTGTCCTGCGGCGCACCCTGATGGAAATCGCGCGAAACGCATCCATGTTCGACAGCAATTGCGGCGCTTCGGAACGGCAGGTGATCGGGACGGGGACATGGCTGCGGAATTCGCTGGTCGATATTGCCCGGTCCTGCCAGCGTGACTATGTGCTGCGTGGCGGCACGGTGGAATTCGACAGTACGGGCGCGCTGCATATCCTGTGGGTGCGCATCATGGTGGCGACGCATGGGGGCCGCCTGATCCTTGGCCCGAAATCAGCCGATCCCGGCCTGCTGCTGCTTGATGTCAGCCTGGATGATGAAACCGCCGACGCCACCGTATCCATCGTGTTCCAGGGTGTCGCCAGCCTGACGGTCACGTACGATGGCGATACGGACATGACCCTGATCGGCCTGCTGGCCGGCACGCCAACCGAACTGGACTGCAATGCGTGGGCGGTCGCCAGACTGCGGGGCAATGCCTGTGGCCTGTCGGAAGAAAACAGTCGGTCCATTGCAGGGGACAATGATTCCACCCCCTTGTACATCCGTCATTACGTGGCGGGGGAGACAGGGGAAATCTGCCTTGTCATCGGTCAGTAAGACGCGGCCTGAAAACCGTTCACTGATCAAAAACGACAAAGGCTTCCGGGCCGCCAGCCCGCGCGGACCACAATGTGATCGACCGGGTCGCCTGTAGCCGACAGGACGCGGATTACGGCCAGTCAATGCCCATGGCGGCAGGGGACAGGGGCGGCAGGCCCGGCGCGCGTCCTGCTTTTTATCAAACCATTCGCGCACTGGGCCATTAACCGTCATGCATGGGCCACCGCGCATCCCGCGCGGCACGGCACGACGGCCCATGCAGGAAACGGAGTGGCCACCATGAACAGGACCGTCCTCATCACCGGTGCCGGAACAGGCTTTGGCAGGGAAATCGCCCTGCGGCTGGCGGCGCGGCAATGGACCGTTATCGCGGGCGTTGAAATCCCGTCCCAGATCTTCCAGCTGGAACATGAAGCCGAACAGCGCGGCGTGGTCGTGCAGGTTGAAAAGCTGGATGTAACCGATGCAGCGGACCGCGCGCGGTTCAGCATGCTGGATGTTGACGTGCTCCTCAATAACGCGGGCATCGGGGAAGGCGGGTCCATGGTTGACATACCCGAAGCCCACCTGCGCCGGCAGTTCGAGGTCAACGTGATCGGGCCGGTCATGCTGACACAGGCCATCGCCAGACGCATGGCGACACGCAGGGCGGGAAAGATCGTTTTCATGTCTTCATGCGCGGGGCTGACCGCCGACCCGTTTACCGGGGCCTATTCCGCATCGAAACACGCCATCGAGGCGATTGCGGAAGCACTGGGCAAGGAACTGCAGGAATTCGGTGTCGCGGTGGCGACGGTCAATCCCGGCCCGTTCCTGACGGGTTTCAATGACCGTATCTTCGATGCATGGAAAAGCTGGGACAAAAGCCGTTCGGACAACCTGTTCGATTACGAACACATTGCCTATCCCTACAGGCAGTTTGACATCAAGCCGGTCGTCGATACCACCATCGGCGTGATCGAGGGCACGATTGACACCTATCGCAACGTTAAACCCGGACAGAATGTCGAAATGCAGCGCAGGCAGATGGATGACGCATGGACCCGCAGATATGATGAGAACCTGGGCAAACGCTTCGCGCTGGTTGAAACCTGCTATGATATGCAACCCGGCACGCCAGTAGATGAATAACGCGTTCCCCTGACAGCGGGCGTATCAATCCGGTCGCCGCGCCAGTTCCAGCCATGCCTTGGCCGCATCCGACAGGTAGCCGCCGCGCCGCCACGCCAGCGTCATGTGCCAGAGCATGCCCGGCCCATCGAGCGCGATGGCACGAATGCCGTCATGCTGGCGCGTTTCCACCATCATGCGCGGCAGGAAACCGATACCCAGTCCCGCCGCGATCAGGTCGAACAGGAATTCAACCTGGGTTGAGCGTGCCGTGACCTTCGGCATGAAGCCATTGCGGCGGCAGACGGCAAGCACGATCTGGTTCAGCGAAAACCCTGTCTCGAACAGCAGGAACGCTGAATCGGCAAAGGCGGTGATCGGCACCGACCGGCGCGCGGCAAGCGGATGCGCCGCCGCGACGACAGCCACGACCGGTTCCACGCACACATCCTGCCATGCGAATTCATCGGACAGGGGCAGAAGCAGGCCGGCAAGGTCGATTTCACCCGCGCGCAGCAGATCCTTCAGGTCCTGGCAGCCACGTTCGATCAGGTGGATCCCGATCCCGGGATACCGGTCGCGAAACGCGACGAAAGTGGGCGCAAACAGCGTGTCGCTGCCGATTGGCGGCAGGCCAAGCCGCAATTCGCCGCGCTTCAGCCCGCGCAGTTCCCGCAGTTCCACCAGCAGGTCGTCGCGTTCAGCCAGGATCGTCCGGGCCCGGCGCAGAACCACGTTACCGGCGTCCGTCAGCGTGATGCCGGGGGCCGCCCGGTCAATCAGGACAAGACCGAGTTCATCCTCCAGACGCTTCACCGCCTTGCTGACGGTTGACTGGGTGGACAGCACCGCCTTGGCCGCCTGCGAGAAACCGCCTTCACGCACGACCGCGATGAACAGGCGTAATGTATTGATATCCATATTCTATTCCATATCGGACTTGTATTCATTCAACCAATTCGTTTTTTTCACGTCCACGTCATTTCCCGCGCCGCATGCGGGGGAATAATCCTCTCCCTACCGGCCGCAGAGCCGGGCAGGGGGAAGGAGTTCGTCACATGGCGACTGGAACCGATGACTTTGGTGACTTTGACTATATTGTAATCGGCGCGGGCAGTGCGGGTTGTGTACTTGCAAACCGTCTCAGCGCCGATCCACGCAACAGGGTGCTGGTACTGGAAGCCGGCGGCAACGACAACTGGATATGGATCCATATCCCGGTCGGCTACCTGTTCGCGATGGGGAACCCGCGTGCCGACTGGATGTTCAGGACCGATCCGGAATCCCATCTGGGCAACCGCGTGCTGAATTACCCGCGCGGGCGGCTGCTGGGCGGGTGTTCGTCGATCAACGGCATGATCTACATGCGCGGGCAGGCCGCCGATTATGACGGCTGGCGGCAAATGGGCAATACGGGATGGGGATGGGATGATGTCCTGCCCTATTTCATCAAGGCGGAGGATAACTTCGCGGGCGCCAGCGCCTTTCATGGCGTGGGCGGGCCGCTGCATGTCGACCGGCAGCGGTTGCGCTGGAAGCTGCTTGATGCCTTCCGCGACGCCGCCGCACAGGCTGGCATCGCGAAGATCGACGACTTCAACCGGGGTGACAACGAAGGGTCATCCTATTTTCAGGTCACGCAGAAACACGGGTTTCGCTGGAGTGCCGCGCGCGGCTACCTGCACCCGGTCATGAAGCGGCCCAACCTGCGCGTGCAGACCGGCGCGCTGGTCCATCGCGTCCTGTTCCGCGATGGTCGCGCAATCGGGGTGCGCTTTGAAGCCAACGGCGTGGTGCGGAGTGTCCACGCCCGTGCCGAGGTGATCGTGTCTGCGGGCGCGATCGGAACGCCTGCCATCCTGCAGCGTTCAGGCATCGGGCCGGGTGAACGGCTGCAGGCATTTGGCATCGAGGTTGTAAAGGATCTGCCCGGCGTGGGTGAAAACCTTCAGGACCACCTCCAGATCCGCAGCGCCTACAGGGTCAGCGGTGTCGAGACCCTCAATACCGAAGCCGGGTCACTGTTGGGCAAGGCGAGGATCGGCCTGCAATACCTGCTGACCCGGTCCGGCCCCATGTCGATGGCGCCCAGCCAGCTGGGCATCTTTGCCCGGTCCAGTGCGCGTTACGCGACGGCCAACCTGGAATATCATGTCCAGCCCCTCAGCCTTGCGGCCTTTGGCGGCGACCTTGACCCATTTCCCGCTTTTACTGCGGCGGTGGCCAATGTCCGTCCCGAAAGCCGGGGCAGCGTTCACCTGAAATCCGCCGACCCGGCCGTGCCGCCCGCGATCCACCCGAACTACCTCTCGACAGAGGAAGATCGCCGCGTGGCCATTGACTCCGTACGCCTGACACGGCGGATCGTGGCGCAGTCAGCGCTGGCGCGCTACCGGCCGGAGGAGTTTCGCCCCGGTCCGTCGCTGGAGAGTGACGCCGACCTGGAAAAGGCGATCGGGGAAATCGCCACCACCATCTTTCACCCCGTGGGCACCGCCGCCATGGGGCAGGGATCGCAGGCCGTGGTTGACCACGAACTGCGTGTACACGGCATGGCGGGGCTTCGTGTCGCGGATGCCTCGATCATGCCGCGCATTACCTCGGGCAATACCAATGCCCCGAGTATCATGATCGGTGAAAAAGCGTCGGCAATGATCCTGAATGCCGCCAGATCACCGTCAACACCGGCGCTTGTCGCCTGAAACAGGGATTGCTTACATGCCTCTTATCCGTTTTGACATGCTCGAAGGCCGTTCCGAAAAGGAACTGACCGCCATACTGGACGCCGCCCACCAGGCGATGCTGGACGCTTTCGGCGTACCGCCGCGCGACCGGTACCAGATCATATATGAACACAAGAAAAGCCGCGTGCGCATCGAGGATACCGGACTGGGCATTCCGCGCACCGACGATGTCATGATCATCTCGGTCACCACGCGCCCGCGCACGGTCGATGAAAAAACCGCCTTCTACCGCCTGCTGACCGAAGCGCTGACCGCAAAGTGCGGCATCGCGTCCAGCGACGTGATGGTCAACTATGTTGAAAACACGGACGCCGACTGGTCATTTGGCAACGGGGAAGCGCAATTCCTGACCGGAAAGCTTGGCACGCCCAAGGTCTCGTGACGTCAACGGGAACAGGGCCGGGGTTCTACTCCCCGGTCCTGTCTTCACAACGGGAAACAGGCATGCGGCCCTGTACCAGCCGTCATTCAACATTGGCCGGGGCCATGATATAAAGGGATTCAGGGGACATGATAAAAGTTTTATCCTGTTTACTGACAATGGACCCGACAACCTGCATGTTGCATATGTCATGCGTCATGTCGGAACACTTGACGACTGCCTTGCGCAGGTCGCTTCCATCAGCAACATTCTGTACGCTGAACGCCAGATACTGGTAATCACCAGCCGTACTGGATTCCAGCGCGGCCTCTGTCGATATGATACATATATTGGCGCTCAGGACACATGACCCGCGGCCATTGACCTGAATATGCCTGCCTATGATGGAATTCCCGGCGGCAATCACGTCAATGATGCTATAGACCGGCGTAACAGGCGGGGCCTGCGGTGCAGGCGATGACGCGCCTTTGGCCGCCTGCTGCGCGGCCATGAAGTTTTTCATGTCCTGATCGGTCGCGGCATCGATGCATGGCTGTCTTAATACAGCATTCGTCCGGAACGCTTCATTACATCTGCGCGTCATGTATTCCAGCGCGCCCTGCGACTGCACTTCCTGCGCATCGGCAGGCGTGGCAAATTCACTATTGGCAATGTCACGGCCAGTACGCTGCGCAAACTGGGCTGGCGTTTCCTGTGCGCCACCGTCCTGAGCCTGCGCGGTTGATACACCGGCCAGTAATACAAATATCAAAAATGTCAGTCTATTCACATTTCACCTATAATAAATAAAATAATACCATAATTTTTCATCACTGGCCATGCTTTCATGGCAACATACTTCATGCCTGCCAGCACGGAAAGTCACGCCCGCAGCACTTGCTGACATTCAGGCGGGTCAGATGAAAGATGGCAGGAACATTCTGGCAATGCGCGCCGCGTGACCACGGCGGTCCATCCATAAACCACGCCACGGTTCCATGCCCGGCCATCAGTCATGACCGGAACCCGCCTGCACCCGTTGATGAACGATACCGTATCGTTTATATAACCCGGAACAGAGTCAGCGCACCGCAGGTGTCGCGGGCGCTGATCGGATCGATACATGCGAAAAGGAATGGTTCATGACCACAAGAACAAAAAGATATCGGATCATGAAGACCGGCATCAACAGCGCAGGGGTGCTCGTCCTGCTCTTATCGGGAATGAATACGTGCCTGGCCGCCGGGAGCACACGCGCGCGCGAAGCCCATGCATGTGAAAGGGACGCATTCAAATTCTGCGGGAAGGACATTCCCAACAAGAAAAAAATTGCAGCCTGCCTGCAGGCCCGACGCGAACAGTTGCGCCCGGCCTGCCGCGCCCTGTTTCCTGTTGCCGGGACACTACCCGGAAACGACGCGCAGGCCACGCATATCGTGGACTAGCCGCCAGCGGAGGGCAGGGAAGAGCGCAGGCGGAAACCGCCGCCGCAAATATTATTCCCTGCCGATCGCAATGTAGTGACCGCGACCGTGGGAACATATCGAGTATCAGCGGCCGGTTTCGCCCATCGGCACAGAAATGACGAAGCACAACCGAAAAAAGGAACAGACAGATTTCCTGACATTTCAGAAATTATGCAACCCGACAGGTGCGCCAGGTGTTTTCCGGTCTCATGGCATGAAAGAAATAGACAGCTTTCAGTGCCCATCCGTTCGGGGGAACACGGTTGAAAGACTGTGGATGCATGAATGAAAACGCTTACAGACGCACGGAAGCTGGTAACGAAAATTGTCGTGGTCGTCACGATGGGTGCGCTCGCATTCGGCTATGACACGGGGGTGATCGCAGGCGCGCTTCCATTCATGCAACTGCCATCCGCGCAGGGCGGGCTGGGCCTGACCCCGCTGACCGAAGGGCTGGTTACGTCCGCGCTGGTGCTGGGGGCGGCCGTCGGGTCGCTGCTGTGCGGTATCGTGGCGGACCGGGTGGGGCGGCGCGACAGCCTCATGGGGCTGTCCGTGATCTTCATGTTCGGCGCAATCGGCACGTCACAGGCCCCTACGGTCCCGGTCATGGTCGTGATGCGCGCCGTACTCGGCTTTGCCGTCGGCGGCGCGTCCGCCCTTGTCCCGATGTTCATTTCGGAAATGGCGCCGCCGGGCAGGCGTGGGCGGCTGGTCAGCCAGAATGAGATGATGATCGTGACCGGGCAACTGGTCGCCTATGTCCTCAGCGCCCTGCTGGCGCGGTTTTCCGGGGCCAATGACATCTGGCGCACCATGCTTGCGATCGCGGCGGTCCCGGCTTTCCTGCTGGGGCTTGGTCTGGTTTTCGTGCCGCGCTCCCCCCGCTGGCTGGCCAGCCGTGGCCGGACCGACGAAGCGCGGAAGGTGCTTGAACTCATCCGCTCGACCGACACGCAGGTCAGCAGGGAAATGGGGGAAATCAGGGCACAGGTGAACGAGGAATCCGACCAGATGGGCTGGCGCGAGGCCCTGGGCACGGTCTGGATCCGGCGCCTGCTGCTGGTCGGGATCGGGCTGGGGTTTTCCGCCCAGTTCACCGGCGTGAACGCCTTCATGTATTTTACGCCCATCATCCTGCGCCAGACCGGTCTGGGCACCCAGGCGGCCCTGACCGCGACAATCGGCGCGGGTGTCGTCGCGGTCATCGCAACCTTTCTGGGGATATGGATGATCGGGCGGTTCGCGCGTCGTTTCACGCTTCTGGGCGGCCTTGCCGGTGTCGTATGCGCGCATCTGGGCCTTGGGGCGACGTTACTGCTGATGGGTGGATCGCCCATGCAGGGCATGGTGGCGCTGGGCTTCATCCTTGTGGCGCTGCTGTTTATCCAGATGATGGTCTCGCCGCTGTACTGGCTGCTGATGTCGGAACTGTTCCCGATGCGTGCGCGCGGCATCCTGACCGGGCTGTCCGTTGCGGCCCAGTGGGTTTTCAACGCCACTGTTTCCTTCCTGTTTCCAGCCGCCCTGCACTGGATTGGCGCATCGACCTTCTTCGCCTTTGCCGCGATCAATCTGGTTTCCCTGATGTTCGTGGCAAGGTTCCTGCCGGAAACGAAAGGCCTGTCGCTGGAAAAACTGGAGGGGCACCTGGAAGATCACTTTTCCCCCGAAGGCCGCCCCGGTGCCCATGCCGGCAACGACCCGCACGGCCTGGCGCGTGGCCTGTAACCGGCGGGTCATGGCATTACGGTAAAGTAATGAGGAAGAACCATGCACCTGAATGTCTATATTTATTTAAATGATAATCGTTTTCATAATATAATTTAATATAAACTCCTGCCCGCAGATCATATATTCAGCTTCGCGTCAGGTTTTGCTGTCATAACTCAGGATGGCGTGGGCTTTATATATGATGGGGAACAGGGCAGGCATGCGAAATATACTTCTGGCCGGTCTAGGCACAGGACTCATTCTTTGAGATGGAAGATGAAGCTTGCTGCGATGTGGATTGCGGATATGAATGTATGAGCGCAGCGGTCGTATCTGGTCGCTACACGTCACTCACAGCCTGACCTCCATCGGTAAGCCTGTGAATCGCAATGCCTTACTCAGTTCAATAAATTAACAGGTCCTGAGCCTGGCAATACAGGGAAATAAAGATGTGTATCCGCATGAGATTTCATGAAATGGCCTGACATTGGAAATGCTCCGCCGTCTCTGATATCCCGGTTATGAGAGCAGAAAGGAGAAACCGGTCATGGTCAGGACAATAGTGGTGCGGCCTCCGGGTGGTTTTGAAAATGTAACCATCACGGAACAGGCGGCAAGGGCTCCGGCACATGGTGAAATCAGGGTCAAGCTGCATGCCTCATCCCTCAATTATCATGATTATGCCGTTGTAAGCGGCATGTGGGGGCCAACCGTTCCGCGCATCCCCATGGCGGACGGGGCTGGCGAAGTGATTGAAGTTGACGCGGGCGTTACGGAATTCGCGCCCGGCGACAGGGTGGTCAGCACTTTCTTCCCTACCTGGCTTGCCGGCGCGCCGCAGGTGATCGGGTTTACCACGGTACCGGGCGACGGGGTTGATGGCTATGCGCGTGAAGATGTCACGGCGCCTGCGACCTCGTTCACACATGCCCCGCGCGGCTGGACCCATGCCGAGGCCGCGACACTGACCACGGCGGGCCTGACCGCATGGCGTTCCCTGTTTGTCGATGATCAGGTCAGGCCCGGTAGCACCGTGCTGGTGCAGGGGACAGGTGGTGTATCGATATTCGCGCTTCAGTTTGCCAAGATGGCCGGGGCGACAGTTATCGCCACGTCCTCCAGTGACGAAAAACTTGAACGCCTGCGCGAACTGGGGGCAGATCACCTCATCAACTACCGGCACGATCCCGCATGGGGTAAAACGGCCTGGGAACTGACCGGCGGGACAGGGGTTGACCATATTATTGAAGTCGGCGGCGCCAGGACCCTCGAACAGTCAATGGAAGCCGTCAGGGTGGGAGGGCATATTTCCACCATCGGCATTCTCAGCGGGGTTTCAGGCCAACTGGAAATCGTGCCGATGTTGCTGAAGCAGTGCCGCCTGCAGGGCGTGCTTGTCGGGTGCCGGGCAGATCAGCAGGCCATGATAAGGGCATTTGACGGTAATGCCATCCGGCCCGTCATTGACCGTATATTCCCGCTGGAAAATATTGTGGACGCCTTCAGATATCAGGAAAGCAACCGGCATTTCGGCAAGATATGCCTTGATTGCCAGAAATAGGGCAGGGCAGCCGGGATAAGAACCTGTCCTTTCCGCCTGCTGGCGCGACCGGTCCGGCGCAGAACCCGCGCGCCGGATACCGCGCCCTGATACAAAATTATCTGCCCCGCGCCACAAACCGGGCCATGCCGCAGCCGTTATCTGAAGCCGGATACCCCGTGAACCACGGGGCATCATAGCCGACAGGAAACAGGCAGGTGGCATGAATGCGATTGTTCAGCTGGCGCTTGCCCGTCCCTACACATTTGTCGTCATGGCCATCCTGATCGCCATGGCCGGTGTACTCTCCGCCATCCGCACGCCGGAGGACATCTTTCCCGATATCGGCATTCCCGTCATTGCGGTGGCCTGGACCTACAGCAATCTCTCGCCACAGGACATGTCGGGGCGCATCGTACTGCCCTTCCAGCGCACGCTGACCACGACGGTCAACAATATCGAACATATCGAGGGACAGTCGCTGACAGGCATCGGGGTGATAAAGATATTCTTCCAGCCCGGCACCGATATCCGCATCGCAAATGCGCAGGTCACGGCCATTGCCCAGACCATCCTGCGCCAGCTTCCCACTGGCACCACGCCGCCGCTGATCCTGAATTACAATGCCTCCACCGTGCCGATCGTGCAGCTTGCGCTGTCGGGCGAGGGCATGACCGAACAGCAGCTTTATGATTACGGCTTCAACTTCATCCGCAACCGGCTGGTCACGGTTCCGGGTGCCGCCATTCCCTATCCCTATGGCGGGAAGGTGCGCCAGATCCAGATGGACCTTGACCCCGGCAAGCTGCAGTCGCGTGGCGTTTCGGCCCAGGACGTGGGCAACGCCCTGACCACCCAGACACAGATCACCCCCGCGGGTTTCGTGAAAATCGGGGAATACCAGTATAATTTCAGGCTGAACAACGCGCCCCTTTCGGTCGCACTGCTCAACATGCTGCCCGTGCGCACGGTCAATGGCGCCGTGGTGCGCGTGGGCGATGTCGCCCATGTGCGCGACGGGTCCATGCCCCAGCAGAACGTGGTGCATGTGGATGGCCAGCGCTCCGCACTCATGACCGTGCTGAAATCGGGCGCCACCTCCACCATCGCCATCGTGGCGGGGGTCAAGGCGATGATCCCCGATGCGACACGCGGCCTGCCGCAACAGCTCAGGCTCCGGCCCGTCAACGATCAGTCGCTGTTTGTCCGGGCCGCCGTGAACGGGGTAATGCGCGAGGGGGCGATCGCGGCCGGGCTGACCAGCCTCATGATCCTGCTGTTCCTTGGGTCATGGCGGTCCACGCTGATTGTGGCGACGTCCATCCCGTTATCGGTCATGGGGGCGATTGCGGCCCTGTCCGCGCTGGGCGAGACGCTGAATGTCATGACGCTGGGCGGCCTTGCCCTGGCCGTCGGCATTCTGGTGGACGAGGCCACGGTCACGATCGAGAATATCGAGCGTCATCTGGAAATGGGCAAGGATGTCCATGCCGCCATCATCGATGGATCGGGGGAGATCATCGTCCCGGCCTTCCTGTCGCTTGTGTGTATCTGCATCGTGTTCGTGCCGATGTTCTACCTGCCGGGGGTGGCGGGCTTCCTGTTCGTGCCGATGGCGCTGTCGGTCATGTTCGCCATGGTCATGTCCTTTGTCCTGTCCCGCACGCTCGTGCCGACCATGGCCATGTTCCTGCTGCGCCCGCATGAGGAGGCAGGGCAGCGCGGGGAAAATGTCTTCACACGCTTCCAGCATGGTTTCGAGCGGCGTTTCGAAGCGCTGCGCGGGCACTACGGCGCGCTTCTGGAAAGCATTCTGGACCATCGCGGCCGGTTCGTGGCCGGTTTCCTGTGCTTTGCCGCGCTAAGCATGGGACTGCTCCCGTTTCTTGGCCGCAACTTCTTCCCGCAGGTCGATGCGGGCACGATGACCCTGCACGTGCGTGCCCCCATAGGCATGCGCATAGAGGAGACATCGGCCCTGTTCCAGCGTATCGAGAAACAGATCCGCCAGCGGATTCCCGCGGACGAGGTTGATTCGATTGCCGATAACATCGGCCTGCCCACCAGCGCCATCAACACCGCCTATAACGCATCGGGCACCATCGGGCCGCAGGACGGGGACATCCTTGTCGCCCTGAAGGAAAACCATCACCCGACCGGGCAGTACATCCGCACCCTGCGCCGCGAACTGCCCCGGACCTTCCCCGAGGCCAGCTTCGCCTTCCTGCCATCGGACATCACGACCCAGATCCTCAATTTCGGCGCACCGGCACCGATCGACATCCAGGTATCCGGCCCCAGTCCGGATGAGACGCGGCAGTTTGCAAACCGCATACTGCGCGCCATACGCCACATTGACGGCCTGGTCGATGCCCGCATCCAGCAGCCCGGCCATTACCCTGAACTGCGTTTTGAGGTCGACCGCACCCGCATCAACCAGCTTGGCCTGACGGAAGGCGACGTGACCACCTCCATCGCCACGTCCATTGCCGGGACCGTGCAGACCGCCCCGTTGTACTGGCTGGACCCGCACAGCATGGTCACGTACCCCATCGCGGTGCAGATGCCCGAATACCGCATCAGTTCGCTGGCGGATATCATCGGCCTGCCCGTAACCGGGGTTTCAACGGCCCAGCTACAGGTGCTTGGCGCGCTTGGCACGATTACGCGCGGCACGACCTCCCCGGTCGAGGCACAGTACAACATCCGCTCGCTGGTCGATGTCTTCGCAGGCGGCGACGGACGCGACCTGGGCGCCATCGCCACGGACGTGCAGGCGGCCCTGCGCCACCTCGATCACGACCGGCCCGGGACCGTCACGGTCACGCTGCGCGGTCAGTACCAGGCCATGACAACCGCCTTCTCGGGCATGGGGTTTGGCCTGCTGGGCGCGATCGTGCTGATCTACCTGCTTATTGTCATCAATTTCCAGAGCTGGACCGATCCGTGCATTGTCGTCCTCGCACTGCCGGGCGCGCTTGCGGGCATATGCTGGATACTGTTTGCAACGCATACCCCGCTTTCCGTTCCCGCGCTGACGGGGGCGATCATGTGCATGGGGGTGGCGACGGCCAATTCCATCCTGGTCATCACCTTCTGCCGCGAACGGCTGGCGGAACATGGGGATGCGCGCAAGGCGGCGCTGGCCGCGGGCAGTACCCGCCTGCGGCCCGTGATCATGACGGCGCTGGCCATGGTCATCGGCATGCTGCCCATGGCGCTGGGGCTGGGCGAAGGGGGCGAGCAGAACGCGCCGCTGGGGCGTGCCGTCATCGGTGGCCTGATATTCGCCACCTGCGCCTCCCTGTTTTTCGTGCCGGCGCTTTTCGCCATCATCTACGACCGGCGTGCGCGCCACGATACGGACGGGGCACGCGCGCATGGCTGAAACCCGCACCGCCATACATGCCGGACCCAGGCCACACCTGCGCTGGATCGTTCTTGGGGGCGCCTGCCTTTTCGGGATCATCCTGGTGGTGGGCACGATGACGCGCATCCATGACCGCCGCCAGCTTCACGCCACCAATGTCGCGGCGCTGGTGCCCAGCGTGACGGTCGTGCATCCGGGTGGTCACGCGGTTGATACGCTGGTCCTGCCCGGTATCCTGCAGGCATGGTACGGCGCGCCGGTCTATGCACGGACCAATGGCTACCTGCGGCAATGGTATGTCGATATCGGGCAGAAGGTGGCGGCGGGCCAGCTTCTGGCGGAAATCGATACGCCCGATGTCGACCTGCAGCTTGCCGGTGCAAGGGCGGCGCTGGGCACGCGGACCGCACAGCGCGATCTGGCGCGGATCACATCGCGCCGGTGGGACCGGCTGAATGCCCAGAACGCCGTATCCCAGCAGGAAACGGATGAACGCCGGGGCAATCTTGCAGCCAGCGAGGCCACGCGCCATGAAGCCGCGGCGGAGGTCGAACGGCTTGAAACGCTTTCCGCCTTCAAGCGCATCATTGCCCCTTTCGCCGGTGTGATCACCAGCCGCGCGACCGATATCGGCGCGCTGATCGTGGCGGGGACGGCGGCCAGCCAGCCGCTTTTTACCGTATCGGACGTAAGCCGCCTGCGGCTTTACGTACGTGTGCCACAGGCCTATGCCGCGCGGATGCGCGAGGGATTTGTCGCGCATTTTACGGTGCCCGATTATCGCAACCGGCAGTTTGAAGCCCGTCTGCTCCATTCTTCGGACGCGGTTGATTCCCAGTCGGGCACGATGCTGGTCCAGCTTGTCTATGACAACGGGGAAAACCTTCTCAAGCCGGGCGCCTATGCCCAGATCTCCTTTGCGTTTCATGGCCCCGGGCCACAGGCGCCGCCTACCGCGCGCATTCCCGCCAGCAGCCTGCTCTTCCGCCAGGACGGGACAACGGTGGCGCTGGTGGACGGGCAGGACCATGTCAGGATACGGCCCGTTGCGATCCTGATCGATTTCGGGACCGAACTCGAGGTGACGGGGATTACACCAAGCGACAGGATCATAACCAACCCGCCGGATGAGATCGGGGACGGGGACCCCGTCAAACCGCGTGAGGGCGGGCATGGCGCCTGAACGGAGCAGGGCGGTCCTGTTTCTTGTTGTCCTGCTGTGCGGCTGCAATCTCGCCCCCCGTTACCACAGGCCCACGCTACCCGATACGCCCGCCGCATTCAGGGAAACCGGCGTGTGGACACCGGCGCGGCCCGCCGACACCGCGCAGCGCGGGGCGTGGTGGTCGGTCATGGGTGATGCGGGGCTGGACCGGCTGGAAGACAGGATCGAACACGGCAGCCCGCAACTGGCCGCCGCCGTGGCGCGATATGACCAGGCGCGCGCATTGGTCAGGCGGGCGCGGGCCGACTTCTTTCCCCAGATTGACGCAACCGCCAGCGCACAGCGTGAACGCGCGCTTTTTCCCGCCACCGGCAATTATTACGAATATCATGACTATGAATCCGGCGGCACCGTTTCGTGGGAGCCGGATATATGGGGGCGCATCCGCAATCTGGTCAGGGCGGCGCGGGCCAATGCGCAGGCGAGTGCCGCCGACCTTGCGTCGATCCGCCTCAGCCTGGAGGGCGAACTGGGTGATGATTACTTCCAGCTACGCGGTCTGGATGCCCGCATCAGCCTGCTGCAAAAGACCATGGCGGCCTATTCTGCGGCGCTGGACCTGACCACAAGGCGATTTGTGGGCGGGGCCGCGAATGAACTGGATGTCGGCCGTGCCCGCACACAGCTGGCCACCACACAGTCCCGGCTGGAACAGCAGGTGGCGGACCGTGCGCTGGCGGAACATGCCATTGCGGTGCTGATCGGTGAACAGCCTTCCACTTTTTCAATCCCGCCGGCGGACAGCCTGCCGCCCGTACCGGTCATTCCCGTAACCGCGCCCGCCCACCTGCTGGAACGCAGGCCCGATGTCGCATCGGCAGAGCGGCACATGGCAGCGGCAAATGCCCGGATTGGCGTGGCGCGGGCCGCCTTCTTTCCCAACATCACGCTTGGGGCAAACGGTGGTTCGGAAACCACGACCGGCATGCTGGCCTCCGCCGGGAGCGGCGTATGGGCGCTTGGCCCGGCGCTGGCGACACTGGCCATATTCGATGGCGGGCGGCGGTTCGCCAATCTGGCGCTTACGCACGCGGAATATGCACAGGCCGCAGCCAGTTACCGGCAGACGGCCCTGACGGCCTTCCGTGAAGTGGAAGACCAGCTTGCGCTCCTCAACCACCTGGCCGACGCCGCCACATGGCAGGAGGAGGGGGTGACGGCGGCCACCCGCACCGACCATCTGGCCAATGTTCAGTACCGCGAAGGGGCGGTGGACTACCTTCAGGTCGTCATTGCCCAGACGGCGGAACTACAGGCGCGCGAAGACCTGATTACCATCAATACGCGCCGCCTGATGAGTGGCGTCGACCTTGTACGGGCCATGGGGGGCGACTGGGGCAGGCATGGCCCCGATTATCCGCCCCGCCCGTGACAGGCCACGAAACTCCGGCACGCAGCCATGCTTTATAGCGGCACGAAGCACGGTTCATGCCGACTGAAAGGACAGATCATGTCGTTCCTTCATAACCTTACCTGCCGCCGATGTTTCGGCCGTGCAGTGGCCACGACCCTTGTCGCGGCCCCGCTCATGGCCATTGCGGGACGGAAGGCCGGTGCGGCCGATAAAAAGCTGGCGCCGGTGCCCGGCGGTCCGACATCCCTGCGCAGCGACGTACTTGATACAGCCGCAGGCGCCCTGCAAGCCAGGAAACCGATCGATGCGATGAGCGAGTATCTGAATGGTTTCCACTTCTATGCCGATGACCTGGGGCGTCAGGTCGAAGCCAATCATTTCTGCACACATCTGGGCGAAGGCTTCCATCAATGCGTGATCTATGAAGCCAACCAGAAAAACGCCCGGCTTATCGGCGTTGAATACATTGTCAGCGAGGCGATATTCAGGACGCTTCCCGAAGAAGAAAAGAAATTATGGCACAGCCATCATTACGAAGTAAAATCCGGCATGCTGGTCGCACCCGGCGTGCCCGACATGGGGGAACATGCGTTCATGGCCGATCTTGTCACCACTTATGGCAAGACATGGCACACCTGGCAGATCGACCGGGATCATGACCTGCCCCTGGGCATTCCCCAGTTGATGATGGGCTTTACCAGAGATGGGCAGGTCAGCCAGTCCTCGCTCGATGACCGGGACAGGCGTTTCGATATTTCCACCCTGAGCGAAAAAAAGAACCGTGCCGACATCCCGACACCGCAGATCGTGCCGGGCGCCAATGCATGGCAGGGCGGCACGACGCCACAGTTACAGCTTGTGGAAATGCCCGTCAGAAACCTTACCCTCTGACAGGGTCATGAAAACAAGGGGACGCATGCACGATGCCCGCAGTGAAAACACCCACGGCCCGGGCCGGCCATGGTGTCATGCTGACCCATCCGGACCGGGTCTACTGGCCGGATGCCGACATAACCAAGGCCGGTCTGGCCGATTATTACAAAGCTGTATGGCCACGCATGGCCCCGTTCATCATCGACCGGCCACTGGCGCTGCTGCGCTGCCCGGAAGGGATCGAGGGGCCACGTTTCTTCCAGAAAAATGCGTGGAAGGGCATGAACGCCCATATCGTGGCGCTTGATGACCCGCAGGGCACGCCACGGGGCCATCTGATCGGCATCCATGATCTTGATGGCCTCATGGGGCTGGTGCAGGGGGCCGCACTGGAAATCCATCCCTGGCAGGCTTCATGCCATGACTGGGAACGACCCGACCAACTGGTCATGGACCTTGATCCGGGGGAAGGGGTCGGGTGGGCAGACGTCATTGCTGCCGCGCGGGCCGTGCGCGCGCGGCTTGAAGCCTCCGGGCTTGCGGCCTTTGTCAAGACTTCTGGCGGCAAGGGGCTGCATGTCATCGCCCCGCTTGAACCCGTAGCCGACTGGGCGGGCGCAAAGACCTTCGCCCATGCACTGGCGCAGGACATGGCCGCCGACAGCCCGGACCGTTTCATTACGACTGTTTCCAGGGCGAGGCGGCATGGCAGGATCCTGCTTGATTACCTGCGCAACCAGCGCGGGGCGACATCCGTGGCGCCCTATTCAACCCGCGCGCGTCCCGGCGCCCCGATCTCGATGCCGGTAAGCTGGGCGGAACTGGACGCACTGACGGGCCCGGCGCAGTTCACGGTGGGCAACGCCATGGAACGGCTTGCATCGCAACGCGCGGACCCGTGGGCGGATTTTCATGCCGCGCGCCGACCGATTGGAACACGCGCCCCCTGAATGGCTGACATGGCGCGCCATATGGCGGCAGGCGGGATCAGTCTTTCTTTTCCCTGCATCGGTGGGGGGACGTGTCAGTGGGGGGCTGGACGGCCGCGTGGTCGCTCCCTGTCACGTAATCCTCCAGTTCCTGCACTTCGTGTTCGGCATTTTCAGCGCGTAGCTTGACGATGTCCCCGATGCTGACCAGCCCGACAAGTTTTTCATTTTCCAGAACGGGCACGTGCCGGTTGCGGGAATATGTCATGCGGCAGGCAATATCATAAATGCTGTCATCAGGTGTTGCGACCGGCATGTCCGTGGCCATGATGTCTTCCGCGGTCAGGGTCGATATGTCCGCGCCATGCAGTGACAGGGCATGGACGATCCCTTTTTCCGATACAAGACCCACCAGTTGCCCATCGTCGCCCAGAACCGGCGCCCCGCCAATATTATGCCGCGCCAGCGTGGCGGCGACATCCAGGATGGGGTCATCCGCCCTGACGGTTATGACCGTGCTGCCTTTTTGCGCCAGAATGTGAAAGACACGAGAGGACATGAGAAGACCCTTTCCATGTTTTGGATAATCACAAACCTGTCCGGTCAATGAGTCGCGCCATCCCCCGTTCCGGATGGCGCAACAGGCGGGGGTAGAAACGGATGGATGGCACGGGCGGGGAAAAGCCCTCCGATCACGACGATCATGCTCAGAACGATGACAAGCACCGTCAGTTCCGGACGCATCTGCCGGTTCAGGCTGACGGAGGGTAACGCCGGGGACGCCATCATGGTCCGGACGATGTTCAGGTAATAATACAACCCGATAATACTGCCGATTATAAGGAAACAGAGCAGCAGGTCACGCTGATGTTCAACACCGGCCGCGGCGATGCCGAATTTCGCGAAAAAACCGATTCCGGGTGGAATACCCGCAAGCGAAAGCAGCATGAGCGACATGACCGACGCCAGGAATGGACGACTGGAAAACGCGCCCTTCCATTGCGCGACAACCCTGCCATCCGGCCCGCCGGGGATGGCAAAGGCATCCATGGCCGCAAATACGCCCAGTGTATTGACGGTATAGGCCGCAAGATAAACGCTCACGACCCCGGATTGCAGACGGCCCGGACACACGAAGGCAATCAGCAGATATCCCATGTGCGCAATGGATGAATAGGCCATAAGGCGTATGAAACCGGCCTGGCGCAACGCCATCAGGTTGCCACCCATAATGGTCAGGATAATGACGCCACACAGGATGTCATCAAGGAACGGAGGCTGGTTCTGCGTCCCGAAATAACGGACCAGCGCGGAAAATATCGCAATTTTCGAAACCACGGCCACAAACGCCGCCACGGGCACGGGTGCGCCCTCCATCACATCGGGCAGCCACATGTGGAAGGGGACCGCGGACAGCTTGAAGAACATGCCGGCCAGAATCATGATCGTGGCGGCAACCGGCAATGCGGCGGGAACGGCACCTGCCGCAATGGGCGGCATGAACCGCAGGGATCCCGTGACACCATAGGCCAGGCCGATACCGAACAGGAGAATGGCGGAAGAAACACCGGACAGGATCAGGTATTTCATCGCGGCCTCATGACCCGGCACGGCGCGGTGTCCGAAGGTCACAAGTCCCATGATGGAGACGCCCAGTATTTCCAGACCCAGAAAAAACGGCATGTAATTCGCACTGAACACCATGGCCAGCGCACCCAGCGTACCCAGCATGAGCAGCAGGGGATATTCATCTTCCCGCGCGACCCCCGCATCCCGCCATGACATGAGCATGATGCACAGGGTGGAAAACATGATCAGGATGGCCGTACAGGCCGTCCATCGATCCTGAACGAACAGGCTGTCGCCACCATCGGGCGCCTTGCCCGTATGGTGCCCCACGACCGTAATGGCCAGCAGCAGCATGCCGGTGGCGCACAGGAAGCCGCGTCCCACCGAACGCCGCCATGCCGTCGCGGCAAGCATGACCATGATCCCGATGGATACGACCAGCAGCGGGGCCGGCACGAAGATGTCATGCCCGATCATGGCGTGGTACCCCCCGGACCGGCCATGGCCGTGGCGGGCAGGGGAAGCGGGGCGGAAAATATCATGAAAGGCTGCGGATACAGGCCCAGCAGGACAAGAAAGGCCATGACACAGGCAAAGACCGCCATCTGCCAGGACGGAAGATCCGTTACCGGTCGCGTATCCGCCCGCGGTGCAGCCAGAAAGATGCGGTTGACCATCCGCAATGCATAGATGGCGGCCAGGACCAGTCCCGTCGCCGCCAGTGTCGCAAGCAGGGGACTGATGCGCCATGTCGCCAGCAGCACCAGGAACTCACCGGTAAAATTCCCCAGTCCCGGCATGCCGAGGGCTGCCATGGCAAAGAACAGCCCCGCGCTGGACAGGCGTGGCATGGCGGCCCACAATCCGCCAATACGGTGCATGTCACGCGTATGCAACCGGTCCTGGATAGCGCCCGCGATCAGGAAAAGTGCCGCCGTGCCCAGGCCGTGGGCCAGCATCTGCATGACCGCCCCCAGCATTCCCATGCGGGAACCGGCAAAAATGCCAAGGAGCACAAAACCCATGTGGCTGATGCTGCTATAGGCGATCAGGCGCTTTACATCATCCTGCGCGCTCGACAGCCACGCCCCGTACAGGATGCCCGCGACACCCAGCCCCATGGCGATGGGGGCAAACCGGGCGGCGGCATCGGGAAACAGCATGACATTGAAGCGGATCATGCCATACCCCCCGGTCTTGAGCAGGATGCCCGCCAGCAGTACGCTGGCCGCGGTCGGGGCCTGCGTGTGGGCGTCAGGTAGCCAGACATGGACCGGCACCACCGGCAGCTTGACAGCGAAGGCGATGAAGAACCCCAGCATGAGCAGCATGGCGCCGGTGGGGGACAGGGATGTGTGGGCCAGCGTGAAGTAATCAAACGTCAGCACGCCCGTCTGCCGGTAATGCGTGATGACCAGACCGAGGATGGACAGCAGCATGACCAGCCCGCTGCCCTGCGTGAACATGAAAAACTTCATGGCGGCGCGCTGCCTGTCCTCATGCCCCCATGCGGCGATCAGCCCGGCCATCGGCACCAGCATCAGTTCCCAGAAAAAGAAGAACATGAACAGGTCCGTGGCCAGGAATGTCCCGATGACGCCCGTAAGGGTCGCAAGGAACAGGAAACGGAACGCCCCGGCATGCGCCGTGACCTGACGGGTGGCAAGCAGTACGCACAGAAAACACAGGATAAGCGAAAGCCAGATCAGCGACAGCGAAAGACCATCCATGTCCAGCCTGACCGCAATGCCCATGGCCGGGATCCATGGCATGGCAAAATGCCCCGGCCACGGCCCCGCATGGGCGCGGTGGCTGAATGTGGCCATCGCCAGCACAAGCGTTTCCACAACCAGGGTTGCAAGCACCACCCACCATGACGCATCGCGCATGGACGGACTGGCACGGGGCCACATGCGTCCGGCCCCCCAGGCCAGTCCCCCACCCATGATGGGCAGGAGCACAAGGACGGGCAGGGGGTTCATGACAGTACCGCCATGGCCAGCCCCGCGCACAGCCCGCCTGCGATCCATGCCGCATACCACCGCACGCGGCCATTCTGGAACAGGCCCGGCAGGTGACCTGCCCATCTGGCCGTTCCGGTCGCCCGCATGGCCAGCATATCCAGCAAACCGGCCCGTACCCCGAGAATTCCGGCACTGGCCGCCCGTGTCAGCCGCCCTGTCCCGGTTATGGCATGACCGGGGATATCAAGCCGTGTCAGCCATGCCAGCAGGCGGAAGGGCTGCACGAACACCCGGTCATACAGCACATCCATGCCCCGGCCGGTGCGGGCGGGACGGATAACGCCCGCCTGCCCGGGTATTTCGCGCATGACGGGCGAAGGACGCCCCCACAACACCCATGCGACCCCAAGCCCGGCAAGCGGCGCGAGCGCACCGGCCAGCACAAGCCAGACCGGTTCATCCGCATGGGATAATGGCGTTCCGGGATCAAGAAGGGCGCTGAACAGATGAAGGGAGGGGAGTGTATCCGGCATTTCAATGACTCCGCCAAACAGCGAGAGCACAGACAGGCAGACCAGCGGAATGCCCATGAGGCGTGACGTCCGGCCCGCAGCCCTGGTTCCCGCCTTCCCGCAAAAGACGATGAAGACACAGCGGAAAATGTACAGCGCGGTCAAGAAGGCCCCCAGCAGGGCAATTCCCCATAGCGGATGCCCGCTCAGGGTCCATTCCCGCGTCAGGCCAAAATGGACGTGCCATACGCCAGACAGGATCATTTCCTTGCTGTAGAACCCGGCCGTCACCAGCGGCAGGCCAGCCAGCGCGGACGCCCCCGCGACAAAGGCTGCGGTCAGTCCCGGCATGGCGCGGCGCAGGCCGCCCAGACGGAAAATATCCTGCTCATGGCCGGCGCGCATGATAACGGCGCCCGCCGTCAGGAAAAGCAGCGCCTTGAAGAAGGCATGGGTCATCAGATGAAACAGCGCCGCCTGCCACACCCCGCACCCAAGGGCGAGAAACATGTAGCCAAGCTGGCTGATCGTGGACCATGCAAGGATACGCTTCAGGTCGGACTGCACCAGCGCCGTGCACGCCCCCATAAGCAGGGTCAGCGCCCCAAGCACCGCCGTCAGCGCCATGACGGGGGCGGCCATGGCAAACAGGTCATGCACCCGCGCGATCAGGTAGACACCCGCCGTCACCATGGTGGCGGCATGGATAAGGGCGGAGGTCGGCGTCGGCCCGGCCATGGCGTCCGGCAGCCATGCCTGGAAGGGGATCTGCGCCGACTTGGCTAGCGCCCCCACCAGTATGAAGGCTGCCGCCACATTCACGCCAGATGCGGGCAAACGTCCGTCCGCAACCGATGCCAGCACGCTGCCGATGCGCAGGGAACCCGTCGCACAGGCCAGCAGCAGCAGGCCGCACAGCAAGGCCACGTCCCCCATGCGTGTCATGTAGAAGGCCTTGCGCGCGGCAGCGGTATTGGCGGGATCATCATACCAGAACCCGATGAGCAGGTAGGAACACAGCCCCACGCCTTCCCACCCGATGAACAGGCACAGCAGGTCGGACGCCAGCACCAGTACCAGCATGGCGGCCACGAATAGCGTCATGCAGCCAAAAAAGCGCGCGATGCCCGGATCGTCGCGCATGTAGCCTGCGGCATAAACATGGATCAGCAGCCCCACGATCGTGACGACAAGGACCATGACCATGGAAATCCGGTCCAGCGTGAAGGCGATATCCGCCGAAAGACCCGCAACACGCATCCATGGCCATAACGTCACCTGCAATCCCCCCGCCACAGGCCCGGACAGGAGCATGACGGACAGGATGATGCTGAGCACGGCGGAAATCCCCACCCCGGCACAGGCAACCGTCCCGATGGCCCGTGCGCCCATGCGCCCGGCGGATAGGAACACGAGCAGCGACGCCGCAAGCGGGCAGAGGACGAGAAGGGGAAGAAGGATTTCAGCCATGGCCCTATCCCCGCAGCAGGTTGCCGGTATCGGCATCCAGCGTGGGACGCCCCCGGGCATGCAGGCACACGATGATGGCAAGCCCCACCGCCGTTTCCACGGCGGCGAGGGCAAGGATCAGCACGAACATCACCTGTCCCGTCGCATCATGCCAGCGCGCGCCCGCCCCCACGAACACGAGGGCCGCGGCATTGAGCATGATGTCCAGCGACATCAGCATGAACACCATGTTGCGCCGGACCAGAACGCCCGCCAGGCCGATCGAAAACAGGACCGTGGCCACAAGCAGGGTATCGTTGAAGGAAAAGGCGGTCATGTCAGCGTCCTCCCGCCCGGTTGCGCCCGATGTAAAAGGCCGAGACCAGACCGGCCAGCAGCAGGTAAGACACCAGTTCCACCACCAGCACGTAGCGGCCGAACAGGTCCGCTCCCACGTCATGCACCGTAATGGCGGCAGGAACGGGTGCAGGCCCGGATAACGGGCTGGTGCAATAAAGCAGTTCCGCGCAGATAATGGTGGCCAGAACGCCCGGCCCCAGCCATGCGCGCGGCCGCAGCCATTCCTTTTCACGCGCGCTGTCCGGCTGACCCAGATTGAGCATCATGATGACGAAGACGAACAGCACCATGATCGCGCCGGCATAGATGATGATCTCCAGCATCGCGGCAAATGACGCGCCCAGCATGACCAGCACCGTCGCCAGCGCCAGCAGCGTCACCACCAGGTACAGCACCGCATGCACCGCCACCCGCCGGGTAATGACCATGATGGCCCCCACGACGGTCACGCACGCGGCAAGAAGGGCCAGGGCATGCATGACGGTTACGGCAGCAGGGAATGGAGATCGACCGGCGGGCGTTCGCGTTCGGACGCGCCACGCGCCTTGCCGGGAACGGGAATGCCCGCGACATGGTAGAAACTGTAATCGGGATATTTCCCGGTCCCGCTTATCAGCAGGTCTTCCTTTTCATAAACAAGGTTCGACCGCGCGTATTCGCCCATTTCAAAATCGGGCGTCAGCTGTATGGCGTAGGTGGGGCAGGCTTCCTCGCACAGGCCACAGAAAATGCAGCGGGAGAAGTTGATGCGGAAATATTCCGGGTACCACCGGCCATCGGCTTCGGTTTTCTGCAGGCTTATGCAGTCCACCGGGCAGGCGACGGCGCACAGGTTGCACGCGACACACCGCTCCGCCCCGTCGGGATCGCGCGACAGGATGATGCGCCCGCGGTAACGCGGCGGCAGGTAGGGCGGCTGTTCGGGATACTGCACGGTCGCGCGCCGGTGGAAGGCATGCAGCGCCGTCAGGAACAGGGTGCGCAGGGTATCAAGCATGGGAGATGCCTTTGCATCAGGCGTGTCATCAGGACGCGCGCAGCATGAGGATGGTTCCGGTCGCCATGACATTGAACAGTGAAAGCGGCAGCAGGATTTTCCAGCCCAGCGCCATCAACTGGTCATAACGCGGACGGGGCAGGCCCGCCCGCAGCAGGATGAAAAACACCACCACGCCCCCTGTCTTGAGCGCAGACCACACGGCAGGCGGCAGGAACGGCCCGCGCCACCCCCCAAGGTAAAGCGTGGTCACAAGGCTGGAGACCAGGATGATCCCGGCATATTCGGCAATGAAGAACATGCCGAACTTCATGCCCGAATATTCGGTATGGAACCCCGCGCCCAGTTCGTTCTCCCCTTCGGGCAGGTCAAAGGGCAGGCGGTGCGTCTGTGCAATGCCAGCCAGCATGAACACGACAAAGCCAAGGCATTGCGGGATGATGAACCATACCCCCGCCTGCGCCGCCACGATGGCGCGCAGGTTGAATGACCCGGCCATCATGACCACGCCCAGCACGGACAGCCCCATGAAGACTTCGTAACTGATCATCTGCGCCGCCGCCCGCATGCCGCCCAGCAGCGCGTATTTGCTGTTGGACGACCACCCGGCCAACACCACCGCATAGACCCCAAGCCCCATCATGCCGAGGATGAACAGCAGCCCGACATTCATGTCCCCCGCAATACCCGTACCCATCGTGAGCGGAATGGCGGCAAAGGCCAGCAGGACCGTCATCATGCCAATGGCCGGCGCCGCGACAAATATACCCCGGTCGGCAAAGGGGGGGATCCAGTCCTGCTTGAACAGGATCTTGGTCCCGTCCGCCACGGCCTGGAACATGCCGCCCGGTCCCACGCGGTTGGGCCCGTACCGGTCCTGCCATACCCCCAGCAGCCGCCGTTCGACCCATGTCAGCACGGTGGCAAGGCCAAGGATGACAAATGGCGTGAGAATGATGGCGGAAAGCGCCGGATACGTCATGACCGTTCCCCTTCGTCCGGTATCCGCTCCAGCCGGGCCACGCGGGGAAAACGGAATGCACGCGCGACCATGTGCGCCGGGCACAGGACAATGCCCGCAGGCAGTCCGGGCACAGGTTCGACGGGCAGTACGTGCGCTCCGTCATCCAGATGCAGCACCATGTGGCGTGATGTCGCCATGGCGGCAGGCAGTCCCAGCGCTGGCGCGGTTGCGCGCGCCATGACGGATGGGGAATGCATGCTCAGTTCCTCGCTGCCGAACAGGCGCGTATCGGGCAGCACCACAACGGTGTCTGCCTGCGCGGTATGCGGCGTGGGAATATCCGTGGCATAAGCGTATGGACGCGGCCCCGCTTCATCAGATGCGGTGCGCGACAACAGCCGGATACCGGATGCCCCGCCACGCATGTCGCCCCCGATTTCGTGCTGGAAACGGTTCAACGCCTGAACCGAATTCCACGGAGACGCCTGATAGCCCGACACCAGCGCGGCGGGCATATCCGGCCCAAGGGCCCCTTCCATCGAACTGCTGAAGGGGGCGTCCGGACTGCCAGGTGGCGGCTGGTCACGCACGTTGACGAAGGAACGGATGACGGTCCGCCCGCTGGCGCGGTAGGTCTGGCTACGCAGTTTCTGGCCATTCATGCGGTAGTCCGCCCCCGGTGCGGCCTTTGCCGCAGGGGCAAAGCGGGGAAACGCCACCGCCATGGCCGCAAGGACATCATCCAGATCCCGCCAGCCGGTCAGTCCCGCCATATGCAGCATGGACGGGTCAAGGCCACGGGCCAGCGCCTGTACCCACCGCCAGCCGGCCTGTATGGGGGCAGGGGGAAAGACTGCCTGAAAAAAGCGTTGCGCCCGGCCTTCCTGGCTGACCAGCGTGCCGCTGCATTCGCTGAAGGCCGCAACCGGCAGGACAAGGCTGGCCTGCTGGCACAGCGGTGTGGCGGTATGGTCGATCACGACGATATCGGCAACCGCCGCCACCAGTTCCGCCACATCC
Organism: Komagataeibacter europaeus; assembly: GCF_002173515.1. NCBI lineage: Bacteria > Pseudomonadati > Pseudomonadota > Alphaproteobacteria > Acetobacterales > Acetobacteraceae > Komagataeibacter > Komagataeibacter europaeus. The sequence goes on from NZ_CP021467.1 coordinate 835,196, forward strand.
GCCGGGGACAGATGGCGGGTCAGGTCATTTTCCGTAATGACCAGGGTGGAAATTTCGCCCGCCCGTGCCTGTTCCATTACCGTTTCCAGCGGCATCCCCCCCATCATGGCCAGCCCCATGCTGTTGCATTCCGGCAGCACCAGCGACAGGCCCGCTTCAGGCGTGGCGCGCGCAAGGGCCGCGACGATACTGGCGGCGGCCTGCATCAGGGCGGGGGCGCCATACTGCATGCCGGATACAACCAGCGGCTTTCCGGCTGCCACAAGCGTATGCGCGATACGTGCGGCAAGCAGCACGTCATCCGGCGCCAGATCCGTGACGGCCGGGGCGGCGGGATCAATTTCATGGGCGATGGCAAAGCCAAGCCGGGCGATGTCATCGGGGGCGGCGCGCAGGGTTTCCGCGGCGACCCCGTCCAGATCGGTTGGAGCGGGCGTGAGGACATACAGGCCGGACGGGCATTCGGCCCCCAGCGTGCGCACCGCCGCATCCATCCAGCGTGGCACCCTGGCGTCGTCCGCCGTATGGAAGGACGCCTGCCGCACCGACTGACGCAGAGACAGGCCAAGCCGGGGCGCGGTGGCGCATACGTCCTCGCCCAGTACCAGCACGGCATCGGCGCTTTCCATTTCATGCAGGGTGGGCAGGACGCCGGGGTGGCGGTCGAGCAGGGCATGGGCCAGTTCCACGCATTCGTGTTCCTGCCGCGTCTGGCCGGTGCAGAAATGCTGCGGACCCACCAGCGCATGCAGGCTGAAGCAGGTCTCCAGCGCCGCGCGGGGGGAGGCTATGCCCACGACCCGCCCCCGTGCCGCCATGCGTGCGAAGGCCGTCAGGGCGTCCGCCACGGGGACCGGCACCTGCTGCCCGCCAATGGTGCGCAGCGGCGTGCGGATCCGTGTCGGCGCGTTGACAAAGCCATGTCCGAACCGGCCCCGGTCGCACAGCAGGTAGCGGTTGACATCCGTATTGTAGCGGTTGAGGACACGGCGAAGGGTCTCCTCACGCGCATTGGCAATGGTATTGCAGCCCACCGCGCAGTGTACGCACACCGATGGCGCGCCACGCATGTCCCATTTGCGACTGTAGACGGCGGAAAAGGGTTTGTCGGTAAATACGCCGGTCGGGCAGATTTCCACCAGGTTGCCGCTGAAGGCGTTCTGCAGCGTGCCATCTTCGGCACGCCCGAAATACACATTGTCATGGGACGCAAAGACCGCCAGATCGTCCCCACCCGCATAATCACGGTAGAAGCGCACGCAGCGGTAGCAGGCGATGCAGCGGTTCATTTCATGCTTCACGAACGGCCCGAGATCCTGATTGCGATGGGTCCGCTTGGTGAAGCGGTAGCGACGGGCGTTGTGCCCGGTCATGACCGTCATGTCCTGCAGGTGGCATTCGCCGCCTTCCTCGCATACGGGGCAGTCATGGGGGTGGTTGACCATCATCCATTCGATGATGCTGGCGCGGAAATCCCGGGCTTCCGGGTCGTCAATGGATATGATGGTATTTTCGCTGACCGGCGTCATGCAGGCCATCACGATGCGGCCCTTCGTGTCATCAGGCCCGCTGAACTGCCTGATGGCGCACTGGCGGCACGCGCCAACGGAGCCGAATTCGGGATGCCAGCAGAAATAGGGCAGGCTGGCCCCCGCTTCCAGGCAGGCCTGCAGCAGGTTGATGCCGCTGCGTGTCGGGCAGTCCCGTCCATCAATGCGGATGCTGGTCATGGTCATGCCCCCGGCTGCTGCGGGCAGCGGCCTTGCTGGATGTGGGCGGCAAAATCGGCGGCGAACAGTTTCAGTCCACTGGCAAGCGGCGCCATCGCCCCCGGCGCATGGGCGCAGAAGGTCCGGCCCGGGGCGCCCAGCATCCGGGCATGGCGGCCTAGCTGGTCCATGTCCTCCTCCTGTCCCGACCCGTTCTCGATCGCGTCCAGCAGGCGTTCCACCCATGGCAGCCCGTCACGGCACGGGGTGCACCACCCGCAGGATTCCTGTGCAAAGAAATGTTCCAGGTTACGGATCATGCCGATGGGGCAGGTCCGGTCATCCAGGATGATGGCCATGCCGGTCCCAAGCCTGCTGCCCGCCTTTTCCACCGATCCGTAATCCATGGCGACATCGATTGCCGTCGCGTCGAGAAAGGCGGTGGACGCCCCGCCGGGCAACAGGGCGCGCAACCGGTAGCCTGGGCGCATGCCACCCGCATGGTCTTCAATGATCTGGCGCAGCGGGGTGCCGATGGGCAGTTCCCATGCGCCCGGCTTCACGACCCGCCCGCTGACGCCATAGATCTTGGTGCCGCCATCTTCCCCCAGCCCGAGGCCCGCGAACCATTCCGGCCCGTTGGTGATGATATGGGGCAGGTTGCACAGTGTCTCGACATTGTTCACCACGCTGGGCGCGCCCCACAGGCCGCCGGTCTGGGGAAAGGGCGGCTTGCTGCGCGGTGTGGCGCGGCGACCTTCCAGCGCGGTCAGCAGGGCGGTTTCCTCGCCACATATGTAGCGTCCGGCGCTGGAATGCACATGGATGTCAAAACTGAAGCCGGAGCCGAGGATATTCTCCCCCAGCCAGCCCTTCTCCCTTGCTTCCCCGATCGCTTGGTGCAGGCGCGCGCAGGCCAGATGATATTCCCCGCGCAGGAAGATGACGCCATGCCCCGCCTGCACGCCATAGGCCGCAAGGATCATCCCCTCGATCAGTTGCAGGGGATTGCCCTCCAGCAGCAAGCGGTCCTTGAAGGTGCCCGGTTCCATCTCATCGGCATTGGCGATCAGGTATTTGCGGCGGTCGGCTGCGGGCTCCTTTGGCACGAAGCTCCATTTCTGCCCGGTTCCGAAGCCAGCGCCCCCACGCCCGCGCAGTTTCGAGCGTGTCACCATGTCAATGATCCCGGCCGGGGCAAGGCGGCCCAATGCGTTGCGCGTGGCCTGCCACCCGCCTGCACGTTCATATGCCGCACAGTCCGGTGGCCCGGCGGCGGGATCGATCATGGCGGTCAGGGGCCGTTCGGTCGGGGGCGTCATGGCGTGTCCCTCAGCGTGTCGATCAGGCGGTCAAGGGTGGCCGTGTCCACATCCCCATGCAGCGTGTCATCAACCAGCATGGCCGGGGCATGGTCACAATGCCCGATACAGACCGTGGGCAGCAGCGTAATGGCGTTGTCCGCCGTGGTTTCGCCCGGCTTTATGCCCAGCGTCCGGCATAGATGGGCGCAAAGCGGTCCACGCCCCATGATCCAGCAGGAAACGCTGTCGCACAGCATGATCACATGCCGCCCGACCGGCCGGCGGAACAGCAGGTTGAAATAGGTGGCGATACCGTCCAGATCATCGGCCGACATGCCCAGCAGGCCAGCCACTTCGCGCAGGTGCGCAGTGCTGACCCAGCCAAAGCGGGCCTGCACCAGCCGCAGGGCCGCGACACCCGCGCCACGCGGATGCGGTTCCCGCGCCGCAAGCGCCAGGATTTCCGCCCGCACGGGCGCGGGCAGGGGGGCTTCAGCGGTCAACATCGGCCATGACGAAGTCAATGCTGCCCAGGATCGCGATCAGGTCCGCGATCATGATGCCGCGGCTGAGCAGCGGGATCATCTGCAGGTGGGCAAAGGACGGGGTGCGGATGCGGGTGCGGTAGGACGTGGTGCCCCCATCGCTGATCAGGGTATAGGTATTGACGCCTTTCGTGGCCTCGATGCTGGCGCGCGCTTCCCCCGGTGGAATGACCGGTCCCCAGCTTACGCCGAGGAAATGGTGGATCAGCGTTTCGATGTCATGCATCGTGCGCGCCTTCGGCGGCGGGGTGGTCAGCGGGTGGTCGGCCTTGACCGGGCCCGCGGGCATGTTGTCCACGCACTGGCGGATGATGCGCAGGCTCTGGCGTATTTCCTCCACATGCACGGCAATCCGGTCATAACAGTCGCCATTGGCGCCGGTGGGAATGTCGAATTCAAGCTGGTCGTAACAGGCATAGGGCGCATGCCTGCGGTAATCCCACGCCAGGCCCGTGGCGCGCAGCCCCGGCCCGGTGACACCCCATTCGATGGCTTCCGCCGTGGTATAGGCGCCGATCCCCTTCGTCCGTGCGCGAAAGATGGGGTTGCGCATGACCATCGCATCGTATTCGTCCAGCCGTCCGGGCAGGTCATGCAGAAAGGCGCGGACCAGTCCCTCCCACCCTTCGGGCAGGTCCATGGCCACGCCGCCGATGCGGAACCATGCCGGATGCATGCGAAAGCCGCAGATCGCCTCGATGATCCCGAACACGCGTTCGCGGTCGGTAAACATGTAGAATACCGGCGAAAGCTGCCCGACATCCTGCGCCATGGTACCGTAGAAGACGAGGTGGCTGGCAACGCGGAACAGTTCCGCCAGCATGACGCGGATCATCTGCGCGCGTGGCGGCACGGTAATCCCGGCCAGTGTCTCGACCGCCATCACGTAGGGGAAATTGTTCATGACCCCGCCAAGGTAGTCCACCCGGTCGGTATAGGGGATGTAGCTATGCCACGACTGGCGTTCCCCCATCTTTTCCGCGCCGCGATGGTGGAAGCCGATATCGGGCACGGCATCGACAATCCGCTCGCCTTCCAGTTGCAGCGCGATACGGAAGACCCCATGCACGCTGGGATGATTGGGGCCGAGGTTGAGGAACATGAAGTCGCTGTGGTCACTGTGACGCCGCATGCCCCATGCGGAGGGATCAAAGCGCATGGCGTCCTGCTCGCGTGCCTCGTGTTCCTCCGTCAGGCTGTAGGGCGGCATTTCGGTGGCGCGGGCATGGTGATCCCTGCGCAGCGGGTGCCCGGTCCATGTGGGTGGGGTCAGGATGCGGCGCAGGCAGGGATGGCCATGGAAATGGATGCCGAACAGGTCCCAGACCTCGCGTTCATACCAGTTGGCGTTGGGCCACAGGTCACTGATGCTGGGAAGGGCGGGGGCGGTTGCGCCAAGGGGAACCTTGATCCGTACCTCATCCATGCGCGCGGTCAGGGAAATCACATGATAGACGACCGTGAAAGCCGCCTGTGGCTGTCCGTCGCGGTGGGTGCGATCGCGTTCGTCTATGGCCGTCAGGTCCAGCAGCATGAGGGATGTGGCGGCCGGGGCCTTCAGTGCAGCGAGAACGGGGCGAAGGTCGGCCGCCGCAATCCAGATGGCGGCAACCCCGTCGCACGCGGGCTGGATGGCCAGCGCCCCGTTGGGAAGCCGGCCAGAAATCTTTTCCGCAAGTCCCTGTTCGCGGGCGGGAGAAAGAAGGGTGGTCATGACGTCAGATCCCGTCAGGCGTGCGCAGGTCGCGCATGCCCTGCCGGTGGGCGCGCTTTTCATCGCGCAGGCTGGGCGGTGTGACGGGTTGGGCGCCCTGCGGCCCCATCAGCCAGCTAAGGGGCCTGCGCTGCGTGCCGATGGATTTCTGCAGCAGCAGCAGTCCCTCCAGCAGTGCTTCGGGACGGGGGGGGCAACCGGGCACATACACATCCACCGGCAGGAAGCTGTCCACGCCCTGCACGACACTGTAAATGTCGTACATGCCGCCGGAATTCGCGCACGACCCCATGGAAATGACCCATCGTGGCTCCAGCATCTGGTTGTACAGATGCTGGATGACCGGAGCCATCTTGACGAATACGGTGCCGGAAATGACGATCAGGTCAGCTTCGCGTGGGGTGGCGCGCAGGACTTCGGAACCGAAGCGGGCAATGTCGAACTTGCTGGTGAACGCCGTCGCCATTTCCACATAACAGCATGACAGCCCGAAATTCAGTGGCCAGATGGAGTTTTTCTGTCCCCATGCCACGAAATCCTGCAACCGGCCCATGACCAGATTACGGCGCAGGGTCTCGCTGAAACCGGGTGTGGCACGCGCAGGCCCGGCCGCATCGGGGGAAGAAAGGAACCAGTTCATGATACGTGATCCCCGTGCGTGTCCGCCATCTGGCGCTGGCGGACACGCGGCCCCCAGTCCAGTGCCCCGGCACGCCACAGATAGGCAAGGGAGACGCCCAGAAAGACAGTAAAGACAAGGACCGCGCCATAACCGGTCCATCCCGTTTCGGTCACAACGGTTGCCCATGGCAGCAGAATGGCCGTTTCCACGTCAAAGATGACAAAGAACATGGCCACCATGTAATACTGTACAGGCAACCGCAGATGTGCCGACCCCGTAGGCTCCATGCCGGATTCAAAGGGCATGGACATGGAACGGCCCATGGCCCTGCCGCCCCGCCGGGTACCGGTGATGGCGGACAGCCCAAGCATGCTGGCCAGAAGCATGGCTATGACCATGGCACAGGCGAATACCGACCATATATTGGAAATGTTTTCCATGACGGGCATTTCCGTTTCTGTTCGTTTTATTTGCAACGGAGGCGATCTGCACCATGCCATGTGCATTGATGCGCAATAACCGGCCAATACTGTATAGGCGTCACCTGCATGCCTTGATATATCTGGCGATGCACGAAATGCCAGAACAGGCTGCCAGTCGCCTATACGCGGCAGGATCGGGGAAGTTGCGACCGGATCATGCAAGTTTTTCAAAGAACAGGGCCATGACGACATCCGCGCATGACCCACGCCTCACGGCTTATGAATCTCTACAAGGCGGCATGAAATGCGCAAACCATCGATGTCAGGTCGTAAACGGATAAGAGTTGTGCAGCCCCGGTGGCCCAGGCGGGCGTTCCGGACCATGTATCCCAGGGCTTATCGCATGGCGGCATTCCCGCGCAGAAAGGGCAGCTTCCCCGCACGATCGGACAGACACGCGGCGGCCTGAATTCAAATCTTCATGCTGCCCATGATGACGCGGGGCGTCCCGCGCCATCAAAACCCATCAGGCCGGATTTTCAGGAAAATCCTGGGAAATGGCGCGTTTCAGGGCAGTGAAATAGGAGGCCCTGAATTGCCTGCTCAGGGGTGCGTCGGGAATGAACACGTCAAAGACATGATAGGCACCGGGGATAACACAGACCTCCGTCGGCACGCCAGCAGCCATCAGGCGCCGGGCATATTCCAGATCCTCGTCCAGAAACAGGTCAAGGGAACCCACGCCGATATAGGCGGGCGGCAACCCCGTCAGGTCCGTTGCGCGAAAGGCCGCGGCATATTCCGAAATGCCCGGGCTTCCCGGCGTCTTGCCGAGATAGGCATTCCATGCGTAATGATTGGCGGAACGCGTCCAGATATATTCGCCCAGGGCAGGCGATGGCATGAGCGTTGTTCCGGTCCGATCATCCAGCATGGGATAAATCAGCAGCTGGAAAAGGACTTTGATTTCCGCCCGGTCGCGTGCCAGCAGGGCAAGGCAGGCTGTCAGGCCCCCGCCTGCGCTATCGCCGCCAATAATCAGGCGGTTCCGGTCAATTTTCAGGTCGGGTGCATGGTCGTGCGCCCATTTCAGGACAGCATAGCAATCCTCGATCGCCGCAGGGCAGGGGGCTTCTGGTGCCAGACGATAGTCAACCGAGAAGATGACCAGACCCAGTTCACTGACCATCTGCCGGCAGCGTGCATCATCGACTTCCGGCGTGCCGCTTACGATACCGCCACTATGGATATAGACCAGCGCGGGGGCGTTCGGGGAACTGGCGACAGGCCTGTAGGTCACGACCGGAACATCAGGGGCACCAGCGGGCCCGGGCACGTGGCATTCCCCGACCAGGACGTCAGGATGCCCGGCAACCCTGACGCTGCGGATTGCGGAAATGAATGCCTTGCGTGTCTCCTCCAGGGTCGCATCCGAAAGACCATCAAAGGAGGGCAGGACCTTCAGGGCCGCGCGAAATTCCGGGGCGACGGGATTGTGAGGCATGACTGTTTCTCCGCGTTATCTTTTCCTCACGATAGGCGGCATCGGATCAGAAGCATCATCACGTCCAACTGATTGAACAGAAAGTGTTATTCAGGGAATTTCAGGCTCATGAATCCGGGGCGGTCCATACAGGCGCATTGTTTCATGCTGGAATATGCGGGTATGCGTTTTTTGTATTTATGTTACTTCACCTATATTTTATCTTATTGATCAATAAAGGCGCCTGGAATCATATATGATAAGAACTTACCACCATGGCCATATATAAATACTGAACATAGGATAAATAAAAATGCCTGTTGAGCAGATGCGCAAGAACATGTCGGAGAACGCGGGTTTCATCGCGGCCCTGGACCAGAGCGGGGGATCAACACCGGGGGCGCTGCGGCATTACGGCATACCGGACAGCGCCTACAGCACCGATGCGCAGATGTTTGCCCTGATGCACGAAATGCGGGTCAGGGTCATTACCGCCCCGGCCTTCACGGGCAAAAGCATCCTCGCCGCCATCCTGTTCGAGCAGACCATGAACGGGCTGGTCAAGGACACGCCGGTTCCCACCTACCTGTGGAAGGAAAAGGGCGTCGTCCCCTTCCTGAAGGTGGACAAGGGGCTGGAGGCCGAAGCAGGCGGCGTGCAGATGATGAAGCCCATCCCCAACCTTGAATCCCTGCTGGACCAGGCGATCAGCAAGGGCATCTATGGCACGAAGGCGCGCTCGGTCATCCGCCTGGCCGAGCGTGAGGGTGTCGCCGCCATCGTGAAGCAGCAGTTTGCCCTGGCCGAGCAGATTGCCGCCCGTGGCCTCGTGCCCATCATGGAACCCGAAGTCCTGATCAAAAGCCCGGACAAGGCAGGGGCGGAAGCGCTGCTGCATGACGAACTGCACCGTGGGCTTGATGTGCTGCCCGGTGACTACCAGGTGATGATCAAGGTCTCGATCCCCGAAAAGGCCGATCTTTACCTTGACCTGATCAGGCACCCGCGCGTGCAGCGCGTCGTGGCGCTGTCCGGTGGGTATCCACGTGACGAAGCGTGTCAGCGGCTGGCGAAAAACCATGGCATGATCGCCAGTTTCTCGCGCGCGCTGCTCGAAGACCTGCGCTACACCATGACGGATGCGGAATTTGACGCAGCCCTCGCGAAGTCCATCGAACAGATATTCAAGGCATCGACGCAAAAGGGCTGATCACCGTCTTTCCTTCATCTCAGGCAAAAACGGCTTCCGGAACCCTCCGGAAGCCGTTTTTTTATCCGCCTGCCGTCCCGTATCAGGCAGACGGACGCGTGGACACGTTTCCACCCTGCGGCAGGGAACGCGCGCCCAGGTCGCGCAGGGGCCAGCCCGCAAGCAGGTGGGATTCAATATCTTCCAGCGAAACCCCCTTCGTTTCCGGCACGTACAACAGCGTGATCACGATAAACAGGCCATTCATGCCAGCAAACAGCCAGAACGTGTGGGCTTCCCCCAATGTATCAAGCACGCTGAGGAATGTATTGCTGACCGCCCAGTTGGTGGCCCAGTTGGTAAAGGTGGAACAGACAATGCCAAAGTCACGACCGCGCAATGGCTGGATCTCAGCGCATAACGTCCAGACCAGTGGCCCGGCGCCAATGGCGAACCCCAGGACAAACACCAGCAGCGATCCCACCATGGCAATCTGGGCCATGGTGTCATGACCGCCATATTCAACTAGCCCGCCGGCCAGCAGCATGCTGCCCGTCATGATGGCACAGCTGAGCAGCAGCAGCGGCCGGCGGCCCCAGCGGTCAACCGTCACGATCGCGACACAGGTGGCGACCAGGTTGATCAGGCCGATCAGGGCCGTGGCCCATCCCGCGGCGGACGCGCCGAAATTGGCGGCCTGAAAGACCTTGGGCGCGTAATACATCAGCACATTGATACCGGTAAGCTGCTGCATGACCTGCAGCACGATACCCAGCCCGACCGAGCGCCGGAAATTGGCGTTATTGCGAAAAAACGAAAATCCCTCCGACCGGCCCCGGGTCAGTTCCGTGGCGATATCGGATATTTCCCGGTCGGCCTGCTGCGGGCTGGGGCGCAGGTAGCGCATTACGGTGCGCGCGCGCAGCTTCTCCCCACGCATCATGAGCCAGCGCGGACTGTCCGGCAGGAACAGGCAGCCGATGAGGAATACCGTCGCGGGCACCATCATGAGGCCCAGCATCCACCGCCAGTGCGCGCCATTCGCCAGTACCCCATCGGTTACATAGGACAGGAAGATGCCGCCCGTCATCATCAACTGGTAACAGGCAATCATCGACCCGCGCTGCGCCACGGCCGAGACTTCGGATATGTAGAGGGGGGCCGTAAAGGCTGCGATCCCCACCGCGAAGCCCAGGAAAATCCGACCGATGATGAGAAAGGCAACGGACGGGGCCAACGCGCTGATCAGGGAACCGACAAGAAAAAGAATGGACGAACCCAGCAGCGCGCGCCTGCGGCCAAAACGGAACGAGATGGTCCCGGCGATCAGCGAGCCCACGGCTGCCGCCGCCATCATGGAGGAGACGATCCATTCCTGCGTACGCGGCGATGCATTGAAATCCGTGCCGATAAAGCGCAGCGCGCCCGCGATCACCCCGGTATCCAGTCCAAACATCAGACCGGCAAGGGCCGCCAGCACCCCCACGACAATGGCATGTCCCGTCGCGGGCGCGTCAGGGGCGGGTACCTGACGTGGTGGAGTGGCATGTATCATGGCATGGGAAACCAGATCTTCTTCGGGCATGCGTGACACCTTTTCTTTATTATTTATTGAAATGCGGCTGTTCCGCTAGATGACTGGCGTGGAGGGTCCGGGGTCTTCCGGCCCGGCCATCATGAACGGTCGGGTCATTACAGACGCTGACATGCATGCATCAATGCATGGATTGCCCCCTGCGGGACAATAGATATGAACCGGATCGCCAACATTTTTCTGTGACCCGGATATCTAATATTTTTATATAAATCGAAGAAAATCCTGATAACGGTGACAAAGCCTCGTCTCTCGGCTTCCCTGCCTGTCAGTTTCAGCATGACGGGCGAAAAATCATCCCTGAAATGGCGTGGCGGGACATATTATGTGCAATCCGTATTGCAGATATAAGTAACGGAATCTGCGCTGGAATAAGAATCGCGTACTGGACTGGTCCGATTCTCCGAACGTATTTTATTTCTACATATGTTTTATCCACGAATCTTAAAAATATATTCGATTCCTGCCTTATGTTATTTCCTTAACGTGTGATCATGCACATATTTTTGTGTACTGCGCCTGTATGCAGGCCTGTTTCATCGCGTCCGGGCCGTCCGTACGCACTTGCATTTCCGATCCCTACCTTCTGCTGAAAAACGTCAGGAAACCGCATATTTTTCGGCTCTGACATATCTTGTCACATTCCCATAACAGCATATAAAAAATGTATGGCCATGCACAGGAAGAATAAATGTGCATCGAGAACTCGTGAATGGGCGAGGCTGGAATTAGACCCGGATTGGGACTTCAATGCAGGAACTGCCGCGCCAGACATGACGCACTGTTCCACGTGAATAAACCGCATGACTGAATCAACTTCATCCAGCCTGCGGGTTATACTGGAAATATGTCGGCGCATCGGTCCCTGTACTGTCATGGATGGCAGCAGGGTAATGGATCTCGGCACAGGTATGTGACGTACGTGGCATGCAGGCATGACCGGATGAATGCCGTCCTCTCATGCAGTTCCATGTAACGCCCGTAGCGAACAGGGCTGGCCGTGACAACGGAGGACGGTTTTCATGCGTTCATTATTTCCCTGTCCCGTATGGGCACCTGACGGTGCCGGCAATGCACGGGCGGATATTGATACCCTCTGCATCAATACAATCCGTACACTGGCTATGGATGCGGTGCAGAAAGCCAATTCCGGACACCCGGGCACGCCCATGGCGCTGGCCCCACCAGCCTATGCATTGTGGCGCGAGGTCCTGGATTATGATCCCGCCAATCCCCTGTGGCCCAATCGCGACCGCTTCGTGCTGTCGATCGGCCATGCCTCCATGCTGCTGTATTCGCTGATCTATCTTGCCGGTATCCGTGACGTGAAGGATGGCCGCGTACAGACGGACAGGCCATCACTGACCCTGGCGGATATCGAGCAGTTCCGCCAGCTTGATTCCCGCACCCCCGGCCACCCGGAATATGGCCACACCGCGGGCGTCGAGACCACGACCGGCCCGCTGGGGCAGGGATGTGGCAACTCCGTCGGCATGGCCATCGCCCAGAAATGGCTGGCCGCGCATTTCAATAAACCCGGTTTCGACCTGTTCACCTATCACACCTATACATTCTGCGGTGACGGCGACAACATGGAAGGCGTATCCAGCGAGGCCGCGTCCATCGCGGGCCACCTGAAGCTGGGTAACCTGACCTGGATCTATGACAGCAATCATATTTCCATCGAGGGCAATACCCGCATCGCCTTTACCGAAAGCGTGCATAAACGCTTCGAGGCCTATGGCTGGCATGTCCTTGAACTCAAGGACGCAAACGACACGGGCGATTTCCGTCGCCTGCTGGCCGAAGCGAAGGCGGAAACATCCCGGCCGACGCTGATCATCGTGCATTCCATCATCGGCTGGGGTTCGCCGCACAAGGCGGGCACCGCAGCAGCGCATGGCTCGCCCCTGGGGGTGGAGGAAATACGCGAAACCAAGAAATTCTACGGCTGGCCGGAAGACAAGAGTTTCTACGTGCCCAAGGGCGTGCCTGAACACTTCCGGCAGGGCATCGCCACACGCGGGGCCGCCGCCAGCAAGGCGTGGTACGACCTGCTGGCCCGCTACCGCACGGCACACCCCGACCTTGCGGCCGAACTGGACCTGGTCCTTGCGGGAAAGCTGCCCGAAGGCTGGGACCGCCAGATCAGTGATTTCCCTGCGGATGCGAAGGGGCTTGCCTCCCGCGCCAGTTCCGCGACCGTGCTCAATCAGGTGGCCGCCCGCTATCCATGGATGATCGGCGGATCGGCCGACCTGTCGCCGTCGACCAAGACGCACCTGACATTCGATGGCGCGGGTGATTTCCAGCCCCCGCAATGGGGCGGGACCTATGGCGGGCGCAACCTGCATTTCGGTGTGCGTGAACATGCCATGGGGTCGATCTGCAACGGGCTGGCGCTTTCGTACCTGCGGCCCTACTGCTCCGGCTTCTTCATCTTTTCCGATTACATGAAGCCGCCCATCCGCCTTGCGGCGCTGATGAAGCTGCCGGTGCTGTATATCTTCACCCATGATTCCATCGGGGTGGGGGAAGACGGCCCGACCCACCAGCCGGTCGAACAGCTGGCCCAGCTGCGCGCCACACCGGGGGTAACCCTGATCCGCCCGGCGGACGCCAATGAGGTCGCGGAGGCCTGGCGCACCCTTGTCCCGCTGGCTGATCGCCCCACCGTCCTGGTCCTGACGCGCCAGAACCTGCCCACCATCTGCCGCAAGACCTATGCCCCGGCCAGCGGCCTGGCAAAGGGGGCCTACGTGCTGGCCGACAGCAGCACCGGCACGCCCGATGTCATCCTCATGGCGACGGGCAGCGAGGTCGGGCTGATCGTGAAAGCCTTTGAACAGCTCAAGGCCGAGGGGGTCGGGGCCCGCATCGTCTCCATGCCGTCATGGGACCTGTTCGAAGCGCAGCCCCAGTCCTACCGCGACAGCGTGCTGCCGCCCGATGTCACCGCCCGCGTGGCGGTGGAACAGGCGGCACGGCTTGGGTGGGAACGCTATGTCGGCCTGCGGGGCAGCACCATCGTGATGCACACATTCGGTGCCTCCGCCCCGGCGGGTGAGCTGGAGGTCAGGTTCGGGTTCACGGTGGACGCCGTCCTGACCGAAGCCCGCAGGCAGCTTGCCACCCGGCGCTGAGCGCCCGCCCGACCATAATTGCGACAGGACAGCCACCCCGCGCCGCCCGCCGGATGGCTGCCCGCAACACATGAAGGAAACATGCCATGACCGCGTATGACGCCGGCACCAGTGAAGCCGCCAATCCGTTAAAACAGCTGGCCCGCTTTGGTCAGTCCCCGTGGCTGGACTTCATCCAGCGTTCCTATACCGAAAGCGGCAAGCTGAAAAAGCTGGTGGAGGAAGACGGCCTGAAGGGTGTCACCTCCAACCCGTCCATCTTCCAGAAGGCCATGGGCCACGGGACCGATTACGATCCGCAGATCCGCCAGATCCTTGAACACCAGATCGTTGACGCCGGGACGCTGTATGAAACGCTGGCGATCCATGACATCCGCGCGGCGGCAAAGGTGCTGCACCCGGTCTATGAACAGACCGCGAAGGTGGATGGCTATGTCAGCCTGGAGGTCTCGCCCTATCTGGCGCGTGATACCGGCGCCACCATCGCCGAGGCACGGCGGCTGTGGCTTGCCGTTGGCGCGCCCAACCTCATGATCAAGATCCCCGGGACGGATGAAGGCGCGCCCGCCGTGCAGGCGGCCATCGCGGCAGGGATCAATGTCAACGTAACACTGCTGTTTTCCCTGAATGCATACAAGAAGGTGGTCGAAGCCTATATCGCAGGGCTGGAAGAGCGTCTGGCGCGTGGCGAGAGTGTCACGGGGATTGCAAGCGTCGCCTCCTTCTTCGTCAGCCGGATCGACGTGAAGATCGACAGGGAAATCGATGATCGCGTCGCGGCGGGGGACAAGGACGCAGCCGCGCTGAAGGCCCTGCGTGGCAAGGTCGCGATCGCCAACGCCAAGCAGGCCTATGAATACTGGCAGGACGTGGTGAAAAGCGCGCGGTGGCAGAAACTGGCGCAGGCCGGCGCCATGCCCCAGCGCCTGCTGTGGGCCAGCACCAGCACGAAGGACAAGACGTTTAGCGACGTGCTGTACGTGGACGGCCTGATCGGCCCGGAAACCGTCAACACCATTCCGCCCGCGACCTTTGATGACTTCCGCGATCACGGCAAGGTTGCACAGACCCTGACACAGGACGTGGCGGGCGCAAACAGGGTCATCAGCGAGGCCCGGCGCCTTGGCCTTGATCTGGATGGCGTGACCCGGACATTGGTGGATGAAGGGGTGCGTGGCTTCGAGGATGCATTCGACGCCCTGCTTGGGTCGATTGCCGCCAAGCAGGCCGCGTTCCTTGGTTCCAAGCTCACCACGACCACGCTCGACCTGCCTGCCGACCTTGATGCGGCGGTCAGGGCCGAACTGGAAACATGGCGCACGCAGGGTGATGTCCGCCGCCTGTGGGACAGGGACGCAACCCTGTGGACGGGTCATGACGAGGCACGCTGGCTGAAATGGCTCAGCATCGTTGATGACCAGTTGCTGGATCTGGCGAAGTTCGAGGAATTCCAGGCCGAAGTGAAGGCGCGCGGCTTCCGTGACGCGCTGCTGCTGGGCATGGGTGGTTCCAGCCTTGGTCCCGAAGTGCTGGCGCAGACATTCGGCAAGCATGAAGGCTTCCCGCACCTGTATGTGCTCGACAGCACCGATCCGCAGCAGATCAGGGATTTTCAGGACAGGATCGACATCAGCAGGACGCTGTTCATCGTCTCGTCCAAATCCGGCGGCACGCTGGAGCCGAATATCCTCAAGGCCTATTTCTTCGATCAGGCGAAAAAGGTGCTGGGGGAGCGGGCCGGTTCGCACTTCATCACCGTCACCGATCCCGGTTCGCACATGGAAGACGTGGCGAAGAAGGATAAATTCTGGAAAATCTTCTACGGTAACAAACAGATCGGTGGCCGGTATTCCGTGCTGTCCGATTTCGGCATGGTGCCCGCGGCCGTCGCGGGCCTGCCGCTGAAGCGGCTGCTGGATTCGGCCCTGCGGGGTGAAAAATCCTGCGCCGCCTCCGTCCCGCCCGCGCAAAACCCCGGCGTCGTTCTGGGCAGCGTGCTGGGCGTGGCCGCGCGATCGTTCGGCCGGGACAAGGTCACGCTGCTGGCGTCGCCTGCCATATACGACATGGGCGCGTGGCTGGAACAGCTTCTGGCGGAATCAACGGGCAAGGACGGCAAGGGGCTGATCCCCATTGACGGGGAAACTGCCGGGCCGGCTTCGGTATATGGCAGGGACCGCGTGTTCATCTACCTGCGGCTGAGCGAAAAACCGTGTGAGAAGCAGGATGAAGCGTTCAAAAAGCTGATCGCGGCGGGTGAACCGGTCGTGACCATTGAACTGCATGACCGCTACCAGATTGCCGAGGAATTCTTCCGCTGGGAATTCGCGACTGCGGTCGCCGGGTCGATCATCGGCATCAATGCCTTCAACCAGCCTGATGTCGAGGCATCGAAGATCGAGACGAAAAAGATCACCACCGCCTATAACGAAACCGGCAGGCTGCCGCCGTACGAACCGTTCGCCAGGGACGGCAGCCTTGCCTTCTATGCCGACCCGAAGAATGCCGCGGCACTCAGGGTCGGCCACACGGCGGAAGGTATCCTGAAGGCCCATTTCGCCCGGGGCAGGGCGGGCGATTATGTCGCCCTGCTGGCTTATATCGACCGCGACACGGCCACGCGCGAATGGCTTCAGCAGGTGCGGCTGTCGGTGCGTGATGGGCTGAAGCTGGCCACGGCCGCCGAATTCGGCCCGCGTTTCCAGCATTCCACCGGGCAGGCCTACAAGGGCGGACCCAACACCGGCGTATTCCTGCAGATCACGTGTGATGACGAAGTCAGTCTGCCGGTGCCGGGGGAAAAATATACCTTCAGCATTGTCAAGGAAGCGCAGGCCCGTGGGGACCTGGAAGTACTGGGTGAACGCGGCCGTCGCGCCCTGCGCGTGCATATCCACGGCGACCTGAAATCCGGCCTTGAAAAACTTGCGCAGGCCATCACGGCCGCCGTCTGACCGCACGACGGAACAGCCCCGCCATGGTCGGCAGAAATGGCGGGGCCCATTTTTCACCAGCCCGAACGCGGGCTGAATCGCAGGGCACGTCCCTGCCACGGGAGCAGTAATAATCATGCAGATCGGTATAGTGGGGCTGGGCAAGATGGGGGGCAACATCGCCATCCGCCTGACACGTCACGGCCACGATGTGGTTCTTTATGACCGCACGCCAGCGGTCATGACCAAAATCGGGGAACAGGCCGTGGCCGGAAAGACCATTGCCGCATCCGGCCTGAAGGACATGGTGTCCAGGCTGACCGCCGAGCGGCGGATCATCTGGCTCATGCTGCCAGCAGGCCCCGTGACCGAAGCGGCGGTGCAGGAACTGGGTGGCCTGCTGGGCAAGGGGGATATCCTGATCGACGGCGGCAATTCCTTCTACAAGGACGATATCCGCCGCGCCGCCGAACTGATGAAGAAAGGCATCCACTACATTGATGTCGGCACGTCGGGCGGCGTGTGGGGGCTGGAACGCGGCTACTGCATGATGTACGGCGGCACCAGGGACGCCACCGACCATATCGACCCGATCCTGTCCGCCCTTGCACCGGGGATTGGCGATATCCCGCGCACGCCGAACCGTGACAAACCCGGTTTCGACCCGCGCGCGGAACAGGGCTACCTGCATTGCGGGCCCGCCGGGTCCGGCCATTTCGTGAAAATGGTCCATAACGGCATCGAATACGGCATCATGCAGGCCTTTGCCGAGGGCTTCCATGTCATGAAGTCCAAGAACTCGACCGAACTGCCTGAAAACCAGCGTTTCGAGCTGAACATGGCCGATATTGCCGAAGTCTGGCGGCGCGGCAGCGTGGTGTCCTCGTGGTTGCTGGACCTGTCGGCGCGCGCGCTGGCGGGCAATCCGGACCTGTCCAATTACAAGGGCGACGTGGCGGATTCCGGCGAAGGCCGCTGGACCATCGAGGCCGCAATTGAAGAAGCCGTACCCGTCCCGGTGATGACGGAAGCCCTGTTCACGCGTTTCCGTTCACGCACCGGCAACAACTTTGCCGAAAAGATGCTGTCCGCCATGCGTTTCGGCTTTGGCGGCCATATCGAAGGCACGAACAACTGATAGTGCGCGCCTGATAACGCACCCGGCAGGCCAGACCACGTTGGCACCATAACGACCACGGGCGGTCTGTCCGGGTTTTACACGCTGAAAAAAGTTCAGGGAGAAGCAAGATGGAGAGCATTGTCGCATCCGCGTCCTCGCAGATTGACGACACGCGGCATGAAAACGTGCCGCGTCGCGGGCCACCGGGCGTATTTGTCATATTTGGCGGGGGCGGGGACCTGACGCACCGCCTTCTGGTGCCCGCACTGTACAACCTGGCCAGTGCGGGGCTGCTGGACAGCCATTTCTCCATCATTGTGGTGGACCGGGCCGATGTCTCGGCTGCCGACCTGCGCCAGAGCTTCCATGAGTCGCTGGAAAATTTCGTAACCAGTCGCGGGACCGAAGCCGTCAGGCTGCATGACGACGTGTGGAAGCGCCTGTCGTCCAACATCGACTATGTGCGCGGTTCGTTCGAGGATAGCGCGACATATGATGCCCTGGCCCGGAAAACAGGCAACCAGAACTGTATTTTCTACCTTGCGGTGGCCGCCCGTTTCTTTGGCACCATCGTAGACCAGCTTGGTATATCGGGCCTTGCGAAGGAAAGCGGGCAGGCCTTCCGCCGGGTCATTATCGAAAAGCCCTTCGGCAGCGACCTGCAATCCGCCATCGCGCTGAACGAACGGCTGTTGCGCACGCTTGATGAAAGCCAGATTTACCGGATTGACCATTATCTGGGCAAGGAGACGGTGCAGAACATCCTGGCCCTGCGGTTTTCCAACGGTTTTTTCGAACCTTTGTGGAACCGCGACAATATCGACCATGTGCAGATCACCGCGGCCGAGACGGTGGGCGTGGAACAGCGCGCCCGGTTTTACGAAAGCACGGGCGCCGTGCGCGACATGGTACCCAACCATGTCATGCAGCTTCTGGCCATGACGGCCATGGAAGCCCCCATTTCGTTCGATGCCGATGCGGTACGTGATGAAAAGACCAAGGTACTCAAGGCCATCCATACCGTGCAGCACCATGACGTGGTACGCGGCCAGTATGCGGCAGGCAGCATCAGGGGAGAACCTGTTGCGGGCTATCGTGACGAACCCGGCGTGGATCCCCATTCCCATACCGAAACCTATGTCGCGATGAAGCTCATGATCGACAACTGGCGCTGGGCCGGGGTGCCGTTCTATGTGCGCACCGGCAAGCGCCTGGCCGCGCGCAAGACGGAAATCGCGGTGCATTTCAAGTCAGCGCCCTATGCCCTGTTCCGTGACACGCCGGTGGACAAGCTGACACCCAACATCATGCTTTTGCATATCCAGCCAACCGAAGGCGTGACATTGCAGTTTTCCGCCAAGATACCCGGCCCCACGGTACACCTGGGCGGCGTGCGCATGAAGTTCGACTATTCCGAATGGTTCCACGAGGGGCCAAGCACCGGCTACGAGACGCTGCTGTATGACTGCATGATCGGGGATGCGACCCTGTTCCAGCGCGCGGACAATATCGAAGCCGGATGGCGCGTGGTCCAGCCCGTCCTGGACTGGATGCACGCCCCCGCGGGACTGGATTTCTACGCCGCTGGCAGCGAGGGGCCAAAGGCCGCCGATGACCTGCTGGCCCGCGACCACCGGCACTGGCTGAAAATCGGGTCCTGACGGAACCTGACGCGCGCCCAGCCCGACCGACATGACACTGACAGGAGGACACTTCCGTGTCTGACCCCGAAATACGCCTTGTACTGGCCGATGTGGATGGCACCCTGGTCACGAAGGACAAGATCCTGACACCCCGCGCGATCCGGGCTGTCGAACGCCTGCGTGAACGCGGTATCCTGTTCACCATCACCAGCGGCCGCCCGCCCAAGGGCATGAAGATGGTCATTGACCCGCTGAAGATTTCCGAACCGATCGCGGGTTTCAACGGCGGGATGATGGTCAGGCCCGATTTCACCGTGATCGAGGCCCGCACGCTGCCAGCCGATACGGCGCGCAGGGTGATCGGCATCATCCGCGACCACGGGGCCGATCCGTGGGTCTATAACGGCAATGACTGGATCGTCTCGAAACTCGACGCCCCGCATGTCGCGCGCGAACAGTGGACGGTCAAGTTCCCGCCCGTGGTGGGCAATGTGGAAGCAAAGCTGGACCAGGTGGTCAAGATCACCGGCGTCAGCGATGACCTGGCCCTGATGAAGCGCCTCGAGCACGACCTGCAGCAGGCACTGGGCGATACGGCGTCCGCCGCCCTGTCACAGCCGTACTATGTGGACGTGACCAACAGGGACGCCAACAAGGGCGGCGTGGTGATGGCGCTCGAACGCCTGCTGGGCATTCCCGCCAGCCAGATGGTGACACTGGGCGACCAGCCCAATGATGTGCTGATGTTCCGCAAGAGCGGCATGTCCATCGCCATGGGGCAGGCCAGCCCCGAGGTGCAGAAGCAGGCGACCCATGTCTCGACATCGTGCGAGGAGGAAGGGTTCGCCAACGGGATCGAGAAATTCGTGCTGGGAGATGCGTGACATGACAGGTGGACATGACGTGAAAACGGGCGCGATGGTGGTCCTGCCCGATGCCGAAGCCATTGCGCAGTACATGGCGAAATGGCTGACGGAACAGGCGCTGGCGAAAAAGGGCGGCCCGTTCGTGATCGCGCTTTCGGGCGGGTCGACGCCCAAGCGGCTGTACCAGATCCTGGCGTCGGATGAATACCGCGACCGTTTCCCGTGGGCGAACACGCAGTTCTTCTTTGGCGATGAACGCTTCGTGCCCGACAGCGATCCGGCCAGCAACTACAACATGGTCGAGAGCGAAATGCTGGCCCATGTGCCGGTGCCGCCCGCCAACGTGCACCCCATGCCGACGTCGGGCGACCCGGCGCAGGCGGCGGCGCAATACCAGGCGGAACTGGAAAAGGTATACGGCGGCACGGTGCTGGAACCCGGCCGCCCGTTGTTTGACGTGGTGATGCTGGGCCTGGGCGATAACGGGCATACTGCGTCGCTGTTCCCGCGCCAGCCGGTGCTTCGGGAGAAAAGGCTGTGGGTTTCGACCTGCGTGCCCGATGACGCGCCGCATACGCGCCTGACGCTGACCTATCCCGCCATCCATTCCAGCCGCCATGTGGTGTTCATGCTGGCCGGGCCAGCCAAGCGCGAGGCCTTTGCCAGGGTGCGCGCCGGCGACCCGGCGGAACCCGCCAGCCACATCACGACCGAGGGCGAACTCATCTGGCTTATGGACAAGGCGGCTGCGGGACAATGAACGCGGTAAAGGCCGCCGCGCCGCCAGCAGGGTGCGGGATGGATACAGCCAGCCAGAAGGATAGCAGGAACCCGGACATGACAAGCCAGATAAGTGACCCGCGCGAGGAACAGAAACGCCATGCCGCGATCGAAGCCGCATCCATGGTCAGGGAAGGCATGGTCGTCGGCCTGGGTTCGGGCACCACGTCGGCCTACATGATTGACGAACTGGGTCGCCGATGGGCGGAGGGGCTGCGTTTTTCCGCCATTCCCACGTCCGAACGCTCGGCCGAGCAGGCGCGCGCGCATGGTATAAAACTGGTGACATTCGCCAACCATCCGCTGATCGACCTTGATATTGATGGCGCGGATGAAGTGGAGATGGGCACGCTCAACCTGATCAAGGGGCGGGGCGGGGCGCTGTTCCGGGAAAAGATCGTGGCTGCCGCCTCCCGTCGCTTCGTCGTGGTGGTGGATGAAAGCAAGCTGGTGCCACGGCTGGGCCACCACATGCCCGTGCCGGTGGAGGTCACGACGTTCGGCTGGGAACTGACGGCCACCCGGCTGCAGGATCTGGGCGCACGTCCCACCCTGCGGCTGGACCCGCATGGCGCGCCCTTCAATACCGATGGCGGCAACCTGATCCTGGACTGCAATTTCGGGGAAATCGCGGATTCCGTGGCATTGGCAGGCAGGATCCGCTCCATCGTGGGCGTGATCGAAAGCGGCCTGTTCATTGGCCGCACGTCCGAAGTCATCGTGGCGGGCCGGGACGGCCTGAAGCATCTCATGGCCGCGTGACCGCGCGCATGGTGACACGAAACAATCATGGTTGTGGGGATTGATCTTGGCACATCGGCCCTCAAGGTCGTGCTGGTGGATGGCGGCGGATCACCCGCGGGAGATGGTCGCCGGCACCGGTATCGGCCTGTCAGGCCAGCAGCGCGGGGCGGTCTTGCGGAACGCGCACGGGAATGCGCGGAATTCGAACACAGGTTTCCCCGTAAGCCGACAGGTCTACGGCACCATCGCCTTGCCCGTCTTTTAACCGATAGAAGAACGTGCTGGCAGGCAGGGACATGAATGCAACCGGCCGCCCGCTATTTCCGTTGCACGTGAACCTATCGGGGAAGAGCGCCATGTTCAGGATGCAGGTCACAGATAATCCGGATATCCCCGTGCCGTCTGAACTACCACCCACGGCACCACCGCCCACGCCCATTTCAGATCCCGGGCCTGACCCGGATGACAGTCCGCTGGATGATCCCCGACCGGGTGTCCCGGACTGGGACAATGATGACGAACCGGTTGATCCGGGCACGGATGATCCACTCGATCCCTTTGCACCTGACGAAAAAGACAGGGAGACGGTTGAAGACTGGTAAGCTGGCGGTTTACATTCGCAGCAGGTTAAGGCTCTACCCCCAACAGGTGAGATGCCGCTGCTGCAGGATGATATCCTGCTGGTGCATATCCGCACCATTTACGGGCAGGGCGAGTAAAAAGCTACGGTCGTACCCGGATGATAGCGGATCTTGCCGTAACGACGCCGGTGGGTGGTATTCTGTTTGCCTGTCTGTCGCTCAGCAATGTGCGCCAGCATATTGTGCGGAGCTTTCCCGCATCCACACGTATCGGGCTGCAGGTGGGTGTCGGCCTGTTTATCGCCGATTTCTGCCTTCGCAACGGGGGGGGTTGTTGTCACGGATATTGACGGCGATATCGCTTTTGGCAGCCTGCGCTCCCCCGCCGTTGTGGTGATCTTTCTTTCGCTTCTCCTGATCGCTGCATTGGTGACGGCACGCATGCGGGGCGCAATGCTCCTGTCCATTATGACGGTCACGGTTGCGGGCCTGTTTATCCAGACGGCGCCCGGCCATTTCATGACTGTTCCGCCCGCGCGGGTGGTGGCCTTGCCCCATATTCCCACAGCCCATTTCCTTGCTTTTGATACGACCGCGTTTTTTCCATAATTTTTTTCTGTCCGATTTCTTTCCGCCACCGCTACCATGATCGTGGTAACGCGGCGGGCCGGCATGATGGATGCGCAGGATAATTTTCTCAATTCACACGACGACTTTTACGATGGCCATATTGTTTGGCCTGGGCATGTTTTCATGGCCACTGCTGGCCTGTATTCCCCCTCAGGCTAGCATGGCGCCTCCTGTCATGGTCGGTATCCTGATGATGGAGGGGCTGATGCCGGTTTTTCTTCTGCCCAACGTTCTGCTGGTCATCTATCTCGTACTGGTGGCGTACACCGTAAACCGATGGGTCATGCCCGGTAAGAAACATGGAACGCTATCCGGCACGCAGCTCGCTTAATTCTCCATGACGGTTCAGGCTGTTGTCCCTCACATAATACGGTAAAGAACAGATACGATGAATGATCGCCAGCAATTCGCCAGTGATAATTATGCAGGCATGTGCCCTGAAGCGTGGCAGGCCATGATGCAGGCCAATAAAGGTTCTCTTGTTCCCTATGGGGAAGATGAATGGACCAGTCGTGCAGCCGATGCTTTTCGCACGCTGTTTGAAAAGGCGTGCGAGGTATTTTTCGTGTTCAATGGCACGGCGGCGAACTCGCTTGCACTGGCTGCCCTCTGCCAGTCCTATAATAGTGTGATCTGTTCTTCTTATGCACATGTTGAAACGGATGAATGCGGGGCGCCGGAGTTTTTTTCCAACGGTTCCAAGCTTCTCGTGGCCCGGACGGACAGCGCCAAACTGACCGCGCATGACGTGCGCACGCTTTCCACATGCCGACATGACATTCATTACCCCAAGCCCCGGGCGGTTACCATTACGCAGCCGACCGAGACGGGAGAACTGTATTCCTTGACCGAAATACGCCAGATTGCGGCAGCATGCCATGAACTTGGCCTGTATCTGCATATGGATGGGTCACGTTTTGCCAATGCGTGCGCGGCCCTGGGCTGTTCTCCGGCAGACATGACCTGGCGGGCAGGGGTTGATGTACTGTGTTTTGGTGGAACAAAGAACGGCATGGCAGTAAGTGAGGCCATACTATTCTTTGAGCGCAGCCTGGCAGACGGTTTCGATTATCGATGCAAGCAGGCAGGACAACTGGCTTCCAAGATGCGTTTTTTGTCAGCCCCGTGGGTTGGTATGCTGGAAAGCGGTGCATGGTTGCGTACTGCGCACCATGCCAATGCCTGCGCCAAACGGTTGGCGGAGCAGTTGACGGACCTTTCCAATATTACATTGATGTTTCCTGTTCAGACGAATAGCGTTTTCATAAAGTCGGAAGAACGCATTCTGGATCGATTAAGGATGCGCGGCTGGCGTTTTTATACTTTTATTGGCGGAGGGGCCCGTTTTGTATTTGCCTGGGATGCAGACCCCGCGCAGGTAGACAGGTTGGCAGCAGATATCCGGCTCCTATCTAGGACAGAACCGTTGAACGCGGCTGTTGAGGACCAGTTCTCTGATCCTCAACAGCCATCATCTTTGGACTGATCCCAGACTTCTGGCTCAGCGCCGCGAACGATGTTTTCGATCGCTGTATCGCGGCTTACATGACATGTATGATCGCGGCGCCGCCATGACGTATCTGTCCCGTACGCTTTCTTTCAATCGTGTGAAAATAACGCACCATCAAACCCCGGGACAGATACCTAGCGTCCGAAGCCCATGGCGGATTTTTCTACCGAACCGGTATAGGGAATCCGCTCGCTGCGTGGTTGCCACAGCGATGCGCGGATCTGGTATTCGATCACGGCCTGCAGTTCGCGCAGGTTGTGGTTCTGCCTGTACACCTGCCTGATCTCATCCATGTCCGGGACGAATTCAAGGTTGCCCAGGTTGTAGCGCTTTGTCACGTCCTTGATGACCCCCGGCACGATCCTGTCGAGTTGCGAACTGTCGGGGGCGGCTATGGCCAGCATCCGCACGCGCGTCATCATCGGTTCCGGAATGGCGTGGGTATTGTTGGATGTCATGATATAGGACAGATACCCCAGGTTTATGCTTTCCTGCAGGCAGTTATCCATATGCACGGATGCGGTTTCGCGTTCCAGCAGCGGCAGGAGCGCTGCATATGGATCGCCACCACGGCTGTCGATCCCCATCTTTTCCACTTCGTCAAGCAGGATGATGTTATTGATCAACTCGGTCTTCTTGAACGTATTCGCATAAAATCCCGCGCGGGCTTCGGAATACCCCTGCTCCGACCCCAGCAGGGCCATGGTCCCGCTCATGCCGCTGCAGTTCAGCATGTCGAACCCTGCGTTGCACAGATGGGCAACCCGCATGGCAAAACGCGTCTTGCCGATACCCGGCGGCCCATCCAGTAGCAGCGGTGGGAAGGTGAAAGGCACCTTGCCATGACGGCTGATGCACGCAAACGAGCATATGTAGTCGATGGCTTCCCCAAAATTGGGGAATTCCGCGATCAGGGTTTCATAGATGACTTCCGGCCGTTCGATGACAGGCCAGCCCGGAAGCGGATCAAGCAGATAGCAGTAGCGTTCCGACAGCCGTTCATTATCGGCAAAACCGGTGCGTGACGCCAGTGGGGCGACGGACGTGCAATGCGTGTCGATACAGACCGCATCCGCGCCTGGCGGGGTCACGCACGTCTCGATATCGAAAAATGAAGAAACGGCAGCATCGCTGTTGCTGTCAATGAATGCGCTGAGAATATCGTCCGGATTATGGCTGTTGTCTGCCACAGATGCCTCCCGAAGTGCATGATGAGAGATTACGGCCCCTTCCACAATCCCTGAACGGCGTTGCACCGTCGCACTGGCGCTTCCAAAAGGAAGCGCGCAAAATAAGAAGACCAGCTTC
Organism: Komagataeibacter europaeus; assembly: GCF_002173515.1. Taxonomy (NCBI): domain Bacteria; kingdom Pseudomonadati; phylum Pseudomonadota; class Alphaproteobacteria; order Acetobacterales; family Acetobacteraceae; genus Komagataeibacter; species Komagataeibacter europaeus. The sequence goes on from NZ_CP021467.1 coordinate 861,036, forward strand.
CCTTATACGCGCCCGAATTAAAAAATAAAATTAAATAAAGTTAATCAGCGCCGGGAACAATGGGACAATGTCCCTGTCATGCCGGATCGAACCGGGAAGACTACGCAACACATGGGCCAACTGACCGGGCAGGGGGAAAACCCGGTTTGTGGCCCGACGAACCCGTGGTCGACGCTGTCATATGCAAAGCCCCCAGCCGCTATTGGATTTGTGTCAGTCTGGAAGTGATTATGTCAGATAGGGAGGGGTATCGACCGCCATGTGCCGCTTCGATCCCATCTTTCCTACTGCCAGACGCAGTACAGCCCGGAGATCGTGATGTGACTGCAATCTTATGGCGCAAAGTATCTTTCGTGATTGGGTTATTAGGGTCCATTAGGAATTAAGTTTTCTCAGGAGCCTTGATGTGATTCACAACCTGCATGGATCGCTTTGTATTGACGGGCGAAAATGGCTCCCCCTGTGTCTTGGCAAGAAAACGGATTGGGGACGCGGCGAGAAGGATAAACGTCTTTTCATCAAGGGCGGTATTATGGATAGCACGGACAGGAGGCGAAAGCCGGACCGAAGAACAGATGATCGGATGCAGTGTGACGGAATGGTCAACCATGAATTATCGCCATGACCGACGCCCTGGGCAATCTGGTCCACTTTCCTCTCATCCCCGGCCAGTATTACGATACGGTTGGGGTTGCTCCACTTTTTGAGCCAGCGGATTTCAGGAGCATTCTTGCCGATAGGGCATTCGACGCCCACTGGATCGTGGACACCATACTGTGCAAGGGGCCTGTGTGATCATCCTCCAGTGCGGGAACCGCCTCGACAGACGCCCGTTCGATGGAATGCTGTTCAAAGTGCGCCATCTCATCGAGAACTTTTCCTGCAATTTCAAGGGGTTCAAGCGCATCGCCATGCGAAGCGACAAGACGGATGGATCATTTGCAGCCATGATCTATCTCGTAGCCGCAATTATCAATTCACGATAATTCCCAACAGGCCCTGACAAAACATTTCGTGATGTTCTATTTTTTTTGCATATTTCCTTTAAAATTTAAAATATAATTTACACACAATATCGACCTTAAAATGAGAAATATATCCATGAATTCAATTTTCTCGTTTTTAAATAAAAAAGACGTCCCATCTCTCATGATGGAGATACAGGCCAGGCCTGGTGGAAATCTATCTTTGGATGAACATTTTTTAAAAACACCTCGGGAGGATGTATTTTTTCTGTTTTTGGAAAAAGTTGGATGCACAACGCTCAAGCATCTGCTGATACAAACATTCTGGGGTGATATTTCATCTATAAACCCCGAATATTATATGGATAATTGGACAGAAAGAAATCTGATACATGCCATATCATTCGAAGCCTTGGTTATCAACGGGCGCGAGGTTTTAAATAGAAAAAATGTAAAAATCATTACATTCTGTCGAAACCCTTATGATAGATTTGTCTCGGCTTATGTGGATAAGATAGCAAACACTCCGAAGCAGGAAACGGATTTTTTCAAATGGATAAAACGAGAAATATTATTTAAAAAGCTACGCGAAAATTTTGGAAACAAAAAAATAGTCGAATCACTTTTAGAGATAAGTATAGCCGATTTCGTAGAATTTGTAAAACATACGCCAGAAGAACACAGAGACAAACACTGGATCAGCCAACACGCATTAAACCTTGCCGACATTATAAACATTAGTGAAATAATTAAGCTTGAAGATTTTAATCAAAAGATCCCCATCGTGTGGAAAGAATTGTTCGGCATAGAAATAAGTATGGAATCTGATATCTGCGACAATAAAGTACGAAGAAACAAAAAATATCTCACAGAGGAGGTGGCAAATACCGTATACGAAATATATAAAAAGGATTTTGATCTATTTGGTTATGAAAAAGATAGTTGGCGTGGCCTGTAGTTTGAAACCTTTTATCTTATTTGAAATAAACGCAGCGCGCAGGCCATACCGAGAATGTACCAGCATATTATCAGGAAACTTCCGCGACCGCTCGAACAGAATCGTGGCCTGAACCTTCAACCGCATTCCAGTTGTTCATCATTGCCTTCACCTGTCCCGACGGTTCATCATGGCCAACGACCGAACCGGCAGCCGAACAACAGGGGGAATTGGCCCGCGAGAATAAACGCTTTTGCCCGGAAAACCGTATTTTGTAGAAAATATCAGGACCGAACCTTCCAGGAACACAGAAACCCTGTACATGCCGGTCGATACGATTGGTTGTGTCGAGTTTTCACATATCAACTGGGCCGACCCGAATACCAATACGCCTGTATTCAACCCCTTATTCCACGTGCGCGACGCTGGAAAACAAAGTGTGCTGGGGCCAATAATATCCTGCTGACAGCGGCCAAGCAAATCCTGCATTGCCAAGAAAAGCATCAGAAGGATGTTTCCACACGCCGGCTATGAAATAAAGGGAACCCCATGATTGATATGCTGATCAAACAGCGCCGCCGCAGTCTGGGCGGGGGACTGGAAGTGGGTCGTGTCCTGCCCTTCGCGCGGCGACGGATGATCGGGCCCTTTATCTTCTTCGATCATATGGGGCCACTGGATCTGGCCGCCGGGGTCGACCGTAGCGTTGATGTGCGGCCTCATCCGCATATCGGCCTGTCGACTGTTACCTATCTGTTTTCAGGTGAAGTCATGCACCGCGACAGCCTGGGGTCCGAACAGGCGATAAGGCCGCAGGAAGTCAACTGGATGACGGCAGGCAGCGGGATCACACATAGTGAACGCTTCGAGAAGGCAAGGGCGGTTGGGGACCACCTACATGGAATTCAGGCCTGGGTCGCGCTTCCTGATGGGGCCGAGGAAACGATGCCGTCCTTCTCGCATCATGAAGGGGATGACCTGCCGCAATGGGATGGAGAGGGCATACGGGGGCAACTGATCGCAGGGGAAGCCTATGGTCTGACGGCAGCAGCGCGAACGCATTCCCCACTTTTTTATGCCCATCTCGAACTCGAGGCGGGTGCAAGGGCGGAAATTCCTTCCGGTTACGCGGAGCGTGCCCTTTACATCGCCACGGGAGCAGTCGAGATCGGCGGGGAGCGGTACGGGGCGGGACAGATGCTCGTGCTGACGTCCGATGCATCGTCCTTTCAGGCCATGGAACCGACGACAGCCATGGTGCTGGGCGGCGAACCGATCGGTGAGCGGTTCCTGTTCTGGAATTTCGTCAGTTCCTCAAAGAAGCGGCTGACGGAAGCTGCCGAGGACTGGCAGGCCGGGCGGATGAAATTGCCCGAGGCGGACCACGACGAATTTATTCCGCTTCCTTCAACCGATACGTCACCGCCACCGATGTCATAACGGCCATTTCCGGTCTGTCTGTTGACCAACGTGTGGACGGTATGGTCCAGGCGATAACGCAGATAGTGGCGCCCGCTCACACCATAAAACGCAACTGTAGCGCTAAGGCTGTTGTCGTGGTGTCATAACAGACTTTCTCCATGAATTCCGTTATCCACGATCACAGGTTGCAGGAAAACAGGCATGGTAGAAGGAGAGCAAGGAAGCCCGCGGAACGGAATACTGCTATACTATAAGTGAGATTTATCGTTACCTTGATGCGAAAGTCTTTACCTATCGTTTCGATAACAAATTGAATTATTGATGATGAGAAGGGATGGATATTCCATCTTTTCCGTTCTGAAGTCGACACTACGAAAGCAGGTGGTCTGGCAGCTTATGTGGCATGGCGATATGCCAGATGAAGTCAGTAGAAAGCGCGCATTTTTGAAGTTATGGCCCAGAGCAGCGCTGAACCAGTCATACCGGGCTGTTACATGCCGATGCCAGCCAATAAACTGTCAGGACGATGCGTCAGTACCCGTCATTCTTTTCTGCCTGTTTTCAAGGAAAGGCGACCCCATCACCAAGCATTCGAGCAGGGGACAAAACTGAATGACAGCACGGTTCATTACGTGACCAGTGATCTTGATGGAGGCCCCTCATCATTATCGAACAAGACATAAAACATATTTCTCAGGCAGATACGCCAAACGAACAGATCCAAATAGCAAGGGATATTGAACAGCATGTCCAGCCAAAGCGCGGCGCGGTACCACATTGAACAGTGTACCATCGTGAACGGTAACAAGACAATCGTTTTTACATCCTGACCTTTTGATTGACGTGATCGCGGAATAGACGAAATGCATATGCAAAACATCTCGGCCCACCTGATAGATGGCAAGGCTTTCGCCGCAGGCCTGAGACAGCAGATCGCAGCTGATGTTGCGCGATTGCAGGCAAGCCACGATTGCGTGCCCGGCCTTGCGGTCATTTTGGTTGGTGATGACCCCGCAAGCGATATCTATGTGCGCAGCAAGGCCCGCCAGACGATGTCAGTCGGAATGCGGTCATTTGTTCACAGGCTGCCGGCCTCCACACCACAGGCGGAACTGCTGGATCTTATCGCCAGGCTCAACGCTGATGAACAGGTTCACGGCATACTGGTTCAGCTTCCCCTGCCGCGCCATATTGATGTTTCAAAAGTCTTGGACCAGATCGATCCCCATAAGGATGTAGACGGATTTCATGTTACCAATATCGGGAAACTGGCCGTTGGGCGTCATGATGGCTTCATCCCCTGTACGCCGCTGGGCTGTCTCATGCTGCTCAGGGCCGAGCGGAAAGACCTGTCCGGGCTGCATGCGGTCGTGATCGGGTGTTCCAATATTGTTGGCCGACCCATGGCCCAACTGCTGCTGAGGGAGAACTGTACGGTTGTTATTACACATCTCGCGACACATGACGTGGCGGCAGAAACGCGCCGTGCGGATATCGTCATTGTTGCTGCGGGACATCCGGGCCTTGTCAGGCGATCATGGATCAAACCGGGTGCTACCGTCATTGATGTCGGCATCAACCGCGTACATGACCAGACCGGCTCCCATATTGTGGGCGATGTAGCGTTTAATGAAGTGGCGGAAGTCGCAGGCGCCATTACGCCCGTGCCGGGCGGGGTAGGGCCGATGACAATCGCCTGCCTGCTACACAATACACTTCAGGCCGCACAAAAAGGTATTGAAACGGGAAATGGGCAGGCATAATTTCGAAAAAAGAGCATATCCTTTTATTTATAGTGAATAGACTGTTATGCCGTTATAACATTTGGGGCATCATAATGATGACTGACAGCATTCTTCCCTTTGGAACCCTCAGGTTTGATCCCATGCGCAAGAGTCATCTGTTTATGAAGGGACATGATGGCTGCATCATGGTGAGAAAGGGCGGCAGGCAACCATCGACAAGAATAAAAAACGAATCGTTAATGTAACTATTATTGAATATCCGGAGCGGCATCCATATAAATATTCCCCGTCGTTCCTGCAGCAATCCGGGTATCTGGACACGCGATGCCTATTATCCAGAACGATTTTGGTGCGTCTACAAATTATCTGTTCCGGTATAATAACATATTGTTGCGTATTGCCGTGCCGACTGCCCTTGGGGCCACGACCTGCGTCGTGATCGCCGTCTCCCTTCACATGCGGGGATCAGTCGTGGGGAACCAGGAGGTTTACGCTTTCTCGTAAGGTAATGAAACCGCACCAACAGGGAAAAGCAGAAATGGTAGACAATTTCAATATTTCGTCATCCAGTACGCGCGATAATATACGTCTGGCGGTAAGCGCCAGTATTGGATCAGGTATTTCGCATCTGGGATCAACCATGATGCCGTTCCAGACCAATTCCCTGATCGAAGGATTCCATATATCTGCCTCGGCCGCAGGAATGTTCGGTTTTTTTGAAATCTCTTCCTTGTCTCTCGCCATGCTTATGGTTGTGCCTTTTCTGGGAGCGCCCATCCATGGCCGTCTGGCATTCGGGGGGGCATTAATCGTTATTGCCGCGCAAATAATGATCTATCTGGGGCCGTCCTCGGTGCCTTACCTGTGGGGCTGTTCCATACTGAGTGGATGCGGGTTTGGCGTTATCTTCTCGGCCTTCATCTCCCGGGTATCGGCCCTCAGGAATCCCGATCGAATCTATTCCATAAGCTGCGGCGGAGGCGCGGTGGTGACCGTATCAACTGTAATGACAATACCATGGACCACTGCATGGCTCGGTCAGCGTGGTCCGTTCATGAGCATTATTCTGGTTGTCGCTGTCCTTATGCCATTCCTGTCTTTCCTGGGACATAAGAACAACGATATCCAGAAAAAGAAACCATTAAAGATAGAATGGCCTGGATATGTAGTCGGCACCATACCCATATTGATAATGTGGGCAGGATATTCCATCGGATCAGGTATTGTCTGGTCTTTTGTCGATGGCATAGGACAGTCGATTCATGTCAAGGAAAGCGTGATCGTCTTACTGTCGTCCGCCGGTATTATCGCAGGTTTCCTGTCCAATGTCTTTGGGGCCGTAATTGCCGGCCATATCAATCGGAGGCTTCCACTTCTGTTTGGCATAATAGGAACGGCGCTATCCTTTTTGCTGACCGGACTGGCGTGGAATACGGTCATATATTGCCTTGGCATCATTTCTTACTGGATTTTCGTCATGATCGCCTATGCCTACCTGCTGGGGGCAGCGGCGGGGCTGGATCCTACTGGCAAGGTGGGGGCCATGGGGGGAAGCTGTGACCGTATCGCCTATGCCGTCGGTGCGTTGATGGGGGGCTTTCTGGTTGATGTCAGTTCCTATTCCATGCTTGGCATTGCAGGGTTCATATCATGCATCATGACATTGCCGGTCTGTATGCCCTTGGTAAGTCGCGCATTTCACAATCATGCCGTGGCGCGGGACCAGATCGCTCCGACACTCAATTAGAAAAATTAATAGAGACCTATTCGAAATAACTGATAGGGTCATTACGTAAGAAAAAAGTTCAGGTGCCACGGAATCCGGTCAGGACTTGCCCCGCTATCCTGCAACGACTGATGATGTCCAGGCCGCATAGAATACAATATAAAATAAACAACAGGTGTAATGAACGCATTCTGATTTATAATCCAGCAACCATGCCGAAGTAGCAAGGGAATCTGCCAACATGCTGCCAGAAGATAATATTTACCCTGCATCACTGCCGGAAGGTTATGAATTCGTCATCGAGGACGAACCCGAATTCGATCCGGCCATTCACCTACAGCTTGAACGCCCGGACAGGATCTGGATGCTCTCGGATCTGGGCTATGACGAAAAAGTCATATCGCGTTTCGCATCGCCTGTCGCGGCGACCAGTGCCGCGCGGCTGCTGTCTGACGAAGGCATTGCAGTCATGGCGGACATTACGCGCAAGCTGCACCCGTTCATCCGTCATAACACACATGGTGCACGCGTGCCGGCGACACTGCGGGGCACGACACACCGCTCCCGCTTTGTCCGGGATCTGTGCCTTTCACCCGAAATTACAGAATTCTTTTCAGAAATGTTCCATACTCAACTGGTGCCACATACGATAACGCACCAGCAAGGGCATATGAACTTCCAGCCAAAGGAATTACGGAAGGAAGTCGATACATGGCATCATGACGCAACGGCATTTGACTGGGTACTAATGGTCCATGATCCTAACAAGATCAGGGGCGGGCGGTTCCAGATTTTCGACGGAACCCGCGAAGAGGGATGGAAGCTGATGCGTTCAGGCGCAGGCATTCCCGAAGATCGGATCATCACGCCAGATTTCGCCGGGCCAGGTTATGCCTGTTATATGCAGGGAAGCGCCGTCTTCCACCGCGCATCACGTCTGGAAGAACTTGGTGAACGGGCCAGCCTGGTACAAAGTTATGTTTCAACCAACGTCAAGGTGCCCGATCCGAACTGGTTTGACTGGATCAGGCCGACCGAAGGGTCGATCAATGACGTCAATTATATGCTGGAACAAGCCTGCGCCCCAGCGGAATGGGCACGGCATCGTGCCTGGGTCGCCAAGCGCCGCCTTCAGGAATTGATGGATGAACTGCCGCTTAATGCGACTGCGCAGGAAGTATTACATGCCATGGAACATGTCACCAATGATCTGAATGATCTGAATGACCTGTTGCGGCGCGGACCGGTTTCGCATGAGGAATCGCAGGTTAATCGCGACCTGGTGGATGCGCGGCATATATCATGAACCGGGCATGATTTTTCTACCCGGGAATTATTGGGTTATTATTTCATGATATGAATTTCTTTGGAATTAGAGAACATATGATAAGGGGTTACGACACATAATGTCGCAACCCCTTATTTTTTAATAAATTTTATATTTCTCCATTCATGGAAATCTATTTCCGCATGGACGTATGTCATTGCCAAAATTCAACACGAGGAAAACTATTTTCCTATGGATATTAAAATTTCTTGCAATGTGGACTGCGTTCATGCTGAATAAAAACCGTCATAAATGTTCGTTACGATAAAACAATAATAAATTCTTATACTGTATATATTTACCAGTTTTACCGAAGTGGTCCGAAAAATACGGGGAAGTTCCATGAGGCTTATCACCTATAGGTCATCTATTGTTCTCGCGACCCTGCCTTTTTTACTCTATCACCGTTCGGGGCAGGCGCAGTCACAGACTTCGTCCACGGCAATTCATCAGACTGGCCGCACAACAGATACAACAGAAAATACAACAACAAGTAATAGTGCCGCCACGCATCATCGTACGCGGGCCCAGCGGGATCTGGCACCCTCCCGATCCGAGGAAATTCGGGTGTTCGGGGGGGGCTCGACCCGGCAGATGGTAACAATCTCGTCTGCGGAACTATCGCGGGCCGCACCGGGCACCAGTGCAATGAAGATGCTGCAACGTCTGCCAAGCGTGAATTTCATGTCCGCAGATCCGTTTGGCGCCTACGAATGGTCGACGCGCATGACCGTGCGCGGTTTCGATCAGGACCAGCTCGGTTTTACTCTGGATGATATTCCACTCGGTCCGATGGAATATGACAGTGAACGCGGCCTGAATATAAACCGCGCGATCATATCCGAAAATATCAGAAGGACGACAGTATCCCAGGGGGCGGGGTCGGTGGAAGTCCCGTCCTCCAGCAACCTTGGTGGTACGATCCAGTTCTATTCCGGTGATCCCGAAATGAAACAGGGGGGAACCCTTCAGCAGACCTTCGGAAGCAATTCCACATTCCGTACTTTTGCACGTTATGACAGCGGTGCATTGAACAGGTCGGGGACACGATTCTATATTGCATACGCACATTCGACCCTTGATAAATGGAAAGGGTCGGGACGGAACGAATACGATCAGATCAATGCGAAACTGGTCCAGCCCTTTGGTGAGAACACAACCTGGACAACGTTCTTTGACTGGAGTTCACGCAAGGAGATCGATTACCAGGATCTGTCGATGAACTATATCAATGTCCTTGGTTCAAACTGGGATAACTACTATCCCAACTATGCCGCCGCGTATCATGCGGCACAGGGCCAGTTCAGTTCGCAGGTCGCCAAAACCAATGATCCAATGGATGCCGCCTATTATGCGGGATCCGGGCTGCGGCGTGATTTTGTCGGTTCGACAACCATCAATACCCGCCTTGGCCATGGGCTGGAATGGCGCACGACAGGATATGCCATTGCCGATAACGGTTTCAGCACATGGGTCACGCCTTACGAATCATCGCCTAACGGTGCGCCCCTGGCCATGCAGGGTCGAAACGAATACGGGCGCCGCTTCGGTTTTAACAGCCATATTACATGGAAAACGAAGCGCAATGAATTTCATGCCGGCATATGGTATGAAAATAACGATTACGAGCAGGATCGCGCCCTGTGGGAAGAACCCGTACTGGGGCAGGGGGCGCCACTCAGCCCCTATACATGGCGCAATCCAAGGTCAGCGTTCATGAATGAATGGGATTATGCATTCAATACCAATACATTCCAGTTCTACATGGCCGACACATATCATATTCTGCCAAACCTGCAGATCAATGCCGGCTTCAAGACCCTGATCGATACCACGCACAGCCATGTCATCCTGAACAATCCGGCATTCACCGGGCAGAGTTCCCTGCCCGATGGCGGCCTGACCGCCGAAGCGCCAGCACTGCCACAGATTAGCGGCAACTGGAAAATAACGCGCAATGACGAATTCTTTTTTGATATTTCAAAAAACATGAGTGGCTACGATTTCAGCGGATGGAATCAGGGATCCGCTTTTGGCACCACCGACGCGAGCGCATTCGCCGCCCAGGAACGAAACCTCCGGCCGCAGACAGCCTGGGTCTACGAAGCCGGTTACCGCATGCACCGCAAATGGTTTGACGGACTGATTACGGGCTATCGGGTCAATTTTGCCAACCGCCTGATCGCGCTGGCCGAGGGCACGATCATCAACTCCGTTTCCACTGTCCAGAATGTCGGCAGTGTGACCATGAACGGACTGGAACTGAGTGGAACGGTCCATTTCCCGCATCACATTTCACTCTACAACAGCTTCAGCTGGAACCGTGAAACATATGACAACAACTACAACACTGCGTCCGGCGAGGTCCGTGTGCGGGGCAAGCAGGCCCCCAACATGCCGATGCTGATGTGGAAGAGCCAGCTGACCTACCGTTACAAGGGCCTGACATTCGATATTGATGAAAACTATGTCGGCCACCGCTATGTCGATTACATGAACACGGTTTCAGCACCGCATTACTTCATTACGAACCTGGGCGTGCGCTACGATTTCGGCAGCTTTGGTATCCTGAAGAACCTGAACCTGCAGCTCAACGTCTATAACCTGCTGGACCAGCACTGGATTGCCGTGGTCGGTGAGGAAGGAAATCCCGTGCAGGGCGACTACCAGTCCTTCATGCCTGGCGCGCCGAGGCAGTTCTTCGGCACCCTGGCGGCACATTTCTGATGGGTGGTTTCCTGAAATCTGCCACCCGCGCAGCAGTTCTGGCCACCAGCGCGTTTGCGTTGCAACTGGAACTGACGATGGCCGCCCGGGCGTGGGAACCGATCAGCCCTGTTTCCGGCGTGGAGTCCGTTGTCCTGACGGGCCATGACATGACACTGTCTGACCTGATGCATATAGCGCGTGACGGGGCGAAGGTCAGCCTGTCCCCCGAAGCGGCCCAGCGCTCGCATGACGCCTTTGACCTTCTGCTGGAGGCAGCACGTGAAGGAATGGCGGTTTACTGGTTCAATCGTGGCGCCGGCGACAAGCGGGAAAACTGGATATTCAAAGGCGACCCGCTGGAGGCAAACAATCACAGGCTGCTGGAAAAAATCCAGTTGCAACGCTTCCAGGAAGAAGCCCCCGTACCAGGTGAGCCCGAAGTGCAGGATGAGGCCCTTGTCCGTGCCGTGATGGCCATCCGCGCGAACACAATGACTTACGAGGCCGCCAGTCCCGCCTTGACCCGGATGCTGCAGGACCTGCTGAACCATCGCATCACGCCGGTGCTCCCGCTGCGTGGATCGTTGGGGGAAGGGGACCTGCGGATCCTGTGCGGGATTGCCGCGACCATGGTTGGCGTGGGGGACGCCTATTACAACGGCGTGCGCATGAGTGCGGCCGACGCCCTGCACAAGGCCGGCCTGACACCCCTCAAACCCTTTGGCGCGGATGATGCCGCACTGATCAGTTCGGATGCCTATGCCGTTGCCCGCGCGGCCTTTGCTGTCGAGGAAGGCCGACGCGCGCTGGACTGGGCCGACCTGACGCTGGCAATCGACCTGCAGGGCATGAACAGCAGCGTGACCCCGCTTAGCGCGCCGGTACAGGCCGGCCATCCCTATCGCTGGCTGAACTGGGATGCGAAGCGGGTCATGCAATTGCTGCGGGGAAGTTACCTGTTCGATGCGGACCCGCACCGTGTCATACAGGACCCCGAAAGCCTGCGCGCTTCATCCATCAGGCAGGGGGCCGCGTGGCAGTCATGGTCCGAACTGCAGCATACCGTGCAGATCGAACTGAACAGTTCCGATCATAATCCGGCCATACGCGTCGGGGTTTCGCCCGATGATTCGTGGGAACTGTCCACGCCGCAGATGATGCAGTATTACGTTCATGGCAGTGACGCGGACCGGCACCTGCATGGCTATATCCTGTCGAACGCCAACTGGGATCCCTATCCGCTGGCCAATCAGGTGGAAGCCTTTACAATCGCGCTGGGCAACATGGATGTCGCGATCACCCAGCGGATATACCGGTTTGAAAATCCGTTCTTCACGATTGTCAGTCCCCGCAACGTTCTGAATGATGCACAGTACAGGGAATATTTCGGTTCCCGTATTGGCTATGCCGCCGCGGACGTTTTTCAGGACGTGCAGGGACAACTGAACCCGGTCCCGCCTGAAGGGAATGCGATCATCGCCACGGTGGAGGATCTACAGGCCCAGACCTACCTGAAGACAGTGCGGCTGCAACAGACCGTCACCGATACGATGCACCTGCTTGCAATGGATATGAATCAGGGATGCAGCTGGATGGTGCTGCGGGGGATTCAGGACGCCAGGAGGACATTCGGGCCAACGTCACGCAAGGCCTGCGATCTCCTGCCCCGGGGACCATCCGCGCGCATGGCGTTCCTGACCACATACGATCCGGCGGTCCTTATGCCTGATACCCCTCCTGTCATGGAACAGGCCCCTTGAATACCGGTCGGCCATATCCGTGCTAGATCCGTTTCATGATCAGTTCCGATCTTCCGTTTGACCTGCATGCGCTGAAGGTTTTCCTGCAGGTCTGTGAACACACCACGATGGCGGGGGCCGCGCGTCGGCTGGGTATCACGCAATCGGCCATCTCGCAGGTTATCAGTGATCTGGAGCATCGGCTGGGCGTAGTCCTATTCGACCGGTCGATGCGTCCGATCGGCCTGACGGCAAGCGGTGCCCTGCTGCGCGAACATGCCCTTATCCTGACAACGGAGGCACGGCGGGCCAGCATCAGGCTGCAGGAACTCCAGCGCGGGCGGCCCAACCTGCTGCGCGTTGGAATTATTGACAGCCTGTCCCGGGCGCTGCTGCCCCCGTTAACACGTTTCCTGCGCGAACGCGCGGAGCGTTCCGTCATTCTTTCAGGCCCTACGGAATCTCATTACGCCGCACTGCTCGGCAGGCAGATGGACCTGATCGTGGGGGCAGGGGATCTGGAGGACATGAATGGCCTGGAATGCTGGGTCCTGCTGGAAGAGCCGTATGTCCTGCTATACCCCGCAACCGGACCATACCCGGACGGGCCGAAGGCGTTGCAGGAAATCAATCAATATATGCCATTCATCCGCTTTTCCGCCCGTTCGCGGATCGGGCAGGATATTGAACGTTACCTGCGCCGCCTGCGTCTGGAGTTACGTTACAGTCTGGAATTCGACTCTCCGTTCGGGGTCACGTCAGCCTGCATGGATGGCGGCATGGCCATCACGACACCACTATGCATGCTTGAATGCGGGGAAGCAGTCCCGCACTTCCGTTGCATGGCCCTGCCGGGACCACCTGCACGGCGGCAGCTGACACTTATTGTCCGCAAAGGTGAACTGGGAAGGCTTCCGTTTGATCTGGTCCAGACACTTCGCCAGCATCTGCGCGACAGCGTGCTGCAGCACCTCAGGCATTTCTGCCCCGATGAAGCAAAGTTCCTGAAGGTACCCGCAACAAGGGTGCCGGATCACGGCTGACATCCCCGACGCATCTGGCGGCGTCCGTGGGCCGGGCGGGATATTCGGCGGATCATCTCTCCGTGTCGAGGTGGAACAGCCCTGCCGCCGTGGCGACACGCAGGCGCTGCCCCACCACATCCTATGACAGGATCATGTCGACCAGCGCCATGACGGAACTGCCCAGTTCCCTATCCTCATCAAGGGCGGGCACACGGTCACGTATGGCCTTCTGGACGGACAGGATCCCCTCACCAAGCGTATCCGTCACGCCACGCAGTTCCACCGCTTCAGCCGACAGAAGCAGTTCCATGGCAACCATATAATGAAATCTCCTGACGATATCCTGCGTTTTCGAAATGACACGCGGCGCCATGGAAGACTGGTCTTCAATCCCGTCGGATACAGGAATGGGGCTGAGTGAAACGGGCAGCGCCAGATGCCGGATTTCAGCCTCCATCGCGGATATGGTTTTCTGGAGTTCCGCATAACCGCCCCGGTTCTGCCCTTTTGCAGCAAGGAAGCGCGGCAGGTCGGATACGGCGGGAGACATGATTTTCATGCAACGATGCGCCGTGCCGGTGGCGCAATGCGCGATCGCCTGTCCCAGCCGCTCCCACGACAGGACAAAGGCTGTCATATCAAAATTACCCGTCGTCACGATCCTGCCGGTATCGGCCAGAACAACAGGATTATCAGCCGAACTGCCCAGTTCGATTTCGGTTGCCTGACGGGCTTCGTCCAGTGCGTGCATGAATCCTCCCCATACCTGGGGAACGCAACGGTAACTGAGGGGATCCTGCAGGCGTCGCGCCGCCCCCGGTGCCCACAACCCGCTGCCGACCAGCAGATCGCGCAGGCATGCACCGGCACGCTGCTGGCCCATGGCGGGGCGTGCCGCAAGCCCTTCCTCGTCCAGGGTGGCAAGGTTGGCACGAAAACCTTCAAAATTGAGTGCTATGGCCCGTAATGACCATGACAGGGCGCGATCAGCATCTTCCAGACACAGACACGCGGCCCCGGTCGAAAGGCTGTTCGTCGCAATCAGCGCGTGACCATCCTTTATGCGGATATCAAGCGGTTCCAGTCCCGCACGCGCCAGCGCCTCGGCCGCGGGCATTATGCTTTCCCCATATTCAGCCAGCCCCAGGCCCATCAGGCCCATGCTCATATGGGCAAGAGGCGCCAGATCCGCGGCCCCGATGGATCCCCACGCCGGAATGACGGGATGCACGCCCGCATTGAGCGCGGCAACAATGCCTGTCACGATCCCTTCGGATGCACCGGTGCCGCCTGCTGCCATGCCGCTTACGCGGGCGGCCATCATGGCGCGGACTTCCTCACGCGGGAGGACCGGCCCGACCCCGACGCTGTGACTGTGGGGTACGCGTTTCTGGAAGGCGATCATGTCCGCATCAACCAGCGCCGTATCGACACTGGCGCCCAGCCCGGTGTTCAGTCCGTAAACGACCCGGTTTTCCGCCACATAACGTTCAACGACCGCGCGCCCGGCACGGATCCTGCACATCCCTTCGGCGCTCAGGGACAGCTTTGCGCCACGACGGGCAATATCGGCGATATCGGTGATGGAAGGTGCTGCGGCCCCCATGCAAATGTCATGTGCTTTCATTGGAATGATATCCGTAATTGATGGGTACTATGGGTAGGGATCGGGATGACACTGTCCGGGGCGGGGTCAGTGTTCCTTCCATCGACCGGGAAGGTCCACGGGCAGGTCAAAAAGATCGATTATGCGCGCTGAAGTATGGCAGATAATGTCTGAAATGCTCTGGGGACGGGGATAGAACGCAGGCACCGGGGGCATGACAATCCCGCCCATTTCAGTCAACTGGACCATATTGCGGCAGTGACCGAGATGGAGCGGCGTTTCCCGGAACATGACAACCAGTCGCCGCCGTTCCTTCAGCACGACATCCGCTGCCCGTGAAATCAGGTTTCCGCCCAGCCCGGTTGCGATTTCAGCCAGCGTCTTGGCCGAACAGGGGACCACGATCATGCCGGCAGTGCGAAAGGAACCGCTGGCCACGGGGGCGGCAATATCACGGTTGTCATAGGTATGGTCCGCAAGCGCCTTCAGGTCATGCACCGTCAGGCTGGTTTCATGCCCCATGGCCAGCATGGCGGAACGGGAAATGACCAGATGGGTTTCAATACCCAGATCATGCAGGATTTCCAGCACGGTGGCGCTGTAGCCGAAACCGGAGGCCCCGGTCACGCCAACAATGATATGTTTGCGGGCCGGTATGGGCGTTGTGTCGGTCATCAGTAATGTTCCAGTTTTTCCTGCAGGGTGGCAAGGACATCGGCGGGAATACGGACCCGTTCGGAATTGCCGCCCCGTTCGCCATCACCCGGCCTGCGACACGCCACGATCCCTACCTTGGTAATGGTCAGGTTTTCATGCACGGGGTCGGCCCGGTCCGCCTTCATGCCGGGCAGGACCAGCAGGTCCTGATCCCCCCGGAACCGGGCTGCGATCGACCATTCGACCTCCATGGGATTTTCCGGATCAATATCATCATCGACAGCAATGACATGCTTGAGCAGGTTGACCTGACCCATGGCGAGTATGATCGCGCGCTTCGCCTCACCCGGTCGTGGCCGGTGCATGACGATAATGGCATGCAGCCTGCCCATTCCCCCTTCCGTCACGACAACGCGGCGCACGCAGGGGATGAGGCCCTGCAGCAGCCGCAGGCAGACGGCTTCGATGGCGACAGCCCCGATCAGGCAGTGTTCGGGCGCAAAGCCGGGCAGTATCGCCTGATATATGGGTAAGCGACGGGTTGTGACACACCGGATTTTCCCGCCTGTCCCGAAACCGTAATGGGCATAGAACCCGTGAAATTCCGAAACGGTCTTTTCTTCAACCTGATCGCGGGCATCGATATGCCCTTCCAGCACGATCTCGGCTTCTGCCGGCACCTCCAGGGGCACCGTGCGGCACCTGACCAGACGTAGCGGTTCGCCAAGCAGGGCGCCTACACTGTCGAATTCGTCATCACCCAGTCCCAGATAGAGCTGGGATCCGATCAGGACCGACGCACAGTTTCCGATGCTGACCGCTATGGGCAGTGTCGTGTTCATGGCCGCGGCTTTTTCCGCCAGGATGTTCAGGTGGTGGTTTCTGGCGATCCCGACCATGATCCGCGCGCCGCCGTCCAGTCTGATCCGCGCGATGGAAACGTTCCGTCGGCCTGTTTCGGGATCCCTGGCGATGATGACGCCTGCGGTAATATAAGGCCCGGTTTCATGCTCGAACCATGTTGGGACAGGCAGCAGGGTCGCCAGGTCAGGTCTGTCGTCATGGACCATTTCCTGTACGGGTCCATCCTCCACCACAACAGGGGGAAGGGAACGGGACAGGATGTCTTTCAGGTGACCTGGCAGCGATGCCTCCGTCACACCCAGCAGCGTGGCGATCCGCTGGCGGGAGTTCAGCACATTGCCCGCAACGGGCATGGCGCAGCCATGGACATGTTCGAACAGTTGTGCCGGTCCCGTACGCCGCAGCCACAGCAGGCCACTGATTTCGTAACGTGGGTCCGTAGCTTTCCTGATGCGGTGCAGGGCGCCCATCTGTTCCAGGCGGGAAAGATCGGCACGGAAGCTCTGTGCCAAAGGGGTGGACATATCGCCATTTCTCCGCAGGCCCCGAATTCCCATCAACCGGGGCACTTACGGTCATGATACGGAACGGCGTTGCGTAATATTTATATCAAAATCCGGACAGATGATATCATGCTGCCATCAGGGAGGGGCCAAGATGCGCTTTACCACACTTGCCCAGGCGTTGGCTGTCATCTGGTTTCATTCCGTGCGGGAGGCTGCCGCCGCACTCGACAGGCCCGTATCGAGTGTGGCGGACGCGCTGGAACGTTTTGAAAGCCGCCTGGCGACGCGCCTTGTATACACGGCGGCGTCAACGCTGTATCTGACCCCGGCGGCGGAGAAACTGCGCACGATATTACCTGACTTCATCACAATACTGTCGGGCATTGTCGCCCTGCATGGTGACGGACTGCCGGAAGATGGCAATGATACCGTATCCGTACTGCATCGTGCCGCACGCTTTCCACTATCGCTGACCTTCATTGAACGTTTCGTTACCGTGGCGGAGGCCGGCAGCATCCACCATGCCGCAAATCGTCTGGATATTCCCCAATCCAACCTGTCACGACAGATTTCGCAAGCGGAACAGCAACTGGGACGACATCTTCTGTCCCGATCCAGGAATGGCTGCACGCTTACACCGGATGGAGAGGCATTCTACCATGCCATTCGTCCCCTTATCCGCCAGATACATCTGCTGACAGCCCATGCAGACCAGCGTTTCAGCCATGCGCTGCGGGATATCCGCTTCGGCACCATTCTACCCATCAATTATGAAAGCAACCTGACCTCCAATCTTGCGCAGCTTGTCGCTGGCTGGCAGCACGCCTATCCGCATCAGAACCTGCTGATCAGCAGCGGAACCGCCGAAGACCTTTTCAGGGATCTGAAATCAGCGATGCTTGACATCATCCTGACCGACACCACGGTTTCCACGGATGTGTTTGAAAAACGTGACCTGTTTGCGTCCGAACTGGTCCTTGCGGGTCCTGCGCGGGTCGTCGGCCCCACGGCGTCGGTTCCGGATCTGCTCGCCGCACATCCGATTGCAGTTCCCAGCCTTAAAAGTGGTCTGCGCCAGAGTGTCTGGAAAACGCTGGAAACCGTCATATCGTTTGAAAACACGCAACCCGTTATCGTGGAGGTCGATGCCCTGCCGATCATGCTGCGTCTTATACTTGATCACGGCTATCTGTGCGTTTTACCGCAGGATGCGATTAAAAACCTGACTGCACGCATTGGCTGGCTACCCCTGCCATACCAGCCGAAGGTATCGATGCGCCTTGTATGGCCCAGAATGCCGAAAGCGCGTCAGGCTGCGGACAGGATCATCACCCTGCTTGGCTATGCGCCGGCGGGAGAAGACGGCTCCACGCCGGAACGTACCATGGATACCGGCGTTCAAAAGCCAGCCATGGCGTCATGTAGCAAAATGGGAACCTTTTGATTTCCCGTCATATAGGGAGACAGATGGAACCATCCGGATCAAATCACGTGCCGGAAAACGCAGGCCGTGGAAAATGTTATGCCCGATCCGCACTGTATTTTTTTATATAGGGATCAAAAATATTGACCCGAAGGAAAGTTCTTATCTAGGCTACGAGTCCCATTAGGTACCCCTGATGTTTGATGGATCAGACAACAAATGCCGATGTTGACACTCAGTCCACCGACAGACCAGTTGCCGTCATGGCTGGCGCAGGCAGGAACAGTCGCCGCTGAAATCGGCGCGCCTGATTTCTACTGTCGTCTGTTATCCCTGCTGGAAACGTTGATTCCGCATCACTCATCCTGGATTATTTCCTATTCAACCGAAATGCATCCGGATGTCATCTATACCAATGGCGTCTCGATGGTCGTTACGCAGTGGTATGTTGATGCATATCGTAATTTTGACCCATTCTGGCGGATGTGGAAACATCGCCGCATGGCTGGCGTCATCACGCTGGAACGGCTTGATACGGCAATCAAGGCCGATATCTATACAGATCTGTTCCAGAGAGAGGCCGGGTTCCGGGATGAACTTGGCGTCATATTGCCCAGTCAGGGCAATCACTCCCTTATATTGTTCCTGCAACGCAATGACGGCGTGTTTACACAGTCGGATATCAATCGTGTCCAGACCGTTTTCCCCATCATGCAGGGACTGCATCAGGCGCATGTGAACTTTCTGTTCAACATGATCGATGGTAGCGGCATGGCCGACAGCCGTCGTGCGGTGATGATTCGCGACCGAAGCGGTGCATGCTGTTACAAGACTGCCGGATGGGATGTTTTCGCCCGGACCTTTCCCGATCGGGTGGGGCAGATCATGGACTATTCCCGGACATGCCAGACGGGGGAGGCCGCACAGCGTATCGAATTTGAAACAGGCATGACTGTTCAGATAAAAAACCTGGGGGAATATTACCCCCTCGCGCCGGGGGCGACGTTATACACGGTCGAATGCATGGATCGTGCCAGAGTGAAGGCGGCCGATATCACCCGGCTGGGTCTGACCAACCGGGAAAGCGAGATCCTGTCCCTCATCCTGGCGGACAAGAGCAGCGGCGAAATCGCACAGAAATTACGTGTCAGCAAGGGCACGGTCAAAAATCACCGGGCCCGTCTTTATCGCAAGATAGGGGTTACGTCCGAACGTGCACTGATCGCCTATTTTGCACGTGCGGGCTGATAGCCGGAAGACAGGACTGTCGGTTGCCCCGTCTCCAAAGCCGTGAAATGGCACGGGCATGAAAGACCATGTCCGTGCCGTCGCGCGCTTCACGCCCGCACCCTTGTCTTGTCCGGATCAAAGTGGGGAAACCGAACAACGGTGGCGTTGATGCGTTTCTGCTGCCCGTCAAGCTTGCCGATCTGAACCGCCGTGCCGATTTCAGCCTGCGTTACATCCAGACGTGCAAGTGCAATGGTCCGTCCCAGAAGCGGGGAGCGCACGGAACTGGTCACGACACCGACCTGTGCCCGGCCGATATAGACGCCATCACCATGGTGTACGGCCTCATGCCCCTCGATATCAAGCCCGACCAGACGGCGCAACGGGTGGGCCCGCCGGTTTGCCAGCGCTTCCCTGCCGATATAATCGTCGGTTTTCCGGGCCGGAGTGGTAAAGCCGATTCCGGCCTCGAACGGATCTGTCTGGTCACAGAAATCATACCCCGCAAAGACCAGACCGGCCTCGACACGCAGCAGGTCCAGCGCCTCAAGTCCAAGCGGACGCATGCCATGGGCTTCGCCTGCACCCCATATGGCGTCCCATACATCGGTTGCCTGGGCAGGGTGGCACCAGACTTCGTATCCCAGTTCACCGGTATATCCGGTACGCGACACGGTCACCGGAACACCCCGCGCGTCGCCGATGCGGCCAGTGGTAAAGTGGAACCATTTCAGTTCATCCAGACTGGTATTATGTTCGGGAGTAAAGATGACCTTGCGCAGGATATCCCGGCTTTTCGGGCCCTGAACGGCTATATTATGCAAGGCGTCAGTCGAAGACTTGACCCAGACCTTCAGCCCGTGGCGGGTCGCCAGTTCCCGCAGCCATACCCCGCAGTAATCGTCACCACAGACCCAGCGGAAATTGCGTTCACCCAGGCGAAAAATGGTTCCGTCATCAATCATGCCGCCGTGCTCGTAGCACATGGCGGTGTATACCACCTGTCCTACGGACAGTTTGCGGACGTCACGTGTAACGGCCATCTGCATGAGTTCTTCCGCGTCTGGCCCGATGACCTCGAATTTCCGCAGGGCGGACAGATCCATGATGGCGGCCCGTTCACGGCATGCCCAGTATTCGGCAATGGCGCCTTCATTTGAAAAACAGTTAGGCAACCAGAATCCGCGATATTCCACGAAATTGCGGGTCAATGCCGCCGTGCGGTCGTGGAATCCGGTCTGGCGTGTCAGGATCGGGGCGGCATCAGGTGTCATGCGGTGTGCAATTCCTTTTGGAAAGCTGCAGGATCGGTCATAAATCCGGATATGAATGTCAGTCGGCTGCCATCCATTGGCTTCATCAATGTCATCCGCGCAGGAGGAAGACGCACAAATCAGATCGGTAAGGGCGCGGAACAGGACATAGTCACCCGGACGCGACCATGGTTCATCTACCGTTATGGCGCCGTCCGGCATTACGGATGTATTGAAAAACAGATTGACAGCAGGCCAGCCATAACGGGGGGCGACCCCGTGCGGCTCCAGCGCCGTGTTGAAATTGTCGGTGCAGTTTGCATGCCCGAAATAACCGGCATCATCATAATACTTGGCGGTACAGGCCTGCAGGAAGGTATCATGCCGGCCAACGGCATCCTGCACGACCTCGACAAGGGGTTGCATGGTTTCATCAAAATACTTGGAATGAAGACCGGGTGTTGAGGATGACAGCCCCATCAGGGTCCGGGTTGCCGTCATGTCCAGTCCACGCTCCACACCCTGTTTCAGGGCATTCGCATCAAACGCCAGGAAATCCGAACACTGTTTGCCTGATACATCGATGATCTGGATATAATCCCCTGCTTTTACAAAGTAACTCCGCGCGGTGGCGGCGGGAATACGCATGCTGGCGATTTCAGGCGCAAGGGGCAGGGGCAGGTCGTCAACGGGCGTATCCGTGCCAGAATGGATTTCGATGGACAGGGCCGTCGCGGGCAGCCATTCTTCTGCTACCGTTCCGGCCGGGGCATGCGCCAGGCATGTAACAGGACGGTGCGCGGTGACCGAGACAACCGTGCCGGTTTTCTGCGCCCCGGAAAAATGAAAGGACTGCCACTGCCGGGTGGACAGACCTGCCGCCTGAAGCTGTTCAAGCAATGCGGCGCCCTGGTCACTGGACGTCAGTACATCCGTCAGGGAACGGCCCGCAGCGGGATCGGGTGGGTCCAGAACCGCACCATCACCCAGTATGAACAGGTCCACTGGCTGCAGCCCTTCCGGGTCGATCAGGCTGACCCAGTCACCTGCATTCAATGTAAAATAAGTAAAACCGTTGCCCGGCAGTCTCAGGCGTCGCACGGCAGATTGAGGTGTTTCGCTCCTCACTACATTCATGACGGATATATCCTTGTTAAGCCGTCAGACTGTCGGATCCAGTCTCAGCCTTGTGGCAGTCGGGCGCAGGGTGCATCCGGGAATACGGAAATAGCGCGCGCAGGCCTGCGTGAACTACAGAAAACGGCACGGCGGTGTTGTTGAGGAAATGGATATTTCCCGAATTCTGCTTACGGGAAAATATTTTGTCAATAACATTTTGATTTCAAAACAACGCGCCATAAATATTTCTGCCCGGTGGCCATCACAACCATAGGCGGAAAGATGCGTCCGCCGCCATGATGTGGGTGGAACTGTAATGAATTGGAGCAAATAATACTTATTTCTGCACAAAATTATGCATTTATGCCTAAAATATAGTCATTTCTGATCATGATACTGGACGATTATGTGCCATGAGGCATTATTGCGTCCTCGGAATGGTATCACTAGCATCATCATGTCTTCTCCACGAATGCGGAGAATACTTCTGGTAGCCCACCGTATTCAGGCGCGCTGCCACGGGGCGTTTTGATATAAGCTGCTTTGAGAAGGAATGAACATGACCAAGCGGGTTGGTATTATCGGAGCGGGTCCCAGCGGTCTGGCCGCACTGCGCGCATTTGAATCCGCCCGTAAAAAAGGTGCCGAGATTCCTGAAATTGTCTGTTTTGAAAAGCAGGCGGACTGGGGCGGTTTATGGAATTATACATGGCGTACCGGGCTGGATGAATGTGGTGAACCGGTGCATGGCAGTATGTACCGGTTCCTATGGTCGAATGGCCCCAAGGAATGCCTGGAATTTGCGGATTATTCCTTCGAGGAACATTTCGGGCGTGAAATCCCTTCCTATCCGCCACGTGCCGTACTGTACGACTACATTACGGGCCGGATCAGCAAGGGGAACCTGCGTGATTACATCCGTTTCAGAACGCCAGTCCGTGGCGTGACATGGGACGACAGGACAGCCAAGTTTACGGTTACGGTCGAGGACCTGGAAAAGAAACACGTCTATACCGAGGTATTCGATGACGTGATCGTCGCCAGTGGCCATTTTTCAGTGCCCAACGTGCCATCATTTCCCGGTTTCAACAATTTTCCGGGCCGTGTCCTGCACGCGCATGATTTCCGTGACGCCAATGAATTCAAGGACAAGGATCTGCTTATGATCGGCAGTTCCTATTCCGCCGAGGATATCGGCACGCAGTGCTTCAAATACGGCGCGCGCTCCGTTACCTTTTCATGCCGTGGCAAACCCATGGGGTATGACTGGCCCGAAGGATTTCACAAACGTCCACTGCTGGAGCGCGTGGAAGGCAATACTGCATATTTCATTGACGGCAGCACAAAGAATGTTGACGCCATCATCCTGTGCACCGGCTACCGGCATCATTTCCCTTTTCTGCCTGATAGCCTGCGCCTTGAGACAAACAACCGGCTTTATCCGCTGGATCTGTACAAGGGCGTATGCTGGATCAAAAATCCACATCTGTTCTATCTTGGCATGCAGGACCAGTATTACACATTCAACATGTTCGACGCGCAGGCGTGGTTTGCCCGTGACGTCATAATGGACCGCATTCATCTGCCACCTGC
The DNA here is from genome assembly GCF_002173515.1 of Komagataeibacter europaeus. Lineage (NCBI taxonomy): Bacteria > Pseudomonadati > Pseudomonadota > Alphaproteobacteria > Acetobacterales > Acetobacteraceae > Komagataeibacter > Komagataeibacter europaeus. The sequence continues at coordinate 884,882 of NZ_CP021467.1, forward strand.
CGCAGACATGACGGCCGATACGCTGGAATGGCGTGCACGGGAGGAAGAGGCTTCGACCCCGTATGAAGAAATCGATTTCCAGACCGACTATGTCCGCGATCTTATCAGCCTGACGGATTATCCTCCCTTCGACCTCGACCACGTGGCCCAGAGCTTCAAGGACTGGAAGCACGACAAGGTCGAGAATATCATGACCTATCGCGATAAATCCTATGTATCGGCCCTTACCGGCAAGCTGGCGCCCGCGCACCATACGCCATGGATGGAAGCAATGGACGACAGTCTTGAGGCCTTCCTGAAGCAATAAGGGGGACAGTCCCCATGGCCCGAACGCCTGTTCGTGAACAGGGGTCGTGAGCGCAAGGGGAGGGGAGGAGACCTTCCGGAATCAGCGGGTATGGGTCAGCGCAGAAGGATGGTAGGAATTTTTCTTCAAAGGATATTTATATTCCTTATGGTTGACTTTCGTGGGTATCCTCTTATCGTAACATCGATTTCCTTATTTCAGGTGTAACGGGATAACATCTGGTTACACTGTTATATCCTTCATGTTCATGCGGTAATAAATAAAACGCATCAGTATGAATGTTTTGTTCAAAATGAAAATCACATGGCAATTGGGGAAAATCGAACATGACCTATAGCTGGCGGCATAGTGTTCTTTCTGATCGACATTCTACCCTGGGGTCTTCTCTCGAAGACTGGAATGGCATGGGGACTGCATGGACCTATGACAAGGACGTGCAGGATGACTATGTCGCCATACGCACGCGTGCCGGTCTTATGGATGTATCCGGCCTGAAAAAGCTGCATCTGGTCGGGCCGCATGCTTCGGGCATACTGGATTATGCGACAACCCGTGATGTCCGCAAGATTACACCGGGCCGTTCAGCCTATGCCGCGGTACTGAACGATCAGGGAAAATTCATAGATGATTGCATTCTCTATCGCACGGGACCCAATAGCTGGATGGTCGTGCATGGTGCCGGCGCGTTGCATGAAGTGCTGGCGAATATGGTCGTGGGCCGCAATGCAAGCCTGCTGTTTGATGATGACCTGCATGATCTGTCCCTGCAGGGACCTGTTGCCGTCGATTTCCTGTCCAAACATGTCCCGGGCATTCGGCAGCTGAAGTATTTCCACCATATGCAGACAACACTGTTCGGTGCGCCGGTCATGATTTCCCGTACCGGCTATACCGGTGAACGCGGTTATGAAATTTTCTGCAAAGGAGAAAATGCGCCCCTTATCTGGGACAGCATTCTTGCCGATGGCAAGGAAATGGGTATCGTGCCGACCTGCTTTACGGCGCTCGATCTGCTGCGGGTTGAAAGCTGCCTGCTGTTTTATCCTTATGATAATTCAGAAATATATCCATTTGATGAATACCCTGCTGGTGATACCCTGTGGGAACTGGGGCTTGATTTCACAGTCAGCCCGAAAAAGACGAATTTCCGGGGCGCCGCCGCGCATTTCGCCCTCAAGGGACACGAACGGATCAAGATATATGGCCTGCTGCTCGACACCGACGCCGTGGCACAGGCTGGTGACGCGGTTTACGCACAGGGCCAGAAAATTGGCGTTGTGACCTGTGGCATGTTTTCAAGCCTGACCGGCAAGTCCATGGCCCTTGCCCGGCTCCTGCCCTCCTTCGCCACGGAAGGCAAGCAGATCGAAGTCCATTCCGGTCAGGACGCCCTGAAAGGCATCACCCATTCCCTGCCATTCGACGATCCGCAGAAGACAAAAAGAACGCGCAAGGATTGAAGGGCAGGCAGGCGCGAGGAAATTGAACTGTTCTGTTTCGAACATGTCTGGTCGGCATGACCAGCAGCCAGGAAGCAGGGCGGTTTCTATGGCAGGAACGTAATATGGATTCAATTTCCGGTTATCATGCGACCCTATCGTCTATTGATGTTCTGTCACCTGATCTGCGCCGGTTCGTGATATCGGCCAGGGAAGGGGCGTTTCCGGCGATATCGCCCGGCAGCAATGGTGTGTTTGCGTTTGGGAACAAGGACCGTATCTGGAAAAATGCCTATTCCATTGTGGAAAGATCGGATGACGGCAGGTCACTTCATATCATTGTCCGTCGGGCCGCACCCTCACGCGGAGGCTCCCGATTTTTATATGAACATGGAAAAGTTGGCCTGGATATTTCCGTAACGGGACTTTCCAATCGATTTCCTATCGTCAAGACCGCGCAACGGCATATACTTGTTTCAGCCGGAATAGGTATTACGCCCTTTTTATCCTACATGAACATGATGCAGAAAAACGGCATGGACTTTTCCTTGCATCATTATGTCCGGCCAGCCGAAAAATCGGCTTTCAAAGCATTGTTATCATCATATGACCCGTCAAAAATCATTTTCCATGAAGGCCGGGACGGTGCGGTAGGGACACTGCATACGATTCTGGCGAATGAACCGGTCACATCCCATCTTTATGTCTGCGGTCCGGACAGTTTTATGGAATGGGTCAGGGAAACGGCGACGGATGTCGGCTACGTCCCTTCGAAAATTCATTATGAACGATTTGTATCGCCTTCCGGCGGCCGTGTTTTTGATGTTGTACTGGCCCGCAGTGGAAAGACCATTACGGTCCAGGCGGAAGAAACCCTTCTCGAGGCACTGGAAGGCGCGGGCATACAGGCGCCATGCATGTGCCGGGGTGGTGCATGTGGAATGTGCCGCGTGGCTGTCCTGGAAGGCGAAGCCGAGCACCGTGATCATGTCCTGACCGAAGGCGAGCGCGAGGAAGGCAAGGCAATCCTGACCTGCGTATCACGTGCCAGGTCGCGTTTCCTGAAGCTTGATTTGTAAAAAACAGATCGGATGGCGAATAGACAATGATGCAGGAAATCCCCTTCAGAACGGCAGGAAGTTACCGGGCCCCATATAATCTGGAAAATACCACGGCAACGGTTCTGCGGTTCCCGTTTCCCTTTCCTGAAGACCGTTACATGTATTCGATGAATGTTGAGCCGCATGTCAGGGAAGGGGAAGTTGACTCGCTCCGCAGGACATTCGACGTTGATGAACACTATATTGTGGAATGTCAGGAAAAGGCGCGAATCCTGTCCGAAGACCCCAGGCGGTGCATCGTTCTGCCCCATATGCATGAGGCGGAGTGGGATTTTGTCGAACTGGCGATGGAAAGCCTGTCTCAGGATTATCCCGATCTCTTTCATCTTGCCCGGAATGGCCGATACTGGCACTGGATCAATCGCCCGCTGGATATTGACCAGCATTTTGTTTTTGGCGATGCGGATACACTCCCGCATGGGCCGTTTGCCTTCATGGCACGCCAGATGCAGGGTGATTTCACCCTGCAGGACCAGCGCGAGAACGACCTGTGGATGGACGGGGGAATGGTTACGTCTCAGGCCGACTGGTCCCTGAAATTCGATCTGGGCATGTCATTCAGGCAATGGCATGCTCCGGTGCCCAAAGCGGGTGAAATGGGCATCTTTGATCGCGCGTTGCGCTTTCTGCTCATGCTTCAGCATGGCAGGCCGGTGCGGCGCCTGAACTGGACCATGACCATCAATCCCCGTCTTGATACGTCGCCTGAGAATTTTACAATCTGGGGGAAAGACCGCGCTACTGTAACAAATGAAAATGCGCAGGATCTGGTACATCTACGCGTGGAATTACAGACATTGTTTCGTCTACCACGCTCCAATGCCATTCTTTTTTGTGTCCGCTGCTACCTGCTGCCGCTGCGTGAAATTGCACTGGTGCCCAAATGGCGTATCCGCCTGCATCGTGTCCTGCGTGACCTTGATCCTGCATTGTCCGCGTATAAGGGACTTGATTTGTACCGGGCTCAGGCGGTCAGCTATCTGTCGCAATTTGACCATGGTGAAACTCTGACCTGCGGCATAGGACCGGAGTAAGGATACGGTTCAATGCTCCGCCATGACACCACGGCTGCTGTCAGGCCTGAATATCAACAGATCCTGCGGCTCCATTGATCGGGGCCTTATGTTCGACCTTGCGCCAGGCGTTCCCTCTGTTCCATAATTTCGGCGAACAGGCATATCGTGACAGTTCCATGACCGGCACCAGCACGATACGCCTGAACCATATTCCAGTCTTACGTCAGAACATGCGCACCGCTGCCCCGAATGCGGCACGGCGGATTACCTATTTGACACCAAGATAGTTGATATGCCGTTTGGCCGCTTCATCATGGGCGTCTTCGTAGCCCGCATCGGCATATCGCATGATACCAAGACTGGTATCATTGGTCAGGGTTTGCCCCAGCCGCTCATCGGCCTGCTCCGAACCGTCAGCAATAACGGTAATGCCCGAACTGGTCATGTAACCGGCATATCCACCGCCACCGGAATGAACCGCCACCAGATCCGCCTGGGATGAACAGGCAAGCATCGCATTGAGCAGCGGCCAGTCGGCAATGGCGTCAGAACCATCCTTCATGTTTTCGGTCATGATGTTCGGGTGCGCCATGGCGCCGGCATCCAGATGATCACGGGTGAAGGCCACGGGGCCCGACAGGATGCCGTCACGCACCATCCGGTTTACGGCCAGCCCAACCTGGGTGCGGGATTCATGACCGATCCACGCAATGCGCGCAGGCAGCCCCTCGAAGGGAATGTACTGACGGGCGAGAGTTATCCAGTTAACAACCGACGCATCATCCGCAAATGTTTCAAGAAGATAATCGTCTATCTTACGGATATCTTCCGGGTCATTCGAAAGGGCGATCCAGCGGAACGGACCGATGGCGCGAGCAAACAGCGGGCGCAGATAGGCTTCGGTGAAAATGGGGATGTCAAACGCGTCACTGACCCCGGCCTTATGGGCCTGGGTGCGGATCAGGTTCCCGTTATCAAAGACAACCGAACCCTTCTTGCGGAATTCCAGCATGGCCCGCACATGATGCACGATGGACCGGGAGGAAAGCGCCATAAGATGGTCTGGCTCCTCACGGCGGAGCCGCTCGACTTCCTCAAAACTGACACCGGCGGGAATATAGCCATATACCAGATCATGTGCAGATGTCTGGTCCGTCACGATATCCGGCACGATGCCGCGCGCCAGAATTTGGGGGAAGATTTCAGCAGCATTTCCCACCAGTCCGATCGAGCATGCTTCCCGCTTTTCCCGGGCGGCCGCGATCATGGCCAGTGCTTCATCCAACGTATCCGCCCGATGCTGCAGGTAACCTGACTGAAGACGCTTTTCGATCCGTTCGGGATTGATTTCCACGCACAGGATCACAGCCCCCGCCAGCCTGCCGGCCAGGGGCTGCGCCCCACCCATGCCACCCAGACCGGATGTCAGGATAAGACAACCGGCAAGGCTGCTGTTGAAATCCTGCTCCGCAATACGGCGGAAGATTTCATATGTGCCCTGAATGACCCCCTGTGACCCGATATACTGCCAGTCGCCAGCGGTAAGCCCACCCCAGCAGATCAGGCCCATCTTTTCCAGACGGTAGAATTCCTCCGCCTTGGCCCACTGACCGATCATGTTGCAGTTCGCCATGACAATGATGGGGGCTGCCGCATGGGTCTTGACGACCCCGATGGGCTTGCCGGACTGGACAATCAGCGTTTCATCATCTGCCATGGTCTTCAGCGTGGAGACAATGGCGTCATGTGAAGGCCAGTTGCGCGCCGCACGTCCCAGCGCCGCATACACGACGAGGTTATCAGGATCCTCGCCCACGCTCAGGACATTTTCAAGAAGACGCAGCAGCCCTTCCTGCCGCCAGCCCCGGCAGCGCAGCGTATTGCCCGAGGTTACCGAAAAACGTTGCTGCGTCATGATGCCTGCTTCTTTCCTGTTATGGCATAGGATGCGAGTTCAATGCCCAGCGCACGTTCAACCGGCGGATACACCGCCGGATCAATGACGCTGGATGAAAGGGGGAATTTGGTCTTGTCCACATGGAGCACAAGAATCTCCATGCCTTCTTCCACTTCGCCTACGCTCAGCGGATAGCCATCGGTATCAAGGGTGGTGATCACGTCGGGAAAGGATGCAAGGCGCTGGCCGTCCGGCGTGTTCACCGCCATGTATTCGTTCATGACATGCAGAATGACGGCGGATGACCCGCTGCCGACCGTTATGGTCCCGATGTCAAAGGCTTCATCGGTGTAGCGTACGGCTTTGCGGGTTACCTGACCCTGCGCCATGATGCAGCCATCCAGTTCGCGCACGATCGCATCAATAACGGCATGGCCACTTTTCTTCTGGGCCTGAAGTATGGCTTCACCCAGTTGCAGCGCACGGGAAATGCCACCTGCCGCCGCGTGGGCCCGTACGTAGGCGGCGGGCAGCGGGTTGCGGCACGAGGCGATAAATCCGCCCGACATGTCCGACGCCGTACGCAGGATGGGAGAAATACGCGCGGTCGCCCCCTTTGCCACCATCTCGATATAGGCGTTGTTGGTCCGGTTGCCGCCAACGACCGCCTGAATCATGGGAAGAGGAGAATTGGCCATGCCGATCGAGCCCATATCTCCGGTCGGGTGGGCGCGCATGTCTCCCACGGCGTCGACCACCTTTGTCCCGAGGATCGCACCCGGAAGCCACGCATTCAATGTGCTGGATTTACCATTCTGGCCAATCATGAGGCCATGGATCGGTGCGCCCAGTTCCTTCTGCACCAGCTTTACGGCATTGATGTAATCAACGCCCAGCATTTCCCAGTGCGTTGTGCTGGCGGGGGCGCCAATGGCAGCCGCAGTGGCGATGATCGCATCATCGGCGATTTCATCCATGCTGACCAGTTCGGGCTGGCCAGCATTGACCGCGGCGGTACCCAGCATGCGGCCGTGTTCGACCCATCCACCGCCGCCACAGGCGAAAACCGAGCCACCGTGAATGGCGGCTTCGACATCTCTGGCTACAAGTATTCTACCCACAGTGAGACCTCTTGAAAGGGTTGGGATATTTCATTGGTGCGCATTCAGGGCATGCGGTCAGCCGCCATGATCGCATCTGCCAGCACGCGTGTGCCGTTGGCTGCATCATGCGACGTGATCCATTCATCCGGGTCATGGCTGCGGCCATCACGGCAGGGAATGAACAGCATGGCGCTGGGTGCGATGCGGGCCATGAAGGCTGCGTCGTGTCCCGCACCGGATACCATGCGGCGACTGGACAGCCCCAGTATCCGCGCTGCCGTCTCCAGTTCCCCGGCGAGAACGGGGTTGCAGGCTACCGGGCGGGTATCCGACTGTATTTCAAAGCCCGCCAGCGTGACATGGGCGTCCGCAGCCAGGTCTGCCGCAGCCGTACGGAATCTGGCCACCAGCCGTTCACGCGTTTCGCGTTCGCTTACGCGTATGTCAATGACCAGCCGTGCCTGACGGGGCACGACATTCGAGGCATTGGGCTGGACTTCCATCACCCCGCACGTGGCCGTGACATGGCCTTCACCCGATCGGGCGGCATCACGGGCGAGGTGAGAGACGGTAGTGACCATCCCGGCCGCCGCAACCAGCGCGTCCTGCCGGCAATCCATCGGGGTGGTGCCAGCATGATCCGCACGACCGGCAAAAATGACCTCGATCCGGGTCACACCCACAATGGCGTCCACAATGCCGATATCCGTGCCTGCACGTTCCAGCACGCGACCCTGTTCGATATGAAGCTCCATGAAGGCCGCTATATCGTGGCGCCGTGCGCATGCCAGGTCGGCCGGGTTGCCGCCCATGCGGGTCATGGCATCCGCCAGGCTTTCCCCCCACGGTGCCCGCAGGGCAAGATGCCCGGCCGTGAGGCTGTCGGTCATGCCCCGGCTGCCAATGCATGACAGGCCGAAATCGCTGGGTTCCTCGGCCAGAAAGTCGATCACCTCGAAATGGTGCGACAGGGCCGCGCCGCAGTCCTGCATGGCACGGGCGATTTCCACCCCCGCCAGCACGCCGAGGATCCCGTCGAACCGGCCGCCTGCGGGCACAGTGTCGGAATGCGAACCGGTCATGATCGTACGCGCGCTCGGCGACGCCGCGGTCCTGCGCCCGATCAGGTTGCCGGCCGTATCAGTCCGGCAGGTCAGTCCCGCCTGTTCAAGACGCCCGCACAGCCATGCCCGTCCTTCCAGGAAACGGTCTGAAAAGGAACGGCGGGTATAGGGGCGATCGGGATCGGTAATCGTACCCAGTTCCATAAGGTCTGCCCATAACCGCTCGGGCTGGATATGGGAGGAGAGGGGAAGGGCCATCATCCGTTCCCTTCCGGGGTTACGAACTGTCCGTGACCTGGCGCGGCGAGTACCTGCGTGCCGTCGAACACCTGCGTCCCGCGCAGGTAGGTGGCGGCGATGCGCCAGTCCAGCGTGCGGCCTTCGTACGGGCTCCAGGTGGCGAATGAATTGCCACTGGCTCGGGGATCATAGGTCCAGCTTTCGCGACGGGCGACGGTAATATCGGCGTCACGGCCAATGGCAATGCCACCCTTGCGCGATGTCAGGCGGAACAGCCGCGCGGGGTTTTTCGCCAGCAGCCGCGCGGCCAGAACAGGAGATAGATGCCGCCGGGAGAGTTCGCTTAGGAAAAGAGGATAGATAACCTCCAGCGATGGCGCACCGGATGCGTTTTTCAGCATGTTGGGGTTGGTCTTGCGTTCCTCGCTCCATGAAACGTGATCGGTTGAAACCACGGTCACGTTACCGGCGACAAGGTGCGCCCATATCCCTTCCACTTCCCGGCGGGGGCGAATGGGGGGATTGATCTTGGCCTTTCCCCCCAGACGCGCGACGTCATTTTCCTCATCCAGCGTCAGGTAATGGATGCAGGCCTCGATCGTGGTATCGAATCCCTGCCGACGATAGGCGGCGCACAGTTCATATCCGCGTTCGATGGAAGCATGGACCACATGCGCGGAACAGCCGGTCGCGGCGGCGAGTTCATAGATTTCGGATGTCGCCAGCGCTTCGGACAGGGCCGGGCGCGACAGTCCATGCGCCCGCCAGTCGGTAATGCCTTCTTCCTCCACACGGCGGATATTGGCGCGCACCATTTCATCATGTTCATTATGTACGCCTGCCGCCAGGCCACAGCGCGCAACCGCGGCGAAACAGGCCGCCAGCAGATCGGCCGGGATACGGGGAAAGCGTACAGGATCCGTGCCGAAGGTCGAGAATTTGAATGCGCAGGCCCCGGCTTCCGCCATGTCGGGAATATGACGCGGGCCGTCATGGGGCGCGATGGTACCCCATAGGGCGAAATCTACCCTGGCCTGCTCGCCTGCCTCGCGTGCCTTCAGGCGCAGGTTGTCTGCCGTACAGACCAGGAAGCCATCATCATATGGCATGTCGGCGATGGTGGTTACGCCACCGGCCGCAGCCGATCGTGTCGTCCAGATGAAATCTTCCTGTCCCTTCTGGGATCGGGAATGGACCTGTGGATCGATCGCACCGGGCAGGAGCAGGGCATTGCCATGGTCTTCCGTTTTCGCGGCCTGTGGTGGCGTGCCCTGACCGAAACGGGAAATACGGCCATCATCAATGGCGATCCAGCCATCGGACAGGACAGCAGCGGTGGTAACGACCGTTCCGGTCAGGACAAGGTCATGCATTTTCATGCTGCTCCTCTATTATGCCATCAGACCCGAACAGCAGGCTGGACGGGCATGATGCAGCGGTTTCGGTGGAAAACAGGACCTCACGTGCGGCTTCAAACACGTCGCATAGCGGGATCAGGTCATTGACCGGCCCGATCCGGCCCGCCAGTCGCCCATGCAGCAACCCGGCCAGCCCATGCAGGCTGTCCGCATGGCCTGACAGGTGTACGGCCTGAAAGGCTGTAACCGCTTCCTGTGCGATCAGCCGCTGCAGCAGGGCGGTCTGCAGCTCCAGCGCCTGTCCGATGAGGGAAAGATTGGTTGCTTCGTCTTCAACGCCGTTGGCGACGGGCACCTGATACAGGGATGCGGGGGTACCTTCGCGCATTATGCGCATCGTCAGGTCCGCCGCCAGCTTGGTCGCCGCGCCGAAAGCGATATCATGACCAGCCAGAAGCGTAAGGTTGCGGGGCAGGCCCGACAGGTCATCGCGGCACATGACCAGAATGCGCCCCATTGAACCGCGGGCGTAATGCGCCACGGCCTGGGACAGCATCTGTATGTCAAGCGTCAGTTCCAGTGGGAGCGACGCACCCGATGTCAGGATCTGCCCATCCACCACTAGTGGATTATCATCGCAGTGATTGAAGGCATGATCCAGCGCGGCCTGCGCCCGCAGCAGGGCCGATAGCAGCGCGCCAGCAATCTGGGGCAGGCAGCGGAAACTGAGCGGATCCTGAATATGCCCGCGTGAATTCCAGTCATCCTTGCGCGTGGCATGCATGAGAAAGGCGGAGACGCGTTTTTCTGCCACCGTCCCGTTGGCATGGGCTGCCTGCCATGGGGTCCGAAATGCCGCGAACCCTGCGCAGGCAAGAGCATAGACGCCCAGACCGAGCGGCAGGCTGGCGCGCAGGTCGGACACTGCGAGCGCCGCCGTCGCAACGGAAAGCGCATTACTGGACAGGATGGTCATCATGTCTTTCGGGCCGGGCACGACAGGTGACAGCCCGTGGCGACGCAGGGCGGACAGGGCGGGTTCCACCCCTTCATGCTCCGGCGTCGTGACGTTTCCTTCACCCAGCAGGACCTGCCCGACATGGGACATGAGCCCCACATCTGCACAGCCGATCGAACCATACATGCGCACGACCGGCGTGATCCGGTCATTAAGCAGGTTGCATAGCGCGGTGGCCAATGCAGGGGATGCGCCGGTCTGGCCGCTCAGTATTCCGTTGAGGCGGATGGCCATGGCCGCCCGTACCGTGCGCACACCGAAATCCGGCCCGACCCCCAGCGCGTGTGAACGGAGCAGGCGCCGGGCATAGGCCGTGCCATCATCGGCAGGAATGTCGCAGTCCTTGAAGGCGCCCACCATGCTGGTCGTGCCGTAGATCTCGCTGCCGCCTTCCATGCCGCCCAGAAGGACAGCGTGTCCCGCAGCGGCACGTTCCAGCCCTTCGGGCGACAGGATGACACGGGCGCCATCGGCTATCCGCGCAACATCCGTCAGGCACAGGGCATGCCCTGTCAGAATAATGTTACTGTCCCGTTTCATCCCTGGACTTTCCTGTTGTGCACAGTCTCGCATTAATGGTGTTGCCGGTCTCATGCTTATGTTTACGCAAGTCATGCTTCAGGCTGCACAAACCGGCGCGCGGCCAGAATGGTGGCCACAATCGCAGGAATTGACGTAAGGGTGACGTAAAGCGCCGGGGCCAGGGCCATATGCGCCCGTACCGCCATCATGCTCAGGAACGCCGGTGCAAATCCGCCAAAAACGGTCATGGCGGCATTGTAGCCTATGGCAATGCCGCTGGCCCTGACATGGCGGGGGAACAGGCTGGCAATCCCCAGCGGGGCAGCCCCTACATACAGCGCCACGAACCCGCACAGTCCGGTTTCGACAGCAATGGTAGCGGCCAGGCCGGGGCCATGGGGCAGGGCAGCCGTAATCAGCAGCGGCATGATGGCCAGTGCAAGCGCGCTGCAGCACAACATGCGCCATGGCCCGATCCGGTCAGCCAGCCAGCCCGCCACAAGGGAACCGGCTACAAGCGCCACGTTACCAGACATGAAGGCGACATAACTGGCATGGGCCGATACGCCGAACGAGTTCTGCATGTAAAGGGGCAGGTAAATGATCAGGCTGTAAGGCGCAGACGCCCATAAAATAGAAATACAGGCTGCCAGAACGATATTCCTGCGGTATTTTGTAAAAAGTTCGCGCAGGATTTCCTTCCTGCGTGGTGCCGCGCCAGCAGGCGGTGCATCCGTCAGAACGGAGCGACGCAGATAGATGCCGACTGGAATGATGGCAAGGCCGATTGCAAAAGGCAGACGCCATCCCCAGGCATACAGTTGCGTATCACTCAGGAAGCCGGTCAGCACGGTGGCCACACCTGCCCCCATCATATTGGAAAAACCCATTGTGGCCTGCAGGTATGATCCTGACAGACCGCGCTGGTGAACCGGGGACTGTTCATTGAGGAAGGCGGCCGCGCTGCCTATTTCGCCACCTGCGCATATGCCCTGTAACAGCCGGGCGCAGCACAGGACAAAAATGGACAGCCGCCCCATATAGGCATAAGGCGGGTCCACAACGATCAGCGCCGCCCCTGCACCCATGAGAATACAGGTGAGGGACAGCGCTTTCCTGCGGCCGTGCAGGTCGGCATAAAGGCCCATGATCACGGCGCCCAATGGCCGGGCGACGGTGCCCAGACCAAAGACCAGCAGGCTTTGCGTCAGCTGGGAAAAACCGTCTGATACAGGAAAGACGGCCTTGCCTATGTACCGCGCAAAAAGGGCGTAGATCGTGAAATCATACCATTCCAGAAGGTTGCCAATGGAAGCCGCCAGGATCAGATGACGATGCGGGCTACGCGATATCTGCACGGTCGTATTCCTTCATGACAGGGGATGACTGCCCGGTGGAAAATCAGAAGTTCGTGCTGATCGTGCCGAAGAACTGCCGCGGCGCACCCATCAGGAAATAATTGTAACCAGCCGTAAAGGTATTACCCAGCTCATTCGTGGTCGATACATAGGTCTTGTTGAACAGATTATAGACATTGAAGCTGGCGTTGATGCCCTTGAGGATCTTGTAGTCCCCGAAATTGTAATGCATGCCGAAATTGGCCAGAAAATAACCGGGCACATGTGCATCGTTGGTATAGGTCAGCTGGCGGCTGGAGATGTAGTTGCCATCCAGGTTCGCCTTGAAGCGATGCCATGTATAGGAAATGCTGCCCTTGTACATGAAGGTGGGGTAGTTTGGCACCAGCTTGCCCCGTGTTGGTTCAAGCCCGCTGGATGTCAGGACATTCTGGTCATACGTGGAATGGGCGTAGGAAAAGGAGTTGTAGATGGACAGTCCGTTAACCGGACGTACCGTCAGGCTGGCTTCCGCCCCGTTGGTGGTCACGCCACCGACATTGGAAATGGCGGTCTGGGCATTGATCCCGTGTCCGGAAGTAATCAGCTGGAGACGGTTGGAGAAATTGACACGATAAAGCGAGACCAGTCCGCTCAGGACAGGGGTGTTGTACCTGTATCCCAGTTCATAGACCCAGTCCTTTTCAGGACGCAGGTTGTTTTTGGTTGACTGGAACGCATTCTGGGTTTCCGTCCAGGGCGTTGCGGATACGTTGGTTGAAAAACCGTCTTCCGGATAGGTACGCATGTTCTTGGAAACATCAAAGAAAAGTTCGTGATGCGGCAGGAAACGCCACGCAGCCGAAACCTGCGGCAGGAATGCATCCGATGCCGTAAGGTTCCCCTGTGCGATCAGTCCATCATTGGCCGCGACGTTCTGTGTGGGCACGGTATTGCCCGCCGATACGATCATGGACTTGAAGCCCGCATTGATCTTCAGGTTCTTCATGACCTGAAATGTATCCTGCAGGTGGAAGGTAAATGTATTGCTGTGGAAAATTTCCTGCCATGGCGTGGCGAATACATTGGATGGATAACCGTCTGTCGGGTTGCCCAGCGTACCCTGTCCCAGCAGGGGCGCCTCGGCAAAGGAACGCCCTTCGGTAAAACGACCGTATTCGTACCACACGCCGGCATTGATCTTGTGGCGTGCGATGCCGTAGGTCACGGCAGTCACGAACCCGCCGCGCTGGATGCCGGGATCCTGCACACGCTGGGACAGGGGCGCGCCATTGGGGGAAGGCATGTACGGCGTGGTCCATGTGCTGTAGCCACTGTCACCATGGCCATAGACCGTTGTCTTCCAGTTCAGCTGAGATGTCAGGTTTTCATCCAGCGTAATGCCGCCAAAGTAATCCACGCGGTTGGCCGTGCCGGCATAATAACCCGCATCATACGGATCGTTGGATTTCAGGTACTGGGCGGGATAGATACCTTGGGCCGCCTGATAGGCCGCGGTATAGTTTGGGTAATAGTTCGCCAGCTTGGGGCCGATCGTATTCAGGTAGTTCTGCGTCATGTCCTGATAGTCGAACTGCTGGGTTGAACTCCAGTCAAAGAACGCCTTGAGCGAGGAATCATGGGGCAGGGGCTGGACAATCTTGGCATTGACCTGATCGGAATAATCATACCCTCCGCCCTTCCACAGGTTCATGTCCGTACGGGCATAGGATGCGTAGAAGCGTGTCCCGCTCCTGTTCAGGTCGCCACTGTTGATGCGGGCGAAGGTGCGGAAGGTCTGGTTGCTGCCGAATGTCTGTTCCACCGTCCCGCCACGCTCATGGGAAGGGTCGATGGAATGGAACTGGATCGCACCGCCAAGGTTGCTGTTGGACGCGACGTCCACCGCCCCCGCCCCCTGTGACACATCCGCACCACCCACGTTGTCGGTGGTTATGGCGCGGGTGATGCTCAGACCATTGTAGTTATTGAACTGCTGGTCACCCAGGGGAATGTCATCCAGCGTGAACCCGATCTGGTTCTGTGAAAATCCACGCATGTACAGCGAACTGGAATATTCATAAGCCCCAAACGGATCGGCGGACTGATACACGATGCCCGGCAACTGGTTGAGAACCTTCATGGGCGATGTGCCCGGTACGCTCTGTTCCATCATGCTGCGGGTGACACTGGTCATCTGTCGGGTGGAACCGTGTCCGAATACCGAAATGGTCTCCGGCCGGGTGCGTGCCAGCGTGCTCTTGCGCGCCTGTGCCACATGCCGGGTATCTGCCTGCGGGGAATGGGTGGCATGATCGATTGGCGCGGATGGGGCGGCAAAAGCGTGGTATGGTACCCATATCGATACCGTGGCCAGAAGTGTGGAACGCACTAGATTTTTCTGGAAGTCCATAAGGAATGCATCCTTTGCTTGTCCCCGCACGGGGTGGATAGGACCAAAAGTGTTACGAAAGGCGCCCGAACTATTCGTTCAGGCCGTAGCGATAAATTCCGGCGCACAGGAGACCAATGACGCCAGCAACGAGCAGCGATGGAACAAACGAACGGAAGTGATCGGCGATCATCCCGGTCAGTGCAGGCGCCAGGGCACCCCCAAGAGACCCGCCTGTATTCTGGATTGATTCCATGGTTGCCACGCAGTCTTCGGTCACAACGACCGCCCCCAGGGCCCAGCCGCAGGTCATGGCGATGCCACCGGCGAAAAGGGCAATACAGATCAGGGCGATGGAGAGACCTAAAAAGGGAACAAGGCCTGTCAGCACGGTCATGATGGAGGCACACACCAGTCCCCAGACCAGCGGTGTACGGCAGGCGACTACCGGCGATACGCCACGACGGCCCAGCCAGTCGGTCAGGAACCCGCCCGTGATGCTACCGACAAAACCGAACATCTGGGGCAGCGCCGAGAGAAGGGACGCCTGGCGCAGGGTAAGATGATGGGCCTTCTGCAGATAGGCCGGCAGCCACGCGCCATATAGCCACGTAATATAGACGATACCCACAAAACCGCCGGTCATGACCCATGTGGAACGCTGCCTGAGCAGTTGCATGGGGAAGGGACGCCGCACATCTGACCGGTGTCGGGCGGCCATGGCCTGCGCCGGATCGCGATAGACCGTCAGCCAGACAAAAGCCAGAACCAGACTGACGCACCCGACGGCCACGGACATGCCGCGCCATCCCCACATGCTCATGATCAGCAGCAGCAGCGGGGGCGCCATGGCCGGACCCAGCGTGGCGGATGCGTTGAACAACCCGATTGGCCGTCCCCGCTCTTCGGCACGGTACCAACGTGTAATGACACCCGTGCCAGCAAGAAACAGTGGGGCCTCGCCTGCGCCCAGAAAGGCGCGGCAGGCAAAGAAAGCCCACAGGCTGGATACCAGCCCGAAAGCAATCTGGGCCAGTGACCAGATGATTAGGCTGATCCCCAGTACGATGCGGCCACCCCACCGGTCTGATACAAGTCCGGCGGGAACCTGACACACCAGATAGGCCCAGGCGAACGCCGACAGCATCCACCCCATCTGCGTATCGGAAAAGTGCATATCCGCGGCAATGGTTGTATTGCCGACAGACAATGCGGAGCGGTCGATATAACTGATGGCGCCCGCTACCATGAGAAGTGCGACAACACAGCCCCGACGCCGGGAATGGATCCGGCTTCCTGTTACGGATGTCATGCTGCTTATGCCGCGCTTACGTGTGGGGGGCGTATGGTCGTGGAATTGCCGCGCGTGCGCCGGGACTGGATATCCATGATACTGTCTTTCAGGCGCTCTATGCCTACACTGTCGGCGCGGCTGGTTTTCCAGACCAGACGTGTCGTCATGCGGTAGCGCTTTGGCAGGGGAAGGGCGCGAACCATGGCGGGATTGAACGAACCTGCCGGCAGCAGCGCGCAACATGTTCCATCCATCACCAGTCGCAGCAGAAGGGACAGGGACTGTGTTTCCACCATGCCGGCAGGTATGATCCCCTCATTTTCCATGAACATGTCCGTCAGGCGGCGCAGGCCGGTTCCAAATCCGGGCACGGCCAGGACATGGCGCTCCATGATGAGGGGAAACGACATGGCTGGTGATTCCTGGCTGTTCCGGGGCAGCACCAGATGGAGTTGCTGTGTCTCGACATTAATCGACTGGAAGTCCGCCGGCAGGTCCACGAGGTCACACAGCCCGGCGTCGAAATCGGCATTGATCAGACCGGTAATGATGTTGGGGGCCGCCGTTGTGGAGATGGTCAAAGGCGGAGAAAAACGCTTTTCCCGCCAGTAACTGACCAGCGTCGCCAACAGGATGGTCAGGGAACTGTCCGGGCTGGACGGCATCATGGCGGCAAGGTGCAGGGCACGTATCTGAAGGAAGTAGCTGACATTTTCATCCTTCATGATCTGGCGATACATCCGGTCTATGGACTGGCATCCCTGAATCAGCTGCCGTGCGGATGCTGTCGGCTGCACGCCGCAGGCTGATCGGACAAGTAATGATTTGCCGACAATATTTTCCAGCTTGCGGATCTGACGTGTTACGGTCGGCTGGGTAAGTAACAGTTTGCGCGCCGCCCCCATGATGCTGCCTGCCTCGCACACGGTCAGGAACTGGGCGATCATGCGAAGGCTCAGGCCTGAATCCAGGATGCGGCGCAGGGTTTCATCTGGCAGGCCGGGCAGCGCCACGCGCCGGCTTGAATAGAGATTCAGCCTGAAACGGGGCACCTGGGACGTCCTGCTGAGAAGCAGGTCATTGCACCAGTGCAGCAGCATGACGGATGAACGATAGAGATTCTGTCCGTAGGCGGTGGCCATGCCAGTATGATTGCGGCGATGTTGCCCGCGGGCGATAAGGGGAGCCGCCATGCTATGTTCCAGCGTGGAGACGGCATGACTGATGGTTGACTGGCTGACATTCAGCGCCGTCGCAGCGTCATGGGTCGATTTATGTTCGACCAGCGAGACGAAATAGATCAACGCTGACAGTTCCATCTTTCTCCTCCCTTTAGTCAGGAATGCTGCGATGATGCAGGCTACACGCTATCAGCAAAATAATAGCGCATCACTATGTTATTTATTTTTTGCACTATGGATATGATGCATAAAAAATAAAAAACGTGATTTTACGTTAATTATAGGAGTGTAAATTCCGCGCTATTCATCTGAACGTTTCCCCAGTTTTCAGCCATTTTCAGGCTATGATAAAAAGTTCCGTTACCGCAACAACCAAGCATGAAAAGGCATAGGCTCAGCATAATAAGGTATGGGCCAGGCACCCACGGCGATAATGGCCATGACTGACAACCGGGTGCATCATCCAACATCACAAAGGGATCCCGCCCCGGATCTGAATTGCTCCAGACTTTCCAGGGACAGGAAGCCGGGGGGACGCGTAACGTTATTTCATGGCTGGTCTACCGAAGCGCCATTCACCCGAATATCGTGGGCGTGCAGCAGGCGGTCCGGTGTTTATGGCACCCACCGGCCCCAGTACGCAGTTGCATTTTGTGGCGTAAATGAGCACGGATAGCGCTGGCCTGATGTGTTCGTCGCAAGACGGACCTTAGGATATGTGCGACGGGTAGCCTGCGTTGGGCAAGTTTTACGACGAAGCGCCTGATTTCCCGAATGGACCAGCGGACAAGGACCGTCATAACCAGGAAGACATGCCGATGTCCTCCATGCCAGGAGCGGGTTTCGTTATGATCGGGACCGAATTCGTTTTTTGCAGTCTCGAACCCTGCTTCAATTCTCCAGCGCGTCCCGTTGACGTTCACCAGTTCCTGCATGGTGGCACGTGCTATTGTGGACTGACATGTTTCCACTCGGTCCACATGGGCCTGGCTCCCGCTATCTGGCTGGGTTCTCTCCCTGTCGGCAGTGTTTCCTCATGGAAACCCGCCGTGGCCAGGGTCATCAGGAGCTTTACAGGGCTGAACCGATCCCGTGGCACGGGTCATGGCGAAACGGGAAATTCAGGGCGCTGTTTCGGATACGCCCATATAGGCACCGATACGACGGGAAAAATGGGGACGCACCGACAGCAATCCCCCGCAACCATGACAAGTCAATTCGTCGTGGGATACGTTGTCATGCATGGTATCGCAGTGAATGCACATGACCCGTCGGGCAGGGAAGGTGGGCGGACCCAGAAAGACTTCCTCAACAGACAGCCCCGCTCCGTCCGTAACCTTCACGACATCCGACAGGAACTGGATGTTGCCGGCAGCATATATCCGCAGTCCGACACGTGCGGTTTGCAGGTGGCTGGCAAGCTGCTCCAGCACATGGGCAACAGACCGGAAGGATACGTCTGGCGCGTGTTCTTCCGGCAGGACGTCACATTGCCGCTTTACGGTCCAGACCGACAGGATCGCAGGGATCGGGCCTTCTGGCAGGGCACAGTCCGGATCCTGCCTGATAAACAGATGACGCGTGCCCGTCATGTCAAAACGGAATTTCCGGAATGGAAGGTTACTGTAAGTCATATCCGCCTTGTCCCCGATACAGTCATCTCACCTACGGTCACCCTGCCAGACAAGGCCGGTAAAGGACGGTCCGGTGCAGGTTTCTTCATTTCTAATAACGGCACGTGCCGCACGCAGCGTATTGTAAAGCAGGCCGGAAATGGAGACAGGAGCGCACCCCACGATAGCGCGGCCCTGCAGGATGCTGATGTCTCGCCTGATTTCCGTAACGAAACCGGCAGGAAAGGTCCGGTCGCCCATCAACCCTTCTGGTACGATGCGCGCGCCCCCTTCCTGCTGTTTCGTATCAGGGCATGACTGGTTCAGGATGTAAATACGATTGTCTTGTGCCCGTTCATGATGGCCCGTCGCTCGATATGGTACCTTACGGCACGGGCGAGGACGCGGCGTTCAATATCACGTCCCTTGCGCACGAGGTCATCGGGGGTATCAGCATGGGAAATCCGCTCGACATCCTGTTCAATGATCGGTCCCTCATCAAGATCGCTGGTCACGTAGTGCGCCGTCGCCCCGATCAGCTTGACGCCACGCGCAAAGGCCTGATGATACGGGCGTGCGCCCTTGAATCCCGGCAGGAAGGAGTGATGGATATTGATGCACCGCCCCGACAGCCTGCGTGACAGGTCATTGGACAGGATCTGCATGTAGCGCGCCAGCACGACCAGTTCGGCGTCACTTTCCTCCATAATCTGGATAATGCGGGCTTCCTGTTCCGGCTTGGTCGCACGGGTAATGGGCAGGTAATGGAAGGGAATACTGCCAAAATCCAGATGCTGGTAGGTTTCACGCGGGTGGTTGGAAATGATCCCGACCGGATCAATCGCCAGTTCCCCTATGCGCCAGCGATACAGCAGGTCCACCAGGCAATGGTCAAACCGGGAAACCAGTATCAGGACCTTTGGCCGCACATTTGTGGTCGTCAGTGACCACGACATGGAAAACTTTCTGGCCAGACGGTTGAATTCGTTTTCCAGCACCGATCTGTCTGTTGCACCATTCAGTATTTCAAAGACAATGCGCATGAAAAACTGTTTGCTTTCGGTCTCGTCAAACTGCTGGGCTTCCGTAATGTTCGCCCCCAGTTCAGCCAGACCGTGACTGATGTCCGCGACAATTCCCGGTCGGTTGGGGCAGCTGACAGTGACAATATAGGTCATATTGGCATTATTGGTCATGAAGGAAGTTCCGATAAAGGGATGCCACTACATGCTGCGTGGCAAAGATCGTGGTGAAGACTATGTGCAAGGCTGCGAAAAACGAAAAGATCGTATGTCGGCGTCGCATCCTGCTGCAGGATCTGGACCGGGACATGTCCCGCAAGGGTCAATGCCGTGCTGCCCGGTGCGAATGCACGTGCGTGCAGATCAATGGGAATGAGCTTGGACAGTACTGCACGTGAATCCAGACCACTAACCCGCAATATGGCGCGTCCGTCGCCCTGCCGCGTAACAGTTGCATGGAGATGAGTGACCTGCTGCACACTGGCGGCAAGGTCAGGATGTTCATCCGGGGCGCTGACCAGCCACTGGTCCCGCCCCGACCAGATGCAGCACACCCCATCGCGGCCCGTAACAAAGGTGGGTGTTGTGGGCAGTTCAATGCCATATGCCGCCATCAGGGCCGACTGAACCGCCGCCTGCGCGGCAGGGGCGCATTGCAGGCTGACAAGCTGCCGGGACGGACCGGGCGCAATGCTGACACGGGCGGCCTGCGCGCCGGAGGGCGGCGTAAAGACACCTGGCGGAATGGGGGCGGTAGCGGTCAGGATATCAGACATGCAGGCGTGCTCCATCAGGATCAAGGAATACCGGGGAGCCTACCGTCGCCGCGACGACGCTATCGGCCAGCAGGTTGTGGACCATGACCGTCTCACCATGGCGTGCGGGACCGTTTGACAGAAAACCTAGCGCAATCCAGCCATCCAGCGTGGGCGACCATGCGGCGGATGATATCCATCCTTCGTCATGCGCGCCCGTGGCTGCAACACCGCGGGGCAGCAGATGGCTCCCGGCCACCAGTTCGTCGCGCGCATTGACCGGGCGCAGGCCAACCAGCGTGGGGCGGGCTGAATCCGTCAGGGCAGGGCGGGCTGCCATGGTGCGTCCGATGAAATCCTTCCTGGTGGACAGCATCCGTCCCATGCCAAGATCATGCGCCGTGGTCTGCCCATTCAGTTCCGGGCCGGCAGGATGACCCTTTTCAATGCGCATCACCCCCAATGCTTCGGTACCGTAGGGGGCGATGCCATAAGGGGCGCCTACCGTCATCAGCAGACGGGCCAGCGCATCGCCATAGCGTGCGGGCACCGCAAGTTCATAAGCCAGTTCACCGGAGAAGGACAGACGGAACAGACGCGCCGCCTGTCCGCCACATATCGTGATGTCCGCTGCCCCCATATATCCGAATGCCTCATGTGACAGGTCAAAATCCGGATCGACGATATGGCGCAGCACATTACGGGATTGAGGTCCGGCAATAGCCAGCTGCGCCCACTCGTCGGTCACTGATATGAAATGGATATCCAGCTCCGGCCATAACCATTGATGGCACAGTTCCATATGCTGCATGACCGCCCCCGCATGTGCAGTGGTCGTGGTCATGACATAATGCTGTTCCCCCAGGCGCGCCGTCGTGCCATCATCAAAGGCAAAGCCGTCCTCGCGCAGCATAAGACCATAGCGCGCCCGTCCAACCGGCAGTTTCTGCCACGCGTTGACGTACAGACGTTCAAGGAAGACCGCGGCATCAGGCCCCTGAATGTCGATCTTGCCCAGTGTGGTGACATCACAGAACCCGACGGCCGTGCGGACGGTGCGGACTTCCCGATTGACGGTATCGCGCCAGTCGTTTTCCCCTTCCTGCGGGAACCACTGCGCACGATGCCAGATGCCATTGGCCGTAAAGACGGCGCCCTGCTGACGCGCCCATTCATGGGTGGGGGTCAAACGGTCGGGCTTGAAGTGCCTGCCGGTATGTGCGCCCGCAAGCGCGCCGATGGCCACGGGCTGTACGGGGGGACGGAACATGGTGGTACCCGTCTGGGCAATGCTGCGATCAGTCTGCTGGGCCAGATGCACCAGACCGTTGATGCTGGATGTCTTGCCCTGATCCGTGGCCATGCCAAGTGTAGTATAGCGCTTGAGATGTTCGACGGAACGGAACCCCTCCAGTGCCGCCAGCCGTACATCCTTGACTGTGACATCGTTCTGGAAATCAATGAACGCCTTGCCATCCTTTCCCGACTGGCCATGGGGCAGGGGCTGCAGGGATTCAATGCCGTAGCTTTCCGCGTCCACGGCTGGCAGGGCTGGCGGTTCAACGGCAAATCCGCATGCGGCCGCCGCATCCTGCCCCTGCCGGGCACCTTCATCCAGGCAGGCAGCAGTCGTGAAGGTACCATTGGCCACACCTGCCGCCTGCATGCCGGGGGGAAAGATCGTGGGAACAAACGCACACGATTGCGCATTATAGGACGGTTTCGCGCCATGGTGGGTCGTCAGACTCAATTCGGGATTCCATCCGCCTGACATGGCAATCAGGTCGCACGCGACATGTCTTGTCCTGCCCGAACGGTCACGGATGGCGGCGGTATGGACCCCCAGCCGCCCATATGTGCTGACGATCGCCCCCCCGATGAACAGCTTCGCACCGGCCATCTGCGTCACCTGTCGGGCCAGCGGGGTTTCGGCAGACCGCGTATCGACAACGGCGGCGATCTGCGCACCTGCCTGGTGCAGGTCCGTAACCGTGCGCAGACCGTCGTCATTATTGGTGTAAATAACGGCACGCCGTCCCGGTACCACGCCAAAGCGATTGACATAGGTGCGTACTGCGCCCGCCAGCATGATGCCCGGACGGTCATTGCCGGAAAAAACCATGGGACGCTCGATCCCGCCACTGGCGACAATGCAACGGCCCGCCACGATACGCCACAGGCGCTGGCGTGGCTGCCCCGCTGCGGGCGTGGCGACATGATCGGCCACACGTTCCAGCGCACCATAGGTCCCGCTGTCATACGCCCCGAAAACACAGGTGCGCGTCATGATACGCACTTCAGGCATCTGGCGCAGGCTGTCCACGGCCTGTTGCGCCCATTGCCAGCCCGGCGCACCATCCAGTTCGGTCCGATCCGCACGCAGGCGGCCACCGGTAACGCTGTCCTGTTCACACAGCACGACCCGCGCACCCGACCGCCCCGCCGCAAGGGCGGCAGCCAGCCCTGCCGGGCCACTGCCCACTACCAGCACATCACAGAATGTAGTGGCTTTTTCATACAGGTCCGGATCGGCCTCATCCGCCGCCCGGCCCAGGCCGGCCGCACGGCGGATGAGCGGTTCGTATACCTTTTCCCAGAAACTGGCAGGCCACATGAAGGTCTTGTAGTAAAACCCGGCCGTGAAAACGGGGGAAAACAGGCCGTTTATGCCAAGCGCATCCACCTTGAGGGACGGCCAGCGGTTCTGACTGCGCACCTCCAGCCCGTCAAACACCTCGGTCACGGTGGCGCGGCTGTTGGGTTCACGCCGTGCGCCGGTACGCAGTTCCAGCAGGGCATTGGGCTCTTCGGGGCCTGCCGACAGGATGCCACGGGGACGGTGATACTTGAACGACCGTCCCACCAGCCGCTGCCCGTTAGCCAGCAGGGCCGATGCCAGCGTATCACCCGGATGGGCGGGATAACGTACGCCGTCGAAAGTAAAATGGATCACCCGTCCCGGATCAACGCCATTGCCGCCGCCCTTACGCAGGGACTGCGCCATGGCGGGTGTTGTTTTCTTGCCAAACAGTATCATGACGCAGCACTTTTCCTGTCATGGCATGCGATATCGACCGCACGGGTCACATCGGCGATTTCATGGGTGCGTGTGTCACGCGTGACAACCAGCCACGCATGGCAGCCTGCGGCATGGTACCACAGTTCACGGTGCCACCCCGCCGGATTGTCACGCAGATAGACATAGTCCACCCAATCCGATGCAGTTGCGTTGACGGCGGGACGGCGAACCGTGGCATCCCCCCGATAGGTAAATTCCTCAAGGCCGCGTGGTCCGCAGCAGGGACAGTTCAGACGCATTGGAACCTCAGTGCAGATTGGGCTGCGCGCCCATGCCTTTTTCATCAATCACGGCCCCACGGCCAAACCGGTCCAGCCTGAATGCCGTGGCAACCGGATGGGGTTCGCCACGGGCGATCAGGTGGGCAAAACACAGGCCTGACGCGGGCGTGGCCTTGAACCCGCCATAACACCACCCGGCGTTGAGATAGAGATTGTCCACTGTTGTCCTGTCGATAATGGGACTGCCATCCATGGTCATGTCCATCAATCCGGCCCAGTGGCGCAGCAGCCTGACACGGCCGATCCGGGGCATGAGCGCCATGCCGCCTTCACACACGTCCTCGATGACCGGCATGTTCCCGCGCTGGGCATAGGAATTGTAACCGTCGATATCACCGCCAAAGACCAGCCCGCCCTTGTCGGACTGGCTGATATAGAAATGTCCCGCGCCAAACGTCACCACACAGTCGATAAAGGGTTTCAGCCCTTCGCTGACAAAGGCCTGCAGTACGTGGCTTTCAATCGGCAGGCGCAGCCCGGCCATGGCGGCGACACGGGACGAATTGCCAGCGCAAGACAGCCCGACGCGCCCCGCGGCGATGAAGCCGCGCGTGGTGTCGACCCCCACGGCACGGCCCGCGCGCATGCGGATGCCGGTAACCTCGCAGTTCTGGATGATGTCCACGCCCAAACGGTCGGCCGCGCGGGCATACCCCCATGCCACGGCATCATGCCGCACGGTGCCTCCACGCTTTTGCAGCAATCCGCCCCGTATCGGGAAACGGGCATTGTCGTAGTTGAGGAAGGGCAGCTTCCGCTGCACCGCCGCCGCATCCAGCAGCTGTGCATCCACCCCATGCAGCCGCATGGCATTACCCCGCCGGATATAGGCATTGCGCTGGGCATCGTTATGGAAAAGGTTGAGTACGCCGCGCTGGCTGACCATGGCGTTGTAATTGATGTCCTGCTCCAGCCCTTCCCACAGCTTCATGGAACATTCGTAAAAGGGCACATTGCCCGGCAGCAGGTAATTCGAACGGATGATTGTTGTATTGCGACCGATATTACCGTTGCCGATCCAGCCTTTTTCCACGACCGCCACCCGGCGGATGCCATAACGCCGCGCAAGGTAATAGGCGGTCGCCAGGCCATGGCCACCACCCCCTACTATTACAACATCATAACCAGGTTGGGGCGTGGCGTCGCGCCATACGGGCTGCCAGCCTGTCTGACCGCGCAATGTTTCCCGTAAAAGGAAAAAAATGGAATAACGATCATTTTTCATTACGAAATCTTCAATCCGTTACTGAAATCCATGCTAGATGGTTTCGTAACAGGAACATTATAAATTTCTCTTATGGTATGGTGTGATGACGCTTCATGTTCCACCGTTCGATCTTGCCGCACTGAATGTCTTCCTGGCCGTGTGCGATAATGGCAGCATGGCGGCAGCCGGGCGCATGCTGGGCATAACCCAGCCTGCCGTGTCACAGACGATTGCCGATCTGGAAAAACGTGTTGGCACGCAACTCTTTGACCGGGGGGTGCGCCCCATGGTGCTGACAACGGCCGGCACGGTGCTGCGCCAGTATGCCACCGGGCTTATGGTCGAGATGCGACAGATTGCTGCCCGCCTGCAGGAAATGCGGTCGGGAAGGGTACACCTGCTACGGATCGGCGTCGTCGATTCCCTGTCACGTGCCGTAATGGGGGAAGTCTCCAGCTTCATGCGTGCGCGTGTGGACCGTCTGGTGGTGCATGCCGGCCTGACTGAATCTCACGCCGCCGCCCTCCTGACCCGCCAGATCGATTTCATCCTCAGCGTCGATGACCTCGAAGACATCGCGGACCTCGAACGCTGGCCGCTGTTTGAGGAACCTTATATACTGCTGTGCCCCGCAGGCGTGCGCCCCCCGACGGAGGCAGCGGACCTGCCCGCCTTTTTCGCCGCGCAGCCCTTTGTGCGGTTTTCCCTGCGCTCACGCACGGGCAACGAAATCGAACGCTACCTGCGGCGGCTGAAGCTGGACATACCCTATGGTCAGGAATTCGACCGGCCGGAGGGGGTCCTGGCTGCCTGCAGGCTTGGGGGCGTGGCCATTACGACGCCGCTGTGCCTGTATGAATCAGGGTTTGATGGCAGTTGCGGGCTGACATGTCACAGGCTGCCAGTGGGCGCATTCCGGCGGCGGCTGACGCTGGTTGCGCGGCGGCGGGAATTCGGGCGCCTGCCATTGGATTTTGCTAAATCACTCCGGACTGTTCTTATGGAGCAGACACTTGGCGAACTGGCGGGCTATTTTCCTGTCTTTGCCGATCAGATGGACGTCCTGTCCTGATTTTTGTGTTTTCTGGAGAGTATGCATGGCCGCACCCCGCAAGTCCCGTTCCGAAAAGGCCACGGCCGACCTGACCACCGGATCATCCGCAGGTCCGGTCCGTGAACTGACGCTGGAGGAATCGCTGGGTGCGCAGATCCGGCTTCTGCGGCGGCGGGCCGAACTGACGGGGGCAGACCTGGCCAGTAGCGCGGGCATATCGCTGGGCATGCTGTCGAAAATAGAAAACGGGCAGATTTCTCCCTCGCTCTCCACGCTGCAATCAGTGGGCCGTGCGCTGAATGTGCCACTGAGCCAGCTATTCGCGACATTTGAAGAACAGCGCGACTGCTCCTTCGTCAAGGCGGGCAAGGGGGTTGTCATTGAACGCCGGGGCACGAAGGCAGGACATGAATACCAGCTGCTGGGCCACCTTCTGGGCGGCAGCATGGTGGTCGAGCCCTATCTCATCACACTGCACGAGGACGCCAAGCCCTATACCAGTTTCCGCCATCAGGGGGTGGAGATCATCTACATGCTCAGCGGACGCGTTCTGTACCGGCATGGTAACGAATCGTATGAAATGGGGCCGGGCGATACCCTGATGTTCGATTGTCAGTCACCGCATGGCCCGGAACGCCTGATCGAAAAACCCATGAATTACCTGTCGATTATTGTGTACCCACGGCAGGAGGACTGATCACGAATTTTCTTAAAAAGAAAGTTTTGTTCTTTTAGATTGACACGCCGGCGGGATGGGAGCTTGATGATCACATCCTTTCCTCTCTCGGCGGAGAATAACGATGTGTGGCATCGTTGGGTTATTTCTGAAAAATCCCGCGCTTCAGCCTGAACTCGGACGGCTGACGTCCCAGATGCTGAAGGTCATGACGGAGCGCGGCCCTGACAGCGCCGGTTTTGCCGTTTATGGCGGCGCGCGCCACGGGCAGACCAAGATTACGGTACGGAACATTGCCCCGGAACAGGTCGCGATATTTGAAAAGGGACTGGCGCATATTGCCGGTCCCGATATTGGCGTGACCTTTCGCAATGATCACACGGTCATTACCCTGCCGACCGAACATGAAAAGGCCGTACGCCAGTTCATTGATGCCTTCGGCCACGGGGTTGCATTCGTATCCAGCGGCGACAGCATCGAACTGTATAAAGGCGTTGGCCTGCCAGAAGATGTCGCGACCCGCTTCGACCTTGCGGGCATGAGCGGCACCCACGCCATCGGGCATACCCGCATGGCGACGGAATCAGCCGTAACGACTGCTGGCGCACACCCGTTTTCAACCGGCCCGGACCAGTGCCTGGTCCATAACGGTTCGCTGTCCAACCATAACACCCTGCGCCGCCAGCTGGTGCGCGAAGGGCTGCAATTCGCCACTGAAAATGACTCGGAAGTGGCGGCGGGCTACCTGTCGTGGCGCCTGTCGCGCGGGGAACGGCTGGATGAAGCCCTGACAGCCTCCCTTGCCGACCTTGATGGTTTCTTCACCTTTGTCGTGGGCACCCGGGACGGGTTTGCGGTCTTGCGCGACCCGGTGGCGTGCAAACCCGCCGTCATCGCGGAAACGGATGACTATGTCGCCTTTGCTTCCGAATACCGTGCCTTCGCCCAACTTCCGGGCATTGCCAGCGCAACGGTCTTTGAACCCGAACCGCAGCGCGTCTATCACTGGGAACACGCAGCATGAGCAACATGCAGGAAATCGATCTGGCCCAATGCTCCCTGCGCGAAGCCAACAGCCAGTTACAGAGCGAGGATGCAACAGGGGCATGGGCCATCCGCAACCCGCGTGGGCGCCACGCCCTGGCCGTCGGCCTGAACAGCCCGATTGACGTCCTGATTGACGGGCAGGCCGGTTATTACGCCGGCGGCATGAACCAGCATGCCAACATCACCATTGAAGGCAATGCCGGCCCCGGCGTGGCTGAAAACATGATGAGCGGTCGCACCCACGTACGCGGCAACGCCAGTATGGCCGCCGGTGCGACAGGCCATGGCGGGCTGCTGGTCATTGATGGGGATGCCGGAGCGCGATGCGGCATATCCATGAAGGGCATCGATATCGTGGTACGTGGTTCGGTCGGTCATATGAGCGCTTTCATGGCGCAGTCCGGCACGCTGGTCGTATGCGGCGACGCGGGGGAAGCGCTGGGGGACAGCCTGTACGAAGCCAGGATCTTCGTTCGGGGTGAAGTAAAAAGCCTGGGCGCGGACTGCGAGGAAAAGGAAATGACCGCAGAGGACATCGCCCTGCTGCAGTCCCTGCTGGAAAGCGCGGGCATGACCGAATACCCGGCGGATAGCTTCCGTCTCTACGGTTCCGCGCGTCGCCTGTATCATTTCCATGTTGATAACGCCGCGGCGTACTGAGGCCATCATGACTGATAACACCAAAAAGATTCCGCTTACGAAGCCGCGTTTTTCCGCAACATTCGATCCGTTCACCATTTCTGAAATCCAGCGCGCCGCCGCCACCGGGATCTATGACATCCGTGGTGCGGGCACCAAGCGCAAGCTGCCCCATTTCGATGACCTGCTGTTTCTCGGGGCGTCGGTCTCGCGTTATCCGCTGGAAGGCTACCGGGAACGTTGCGATACGGATGTCGTGCTGGGCACGCGGTTTGCCAAGAAACCCATCCGCCTGAAAACACCGGTCACGATTGCGGGCATGTCCTTTGGCGCGCTGTCGGCACAGGCCAAGGAGGCACTGGGCCGCGGGGCCAGTGCCGTGGGTACTTCCACCACGACCGGCGACGGCGGCATGACACCGGAGGAGCGTGGACATTCCTCCACCCTTGTCTACCAGTACCTGCCTTCACGCTATGGCATGAACCCCGACGACCTGCGCCGCGCCGATGCGATCGAGGTGGTGGTGGGGCAGGGGGCCAAGCCCGGCGGCGGCGGCATGCTGCTGGGGCAGAAGATTTCCAAGCGTGTCGCAAAGATGCGCGACCTGCCCGAAGGCATTGACCAGCGCTCCGCCTGCCGTCACCCGGACTGGACGGGGCCGGACGACCTTGAAATCAAGATCGAGGAACTGCGTGAGATCACGGCGTGGGAAAAGCCCATCTATATCAAGGTCGGGGCCAGCCGTCCCTATTACGACGTCTCGCTTGCGGTAAAGGCAGGCGCGGATGTGGTCGTGCTGGATGGCATGCAGGGCGGCACGGCAGCCACGCAGGAAGTATTTATCGAACATGTCGGACTGCCCATCCTGGCGGCCATCCGTCCCGCCGTGCAGGCATTGCAGGATCTGGGCATGCACCGCAAGGTACAGCTTATCGTATCCGGCGGCATCCGCAGCGGCGCGGACATGGCCAAGGCGCTGGCGCTGGGGGCGGACGCAGTAGCCATCGGGACCGCGGCCCTGATCGCGCTGGGGGACCAGAGCCCCGACCTGGCGGAAGAATACGCCAAGCTAGGCACGGTTCCCGGCGCCTATGATGACTGGCAGGACGGGCGCGACCCGGCTGGCATCACCACGCAGAACCCCGAACTGGCCGCGCGCCTTGACCCGATCCTGGGCGGACGGCGGATTGCCAACTACCTGTCTGTCATGACCATGGAAGCACAGGCGATCGCACGAGCATGCGGGAAAAGCCATCTTCATAATCTTGAGCCTGAGGACCTTGTTGCCCTGACGATGGAAGCGGCCGCCATGACCCGTATCCCGCTGGCGGGAACGGAGTGGTATCCGGGCAGGCAGGGGTTCTGAAACCACAAGGGGCGTATTCCGGCGGGAACGCTCCTTTTCGTGTTTTTTCAAATATACTGAATACGGATATTCTGGTGATGGTTCAAGATGTTACAAAGGAATGCCCCCCTGTCGATCTTGCTGCCGAGGCCGAAAGACGGGGCATAAGCTACTTCCTTATTTCCTATACGGACCTGTCGGGCGCACAGCGGGCCAAGCTGGTCCCGGCATCAGCCATCCGGGGCATGCAGGAAAAGGGGGCGGGCTTTGCCGGATTTGCCGCCGCGTTCCAGCTTTCCCCCGCTGACCCCGACCTTGTCGCCGTGCCTGATCCCGCGACCCTGATCCAGCTGCCGTGGAAACCGGAAGTCGGCTGGCTTGCATCCGACCTGAAAATGCATGGCCAGTTCATCGAACAGGGACCACGCAACACGTTGCGCCGCATGATTGCCCGTGCCGGGGAAATGGGCCTTACGGTCAAGACGGGGGTTGAGTGTGAATTCTTCCTGCTGACCCCCGACGGGCAGGCCATTGGCGATCCGCATGACAATGCGCCCAAGTCCTGTTACGACGCGTCCGCCCTTATGCGGCGTTATGACGTCATTACCGAAATATGCGACGCCATGCTGCATCTGGGCTGGGAGCCGTACCAGAACGACCATGAGGACGCGAATGGCCAGTTCGAGATGAACTGGATATTCGATGAAGCCCTGGTGACGGCGGACCGCCACGTCTTCTTCAAATTCATGGCGCGTTCCATTGCCGAAAAGCACGGGCTGCGGGCAACGTTCATGCCCAAACCCTTCATGAACCTGACCGGCAGCGGGTGTCATGCCCATATCTCCCTGTGGAAAGGGGATACGAATATATGCCAGGCGGATGATGACCCGCTGGGACTGGGCCTGTCGGCGGAAGGATACCATTTTGTCGGCGGCCTGATTGAAAATGCGGATGCGCTGTGCGCGTTCCTCAACCCCGTCGTGAATTCCTACAAGCGGATCAATGCGCCGCGCACCGTCTCGGGTGCGACATGGTCCCCCAATTCCGTAACCTATGCGGGCGACAACCGCACCCATATGATCCGTGTGCCAGGCAAGGGGCGTTTTGAAATGCGCCTGCCCGATGGGGCGGCCAATCCGTACCTGCTGCAGGCATCCCTGCTGGCCGCCGGGCTGGATGGGCTGGAGCGCAGGCTGGACCCGGGAAAACCCCTTGATATCAACATGTATACCGAAGGTCACACGATCCGGGATGCCAAGAAGCTGCCCCTGAACCTGCTGGATGCGGTGCGGGCGCTGGACACGTGCGGGGCCATACGTGGCCTGTTGGGGGACGGGCTGGTCGATCCGTATATTCACCTGAAAATGGCGGAATGGAACGCCTATTGCAGCCATCTGTCCGAATGGGAACGGCAGGTCACGCTGGATTGCTAACAGGCTTTTTTCTGGTTTTCCGGGGAAAGTCGGTCAGAACAACGAATATGCATATTTCAGGATACTGAAAGACTCAATATATCTTAATGTTTCTTTTTAGAAACGGTTTTCTGGCACAGATGCACTGTATGTCCGTTCATAATAGGGATGTGATACTGCATCAGGAATAAAATTTCTTCCGTCAGGAACCATTTTCCTATTATGTTAAAACCCTGAATGATGATTTCTGTCATGTAATATCAATATATCCTGCCTGTTCCATTTCCCTATGTAAATATGTTACTATACCGTAATGCTATGTGTGGAGAGGGTCGTAAACACCGATGTCAGCGCTTTACCCACCATGCTCTTGCACAATGTCAGGCGCGCCAGAAGTGCCCGTATGGGATCGTTCCTATAGATGGGGACGGCGAATGATGGCTGTCAGTTTTCCTCATCTGTTCCACCCCTTGCAGATTTGGGGGAGTAACCCTGAAAAACCGTGTCATGTCTACGGGCCATGATACGGTCATGCTGGCAGACGCAATCGTGAATGATCACCTGATTGCCCTGCTGGCAATCGTCCCGGTGTTGCTGACGTGCCTGTACCGGCACGGAAGACAGGATGAAGGCAATCTGCAGTTACAGGAATGCGAACCGGAACATCCGCTGTCGGTTTCGTTACATAAATAAGCATAAACAGAACTGACATGTATTCAGGCAATGACATGATGTATAATAGAAATATCATATCGTTTTTTTATGTTTTTTTTATATTTATCCTGATTCCTGTGGTCGGAAATGCCAGCACCGTCCAGGTGGAATATAATTACAGCCTGATTGATACCACATATGTGGCGACATGCTGTTTTATTGTCATGTTGATGATGCTGCCTGGTCTGGCCCTGTTTTACGGGGGAATGGCACGTAGCAAGAATGTCCTGTCCGTAATGACACAGGTATTTGCTTCTGGCGTTTTCATTATTGTTTTGTGGATTATTTTTGGCTATTCATTTATATTTTCTAACAGTCCATTGCGTCCGGTAATAGGTGGATTTGATAAGATATTCCTGCGTGGAATTAATACAAACAGTGCAGTCGGAACTTTGCCCGAATATCTGTATTGCCTGTTTATGGCCCTGTTTGCTGCCATAACTGTCGGGATAATTGTTGGATCGGTCGCTGAGCGTATGCGGTTCGGGGCCTTTCTTCTATTCATATCATTATGGTTTTTGATTGACTACGTGCCGATGGCCCATATGGCATGGGGTGGCGGCTGGATTGAACCCCTGGACATACAGGATTTTGCCGGAGGGAATGTTGTTCATCTCAATGCAGGTATGGCCGGGTTGGTTGCCGCCGTAATGCTGGGCAGGCGGAAGGGGCTGGGCACCACGAATATGGCGCCCCACGATGTCAGCATGACCTATATAGGGGGATGTCTGCTTTTTGTCGGTTGGTTAGCTTTTTGCGGTGGCTGTAATTACTCAGTTAACGGACTGACCATTTTGTTAATGTTGAATACCCTGATTGGCGGCGCAGGTGGAGCCATTGCATGGTGTTTTACCGAATGGCGCTATCATGGTCGTCCCAGTACATTGGGGATTATATCAGGCGCCATAGCCGGACTGGTTGGAATTACACCAGCATGTGGGTATGTAACCCCCATGTCGGCATTTATAATAGGCATCATAACAAGTATTTCCTGCCTGTGGTCTGTCAACAACCTGAAAAAACGTTTTGGATTTGATGATGCTTTTGATGTTTTTTCAATTCACGGGGTGGGCGCACTAGTGGGTGGGCTACTCACCGTTATCTTTGCCGCTTCATTTTTTGGGGGAACGGGATATCCACATGGTCGAAATATGTGGGAACAGATGAGCATTCAGATACTGGGAATTTCTTTCAGCATGCTCTTTTCAGTTGTTGCGACATATTTCTCTCTGAAATTAACCCGTTGTGCTATTCCCCTGCGGGTAGAGGAAGACGAAGAGTCCATCGGACTGGATCTGGAATCCCATGGTGAGGTCGCATATCACACAGATAGAATTGGTAGCGACTGACTTGCTCCTATCAGTGGAAGGGATCAGCCTTTTGCCGATCATATAAAAAATATGACATTTTATAAAACGATCCCGGGCGGATGGCCGCCTGTGCGGCATAAATCCTGTTTCTGTCGAACCGTTCCAAGCCGTGCGTCTGCGTAAAGCTGTCGCTTTTGATGATAATCTGTAAAGAGGTCGTCATCATTCCCGATGGTGCACGTCGCATTATTGCACCAGCCAACGCAAGCCAGCATGATTTTTTCGCGGCGCCGGGCGTGGATCTGGTATCTCGTAATCAGCCAGCGCTACAGAGGCGCGAAAGCTTCTGATGCTGCGTTATCTTCTGAATACAAATTTCTGCATCCGCGTAATACGCGATCGTCCAGAATATCTGCGCCAGAAGCTCAATGATAATGCAGAAGCTCTCTATATCTCCGACGTGGTGTTGTACGAACTTCTATATAGTGCCGAGAAGTCACAGGATCCCTCAAAGGTGCGTAGGGGGTAGAGCACTTCGCAGCGCGTCCAGGAAACACGTTCGGACTACAGGCATCCCATAATGCCGTATGTTGCAAAATATCTTTCCCCATTCGAAATCCTTCAGGGATTGTTATATTATAACATTCCATATAAGTTTGGTGGATCACAACCGAATGAAGGGTGTCCGTCATGCATGAAAGGCTTCCGGTAACGGTTCCTTCCGGCTTTCCCGGAGCGGGAAAGACGACGCTTCTCAACCATGTGCTTAATAACCGCGAGGGCCGCAAAGACGATGGCAGATAACGAGCGGACCCTGCGGCATGAGATGTGGCGGCGCTATGCGGGTGATGACTGGGCAGCCTTCGATGCTCTTCCCGCCGCGATCCGCAACAGGGTTGCAGCACATGCCTATGATGCCTGGTCGGTCAATGTCATGATGCTGTGGCAGCATTACAAACGGCTCTATGGGCGCACGATGCGCGCCGAGCGGGCGTTGATCCGGTATCTTGATTATTGCGAGCGGCTGGAGCGGGAAGTGTTTGCCTCGCGCTATAGCGAATCCTACGGCATGACCCTGCCGCATGATGCGGCAGGCGTGACCGTGCTGAGATGACACTGGCATCCGAATGCCAGCATTCTGGCTTTTTATCTGCCTGTAGCCGCCTGTCGGGCTATCTGGCCTGACGGGTCTGCCGCTTTCGTTGCCAGATCATGATACCCGTTACCACCAGCATGCACACGGACAAACCCGACAGGCATATGAGGATACGTCCGGCAAACCCGGCTATCCTGCCGCTATGCCATGGCAACTGCATCTGCATGACCAGATTGCCCGCAGCCCCCCGACCGGGCATGTCACCTGCCGTGACCTGACCGGTTTTCAGATCCACGGTAACTATGGGACTGCCCAACCCGGAGGGTTCTGTTCCCTGATTGCTGAAAAGGTAGAACATGGCGGTCCCGCCATCCGGGTCCAGCAATACTGCGGCCGGTCTCTCGCCGCTGCCATGGGCCTGCACGAAACCTGCGGCGAGGCCTTCCGCCTGATCAATCGTAACCGGATGGGCCGGGAGCCGTGTGTCCGTCATGGGCGACGCGGTGGGCAGGATGGTCCGGATGACGGGATTGAAGACCTCATCCTCAAGCGCCAGCGCCACCCCGCTTATGGCAATGCCCAGCAGGACAACCCATAGCCAGAGCGAGACGGCCCGATGCAGGTCAAACGTGATCCGTATGGAAGAACGTCGCAGGCCAATCGCCCATGTCTTGCGCCATTGCCGCCAGAATGCCTGCCGCCATGCAGGCTGGTGCAACGGAAAGGTCAGGAAAAGGCCGACCACACAGTCAATCGACCACAGCATGGCCGAGATCCCCATGACCCACATACCCGCCTGGCCCAGATCAAGGGAATAATGAACACGGTATATAAAAGACATCAGCACGCGACGGTTGAAGCAGCAGCCTTCGGCCGGGCGCATGCCCTGAATGCGCCCCGTGCCGGGGTCGAGAAAAATTTCATTTTCAACCGGATCTGTCCTGCCCGCGACCGTTTCGGACGAATAAACCACGATCGCACGCCCCGCAGGGGGGCGGTAGAGCAGGGCGGTCACCTGTGTTTCAGGGCGCTGCAGCTTCAGCCGCGCCAGCAATGCTGAAACCGGCAGGGGATGTGCCGGGGCAGGGGCATGGAACAGGTCAGGATTGAGGGCTGCGTCAATTTCCGTGCGGAATACGCTGATGCTTCCCGTAAGCCCTGCAATGAACAGCACGCCCGACAGCAGCAGCCCCGTATATCGGTGCAGGCGCACAAGGGCCGGACGAACGGTTTTCAGGGTCAGGACAGCCATCATGCATGCCTTGGCACGCCCGTCAGGGCAGGGCAACAAAAGAAAATAAGACGCGTTCGCATATTTGGTCGTCCGGTTTCCCAAACGCCCCGCCGGGACACGACATGCGTGAAAGCCCCGGATTGTATCGAAACATCACAGTGCTATTCTTTCATTGATAATGATTCTTATATTCATATAAGGAAGGCGCGCCCTCGTCCGGGCGCTGACGCACGCTGTCAAGGAACCTTCAGGCCGTGGCCTCGACCGATCATCTTCTGGAAATCTATCTGGCAAACCGGTCGCGTTTCGTGTCCTTCGCCGTATCCATGGTCGGTTGTGCGGCACAGGCGGAAGATATCGTGCAGGATGCTTTTGTTCAGGTCGCATCCGTCAGGCGGCAGGGGATCATTTTCAACCCCGTCGCGTATCTGACCACGATCATACGCAATCTGGCGCTTGATCATCTGCGTGCCGCGCGCAGGCAGATTCCAACCGAAATCGATCATGCCCTGCTGGCTGATACAGGTGCGGGGTCGATATCGCCCGAAGCCCATTGCGGGCACCGGCAGGAACTGCATACCGTGGCACATGCCCTGGCCAACCTGCCGCCACGCACCCGTCGCGCGTTCGAGATGTATCGCATCGGTGGTTACACATTGCGGGAAATCGCGACCGTTCTGGGTGTTTCCACCACGCGCGTGCACAGGATGATCCAGATCGCGCTGGTGGCCTGTGCCGCGGCCCTGCCAGACATGGAGCCGTAAAATTTTCCCCCTGGCGTTAAAAAACAGGCACCTGCGCCGTCCCTGTTCCTGGAACTACGTTCAACGCCACGGGCGCGGAACGAATGGGGATGGGCACGGATGAACACACAGCCAACACCGGGCACCGAACGTGCCATGCTGGAAGCCGCCACCTGGAAAATCCGCCTCAATGAGGCACCGGATGATGAAACGGTACGGGCGAAATGGGCCGCATGGCGCGCGCAGAACCCCGACCATGAGCGGGCATGGCGCCGGATGGAACGCGCCTGGGCCCTTACGGGCCAGATGGTTCCCGTAACGCCCCCGCATGACCGGCCCGCAACACCCCGGCGGCCTGCGGCTGGCAGAACTGCCCGGGCACGCCCGTTGCGGATTGCGGCGGCCTGCATGCTGCCGGTGGCGGCGAGCGTGCTGGCCTTTGCCACACCAGACCTCATGTTCCGCCTGCAGGCCGATTATTACACGAAAACCGGCGAAACCCGCACGGTCAGCCTGTCGGATGGAACGGCGGTGACCCTGGCGGGTCATTCCGCCATCGCCGTGCATTATTCGGGTCGGGAACGGGGGGTTACGCTGCTGGCCGGGGAGGCGTTTTTCAGTGTCGTGCATGACGCAAAACGCGGCTTTGCCGTCAGGGCAGGGAATGTGACGACGCGCGATATCGGCACCACCTTTGATGTGCAGATGACCGGCCCCCATGTCACTGTTGCCGTGCGTGAGGGGATCGTAAGCGTATCCCGCCAGTCCAACCCCGCCCTGCGCCTGACCGCCGGCCAGACATGGGCGGTCGACCAGCACACGGGGCAGGCCCACCGCGGCACGATCGACCCGGAGGATGTCGGTTCATGGCGGTCAGGGCAGATGGTGCTGGACGACGTACGGTTTTCTGACGCGGTCGCGATGCTGGGCCGCTACTATCCGGGCACCATCGTGACCCATGATCTTGAAGACGACACCATCCCGGTAGGGGGCGTGTATGATCTGCGTCATCCCAGGGAGGCGCTGGAAGCCCTTTGCGCGCTGCATGGGGGCAGGCTTGTCTCGCTTCCTGCGGGCTTCACCCTGGTGCTGGCTGACCACAAGACGCCCTGACAGCCCATCAGTTTTTTGCATCGGAACATAAAAAAAGTTTCACCCACACGTTAAAAATAAATCGTCTCAACGGACATGGATATACGCGAATGCAATTCGTTTGCATTTCATGCCAACCGTCCGCCCGTGAGACCCGACCATGCCGTGTGTTCTTCTGCCGTCCCCCCTCAATCGCATCCGGCTTTCCCGATCCAGCCTGCTTACGGGCACGTCCGCCCTGCTGTTCGTCATGTGGACCGCCACGGGCCATCATGCCGCGGCCGCACCGGTTGAGGGCAACGTGGCCGTCCCACCATCACAGGCACAGCCCTTCAGTATTCCTGCCCAGCCACTAGGCCGCGCCCTTGCCGCCCTTGGCGCACAGACCGGTCTGCAGATCGCGTTCGACAGCGCCACGATAGCAGGCGCACGCTCAGGGGCGGTGAACGGGCAGATGACAGCGGAACAGGCGCTTGCCAGCCTTCTGGCGGGCACGGGCATCAGTTACCAAAGAACCGGGGCGCATTCCGTCTCGCTCATCCGCGCGCCAGCCACCATCACCCTTGATCCGGTGCGGGTGGAAGGGCAGGGGAACGGGCACGGCAGAACAGGCTGGAAAGAAGAGCAGATCGCCGTTTACGCCACATCGGGACGGGCCGGTCTGGTCCCCAAGAATTCCAGTGCCGCCACCAAGACCGACACGCCCCTGATCGAAACCCCGGAATCCATATCCGTCGTAACCCGCGCGCAACTGGACCAGCAGAACGCCCGCACCATAGCCGAGGCCCTGCGCTATAATGCCGGTGTGTCGGGCGATGTGGCGTCGGGCTACACCACGCGGTTCGACATGGTTGAAATCCGCGGCTTTCAGGGTGCTGCGGGCGCGGATGAGTTTGTTGACAATTTGCGCCTGTTCAACGGCGCGTACTACGCCACCCAGCAGATCGATCCCTACCTGCTCGACCGGATCGACATCCTCAAGGGGCCGCCTTCAGTCCTGTACGGGCAGTCCAATCCCGGGGGCGCCATCGTGCTGACCACAAAACAGCCAACGGCCACGCCCGTCCACTCCATCTCGGTCGAGGGCGGGACATACGGCTACGTGCGCGGCACCGCCGATTTTGGCGGGCGGATCGACCGTGATGGCAAGTGGCTGTACCGCATCGCCGCAACCGCCACCACGTCGGGCACGCAGGACGAACACACCCGCAACGAACGCTTCGGCGTCCTGCCATCGCTGACATGGACCCCCAATGACCGCCTGACCATGACGCTGTCCGCCTTCTGGCAGCGCGACCCGCGTGGCGGCAATTTTGATACAGCCCCCCTGCAGGGCACCATCCTGCCTAATCCGAATGGCAAGATTTCGGACCATTTCTACCCCGGCGACCCGAATTTCGAGACCTACAAGCGCACCCAGACGGCGGTGAACTACCGCCTGAGCTACCAGATTGCGCCCAACTGGACCTTCAAGTCGTTTGCCCGCTACGCGAATGTGGGGGCGTTTTTCCAGCAGGTATCCTCGGGCGGGATGCTCGATGATGACAACCGCACGCTGGAGCGCGCCGCCTACGGGTCGGAGGAACATTTCGACACGATCACGGTGGAAGAACAGATCCTTGGCCATTTCCGCACCGGGCCGGTCAGGCACAACGTGATCATTGGTGGCAACTGGCAGAATATCCGTGATTCCGCCAATTTGTATTACGGCGATGCGCCGTCGCTGGATGTCTTTTCCCCCACATACGGGCAGAGCATCGGCAAGCTGGACCTGTATGAAGCCCAGAGCATCACCACCAATCAGGAAGGCATCTATGGCGAGGACCAGATGACATGGGGCCACCTGCATGTGCAGGGCGGCGTGCGCCATGACTGGTCCACCATCGACACCCGTGACCAGACGGATAGCGGCGGCAGCTTCAACCAATCCGATCAGGCCACGACGTGGCGTGGCGGCATCCTGTATGCGTTCCCCATCGGGCTTTCACCCTATTTCCATTATGCGGAATCCTTCCAGCCCGCCAACAACCTGTCCTTCAATGGCACGCCGTTCAAACCCACGCGGGGGCGGCAGTTTGAAGTGGGGCTGAAATACCAGCCGCATGGCTTCAACGGGTTTTTCACGGCAGCACTGTATGACCTGAAGCAGAGCAACGTGCTGGTTACCGATCCGGTCCATATCGATTTCTATACCCAGACCGGCGGGATACGCTCGCGCGGGATCGAACTCGAAGCTCATGTGGACCTGACCCGCAACCTGAACATCATCGCGGCCTATACGTATCAGGACGTGGCCTATACGCGCGGCAGTGGCGACCTGACGGGCGAGCGCCCGATTGCGGTGCCCAAGCAGACATTCTCGGTCTGGGGGCATTATGACCTGCGCAATGGCCCGCTGCGGGGTCTGGGGTTTGGCGCGGGCGTGCGCTACAACGGCAATACGCTGGTGGACAACACGCTGGAATATGTCACACCCAGCTATGTTCTGGTGGATGCGCAGGCACAGTATTCACTCGATGCCGTAGCCCCACGGATGAAGGGCATGCTGTTTCAGGTCACGGCGCAGAATCTGCTTAACCAGCGGTACTATCCCGGCTGCGCGGGTGCCGATACCGGCTGCTATATCGGCGCGAACCGCAATGTGATCGGCAAGGTGACGTATAGCTGGTAATGACTGCAAATATTGACTGTCAGTTATGCGATTAACGCATGGTTCAGCGAACGTATCCCATACAGACGATTTATCCCGGAAGGAAATAACAGCGCGCGCCAGCCGCCGTCCGATATTTTTGGACGGTTCCGTTCAACATACTGATTTACATATATTTTTCCAAGAACTCAGAAAACATGTCGCATGTGTCCCGACGGTGACATACGAAACTTTAACATGCGAATGATTATTATTACAGGACATGAAAACAGCAGGAGATACGACGCACGACAAGGCAGAGCCCCGTGCGTCGATCTTCTTGGAGGCGGTGCCCGTGTCCTACGCGGACAAGATTTTTCTGGAAGTCCTTGAAATCAACAAGCGAGATCCTGATCATCGGCGCTGTGCTGGCCGTCTATCTGACATTGGGCATGCTTTATGAAAGCGTGTGGCACCCGCTGACCATTCTCTCTACCATCCCCTCGGCGGGGATCGGGGTAGTCATGGCGCTCGATCTGTTCGGACTGCCGCTCCCGGGCATGGCGGTGATCGCCATGCTGCTGTTCACCGACATCTCGCTCAAGAACGCCATCCTGCTGGTGGATTTTGCCATCCATGCCGAACGCGAACACGGCCTGACATCACGCGATGCCATCCTCGCGGCCTGTCTGCTGCGTCTGCGGTCCATCGTCATGACGACCTTTGCCGCCGCCCTTGGCGCGCTGCCGCTGGTGCTGATGGGCGGCTATGGGATGGAGCTACGCCAGCCGCTCGGAATCGCGCTGATCGGTGGCCTGCTGGTCAGTCAGGCCCAGACCATGTTCACAACGCCCGCGCTTTATCTGCTTGTCGCGCGATGCGCCTCTTTTTTCAGGAAAGCAGAAACATCATGAGATTTTCCGGTCATGTGATCAGGGTAGGGGACTGACGGATGGACTGCCTGCAGCGGCTGAAATAGCGGGTTTATCGGAATGATAAAAATATATTCCGATATATCTTGACATAAGATATATCGGAACGTATATCGGTAAGCATGAAACACAGAAACAGACACGCAGGCGGTCGTAACCGCCAGACTTTCTCCCCCGAAGGCATGGCAGGTTCCGGGGAACCCCGCCGCCATCACGGTCGCGGTGGACACCACGGCGGTGGCCGCCGGGGCGGGCGTCACCGGCTGTTCGATTATGGCGAAATGCGGCTTCTGGTCCTCTCGCTGATCGCGGAAAAACCGACCTACGGCTACGAACTGATCCGCATGATCGAGGAAAAGTTCGGTGGCAGCTACGCCCCCAGCCCTGGCGTGATCTACCCCACGCTGACCTGGCTGGATGAAGCGGGCTATGCCCGGATTGTCGAAGCCGAAGGCCGCAAGAACTATCACATCACGCCGGAAGGCGAGGCGTTCCTGGCCGCCAGCCGTGCGGCCCTTGATGAAATCCTGGCCCGCGCGGCGACCGGTGCGGCAGAGGGCAGGGGAGGTCGCAAGGATGTCCCGATGCCGGTCATGCGCGGCATGGAAAACCTGCGCACGGCACTTCGGCTGAGGCTGCGCAACGGCGGCCTTGATAAAGACGCCGAGGAAAAGATCGCAGCCCTGCTGGATGACGCCGCCCGGGCGATTGGACAGGTCTGAACCAAGCTTTCCGGCGCGGTCGGCCAACAGGTCGTCCGGTCGGGGAACGCTCCATAATCCCGCTATGTACAAGATCTGTTTTTATGGAATGTCATGGCGTGGTTTGTGAGTGACCGGGCAAAGGTTACTCACGTTCCAGAATACGCGTTCGGATATCTGGAACATTAACTGGAATATTACCGGTCCATGAAGAAGTATAAACTTTGGACCAGATATTCTCGATACTATTTTTCACATCGTTCGACCTCACATGTCCGCTGATGCGGGACGATGGATCAGAGGCCGAATCAAAGGATATATCATGAAGCGTTCAATTCTGTTTGCTCTTGCCCTTGGCATCTCCCTTCCGCTGGCAGCCTAGGCCCAGTCCCCTGACCAGAACCAGGGCAGTGGGCAGGGCGAACATCGTGGCCATGGCCATCACGGTGGCAGGCATAGCGGCCACGGCAACCATGGGAGCCAGGGCGGCGGTCACCAGAATGGTGGTGACCAGAACGGCGGTCCCGGTGGCGAACGGGGCGATCGCGGTGGTGACAACCACGGCGACCAGAACAATGGCCCCGGCGAGCGTGGCAACCATGGCAGCGACGGCCAGAACGGTAACTGGGGTGAGCATGACGGTAGTCATGGCGGCGACCGCAATGGCGGCTGGAACCAGAACAGCAGCAATTCCAACTGATCACGTCCCTCCAGCGGAAGGCCCGGCGTATTGCCGGGCTTTTTTGTTGAAAAGACCAGGCCCGCACTATCTGAACATAACCGGCAGAAAAGCACGCTGACAGGCAGTGCCGTGCATGCAACCTGTCACCGGTCCTTTCCGTTGCACGTGGACCTGTTGGAGGAGGAACGTCATGTTCAGGATGCAGGTCAGAGATAAACCGGACATTCCCGTGCCATCTGAACCGCCGACCACGGTGCCACCACCCACACCCATTCCGGATCCCGGACCTGACCCGGATGACGATCCGCTGGATGATCCCCGACCGGATATACCGGACTGGGGCAGTGATGACGAACCGGTTGATCCGCCCACGGATGACCCGCTTGATCCGTTTGCACCCGATGAGAAAGACAGGGGAACCGTCGAAGACTGGTAAGCTGGGGCTTACATTTTGTGACGGGAACACAGCCGGTTAGCGGATTAAGGTTGGGGTCCCCACAGGTGAGATGCCGCTACTGTCCATGTCCAACCATAATACAGGACGTGCCATCACGTTCTTCCTGCCTGTCCTCATAGTAGCGATGTCAGGCTGTCACCAACCGCCAGACCGTACCGATAAATGCTGGCGCCCCCCATCGTCGCACAATAGTAGCGTGCATGGCAGCATAACCACCGGCTTTGGCGTCGGCAGCGGACGCGGCATGATGGGTGGTTTTCCCATGGGCGGCATGACAGGCGCAGGCGGTATGCCCGGCCCGATGCCGACGGGTATGGGGCCTGGCATGGATCAGAGTAGTCCCTTCACGGAAGAACAGACCGCCAGGAACAGCCTACCCAAAGACTGCATGCCGCCTGATTTCCCCGCGCACGTACAAAGTTCGTCCCGCCAGACGACCACGCTGCCAGCCCCGCCTGCGGTCCAGCAGGTGCCCGATACGGTAGACGTATCCGGCATCCGCATCGGTCCGTGAACTGATCCATGTCTTATGTCCATTCTGAATGGAAATGATCAGTTTTCATGTCGCATATACAGTACAGTCGCGACATAAAGTCAGAGGGCTGCGCGAGAGTTCGTGACGGGATGAGAAGAGGGGAGGGAGGCTCGCCTGCGCCCGTCAGGGAGTTCACCGCCATGACGATCCGAATGCCTGGATCAGACAGGATCCTACCTGATCCGTTAAAACCGATGTGCGATATCCGATTTCTGCCTCATCAGTCAGGCAGTCGGCCTGCAATCCGAAAACTCGGGGCAGGACATCCGGCACAGCCGTTTTTCAGACCGAAACTGGACAGGATTGCCGTGGAGGTCCTGCAGTCCGCGCAGGCTGCCGCCTGCAAGTCTTTCCATCCGGTTCCCCTATCACCGGCCAGATCGGTTGCGGCCGCACAGCTCCGTGCCGTCTTAATCAGTTCCGTTCCGTAACTGCTTCACAGGCAGTCGGGAACACTCCTGTACGCCCCGGAAGCAGCGTGGCATCACCATTCATACCGGGAAGTCCTGCAGACATCAGGAACACGAAACAGATTGATCCCAACAGACAAGACATGGAGGACCTGAACATGGACGCAACGGAATACAGACCCGACAACAGACTTTTACGTCTACGGGAGGTTACTGAAAGAACCGGACTGAGCCGGGCAACCATTTACCGGCATATCAGTAAAGGGACGTTCCCCAGACCACGCAAACTGTCCAGCGGCACAATCCGCTGGCATTCCGGCATTATCGAGGACTGGATCAATACCGCCGGTACGCCAGACAACTGACCGGTTTCTTGTTGCAATCAGTTCCCCGAGGCTGACCTGACCTTCTCTGACCAGGTCAGCCCAGACCTGCGCCAATTCACGCCGCCGCTCCAGATAGATCGCCCGATTGTACGCGCCTTCCACTTTATCCTTG
Source organism: Komagataeibacter europaeus (assembly GCF_002173515.1). Lineage (NCBI taxonomy): Bacteria > Pseudomonadati > Pseudomonadota > Alphaproteobacteria > Acetobacterales > Acetobacteraceae > Komagataeibacter > Komagataeibacter europaeus. The sequence goes on from NZ_CP021467.1 coordinate 929,334, forward strand.
AGCGAATGGGCCAGCATCACATCGGTCACCTGCCGGTCACTTCTGAAACCCTCGTTCATGATGGTGGACCGGAAGCCATGCGGTACATGGTAGTGATGGAAACCCGCGCGGTTAAGCAGATAACCCAGCGCGTTTTCACTCATGACCTGTCTGGGGCGACGCGTATTGGGAAACAGATGCGGCCATCGCCCGCTGAATGGCCGGAGCGCCACCGGGAATTGCAGGCATCCTGACCATACTGGCCGAAACCGGCATGCGCATGAACGAAGCCGTGAAGCTGGAACGCTGGCAGGTGGACAGCCGAAGCCGCCAGATCCTGCTGACCAAAACCAAGACCAGCAGGCCGCGCACCATCAGCTGGCACACGCCCGGCGGCAATGCCACCAGGGCGCTGGAGGAGGGGGCAGCAAATGGCTTCCTTTACACCAGCGGCACCACCGGCAGGCCGTTTGCCAATTTCTCATCCAACCATGCCCAGATCATGCGGCGCATCCTGCGTGACAATCCGCTATTCCGGCGCTTCGGGGTGCATGGCCTGCGACATGCCTTTGCCGTGCGGTGGCTGAAGGCAGGGGGAAACATCTATCGCCTGTCCCGGCATCTCGGACACAGTTCCGTGAAGGTGACCGAGCAGAACTATCTGGGCTTCCTGACCGTGGAGGAACAGGAACGGGTCCAGTTCCAGGCGGAGCAGATTTTTGCGGGGGTCCCCACAAATTCCCCCACAGCAGCCTGAAAAACCATCCTGAAACGACCAAAGCGCCCCGGAGGGCGCTTGGCAATTTCTTGTTTGTTTACAATAAGTTCTGGCGGAGGGGAAGGGCATCATTTATCTGTTGTAATACGCTGAAATACATAGATTTCAACATTCCACATTTATCGCCATACCCGGCATTATACCCATAAAATATTTTCACGATGCCACACCGACAGCGATGCATTTTGACCTGCCCATAGGCTGCGCCTCTATACAAACCGGAACCGCCATCAAACCAAGTGCGCATCCCACGCTTTGGAAAAGCGTTTTCCTGCCATGCTGGTTCAAAAGAATACATATCCAGAAATTATCATACATAATGTTTTTTAAATCCCGTTGCCAACGGGGAAATCGATGCTCTTTTCTCAGCAGAAAAATAGTCATCTCGCGTATAGGAAAAGTCATCCATAGCGAAAGCCGCATAAATGGTAGAAGCTCAATCCTGTCGCATCTGGCCTCAGAAAAGCCCGGTAAATCAATGTTGGGAGAAAAGGACCATGCCGCAGGTTTCAGAAGAACATGAGAGGAACAATAGCTTGCTCTCTGGGAAGGATTCTGCCATTAGGGCAGATACAGTCCTAGTCCACCGATATCGGAAACACCTTCATGCCCACGCGAACAGAATTCAGTCTCCTGCGTGACCGGGCAGGCCTTACGTTACATCAGGCAGCAGAAGAACTGGGGCTGGGAGAGCGGACGGTATATCGTTACGAGAACATGCCCGGTGCGGCGAGCCGCACGGCACTCAAACTGCTACGCCATATCGCCAATGAACGGCTCCGTGCGTTCGAAAAGGAAAGGGTCAACTTCCGCTTCATTGACCTGTTTGCCGGTATTGGTGGTCTCAGGATCGGCTTTGAAGGGATTGGCGGTCGATGCGTCTTCACCTCGGAGTGGGACCGGTTCTCCCGACAGACCTATGCACTCAATTATCCGGACAATCACGAAATCAGTGGGGATATCCGGCCGTTTGCCGATGATCCGTCGCTGATCCCCGAGCACGATATCCTTCTTGCCGGCTTTCCCTGCCAGCCTTTTTCGATCGCCGGCGTTTCCAAGAAAAATTCTCTGGGCAGACCCCATGGCTTCCTGTGCGACACCCAGGGAACCCTGTTTTTCGATACGGCCCGGATCATCGCCCATCACCGGCCAGCAGCATTCCTCCTGGAAAACGTGAAAAATCTGGAACGGCATGACAGGGGGCGTACCTTCGCCACCATCATGCACGTTCTTCAGGAAGAACTGGGCTATCATGTCCAGACGCGGGTGATCAGCGCGGCGTCTTGGGTTCCCCAGAAGCGGGAACGTATTTTTATCGTAGGTTTTCGTGAAAAAACGGAGTTTGAACTCGCGTCCCTGGCGATTCCGCCCGCGGAGCAGGGGCCCCGGCTCGGCTCAATCCTTCTGCCCCATGATGAAGTAGACCCGAAGTACACCCTCACGGAACATCTCTGGACCTATCTCCAGAATTACAAGGCCAAACATGCTGCAGCCGGTAACGGCTTCGGTTTCGGGCTGTTCGGACCGGACGATGTCGCCAGAACGCTGTCAGCCCGGTACCATAAGGATGGCTCCGAGATCCTGATCAGACAAGAAGGCAAACGTCCACGTCGCCTGACCCCGCTGGAATGTGCACGTCTGATGGGGTTTGACCGGGGAGCACGTCGTTTCCGCATCGGCGTTTCGGACACGCAGGCCTATCGCCAGTTCGGAAATGCGGTCGTGGTACCGGTCATCGAGTTTCTGGCCAACGCGATGAAACCCTATATCCGGTCAGCCCTGGCGCAGCAGTCTGCCGTGCCGGTATGGTCCCAGCCTGATATCCCGGGGCTGCCTCATGCGCATCAGCAGGTTGCCGTTGCCTGATATCGTCTCCCCCGAACAGCGGAGCCGGATGATGGCTGGTATCCGCGGGAAAGACACGAAGCCGGAAATGGTCCTGCGAAAAGGCCTGCATGCCCTTGGTTTCCGCTTCAGACTGCATGACAGAAAGCTGCCGGGTACGCCGGATCTGGTATTTCCAAAATACAGGGCCGTAATTTTCATCCATGGCTGCTTCTGGCATGGCCATGACTGCCATCTTTTCCGTCTCCCGGGTACCCGCACCGAATTCTGGCGCAGCAAGATCGAGCGTAACCGGGCTGTTGATGCCCGGACCGTCCCCACATTACGCAACTCCGACTGGCGCGTCGGAACCGTGTGGGAATGTGCAATACGGGGAAAGGGACGCATCTCACTGGAGGATGTCCTTGAAACCTGTGCATCATGGCTGAAATCGACAACAACTGAACTGGAGATAAGGAGCAGTAACACGTGAAACGCGGACAGCTTTCAGACCAGTTCGAGGGTGTCGTCGCAAAAAGACTGACCGAGGTTGAAACCCGCCCAGACAGATCAAACCAGCATGAACTCAATGGTTCACTACCTTTACGGAAGCTTCTGGGAGATGATGACCGGCGCAATATTTCCGCTCGGTTCATATGGTTGGGTGAAGAACAGGCAGCCGTTTCGGTTGATGGGGTACTAAGCTGGTATGATGCCCGCAGGAGACATCCCACCCGCACTGAATACCGCCTCTATTACAGTTCCAATGAGGTGACCGAAATCATGGCACCAGGGGACATATTTTTCCTTGCCATGCGCCAGGACGGGAGCGCTCTCCTGATCATCGTGCCGGCAGACAGCACTGTACAGAACCAGTTGTTCTGGCTTTTTGGTCTCGACAGCCTGTCCGAAACCGGTTTTGCCTTTCAGGAAATCGAGGGATCACACGATCCGGAACTGAATTTCGCAGCCCGTTATATCCTGGACGAACTGGGGGTGGAACCGGCGGAGCCGGAAGCAGACACACTCGATAGACTCATTGAGCCATTCGGTCTCAGGTTTCCCACCACACGGGTCTTTTCTGATCTCGCACGCAGATCCCTGCCGCATATTTCGGCACGGGACAATCCTGACAACGCCCTGGTCACATGGATGGAACGCGAAGAACAGCTATTTCGCAGGCTCGAACGCCGGATTGTAGCCGAAAAGATCAATGCCGGGTTCCAAGGCCACGATGGCGCGGATGTGGACGGTTTTCTCAGTTTTTCACTGAGCGTGCAGAACCGGCGCAAAGCCCGTGCCGGCTCGGCGCTGGAAAATCATCTCGAGGCGGTTTTTCAGGAAAACGACATCCGGTATGTGCGCGGCGCTGAAACAGAAAATCGCAATAAACCCGACTTTCTGTTTCCTGATAAGCAGGCTTATGCGGACCCTACATTTCCTGCTGACAGGTTGACCATGCTCGGCTCAAAATCAACACTCAAGGACCGCTGGCGTCAGGTTCTGTCAGAAGCGGTCCGTATCAGCCAAAAGCACCTTCTTACCCTGGAACCCGGCATTTCCGAAAACCAGACCGATGAAATGCAGGCTAAAGAGCTTCAGCTTGTTCTGCCAGAAACACTGCACACGACCTTTCGTCCAACACAGCAGGCATGGTTGATGAATGTTGCCGAGTTTATTGATCTTGTTCGATCCCGACAGAATACTTATCTACAAAATAATTTAATAGGTTTTCATAACCATGATAGCACCTAAATGGAATGTACGGACAAAAACGCATTGCCCTCATACATAAGGATCATTGTCCTTTAAAGGACAATCGCCCACACTGATTGCATGTTGCACGCATTCAACCACAAAGGTGTTCGACGCATTCTGGCTAGTCGGCACGATGACCATACAAATGACAGGAATGAAGATGCCATTACCTCCATGGTATTTTCACCGCTGACTTTCATGCGGACAGAAGATGTCTGGACCATCATAAGGAACCTGCTCGGTCTGAACATGCCTGACAGGTATCAGACACAAACGCCCACCACACACGAAATCCGGTTATGGCCCAAAGGGCTGAAAGCAAAATCATCAAACGGAGTCTTTGTATCCCGCTGCGAGCCTGACGTTGTGATGCGATTTCCCATGGTTGATCTCCCTACGCTGACCATTACATGTGAAATGAAATGGACATGGGCCATACACCCCGATGATCTGCTGCGTGAAATCAGACGCGAACGCGAAGCTGTACAACGGGACCATCCACACGATGCGACACTGCTGGTTGCATTGACACAGGCGGCCGATCCGATCAGGGACGCCGATGTGGTCAACATGCGGTGGGCACATGTGCATGGAGTTGCGCGCCATCTCGGTCGGGCTTCCGGACCATCACAGGTACAGGAATGGGGAAAACAGATTTCTACATTTCTTGAAAAAGCAGGACAGGTATCATTCGGTGGCTTCACCATTGATCCGGTCGATTTAATTTCAGAGTGGGTGACAGGAGAGAACTAATGAACAAATGCGATATTTTTACATCTTTTACAAACACAGATAGGATATGGCGGGCAGCAGACCGTCTGTCAGCAGAAGCGCCGCAACTATTCCATAATGCGGGTCTGTTACTGGATCTGCAAGGAGATGATTACGAAGAAAGGGCTGATCAGGATATTATTTCCAGTAGTGCAGCATATTCATATAAGCTTTTACTCTCCAAAAGTCGGCATCACAGGGCATTGATTCTCGCATTTGAAATGTATCGGCCTGTCAACGACCCCCAGTGGGAATATGCCCGCACATCCCTGCTTACATGCGCCTATTCACCCGCATATAAAAACAGGTGGGAACTGGACATGCTGTTAATCGATGAAAATGGACATCCCGTTCATGAAGATACACGGGAAGGTAGTTGTATTTACCCTCATGTGCCAGAACTGATAATCTGGAAGACTGACCAAAGTAGTGATCCTATCCAGCCATATGGCCCTCTTGACGCAACGGACTGGTTTTTTAGCGTACCTCTATCGCAAATTACCAGCCAACGGGACTTTGTGAAAAAAATCGTGCAGCCCTGCGCCAGCCTTCTGAAAGGGGACACACCTTCCACAGCACTAGCGGGAACGGGTGCCATCCAGTTCAACAATTGGTAGAAATAATAATGGGTAGCGGGGCAGGTATTTCAATAGAGAAGACAACGCCTCCTATCGGAACGCCCTGATCCAAGAATACTAATCTTAGTGTGCTACGTTTTTGTTGCAACTTAAAAAGAAATGTTAGGTTTTTATAGGATGTCCTTATCTGGCAACTCATGCAGGTGTGCTGCCTCCCGCGAGGTAAGCACGCCATTCCGTGAATTGACCAGTGAGAATGGGATGCCGGACTTTGCCAGATGGCTCTCCGACTGGTGATGGAAGCGACCGGTCTCCTCGAAGAGGACCTGCCCGGCATTGTCTGCCAATCTAGCGTAGAAGCGTTCTAAGGCCTTTTGTATCGTCCGAAGTCTGGATCAGGTCACCATGTTGATTTTCACTGAGAACTGGGGTCTTCCGCAAAGTGTGTGGTGATTTTTGCGCTATGAGATTGGAAGTACACGTGCCCTGAGGAGTTCGAAGCCTGCTCTCCCGAACATGGTGCGCTTTATCATTTTCAATCGACTGATCTGCCCCTCGACAGGGCTGGTTGTCCACGATGTCACAAGAGAAGCCCGAATGGCTGCGGCATCCCGTTCAAGGGCTGGAACCAGACGGGAGAACAGGGTATCCCTTCCTGCTTCCAGTAAAAGCCTGAGGTTGTCTTCTGATCTCCTGCAGAGCAGATTTTGCATTTTCCTCGCCCAGCTGGTCGTTTTTTCCAGTTGGGGTTCTGCTGCAAGAAGTTCCCTGACAAACAGGGTCTGCTGATCGGCAAGTGTTCCATGATCCGTCAATAAGAGGCGTGCCAGTTTCCGTCCGAGGGGAGGCACACCATAGCGTCGGGAGCGCTGTTGTGGAGACGCAGCCTGTCGTATCGTCAACCATTTCCACACAATCCCATATTTCCCGGTAAAGCCCTGACTGACCAACTCCCGCCACAATGTCGTGGCGTTATGGCATCCTTGATGCCATCGCCTGTCCAGATAATCCGTATAAGGCGCGAGGATACCGGGCTTTGTCGTGGTACGCTTCCATGTCGGGGCGTGCCCCTGCCTGAACCAACGCCGCAGGGTCTTGCGCTCGACACCGATCATGTCAGCTATGGCCTGAAGGCCATGCCCTTCGGCTTTCAGGGCAAGGGCATCATTGAATCGGGTTTCACGCCTTGACTGTGCGGCCTGGCTCGCATTCCGTGTGGGCGCCTGTGCTTTTTGCAGGCATGATGGCTGGGCACGTATCCCGGTATCCGTGGAGGCTGACTGACAGAGTTTCTGCGTGGTCTGCCGGGCTGTACGGGCATACCGGTCCACAACCGCCACAAAGGCATCCGAGAGGTTTCTGAGCAGATGCCATCTGTCTGTGACCTGAACGGCCGATGGTGCGCCTCTGTAACAGGCATCCGCGTAGGCTCCAGCCCGGTCTCTGGCAATGATCTCAATACCGGGATTTTGCACAAGCCATGCAGCAAGGGTATCCGCCTGCCGGTCTGGCAGCAGGTTGACCACATCATTTTTTTCCAGATCGACCAGGATGGTGCCGTAATGATGCCCCCGACGCCAGGCCCAGTCATCCACACCCAGAACACGGGGAGACCGCGCAGGGGGCTTCCCTGACATTCTGGAAAGGAGCCTGCGGATCAGAGTGTCTGCGCTGACCGGGCAACGCAGGCGTTCTGCCATTCTTGCACCTGCAGACCCACCCAGGGCATGGGCCACATAATGGTGAAGGTCTGTCAGGCGCATGGTATGCCGCCCATAGGGCACGGCCATATCAGAAAGCGGGATGACAAACGTCCGGCGACGACAACCAGCAGTGTTGCAGTAAAGACGGAACGAGGAAACCCGGAGCGTAACACGACGGCCCTGCCAGGGCAGATCCGACAATGTGCGGCGATAAAGACTATGGATCCGCTGCGTCCGGATATGACAGTCGGGACAGACAGCACTGCGATCACGTAAACTCGCTTCTATCTGCACCGTATTGTCGCTCGGCGTGACCTGATCAACAACGAGAGAGGGCGGAAGATCAAGGCACCGGAAGCGTGACACGACAGAAAAATCCCCAAAAGTTGCATACCTTCAGGATTTCTCGGCTTCCTTTCCGCAGTACAAGTCCTCGCGCCACACACTTTGCGGAAGACCCCAGTTCTCAGTGAAAATCAACAGCCTGGACGATGCCAGCCGTATGGCGTTGCTGGCCCATTGCCTGTCCTTCGGCATCAACGCGCTCTACGAGCGCATGCCCGCCTATGGCGCGGTGTCCCAGCGCAGCGTCACCGAGCGTCTCAAGCGTGCAGACCGTCTGGCATCGGCTCTCAGCCTCGATCTGGTCGAGGCGGGCTGGCAGCCCATGGTCGAGAACTATCTCGGCCGGGTGACCAAGGCCCGCATCCTGCAGGCGGTGCGGGAAGCACGCGGTGACGAGGCGGCCGAGCGCATCGCCCACCTGAAGAAGCCCGACATGGCCCGTGAGGCGGAGCGGCTGCTTGATGGTTCGGTCTGGCTACCCGAGGCGTTGCGGGCCGTAGGGCTGGCCGATCAGGCACGGGTTGAAACGGTGACGGCAGGCGGGGATATGGAGGCCATCGCTGCCGAATAGCGCAATGGATTTTTGGAATGGTGAGACAGCGGCTTCCGGTGCCCGGAAGCCGCTTTTTTCATGTCCGCCCTCCCGGGAAGAGGGAGAGGGCGGCTTCGCCTTGGGTGCCGAATAACCGGCATCAGAGGAGAGTTTTCCATGACCACGACCACCATCCTGCCCCCTGCGTCCCGTGGCGCCGGGTCTGGCGGCTTCCGGATTGATCCCTCCCGTGGCGAGCGCAATGTTCGCGTCTCGTCCGAATGGTTCTCGCGCCCCGATGACGAGCGCTACCTGTCGCTGTCCGATCTGCACGCCGCGACCCTGGCGCGCGCGGATCGGGCCACGGCCCGCACCGTGGAGAGTCGCGCCATTCGCGTCGAAGCGTCCCGCGACAATGCCGAACGCCTGACCCTGACCGTGCCAGGACAGAATGACCCGATTGCTCCCACCCACTGGTCCTTTGGCCAGATGTGCAGTCTTGTCGGTGCGCCATCATCGTATCTGCGCAATCTCCCCGCGCCTCTGGCGGCGATCAATCTGCAGCACGGGCTGCTGTCGCACCGCGCCGAGCTGGTCAAGACGCTGGAAACCGAGGACGGGCGCGTGGAACTGCGCGCCGTGACCGGTCCCGATTACGGCCGTATCTGGGATCATGAGCTGGTCGGCGCGGTGCGCAAGATCGCCGGCGATGGCACGGGTGATACCAACTGGAAGGTGCCCGGTGTGATCGACTGGGCCACCATGACCCATAATCCGTACGTGGATATCACCAAGGAAACCACCACGCTCTACGCATCGGATCGCGATGTGTTCCTGTTTCTTGTGGACGACACACACCCGATCGAAGCCGGACGCCTGCCCAATGGCGATCCCGATCTTTATTTCCGGGGTTTCTACGCCTGGAATTCCGAAGTCGGCAGCAAGAGCCTTGGCATTGCGTCATTCTATCTGCGCGGAGTGTGTCAAAACAGAATGCTCTGGGGCGTGGAAAATTTCGAACAGATCACAATCCGGCATAGCAAGTTTGCCGCCTCGCGTTTCGTGCATCAGGCCACACCGGCGCTCCGGAATTTCGCCACGGCCAGCCCGGCGTCGTTCGTCTCGGGCATCCAGGCGTCACGCCGGGCGCTGGTGGCCAGAACCGATGACGATCGCGAAAGTTTCCTGCGTCGTCGTGGGTTCTCCAAACCGGAAACCACCAGGATCATCGAAACCGTGCTGAACGAGGAGGGACGCAAGCCCGAGAGTGTGTTCGACTTCGTGCAGGGAATTACGGCACTGGCGCGGACGAAGACCAACCAGGACACACGGCTGGATCTGGAGGGCAGGGCACGCAAGCTGATGGAAAAAATGATCTGACACGTTCCGAGATGAACCATGTGGTTTCACCAGGCCCGGCCCTGCGCCGGGCTTCTGCGTTTTCATGGAGACAGACCATGGCGGACTTCTTTACGCATTTCTCGTGCGTTCTTGACGTCGGCTCCGCACGCAACGCCGCCCGCGCGATGACGATCTATCTGGATCTGCTGGCCGAGTACCAGATCGATGACGCAGGGGGGATACCGTTTGCCGTCTCGGTAGAACCTGCCCATGGAGCCGGCAGGCTGTGGATTCGGGACGATAGAACGGGTGAGCCCGCCCAGGTGGTCGTCTTTGTCCTGCGCTGCGCCCATAAATTCCGGCTCACTGGTCGCTGGGGCTTTCAATGGGCCAATACCTGCACACGCCCGCGCGTGAACGCCTTCGGAGGCGGTGCGCACGTCATTGATCTGGGAAGCAGGGAGACGGTGGCATGGATTGCTACTTACGGATGGCTGGAGGATACCATTGCCGGAAAAACGTAAAAGCGGATCAGGGGGCGCTGACCGACAGCGTGCCAACCTTGGTGGCCGCGCGCATGAAACGCCTGTCGAATGTCGCAAAACCGCTGCAGCTCTTTGCTGCGGCAAGATGGAGCGCGTCCGCAAAGTCCATGCCCGCTTCCGCCCAATCGAAGGCCTGGGCCACAAGCGTCGCATCCTCGACCGTGACCGTGGGCAGGCCCGCAAAGGCGCGCAGGGCCGGGATCACCCTGTTCTTCGGCATGTCATACACCCCGCGCAGAACCCATTCGGTTTCCAGCACGACGGTGCGTGGCACGAAGACCAACTCCCCGTTGACCACCGCACGCGCCTTTTCGGCCTGTTTCGGATCATCACCCGTCAGGTAGCGGACGATGATATTAGTATCGACCGCGCGCATGGCGTTGCCTGATTTCCGCGTCCAGACCTGCCTGCATCTCATCAATCGATTTCGGGCCGCCTGTGGGCGGGAGGCTGCCAAATACATCTTCGGGCCGGGTGGCCGCGAAAGCTTCCTGCAGCGGACGAAGCAGGACGCCGCGTTCGGTGTTTTCAACCACCAGTCGTGTTCCGGCGGGCCAGTGCAACTGTTCGCGCAGCGCCTTGGGCAGGATCACCTGCCCCTTGGTCGAGACGGTTGTGGTGAGGGGATCGGCTGGCATCACCTGTCTCCGTTGTAAGACAGGTGTAAGATAAAGATCGCCCCTGCCAGATGCAAGCCGATCCTTCCCAAGGGACGTTTATTTCCCGCCGTTCAACGCGTCCTTGAGCGCCTTGGCCGGGGTAAAGCCCAGCTTGCGTGAAGCCGCGATCTGGATCGTGGCACCCGTCGCCGGATTACGGCCTTCCCGGGCTGGTACATCCTTGACCTTGAACTTGCCGAAGTTCGGCAGGGTCACTTCCTCGCCCCTGATCGCAGCCTGGGTCATGGCCTCGACCACTGCGTCGATGACCTTGCGGGTGTCGGCATTGCTCAGGTCAGCCTCGGCGGCCACGATCTCGACGAGATCCGAAACCTTCATGATGATGTCCTTTCTAACGGCAAAAAATGCGGTCTTCTGATCACCCGTTATGGCCAAAATCAGGCATGGCACAAGCAACAGACTGTCGCAGGCTGGCTGACGGACACCGGTTGACAGGGAACAACCGTCCATTTTTTAGCCCATGGCCGCCGGTTTTTACATTCAGAAGCCAATACGCTTCCATCCTGCGTGGCCTCGAGGAATCTGGGTAACGCAGTCCCTTTCAACCATGATGTTCTCAGGAGGCATGATGCACCAGCACGATGCGGCCGACCTTGCCCGCCGTCTTGCCGGGCAGGCCGAAGCAGTCTGTCGGCATTATCTGCCTGCGGGACGCAGACAGGGTAATTACTGGCTGGTTGGCGACGCGCGTAACACCCCGGGTCGCTCCATGTTTGTCCGGCTACAGGGCAGCGCAGAGGGAAAAGGCGCGGCTGGTAAATGGACTGATGCCGCCAGCGCCGAACATGGCGACCTGCTTGACATCATCCGCGAGACGCGGGGCCTGACAGACTTCCGGGACGTGGTGGATGAAGCGCGCCATTTCCTTAGCCTGCCGTCGGCACATCTTTCATCGCGGCCTTCTCCGGGCGGCTTATCTTCCTTTTCCCGGAATAGTGGCGCGACAGGGTCAACGGAGGCGGCCCGTCGGCTGTTTGCCATGAGCAGGCCGATTACGGGCACAATCGTGGAAACGTATCTGCGTAAACGCGGCATTACGGAACTGCACGAAACCGCTTCCCTGCGTTTTCATCCGCGCTGCTACTATCGGGCAGATGATGGCGGTTCTACCGAAACATGGCCTGCCCTGATTGCTGCAGTCACCGATCTGGACGGCAGGCTGACCGGTGTGCATCGCACATGGCTGTCACCGGACGGGGAGGGGAAAGCGCCAGTCAAAACGCCACGACGGGCGATGGGACAACTGCTGGGCCATGCGGTCCGTTTTGGCGCGGCATCCGGCGTCATGGCTATGGGTGAAGGGATCGAGACGGTGCTATCGATCGGCATGGTCTTGCCGCAACTGCCCCTGGCGGCCTGCCTGTCATCCGCCCACCTCGCGGCCTCCGCATTCCCGGCCTTGCTCAGGCGTCTTTATGTTATCCGTGATGACGATCCGACAGGCGACCATACGGCGAAAGCCTTGTGCCAGCAGGCACAGGCTGTCGGGGTCGAGGCGATCGTGCTTTCGCCCCGGCTCGCAGATTTCAATGATGATCTCCGCCATCTTGGTCGAGGTGCGCTCCGGTCGGTCCTGCGTCCGCAGCTTGCCCCGCAGGACGTGGCACTCCTCATGGACGGTACGGTCTGATAACCGTTCGGTAGCGCAACAGGCCGGAATGTCCATCATCTCGCATGGTCAGGTCAAGGCTTCCCCGTTCGGCAGGGCGCGCCCATGGCCTTCCAGGAGGGGAGCGGGCGACAGCCGGGCCGGGCCTGCAATGCCCGGTGGCAACTATTTTCCGTCGCGCGGCCAGCCGCGCTTTACATCGCGAAACAAAATAGCCGCCACCGGTCATCCTCCGCGTTGCTTCGACCGCGCGAGCGCGGTTCCGGCCTGTCCCGACCGCCGCGTTCCGCCCCCGGGAAGGCCGCGATGGGCGCGGCCGACTGAAACCGGAGAGACCCCTCATGACCCGTACGCAGGATGACAGGTTCGAACCCGCCCACACATCGTCACCGACAGATCATGTCCTTACTGAACTCCAGCTCTACGGCTATCGCCCTTTCGAAGACGAACCCGACGCCAGGCCGTTACCGGAAGCCAGCACCATTGGCGGCGCAGTGGCCGATATCTTTGACGCCATGGTGGCGACGCTGAGTGAAACTCGTCTGAAACCCGTCTGAAACCCGTCTGAAACCCGACCTTGAAACCCTGCTCTGGTCCATGGTCAATGTCTTCCACCGCACGGTGGCGCAGGTCGAGCGTGAACTGGACCGGAACGAACAGGCGCAGAAGCAGGCGCAGCGGGAGCAGGATGGGAGCGAGATCCGCTCGGTCGAACTCGAACGCATGCTGGCCGAGGGCCAGACCCTGATCGAACGACGCAATGCCTACGAGATCTTCCGCGATCATGCTGCCGATCTCTTTGAACGCCATACCGGTTCATCCTGGCGCCCCGGACACGGCTCGTTGGTCAGTCGCCCCACCATGACCGCCACGATGGTGGACAGCCGGGATTTCCTGCATGCCCGTCGCAGGGCTGACACCGAGCTTCTGGTTCCTCCAGGTCCGAAAGTGGCCATTACCGGTGGCCTGGACTTCAATGACCACCAGCTGATCTGGGACCGTCTCGATCGGGTGCGCGGTCGGCATCCTGACATGGTCCTGCTGCATGGAGGCTCACCCCGGGGTGCCGAACTGATTGCGGCCCGCTGGGCTGAACACCGCAAGGTCACACAGATCGTCTTCAAGCCCGACTGGTCCAGACACGCCAAGGCGGCGCCCTTCCGGCGTAACGATGCCATGCTGAACGTCATGCCGATCGGTATCCTCGTTTTTCCGGGCACCGGCATTCAGGGAAACCTTGCTGACAAGGCCAGAAAACTCGGAATTCCGGTCTGGAAATTCGGCAGCGGTGGCGTGTAGGCGCCATCGTTTCCATAGCCGCATGACGGTTCCGTATCAGGACCTGTCATGCGGCCATACAGTCGGAATCATTAAATAAAACTTCGTAACGGATATCGGGACGGACAGCCCGATAATGTTCTGGCACCTTCCTGATGACTGTTGAAACCGAATGCTTCCCATCCGCCAGCTTCCCGCATCCCTCTGCCTGTTACTGCCTCTCGCGCTGGGGGCCTGCCATGGACAGGGCCATGATCATGACACCACCTGTCGAAGGGGGCCGCCACCGGGAGGACGCCCCGATATGGGGGGCGGATTTCATGGTGGCATGACAGAGGGTTTCGGGGGCGGCTTTGGTCCCGGCGGCGGTATGTCGGGCATGATGCCGGGTGGTGGACCCGGCGGCATGATGGGCGGGGGCATGGGCGGCGATGGGCCGCCCGATGATGACTTCGGGAGCCACAGGAGGCCGCCACCGGATATGGACCGCTCTGCCACCCGCTGCGGTCCGCCACCCCGCCCACGCGAAGGGCAGAGGCAGGGCGGAACACCACCTACAAACGTGCACGAAGACGTGGATGTATCAAAAATTCAGATCGGCGGATCGGATTGAATGGCGTGTACGGTATCCCGTTTCATGGCGATCCTTTGCTGTTTCTGCTGTCTCTCCGGATGTGCCGAGCACCGGCAACCCCTAGACGATGATGGCCTGCCCGTTACCGACGGATCAGAAACCGGCGGTCCACCAGGAGGTGGCCGAGGCGGTCCGGGCGGTGGAGGAGGAGGCATCTGGTCGGATGTGCTGGATACCGCCATGCAGACCGGCATGGGTTTCCTGCGTCACTAGAGACGGATCCGCATGGCGCGAACATGACCTGCATCGCGCCATGTTTTCAACGTGACGGCCTCCGCCGAATTCGGCTATAGTTTCGCTGCGTCGAGGTGGTGGTGGCAGACGCGATCGTTCAGCCGTGTCCAGCGGAGATCGCATTATGCTTGTTGTCGCACCCTTCCTCTGCGTCGCCAGCGTCGGCCTTCTGTGCTGGCTGGTCTTCACCCTTGCCATCTATGCCCTGCCTTTCGCCATTGGCGTGGTCGCCTTCCTGCATGCCATCCACGCCGGGAGTGGTGCGGTCGGCGCCATCGTGACAGGATTCATTACAGGCGTTGCGACACTGCTCGCAGGCCAGGTAGCGTTTGCGCTGGTTGCAGTCGTCTGGTTCAGGATGATGCTGGCACTGATCTTCGCCATACCGGCAGCACTTGCCGGTTACGACACGACGCTGGGACTGGCGCAGACCGGCCTGTCCTCCGGCGTCTGGGCACACCTGTTTGCCATAACAGGCGCCGCCTTCGTCGGGGGCACGGCATGGGTCCGTATGTGGGCGTTTGTCCCGGCCGATGCACAGGAACAGGATATGGACAGCCGCAGTTCCCGTTCGCACCCCGGGTAACAGGTGCGTCCAGACCAGGCTGTATTACCCTCGTTTCATCACGCGTTCCTGAAACAGGATCGAAGGGGAAGGGCGCCAGAGCGTCAATCGACCGCCCGTGGGACAGTGGTGCGCATGGGCTTGCCGGAATGCTGCCGAAAGGCAGCTTCGTTATCCCGGCATACCCAAACCTCAGTCGCAGCCTGATGTCATCGGCATGGCAGGTCAGGGGCAGGCATGCGGTTCCTCGTCGGGATCCGTAAGCGCGGGTGATACCCACACCCTGGCTTGAGCATCGGCCGACCATGAAGGAACAGCCAGTAAGGCCACGTCTTCTTCCGGGAATGCTGTCAGGCAGCGACCATCACGTCCTCTTCATTGGCTGATCTGCCCGAAGGACAGCTGCGCCTCGATCGCCCTTGGGCAACGGCACGTCGCAACTTTCTTCCCTTGGGGCTGCGCCCCATTCCTCGCGAGACAAGAAAGTTCCGCCGCTGCCGTCCTCCGCGATGCTGCGGTCCGCAAGCGGATGCCCGGTCGATCGCCTTCGGGCGGACGATCGCCATCGAGGCCGCGGTGGTCGCCGCCCGATAACAGCAGGAGAAGTCACATGGCCAACATCGGTTCCTTCAAGAAGGTCGGCAACGAAATCCAGGGCGAAATCGCCACGCTGTCCCTCCAGACGAAGAATGTCCGCATCGTGCCGGAAGCCAACCGTGCCAACGACAACGCACCCAGCTACCGGATCTTCGTGGGCCGGGCCGAAATCGGAGCCGCCTGGTCGAAGCGCTCCGGCGAGGGACGCGACTACCTGTCCCTCAAGCTCGACGACCCAAGCTTCAACGCCCCGATCTTCGCCAATCTGTTCCGGGACGAAGACGGCGAGGGATACAGCCTGATCTGGACCCGGCCCCGCCGGCCAAACGGGGACTGATCCCACCTAATACCCCGCCCGGTTGTCCGGGCGGGGTTCCTCCCACCAGACGGACCCGGCCCGTGCCCTGACAAAGGCGGCACCTTATGACATCGGACTTGAACGACTCGAAAGCGACTAATATAGTCGTATTTCTGGCACGGTCCGTCAGTCTGTCGGATGTGATCATGGATGATCACTGGCCGACAAGTCCGGGCGGCACGGGCCCTGCTGAACTGGACGCAGGAAGAGCTTGCCACGCACGCCCTTGTAGCGCTGACAGCCCTCAAGCGGCTTGAGTCCGAGCGCGGCCTGGCCGTTCATGAGAACACTGCGGATCAGGTCCGTCGCGCACTGGAAACAGCAGGGATCCTCTTCATCACATCCGACAGGGGCCATGGCGTCATGTTTCTTAACGGGACTTCCGATCCAGTGGCAGGGCAGACTGACCGTCATCGTCCCCGCAACCGCTCCTGAGTAACCTGCCATGGACAAGCCGCCACGCGACCCTGCGATTGCTGATGTCGCCCCTGAAGCCACCTATCTGACCGGGTATGACGAGCAGCACCTGATCACCTATCTGCGGCTACTGGATGCAGAAGCTGACCAGGCCGACTGGCAGGATGTTGCCCGCTTGGTCCTGCACCGTGATCCCGCGGTCGATCCGGAGCGTACCCGGCAGTGCTGGATGAGCCATCTTGCCCGGGCACACTGGATGACGTCTCATGGTTTCCGTCATCTCCTGCGTGGCGGTGCCCCCAACTGACCCTTGGCCCGTTGCATCAACCGCAACGGGTCTTGCTGTGCGTAGGGATAGCGCGAACGGTCATCTACGGACATAATCGGGCGGGGCGAATGCTCGCCCTGTTACCCCATTCTGCATCGGAGATGACGCCATGAGCCGCGCCAACTGGCGATCGGCGGGCGCGTACGAGAGCCTGCGGTCACTCAACGCCCCTGCCTTTGCCCTGCAGTTTCTGTGCCGTAATCCAGATTTCCAGCACGACCGGCGCAGGCTTCAGCTTGCGACACAGGCAGGAACGCTGCATCCCGATGACGCCGAGGCCTTCGCCCGGCACTGGGGGTTGCGATTTCGACCCTGCGGATCATGCGGAAGTGCCGTCATCTGCGGTTTGGACGGCGCGCGCGTTTCCGGGCGTGACGGTTCTGACCACGATGCCGGTGGACCTGACTGACGACCGCTTGGGTTTTCGGTCAACTCTGCCGGAGGCGACACAGGCAGTCGGAAACACCGAAACTGTCATTCATCTGGCTGGAACAACATTGCACGTCCTGGCTCTTGCTCCAGAGAGCCACGGGAGGGCAGTTCTTCTGCCCTTTGATCGCCTGTTTGAAATCCGTATTGCCGCTGCCCTGCGACTGTGGCGTGCCGCCATGGGGCAGAGGGCCGGACGTGATCCCACCGTACTGTCGCCAGCGCGCCGGGAACGCCTGATTCTTGCCCTGCGTTTTCTGGATGGAAGCGGGGCAGGGGCCAGTCGTCGCGAGATGGCACCAGTCCTGTTCCGGCGGGAAGCCGTTTCCGCACGCGACTGGATCGGGCATGACCTGCAGGCGCGCATGGATCGTCTGGCCCGGCTCGCCAATTCCATGAGACAGAAGAATTATCGCCGTCTGTTGCTTCATCCATTCCGTAAGCGGATACGCAGCATTGAATGATTTGAATGTCGACAAGGATATGAAGGTTACAGGCAGCTCCTCCATTACGTTACAAGTTTCGCAACCTTAAACCCAAGCGTAATAGATTGTCCCGTTCATGAAGAATAATCATTCAATAATCGGAATGTGAGGATGCAAAGAAGTTTATAAGTTCCTCTGCTACCCGCTGTGGTTGTTCAAGTGCCATGCTATGTCCACAGTGTTCAAGTTCGACAAAACGTATGTCCGCTGCAACATTTTCCATCTGCCGCAGTGGCTCATCACCCATGAAATAAGCGCTGCTGAGCGCTAGAACCGGAATGGTCAGCTTATCTTTTGACCACCCGAGAACGAGTTCCTGGTTTACGAAATGGGCTCGATAGACCTCAAAAATACCGCGTAAACCGCCAGGGCCAGATGCAGAACGGATCCAGTCAGCCGCAGCAACATTAGATATAGCTGACGGGTCATAAGTTTCGTTCTTCATCCAACTTGTCCAAAAAATTTCCTCTTTCCCACGAATCAGCATTTCCGGGATTTCCCGGAGAAAAAAGAATGCAACATGCCAACTCCAATGAACCGATTCCACATTTTCTTTATTAAGAAAGGACCACTTCTCAATGCCGAAGCCAGGAAGGAGCATCTCGCCGTAGGACAACTTTTTAACACGCTGCCGGTTTGTTGCCGCGACTGCATAGGCAAAGGCAGCTCCCCAGTCTTCCCCTGCAACAAAGAATGTATCGTGGCCCAGAGAAGTCATGAGTTCTGCAAGATCCGTTGCTATGGTCGCCATATCATAACCACCAATTGGCTTCTCCGAGTCACCGAACCCTCGGATATCCGGTGCTATAAGCGTGAAGTGGGATGTTAGAAGCGGAAAGATGCGATACCAATAAGTGGATGTTTTTGGCACGCCGTGGAGCAGTAAAAGTGGCGCACCTGTTCCTGCGGTCATATAGTGGAGTCGAACATCATTAACTTTGGCTTTGCCATGACGGACTGGCGCGCCCTGATGATCAAAAATTTGCAAAGAGGACATGATTCTTCTTCTTCCAACTTCTGTGGAGGAACCGTTGTCTTCGTCCTCCGCCGCCAGATCTATGGCTGACGTGGTTGAATGATGAGTTGTTCGTGACGATGTGTCTGTCCTTCATGACGTATCATTCGGGAGGCTTCATTGTTCCGCCATAACCTAGACGGTCGCGAACTATGTGCGGGCTGCCCGCTTTTGCGCTGTCGCAATCGCGCTTGATACAGTGAGTGTCGGAACCACAAGAGATCTATGGCGACAGTGGTTTCACCTGAGCAACCGCATGCTTAACTCTAACGCATACGTTTCGCTTAGCACTGTGTTCGCACCCGAAATTCTTCTGAAACTACAGAAGGACCATTTCAGAATATGAGGGATGCTATCAAAATGCAATGACTTTAAGAGCGGTCCCTACAAAAATCAGTAGTTGGATGATACAACGATGTGGTCCGCAGTGCACTTATCGTTGCGATAGCTGGACGTTGTGGAGCAAATACTATTTAATAGCTGCAGGGAGACTTCGAATGGCACGAACGGGACGTCCACGCGAATTTGACAGGGAGCAAGCCCTAGAAGCGGCGATGATGCTATTCTGGAAGCGGGGCTACGAGGCGACCTCGCTCACCCAACTTCAGGATTGTATGGGTGGTATCTCACCCGCGAGCTTTTATTCTGCATTTGGGTCAAAGGAGGAATTGTTTCGGGAAGCGGTTCACCGTTTTCTGGAGACCTTTGGAAAGGCAACCGAATCGCTCAGGAATGACTCTCTGCCTCCCCGTAAGGCTATTGAAGTGGCACTCCGGCGCTCCGCGCGCATGCAGACTACGGCGTCGCATCCATTGGGATGCCTGATCGTTCTGGGGGCAAGCAACTGTTCCCCGCAGAATGACCATGTAGTAGCGCTACTTGCTTCAGAGCGAGCACGCATTCGACAGGGCATTCGGCGACATATCACGCGTGCTGTTGAAAATGGCGATCTCCCGCCTACGACAGAGGTTGTTTCGCTGACCACCATGTTCAGTACTTTTCTGTTGGGAATTTCCTTCGAAGCCAGAGACGGCACTACCGGAAAAGACATTGATGCTGCAATCAGCAGACTCATGCGTCTGTGGGATGAGGCTCGGAATGATTGAAGAGGTGATCTCCCATTCGGCAGTCCTCGGCTTCTTTGACTTTCGGTGATCGCAATTGCGACAGACACTCCGACGGAGTTGACTAAAAAATCTTAGCATATTGAACATAACCGTCTTTTCGGCTAGAATCGTTTATCTGATAGACTATAGATTCTGGCTGTAGAAATCGTGAATAATATGGGATGTCATCAAGATAACGGCCCATCCTGATCACATCGAGCGCAAATATTCTAAGAAAACAAAAAGCTATATAGCCATAGCTCACGCGCGCCTTTCAGTGGAGGCATTTGCCTCTCCTGATCTGAAAACAAGTGTCATGACAAAGCCGGCTCCGGCCATCACCGCACCTGCCAATGAGACTGCTGGATATCCGAAGCCCCAATTAAGTACTGTGCCCCCAAGCGTCGCACCAATTGCATTTCCAAAATTGAATGCACCAATGTTCATGGCAGATGCGAGATTAGGGGCGTCGCCAGCGTTCATCATCACGCGCAACTGGAGCGGTGGCACAAGAGCGAATGTCGCAACGCCCCACAGAAAAATAAGTACCGCAGCAGGCGATGGCCAACGCATTGCCCATGCAAATAGCATCAACAAAACTGTGAGTGCACTTAGTGCAGTAAGTATGGTGGCATCAACTGATTTGTCCGCAAAATGACCGCCTAACCAGTTGCCTATAGTGAGACCTATCCCGTAAATAACGAGTGCTATCGATACAAATAAAGATGTTTCATGCGTATAATTTTGTAAAATAGGAGATATGTAAGTAAATACTGTGAACATCGCACTTGATCCGACCACCGTAATCGCAAGCGCGACAATTACGGGACGGCGTTTCAGGACACGGAGTTCCGCAGTCATGTCTACATTTTTCTTCGCAGGAGCGTCAGGCAGCACCATCCAGAGGAGCAAGATCGTTATCAACCCCATTGCGCCGATGCCAATAAATACCGCGCGCCACCCGAGCAACTCGCCTGCGCATGTCGCCAAGGGCACTCCGCCAACATTAGCAAGTGTTACGCCCATTAACACTGTAGCGACAGCGCCTGCCCGCCGACCTTCGGGCGCAATGCTAGCCGCGACAACTGCGCCAATACCTTGAAAGGCCCCGTGGCTAAGCGATGTTAAAATGCGGGCTGCCAGCAACATTCCGTACCCGTCAGAACTAGCCGCGAGAATATTGCCAGCCGTGAAGATGATCATGAGGAAAATCAAGAGCGCACGTCGCGGCATCCGAGCGGTAGTGAGGGTCATTAGCGGTGCACCGATCACGACGCCAACCGCATAGGCGGTTACCAAAAAGCCTGCAGTCGGGATCGAGACATTAAGCCCCGTTGCGATTAATGGTAATATTCCCATAGGGCTAAATTCTGTTACAGCGATACCGAACGTGCCGAAGGCCAGCGCAAGAGTAGGCAGGAGCGCACTATGCTTTTCTTTCATTGCCGGCATCCCAAAAGTTCATATATTATGAAGTGGTCGCTCTACAATATATCACCTCGAGATGACTGGCAATGAATTCTGAAGTGACCCCTCCATAATAAAGGAGGAAGCGGGTAAGGCGACCTCGTTTTTGCACCTTGATCGCTTCGAATCTCCCTGCCTGAATGGGCTATTTTCACTACCGACAGCTTCACGCTGTAGCGCGCTTCCATTGGTGGAAATTATGTGCTGGAAGACCGCGTTCGTTCCCGAATGTTTAAAGCTGCATTATGGAATTCCGGCATTACGTGCCGATTTCCACACATGGGTTAATCGGGATTTGGGCTTCCTTCAGCCTTACTATCGTACCATGCGCGAACCGAACCGCGTCAAGGACGCGCGGTCCCCCCAATTTTGTCTGGCGCACCCATGCCGGGCGCGTCAGACAAAATCGGCTCCCCCACACGCCGGCAAGCCGGTCGCCTGCGGCGATCCCTGACCCGGTCCACCCGGGCATGAGCCGTCTGTCCTGTCTTCGAAAAACGAAAGGAGCAGGACAATGATCACACTCAACGATACCATCCACGCACTGCGTAACGAACTGACCAGCTTTCACCTGAGCCGCCGCGAGCGCCGACAGGTCGAGCGGGAACTCAGGGAAGCGCTCGCACGCCGTGATGCCGAGGCCCCCGTCTGACGGGGGCTTCTCTTTCCAGTTTTTTGGTCAGCCCGCATTACCGCTGACAAAAGCCTGTGACTTTCGTTCCTGATCCCGGACGATCACACCCGGACAGAACGCGCATTATCGCCAGCCTTACCCTGTCCAGTTGCGATCTCGCACCTCCACGAGATCGCAGCTGGTCCCGATACAGGCCGTTTTGTCACGCTGTTCCCCACAGGCCGCACCTGTCCCGCGACCTGCGATAGCTACAGGGAGCCGTCCGATGACATCCAGTTCCGACGTCACCATGCCACCGCGCTACCTGCGCACACCCGACGCCTCGAAATTTGTCGGTCTGTCCATCCGCACACTCGAAAAACACCGGATCTACGGCACCGGTCCCCGCTATTCGAAGCTGGGCGGTCGCGTTGTCTATCGGGTGGATGAACTGCAGGCCTGGGTGGACAGTGCCGCCCGCGCCCATACATCCGATACCACGGCACGCGTCATTCCGGCTGCCGCACGACGGAGTCCGCTGATCCCGCCGTCTCCCGTGCGACGGGAGGAGCGCTGATGGACGCCCCGCTTCCGCTGCGCTCCGAGCGGGCGAGCCTGCACCTGTTCCGTACGCTGCCCGGTGACATGGCGCCACGGGACATGCAGGATCTCATGGCCTTTCCCTTTTTCAGCCTGGCCAAGTCGCCCCGCATCGTTCCGATCGATTTCGCGGCTGGCGGCGTCACCATCCGGGTGGAGGCGTCGGCCGAACACGGCCTCGCCACGATCTGGGATGCAGACATCCTGATCTGGGCCGCGAGCCATATTGTCGAAGCCCGGGACGCAGGGCGTCGGATATCGCGTCGCATGGTCGCAAGCCCCCACGAAATCCTGCGTTTCATCGGCCGGGGCACAAGTATCCGCGACTATAACCGGCTGCGGGCCGCGCTCAACCGCCTTCAGGCGACCTCCATCATGACATCCCTACGTCAGTCCGCCGAAAAACGCCTGCATCGGTTCTCATGGATCAACGAATGGGCCGCACGCACCGATAGCGGGGGGCAGAGCGATGGGGTCGAACTGGTGCTCCCGGACTGGCTTTATGCGGCCCTGCTCGATGACGCGCTCGTGCTGACGATTGACCGGGCCTATTTCTCCCTGACAGGCGGGCTGGAGCGCTGGCTCTACCGCGTCGTGCGCAAGCATGGTGGCCATCAGCGACGTGGCTGGCGCTTCGAATTCCGGCATCTGTACGAAAAATCGGCCAGCCTGTCGTCCTTCACCCGGTTCAGCCTCGAACTGCGTCAGATGGCACGCCGCCAGCCACTTCCGGGATACCGGTTATCGGTGGAACGCAACCGCGACAGGGTCGAAATTCTGGTGTTCGCCCGCGCCAGGTTATCCACAGCATCCTGTGGACTTCCTGTGAATCCGCTCGTGCCATCATGTGTGGATAAGCACGTGCCATCACGTCATCGGGACACGTGCTATCATGCATCGAAAACGCCGAATCAGAACGTAAAAACCGATGGTTACGGCGCCCTTAACTTAGACTCTAACTTAAAAGAATCTAACTTTGTCGATGTTGCTGGCGCTTCGGGCCTGTGGATAAGTCGGGAGGGCACGCCATGATCGTGGCCTTCCTTAACCAGAAGGGTGGCGTCGGCAAGACTACCCTGGCACTGCATCTTGCCGGGCAGTGGGCTCGGGAAGGGCGACGCGTGACGGTCATCGACGCCGACCCGCAGGGTTCGGCGCTGGACTGGTCGGAACAGCGTGCCCGTGAAGGCCTGCCCCGGCTGTTCGGGGTCATCGGGCTGGCACGCGACACGCTGCACCGGGAAGCACCCGAACTGGCCCATGATGTGGATCACGTCGTCATCGACGGGCCGCCCAGGGTTGCAGGCCTGCTGCGTTCGGCCCTGCTTGCGACCGATCTCGTGCTGATCCCGGTCCAGCCCTCCCCGTTCGATGGCTGGGCTTCGGCGGAGATGCTGCGCCTGCTCTCCGAGGCACGGCTGTTCCGTCCGACGCTTCTGGCCCGCTTCGTGCTCAACCGCTGCGGGGCGGGGACCACCATCGCCCGCGAAACCGGTCTGGCGCTCGCCGATCACGATCCACCCGTGCTGGCGACACGGATCGGGCAGCGTGTCGCCTTCGCCGATACGGCGCGCACTGGACGCCTGGTCATGGACTGGCGCCCGCGTGGGATAGCTGCCCGCGAGATTGCCGCCCTGTGCTGCGATGTGGGGAGGCAGGTATCATGACCCTCCCGACGTCGTTGAGACTGTTTCCCGGCCTTCTGCGTGGCGCTTTCGGCATGGTTGGCTGGTGCCGTCCTCTCGCCCCGGACGCAGGGGACGGCGCTGACGGGTTTCATGGCCCATGAGCATCCCCGCCCGCAAAGGTCCGTTTGCGACCCGACCCGGCGACGCGGATCGCTGGATCCGTGCGCCCCGGACCGGTCCGGCCGCGCCGGTCCATACCGCCCGGCTGACCATCGATGTCACCCCGGCCCTGCGCGCGCGCATCAAGGTGGTGGCCTTCCGGCGCGGCATCACCGTTGCCGACATGCTGCGCGCATGCCTCGAACGTGAATTCCCCGACTCCCCCGGAGAAGACCCATGATCCACTCCCAACACGATACCACGGCCCATGTCGAACTGACCTGGGTCGAGAAGCGGATCGAGCACTGGATCCGTTTTGGTCGCGCCGCGCACGAGCAGATCCTTGACCGTCGGCGCCGTATCCTGAGCTTCCCGCCTGACAGCGTCTTCGGCTTCGTGCGCTGGGCGTCGAATGACTATGGCACCGTCGTCTCCCGCCTTGACATCGTGCGCGTCCCGCTGCCCGGCGAGGGCTGCGACCGTGTGCCGTTCGTGTCGCCGGGTGGCCATCTTCTCCTGCGGGTGAGCGGCTGGCCGCATGTCCGCAGGGTGCTGCAGGTCGTGGATGCGATCGAGGCCATGGGGCTGGATGCAGCCACCGTGTGCCCCGATCACTGGCGCCATGTCCATAACCGCATGGCGGCCGGACAGGTGGCCCGCCCCTACACGCCCGAGCGTCATGCGGCATGGCTCCAGCGGCGGAGTGTCACGTCATGACCCGGTTCGGCGCATTCTTCTCCACGTATTTTGCCTGTCTTGGCATTGGCCTGTCATCTGCCTTCCATCCGACACCGTGGCTGCTCTGGAACGCCACGGCCAGCACGCCGGTGGGCCTCTACCGGCTGCATGCCGCAAGCGCGCTTCATGTGGGAGATCTGGTGGCGATCCACCTGCCTGACGGCATTGCCGATCAACTGGCCCGGGGCGGGTACCTGCCGCGTGGCGTGCCGCTGCTCAAGCCGGTCGCAGCCCTGCCGGGGCAGACGGTATGCCGGACAGAAAACACGATTTCCGTCGACGGCGTCACACGTGGCACGGCTCTTGTCCGCGATCATCTCGGTCTCCCGCTACCGGTCTGGCGGGGTTGCCAGACAGTCTGGCCCGGTCAGGTGTTTGTCATGAATCCGGACATGCCGACCAGCCTGGATGGCCGGTATTTCGGTCTCCTGCCGGCTGCCAGCGTCCTCGGTCGCGCAACACCTGTCTGGACGCGGTCCGCTTCCCTCCCTGCACACCCCTTGTCCCGTGGAGCCTGACATGCCCCAGATCGGAACCTTTACGCGCACGGTGGACGGCTTTGCCGGACGTCTGCGTACGCTCGCCCTTGATGCCGAACTGACCTTTGTCCCGGCAGCACCATCGGATGCCAGGCATGCACCCGATTACCGTATCCATCTCGGGGAAGCTGGCAACGGCATGGAGATCGGCGCGGGCTGGAAACGCACCGGCGAGAAGGCAGGAGACTACATCTCCATCGTTCTCGATGATCCCGTTCTGCCACAGCCGATTCATGCCAACCTGTTCCAGTCCGACCGGCAGGGGCGTGTCTTCCATCTGGTCTGGAACCGTCCGGTGGCACGTCATGATCGGGCGTGACAGGCCCATGCGGCGACACTGGTGGACTCTGTCAGCCGCTATCCTGACGGCAGGGACACCGCACGTAGTCTGTGCCGATCCCTATGCAGGTTTCGTAGCGGAGGCGGCAACAAAAGTGCAGATTCCCGTGACATGGATCAGCGCAGTGCTGCAGGCGGAAAGCGCGGGCAATGTCCATGCCGTGTCCGACCGGGGCGCAATGGGCCTGATGCAGGTCATGCCCGTAACGTGGTCGTCTCTGCGCATCGATCTGGGGCTGGGCCAAGATCCGTTCGACCCGCATGACAACATCCTGGCGGGCGCGGCCTATCTGCGGCAGATGCATGACCGCTACGGTGATACGGGATTTCTGGCAGCTTATAATGCTGGTCCCGCACGCTATGAAGACCATCTCCTGACCGGCCGCCCGCTGCCTGACGAGACGCTGCATTACGTCGCATCCGTCCGCAATCTTGCAGGCGGAGTGCACGGGGCGGACATGCCAATACACGCGGCAATAACCCCGTCATGGCAGGTTTCTTCCCTCTTTCCGGCCCTTCGCTCCACTGATGCCGTGCAGGCCAGTCCGCTTTCCGACGGTGTGCCGGTCGCCGCATGGTCTGGCCTCGCACCGCAGGCGCCGGGACTCTTTGTGCGCCCGGCTGCTTCAGGAGACCATCCATGACCGGCGGTTCAGGCGATCGGGCGCTGGCAGGCTGCGGGACAGGTCAGGCTGGGGGGCAGGGGGTTTGCAGGGGAAGGAGGAAGGGATGGCAAGTTAAAAGCACCGCCCTTGCGGGGGTGCAAATGGTTGAGGGGGTTAAGGAATTTGTTAGTTCTGATGGTAGGGTGGCTGGCATGCCGGCCTGTTCCTGCCCTGTTATCAATGCGTTGCGTGCCAGCCTCCCATGAGTGCCGGTGACGATGATCTCCGGGTCCGGCCCGGCCGGATCCAGCATGGCAACCAGGGCGGCGGCCGTCCGAAATCCTTTGTCGGTGAGGTCACGCGCGCGGCCAGAAAGGCCGGTCATGTCGGTCGACGCTTTGGCGGCGGCGGCCGGCGCGGTGGCCGCGGCGGCGGTTCGCATCTTGCCCGCGGCCGCCGCGCCGCTCTGTCCACGCGCCTGCGCAGTAACGCCCGGCGCGTTGTGGTCAAGGCACGGGTGGTCCGCCAGCGCGGCGCGCGGTTCCGCTCGGCACCACTCGCCCGCCACATCGCCTATCTGCGCCGTGAAGGGGTGACGAAAGATGGCGCGAAGGCGCATCTGTTCGATGCCGGCACGGAGGAGGCCGATGGAAAGGCGTTTGCCGAACGCTGTGCCGATGACCGGCATCATTTCCGTTTCATCGTCTCGCCAGAAGATGCCGCCCGCATGGAGGATCTGAAGGGCTTTGTCCGTGACCTGATGGCGGACATGGAGCGAGACCTGGGCGCGCGGCTGGACTGGGTTGGCGTCGATCACTGGAATACCGACAATCCGCATGTCCATATCCTTGTCCGGGGCGTGGCCGATGATGGCAGGGATCTTGTCATTGACCGGGATTATATCAGTCGGGGTCTGCGCGACCGGGCGGCCGGGCGGGTCACGCTGGAACTCGGACCACGCAGCGAACATGAAATCCGCACTGCCCTGGAAAACGAGATCGGCGCTGATCGCTGGACCAGCCTTGATCGCGCCCTGCAGGATGTCTGCGACGAAGGCGGCGGTGTGGCCGACCTGCGTCCTGGTGCCGGGGGAGAGGATCCCCAGTTGCGCCGACTGCTGGTCGGACGGGCGACCCGGCTTGAAAGCCTTGGCCTGGCCGAGAAGGTCGGCGTGGCCCAATGGACTCTGAAGCCCGGTATGGAAGCGACCCTGCGGGATCTTGCCACACGGGGCGACATCATCACGACAATGCACCGCGCCATGGCACGTGAGGGAGATGCGCCCGACGTGGGTGGCTTCGCCATTCATGGCGAACAGGTGCACGATCCGGTCATCGGGAAACTGGTCGAGCGCGGGCTGGATGATGAACTGAAAGGATCAGGTTATGCCGTGATCGCTGGTATTGATGGACGGACCCATCATATCAGGTTTGCGGAACTGGATCTTACCGGGGATGGAAAGGCCGGTGCCATTGTCGAAACCCGGTCCTGGCAGGACGGGAAGGGAAACGCGCGCCTCTCGCTGGCCACCCGGTCGGACCTCACCCTTGCAGAGCAGGTGACGGCGCCGGGTGCCACATGGCTGGACCGCCAGATGGTTGCGCGTGACCCGCCACTCGCCCACGCAGGTTTCGGGGCCGAGGCGCGCCAGGCGATGCAGCAGCGGGCAGAGCGCCTGGTAGCGGAAGGGCTAGCCCGTCAGCAGGGACAGCGGCTGGTGTTTGCCCGCAACCTGATCGATACCCTGCGCCAGCGCGACCTGGATCAGGCGGCCAGCCGCATCGCGGCCGAGACCGGGCTGATCCATCATACGGGAAAGGAAGGAGACACGGTGGCTGGTATTTACCGCCAGCGTGTCAATCTCTCATCAGGGCGCTTTGCCATGATCGATGACGGGCTAGGTTTCCAGCTCGTGCCCTGGCGGCCGGCGCTGGAGCAGAAACTGGGCCAGCATGTCAGTGGTACACTGTCACCCGGTGGCAGCGTTGACTGGACGTTTGGCCGCAGGCGGGGTCTGGGCATCTAGGTCGGAAGCGGGGGAACGGACCTCTGGTTCGGCTTCGGTGATGATCCGTAGGAGATTTTCAGGGATTGGTTCACGAACGACTTCATTGAACAGGGCACGCAGACCGGTCTTCAACCAGTGGTTGAACGGCGCATTGTCATCCGCAATAGACATGTCGTTCGTCATTAGCCCTGCAATCCGTCATTCCGTGCCTCTTATCAACGATAAGGGAATGTTTTCGTTGCGGATATGAACTGGGTATGAGTCGGGCCTGAGTCGCTCTTCTCGCATGGCATGTGGTCATGTGGGCGTTCTCTGGCGGCCGAACCGTCCTGTTTCTGTCCGTTTCCGTCCCTTCGCTTCTGAGCATGCGGATAAATCTTGATCGGTGCAGGGAATGGTCGAATTCACTTCTCCATGAGCGCTACAAGAATTCTGTGGAGTTCCGTATTGGCTGTCACCTTTGTCGTGCTGGCCTCAATGTGGGCCGCCACGCAGTGGACAGCATGGCGACTGGGCTATCAGGCCCAGCTTGGCGCGCCCTGGTTCATGCTGGCAGGGTGGCGGATTTATTATCCGCCCACGTTTTTCTGGTGGTGGTTTATTTTTGACGCCTATGCCCCGGATATTTTCCAGACGGGCGGCTATATCGCAGCTTCTGGCGGCATCGTTGCGGTGATTGTTGCCATCGGCATGGCGGTGTGGCGCGCGAGGGAGAAGAAACGGGCCACGACCTACGGTTCAGCCCACTGGGCCGATTCGCGTGACATGCGCCATGCCGGCCTGATCGATAATGACGGTGTCGTGCTGGGCCAGATGGCGGAACGCCGTTATCTGCGTCACGATGGACCGGAGCATGTCCTGTGTTTTGCGCCGACGCGTTCGGGCAAGGGCGTGGGACTGGTCGTGCCAACGCTGCTGACCTGGCCGGGATCGGCCATAGTGCATGATATCAAGGGGGAAAACTGGCAGCTGACCGCAGGCTGGCGCGCACGGTTCGGTCGTGTGGTCCTGTTCGATCCCACCAACATGGCAAGTCACGCTTACAACCCGCTTCTCGAGGTCCGGCGCGGTGAGTGGGAAGTGCGCGATGTGCAGAACATCGCCGATGTGCTGGTTGACCCGGAAGGTGCGCTGGAAAAGCGTAATCACTGGGAGAAGACCAGTCACGCGCTGCTGGTCGGCGCCATCCTGCATGTCCTTTATGCCGAGACCGACAAGACGCTGGCCGGTGTTGCCAACGTCCTGTCCGACCCGCGACGCTCGATCGAAGCGACATTGCGGATCATGATGACAACACCGCATCTCGGGAAAAAAGGGGTGCATCCTGTCGTCGCCAGTTCCGCCCGCGAATTGCTGAACAAGTCCGATAACGAGCGTTCCGGCGTCCTGTCCACCGCCATGTCATTCCTGGGCCTGTACCGGGATCCGGTCGTGGCGCATGTTACAAGGCGCTGTGACTGGCGGATCGCAGATCTGGTCACGGGGCCGCATCCGGTCACACTGTATCTGGTTGTCCCGCCATCCGACATCAGCCGCACCAAGCCGCTTGTCCGGCTCGTGCTCAACCAGATTGGCCGAAGGCTGACGGAAGAACTGAGCGGGGCCAGGCATCGGCAACGCCTGCTGCTCATGCTGGATGAATTCCCGGCCCTGGGGCGGCTGGACTTTTTTGAGAGCGCCCTGGCTTTTATGGCAGGATACGGGATCAAGAGTTTCCTGATCGCCCAGAGCCTGAACCAGATCGAGAAAGCCTACGGCCAGAACAATTCCATCCTGGATAACTGCCATGTACGGGTCAGCTTCGCGACCAACGACGAACGTACCGCCAAGCGTGTGTCTGACGCCCTTGGCACCGCCACGGAAATCCGCGATGCGAAAAACTATGCCGGGCATAGGCTGTCGCCATGGCTGGGGCATCTCATGGTGACCCGTCATGAAACCGCCCGGCCTCTGCTGACACCGGGGGAAATCATGCAGTTGCCCGACCATGAGGAACTGGTCATGGTGTCCGGATGTCCGCCCATCCGGGCACGCAAGGCACGATATTTCGAGGATCCTGAACTGGCCCGACGTGTCAGCACGCCGCCAACGCCTGGTAGGGAACAGGCGATCGAAGACCCGGAAAAGCCGATTCAACCCGGGGACTGGGCCGACACCATTCAGCCGGTTGCACCTCAAGGCAGCGGCGGAAGCGATGACGATGCAGCCAATGCCGGGATCCGACGTGAACCGGAATTGCCCGAACATGAGGAAATCGTCCCGGAACCCCGGCGGGCGGTGCATGAATTTGAACCACCCGATGAAACCGAAGATGAGCAGGTCGTCAAAAATACCGTGCTGCGGCAGCGCGGTTTCGCGCGACAGGTTTCGCTAGATCCGGGCGATCATATGGGGCTCTGATGGTCGTGCGCGGCAAATATACCTTCCGGCTTCCGCCCGATCTCGTGGATCGCATCGCCGAATATGCCACGCGACGGCATGTTACCCAGGCAGCGGTCGTCGAGGCGGCTCTTGCGTCCTTTTTGTCTCCCGATGGCCCGGATCGCCTGGAAAGTGCCTTGTCCCGCAGGTTGGATCGCATGACGCGCGAGATCGAGCGGCTGGATCGCCACGTCACGATCACCAATGAGACGCTGGCCGTGTTCGTGCGTTTCTGGCTTACCAGCACGCCGCCATTACCCGATGGGGCCATGGCAGCCGCGCAGGCGAAGGGTAGGGAACGCTATGACGGGTTTGTCGAGGCTGTCGGCCGCCGTCTGGCAGGCAGTCAGAGGTGGTCCCCATTTTTCGGACAGGGCGATAAGCTATCATCTGGCCTGAACGAGGACGGGTTTTATGGGCAAGGTTACGCGGAAGAGGTATGCGGCAGAGTTCAAGTCACGGGTTGCGCTGGAGGCGATCCGTGGGGAACTGACGCTGGCGGAACTGGCTTCGAAACATGGGGTACATCAGACGATGATCGCCCAGTGGAAACGGCAGGCGATCGAGGGGATGGCGGCGACCTTTTCCGGGAAGACGGTGGCTGAGCCCCCGGTCAGCCCAGCTGACGTGGAGAAACTGCACGCGAAGATAGGCGAACTTCTCGTGGAACGGGATTTTTTACGCGATGCCTCTGCTCGGTTGGGCGTGATCAGAGGCGGCAGATGATTGACCCGAAGAGAGCATGCCTGCCGATAATCCGGCAATGCACGCTGCTGCAACTCAACCGGTCGGGCGTCTACTATCGGCCTGTGCCACAGAGCGAAGCCAATCTGGAGCTGATGCGGCTGATCGACGCCCAGTTCCTGGAAACGCCGTATTATGGCTCACGGCAGATGACATGGCATCTGCGCCGCCAGGGACATGAAGTGGGCCGCAAGCGGGTCCGGCGGCTCATGGCGATCATGGGCCTGCGGGCGATCTACCAGAAGCCGCGCACGACCGTGCCCCATCCGGAGCATCGGAAATATCCATATCTGCTACGGGATCTGGTCATCAATCGGCCTGACCAGGTCTGGTGTTCCGATATCACATATATTCCCATGAAACGGGGATTTCTCTATCTCGTGGCGATCATGGACTGGTTCACGCGCAAGGTCCTGTCCTGGCGTCTGTCGAACACGATGGACGTGGAGTTCTGTATCGAGGCGCTACAGGATGCCCTCATGCGCTATGGCGCCCCGGACATTTTCAATACTGACCAGGGGTCGCAATTTACGACACCCCGTTTCAGCGGGATACTGGAAGAGCGTCAGATCCGCATCAGCATGGATGGGCGCGGTCGCTGGCTGGACAACGTGTTCATCGAGCGTCTGTGGCGGTCGCTGAAATACGAATGCGTCTACCTGTACGCGTTCGAGACCGGATCAGAGCTGAGGGCCGGGCTTGGCAGATGGATCGCCCATTATAACGAAAGGCGTCCGCATACGGCGCTGGCTGGACGAACGCCCGATGAGGCGTATCATGACGTGCCGACGCCATCTGGTCCGGGGTTAACCCCGGACCAGATGGCCAACAGCAACGCCGTCAGAAGGGCGGCATAACAACAACCGGGTATAGCTTATCAAGCCCGCAAAACTGTCCGAACGGACGGGACCACCTCACATAGACGGTAGTTCCTGTTTCCCCGAAAACGG
The DNA here is from genome assembly GCF_002173515.1 of Komagataeibacter europaeus. Lineage (NCBI taxonomy): Bacteria > Pseudomonadati > Pseudomonadota > Alphaproteobacteria > Acetobacterales > Acetobacteraceae > Komagataeibacter > Komagataeibacter europaeus. The sequence goes on from NZ_CP021467.1 coordinate 962,034, forward strand.
ACGGGCGGATTTTTCATAAATAGGATAACAATCGATCTGTTATCTTTCGTTTCTAGCAGTGAGTGGACGCACAGCCGACTATGAGAAAAATATTGCTGAGCAAAGTCTGTCGGAAAGATGCTGTTGACCTTATTAAAGCTAATATAGAGAGCCGTTCTTATCACGCCCCCTGGACTCACCCCTTCATAACGCGTGAAGGCTTTGATACGTGGTTCGATGAACAGATGTCAGGCGCCAATATGGGGTTTGTTGCGCGCGATTTGGATACTGGACGTATTGTAGGCATCACCCATCTCAGCCAGATTTTCATGCGTGGCTTTCAGAATGCATATCTGGGCTATTATGGAATGATAGAGTTCTCTGGACGTGGCTTGATGACCGAAGCAGTACGCCTGACGGTAAAGGCTGCTTTCGATGACGTCGGACTGCACCGCCTGGAAGCAAACATTCAGCCTGGGAATATGAAATCTATAACGCTGGTTCGAAGGCTGGGGTTCCGTAATGAAGGCTTCTCACCCCGTTATCTTCGCATAAATGGGGAATGGCGTGACCATGAACGCTGGGCGTTGCTGCGAGATGAATCCTGATTTCTGAGTATTGGCCTTTTTCCATTTTTCTCAGAAGGCCGATATCCCAATTCATCAGTTTAAGTCGTCTACTCACCTATCAGACGTAACAGACGGACGGCGGTCGCCTCATAGCTGTCTTCTGTTGGATATCGTGCGAAGATGGGAAGCGGACATCAAAAAACCTTAAAACTTAAAAGCTCCACATCAGAGTTTTTTGAATTACGTACAGTTAGAGTATCTGGTATTTTTTGTGGTTTTTACGGCAATGCCTGTAAATTATATCTGATACTTCATTTCATATATACTTTTAGTGAAGCGGTTATATAAAATTTTCGATATTATTTACCATTAATTCCTATTATAAATAAAAAATAATCATTATTGCGCAGAATATTGACGCCAATAACGGAGAATATTATGATTGGTAACACATCGAAGCGGTTTTCATAGTGACGCACGAACTAACGTTATCTTGTCATCGAACCGAAGATTCTCTCAGGAGGGTTCTGTCCAGTGAAGCGACAGTACTTTAAAGATCTTCCAAGCGGTTATAGGCGCTCCTTTTGGAATTTGCCGCAGGGAGTTTCAAGGCGAGAGGATAATTGCTAATGTAACATTTTGGATGTCATTCTAGACGAATAGGCTTAACGAATATGATCCTGAAATCTGTTAGCGTTCTTGGTCTATTTGGATCAAAACCCGAAGTAAATTATATATTTAATGACGATTTAAATATAATAACCGGAAGAAATGGCTCCGGAAAAACTACAATAATGAAATTAGCTTGGTTTATAGTGAGTGGAAATATACTAAACGCTTTGAGGGAAATAGAATTTAGGTCAGTTACTGTTGAAACTGATTTATATAAGTGTTCGGTATTTAGAACTGGCCCGTTGACGTGCCGTATTGAACTAACCACCAGAAAAGGTACTAAAACTTACGAGGATAGTGAAGTCTTTGATGGAGATAGAGATTTTTTCACCCCCCCCAAGGCCGCAGAAGACCAAGTAAATCCCATTTTGCGGAATGAGGGAGGGTCAATATTTTTTCCGACTTTCCGTCGAATCGAGGGTGGGTTTTCCATGCAACAATCAACATCGTCAAATCGATCTCGCCCTTGGGCAATAGCTGAAGCTGAAATAGACGATATATTATCGTCACTTTCAAGAAGATTGACGAACAAAAATCACGTTTTTGTTTCTGCAATATCTACAGAGGACGTCGTTAGCCTACTAAGGAAAAGGTTCTCAGAGTTTTCCGAAGAAATCAATAAATATCAAGCGAAAATTTCAAAAAATGTTATCGACAAAATAAAAGTTTACCAGCGGGAGGAAAGCAATAGAGAGTATGCTGATACTTTATTATCAGAGACAAGGGAAGAAATTGAGAAAATAGAGTCGTTTAGATCGGAAAAAATGAGACCATTTGACGCGGTTACGAAGCTCGTCGAAAACTTATTTCAACATTCGGGAATATCTTTTGGCCCAAGACTGAATTTTGGCGATGCCGCTGAAGCTGTAAATAGTGACGTCCTATCTGCCGGCGAAAAGCAAATGTTGAGTTTTATATGCTACAATGCATTTACTAACGACTCGATAATATTCATAGATGAACCAGAATTAAGCTTGCACGTTGATTGGCAGCGAAGATTATATCCAATATTGCATAAGCAAAATCCAAAAAATCAGTTTATTTTTGCGACGCACTCACCTTTTATTTATGGAAAATATCCAGATAAGGAGGTTGCGCTTTCAGCTGATCGTGGAGCATCAGATGTCTGAGCAAAAGCCTATGCCTACCCCTTTAGAAATTTACGAACTACTTAAACGAAGTTCGCTTGATACCGTTTTGGTAGAAGGAAAAGACGATATTATATTTTATAGAAAAATAGAAGAAAGTCTTGAGGAAATAGATGTTGATATGCTTCCAGCTGGAAACAAAGAAAATGTATTGCTGGTTAAGAAAATGATTGAAGATTTCCCGATAAGTACAAGAGTTTTGTTCGTTGTCGATAAAGATTTGTGGGTTCATAAACTTCCAATACATATAAAAAATGTAGTTACTTCCTGCGGTTATTCTGTAGAGAACGATGCGTTTTGTGATGGACAGATAGAGGATCTTCTTACTCGTGCCGAAAGAGAAACGTTTGAAATAGAACTTGATAAATTCATAAAGTGGTATGCTTTGGCGGTCGACCGCACTCTTCGAGGAGAGCAGGCTGGATACCGCCATCACCCAAACAAGATACTCGATGATGATGATGAATATGCTAGACTGTGTGAGTTACGAGACGGAGAGTCTTATCCTGAAATTTTATATCGTGAAATAAAAAGAGAATATCGAAGCCTTCTGCGAGGAAAATCATTAATCCATTTAATTTTGAGACAACTATCAAAACGAAGTAGACCGGTAAAATTTTCTTCAAAACAAATAATATATTTAGGGTCATCGAGGATGGGAGATAAATTCTCTTTAATCAGGGGAAATATATCAAAATATTTTATGTAAATAAATTATTTATCATTGTAGGGTAAATTTTATTTTACTTTTATTATTACGTTTCTATGACGTCCGCTAATCAGAATTCTTTTCTAATAGCGGACAGTCTGAAATCCCCCCGTTGCCGACATTTAATAACTGCCTACCGGGGAAGCATGTACCATCTTTAGGGCATTGTCAGGTAGGGGGCGCTGCAGTTGTAGCGCATCGTCCAGAGGCCCCTTCATCCACAGGTCCAGTTCTTCCGGCCGGGTCAGGATTACCGGCATAGCTTTCGGATGAATGGCGCCGACTTCCCGATTGGCCGTGGTGGTCAGGAAGCCGAACAGGTCATCCGTCGTCTCGCCATCCGCCAGTTTTCGTACTGACGTCCACTGGCACCAGATTCCGGCAAAGAAAGCCAGCAGCTCCCCATCGCTGCGGGCAAACCAGACGGGCCTGCTGGTCCCATCCGGCAGGCGCTCCGGTTCGGAAAAGGCCGTGAGCGGCACGAGGCAGCGATGCGCCACACCTTCCCAGCGTTTCCACCAGGTCGAGGTGGGATTGCGGATATTGGTCACACCCCGATCGACCCTGTGGCCTTTCAGGTAGCCCGGCGGGGTCGGCATGCCCCATCGCGCCATGACCAGTTCACGCCCATCCGGCGCGTTCCGCACGATGGGCGCCATGGTGTTGGGCCAGATCTCGGGCAGGGGTTGGAGATTGCCGGTGCGGTCGGTCATGACCCGGGCCGCCTCCCGGATCGCCTGCTGACTGCTGGTCATCGCATAGAGGTTGCACATCACGCCATCCTTTCGCGATTCTCGATATGGGTGTCCTGCCGGACGGTATCCACCCTGCAGGACGGGGGTGGCCGGACTGTTCCTGATAAATCCCTGTACTTCAGACAGTTTTCATCAAGCCTGGACCGTGTGGCAGGCCTGTGCCCGCGTCCGGATCGCAACCACTTTTCCAGAATGGGTTGACATTCGTCACCGTGCCAGAACAAATAACGAACATAATCGCTAATTCCGTGCCAGAAACACCCGAATGGATTGTCCGACCCCATGCCCGCACCCCAACCCCGTCCCGCGCTGGAGGCGCTGAGAGCACAGGTCAGCCGCCTCGAAGGCCAGGGCCGGCGCAGGCGGGGCGTGCTGCCCTTCCGTGTGCCCGAGATTGACGATCGCCTGCCAGACGGCGGACTGGCGCTGGGCGCGCTGCATGAAGTGGCCGGCGGCGGCCATGACGCCCTGAATGCAGCGGCGTCCGGTCTGTTTTCTGCCGGGATCGCGGCCCGGACACGGGGCAAGGTGCTATGGATCGCCACCCGTCAGGACCTGTATGCCCCGGCACTGCAGCAGGTCGGGCTGTCGGCACGACGGACCATCTATGTCGCGGCCAGTTCGGACGTCGATGTGCTGGCCTGTTTCGAGGAAGCTCTGCGCCATCAGGGGCTGGGGGCGGTCGTGGCCGAGGTCGCCCGCCTGTCCATGACCGCGTCACGCCGCCTGCAGCTGGCGGCCGAGACATCCGGCGCGCTGGGCATCGCCATACGGCGCTGGCGGCGACAGACGGATGCGGCCGATTTTGGCCAGCCCACGGCGTCGGTCACCCGGTGGCGGGTCTCGGTCCTCCCATCCGTGTCGCTGCCAGTGCCCGGCGTCGGCCGGTCCCGCTGGCTGCTCGAACTGATCCGTGCCCGCGCGGGCGAATGCGCCGATTTCGAAGTGGAGGCCTGTGATGCCAAAGGGAGACTGGCACCGTGTCGTCTCACTCTACCTGCCGCTCTGGCCGACAGACCGGCTCAGGAAGCGGCTGGGAACCGACGCGCCCGCGCCTGACTGCCCATTGGTACTGGCCGGACGGGAAGGGCGGCGACGGGTCATCCTGTCGGTCGATCTCGCCGCCCGCAGGCTGGGCCTGCGCCCCGGCACGCCTGTCGCGAAAGCGCAGGCGCTCCATCCCGATCTGCTCATCATGGATGCCGACTTGGACGGTGACCGGGCAGGGCTGGAGCGGCTGGCGCTGTGGTTCCAGCACCGCATCGCCCCCATCGTGGCACCCGATCCGCCAGACGGCATCGTGCTGGATACGACCGGTGCCGATCATCTGCATGGGGGCGAGGCCGTCATGCTGGAGAACATGGTCACCCGCCTGAAGGAGGCCGGGATCACGGCCCGGGCCGCGATTGCCGATACATGAGGTGGTCCCGTCCGTTCGGACAGTTTTGCGGGCTTGATAAGCTATACCCGGTTGTTGTTATGCCGCCCTTCTGACGGCGTTGCTGTTGGCCATCTGGTCCGGGGTTAACCCCGGACCAGATGGCGTCGGCACGTCATGATACGCCTCATCGGGCGTTCGTCCAGCCAGCGCCGTATGCGGACGCCTTTCGTTATAATGGGCGATCCATCTGCCAAGCCCGGCCCTCAGCTCTGATCCGGTCTCGAACGCGTACAGGTAGACGCATTCGTATTTCAGCGACCGCCACAGACGCTCGATGAACACGTTGTCCAGCCAGCGACCGCGCCCATCCATGCTGATGCGGATCTGACGCTCTTCCAGTATCCCGCTGAAACGGGGTGTCGTAAATTGCGACCCCTGGTCAGTATTGAAAATGTCCGGGGCGCCATAGCGCATGAGGGCATCCTGTAGCGCCTCGATACAGAACTCCACGTCCATCGTGTTCGACAGACGCCAGGACAGGACCTTGCGCGTGAACCAGTCCATGATCGCCACGAGATAGAGAAATCCCCGTTTCATGGGAATATATGTGATATCGGAACACCAGACCTGGTCAGGCCGATTGATGACCAGATCCCGTAGCAGATATGGATATTTCCGATGCTCCGGATGGGGCACGGTCGTGCGCGGCTTCTGGTAGATCGCCCGCAGGCCCATGATCGCCATGAGCCGCCGGACCCGCTTGCGGCCCACTTCATGTCCCTGGCGGCGCAGATGCCATGTCATCTGCCGTGAGCCATAATACGGCGTTTCCAGGAACTGGGCGTCGATCAGCCGCATCAGCTCCAGATTGGCTTCGCTCTGTGGCACAGGCCGATAGTAGACGCCCGACCGGTTGAGTTGCAGCAGCGTGCATTGCCGGATTATCGGCAGGCATGCTCTCTTCGGGTCAATCATCTGCCGCCTCTGATCACGCCCAACCGAGCAGAGGCATCGCGTAAAAAATCCCGTTCCACGAGAAGTTCGCCTATCTTCGCGTGCAGTTTCTCCACGTCAGCTGGGCTGACCGGGGGCTCAGCCACCGTCTTCCCGGAAAAGGTCGCCGCCATCCCCTCGATCGCCTGCCGTTTCCACTGGGCGATCATCGTCTGATGTACCCCATGTTTCGAAGCCAGTTCCGCCAGCGTCAGTTCCCCACGGATCGCCTCCAGCGCAACCCGTGACTTGAACTCTGCCGCATACCTCTTCCGCGTAACCTTGCCCATAAAACCCGTCCTCGTTCAGGCCAGATGATAGCTTATCGCCCTGTCCGAAAAATGGGGACCACCTCTACATGGGGTGCTGCCCATGCGCTGGCGCGCTATGGCCGGGGACGCATCACCCTCGTGCCGCCCGGTGAGACGGCGGCAGCGATTGCCGACCTGCCCATTGAGGCCCTGCGCCTGCCAGCGGATATCATCGATGGCCTCCATGGGCTGGGCGTGTCACGCATCGGGCCGCTGGCCGGCATGCCGCGCGCGCCGCTGGCCCTGCGCTTCGGCCCGGATGTCGCCCGCAGGCTGGACCAGGCTTTCGGGCGGCAGGCGGAAGCCATTGTCCCGGTCCGGCTGCAGGCACCGGTGCAGGTCAGCCGGAACTTTGCCGAACCGATCAGTGCCGCCGAGACCATAGCCCGCTACATCACCAAACTCGTGCCGCCCCTGTGCGCCGGGCTGGAGGAACGCGAACAGGGCGTGCGCCGCCTCGACCTGCTGCTGCACCGGGTGGACAGCCACACCGAGGCCGTGCGCGTGGCAACGGCCATGCCGGTGCGGGACGTCAGACGCCTGACCCGTCTGCTCTGTGACAGGATCGAGACCATCGATCCGGGCTTCGGGATCGAGCGCATGGTGCTGACGGCTTCGCTGGCCGAGCCGATCCTGCATCGCCAGGGTGTGTCCACCCTGATCGAAGAAGAAGAGGCCGACGTCTCCGACCTGATCGATACCCTGGCCAACCGCGTCGGCACGCAGGCCCTGTATCGCTTTGCCCCAGTGGAAAGCGACGTGCCCGAACGGGCTGTCTGCCGCGTGCCCGCCCTTGCAGCCGAGGACGGAAAGGAGTGGCCGGATCACTGGCCACGCCCCACGCGCCTGCTGCCCCGTCCCGAGCCGATCCAGACCATGGCGGTGCTGCCCGACCATCCGCCGGTCTTCTTCATCTGGCGCGGCATCCGCCGCCGGATCAGATGCGCAGATGGCCCTGAGCGGGTCTTTGGCGAATGGTGGAAAGGGGATGCCGAACTGACCACCGTGCGGGACTATTTCCGGGTGGAAGACACCAGCGGGGAAACATTCTGGGTTTACCGGACAGGGGATGGCGAACATGGAGAGACCGGTTCGCAGGGCTGGTTCCTGCATGGTCTCTTTGAATGAGCATGCCATACGCCGAACTGCAGGTGACGAGTTATTTCTCGTTCCTGCGCGGCGCATCCTCACCGATTGAACTGTTCGAGCAGGCAAAGGCCCTTGGCATTGAAGCGCTGGGGATCTGCGACCGCAATTCGCTGGCAGGCATGGTGCAGGCCCATGTTGCCGCGAAAGAAACCGGCATCCGCCTGGTCGTGGGCTGCCGTCTCGACCTCGCCGATTTTGCGCCAGTGCTGGTCTACCCGACGGATCGGGGCGCTTATGGCCGATTGTGCCGATTGCTCACCCTTGGCAAGGCCCGGGCCGGGAAGGGGAAATGCCATCTGCTCTGGGAGGATCTGGTCACATGGGGCGAGGGCCTCCTTGTCATCCTGCTCCCGGATACGGCGGATGATGCCTGCGCCCTGCAGCTTCGCAAGCTGAAGGACGCCTTTGTCGACCGGGCCTATATGGCGCTGACCCTGCGGCGTCGGCCCAATGACCAGATGCGGCTGTATGAACTGGCGAACTTGGCCCATCAGGCGCGGGTGCCAGCGGTCGTGACCAATGACGTGCTGTTCCACACCCATGACCGGCGCATCCTGCAGGATGTGGTGACCTGCATCCGCAACCACACCACCATCGACGAGGCCGGCTTTGCCCGTGAGCGCCATGCGGACCGCTACCTCAAGCCGCCCGCGGAAATGGCCCGGCTGTTCAGCCGCTATCCCGAAGCGATGGCCCGGCCCATGGAGATCGTGGCCCGATGCCGCTTCAGCCTTGATGACCTGGCCTACCAGTATCCCGACGAGGTCTCCGTCCCGGGCCAGACGCCGCAGCAGGCGCTCGAAGCCCTGACCTGGGAAGGGGCGGCAACGGCCTATCCCGAAGGGATTCCGCCCGAGGTCAGGAAAACCCTCAGCCATGAACTCGCCCTGATCGGGCGCATGGATTATGCCCCGTATTTCCTTACCGTCCACAGCATCGTCCGCCATGCCCGATCGCAGGGCATCCTGTGCCAGGGGCGGGGATCAGCGGCCAATTCCGCTGTCTGCTACGTGCTGGGCATTACCGCCATCGATCCGGCACGGACGTCGCTGCTCTTCGAGCGGTTCGTCTCCGAAGAGCGCCGTGAGCCACCGGATATCGACGTGGATTTCGAACACGCGCGCCGGGAGCAGGTGATCCAGTGGATTTATGGTCATTATGGCCGCAACCACGCTGCCCTTACAGCTGTAGTCACACGTTATCGCGCCAAGGGCGCGCTACGCGATGTCGGCAAGGTCATGGGCCTGCCCGAAGACTTGATCCGCACCCTGTCCGGCCAGATCTGGGGCTGGGGGCGGAAGCTGGATGAGGACGCGCTGAATGAGACGGGGATCGATATGTCCGACCGGCGCATCCGGCTGACGCTGGATCTGGCCCGCTGCCTGATCGGCGTGCCGCGCCACCTGTCGCAGCATCCCGGCGGGTTTGTCCTGACCCGTGACCGGCTGGATGAACTGGTACCGATCGAACCGGCGGCCATGGACGCTCGCCAGATCATCGAATGGGACAAGGACGATATCGACGTCCTGAAATTCATGAAGGTCGATGTGCTGGCGCTGGGCATGCTGACCTGCATGAAGAAGGGGCTGGACCTTCTGGCCGAACACAAGGGGCAGCATTACACGCTGCAGACCATCCCGGCCGAGGATCCCCGGACTTACGCCATGATCCGGAAGGCCGACACGATCGGGGTGTTCCAGATCGAGAGCCGCGCGCAGATGTCCATGCTGCCACGTCTCAGGCCCCGGGTGTTCTATGATCTGGTGATCGAGGTCGCCATCGTCCGGCCCGGCCCCATTCAGGGCGACATGGTGCATCCCTATCTGCGCCGGCGGGCCGGGCAGGAAAAGGCAGTCTACCCGACGCCGGAACTCGAAAAGGTGCTCAGGAAGACGCTGGGCATTCCGCTATTCCAGGAACAGGTGATGCAGGTGGCCATGGTCTGTGCCGGGTTTTCGGCATCCGAGGCCGACCAGTTGCGCCGCGCCATGGCCACCTTCAAGAATACCGGCACCGTCTCGCGCTTCCGCACGCGCCTGATCGAGGGGATGACGGCGCGCGGTTATCCCGAGACCTTTGCCGAGCGCATCTTCCAGCAGCTTGAGGGGTTTGGCAGTTACGGCTTTCCCGAAAGCCATGCCGCCAGCTTCGCCATTCTGGCCTATTCGTCATCCTGGATGAAATGCACCCATCCGGATGTGTTTCTGGCAGCACTCCTGAACAGCCAGCCCATGGGCTTTTATGCGCCCGCACAGCTTGTGCGCGACGCGCGCGAGCATGGGGTCGAGATCCGGCCGATCTGCATCAACGCTTCGCGCTGGGACAGCACGCTCGAAGGCCCGGAGCGGGATGACGGGCTGTTTGCCGTCCGCCTGGGCATGAAGCTGGTGAAAGGGCTGGCCAATGAAGATGCGGCCCGCATCGTAGCGGCTCGGGGCGACCGATCCTTTGTCTCGGTCGACGATTTGTGGCGTAGGGCAGGGGTGAAGGGGGTGGCCCTGACCCATCTGGCCGAGGCGGACGCTTTCCGGCCGGGGCTGGGCCTGGCCCGGCGCGAGGCGCTGTGGGCCATCAAGGCATTACGTGACGAACCTCTGCCGCTGTTTGCCGCAGCCGCCGTCGTGCGTGAGGCGGAAGAACCTGATGTGCTGCTCCAGCCCATGCGGGACGGGGCCGAGGTCGCGCGCGATTACAACCACACCGGCCTGACCCTGCGGGATCATCCCCTGGCCTTCCTGCGTGCCGACCTTATCGAGCGTGGAATGGTGACGTGTCGGCAGGCGTTCGAGGCAAGGGCCAGGAGCAGCCTGTCGGTGGCTGGGCTGGTACTGGTCCGCCAGCGGCCCGGTTCGGCCGAGGGCGTGGTGTTCATGACGTTGGAGGACGAAACGGCGGCGATCAACGTGATTATCTGGCCCGATATTTTTGAACGTTTCCGCCGGATGGTCCTGTCAGGACAGATGCTGGGGGTTGTGGGGCGACTGCAGAAGGAAGGAGAGGTCGTTCATCTGGTAGCGCGTGAGATTGTTGATCTTTCCCACTTGCTGGCCGATATGGGGAACCGGTCGCTACAGGTCTTCCCCGACCATGACCAAGATCGCTGGCCAGAAAATATCGTGGTAAAGGCGCGGAATTTCCATTGAATGTTGTGTCAGCAGGATAATCCAAGTTCGTGATGTCTGCTTACGCCTCATAGCAGACTTATTTGCGTGAATGCAGTTATCCCGTAAGTGGACACTGTACGTAATCGGCTGTAGGCGGATTGAGGTACATAACGGAAGGCGCGAGCTAAGCTATCGATCCTTACCACTGGCCAAGTTAGCAAAAGAATGCTTATTTGTTGTGCAGACTGCAAGAGTATGTGCACGGGAAGGTTTTGAAGCAATGGATTTAAAGCAGCAACTTGAGCTGCTTCTGGGTAATTTCACGCATCTTGAAAGTCGGCTTCGACATCTGAGTTATGATACCACCGCGTGTGGTAAGCGGATCGAAGTGCGATGCAGCTACGTGTCTTTCCAGGCCGGTGTGCAAACAATCGATGATTTTATCGACTTGTTAGCAAACCATATCGTTCCGTTTTGTCTTCCACGGTCCGCCATCAGACATGCTCAAAATGCCATCATCAGCGGCGACTATGTTACCGCGGGTCGTATTGCTTCTGAGCTTGTCAATAAAGCTAATGCTCTGTTTATCAAAGCCAAAAAAGGCAGTCACCGATCCGGTGAGGCGGCAGAGATCCTTTTGTATATTTTGAACGAATGGATCTTGAAGGCTCCGCAAATTGTTTCAAAAATGTATTTAAAGACCAACAACAATATGCCCGTCCATGGTACGGATGGCATCCACGCACGTTATGATGAAGACAGCAAAAAATTATATGTGTATTGGGGTGAGTCAAAAGCGCACAAGACACTAAATGGTGCTCTTGACAGTGCACTCTCGTCTATCGACGAATTCATTAAAGACGGCCAAGAGAAGCGTGAAATCGACATTATCTCCAGTTACTCTGACTTAGCGGATATAAAGGACGAGGCTAAGAAAGCCCTTCTGGATTACGTGGATCCGTGAGGTGGTCCCGTCCGTTCGGACAGTTTTGCGGGCTTGATAAGCTATACCCGGTTGTTGTTATGCCGCCCTTCTGACGGCGTTGCTGTTGGCCATCTGGTCCGGGGTTAACCCCGGACCAGATGGCGTCGGCACGTCATGATACGCCTCATCGGGCGTTCGTCCAGCCAGCGCCGTATGCGGACGCCTTTCGTTATAATGGGCGATCCATCTGCCAAGCCCGGCCCTCAGCTCTGATCCGGTCTCGAACGCGTACAGGTAGACGCATTCGTATTTCAGCGACCGCCACAGACGCTCGATGAACACGTTGTCCAGCCAGCGACCGCGCCCATCCATGCTGATGCGGATCTGACGCTCTTCCAGTATCCCGCTGAAACGGGGTGTCGTAAATTGCGACCCCTGGTCAGTATTGAAAATGTCCGGGGCGCCATAGCGCATGAGGGCATCCTGTAGCGCCTCGATACAGAACTCCACGTCCATCGTGTTCGACAGACGCCAGGACAGGACCTTGCGCGTGAACCAGTCCATGATCGCCACGAGATAGAGAAATCCCCGTTTCATGGGAATATATGTGATATCGGAACACCAGACCTGGTCAGGCCGATTGATGACCAGATCCCGTAGCAGATATGGATATTTCCGATGCTCCGGATGGGGCACGGTCGTGCGCGGCTTCTGGTAGATCGCCCGCAGGCCCATGATCGCCATGAGCCGCCGGACCCGCTTGCGGCCCACTTCATGTCCCTGGCGGCGCAGATGCCATGTCATCTGCCGTGAGCCATAATACGGCGTTTCCAGGAACTGGGCGTCGATCAGCCGCATCAGCTCCAGATTGGCTTCGCTCTGTGGCACAGGCCGATAGTAGACGCCCGACCGGTTGAGTTGCAGCAGCGTGCATTGCCGGATTATCGGCAGGCATGCTCTCTTCGGGTCAATCATCTGCCGCCTCTGATCACGCCCAACCGAGCAGAGGCATCGCGTAAAAAATCCCGTTCCACGAGAAGTTCGCCTATCTTCGCGTGCAGTTTCTCCACGTCAGCTGGGCTGACCGGGGGCTCAGCCACCGTCTTCCCGGAAAAGGTCGCCGCCATCCCCTCGATCGCCTGCCGTTTCCACTGGGCGATCATCGTCTGATGTACCCCATGTTTCGAAGCCAGTTCCGCCAGCGTCAGTTCCCCACGGATCGCCTCCAGCGCAACCCGTGACTTGAACTCTGCCGCATACCTCTTCCGCGTAACCTTGCCCATAAAACCCGTCCTCGTTCAGGCCAGATGATAGCTTATCGCCCTGTCCGAAAAATGGGGACCACCTCTCCGTATTCTCAGGCCTCGCTCAATCGAGTGCCATGCTTCTCTTGCCTGCTGATCCACCAGTTTGACCACAAGAACGATCCGCAACTCTCAGACGAAGATATTGAAGCAGCATATGTCAGCGCAGTAAATGCTTCGTTCCATGCGTTCATTGATGACATAAAATCCAAGATCGAGGCAAAGGGCTTATCCTTGCGTCGCTTTGAGTTTTTCCTCGTGCCGGTTCCTTCTGCTCAGGATTTCCGCGACAAGTTCCAAGCTAAAATTGGGTGGCCCAATGATTGAAGAGCTATCCAGTCGAATCTGGAGCCATGACCAGTTTCATCAGGAAGTTGGTAAGCTGCGAGAGATGATTCTTCGGCATCGCTTTGTTGAGCCTATTTCCTCAGATGGGATATCCGAAGACATGCTGGTGCGGCTTCTACAGTGCTCGATGACGCTTTCCGCGTCGTCTTCACTCGAACACAGACAGACTGCCTACCAAATAGCGACAGCGGCTGCAGAGATGTCGGCTCAATTCCCCGGCGCACGATATGCGCTGCTACTCGTTCTGAACCGCCTCAGCAACTTCCCAACCCTCGCTTATGCACGACGCCGATTTGACGTCACGGAAACAGGCCTGCCAGTTCGTTCATATGCAGAAACCACCGACCGAGCTGCAGCAAACACAATACACCTCGCGGAACGCGACGTTGCTCTCACCGACTTTCAGTTTAAGCTTTGGGCGCACCTGACAAGCGGCAAGAACGTCGGCATATCCGCGCCAACTTCTGCTGGAAAGTCGTTTGTTCTCCAGGCATACGCCCAGAAAGTTCTAATTGCAGGCACCGTGAATAACGTGGCGTTTCTGGTGCCGACGCGCGCGCTTATCAATCAGGTATCTGACGATGTGTCCGCTTGGCTCTCAGCTTCGGACTTGGATGTTGAGCTTGTGACAACACCATTTCCAAGTGGAAGCGTGAGGTGGTCCCGTCCGTTCGGACAGTTTTGCGGGCTTGATAAGCTATACCCGGTTGTTGTTATGCCGCCCTTCTGACGGCGTTGCTGTTGGCCATCTGGTCCGGGGTTAACCCCGGACCAGATGGCGTCGGCACGTCATGATACGCCTCATCGGGCGTTCGTCCAGCCAGCGCCGTATGCGGACGCCTTTCGTTATAATGGGCGATCCATCTGCCAAGCCCGGCCCTCAGCTCTGATCCGGTCTCGAACGCGTACAGGTAGACGCATTCGTATTTCAGCGACCGCCACAGACGCTCGATGAACACGTTGTCCAGCCAGCGACCGCGCCCATCCATGCTGATGCGGATCTGACGCTCTTCCAGTATCCCGCTGAAACGGGGTGTCGTAAATTGCGACCCCTGGTCAGTATTGAAAATGTCCGGGGCGCCATAGCGCATGAGGGCATCCTGTAGCGCCTCGATACAGAACTCCACGTCCATCGTGTTCGACAGACGCCAGGACAGGACCTTGCGCGTGAACCAGTCCATGATCGCCACGAGATAGAGAAATCCCCGTTTCATGGGAATATATGTGATATCGGAACACCAGACCTGGTCAGGCCGATTGATGACCAGATCCCGTAGCAGATATGGATATTTCCGATGCTCCGGATGGGGCACGGTCGTGCGCGGCTTCTGGTAGATCGCCCGCAGGCCCATGATCGCCATGAGCCGCCGGACCCGCTTGCGGCCCACTTCATGTCCCTGGCGGCGCAGATGCCATGTCATCTGCCGTGAGCCATAATACGGCGTTTCCAGGAACTGGGCGTCGATCAGCCGCATCAGCTCCAGATTGGCTTCGCTCTGTGGCACAGGCCGATAGTAGACGCCCGACCGGTTGAGTTGCAGCAGCGTGCATTGCCGGATTATCGGCAGGCATGCTCTCTTCGGGTCAATCATCTGCCGCCTCTGATCACGCCCAACCGAGCAGAGGCATCGCGTAAAAAATCCCGTTCCACGAGAAGTTCGCCTATCTTCGCGTGCAGTTTCTCCACGTCAGCTGGGCTGACCGGGGGCTCAGCCACCGTCTTCCCGGAAAAGGTCGCCGCCATCCCCTCGATCGCCTGCCGTTTCCACTGGGCGATCATCGTCTGATGTACCCCATGTTTCGAAGCCAGTTCCGCCAGCGTCAGTTCCCCACGGATCGCCTCCAGCGCAACCCGTGACTTGAACTCTGCCGCATACCTCTTCCGCGTAACCTTGCCCATAAAACCCGTCCTCGTTCAGGCCAGATGATAGCTTATCGCCCTGTCCGAAAAATGGGGACCACCTCTGCGATCTTCCGAAGCGTGCAGCTTATGTCGTTACTCAGGAGCGTATGCAGTTGTTGCAGATCGCGCACCCGAGCTTGAGCTTTGAATTAATGGTCGTCGATGAAGCGCAAAGCATCGGTGACGGTCCGCGCGGAGTAATTTTATCGTCTGTCATTGAGGAAGCTCTGGAACGGAATGGTCTTATGCAGCTTCTTTTTGCAGGCCCCAACCTGAGCAACCCCGACCGTCTGGGGAGACCATTCGGATTCGCACCTTCCTCAATCCGGACTGAAGAAGCGTCGGTTACTCAAAATATAGTCTTCGTTGACTGCGATGACTCGCGTCCAAGCTATGCAAAGCTTGCCCTATGGGCTGAAGGTCAAAGGATTCCATTCGGACAAGTAGACTGCGAGCAACCGTTAACTGATCATCGAAATAAGCTGGTAAACGTGGCTTTCAGGTTGGGTGCTGGGGGCCAAAACCTTGTCTATGCCCTCGGGCCTGCAGAATGCGAACAGATTGCGTTTGGCTTGGCCGACCGTGAAACTGCATCTACGAGCTACTTGCAGGAGCTGGCTGCCTTTATCAAGGAAGCCGTGCATGAGAAATACCCGCTGGCACAGAATGTTATGAGACAAGTTGGCTATCACTATGGACGCCAGCCCTCGCTGGTGCGCAAGGCGATTGAGGATGCTTTTAGCGAGGGTCATCTTCAGTATCTGGTAACGACAAGCACACTTCTCTATGGCGTAAATCTGCCCGCGCAAAACCTGTTTCTTCACAATCCCGAAAGGGGGTCTAACCAGCCGATATCTTCCAACGATTTTTGGAATTTGGCGGGACGGGCTGGTCGGATGGGCAAAGAGTTCTCTGGTAACATTTTTTTGATTGATTATGGGGACTGGAAATCCGATCCGATAAACGGACCAAAGGATGCAGAAATTATTCCTTCAATTGAGGACCATGTAGTCTCGCGGGTCGAGGAACTAATCACTTATATTAATGATCCCGAGCGTATTCCGGACCGGGACAAGCCGGATGAGTTGGAGAATACATTTGTAAAGCTCGTGCGGGACCATTTCGATGGTCGGTTGGAAAGTACTCTTTCCAATCTTGGGCTGGATATAACGTCGGAATCAGCTAAGAAACTCGCTCAAGCAGTCGCCGAATCAGTGGTTGGGAAGGATATCGGCCGGGAAACGCTTTTAGCTTCCCCGACAGTTTCTGTACACCGCCAGCAATCGTTATACGACAGACTGGAAGTAAGCCTTACCAAAAAAGGCCCCTCTTATATCATTCCAAAGCATCCGCGCGATAGCGGCGCTTATCAGTCATATCTCGCAGCTATCCGTCGATGCCATTCTGAAATTCTCAAATATCCCTCGTCCGACAAATCAGAGCGATACTATGCCCAAATAGCTCTCCGGTGGATGAAAGGGGATCCACTACCGCAGATTATCGACGAGAGCTATAATTACAAAATCCAGCAAGGGCTATCGCCCAACTATCCGACAGTGATTCGTAGTACCCTGACAGAGATAGAAAAAGATCTTCGCTTCAAGTATGTACGCCTGTTCTCATGTTACAATGCTGTGCTCGAACTGCTGCTCAGAAACAAAGGTATGAACGAATTGACCGTGTCCATTCCGGCATTGCCTATGTATCTAGAAGTAGGGGCATGCTCCACTACAATGATAAGCTTCATGGGCCTCGGGCTTTCCCGATTTACCGCAGGGAGGTTGAGCGGTCTTCCGCGCCAGCAGGATATGACTCAATCAGCTGCAAAAGTTTGGCTCAAGCGCCAGGATCTCGACACACTGGAATTGCCCCAAGCGTCTGTTAAAGAAATACGGCGACTGGTGTCTTAATTATTCTGGTAAATGACATTCGTACATTTATGCTAGACCACCTAAAATAGGACATCTTATGGTGATGTTAAGTGGTCCTTTGATACTCGATTGAGATGTCTACTTCATGGTAGGAGCAAGCATGCGCGGCGGCTGATGCGAACGACCGGCTCGTATTTAGCCGGAATAGTCGCCAGTTATACTGGATGAATGAACAGAGAGTGAAGTTAAAAAGCGGCTGGGCCGCGTGTCTATTCAGTGAACATAAAGCTGACAGGCAGTAATCGTCTTCATATTGGTCATATGAGCTGCTACATCCTTTCCACATAGCGGACATAATTAGTTCAAAGCACTGCTGCTGATTCGGGTTGTTAGCCGCCTGGGCGAAGTTGGGAAGGATGTTCTACTTCCGTTCAATCGGCACATAAGGTATATCGGAGCTATGGTTACTGCGACCCAGATTGCGCGTTGGGCGGGGACAACGCCAGCTCAGTCGGATTTGCCGCGACTCATTCGGCGGTTGATTCACTGCGCTGCGACGACGACCGAAATAGCCATGCCCGCCGGAGATTCGGTGACTCTCCCAGGCTTTGACGGCGAGCTACACAGCAAGCATGGTAATGCGTGGGTGCCCGCCGGGCATTCTTGCTGGGAGTTAAGCTGTCGGGCCGACGTGGTCGTCAAAGCAAATGAGGATTACGCCAAACGAAGCGCTTCACCGCCGGATCATCGGGCGACCCGGACGTATATTGCGCTTACCGCGCGCCGCTGGCCTGGCAAGGCACGCTGGCGCGCCGAAAAAATCGCCGAAGGCGCTTGGAATGATGTACGCGCCTATGATGCCGACGACCTCGAGCAGTGGCTCGAGCAGGCGGCTGCCGTGCGGCTTGCTTTCGGGGAAGAGCTTGGCCTGTCCGGCGCCGGTGTAGACAGCCTCGGCGCTTATCTCGAGAAATGGGGAGCGCAATGCACGCCGCGGATCACGCCCGCCGCGCTGCTGACCGGGCGCGGCGACAAGGCTACAAAGTTGATCCAGCGCGTCGGGGATATCCGCGACGGGTCCGCGATCGAACCGCTGGCGATCAAGGCCGATAGTGTTGAAGAAGCGGCGGCCTTCGCGGCGGCCGCGATACTCGAACAGCCCAACCTGGCGAACGTCGCTGTCGTCGTGACAAGCGTCGAGGGTTGGCGCTTCGTGGACACCAACGACGCCATCGGGGTCGCGGTTGCTGCGACACCTTCCATAGCTGAGGCGCCCCCGATTCGCGACCGACTGGCCGTGGTTGTTCCCTACGCATCCGGTGATATGGCGCGTCAGTTTAAAGGCGTTGCCGGAAAACTCCATGATGCCGAGCTTCTGCTCGACCGCGCCTTACCGTCCGAATTCGAAAAAGCACTGAAAATCATTGGCCTAGACGAAAACGACACGCGGCGGTTGTCAACGTCCTGCGGCCGATCTTGGTCCGTGTTCCGCCGCCAACATGCCGTTAATCCTTCGATCCGAAGACCGGCCTGGCTCGACCACCCTGCGGCCGACGCGTTGGCGACCATCTGCCTAACGGGCGGCTGGTCGACGGGTAAGGACGCTGACACTGAGATCATCGCGCGGATCAGCGGCCGCGCTTATGCTGAGCTTGAAGCAGATCTTCTCGCACTGGAGCGTCTTGACGATTCGCCGGTACTTCACATCGGCACGGTCTGGAAAGCGAAATCGGCGCTCGAACTACTCGCGATCTTCGGTGACCGGATCACGTCAGCCCAGCTTCGGCGCTATTTTGCTGAACTGGAAACCGTCCTGGCAGCGCCGGACCCGCAGCTCGAACTGGCAGATGACCAGCGCTACGCCGCAGCGATCCATGGCAAGGTGCGGCCGGTCAGCGGCCTGCTTCTAAATTCGTTGTGCGATACGCTGATAAAATTAGCTGTGCGTGGCATGGACGTCCCGACACTTGCCGCTAACGATATTCAGGGGCGTGTTGATCGTCTTGTGCGTACGCTGTTGCGGGGCAGCGACCGTGTTCGCTGGCTGTCGCTTGCCAGCCAACTGCCGGCGCTGGCTGAGGCCAGTCCCCACGAGTTCCTGACAGCCGTCGAGACCGGGATTGCGCAACCAGATGGCGGCGCGCTTGCCGTGTTTCTCGAGACCAGCGGATCTGGTTTCGGTAGCCGCTGCTGGCATGCAGGTATGCTCTGGGCGCTCGAGACGCTGGCCTGGGCACCAAATCGGCTACGCCGTGTTTCGCTGCTCCTCGCTCGGCTCTGTTCCGTCGAGATCCATGGCAATTGGGGAAACAATCCCCAAAGCTCGCTTCTCAGTGTCTATCGGTCATGGCTCCCGCAGACCGCGGCCACCATCGAGCAGCGCATCAACGCGATAGACTATCTGATCGATCAGATGCCCGATGAGGCCTTCACACTTCTCGACAGCATGACCAGTCCATGGTCGGACATGGCGTGGCATATCGCGCGGCCCAAATGGCGCGACGACGATACGGGCGCTGGCTATGGTGCGACCGGTCTTGAGCGTCACACCATGGACGTCGCCGCGATAGACCGGCAGATCGCGATGTCGCCTGGCAATGCTGCGAGAATCGCCAAACTTATCCCGAAATATACGACCCTCGATGCTTTCCGGCAGCAGCGCATCATCAAATTTTTGGCCGACTGCGTCGATTTGGGTGACACAGACAAAGAAGTATTGCGAGCAGCGCTGCGGCACAAGTTGCACTGGCACCGCAACTATGACGAGCGCGACGACACGGCGCTCTGCGCTTTGCTCAACCCGCTCGAGGCCGCATATGCCGCCCTAGAACCGGATGACCATATCGTTCGCCATGCCTGGCTCTTTAAAAATGGCTGGGTCGAGCTGCCGGTCCGGACCCGCGGTGAGGCGCTCGATGCCGGTGAGCGGCAGGGCGCGATCGCTGCCCGCGCTGCGCTCAAGGAGATTTTTGATAGCGACGGCTGGCCAGGTGTCCTCGAACTTGCCGAAAAGCATGGCGATCCCTGGACGATCGGCTGCCATCTTCCACATATCGGCTTGCCGGGCGACGCGCTGTGCCGCTGGATCGTCGAACAGGCAGGCGACCTTGATTGCGGCGCGGTGAGAACGATACTCGCTGCCGCCATTTTGGGCTGCACGCTGCCCGACCAGCGCGAGGACACCCTCGATACAATCTTCGCGGCGGCGCCCGCAAGTTGCCGATCGGTCGAGTGGCTTGCCCGCCTGCTCATACTGTGTCCGCACGATCCCGCGGTCTGGCGACGCGCGGAAGAGATCGGACAGGCCGAATATTTTTGGTCGAACTGCATGAGCAATCTATGGCTCAATGATCCGGCAGACATGACGCATGCGCTCGGTAAATTGGTCGAGCACGGACGACCGGTATCGGCGCTGAAGGCGTGTCACTTCAAAATCTCAGATTATGATCCCAAGCTCACCATGACCATGCTTGAGGGCATCGTGAAAGGTCAGGAGCTCGAGCAGAGTCAGATGCCGCAGAGCTATGTGTTCCAGCAAGCGATCGACTTCATTGAGGACGCCGGGACCATCGACGAAATGCAGCTCGCTCAGCTTGAGTTCGCGCTCATCCGGGCATTTGGCTTCAGGGGCGAGCATCACGCCAAAACCCTATATCGCCTCCTAATGACTAGACCCGAGATTTTTGTCGAACTGCTCTGCCTCGTATACCCCCGTAATGGGCCGCGGCGTGAAGCTGACGAGGCGCGGAAAGACGCCGCTCAAAATGCATGGCACATTCTGCACGCTTGCCGCCGGCAGCCGGGAACCGGAGCGAACGAAATCATCGACTCCGCTCAAGCGGCCAGCTTTGTAACAGAGACAAGGCGTCTCGCAGCGGAGCAGGATCGATTGGAGGTCTGCGATATCACACTCGGCGCAATCTTCGCTCATGCGCCAACTGGGGCAGACGGCATCTGGCCAGGGGAGAGTGCGCGGTCGCTGCTTGACGGCACAGGGTCGGAGGAGATGCTGCGCGGATTCTATACCGGAACAATCAACAAGCGTGGCGTCTCCTCGCGCGAGGCCTATGAAGGCGGCGATCAGGAACGCGAGCTTGCCGCCCATTTTCGCAACCATGCGCTCGCGCTCGAGCCGACCCATTCGCAATTGGCAGTCGCTCTTCACGAGCTTGCCAAATCATATGACCGGCACGGCCTCTTCGAGGATATCGATGCGCAGTTGCGCATTGAGGAGGGGTAGAGGGGCGTGCCTAAAGACCAGTGTCGGCGAGGCATTCTATTCGATAGGCGACATTTCGCGTGTCCGTCCATTAACGCAAGTCTTCTGGAAGAAGAAAAACAGACAGACGACACTCGCCTCTTTGCGGACATTCAGCGCCCAGCTTGCACTTCGTAAAACGGACGTGGGCGAATAACAGAACGCTCCTACCGGGCACTGGCAGCAAGAGATTTCAATAAAAATTCTACTTACACTACCAATAAAAACAACTCTGTTTTATCCATCATTCCTTGGAGAAAAAGCTACTTCATCGTAGAAATTCTTCAAATTTCCCTCTAAATATGTCCCCTTTCTAATATACCGCAACATCCTAAATTCTCTCACAAGGTCGCTCATATTTCCTGAGTATTTCGTAAGACCGTTAATTGCTATAATTGATACTTCATACCAGTCAAATTGTCCTCTAATAAGATTTCCATATTCTATTTTTTCCTTTTCTGTTAGTATTTCATCATTTTTTATCTTGTTAAGCGTGTAGTTGATTAGACGAAAATAAGAGGAAACATTAGCTTCATGCTTTCTATGAAAATTAGTATTGTATAAAGAAATAAGCTTTGACTTTGGTAAAAACTGTTTTCCGTTTTCTTTTCTAAAATCAAGTATTTCTGAACCTATGTATCCAGAAAGTTTTTGAAATGCGTCATAATTAGAATAAGTTTTTTTGTCCCTAGGATCATAGAACTTAACTCTTTCTCTTGACTCTTTAATCAAATCAATAAGTTTGAATATAGATTCTTCAAAAATCTGCTTATGATTATCTTTTTTTTGGTTTTTGTTTGAAATAATTTGCAATGAAATTGTTGTTACGATTCCAACAAGACCAAAGCCAGCAAATAAAGTATTCAAAGATCCAAATGTATCTCCCCATGTGCCGGAATTGGAGTAGGATACATTCTCAGGTGTAGAGTTGCTAAGAAATTGAAATATAAATAATGCATGAGAAGCCCATAAATACCATGTTAATAAGACCAAAATACAAATAAATATGAAAACAATAATTACTAACATAGTTTAATATTTCTCCAATATGTTCATTGATGAATTTTTTATTGAGTGACTCTTTGTCCAAAGAGGCGTTGGAAGCCGACATCTATGCTCTTATATACACGCAAAACAACTAATTCTAGCCGGTTCGTTTTAACACTTCTGCAGACGAGGTTCTGCAGTTTATCGAGCCCGTTTTTCATCAAAAGCAGACAATGCGACGGTTTTCAGAAAATCGGTTACCAGATCGAAAACTTTGATCGTGTGCAGCATCGAAATGGGTAAGAACGTCGGCTTCTGAGTGAACCTGCCAGAGAGCAGACAGTCGCCTCCCCCCCCAATAGACGACGTTATGCAGGCTCTTTTGGCAATGTCTTTTATAGTTCGATTAATTCTGAATGTGATTTTCAGTCATCGGTAGCTCAATATGGACTATTATCCTGAGCGATCTGAATAGATCGGTCAGACTGCATCCTGCCGGCGGCAAGTTTTTTTATCCGCGTGCCCTATCGCGCAACTGACCTGTTGCGTTTGCATGGCCGTGTCTTTCTTTAATTGACCCCGTTACGTCACCGCCTCGCTTGCGAGGCCTGTCGCCGGGGTCTTCCATGTCCGTCATTTCTCCTCGTTCCGAAGCGGCTGCCCGTGGAGCGCGCATGCTGCGTACCGCACTGGGGGCCGCAATTGCCTGTCATCTCGACGATCCCGCCATCGCCGAGGTCATGCTCAACCCTGACGGACGGCTCTGGATCGACCGTCTGGCAGGCGGCATGGAGGATACGGGCACCCGGATCAATGCGGCCGATGCTGAACGCATCATGCGCCTGGTTGCCCATCATGTCGGGGCAGAAGTCCATCCTGCCTGTCCCCGCGTTTCCGCCGAACTACCCGGAACAGGGGAGCGGTTCGAGGGGCTGCTGCCACCTGTGGTCGCAGCACCCTGTTTTGCGATCCGGCGTCCCGCCGTAGCGGTGTTTTCACTGGCTGACTATGTCGCGTCCGCAATCATGACCGCCACGCAGGCTGACATCCTGCGTGAGGCTGTCCGCCAGCGCCGGAACATCCTTGTCGTCGGCGGCACCTCGACGGGCAAGACAACCCTGGTGAACGCCCTGCTGGCGGAGATCGCCACCAGTGGCGACCGCGTCGTGCTGATCGAGGACACCCGTGAACTGCAATGCGCGGCTCCCAACCTTGTCGCGCTGCGGACCAAGGACGGCATTGTCACGCTGTCCGACCTGGTCCGGTCGTCGCTACGCCTGCGCCCCGATCGCATTCCGATTGGCGAGGTGAGGGGAGCCGAAGCCCTCGACCTGCTCAAGGCCTGGGGGACCGGCCATCCCGGTGGCGTCGGAACCCTGCATGCCGGATCGGCCATCGCCGCGCTGAGGCGGCTGGAACAGTTGATCCAGGAAGCCGTCGTTACGGTGCCGCGCGCCCTGATCGCCGAAACCATCGACATGATCGCCGTGCTGGCCGGTCGCGGCAGTGCGCGTCGTCTTGTCGAAATCGCTTCCGTCACGGGTCTCGGCCCGAACGATGATTACATCCTCAAATCCGTCGGAGACGTGTCATGATGACCCCGTCCGTCCTGCGCCGTCGCGCGGCCGTAGCGCTTGCGCCCGTATCCACCCTGCTGCTTGCCGTCCCGGCCTACGCATCGGGGTCAAGCATGCCATGGGAAACCCCGCTCAACGAGATCCTGGAATCCGTGCAGGGACCGGTGGCCAAGATCATCTCGGTCATCATCATCACCGTGACCGGCCTGACCCTGGCTTTCGGGGAAACCTCGGGTGGTTTCCGCCGCCTGATCCAGATCGTGTTCGGACTGTCCATCGCCTTTGCCGCCAGTTCGTTCTTCCTGTCCTTCTTCTCGTTCTCGGGGGGAGCGCTGATCTGATGGAAGTATCTGAAAACGTCCCCGGCTATTTCGCTCCCGTGCATCGGTCGCTTGTCGAGCCAATCCTGCTCGGCGGCGCACCGCGCACGGTCGCCATCGTCAATGGCACGTTGGCGGCAGCCCTCGGGCTTGGCCTGCGGCTGTGGGTCGGCGGCGCTGTGCTCTGGCTGCTCGGTCATCTGGCTGCCGTCTGGGCTGCCAGGCGGGATCCGGCCTTCGTGGACGTGGTGCGCCGGCACCTGCGCTATCCCACCCATATGGTCCGGTGAGGGGGTCATGCTCAATCTTGCCGAATACCGCCATCGTTGCGACCGTCTGGCTGATTTCCTGCCGTGGGCAGCACTGGTCGCCAAAGGCGTGGTCCTGAACAAGGATGGTGCCTTCCAGCGCACCGCCCGCTTCCGGGGGCCGGACCTGGACTCCGCGACCGAAGCCGAACTCGTGGCCATCACGTCGCGCGTCAATAACGCGTTCCGGCGCTTTGGCTCCGGCTGGTCGCTGTCTGTCGAGGCCCAGCGCCGTCCCGCACGGGATTATCCGCTGTCGCAGTTTCCCGACCCGGCTTCAGCCCTGGTCGATGCCGAGCGCCGCGCACAGTTCGAGGAAGAAGGGGCGCATTTCGAAAGCCATTATTTCCTGACCCTTGTCTGGCTCCCGCCGGCCGATGATGCCGCACGGGCGGAATCCTGGCTTTACGAAAACCGGGCTGGCACGGGATCCGACTGGCGTGCAGTGATGGCCGGGTTTCTCGATCGCACCGACCGCGTACTGGCCCTGATCGAGGGCTTCATGCCCGAGGTTGCGTGGCTCGATGACGGCGAGACCCTGTCCTACCTTCATTCTTGTGTCTCGACCCGACTGCAACGCGTGCGGGTGCCGGAAATTCCGATGTATCTCGACGCCATTCTGGTCGATGAGGATCTGACTGGCGGCCTCGCGCCAAGACTGGGCGACGCGCATCTTCGCATCCTGACGGTCACCGGGTTTCCCACCCGGACCTGGCCCGGCCTGCTAGACGACCTCAACCGGCTGGCCTTTCCCTACCGCTGGTCCACGCGCGCGATCTGCATGGACCGGACGGATGCGACAAAAGCGCTGGGGAAGATCCGCCGCCAGTGGTTCGCCAAACGCAAATCCATCATGGCAATCCTCAAGGAGGTGATGACCAACGAGGCCTCGGTCCTGACGGATAGCGACGCCGCCAACAAGGCAGCCGATGCCGATGCGGCATTGCAGGAACTTGGCGCCGATCTGGTGGGGCAGGCTTATGTCACCGTAACGATTACCGTGTGGGACGAAGACGCGTCGGTGGCCGACGACCGGCTGCGTCAGGTCGAAAAAACCATTCAGGGGCGCGACTTCACCTGCATGCGCGAAGGGGTCAATGCGGTCGAGGCGTGGCTGGGCAGCCTGCCGGGGCATGTCTATGCCAATGTGCGCCAGCCCTGCCTCTCGACCCTGAACCTTGCGCATATGATCCCGTTTTCCGCCGTATGGGCAGGGCCGGAACGCGACGGCCATTTCCGCGCACCCCCGCTATTTTTTGCGAAGACCGAAGGGGCGACGCCATTCCGTTTCGCCCTTCATGTCGGTGATGTCGGGCACCTGCTGATCGTAGGACCGACGGGGTCTGGCAAATCGGTCCTGCTGGCCTTCATGGCGATGCAGTTTCGCCGCTACGGGAATGCCCAGATCTTTGCCTTCGATTTTGGTGGCTCCATCCGGGCGGCGGCCCTTGCGATGGGCGGGGATTGGCACGATCTGGGCGGCGGTCTCGCTGAAGACATTTTGGAACCGGTCGCCCTGCAACCCCTGCGCGATATTGACACGGCAGGCGAGCGGGCCTGGGCTGCGGAATGGGTCGCGGAACTGCTTGGTCGCGAAGGCGTCACCATCACCCCCGATATCCGCGATCATGTCTGGTCGGCCCTGACTTCGCTGGCATCAGCCCCCGTGCCAGAGCGTACGCTGACCGGCCTGTCGGCGCTCCTACAGTCCAACGCGCTCAAGCAGGCCCTCCAGCCCTTTACCGTCGGTGGCCCGTGGGGACGGCTGCTGGATGCCGAGCAGGAACATCTGGGCGAAGGGAACATCCTTGTTTTCGAGACGGAGGGGCTGATCGGCACGGCAGCGGCCCCTGCCGTGCTGTCCTATCTGTTTCACCGCATCGAGGGGCGGCTGGATGGCCGTCCGACCCTGCTGCTGATCGACGAGGGCTGGCTGGCACTGGATGATCGTGGCTTTGCCGGACAGTTGCGCGAATGGCTCAAGACGCTGCGCAAGAAGAATGCCTCGGTGGTGTTCGCGACCCAGTCGCTGGCCGATATTGACGGCAGCCCGATCGCACCCGCGATCATCGAAAGCTGCCCGACCCGAATCCTGCTGCCCAACGAGCGGGCGCTGGAACCGCAGATCACCGCCATCTACCGCCGGTTCGGCCTCAATGACCGCCAGATCGCCATTCTCGCCCAGGCTACGCCCAAGCGCGATTACTACTGCCAGTCCCGGCGCGGTAACCGGCTGTTCGATCTGGGCCTGTCCGAGGTGGCGTTGGCCTTTACCGCAGCCTCTTCACCCACGGACCAGGCCGCCATCACCCGTGTCCTCGCCGAAAGCGGGGCCGACGGCTTTGCCCGCGCCTGGCTGGCCCATCGGGGGGCTGACTGGGCGCTGGACATGCTTGGAAGGGCGGAACCGTCATGAAAACGTCCCGTATGAAGGCAGTTTTCATTCTCGGTACGGGCCTGTTGCTGCCCGTTCTGGCAGGTCGTCCAGCCCGCGCCCAATGGGCCGTCTATGACGGGGCAAATCATGTCGAGAACGTCCTGATTGCCGCCCGTGAACTGCAGCAGGTCAATCAGGAGGCCCAGAGCCTCCTCAACGAGGCCACGATGCTCGCCAACCAGGCGCGCAACCTTGCCAGTCTGCCGTATTCCACCCTTGTGCCGCTGGAGCAGTCCATCGCCCAGACCCAGCAGCTGCTCGGGCAGGCACAGGGCATGACTTACAGCACCACCAGCATCGACCAGGCCTTCAGCGGCACCTATCCCGCAGCGCTTGCCAGCCCCACATCCGCGAGCCAGATGCAGGGGGATGCGCAGACGCGCTGGCAGAACGCGCGGGTGGCCTATCAGGATTCCCTGCGAGTGCAGGCTGGGGTGGTGGGTAATCTCGATGGCACCCGCGATCAGGTCACGGGTCTGGTCTCCTCCAGTCAGTCTGCTGAAGGGGCGCTGCAGGCCCAGCAGTCCGGCAACCAGCTGGCGGCACTCCAGACCCGGCAGCTTGCCGATCTGACCGCGACCAGTGCCGCCATGGCCCGTGCCCAGGCCCTGGAAGGGGCGCGGCAGGTCGAGGCGGAGGAACAGGCCCGGGCACAGCTGACGAATTTCCTCAACTACGGCACCGGCTATCAGCCCGGTTCCGCGCAGATGTTTCACTGATGCGCTGGCCCCGGATCACGGCGCCAACCGGCGCGCGGATCATCGCCGTGGTCATGGTGGTGGCAATCCTCGCCGCAGCCGGGTGGCATGCGGGCCATAAAGTGGCCCCGACCCTGTCCGGCGTGTCTGTGGGGATCATGACCCCCGTTCCGTCCTCTGATCCGCTGGCCGCCGGGTTGGCGCGATGTGAGGCGCTCGGTCTGCGGGCTGATGGTGACGTAGGCTGTGCTGCCATCTGGGCCGAGAACCGGCGGCGGTTCCTCGGTGATGCGAAGGGCCACTGACCATGCAGGGCATCGGCGTCATCGACAATTTCCTCGGGGTCTTCACCACCTATATCGATTCCGGTTTTGGACTGGTGCAGGGGGACGTGCACGGGCTGGCCTCGATCCTGATCGGCATCGATCTGACCATTGCCGCCCTGTTCTGGACGCTGGCCCCTGACGAGGACATCATCGCGCGCCTGATCCGCAAGACGCTCTATATCGGCGTATTTGCCTACCTGATCGGCAACTTCAATTCCTTGGCGGGCATCATCTACAATTCCTTTGCCGGGCTGGGGATCGAAGCGGGTGGCGGCACGATGACGGCGGCGCAACTGCTGCAGCCGGGCCGTCTGGCGCAGGTGGGCATCGATGCAGGCCGGCCGATCCTGACCTCGATCTCCTCTTTGGTTGGGTTCGTCGCAATCTTCAACAATTTCATCCAGATCATCGTGCTGCTGCTGGCCTGGCTGATCGTGGTGATCAGCTTTTTCATCATGGCGATCCAGCTTTTCGTTGCGCTGATCGAGTTCAAGCTGACCACGCTGGCAGGTTTCGTTCTGGTGCCTTTCGGCCTGTTCGGGCGCACGGCGTTCCTGGCAGAAAAGGTGCTGGGCAATGTCGTGTCTTCCGGTGTGAAGTTACTCATGCTCGCCGTGATCGTGGGCATCGGCTCCACCATCTTTTCCCAGTTCACGACCGGGTTTAGCGATCCGCCGACCATCAACGATGCCCTGACCCTGATCCTTGCGGCCCTGTCCCTGCTGGGTCTGACCATTTTCGGCCCGGCGCTGGCCAACGGGCTGATTGCCGGTGGGCCGCAACTGGGGGCGGGGGCCGCGATCGGCACCGGTCTCGGTGTTGCGGGCGCTGGTGCTGCGGCCCTTGGTGTAGCTGCTGCCGGTGTTGCGGGGGCCGGGGCGGCAATGGGCATGGCGGCGGGGGCCGCTCGTGGTGCGGCCTTTGTGGCTGGCGGCGCACGAGCCGCCTATGGCGCGGGGGGCCTGTCCAACGTGGTTGGTACCGGCGCTTCGGCGGCGATGAGTCCGCTGCGCAAGGCGGCCGCCAGCATGAAATCCAGCTACGCCGCCGGCGCCTCCGCCGCGACAGGCGGGGCAAGGGGCGCGCAGGCCACAGGAGGCGCTGGTGCCACGGGCGGCAGTTCCGCCCCGCCAGCCTGGGCCAGCCGCATGCAGCGCAATCAGCGTATTCGGGGCGGGGTTTCCGCTGCCGAGCAGGCCATCCGGGGTGGTGACAGGCCGAGCGGCGGGTCCGGTGTCGATCTGTCGGAAGGAGAATGAGCATGTTCCGTCGCCCGACCATCCGCTATGGCAGCACGCCTGAGCCGGAAACCCCCTACCAAAAAGCCGGTCAGGTCTGGGACGAGCGTATCGGCTCTGCCCGCGTGCAGGCGAAAAACTGGCGTCTGGCCTTCTTTGGCAGCCTGGCGCTGGCCGGAAGCCTCGCCATGGGGCTGGTCTGGCAATCCGCGCGGGGCACCATCACGCCCTGGGTGGTCCAAGTCGACAAACTGGGACAGGCGCAGGCCGTCGGCCCCGCAACCGCCGCCTATCGCCCGACCGATCCGCAGATCGCCTGGTATCTGGCCCGTTTCATTACCGAAGTGCGGGGCATTCCCGCCGATCCGGTGGTGCTGCGCCAGAACTGGCTGGATGCCTATGATTACGTCACCGATCGCGGCGCGCTGGCGCTCAACGATTACGCGCGCAGCAACGATCCTTTCGCCCTGGTCGGACGGCAGCAGGTCTCGGTCGAGATCGCCAGCGTCATCCGCGCCTCGGATGACAGCTTCCGGGTCGAATGGGTCGAGCGTCGCTATGTCGACAGCGCCCTGTCCGCCACCGAACGCTGGAGCGCGATCCTGACGGTCGTGGTCCGGTCGCCCGATAATGCCGAGCGGCTGAGGAAAAACCCGCTGGGCATCTACATCCATGCCCTCAACTGGTCACGGGAGCTGAACTGATGCGTGTCCTCTCGCTTGTCCCATTGCTCCTTGCCACCGGCCCGCTTTGCGCCTGCGCCACCTGGAAGCCGCCAGCGGTGCCCTATGACAATACGCCCCGGCAGGCCGTGAGGCTGCCTGAGCCACCCAAACCGGTGCAGGTGGTGGCACTTCCCCAGCCGCTTCCCCTTCCGGGTCAGTTCAAACCGGTCCCGTGGGGCCGCTCGCATGCTGAAGCCGCCGATCCGCATGTGCGCGTCGAGGCGGCCAACAATGCTGCGCGGGTGCAGCCGACCCGCTCGGGCTACCTGAACGCCATTCAGGTCTATCCGTTCTCCGATGGAGCGCTCTACCAGCTTTATGCCGCGCCCGGCGAGATCACGGATATCGCCCTCCAGACCGGCGAGAAGCTGGTGGGCACGGGGCCGGTAGCAGCAGGTGATACGGTGCGCTGGATTATTGGCGACAGCACCAGCGGGACCGGGGCCGAACGCCGCGTGCATATCCTGCTCAAACCCACGCGGCCGGATCTGATGACCAATCTCGTGATCAATACCGACCGGCGGACCTATCATCTGGAACTGCGTTCCGACGAGCGGACTTACATGGCATCGGTGTCGTGGGATTATCCGCAGGACCAACTTCTGGCCCTGCGCCGGCAGGACGCAGATGCCGATGAACAGGCGGCTGTAGCCACAGGCGTCGATCTCAATGCCCTGAATTTCCGCTACCGGATTGAAGGAGCCAACGTGCCCTGGCGACCGCTCCGGGCCTATGATGACGGGCGACAGGTGTTCATCGACTTCCCGAACGGGATCGCGCAGGGTGAAATGCCGCCGCTCTGGGTGATCGGACCGCAAGGGGACGGGCAACTGGTCAATTACCGCGTGCGCGGCACCCATATGGTCGTGGATCGCCTGTTTGCCGCAGCCCAGCTCAAACTCGGGGCCGGGAAACAGCAGAGGGTACGGATCGTCCGTACGGATGGCGCGCGGCGGTCATGAGCGGGAACGACGACACGGCCAGCGGGGAACGGCCACCCGACACGCTCCGGCCGCCGTCCGAAATGCGTCTGCGATCGCCACGGCCGCCTGTCACAAAATTGTCGCGACGGGTCCTGCTATCTCTCGCCGCCCTCGGCGCGACAGGCGCGGGGGGCGCGCTCTATTACGCGCTCCGGCCGTCAGGCCCTGTGAAACCGCCTGAACTCTACAATACCGGCAACCGGAACACGCCCGATGGCCTGGCAGGGCTGCCTCGCGATTATTCGCAACTGCCCCATGCCACGCCGCATCTCGGGGCACCGCTGCCAGGTGATCTGGGTGGTCCCATGCTCAGGGCCGGGGTTGCCGGACCAGTTATGGCGACACCAACCCGTGAGCGTGATCCGCAGGCCCAGAAAATGGCGCAGGAACGCGATGCCGCCCGGCTCAGTCGGCTGTTTGCCCAGACCCAGACGGCGCATGAAGGACCGGCGACGACCGGCACGACGTCCACGCCACAGGATGTGGCAGATAAGCCGGTGCCTGCAGAAACTGATGGCAAAGAGCAGTTTCTGAACGGTCCCGCAGACCGCCAGACGGTCAGTACCGATCGGGTCGGGGCACCGGCAAGCCCCTTCACGTTGATGGCAGGGTCGATCATCCCGGCTGCCCTTGTCACCGGGATACGCTCGGAACTGCCGGGCGACATAACCGCCCGTGTCACGGAGAACGTCTATGACAGCCGTACCGGTCATATCCTGCTTATCCCGCAGGGAAGCATCCTGTTCGGGGTCTATAATTCACAGGTCGGGTTCGGCCAGACCCGGGTGCAGATGGTCTGGACCCGCCTTATCTTCCCCGATACCCGCGCCCTTACCCTGCAGCGTCTGCCCGGCATGAATGCCAGCGGCTATACTGGCCTGCACGACAGGGTGGATAACCACTGGGGACAGGTCTTCGAGGCGGCCATCCTCTCGACCATCCTCAGCATCGGCTCGGAAGCCGATATCAGCAGCGGGCAGGGGGGGATCGCCCAGGCACTGCGGATGGGGGCATCGCAAAGCTTCAATCAGGCCGGAGAGCAGATCGTGGCGCGCTCGCTCTCGATCAAGCCGACGGCGATCAACCGCCCCGGCCTGCCCATGCGTGTCATGGTCAAGACTGACCTTGTGCTCAGGCCCTATGAGGAGACAGGAGAATGACGAAGCTCAGGCTGGCGACGATCGAGGACGAAAAACCCGTACGGCTGACGGTAGACCTGCCCGCAGCCCTGTACCGGGATCTGGTGGCTTATGCCGGAATCATGGCCCGTCAGGACAATCTGTCCGAGCCTTATCCGCCTGCACGACTGGTTGCGCCCATGCTGGCTCGGTTCATGCAGGCGGATCGGGGTTTTCGGCGTCTGCGGAACGGGCAGACGAGAGAGGGAGGCCGGTCCGGGACACCGTCTGCATGAACCGGACAAACCGGCCCAGCAGGGCATCCTCGGCGTCTGCACGCCAGGCCAGGTGCATCTCGAACTCGGCCTGAATATCGTCAATGTTCCGAAAAGCGAGTCCAGGCGGGCGTAGATCGCGGATAGCCGTGTTGCACAATGCAAATCCGGCTCCGGCACGAACCTGCGAGAGCAGGGTAAGCGTACCGCCCCGGTGTATCGTAATATGTGCCTGAGGTCCGAGTAGCCCGAGCTGGAAACGGGCACAGCGGTCATCGGAAGACAAGAACGGAACTAGCATGCGCTCGGCTCGGAGTTCTGCAAGTCGTACAGATTGCTGCTCTGCAAGTTGATGGTTTTCCGGTAGTACAGCGACAATGTTCTCCCGGTATAGCGGGATCGAAGCAAGATTGGTCCTTAGCACATCTGGATGGAAAATGGCGACATCGACGTCCCGGTTTAAGAGAAGTTCTATCATGCTGTCTCCTTGCGGCGCATATAATCCGATCGGTATTCGGGAATGTGACTCGTTCCAGAGCCTGAGCCATTCCTCGACCTTTGGATGTAGCGGTGGACAAGCCAGACCAAGGCGGATTTCGCCTTCGTGGACGTTTGCTGTATTGGTCCCGAACGCAAGGAGATTGTGGGCTTCAGCGATTATGCGACGCGCATGATGTAAAACCTGACGGCCGGAATGGGTAACTAGCGTGCCGCTAACGCTACGTTCGAATAGTGTTATCCCCAATGCGTTCTCAATCTTGGTGAGACGTCGACTTAGGGCCGCAACCGAGGTTCCAAGTTCAATTGCGGTTCGGCCAAGGCTGCGCGTTGTGCCGAGTATAAGTAGGATTTGAAGGTCGCGTATACTGAGCGAATGGATATGTTTCATCGTAAGACTGTTCCATTTTACCATTCGCTTTTTGTGATATTGGCGACCTAATACCTGTAAATAATTTTATTTAAATATATATTTTATATTATTAATGAGAAATGTGGAATCCATCTATTTTAAATGATTTTGAATCAGAATTATCACCAGACGAAGACGCTAGCCAAATAGTGTAGTGGCCCGAAGCTACATTCCACCGTCCCTGTTTCGCATCAAAACGTGCAAGGATTCTGGGATCAAGCGGAACTGAAATTCCCTTACTTTCTCCAGGTGCCAACGTCACCGTATTCCATCCTGCCAGGCGTCGCCCACCACCGTCAGGTAAGCGCACATAAATCTGTGGCACGTCTATCCCAGCGCGTGCTCCGGTATTCCGGACAGTAAAGGTGGCAAGAATATTATGCCTACGTTGGACTAGATGTAATCCATCATTCTGAAACGTGGTGTAGGTGAGACCATAGCCAAATGGAAATAACGGTTGTGCATGATTTCTGTCGAACCACCGATACCCGACTTCGCTGCCTTCATCGTAGATGACTTCCTGATCGCTTCGAAATTGCATCTGGAAGACGGTATCCGCGCCATCTCCAGCAATATCCGGATGGGCAAGTTGAGCGGCGGCGGCAGGAAAAGTCATCGGAAGATGCCCTGATGGCGCAACGGTACCATACAGTAACCGGGCGATGGCATGTCCTCCGGCAGAGCCAGGATACCACGCTTCCAAGACAGCACCGACATCTGGAAGCCACGGCATCAAGATTGGGTCGCCTGTTTCCATTACCACAACCGTATGCGGATTGGCATGTGCCACGGCCGCGACCAGCGCATCCTGATTGCCATCCAGTCGCATCGAATTCGGCGCGTCCGAACCTTCAAAGGTATATTGCGTCACGAATACAACTGCCACGTCTGCTTTCTGTGCGGCTTCGATCGCTTGAGTGATATTCGTACCAGAATCGAAGGTTATATGCGCAGAGGGCGCTTCCTCCCGCATGAAGGCAAGAGGCGACGAAGGGAAATAGACCGGATCGCCGGGCCATTCTTTCTTGCCAGGCCCTTTCACAACGCCTTCTGGGGGCGCACCGATAGGGTCGACTTGGGTTGACCCTCCCCCAGACAATATGCCGACATCTGCATGTCCGCCAATCACAGCAATTCGCGCCTTACGATCAAGGGGAAGGAGATTGGACTGGTTTTTTAGCAGTACGGCCCCTTTTTCCTCAGTCTGTTGTGAGACCAGCATATCGTGTGCAACATCAAGAGGGGCTATCTCATGAGGATGGTCAACCAAACCTACGGCATACATTGAGCGGATGATACGTCGGGCCATGTCGTCTACGCGACTGATCGGTACACGCCCCTGCTGAACATCACGGGGAAGGATATCACGGAAATACTGACGGGCATCCGTACTGTCACCAGCAGATTCCTGATCCAGTCCGGCAAGGGCTGCCCGAAACGAGGAACGGGTGCCCCCCCAGTCCGACATGACAAAGCCTGGATATTTCCAATCATCTTTAAGAACTGTTGTTAGAAGATAAGGATTTTCACAGGCATAAATGTCGTTAACGCGATTATATGCACACATCACCGCACCCGGATGTCCGGTTTCTACGGCAATTTCAAATGCAAGCAGATCGCTTTCGCGCATGGCTGCATTATCAATATCTGCGCTTAGAGTCATTCGAGACGTTTCGAGGTCATTCATCGCATAATGCTTCAACGTGGAGATGACATTTTGCGATTGTATGCCGCTGATCGTTGCCCCAACAATTTTCCCCGTCAGCAGGGGGTCTTCGCCAGCGTACTCGAAATTGCGCCCTCCGCGCGGATCTCGTGTCAGGTTTGCGCCCCCTGCAAGAAGAACGTTGAATCCCTGATGCCATGCTTCGCCACCGATCATGGAGCCGCCCTGCCGCGCTGTATCGGTGCTCCAGGTGCTTGCGACTGCAAGACCTGAAGGCAGTTCGACCGCCTGCCCATCAGGGCGAATATGCGACGGATTTCGTAATCCCAGGCCCGCATCGGCGATCTGTAACGCTGGCAAGCCGGTCGGTGATTTCAGATAACCTGCGGACCCAAGTCCTCCCGGAGGGATTGGCGTTGCACCAACGGTCCCGCCTCCGTCGACAGTAAAGACCATGGAAAGCTTTTGTTGCAAAGTCAGATGGTCGAGCATCTGTTGTGCCCGAACATCAGCGCTGTCACCTTCTGCAGACGGCCGACGGGCATGTGAGGTCACCGGGTTTAAGAGCAGTCCGATAATTGCGGCCGTTGATGCACAGAATAATTTAGGGGATGTCATCTATATGTCCTCTCGAGAGGGAGCTACGGACGGCTCACCTCGATCGGGCCGAAAAACGCGTTTTTGGGAGGGGTCAGTGTCCACACGGGCAGTGGCGTAAGCCCTGATGCGGCCCTTATTGGCGAATGACTGCCTTAAGGAGGACTGCGTCGGACACAACTGTCGTAGCTTGCAGTCGTAGTAGTCACTTTCCGTGAAGATACTGGAGTTGGTCGCCGTTCTATCCAGGATTCTCGCAATTGAGATATCATCCCGTAACGTCACGCGGGTAATTGTGGGCGTCCCGATGTTCTCACGGCCCAAAATAGTCGGAAGCGATTGAAAACGCATGCCTACCCGTTCCTCCGAAGGCGAAACAGCTTCCTCGCTGAGGAGAAAATTTCTCCTCACTCTCTATTTAAGTTTTTGCGAGGCATTTGATTAGCCCTTTTTTTTCGCATTTGGTTTGCAATTCTGCTCATGAATGTTCCGGCGTATAGCGCATCTCCTCAGCGAACAGGGAGAACGGCATTGTGTTTTCATGATTATGCGGGAAACAGAGATGATAGCCTGACCAAAAGGGCAGCCAGTCCTGAAGGACGCTGATCAGACGCCCGTCAGCTATGTATTTCTTTGCTACCATCTCGGGCATGTGTCCGAGGCCAATACCATCCAGACACGCATCGCAGACCGCAAGACTGCCGTTAAGGACAAGTTGTCCGTCAACCCGTATTTTAAGTTCTTCTCCGTCCTTCTCAAATTCCCATGCATAGATTCCCCCGCGCGTCGGTAAACGCATTGTAATACAATTATGCTGGAGTAGATCGCTTGGATTTTGCGGTTTTTTTCGACCTTTGAAATACGAAGGTGAGCCGACAACAACAAAACGAACATCAGATGTAATTGGAATGGAGGCCATTTCTTTGTTTGTATGCTCGCCCATTCTCACGCCAGCATCAAAACGCTCTTTAATGAGGTCAACCATTTTGAGGCTTGCGTTCAATTCGACTTTTATTTCTGGATATTTCCTTAGAAACTCGGATAGTTTCGGTCGTATGATGCAGGCAATAGCATCATCTGCAGCGGTAATACGAATGGTTCCGCTTGGCCGATTTTGAAGTTGACCGATAGCGGATATCTGAGTTTCGATCTGGTCAAGATGAGGCCCTACATTCCGAACGAGGTAGTCTCCTGCATGGGTCGTCGACACGCTGCGGGTCGTACGTGTCAGGAGTGGAATTCCCAATCGTTGTTCCAACTGCCTTATAGTATGACTTAAAGCTGACTGCGAGACCCCTAGCTTCGCTGCTGCCCTTGTGAAACTTTTTTCTCTGGCGACGGCCAGGAACGCATTCAGATCATTCAGATATTCACGGGACATATATGAGCGTTCCTCATTAAAATTTCTCATATTATCGTATCCCGTTCATGTATTTCGGTCGAGACAAAGCGACAACAGTTCTTGATGGCTTCGTTCCGCGATATGTCTTGCTTTTTTGAAATGATGATATTTTTATGCTTCTGTTGAGCGGCACAACGAATAAAAACATTTTGCGAACTGAACTAATTTTGACGCAATACTTGCGCCTCTTGAAAAGTGAGTTTTTTAGTTCGTGCCATCAGTCACCTTACCACTGCTGCAACGTTAAGGGAGTGATTTCTCCACCTCGCATTTAAAAGGTTCGACTATGTCAGATTCAATCAATCTTCCACCGGAATTCCGCGGCCGCTCTTATGAGGCTTTTCTGTTTGATATGGATGGCACGATGCTAGATTCGTCTGCTGTGACGGAACGCGTCTGGCGCGCATGGGCCCTGCGTCATGGAATTGATGTTGAAGAAGTACTCTCGACCATACATGGCGTAAGGGCCATAGATACAGTCCGTCGATTTGCTCCGCCTGAAACTGATATAGACAGCGAAGCCAAAAGTATCCTCGAGGCAGAACTGAATGACGTGGACGGAATTGTACCAGTTGGCGGGATCAATGCATTTCTGGATCGTCTTGACCCAAATCATTGGGCCATAGTCACGTCTGCGCCGCGTGCGCTGGCTGAGGTCCGGCTTCGGGCAGTTCATTTACCAGTCCCGAGCGTGAT
Organism: Komagataeibacter europaeus; assembly: GCF_002173515.1. NCBI lineage: Bacteria > Pseudomonadati > Pseudomonadota > Alphaproteobacteria > Acetobacterales > Acetobacteraceae > Komagataeibacter > Komagataeibacter europaeus. The sequence goes on from NZ_CP021467.1 coordinate 999,676, forward strand.
GATCACGGCGGAAGACGTCCGGCAGGGAAAGCCTGCACCAGAAGGTTTCCTCAGGGCCGCTCAACGTCTCGGCGTTTTGATCACAAACTGCCTCGTGTTTGAAGATTCTCCGGCAGGGGTTGCGGCTGCCAAAGCGGCTGGAGCCGAAGTCGCCATCGTCGGAAATTTGGTTCCCTCTCGAAGCGGTAACCATGCAATTGCGGATTATCTCTGATCTTTTGCAGATCATATTATCGTTTGTCGGCCGGATAATTGGTCAACCTTATGTACGCATAGCCAGATATATGACCTGTCAACCGATCGTAACCGACATCCAAAGCGTATATTCAAACAGTATAGTCGTTCGCGAAACCCGTCTGCTGAAACCACGATCGGCCACGATGAAGCTTTATATCTTTTTATGGGATATATCTGGACTAATATCGGTAAGCATGAAACACACACGCAGACAGTCGTAATCGCCCGGCATTCTCCCCCGAATGCCTGGACCGATAGTGTCGTGAGCCCCGCCTTCATCACGCTCCCGGTAGCCAACGTGGCGATCGCGATGGTAACGTGGTGACCAGAACAGTGACCCCGGCGAGCGCAGCAACCTTAGTGGCAATAGCCGGGACGGCGACTGGGGTGAGCACCACGGTAGGTTGGGCAACGACTGAAACCAGAACAGCAACAGTTCAACTTATTCCGTCCCTCCAACCTTTTTGATGAAAAGATCAGGTCCACGCCATGCCATCCAGTCGTTCTGAACATAACCGGCAGAAAAGCACGCTGACAGGCAGGAACGTGCATGCAACCTGTCACCGGCCCTTTCCGTTGCACGTGGACTTGTCGGGAGTGGAACGTCATGTTCAGGATGCCGGTCAGACATAATCCGGATATTCCCGCGCCATCTGAACCGCCAACCACGGTGCCACCCCCCACACCCATTCCGGATCCCGGGCCTGACCCGGATAATGATCCGCTCGATGATCCCCGACCGAATATGCCGGACTGGAGCAGCGATGACGAACCGGTTGATCCGCCCACGGATGACCCGCCTGGTCCGTTTGCACCCGATGAGAAAGACAGGGAAACCGTCGAAGACTGGTAAGCTGCGGGTTTACATTTCGTGACGGGAACACAACCGTCTTGCGGATTAAGGTTGGGGTCCCAACAGGTGAGATGCCACTGCTGTCCATGTCCAATCATAATACAGGATGTGCCATCACGTTCTTCCTGCCTGTCCTTGTGGTAGCGATATCAGGCTGTCACCAACCGCCGGACCATACCGATAAATGCTGGCGCCCCCCATCGTCGCGCAACGGCAGCGTTCATGGCAGCATAACCACGGGCTTTGGCGTCGGCAGCGGGCGCGGCATGATGGGTGGTTTTCCCATGGGCGGCATGACAGGCGCAGGCGGTATGCCCGGCCCGATGCCGACGGGTATGGGATCTGGCATGGACCAGAGTAGTCCCTTCACGGAAAAACAGACCGCCAGGAACAGCCTGCCCAAAGACTGCATGCCGCCTGATTTCCCCACGCACGCACAAAGTTCGTCCCGCCAGACGACCACGCCGCCAACCCCGCCTGCGGCTCAGCAGGTTCCCGATACGGTAGACGTATCCGGCATCCGCATCGGTCCATGAACTGATCCATATCCGATTTCTGCCTCATGAGTCAGGCAGTCAGCCTGCGATCCGAAAACTCGGGACAGGACATCCGGCACAGCCGTTTTTTCAGACCGAAACCGGACAGGATTCCGAGGGAAGTCCCGTAGTCCACGCAGGCTGCCGCCTGCAAGTCTTTCTATCCGGTTCCCCTATCACCGGCCAGATCGGTTGCGGCCGCATAGCCTCGTGCCGTCTTAATCAGTTCCGTTCCGTAACCGCTTCACAGGCAGTCGGGCACACTCCGGAAAGACCCGGAAGCTGCCTGGACACTGCGGCCCCTCGCTGGGAGGCAGTGCTGGTATCAGGAACAGCAAAATGTTGATCCAAGTAGGCAAAACATGGAGGATCTGAACATGGACGCAACAGAATACAAGCCCGACAGCAGACTTCTACGTCTCCGGGAAGTTACTGAAAGAACCGGACTGAGCCGGGCGGCCATTTACCGGCATATCAGTAAAGGGACTTTCCCCAGACCACGCAAACTGTCCAGCGGCACAATCCGCTGGCATTCCGGCACTATCGAGGACTGGGTCAATACCGCCGGTACGCCAGGCAACTGACCGGTTTCTTGTTGCAATCAGTTCTCCGAGGCTGCCCTGGCCTGGCCACTCGGCTCCACCATGGTCACGAACCCGGTCAGGCCAGCATCAGCAGCGCATACCAACTACTGTAAAGCCGGACCCGTCTTCATAGGCTATCTGGTCGCATTTCATCTGTTTGTTTCTTCGGAATGCAATAAGTTCCCCAAGCATCCATCAGGACGCGCCGCTTTTCCAGAAGATTCCCACGTCGATAAGCAGCTTCGACCTTGCTTGCGATAGCATGAGCTAGCGCCATTTCGGCAATATCACCGTCGAATTCTGTTTCTTCAGCAACCCAGTCCCGAAAAGACGAACGAAATCCATGAGGAACCGCCGCGATACCGGCATCACGACAGATCTTCGTCAACGTCATATCAGAAAGAGGTTTGCCCCTTCGCAAACCCGGAAATACAAGGTTGCTACGTAATTCGCGATACTTATGGGCACGCATGAATATATCCAACGTCGGCCGGGATAGAGGAACAACATGTTCGCGTCCTGCTTTCATACGCGTCGCAGGTATCGTCCATAAAGCGTTATCCAGGTCAACTTCATCCCACGTCGCGCCCCTGATCTCGCCGGAGCGTGCAGCTGTCAGGATAAGTCCGACCAGTGCAAGGCGCCCTAGCGAATTACCGGAACGGAGATAGGCTACAAAAGCTGGAACCTCGACATAAGGTAGCGCCGCATGATGGACGGACTTACTTTTCACTTTTGGAAGAGACTTGTCCATCGCAGCCATGGGCAGAGGAAGATTACGGTAGCCTTTGCCGATCGACCAATCCACGACCGCGCTGATTCGTTGTCGAACGCGACGTGCAGTTTCCTGCTTTGGCAACCAGATGGGCGCAATTACCTCCCTGACGTGGTGACCATCAAGATCAGCTATGGAAATGTCTCCGATGACAGGAAAGGCGTAGCTTTCAAGGGTCGCCAGCCATTGCCCGCGATGCTTCCTGTTTTTCCATGTCGCTTCATTCTCTGCATACACTTTCAGGGCAGCTTCACGGAAGGTAGGAATGCCCGCTTCCTTACGACGTTCGACTATAGGATCAAGCCCGGCTTCAACCTGCATTCGGGCCTTGCCCGCCCGCTGACGTGCCAGAACCAAGGACACGGTCTTTGCACTGCCTAGACCAATGTCGCGTCGCCGACCATTTTTCTGAATGCGGCACACCCATGATTTGCCGCCTTTCGGACTAATGACGAGATAGAGCCCATCCCCATCGCCGTAGCGTCCGGGCTCTCTCGCGGCCTTTACGGCTGTCGCGGAAAGACGTCCCATTTTTATCCCACATTTTTTCCCACATCTGACGCGGGATAAAGTGCAATTCAATGGAACAACATGCAACACAAAATGGGCCAAAAACCTAGGTCTTCCGCCACTTGTGATGCTATTTTAGATTGTCTGGAAAAAGTGATTGGCGGAGGGGAAGAGATTCGAACTCTCGATACGACTTGACATCGTATAACGGTTTAGCAAACCGCCGCCTTCAGCCACTCGGCCACCCCTCCGCCGAAGAGCGCGCATTATAAGTAACACGGCGTTTGCAGGGCTGCTTTTAGCGTGTTGCCGCAACCCTGCAAAGCCCCAAAATGCGTTAAAGCCCGTTTTTACAAAACTTTTTTCAGGGCCTCATTCACAATGGCCGGATTGGCCTTGCCTGCCATGGCTTTCATCACCTGGCCCACGAAAAACCCGAACAGGCGATCCTTGCCACCCCGGTATTCCTCCACCTTGTCCGCATTGCGCGCCAGCACGTCGGCCACGGCGGCGTCAATCGCGCCGGTGTCGGTTACCTGCTTCAGGCCCTTGCGTTCCACGATGTCGGCGGCACTGTCGCCGGTTTCCAGCATGTCCTCAAAGACTTCCTTGGCAATCTTGCCATTGATTGTCTTGTCGGCCATCAGGTCCAGCATACCACCCAGCGCCTGCGCCGAGATGGGACTGTCCTGAATGCCGCGACCCGTGCGGTTCAACGCACCAAACAGGTCACCCGTGACCCAGTTGGCGGCCAGGCGGGCATCACGGCCCTTCGCCACTTCCTCGTAATAATCGGCAATGGCCTGCTCGGCCACCAGCACGCTGGCGTCGTAACGGGGGATACCATACTGCTTGATAAAACGGTCACGCTTGTCATCGGGCAGTTCAGGCAGGCCGCGCTCCAGTTCGTCCACCCATGCCTGCTCCACCACCAGCGGCAGCAGATCAGGGTCGGGGAAATAGCGGTAATCGTGCGCGTCTTCCTTGCTGCGCAGCGAACGGGTTTCATTGCGCGACGGATCGAACAGGCGGGTTTCCTGATCAACCTCGCCACCGTCTTCCCATACCTCGATCTGGCGCGTGGCCTCGACCTCGATCGCATGCATGACGTAGCGGATGGAGTTGACGTTCTTGATCTCGCAGCGCGTACGGAACGGCTCGCCTGCCTTGCGCACCGAAACATTCACGTCGGCACGCATGGACCCTTCTTCCATGTTGCCATCACATGTACCCAGATAGCGCAGGATCTGGCGCAGCTTGCGCAGGTAGGCGCCCGCTTCCTCCGGGCTGCGGATGTCGGGTTCGCTCACGATTTCCATCAGGGCGACACCGGCACGGTTCAGGTCGATGAAGGACCGCGTCGGGTCCTGGTCATGCATGGACTTGCCCGCATCCTGTTCCATATGCAGGCGCGTGATGCCGATATGGCGCACCGTGCCATCGCCCAGTTCGATCTCGACCGTGCCTTCACCTACGATGGGATGGGTAAACTGGCTGATCTGGTAGCCGGTCGGCAGGTCGGCATAGAAATAGTTCTTGCGGTCGAACCGGCTTTCCAGGTTGATGCGCGCGCGCAGCCCCAGCCCGGTGCGGATCGCCTGCGCCACGCATTCGTGGTTCAGGACCGGCAGCATGCCGGGAAAACCCGCGTCAACCAGGCTGACATGGGTGTTGGGTTCCCCACCGTAGGATGCGGAGGCACCGGAAAACAGCTTGGAATGGCTGATGACCTGCGCGTGGACTTCCAGCCCCACCACGATTTCCCACGTGCCGGTCTTGCCTTCGAGTGTGTAGCTCATTTCGCGCCCTCCGCACGGATGGCAGGCCGGTGGGTGAAGCCCGCCGCACTTTCCAGCGCGCTGCCTGCGGCCAGCAGGGTTTCCTCGTCAAACGGACGGCCGATCAGCTGCAGGCCAAGCGGCAGGCCGGTGGCCCCAAGCCCCACGGGCACGGACATGGCGGGCATGCCGGCCATGGACGCCGGCACGGTGAAAATATCATTCAGGTACATCTGGACCGGATCATCCGTCTTTTCCCCCTGCGCGAACGCGGGCGTCGGCGCGGTAGGGGTCAGCAACACGTCAACCTTCTGGAAGCTTTCGGTAAAGTCGCGGCGGATCAGGCTGCGGACCTTCTGTGCCTTCAGGTAATAGGCATCGTAGTAGCCTGCCGAAAGCACATACGTCCCCATCATGATACGGCGGCGCACTTCCGGGCCAAAGCCCGCGCGGCGGGTGGCTTCGTACATGGCGTCCAGCGTCGGGCCTTCCACCCGTTCGCCAAAGCGCAGGCCGTCATAACGGGCCAGGTTGGACGAACATTCGGCAGGGGCGACAATATAATAGGTCGCCAGGCCGTATTTGGTGTGGGGCAGGGAGACATCGACAATCTCGCAGCCCGCGGCCTTCAGCCACGCGATACCCTGCTGCCATGCCGCCTCGATCTCGGCGGACAGGCCCTCGGCGCGGTATTCGGCGGGGATGCCGACCTTCAGCCCCTTCAGGCTGCGGCCGATGGCTGCGGAATAATCCGGCACGTCACAGTTCACGCTGGTGCTGTCACGCGCATCAAAGCCCGCCATGGACTGCAGCATGATCGCGCAGTCACGCACGCTGCGCGCCATGGGACCGGCCTGATCCAGCGAGGATGCATAGGCAATGGTGCCAAACCGGCTGCACCGGCCATAGGTCGGCTTCAGCCCGACAATGCCACAATAGGCGGCGGGCTGGCGGATGGACCCGCCGGTATCGGTGCCCGTAGCCCCCATGGCAAGCCCCGCCGCTACGGCGGCGGCGGACCCGCCCGACGAGCCACCGGGCACGAGCGCCGCATCATCGCCATTGCGCTTCCACGGGTTTTCCACCGGGCCGAAGGCGGAAGTGATGTTGGCCGACCCCATGGCGAATTCGTCCAGGTTGGTCTTGCCCACAAACACCGCGCCATCACGCAGCAGGTTGGCCGTCACCGTGCTTTCGTACGGGGGAACGAAGTTTTTCAGGATGTTGCTGGCCGCCGTGGTCCGCACACCATTGGTGCAGAACAGGTCCTTGATCCCCAGCGGAATGCCGGTCAGGGGCCCTGCCTCGCCCTTCGCCAGCGTTTCATCCGCGTGGGCAGCAGCCGTCAGCGCCGCATCCGACGTGGTGGTGATGTAGGCGTTCAGGCGCGGGTTCAGCGCGGCGATGGCATCCGTATGCGCGCGCACCAGTTCCACGGCGCTGAATTTGCGCGCGCGCAGTCCTGCTGCCGCATCGGCAATCGTCAGTTCGGTCAGGCTCATCTTATTCAACAACCTTGGGCACGGTATAGAAGGGGCCAACGGCATCGGGCGCGTTGGACAGCACGGCGTCGCGGCAGTTGCCATCGGTCACCACGTCGTCACGCGTGCGCAGGGCGGCGTGGCCCGTGCCGACCATGGGGGTGACCCCTTCGACATCGACCTCGTTCAGCTGCTCGACCCAGCCGAGGATCCCGTTAAGCTCCCCTTGCAGGGCAGGAAGATCAGACTCGTCAATACCAATCCGTGCCAGTCTGGCAATGCGGCGGACGGTCGCGGGATCAAGCGACATGAAGCAATAACTTTCCATCGTAACAGGGGAAGAATATCCTGCGGCGCAGGACCAAGAAGGAACATACCCCCGACCATGCCCCTGTTCAACATATGCGATCTGCGCGCAGCCCTGCGCCCCGGCCAGCGCCTGCTTGGCCTTGACCCCGGAAAGAAGACGATTGGCGTCGCCCTGTCGGATGTGGGGCTGATGCTGGCATCCCCCCACACGGGACTGAAACGCGGAAAACTGTCGGTCGTGGCTGCTGAAATCAGCAGGATCGCACGCATGCAGGACGCAGGCGGTCTGGTGGTCGGCCTGCCGCTGTCGCTTGATGGCAGCTTTGGCCCGGCGGCGCAGGCGGCGCGGGACTGGACGCTCAACCTGTCGGACATGACCGGACTGCCGGCGGCGATGTGGGATGAACGGCTGTCGTCGTCTGCCGTGAACCGCTTCCTGATTTCGGAAGCCGACATGACCCGCCAGCGACGGGGGGAAGTAGTGGACCAGATCGCGGCGGCCTACATACTGCAGGCAGCCCTGGATGCCTCGATCCCGCAGACGCGGGCATAGGCCGATTTCGCATTCGTGATGGCATGACTGGATTGTGCCAAAACCGGACCCGCCCGGTGCGGGGGCTGCTATGGTTGCCCCGACCACCGGCGCGCACCGGGAGGTGATCCTTCCCCCCCAATGCCTTTTTCCGCCGGACCCATGTTGCATAAACAAGGATACCGGCCATGCGCCTGCCGCATCTGCATCTGCCCTACCTGCATGTCCATGTGCATGACCGCCCGCTGGCAGGCGACCCGCACCCGCACAATCCCTTCCACTGGAAGCTGTATTTCTGCGAGGCGATCGCCACCGCCATCCTCATGATCCTTGGCCTGAGCGCGGTCATCCTGCTTACGGCGCCCGGCAGCCCGTTTTCATCGCCGCTCATGCATCATCCCTACATCCAGACCGCGCTGTGCGGGCTGTGCTTTGGCCTGTCGGGCACGGCTGCGGCCATGACCCCGTTTGGCAAGGTCAGCGGGGCGCATATCAACCCGTCCGTGACCCTTGCGTTTTCACTGGCCAAGCGGATCGGGGGGGTGGATGCACTGAACTACATGATCGCACAGGTCGTCGGCGCCTTCCTGGGCACGGCTGTGGTGTATGAGGCGGGCAGGCTGATCGCCTGGTGGGGCAACATGGCGGTGGCCGTGCGGTATGGGGCGACGGTGCCATATGGGCAGATTTCGATCTGGTGGGCGATGTGGTCGGAAATGTTCGTGACCGCCGCCCTGATCGCCATGCTGTACTGGCTGGCGGCCCATCCGAAATGGAAGTTCATTACTCCATGGTCGGGCGGGCTGTTCTTCCTGATCATGAACCCGGTTACGGCATGGCTGTCGGGCAACAGCGTCAATTTCGCGCGTACGCTGGCGCCCGCACTGTTCGCGGGGCAGTGGACGGGGCTGTGGATCTATGTGGTGGGGCCGTTCGCAGGCGCGTCGCTTGCGGTCATGGCCATTCGCATGAACCTGCTGGGCAAGCTGCACCTGCTGGAGGCGCGACTGGTCAATTTCGGCCACCATGGCCGCGTGCCGGGACTGGATGATCCGCACCGCAAGCTTAACCACCCCGATGACCCCGACCACGTTCCCCCCGGCGCGGGTCCGGCCTGACGGACCGGCTGGCCCGCATCTGGCGCAACCCACGAATGACATATTCTGTTGTTTTGCTTGGGTGGCATTAACGGCCATAGTCGCCAGCCGCCATGCCCGACATGGCCCGTCGAGGGAGAGAGCATAATAATGAAGCGTTTTTTCAACACGCGCGACACCATCGTAACCGAAGCCCTGGACGGGTTCCTGCGTTCGGCGGCGGGCAGCCACCTGTGCCGGCTGGATGGTTATCCCGATACCTGTGTCATCATGCAGCGCGAACCGGATCGTGCGCAGGTTTCGGTCGTTTCCGGCGGCGGATCGGGGCATGAACCCGCCCATGCCGGTTTTGTCGGGCGCGGGATGCTAACGGCGGCGGTGTGTGGCGCGCTGTTCGCCTCCCCCTGTGTTGACGCGATCGTGGCCGCCATCCTGGCCACCACGGGGGATGCGGGCTGCCTGCTGGTGGTCAAGAACTATACCGGTGACCGGCTGAACTTCGGGCTTGCGGCCGAACGCGCGCGCGCGCTGGGCAGGCAGGTGGAAATGGTGATTGTGGGCGATGACATCGCCTTGCCTGAATCCGCCACGCCGCGCGGCGTGGCGGGGACGGTACTGGCACACAAGCTGGCGGGATATGGCGCAACGCAGGGCTGGCCGCTGTCACGGGTTGCGGAATTCGTGCGCGACGGCGCAAAACGCATGCGCACCATCGGCCTGGCGCTGGAGGACTGCAATCCGTATGAACCCGGTCGCGCCAGCCGCCTTGCCAACGATCAGGTCGAACTCGGCCTTGGCATTCATGGTGAACCAGGCGCCCAGCGCATTGCCATGGCAAGCGCCCACGACCTTGTACGCATTGCCGCCGATACGCTGGAGGCCAGCCTGCCCACGACGGTCCGCAACACCCGTTTCGCGCTGCTGCTGAACAATCTGGGCACGGTGCCGGAAGTGGAGATGGCGCTGCTGCTGGAAGCCTTCAGCCAGACGCCGCTGGCCCGCCGGGTATCGCACGTCATTGGTCCGGCGCCGCTTATGACCGCGCTGGACATGAACGGTTTTTCGTTCACGCTGATCGAACTGGATGAAGCCATCACCGCGGCGCTGCAGGCCCCGACGCAGCCGCGCGCCTGGCCCGGCATCGCCCCGCTGGGCAGCCCTGCCATAGCACCGATGCCCCACATGCCCGACGCCTTCCCGTATCCCGCCACACCCAATCCCGCGCTGCGGCATGTGCTCGAACGCGGGGCGGACATCCTGATCGCCAATGAAGCGGCGCTGAACGAACTGGATGGCCGGATCGGGGATGGGGATGCGGGTTCCACCTTCGCGGGGGCCGCGCGTGAAATCACGGCAGCGCTTGACCGCCTGCCACTGGCTGACCCGCATCACCTCATGACCACCATAAGCAACATCCTGACCCAGCATGCGGGCGGGTCGAGCGGCGTGCTGTTCGCCATCATGTTCTCGGCAGCCGGACGCAGCCCGGAACCCTGGCGGCAGGCATTGCGCGACGGGCTGGAACACATGATGGCGTGCGGTGGTGCGAAACCGGGCGACCGCACCATGATCGACGCGCTGTATCCGGCGCTGGAAGTGCTGGCGACCGGCGGCAGCCTGCCTGATGTGGCGCTGGCGGCACGGCAGGGCGCTCAATCCACCACCACGATGGACAGCGCCCGCGCCGGACGCGCCGCCTATGTACCCAGCGCGCAGGTGCGTAACGTGCCCGACCCGGGGGCCGAAGCCGTAGCCCGCCTTCTGGAAGGGCTGGCGGCAGGCTGAACAATGCGGGGCAGGGGACTGGCAACCGTCCGTCTGCCCCAAAAACAATGCAGGTTTCCCGGCGCCGTCTTTTTTGAAAAAGACGGCGCACCCTGAAGCTTCTTGAAAAAAAAAGCTTCACCAGAAACCCTTCAATCCGTTCAGGCTTTCTTCACGAATTCCGATTTCAGGTTGATCGCACCCACGCCGCTGATCTTGCAGGCGATGTTGTGCCCATCCGTCGCATCGACCAGTCGGATGCCGCGAACTTTCGTCCCGCCCTTGATGACCGAGGACGCGCCCTTGATCTTCAGGTCCTTGATAACGGTCACGCTGTCCCCATCGGCCAGCACATTGCCGTTGGCGTCACGTATTTCCGCCACGCCGTCCGTCGCGGGGGCAGCATCCTGCGGGTTCCATTCATATCCACATTCGGGGCAGTTCCACAGGCTGCCATCGGGGTAGACGTGTTCGCACCCGCACTGGGGGCATGTCATGTCAGCTTCCATCATCATCCTCACTATCTGGGACCGCGCTCATACAGCACAGCCCCATATGCGGAAAGGACATGGATCATGCAGCCACATGCTTTTGCGCCAGTCAGCGGCAATTCAGCCGACAGGCCGCGCGGGCAGACAGCCCGGCGCGGCCCAGATTGTGGCATTTACTGCTGCGGCGCGGTGCCACCATGGGTACTGACGCCGGGCCCACCGCCGTCATCCGACCCGCCACCGGCGGGCTTTGGTTTGTCGCACCCGGCAAGACAGCCAAGGACAGCCACCGCCATCATCATCCGCGCAAGGTTTCGCATTGGTTTTCTCCTCTCCAGCTGTTCTGGCCTTCAAGGGGGGATAACCGCCGTACCGCGCCACGGTTGCGTGCCAAAACAGGACAACGCCTGACAAGCAGCGCGACAGCTGTCATTTCACGCATGCGCATGCAGCAGCGATGGCGGTACTGGAAGGAAGGATATTCCATCCGGTGTAACCCGCGTTTCGGGGCCGTCCCTAGCGGACAGCCTGTTTTCGGAAAAAACGTTCGACAGCCAGCATGCCAAGCAACAACGCGACGCCAAAGCCCTCGCGCGCATGATCGATGAGGTAACGCATGACAGCCTCCTCTTCTGGCTTGTTAGGAAGATAGTGACGTATTCGCCCCGGAATCGGAAGCAAAAACGCGCATCGCATGCTTCACAATTACATTTCGCCCGCGCACGGACATGCGGGGTCAGGCCGTAACCCGGACCCCGCTGTTTCGTTCGGCATGCATCTCCTGACCAGAAGGGGATCCGTATGGAAAGACGATTTCCAGCAGATGGCGGCGGATCAGCCGAATTTACGCACCATCCAGTCAAAGAATGCAGCATGCCACAGGGTCGGCGCGCCAAGCTGGCAATGTTCCGCGCCGCCGGACAGGACATCGAACATGACCGTTTCCACCGACCGCGCATGGGTGCAGGCACGGGCGAAATCATCGGCCTGCGAAGCCGGAATGAAATGGTCCCGTTCACCTACCAGCGTCAGCACATCCGCCGTGATCTTTTCCGCGACACCCGCCAGCGTATAGGCTTTCAGCGCGTCCAGCACCTGTTCCAGCGTACTGACACCCAGCGTCCACAGCGCGTTGTCGAGCGCCCATGCGATATCGGGGTTTTTCATGGCGTCCGGATCCCGTGCCGCAGCGGCATAACGCTGCGCAACGCTGCCCATGTCGAAAAAGACATCATAGGCCACCACGCCATCAATCCGCCCGTCAAACGCCGCGACACGCGGGGCGAGGTACCCGCCCATGCTCATGCCCACCAGCACCGTGCGGCGGGGTGTAAACCAGTTGGCCTGAAAATGATCCAGCACCGCCGCCGTGGGCTTTTCCCATTGCGGCGTGAAGGGCAGGCCGTATTGACGCAAGGCCTCCCCCTGTCCCGGTCCTTCATAGGTCAGGACGCCATAACCTCGGTCATGCGCCGCCTTGACCAGAACGAAATACAGTTCCTCCAGTGTGGAATCATATCCACCGCCCAGCACGATCAGCGGCCGCGCCTGCCAGCCTGAAGGACCGGGATAGACAATGCCCCGCAACTGCCCGTTTTCGTACGGAACGGTAAAGCGTTCATACGTAATGGCCGAAAGGCGCATGCCATTGTCAAAGGCGGCCACCTGACGCGTCCATGCCGTCTGGCGGCGCGGATCGTGGGGGGAAAGCAGGAATTCCGCCGTGCGCCAGTAATTATGGGCACGCAGCCATGCATGGCCACGGCTTAACGGATCGGCGCAATGGGGAATGCGGTCCTCGGTCCGGGTGGCGAGGGCGGAAAACTGTGTGTACCAGCCATTGCTGTCACCATCTGCAATCTGGCTGATCGCCATCAGCACTTCGTTCAGGTCAGCGCCCCCGGCCGCAATGTGGTTCAGCGTACGCAGGGTCTGGAAATGGAAGGTCTGGTTACGGAAAAAACGCGACAGCCCATGATCGGGCAGGGGAGTGACGGGTTGTGGCATCGGATACCTCGGTTACAGGTCAGGAACCGGGACATGATATCGTTCGTCCGGGCGCATATTTGATATATTGCGCCAGTCATTTGATATTTCGCGCCATAACGGGGACTGACATGGTAACGACAGTCGAGGCGGTACTGGCAGCCGCACTTCAGGCCGGATACCTGAATATGAGCGAAGTCCGGCGCATGATGGCGCGGGCAGGGAGCATGCCGGATGATCCGACCCGACTGACACGCATGCGTGCAGCCATATGGCATGAACTGCTGGCCCGGCATGGTGCTGACCACGGGTTGGGGATCATGCTGGCGCTGAATGCCGGGACGCATGATTTTGGCGTGATGGGCGAACTGGTCAGCCATTGCGACAGCCTGCTGGACGCCTATCGGATCATCGGGCGTTACAGCCGCCTGCTGCATCCCGATATTGATATCCGGGCCACAAGGCAGGCGGGGCGCATCGAAATCCATTATACCCTGCTACGCGCGGACCAGCGCACCGCGTCAGGGGTACTGGCCGCGGGACAGTTATGGGCGCTGACCCTGCTGGCGCGACTGCCCCGCACGATTCTGGGGCTGGATATCGCACCGCTGCGCATGGACGTATCCTGTCCGCTACCCCAACCGGGACCATGGCAGATGGCCGAAGGCGTCCTTGGCTGCCCGATCCGTTTCGGACAGAAAAGCTACCGGCTGGTATTCGACCGTGCGGCGCTGGAACGCCGCCAGCGCCTTGAGACCCGGCCTGCGCGTTTTTTCCTGGAGGAACTGGCCCGCCGCATGCTGGCCGAAGTGCCCGCGCAATCCGACCTGTCGGCCCGGGTGGCCGAAAGCCTGCATGCGCGCCTGCCATCGGGGCAGGTATCGATTGGCGATGTGGCGGGAGATCTGGGCGTATCGCCCCGCACGCTGCAACGCAGGCTGGCGGAAGATAAAAACAGTTTCCGCGATATTCTGGACCGCGTCAGGCGGCACGAGGCCGAACGCCTGCTACGGACGGGAGAGCATACGAAAAACGAAATCTCGTTCCTGCTGGGCTATGCCGAACAGTCGGTATTCGCCCATGCGCGGCACCGATGGGCAAAGTCTGCCCCCACAGGTTAAGGACTACATCAAAAAATCAGAAGAAAGTTCTTGGTGAATATTTTTCGAAAATCTTTAGAAGAACGCCACCTTTTAAAAAAAAGCGGCACTCGAAAATTTTCACCAATGTCATCAAATCATTATTTCCAGAATACATGCCCATATGATCTGCTTCGGCTGGCCCGCTGTCGCCTTGCCAACAGGCGGCCAGCAGGCCTAGTACAGTCGTCATGTTATCCTACGTGCCTGACCCCGGTCACCATTTGCCTGCTCCTGCTTATGGGGGGCGCATACAGTGACCCGTATTTTCATTGATGCCGATGCCTGCCCCGTGCGGGACGAGACCTATCGCGTGGCGCTGCGCTACGGGTTACGGACCTATGTGGTATCAAACCGCATGATCGCGGTGCCTGACACGCCGCTGATTGAACGGGTGGTGGTGACACAGGGCATGGATGTGGCGGATGACTGGATTGCCGAACATGCGGCGGCCCATGACATTGTCATTTCCGCCGATATCCCGCTGGCCGCGCGTTGTGTTGCGAACGGGGCCTGCGTGCTGGAACCGCGCGGGCGGATACTGGATCAGGATGCGATTGGCATGGCGCTGGCCATGCGCAACCTGATGACGGACCTGCGCGATACCGGTACTATCATGCAGGGTAGTCGTGGCTTTACCCGGTCCGACCGTTCCACGTTCCTGTCCGCGCTGGACACGGCGGTGGTCAGGGCACGCAAACAGGCTGCGGGCCATGGACGCATGCCGCCGGTCATTCCCCCTTCGGCATAAGGGATTATTTCGTGTAATTGATTGATAGAGAATAAAAGTTTTTGGGTGCCGCCTTTTTTCAAAAAGCCGGCGTTCTTTAAAGCTTTTTGAAAAAAGCTTCACCAAAAACTTTCTTCTGATTTTTCAGCAATAATCCAAAAAATGCCGCCTGCCCATGACGGGCTGACGGCACCAGCCCATGTCCCGCTACTGGGACATGGAATCATATTACAGATCAGCCAGCGTTTTTCTGGGCAGCCTTGGCGAACAGGGCAGAAATCGCATCCTGTGCCTCGGTCTGGATGGCCTTGAGGTGCGCAGCACTCTTGAAGCTTTCGGCATAGATCTTATAGACGTTTTCCGTACCCGACGGACGGGCGGCAAACCAGCCGTCCTTTGCCGAAACCTTAAGCCCGCCAATGGCCGCTCCGTTGCCAGGCGCATTGGTCAGCGTGCTGAGGATCGGCTCACCCGCCAGTTCGGTCATGCCGATCTGCTCGGGCGAAAGGTTTTTCAGGATGGCCTTCTGTTCCGGGTCGGCCGGGGCGTCGATCCGCGCGTAGTACGGCGTGCCCAGGCGTCTGGTCATGTCCTCATACGCCGCACCGGGGGTGCGCTTGGTGCGGGCCGTGATCTCGGCTGCCAGCAGGCCAAGGATGATGCCGTCCTTGTCCGTGCTCCACACCGTGCCGGCACGGCGCAGGAAGGACGCGCCCGCGCTTTCTTCACCGCCAAAGCCCAGCGTGCCGTTGTACAGCCCGTCGACAAACCACTTGAACCCGACCGGCACTTCCACCAGCTTGCGGCCGATTTCCTTGGCCACGCGGTCGATCATGCTGCTGCTGACCACCGTCTTGCCCACGCCCGCGCTGGCATTCCAGTTTTCGCGATTGTTGAACAGGTATTCAATCGCGACAGCCAGATAGTGGTTGGGGTTCATAAGCCCGTACTTGCCCGATACGATGCCATGCCGGTCGGCATCGGTATCATTGGCGAACGCGATGTCGAATTTGTCCTTCATTCCGACAAGGCGCGCCATGGCGTAGGGGGAGGAACAGTCCATGCGGATCTGCCCGTCCCAGTCAGCGGTCATGAAGCGGAAGGTCGGGTCCACTTCCTTGCTGACGATCGTGGCGTTGATGCCGTATTTGTCGATGATCGGCTGCCAGTAATCCACCGCGGCCCCACCCAGCGGATCAATGCCGATGGACACGCCGGATTCACGGATCACGTCCATGTCCACCACGGCGGCCAGGTCATCCACATACGGCGTGATGTAGTCATGGCGCTTCGTGGTGGGGGCCTTCAGCGCGTCCTCGAAACTGACGCGCTTCACGCCTTCCATCTTTTTAGCCATGTAGTCGTTGGCCGCAGTTTCCACCACCTTGGTGATGTCGGTATCCGCCGGGCCGCCATGGGGGGGATTGTACTTGTAGCCGCCATCTTCCGGCGGGTTATGCGACGGGGTGATCACCACGCCATCGGCCAGGTCACTGCTGCGGTCACGGTTATAGGTCAGGATCGCGTGCGAGATGACCGGCGTGGGGGTATAGCCATCCTGCGCGTCGATACGGACTTCCACGCCATTGGCCGCGAACACTTCCAGCGCGGATTTCAGCGCCGGCCGCGACAGCGCATGGGTGTCAATGCCGATGAACAGCGGCCCGGTGATGCCTGCGCCCTTGCGGTAATCGGCAATCGCCTGGCTGATCGACAGGATGTGGTTTTCATTGAAGCTGGTGGTCAGCGAGGAACCACGATGCCCCGACGTGCCAAACGCCACGCGCTGCGTTGCAATGGCGGGGTCAGGCTTGCGGGTATAATAGGCGTCAAGCAGGGCGTCGATATTGACAAGACGGTCCGGATCGACCGGCTTGCCGGCAAATGGGCTTATGCTGGGCATTGACTGCTCCCGAAATGCGATATGAAAAAGTGCATATTCTACAAATTCCCTTACAGACCGATACCGGCAGCGTCCACCCGCAAACCGCCCCGACGGATGGGGCGCAGGCCGGCGGGATGATGGCGCGCGGGACGGAAAAGGGCATGCATCATGCCCGGACACTGGCGCGTGAAGTGTGCCGCCAGCATTGAACTATATCAAAATACGGACCTTTTCCGTTTCCCTGTCTGTCCATCACGTTCCCGCGCACGGGTTGTGGAACAGGGTAGGGAGTCCCATCATATGCTTATGAACAGCACCCTTCCGCCCAACGGCCCCGCGCCAGCAGAAATGGACCCGGAACATTTGCGCCGCCAGCGGCTGGAACGGCTACTGCGCCGTCTGCCCGCGCGGGGGGAACAGGCCATGCGCTGGCTTTTGCAGCCGGGACGGGCATGGCTGCGGGCCATTCTGGGCAGCGCGCTGATCGTGGGCGGGTTACTGAGCTTCCTGCCAGTACTGGGGCTGTGGATGTTGCCGCTGGGTCTTATCCTGCTGGCGGAGGACATGCCCCCGCTACGCAAACTGACCGCGCGCATGCTGGAATGGATCGAACGTCGCCACCCGAAATGGATGGCCCCCAAGCCCGCGCCATGACAGCCACGCGACGTGGTATCAGCCGCGACTACGCGGCTTTGCCTTCCTGCGGCCAACAACGGACAGGCGGGTGGTGACGAGATCGTAGCCCATCTGCCGCACGATTCCCTCCAGCAGGGAATCCAGTTCGGTATTCTCGAATTCAATGACCTTGCCGGTATCGGCGTCGATCAGATGATAATGATCGCCATGGTCGCCATCCGCCACTTCGTACCGTGCACGACCACCGCCAAAGTCACGGCGCTGCAGGATGCCGTTTTCTTCAAACAGGCGCACGGTGCGGTATACCGTCGCGATTGAAATGCGTGGGTCCACCTCCACCGCGCGGCGGTACAGTTCCTCCACATCCGGATGGTCGTCACTGTCGGACAGGACGAAGGCAATCGTCCGACGTTGGCCTGTCAGTTTCAGGCCACGCTGGCGGCACAGGTCCGCCAGGGGGGAATCGGGGGAATTCGGCTCTTTCATCGTTCTGTAACGTAATCCAGACAGACCGCCGCGGTCCAGTAGGGATAAGGCGTTACGCACGTCGATTTTAATTGCAAATGATAATCTTTCTCATTATCACGGTCTCACCGACATAACAGGGAGCGGGCTTTGCCAAGGCCCGAGCAGATGATGACCAACACGACAGTTTTCATGAATGATCTTTCGTGCAGCGAACGCCTGCTGGTCTGGTGCGTGCGCCGCCTCAGCGGTGCGGGCGAGGGGACGGGTCACATGCCCGGCCTGGCCCTGCCATGCTTCCGGACGGATTTCGCCGCCGTGGCCGATGCCTTCCGCATGGCGCTGGGACGGCTGCGCGCCTACCAGAACGGCACGGTGGACGTGGCGATCTGCAGCGCGACGCACCTGACGGGCACGGAAAACCGCTTCCTCGTCGCCGCTGCCGCCGCGCAGGAAGGGCGTGAGGCCGAAGTGCGCCGTACGCTGCGCCCTGTTTTCACCCACCATCATGTCCTGTCCCCCTTTGCCGCCGCTATAACCCAGCTTGGGGCCTGCATGGCGGGGGCGGGGTACTGGCTGCCGCGCCGGGGCCATCACGGCGGGGGCGGCAGTCCGCCCGTGCGCAGCCTGCGCTGGCCCGCGCAGCAGGCAGCCGACGGCACGGCAGTTCGCGCCACCGTGCCCCCTGCCGTCACGCCCGCCACGGCGGCAGCCCAACCCGTGGGCGCGGGCTGCCTTGCGGCCATGCGCTGGCACAGCGCCGACATGGGGACCGCGCATGTCATGTGGCCCAGCACCGTCGCCGCCATGCAGACAGGCGGCCTGTAGGAAATACCAAACGGGGGAGCGTGGGCGACCGGATCGCCCGCGCATCGCCGCATGACGACAGGATGATCCGCCATGCCATCACACCGGCTGTCCATGCGCCATGCCTGCGTGTTCATGGAAAACGCATTCCTTGAACTGCTCGATATCCTTGCATGGCAGGAAGGGGTGGCGCCACCGCCATCCGCCGGTCCCCATGGGCTGGCGGGGCCGTGTGGCGCCGGCCGGGGGATGGTCAGTCCTGATCGGGGGCGGGAGCCGAGTTGAGCTTGATGTACTGCTGGATCCCCACCTGACGGATCAGGTCGAACTGGCGGTCGAGGAAGTCTTCATGCTCTTCCTCGTTGACCAGGATCCTGAGCAGCAGGTCGCGGGAGACGAAGTCGCGTACGCTTTCGCAATAGGCGATGCCCTCGCGCAGGTCGCCGATGGCCTTTTCCTCAAGCTTCAGGTCGCATTTGAGGATTTCCTCCACGTCCTGTCCCACCAGGATCTGGTTGTAGCGCTGCACGTTGGGCAGGCCGCCCAGATACAGGATGCGCTCGATCAGCCAGTCGGCGTGCTTCATCTCCTCGATCGATTCTTCGTATTCCTTCTTGCCCAGCAGGGTGACGCCCCAGTGGCGCAGCGTGCGGGCGTGCAGGTAATACTGGTTGATGGCCGTCAGCTCGTTCGTCAGCTGCGTGTTCAGGTGTTCGATCACCTTCGGATCCTTGACGGGCATGTGCGCGTTCCTCTCCTGTCAATGTTTATTCATTCGGGTTACTGCGGTGTCCGCCTGTGCGCAATTACAAAAAAGCGTTGCATAACCGCCGACTGCGCGCGACCCTGCCACGCCCGTAACCCCCGCAGCACGCGGCGCATGGCATGAGGAGAGCCGCATGACCCAGATCCCCTACCACACGCTGGACGCGAACGGCATACGTGACCTGATCGCGGGCCTGCCGGATGTGGCGACGCGTCTTGGCGGCGCATCCGCGCAATGGCAGGTGCGTGAGGTCAGTGACGGCAACCTCAACAATGTCTTCCTTGTGGGCGGCCCGGTGGGGGAAGTCTGCCTGAAGCAGTCCCTGCCGCATGTGCGCGTGGACCCGTCATGGAAAATGCCACTGGACCGCACGTTTTTCGAGGCCGCATGGCTGCGCGCGGTGCTGCCGCTGGTGGGCGGGCTTACGACGGAATGCCTGTTTTTCGACCGAGACCTGTATGTCCTGATTGTCGAAAGCCTGTCGGGCCATACCGTGCTGCGCACGGCGCTTATGCAGGGGGCGGACTGGCCTGGGGTGGCGCCGCGCATCGGCACCTTCATCGCCCGTGCCGCGTTTGGCACGTCCCTGCTGGCCCGCCCGTTCGAGGAAGTGTTCACCACCCGCCGCACCTTTGCCGCCAATCTGGCCCTGACCCGCATCACGCTGGACCTTGTGCTGGACGACCCGTACCGCGACCATCCGCGCAATCACTGGCACGATCCCGTCCTGACCCCCATCGTGCTGGATATCCGTTCCAGCGCCGCGACGCTGCTGGCGGTTGAAAACCTGCGCCGGCGTTTCCTGTCGCAGCCGCAGGCGCTGCTGCATGGCGACCTGCATACCGGTTCGATCATGAGTACGCCGGACGATACCCGCGTGATTGACGGGGAATTCGCGGTATATGGCCCCATCGGGTTTGACTGCGGCATGTTCGTGGGCAACCTGGTGCTGCATTATTTCGCAATGCCAGACCATGCGGCGCGCAAGGCCACACTACGTGATATCGGCGCCTTCTGGAACAGCTTCCATGAACAGTTCATGGGATTGTGGAACGCGAACGAGGCCCCGCCGCCGGGCACGCTGCGCCCGCTGGCCTACGGGCCGGCCGCCCATGTGGCGCAGCAGACATTCATGGAGGAAATCCTGGGCGATACCATCGGTTTCGCGGCGATAGAGATCATCCGCCGCATCATCGGCTATGCCCACACGGCGGATTTCGACATCATAGCCGACCGGCAGCAACGCGCGGCCTGCCGGGCAGGGGCGCTGGCCTTTGCCTATCATGTGCTGGATCACCTGAATGAATTCCACACGATCAATGATTTCCTGTACTTCCTTGATGAACAGGGACAGGCAGGCCTGTAACCGCGCGCCCCGATGCGGGGAGGACATGTAGCGCCACCATCCACCCCGGTCATGCTGCACCCCGGACGCGGCGACGGACCATGATGCGATCAGGCAGCGGTGCCAGCAGATGCATCCTGATGATTCCCACGCCTGTTCGGACTGCAGGTCACAATGGATACTGTCTTGAAATGATCTGGTGATCTAGGAGACTGTTTGAAAAGTCAGGCCGGAAGACATTCAGCAATCATAAAGAAGTTTTTGGTGAAGCTTTTTTCAAAAAGCTTCGAAAAACGCCGCCTTTTTGGAAAAAAGGCAGCACCAAAAGACTTTATATTTTCATTATAAAACAGGCTATTTGAAAATATCTATTCCGGCTCCGCATCGTCCCCATCGGGCATGAGAGCCACAAGCCGCGCCATGGACTGGCGCAGCTCCGCCTCGATCTCCGCCAATGGGCGGGCAGGGACGTCATGGCTGAAATACCGCGCAAAGGAAATGGCGCAGCCAATACCGGTGCGGCCCGTGTCCAGCCGGGCCTCAGGGTCATACGGCTGGATCATCTGGCTGAACCATGCCTGCGGGTCATGCTCCATCCCCACGCGGAAAGCCGTGCGCACGGGTGCGCCATCACGGGCGGGGCGCATTACCGTCAGGCTGTGGTACAGGAATTCCCGTCCCGGCAGGATGCGTGAAAACGCGATGCGCCGCCCATCCATCACACCGTCCGGTGCCGGGGTATCGTGTGCCAGCACCTGCCATGATTCCGGCGTACCATCCGTCCCATCATACCGGATGATATCCATTGCCGTATCGACCATGCATGCCTGAACCACGGCGGCAATGTGGGCCTGCGTCATCTCCCGCCGCTTTTCACCACTGCCGGACGGGGCGCGTTGCCACAGGCCCGTCGCATCAACCAGACGGACCCTGTCCCGCCGTGCCGCGGGCCTGTTGTTGTCCAGTATCCACACATACGTCGCGATACCGGTATTGACGAACATATCCGTGGGCAGGGCAATGATCGTGTCAATCAGGCCCTGATCCACCAGATAACGCCGGATTGCGGATTCACCGGATTCCGGCCCACCGCCAGACAGCGCCGCCCCATGCGTCACCACGCCAATGCGCGCGCCACCAGCACGCCTGCCGCGCATGTGGGCGACCAGATGCAGCATGAACAGCATGGACCCGTCCGAAACGCGGGGCAGGCCGGGGGCAAAGCGCCCGGCGTTACCCCTGGCATGTTCAGCCTGTATCGTGTCCCGGATATGCCGCCAGTCCAGCCCAAAGGGCGGATTGGACAGCATGCGGGCAAAGCGGCGGCCCGCATGCCCATCATGGGCCAACGTGTCGCCACTGGCGATATGCCCCGGCGCATGCCCGCGCAGCAGCATGTCCGCCCGACACAGGGCACAGGCACGCGAGCCGATTTCCTGACCGAACAGGTCCACCGTCACCCCACGCGCCAGCAGGCGGTCCGCAGCCCGGCCCAGCAGCGCGCCCGTGCCCGCCGCGGGGTCATACAGGGCATGGTGCGTTCCGGGACCATCGGGGGCGAAGACAAGGTCCACCATAAGGTCCGTGACCTCCGGCGGGGTAAAATGCGCGCCCGTGCGCTGACTGGTGGAAAAATGGTGGACCAGTTCCTCAAACAGGCGGGCCATCGCCTCGCTGCCATACCGGTCGGGTGACAGGTCAAGGGCCGCGAAATGCGCCGCCATCGCCGCCAACCGGCCGGTACGCGCCAGACGCCGGGCAAGCGGCATGACCTCCAGATGGGAGAGGATATCGCGCACGCTGGCGGGCAGGCGTGCAATCAGGCGATCAAGGCGACCCACCGGGTCGGACGCGCACGCCACCGCATCCAGCCAGCATGCGGGACGGGCGCGTGACAGTTCCAGCCGCCGCAGCATGGTGAACGCCAGTATGACCGGCCCGTATTCCACCGGTTCCATGCCGCCGCGCAACAGGTCGGCCACACGCCAGATGGCGGCAGCCGACAGCAGCGGGCGGGCAGGGGCATCAGCCACCGTTCCGCCTTAACGCGCCTGTTCTTCCGCCGCTGCCGCGCGCCACAGCGACAGGGCGACCGCAATGACCGTCGGCCCCATGAACAGTCCCAGCAGGCCAAACATGTGCAGGCCACCCAGAATGGCCGTCAGCACCGCAAGGAACGGGATGCTGGTGCTGCCACTGATCAGCTTGGGCCGGACAAAATGGTCCCCTGCGCCATAGGCGATGGTGCCCAGTGCCGCCACGATGATCGCCTGTGTGACGCCATTGGCGGCAAAGGTCATGAGCGTGGTGGCGCAAAGCAGGATCGGCCCGCAGAAGGGAATGATGCTGACCACCGCCGTCAGCAGCGTCAGCAATGCGGGGTGGGGCGTGCCCGCGATGAAATAGCCAACCCCCACCAGCACGCCCTGGCCCAGACCCACCAGCACCAGTCCCGCGACCGTGCCGCGCACGGCCCCCACGGTATTGCGCATGACGCCGCCCGTCCGCTCACCCAGGAAACGGCGGCCCACGGCGCGGATATCGGTCACCAGCGCGTGCGACGCGGCCAGGTAGAAATAGACCGACAGCGTGGCGATGACGAAGGTTTCCGTCATTTCCATCAGCCGGTGCGGCAGTTCACGCCCGTCGCCTGTGGCGAACATGCGCGAGGCGACGCCGGTCCAGTGCCGCAGTTCATCGGGGTCGGACAGGTAACGCTGCCACAGGGCCGACAGGCGCGGCCCGATACGCGGGATTTCCCCCACCTGTGGCGAGACAGGAATGCCATCATGCAGCGCCCCGCGCCCCCATGCCATGAGCGAGGGCAGTTCCATGCCCGCCCGTACCGCCATGGCGATCATGGGCACCGCCAGCAGCGCGAAAATCCCCGCCGCGATCAGTCCTGCCGCAACCCGGTTGCCCATGCCACGCCCGACCAGCCGGTGATAAAGCGGATAGGTCGTGATGCTCAGGATACCGCCCCAGACAAAGGCGAACAGGAACGACTGTTCGATCCACGCGGAAAACAGCAGGACCGCGCATACAAATATGAAAGTCCCGATATACTGGGTCCGGCTCCGGTTTTCATCCATGTGGTGTGATCTATCCCTGCTGTTCCGATTATGCGGCGTAAATGCCAGGCAGCGTAACACACCCCGCATGGTGCGTGGCCGGGTGTTTTCCGTCCTGTAACATTTTCATGGTGGACACCACACGCTAGTGCGGCGGCCTTAACAACCGCTGAACATCTCAGCGTCCATCCGGGGCAGACAGCAGCCTGCGCATGAAATAACGCGGAAAGAACGGCGGTGGCCCATCAAGCTGACCGAAGACCTCGAATCCCAGCTTTTCATAAAAGGCACGCGCCTGGAACGCATAGGTATCAAGCCACATATGGGTGCAGCCGCGCTGGCGTGCAGCCCGTTCGGCCATTTCCACCAGCCTGCGTCCCATGCCGCGCCCACGCAGGTGGGGGGCGACGACCAGCATGTCGATATGCATCTCCCCCCAGCGTGACTGCGCCACCAGCCCGCCACAGATCATGCCCGCCGCCCGGTCACGAATCACGATGACTAGGTCGTGGTTGTCAATATAGCCCACCACACCGCGCGTGAAGTCACGCAGGATGGCCAGCACCGCGTCTTCATCCGCCCGGGTGGGGTGGGACAGGATGGTGATATCCACATCCGCCCCTGTGCCGGATGATCCCGGTACGCGGGTACTGCATTCATCTGTCGTATTCATTCCGTTCTTTCCCATCGCCGCCCCGCGCGATCATCCGCACTTACATTCCGTGGCCATTGACACAGGCCCGCCGCAGGACAGGGCGATATTCACGCAGCACGGCACGCATCCGGTCGCGGGCATGGGCCTGCCGTGCCTGTCGGTCCAGCATGTCCCACACCTTCGCCGCCACCGCACGCTGCTGGTGCAACGGCGGCAGGCACAGGTCAAGGGAGGCAAGGGTCACGGTATCCGCTTCGGGGAACACGCTGCCCCCCGCGCGGCGCCGCAACTCCGGCGCCGCCACACGCAGCAGCAGGGCGGCATGGCGCAGGTCCACATCCCGCCCGCGCGGCACAAGGGCCTTGCACCCCTGGCTTACGGCGACAGCCGCCGTCGTCATGCCAACACGCCCCACCGGCGCGCGGGTGGAGATGACCAGCGCGCCTGCCTCCACCCGCGTGGCCCGGCACGCCGCAAGTCCCGTGGCGGACAGGCCACGCGCGCCATGCCCCACCCACGCGGGCGGCCCGGCAGGCAGGTCGGCAGGGGTCAGCCACATCACATCATTTCCCCAGTGGGCCGCGTTGCCCGTATCGGGCGTGCCACCGCCGACAATGTCAAACACGCCGCCCACAGGCCGCATCACCCCATGGACCGGCACCGGCCCGGGCCATGGACCGCCCCGTGGCAGGACCGCGTGATGGATGGCCACACGCACGTATTCATCCGCCGCCGCCGCCTGTGCATCCAGTTCACGCAACTGCCGGTCAATACGGTCCATGTGATGGTCCAGCGTCCGGGCGATCATGCGCTGGCGGGGCAAGGGCGGGCAGGGCACGGGCAGGCTGTTCATGCACGCACGGGTCAGCTTGGGGCGGGTCGTCCCCTCCACATACGCGCCAAACGGCACGGTATTGAGCGCATGCGCCAGAAAACGGCCATCCACACCCGTCCGGGGCCGCAATACATGCACATGGTTGCCCGCCCATAGCGGGCCATCATGGAAAAACGCAACATCGCGCAACGGATCGAAAAAGGGAGCGCTATCCTCGCCCAGCAGGACCAGCAGGCCATCAAACAGCCCCCGGTCCACATATCCCGCAACACCACTGGCCCCGTGATAGGGCACGCACCCCGGCCGGCTGGCACGCTGCGCGCGGTTAAGCGGCACGCGCCGGGCATCAAGGCAGTCCACCAGCGCCCCAAGCGGGACCATGGGCCAGCGTGGCGCTGTCACGACCAGCCCCCCCTGAAATCAGCCATTCCATGCCATAGACCGCACCCCATGCGGTACGGGTGGCGGGAAAAGCACGACGTGTCAATCATGGCCGACATATGCTGGCGGCCTGTAGCGGAATGATATAAAAGCCCCCTTACCATACGGCAGACATGGCCATGCCCGACCATGGCTGACAGCAGGTTGCATGACGCGTCCAACACAAGCCTTCGGGGCGGAATTCCGCTCCATCCTTGCCATCGCGGGGCCGATGGGCCTGTCGCAGTTTGTCCAGATGCTGATGGGGGCGACCGATGACGTGCTTCTGGGCGGGCTAGGGGCTTCGGCGCTGGCGATCGGGGGGCTTGCGACCGGCACGTTCTTCACGCTCAACGCCATCCTTGCCGCCGTGATCGAGGCAGGCGGCATCCTGCTGGCACAGGCGCACGGGCGGCAGGACCATGCCAGCCTGGGCACCATCATGACCTCCATGCTGGCGGTGGCGCTGGCGCTGTGCGTGCCGGAACTGTTCTGCCTGTGGCATGTAGACCGGCTGCTGGTGTGGATGCACGAACCCGAAAGCCTGCGCGCGCCCGTCATTCATTTCGTGCATATGCTGATGTGGGCCGTGCCACCCGCGCTGCTGGGGCAGGGTATCCTGACCACGGCGCTGCCGGTCATGGGGGCGCAGGGTATCCTGATGCGTGTCATGCCCTGCATCACGGTGGTCAACGGGGTGCTGAACGCAACGCTCATTCACGGGTGGTTCGGCCTGCCCGCGCTGGGCCTGTATGGATCGGCCACAGCCACGGTCGTGACGTTATGGTGCATGCCGTTCATCATGCTGGCCTTTGTGGCGCGCAGGCCTGAACTGCGCGCGGCCCTGCGCCCGCGCGGGCATGAATGGGGCCATACCCTTGCGCTGCTGCGCACCGGCCTGCCCATGATGGCGGCCGCCATGGCGGAGGTCACGCTGTTCCAGGCCAACAGCCTGGAGGCCGCGCGGATGGGCAACAGCGCGCTGGCGGCGTTCCAGATCATGCTGGGCATGGGGGTGCAGTGCTTCGTGGTGTACATGGCGCTGGGACAGGCCTGCAACATCCGCGTGGGATACTGGACCGGGCGGGCCGACCCGGTGATGATGCGGCGCACGGCATGGGCGGGCATGGTGCTGGGTATTGCCGTTGCATGTGTCATGGCGCTGATACTGGCGCTGGGGCGGCATGCCATCATCAGCCTGTACCTGGATACCGCCCTGCCGGAAAATGCCCAGGCGGTCAGTCTGGCACTGGGGCTGCTGCTGGTCGGTGCGGCGTTCCAGATCCCCGATGCGGCGCAGGTCATCGCCACCGGCATCCTGCGCGGGCAGGGCGATACCGCGATCCCCATGGTGCTGGCGGTTATCGGCTACTGGGGCATCGGGTTTCCCGGTGGGGTCTACCTTGCCTTTCACCGCGGCATGGGACCGTCGGGGCTATGGTGTGGCAACGGGATCGGACTGGTGTCGGTGTTTGTGCTGCTGGCTGCGCGCATCGCGTGGCGCATGCGTCCGCAAACATTGTGCAGATCTTAAAGAAGTTTCTGGTGAAGCTGTTTCCAAACGCTGCGGGAAGCGCCGCTTTTTCCAAAAGGCGGCACCCAAAAACCTTTGCCATTCTGTAAATTGTTTATTTTTAAAACAGTTTCTACAGCCGCTTGTGCATTTCATCACGAATGGCATTGCATTTCTTGGTAAACACGCCCGCCTGTGACGCGGTCATGAAGTTGATGAGGAACGCGCCCAGCAGCGAGCAGAAGGACAGGATGATCAGCACCCGCCCCATCAGCGATATGATCCCGCCATAATGCTCGGCTGAATACCATAGCAGCCCGAGGCTGAGTACCGCACCGAATACACCCAGCACGCCGGTGGAGCGGATAAGGGATTCCTCCTCGCGGATGAAGGTGGAGGATTCCTGCCATAACAGGAACAGCTTGCGGTCCATTTCCTGCACTGCGGCGGTGTAGTCCTCCGCGTCATCAGGGTGCTGGTGGTCCGTGCCGCCGCGATGCAGTTCCAGTTCCTGACGGGCCTTGGCAAAGACACGCCTGCGTTCCTTGATGGCGGGCAGGCTGATATCGACAAAGCTGAGGATGGCGACATTCAGACCCGCTGACAGCTGGATCACCGCCTGGAAATCACCCCAGATCACAGGTTGTCCCCATTGGGGCACACATGACTGCGCACTGTAAAAACCCTGACAAGTTGGATACGGCCCGGCATGTTCATGCTGCATGCCTGTGGCCGGCGCGCGATACGATATGGCGGCACGCCTGCGTTTAGGGTTAGCATGAAGTGCGATGAATATCCATGTTCCCTCCACTTATGAGGTCTACCGTGGCTGGCAGTCCATACAGGGGACCGGACTGCAGATCGGCACGGCTGTCCTCCTCGCCCTTGTGCTGGGGGCGGCTTTCGGCATGGCGGTGTTCCTGCTGCCGACCTTCATAGCGTGCCGGCGCAAGGTCCATAACGCGGCGGTGGTGGCGGTGGTGAACTGCGCCACCGGCATGACCGGGGTGGGGTGGGTGATTGCGCTGCTCATGGCCTGCATGATGGAAACGGACACACAGCGCCATGCCCGGCTGCGCCGTAGCGAACCGGCAACTTTCCTGAGCGTACCCTGACACCCCAGGTGCCGCCTTATTTGCAAAAAGACAGTGTTTCCTGAAGCTTTTTGAAAAAAGCTACACCAAGAACTTCTTTGAGTTTGCACGATGCCCCAAAGCCCGGACAGCAGGGCATAAAAAAGGGGACACGCCCAATCGGCATGCCCCCGTTCCGTGGACCCGATGTCATCGGGCGCGCATTACTGCTGCTTGTACAGCAGGCGCGCGCGCAGGGTGCCCTTGAGCGCGCGCAGGCGGTCAAGGATGCGGTTGTCCTTTTCCACATCGCGGCCGGTATCGGCCTCGACCACCACGTAACCCAGTTCGCCCGCCGTCTGCAGGTACTGCGCGGTGACGTTGCAGGATTCCGAAGAAAAGATCTCGTTGATCTGCAGCATGATGCCCGGCACGTTGCGGTGCACGTGCATGAAGCGCGTGCCATGCGGGTTTTCCGGCAGTTGCACGGTGGGGAAGTTGACAGCCCCCAGGGTGGAGCCGACATCGGAATATTCCACCAGCTTGCGCGCCACTTCCACGCCGATGCGCTCCTGCGCTTCGGCCGTGGACCCGCCGATATGCGGCGTCAGGATCACGTTGTCCAGGCCACGCAGCGGGGTCTTGAATTCCTCGCCAGCCGCCTTCGGCTCCTTGGGGAACACGTCGATCGCGGCGCCCAGCAGGTGGCCGTCCTTCAGGGCGGCGGCCAGCGCGTCGAGGTCCACCACGTTGCCACGGGCGTTGTTGATCAGGAACGACCCCTTCTTCATCGCGCGGATCTGGGCCTCACCAATCATGCCCGCCGTTTCCGGGGTCTGGGGCACGTGCAGGCTGACCACGTCGCTCTGCTCCAGCAGGGTTTCCAGCGTGTCGACCGGCGTTGCGTTGCCATGCACCAGCTTGTCGATCACGTCGTAATAGAACACGCGCATGCCGAATGCTTCGGCCAGTACGGAAAGCTGCGACCCGATGGAGCCATAACCCACGATACCCAGCGTCTTGCCGCGCACTTCCCAGCTATTGGTGGCGGATTTCTTCCAGATCCCGGCGTTGCATTCCTCGGACTTGGGGAAGATGCGGCGCATCAGCATCACGATCTCGCCCATGACCAGTTCGGCAACGGAACGCGTGTTGCTGTAGGGCGCATTGAAAACCGGGATACCGCCTTCACGCGCGGCGTTCAGGTCAACCTGGTTGGTGCCGATACAGAAGCAGCCGATGGCGATCAGGCGATCGGCCTTCTCGATCACTTCGCGCGTCAGCTGCGTGCGCGAACGGATGCCGACGATATGCACGCCTTCCAGCGCCTTCTGCAGGGCTTCACCTTCCAGCGCCGTTTTCAGGCGGGTGACGTTTTCGTATCCGTTGTCCTTCAGCAGCTTTACGGCACTGTCATGGATGCCTTCAAGCAGGAGGATACGGATCTTGTCCTTGGGAAGGGAAAGATGTCCGTTGGATTGGCTGGTCATGTCGCGTGCTCCCGCTTCGTGTACGGTCAAGATGGGTCCGTCCCTATCCGATTGGCCGTGTCCCCGCTAGGGGGAAAGATCAATTACCGCCGTTACTTTATGGCAATGCCCGGGGTCAGCAGCCCCGCCACATGGGGCAGCAGGCCGCCATCCCCCACCGCCAGGACCGTGCCGTCGCCATCAGCACGCAGCGGCCGGCCCGCCCAGTCGGTCATGCGGCCGCCCGCCCCTTCCACCACGGGCACAAGGGCGGCCCAGTCCCATATCTTCATGGTACATTCGGCAATGATGTCGATCTGCCCCAGCGCCAGCAGGCCATAGGCGTAGCAGTCCCCACCCCAGCTTGTGCGCTTGGCGGCGGCGGCCAGCGCGTCAAAACCGGACCGGTGGGGGGCATCAATGATTTCGGGCGCGGTGCATGACAGTTCCGCCCGGCCCACGTCGGCGCAGGGGCGCGTGACGGGCGTGCCGGGCAGGGTGGAGACATACCGCGTGGCCTCGCCACGCAGGCCGATCCACCGCTCCCCCGTCACGGGCTGGTCAATCACGCCCAGCACCGGGACATTGTCATGCAGCAGGGCGACCAGCGTGCCAAAGGTCGGCCGCCCGGTCAGGAAGGCACGCGTGCCATCCACCGGGTCGATCACCCAGCGATACGGGCTGTCAGCACCTTCCAGCCCGAATTCCTCCCCCATCACGCCAAAACCGGGCAGGCGTTCGGACAGCACGGCCCGAATCGCGCGCTCGGCCGTGCGATCGGCTATGGTGACGGGACTGGCATCGGTCTTGTCGTCCGCGCGTACCCCCCGGCGGAAAAACGGCAGCACCACGCTGCGCGCGACATCGGCCGCGGCCCCCGCCGCCTCCAGCACCGCATCACGCGGGAAACCGGCGGGCAGGGCGGCCATCAATGCGCCTCCGGCTTGAGGGAGTTGAGGTAGGCGATCACGTCCGCCCGCTCGGTTTCCGATGCAATGCCGGGAAACGACATCTTGGTGCCCGATGCGTATTCGGCGGGGGATTTCAGCCATGCGGAAAGGGTGGTGTTGGTCCACGTCTCGTCCTTGTGCGCCTTCAGCGCGTCCGAGAATTCATAACCCGGAATGTCGCCCACATGCGTGCCGACCACGCCAAACAGGCCCGGCCCGATAATGGCCGGCCCCTGTGGCGCCATGCTGTGGCACATGGCGCACTGCCGGTCGGCTATGGCGTGGCCCTTTTCCACGCTGGCCCTGGCGACCAGATCATCAATGGACGCGCCCGCGGGGGCCACCGGGTGGGGAATGGCCACGCCGGGCTTTGCCGGGATCTGTTCCGGAACGGCAGTGTGGGCGATGCCCCAACTGGCCCCGACCGCGAGTGCTGCACAGAGGCAGGCGGCCCCGATCTGGTTAAGGCGTACACTGTCCATGAAATTCGGGCGTCCTTCCCATACGGTTGCATGAAAACCGCTCCTTACCTAGACTGCCGCGCGCCCTGTGTGAAGCATGCACGGCAGCGGACGGCCCCCGCCGCCGCCACAGATACGGATGGCCCAGACCCAGATCCCATGAATCCCATTGTCCTGATTCCGGCCCGGATGGCCTCGACCCGGCTGCCGGGCAAACCGCTTGCCGACATTGCCGGCCGTCCCATGATTATCCATGTGCTTGACCGCGCTGTTGCCGCGGGTGTCGGCCCCGTGGCTGTCGCCACGGCGGAGCGTGAAATTGCCGATGTCGTGGAACGCGCGGGCGGCACGGCGGTCCTGACCGATCCCGCGCTCCCATCCGGGTCCGACCGCATATGGCAGGCCCTGCGGCAGCTTGACCCGCAGGGGGTGCATGACACCGTCATCAACCTGCAGGGGGACCTGCCGGGGGTTGACCCCGAAAACCTGCATGACGTGCTGCGCCCGCTAGCTGATCCGGGTACCGATATCGCGACCCTTGTCGCGCCCGTCCGCGATCAGGCGGAAGCCATGGCATCATCCGTGGTCAAGGTCGCCTGCACCTTCGGGCCGGATGCGCAGGTGGCGCGGGCGCTGTATTTCTCCCGCCTGCCCATACCATGGGGGGATGGGCCGCTGTGGCATCATATCGGCATTTACGCCTATCGCCGCCCGGCGCTGGCCCGCTTTGTCGGCCTGCCTGAAAGCGGGCTGGAAAAGCGTGAGAAACTTGAGCAGCTTCGCGCGCTGGAAGCTGGCATGACCATGGGCTGCGCACGGATCGCCACCGCACCCTTCGGTGTCGACACGCCCGCCGATCTTGAACGCGCACGGGCCATGCTGGGGACCGCGGCATGAACGGGGAACGCATCATCGCCTTTCAGGGGCGGCCCGGCGCCTATTCGGACCTTGCATGCCGGCAGGCCCGGCCCGGCTGGACCACGCTGCCATGCCAGACATTCGCCCAGACCATTGCCGCCGTGCATGACGGGCGTGCCGAACTGGCCATGCTGGCCTGTGAAAACAGCCTGGCGGGCCGGGTGCCCGACATCCACGCACTGCTGCCCGAAGCGGGGCTGTTCATAGTGGGGGAACATTTCCAGCGCGTGGAACACTGCCTGCTGGGCATACCCGGCAGCACGCTGGCCGATGCGCGCCGCATCCATACCCATCCCGTCGCCATGGCGCAGGTGCGCGGCATCATTACCGAACTGGGACTGGACCCGGTGGTGGAATTCGACACCGCCGGCGCAGCCGAGATGGTACGCGAATGGGGGCGGAAGGAAGACGTGGCCGTGGCCTCGGCCCTTGCGGCCGAACTCAACGGGCTTGAAATCCTGCGCCGCAATGTGGAGGACGCCACGCATAACACCACGCGCTTTTACATCGCATCCCGCAGGCCCGCGACCCTGCCGCCGCCCGGGCCGGGCTTCATGACCACGCTGCTGTTCCGCGTCAACAACCAGCCCGGCGCGCTGTACAAGGCGCTGGGTGGCCTTGCCACGGCGGGGGTAAACATGACGCGGCTGGAAAGCTACATGCTGGAAGGGTCGTTTTCGGCCACGCAGTTCCTGATGGATGTGGAAGGCCACCCCGAAGCCCCGCCACTGGCGCGCGCGCTGGACGAACTTTCGTTCTTTTCGGAACAGCAGGAGATCCTGGGCGTCTATCCCGCATCGCCCTTCCGGCGCAAACCCTGACGGGAACAGGCATGGCGGGCATGTTTTGCCCCCCGTGCCATTGTCTATATAACGGTATTGTCCGTCCCATGCCCCGGGGCTGACCACAGGAAACAACGTGCCGGACCCACCGGCGCATGCACAGCCACGACACAGGATCCAGGTGGAAACAACCATGTTCAAGGGTTCCATTACCGCCCTTATTACCCCCATGAACGAGGACGGGTCGCTGGATCTGCCCTCCATGGGCCGATTCATCGACTGGCAGGTCCAGCAGGGCGCATCCGCCGTGGTGCCGGTCGGCACCACGGGCGAAAGCCCGACCCTGACGCATGAAGAACATGCCAAAGTGGTGGAATTCACCATAAAATCCGTGGCGGGGCGCGTGCCCGTCATTGCAGGCGCCGGGTCCAACAGCACGGCGGAAGCGGTGGCCATGGCGCAGCAGGCGCAGCAGGCAGGGGCGTCGGGCGTGCTGGTGGTGACGCCATATTACAACAAGCCGACGCAGGAAGGGGTGTACCGCCACTTCATGGCTGTTGCGGACGCCATCAGCATCCCGCTGATCCTGTATAACATTCCCGGCCGGTCGGTCATCGATATCTCGGTGGAGACAATGGCGCGCCTGGCACAGCATCCCAACATCATCGGGGTGAAGGATTCCACCGCCAACCTGCTGCGCCCGCTGCTGGTGCGCCGCGCGGTGAAAAAGCCGTTCAACCAGATCTCGGGCGAGGACGGCACCGCCGTGTCCTTCCTGGCCGCCGGTGGCGACGGGTGCATCAGCGTGACCGCCAACGTTGCTCCCGCCCTGTGCGCGCAGGTGCAGCAGAGCTGGAACGACGGTCACGTGATGGAAGCCATGGAACTGCAGGACCGGCTGCTGCCGCTGCATGACACGCTGTTTTGCGAAAGCAATCCCGTGCCGGTCAAGTTCGCGGCAAGCGTGCTGGGCCTGATGGGGGAAACCTGCCGCCTGCCGCTGGCCCCACTGAGCGACGCCAGCCGGGAAAAGGTCAAGGCCGCCCTGTCCGCCGTCGGGCTGCTGGACTGACCCATGGCACCCAAGAACAAGGGCAGCGGCATGATCTCGACCGGGATCGCAGCCCAGAACCGCAAGGGCCGTTTCAACTACACCATCGTGGACACGGTGGAGGCGGGCCTGGTGCTGAAGGGCCCGGAGGTCAAGAGCCTGCGCATGGGCCGCGCCACCATCAACGAAGCCTATGCCGGCGAACGCAATGGGGAAA
Organism: Komagataeibacter europaeus; assembly: GCF_002173515.1. Lineage (NCBI taxonomy): Bacteria > Pseudomonadati > Pseudomonadota > Alphaproteobacteria > Acetobacterales > Acetobacteraceae > Komagataeibacter > Komagataeibacter europaeus. The sequence continues at coordinate 1,033,797 of NZ_CP021467.1, forward strand.
TATGGCTGATCAACAGCTATATCCCCGAATATCAGGGCGGCGTGCTGTCGCGTTTCGAACCGCGCGCGCCGCGCAAGCTGCTGCTGCACAAGAAACAGGTGGACAAGCTGCTGGGGGAAGTCGCGCGTGACGGCGTGACCCTTGTGCCACTGGACATCCACTTCAACAGCCGTGGCCTGGCCAAGCTGACGCTGGGCGTGGGTGAAGGGCGCAAGAAAGCCGACAAGCGGCAGGCCATTGCTGACCGCGACTGGCAGCGTGACAAGGCCCGCCTGATCCGCAACAAGGGTGGCGATTATTGACCCAACCCTTGCTTGGCGGGGATGTTTCCGGCTGGAAACCGGTTCGGCAGGCCCGCCCATGACTGCCGGCAAGATCAGGGCTGTGGGTGAAGCCGCAGGGCATTGCCATCTTTTTTAAAAAGGTGACGGCGGGTTACGCCGGAAACTGATCCGTGCAGGCCATGCAGAACGCGCAATAAAAAACAGGGCCGCCCCAACCGGGACGGCCCTGTTTCATTCTATCCGTTCACCCCGCCTACGCCGCCATGCTGGCGACGAAGGACAGGGCAGGGGGGATCAGTCCACCGACAGGGCAGCTGCCTCGGGGCCTTTCTGGCCTTCGACAACCTGCACGTTCGCCGTCTGGCCTTCCGTCAGGCCGGACAGGCCCGAACGTTCCAGCGCGGAAGCATGGACGAAAATGTCCTTGCCACCGTTTTCCGGCGTGATGAAGCCAAAGCCCTTCGTGGCGTTGTACCACTTGACCGTGCCGCGCATGTCCTGCGCATGCGACAGGTCAGGGGCGGGACGACCGGAGCGGGAGAACCCGCCACGCGCACCGGGTACCGCGCCGAAAGCCGCACGCGGGCGCTCGGGCTGGGCCGTGCTCTCGTCAACGGATACCACGTTCGCGACCTGGCGACCCTTGGGGCCCTGGCCAATCTGCACGACCAGCGTGGTTCCCGGTGCGACCGTCGCATGCCCGGTGGGGTTCAGGGCGTTGGCGTGCAGGAACACGTCACCCGAACCGTCCGACAGTTCGACAAAGCCGAAGCCCTTTTCGCTGTTGAACCACTTTACAGTGGCACTGATTTCCGGGCCGGATGCGACGATCTGGGGACCACCACCTCCGCCACCAAAGGAGCGGCGCGGCGGCGGGGCGCCGCGATCACCAAATGAAGGTGACGACATGAAATCATCGTCAAACCCGCCGCGGCGCGGGGAGCGGGAGCTGCGGTCGGTCCTGTTACTTCTCAACGGTCGTAATCCCGAGGTCTAGGTGGTGGCTGCCCCATGGGGACATCACCGAATGAAAGCACGTTTGCAGAATAGAGACTGCCTGTATGTCGTTGACCGTCGTTCAGGCGGCATGCGGCTGCAGGAAAACATCCTCTGTCCTACGGTGACCCTAGCATAAATCGCATCGGCATCAACAACACCAAAGCATATTCCGGCCTTTGGTTTCCACACGAATTTTCATCTGTGAACAGTTTGTGAGGGCAGGGGGCAAAAAAAATCGTGTAAAAAGGTGCAGATTAAATTCAGGAATATTCTTGATTTTTACTCGCATTCGCACATTATCAAAACCAACGCTTCAATTCACATGCCTCATACTGGTAAGAAAACGATCCATGCCCAATACACTTCCCCCACGCCGAGGGCGCGGCCGACCCCCCAAAATTGCCCGTGCGCCCGAAGGGACACGCGCCATGCTGGTACGTGCGGGCGTTGGCCTGCTGACGGAAAAGGGTTTTTCTTCCACCTGCGTCGATGATGTGCTGAACGCCACCGGCATTTCCAAAGGTTCGTTCTACTACTGCTTCAACAGCAAGGAAGATTTCGGGCAGGTCCTGATCGACAGCTACGCCACCTATTTCAATGCCAAGATGGACCTGTGGCTGACGGACAGGGCGACGCCGCCGCTGCAGCGCATGCTCAATTTCATGCAGGACGCACGGGCAGGCATGATGAGGCACCATTTCCGCCGGGGCTGCCTGATCGGCAACCTGGGACAGGAAATCGACATGCTGCCCGATTCGTTCAACGGATTGCTGCTGACGATTCTGGAAGGGTGGGAACGCCGCGTGACGGACTGCCTGCTGGCGGCATGCGGCCCGAACCCGACCGCAGCACAGCGGCGGCTGTGCTCACGGCTGTCACGTTATTTCTGGATCGGGTGGGAAGGCGCGGTCCTGCGCGCGCGCATGGAACATGACGCCGAACCGCTGGACCTGTTCGCAACCTTCTTCCTGGCGCAGGCAGCGGCCGAACTGGGGACCAAGGCGCCCGTCGTGACTACCCTGCCCGGATCGCCCGTACCGCCCGCGCCCGGGCAAACAGCTCAAGCAGCAAACTGACGGCAGGGATCCGCGCACGCAGCGCGGGCGGGGCGTCGGCGGGCGGCGTATCGACAATGCGCCGCGCGTCCTGCGCCGCCAGCCGCAGCAGCATGTCCACATGCAGCGGGCTGGCCAGCCGCAGGTCCGGCAGGCCGGACTGACGCCGTCCCGTCAGGTCGCCCCCGCCACGCAGGCGGAAATCCTCGTCGGCGATCAGGAACCCGTCCTCCGTCTCCCGCAGCAGGGCAAGCCTGCGCCGCGCGGTCTGGCCCAGCGCGGTATCGTGCAGCAGCAGGCAGTAGGATTCAGCCTGCCCCCGCCCCACGCGGCCACGCAGCTGGTGCAGCTGCGCCAGGCCAAAGCGTTCGGCATGCTCAATGACCATGACCGTGGCGTCGGGTATGTCCACGCCCACCTCGATCACCGTGGTCGCCACAAGGATACGGGTCTTTCCCGCCGCGAAATCGGCAATGGACTGTTCACGCACCGCAATATCCTGCCTGCCATGGGCCAGCCCGACGGCGCCTTCGCCAAAATGGGCGCACAGGGCGGCATGACGGGCTTCGGCAGCGGCGATGTCGCTCGTCTCACTCTCGCTGACCAGCGGGCAGACCCAGAATATGCGCGCGCCCCGCGCCAGCGCGCGTTCCATCCCCGCCAGCAGGTCTGCCATGGCCGACAGCGCATGCAACGACGTGCGTACCGGCTTGCGCCCCGCAGGCTTCACGTCCAGACGACTGACCAGCATGTCCCCCCACTGCGTCAGCAGCAGGCTGCGCGGGATGGGGGTGGCGGTCATGACCAGCACATCGGTCTGGGGACCCTTTTCCCCCAGCATCGCACGCTGCTCGACGCCAAAACGGTGCTGTTCATCAATGACCGCCAGCGCAAGGTCATGGAACACCACGCTGTCCTGAAACAGGGCATGGGTGCCGATCACCAGCCGCGCCGTACCATCGGCGATCATGGCCAGCGCCTCACGCCGGGCCTTGCCCTTCACGCTGCCGCTGAGGAACGCGACCGGCACGGGCGACAGTTTACGGAAGGTGGCAAGATGCTGGCGGGCCAGGATCTCGGTCGGCGCCATCAGGGCCGCCTGATGCCCCGCTTCCACCGCCGCCAGCATGGCCAGCAAAGCCACCAGCGTCTTGCCCGCGCCCACATCCCCCTGCAGCAGGCGCGTCATCTGGCGGGGGGCAGCAAGGTCGGCATCGATTTCCGCCAGCGTGCGGATCTGGGCCGTGGTGGGTTCATGGCCAAAGCGGGAAAGCGCAATGCGGCGCAGGCTGCCATCACCCGCCACCGCACGCCCCGGCCGCAGCCGGTTCTGCCGGCGTGCCTGCGCCATGGAAACCTGCTGCGCCAGCAGGTCATCACAGGCCAGCCGTGCGCGGGCGCGTTCGGACGCGGCCACCAGCGCGTCGCCTTCCAGCAGGTCGGGCATGTCACACGGACGGTGCAGCGTGCGCAGCGCGTCCTCGAACCCCGGCCATCTGCGCTGCTTCAGCACGCTGGCGTCCTGCCATTCGGGCAGGGGAGGAAAGACATCGAACGCCGCGCGGATGGCGGCGCGCACCTGACTGGGAAACAGCCCCGCCGTAAGCGGCCATACCGGGTCCAGCAGCGGAATGTCCGCCATGCGGGCGACGGGCACGAGATAGTCGGGATGGGCCATGTTCAGCCGGTCACCAAAACGTTCCAGCGTGCCCGATACGCATATGTCCTGTCCCGCTTCCAGCCTGCGGACCAGATGGGGGGAAAAGAACACCAGGTCCGCATCCGCCGTGCCATCGGTCACGACAACCCGCCACGGCCGCTTGCCCCGGCCACCACCGGGCGCGGGCGGTATGACGCGCGTCACCGTGACATGCAGGGTGCATACACGCCCCGTTTCCGCCTGCCGCAGGTTGGGCCGATACCGCCGGTCCACCACCGATTCCGGCAGGTGGAACAACAGGTCGATCACCCGTCCTCCACCCGCCACCCGCGCCAGCAGCCTTGCCGTGGCGGGCTTCACGCCCTTCAGGGTCTCCACCCCCGCAAGCAGCGGGGCAAGAAGGGAATTGACGGGCGGGGAGGCGGTATCGGACACGCGGCGGTTCATCCTGCGGGGTGGCATGCTTGTCATGCGGGCTGACAGATGCCCGCATGACGGCTATAGGACACCTGCGTTACGGAACAAAACACAACCATCATGGGTGGAACGCAATGGAAGCCAGAACGCCTGACCTCTCGCGCCTCGATACACGGCGGCGCAAGATATATTACCGCGCCACACATCGTGGCACACACGAAACCGACGTGCTGATCGGCGGCTTTGTCGCCCCCCGGCTGGAAGGCATGACCGAAGCCCAGCTTGACGCGCTGGAAGCGGTGATGGACCTGCCGGATGCCGACCTGGCCGACTGGCTGAGCGGCCGCCGCCCGGTGCCGGACGAACTCAACACCCCCATGATGAAGGAAATCATGGCCGACGCCACCGACCCCGCGCGGCTTGCGGCGATCCGGGGCGGAAAATGAACGATACGGCAGGTTTCTCACTCGCACCCGGCGCGCCGCTTCCTGTATGGGGCGTGCCGGATGGGTATGACGCTTTCCTGCTGGCACGCAGGGCGGGCGAACATGACGGGCCTGTCCTGCATGTCTGCCGCGACGATGCCTCCATGGCGCGCATCGCGGACCTGTTGGCCTTTGTCACGCCCAAGGCGGAAATCCTGCGTTTCCCGGGCTGGGACTGCCTGCCGTATGACCGCGTTTCCCCCAATCCCGCCATCGTGGCGGAACGGGTCGCGACACTGACCCGCCTGCTGGAAAAGGCCACGACACCCCGCATCGTGCTGACCACCGTGATGGGGATCGTGCAGCGCGTGCCGCCACGCGCGGCCTTTGCCGGACAGTCGATCACCATCAGGGCGGGTGAAAGCCTTGATGCGCCGTTCCTGATGGAACTGCTGATCGCCCATGGCTACAACCGCACCGACACGGTGATGGACCAGGGCGAGTTCGCGACCCGCGGTGGCATTTTCGATATTTTCCCCGCAGGCGATAGCGAGCCGGTGCGCCTCGACCTGTTTGGCGACGAGGTGGAGAACATCCGCCGCTTCGACCCCGGCACCCAGCGCTCGACCGCGAAGATCGACAGCCTGACCATGCGGCCGGTAGCGGATTTCAGCCTTGACCCGACCAGTATCTCGCGTTTCCGCACCGGCTGGCGCGATCTGTTCGGGCCTGCCGCCGCCAGTGACCCGCTGTACCAGCACATATCCGATGGCCGTCGCCATGCGGGCATGGAACACTGGCTGCCCCTGTTCCATGAACAGATGGAAACGCTGGTGGACTACCTGCCTGGCGTATCCATATCACTGGCCAACCAGGCGGAGGAGGTGCTGGTCACCCGCCTGGAAATGATTGCCGACCATTACGATGCCCGCAGACAGCCGACGCGCGAGGGCGAGGTGCCCTACCGCCCGCTGCCGCCGCACCTCATGTATCTCGACCGCAAGGGGTGGGATGCGATGATTGCGGGCCGGAAGGCCGTGGTGTTCATGCCCTTTGCCCAGCCTGACGGCGCGCCGGGCATGGATGCGGGCGGCAGGCCGGGCCAGATGTTCGCCAAAACCGTGACCGAGGGACGTGAAAACGTCTTTCCGATGCTGCATGCGAAGGTGGAGGAATGGTCCCAGACCGGCAGGCGCGCCTATGTCACGGCATGGAGCCGGGGATCGTGCGAACGCATTGGCGTGCTGCTACGTGAATACCGCCTGCCGGTACAGACCTGCGCCACGTGGAAGGAGGCGCAGAAACTGAAGCCCGGCACCGTCGGCCTGCTGACGCTGGGGCTGGATCGTGGCTTCGTGGCCGACAACGTGGCCTTCGTGTCCGAACAGGACCTGCTGGGCGAACGGATTTCCCGCCCGCCACGCCGCCGCAAGAAGGCGGACCAGTTCATATCCGAAGCATCGGAAATTGCCGAAGGCGACCTGATCGTTCATCAGGATTACGGCATTGGCCGCTATGACGGGCTGGAAACGATTGGCGTGGGCACGGCGCCACATGACTGCCTGCGCCTGATCTATGACGGCAATGAAAAGCTGTTCCTGCCGGTGGAAAACATCGAACTGCTCAGCCGCTTCGGTTCGGATCAGGCCCATGTGGCGCTGGACAAGCTGGGTGGCGTGTCATGGCAGTCGCGCAAGGCGAAGATGAAGCAGCGCATCCGCGACATGGCGGGTGAACTGATTCGCACGGCCGCCGCGCGTGCCCTGCGCGAAGCCCCGGCCATTACGCCGGAAGACGGGATGTGGGACGAATTCTGCGCCCGCTTCCCCTTTGTCGAGACCGAGGACCAGTCCCGCGCCATTGCCGACGTGCTGGACGACATGGCGTCGGGCAAGCCGATGGACCGTCTGGTCTGTGGCGACGTGGGCTTTGGCAAGACGGAGGTCGCACTACGTGCCGCCTTTGTTGCCGCCATGTCCGGCGCGCAGGTGGCCGTGGTGGTGCCGACCACGCTGCTGGCGCGCCAGCATTACCGCACGTTTTCCGCCCGCTTTGCCGGGCTGCCGGTCAATGTGGCGCAGCTTTCGCGCATGGTGACAGGCAAGGAAGCCACCGCCGTGCGCAAGGGGCTGGCCGATGGCACGGTCAATATCGTGATCGGCACGCATGCGCTGCTGGCCAAGACGGTCAGGTTTGCTGATCTTGGCCTGCTGATCGTCGATGAGGAACAGCATTTTGGCGTGGCCCACAAGGAAAAGCTCAAGGCGCTGCGTGAGGACGTGCATGTGCTCACCCTTTCCGCCACCCCGCTGCCGCGCACGCTGCAACTGGCGCTGACCGGCGTGCGGGAAATGAGCCTGATCGCCACCCCGCCCACCGACCGGCTGGCGGTACGCACCTTCATCATGCCGTTCGACAGCGTGGTGATCCGCGAGGCGATCCAGCGCGAACGCTTCCGTGGCGGGCAGGTGTTCTGTGTCGTACCACGTATCGAGGACCTGGACCGCATGGCCGCGCGCCTGCACGAAATCGTGCCGGACGCCCGGCTGGTACAGGCCCATGGCCGGCTGACGCCAACCGAGCTGGAACGGGTCATGACCGAGTTCAGTGATGGCAAATATGACATCCTGCTATCCACCAACATTGTGGAAAGCGGCCTGGACATGCCTGCGGTCAATACGCTGATCATCCATCGTGCCGACATGTTCGGGCTGGGTCAGCTGTACCAGCTGCGGGGGCGCGTGGGGCGCGGCAAGCAGCGTGGCTATGCCTACCTGACGTGGCCGCAGACGCATGTGCTGTCGGCGGCGGCGCAGAAGCGGCTGGAAGTCATGCAGACGCTGGATACGCTGGGCGCGGGCTTCACGCTGGCGTCCCACGATCTTGACCTCCGCGGGGCTGGCAACCTGCTGGGCGACGAGCAGTCGGGCCATATCCGTGAAGTGGGCATAGAACTGTACCAGCAGATGCTGGAAGACGCGGTGGCCGACCTGCGCACGGAAAAGGGACGGCGCAAGCTGCAGGACCGCGACTGGACGCCCAACATCATCCTTGGCCTGCCGGTGCTGATCCCTGACACCTATGTCACCGACCTGCCGGTGCGTCTGGGCCTGTACCGCCGTATCGCGGCACTGGCCAATGATGCAGAGGTCGAGGCAATGGAAGCCGAACTGGTGGACCGCTTCGGCACGCTACCTGACGAAGTGCGCAACCTGCTGGATGTCGTCACGCTGAAACGCATGTGCCGCGAGGCCGGGGTGGAGCGGCTGGAAGCTGGGCCAAAGGGCATGGTCATCCAGTTCCGTGGCAACACATTCGCCAACCCCGCGGGGCTGGTGGCGTGGATTGCGAAGCAGAAGGAAGCCAATGTCCGCCTGCGTCCCGACCACAAGCTTGCGATCATACGCGAAATGACCAACGCCCAGCGGATCACGCAGGCGCGCAAGGTCCTGACGGCACTGGTCAGGCTGGCACGGGAGGAGACAGGCGTTCCGGCCTGAACACGCCAGCCCGCCAGCGCAGGACGCAAAATACATCAATATCCTGCGCTGTAGGGTACCGGGTCAGGAAAACATAGTTTCAGGGGATGTCGTCTTTAAAAAAGACGACACCCGGAAACTCCTGTCGTTTTTCGTCAATATCAGATGCGGGCAGATTAACGGATGGGCAGGGGAATGTGGTTGACGGTCATCACGCCACCTTCCCAACTGACATCCCACGACGTGCCACCGGCTGCCGCCTTGTGACCGAACAGCTTGGCCAGGATCAGCGCAGCACTTGCCCGCGTCTGCCCCGCGTTGCGCAGGGTCTCGATCACGGCGTCAAGATTTTGCACCTGTATGTGGCCGGTGGCGGATGACGCATCGGTATTGCCGGTCAGGTTGGCGTCGCCATTACCCGTGATCTGCATGGTCCCGCGCTGTGCGTTCAGCGACGAGACATGCAGGGGCACGCGTACGTTTTCTGGCGGATGACCGGCAATGGCGGCAGCCAGCGGCACCAGCGAATCACTGGGGACCGACGCATCGGCCGTGGCCTGCTGCGGCAATGCACTGGCCAGCAGCGTATTGTGCGTGCCGGTTATGCCAATACCCTGTGTTTCCAGTGTCAGCGTGGCCGGGGCGCTATCACTTCTGGCACCGGCCAGATGCAGGTGCGCACGGCGGAAGGACAGTTTTGTCGGCCCGTTGGTCAGCAGACCACCCTGCCATGTCAGGTCATAGCTACGTCCCGCGCGCAGCCCATCCATGATGGGGGTGGCAGCAGAGACGAAATAATCCTGCGCGCACCCCTGCGAATGGTGACCGGTCAGCGTCGCCAGCATGACGAGGGAGGCCACGTCTTCCATATCCCGCAGCGCCTGCGGGCCAAGCCCGGTGCCGCTGGCCGAAATGTCAGTGGCATGGAATGTCTGGTCCGCGCCCCCCGCCAGCACCAGGTCATAGCCATGCCCGGCAAGGGCGCTGTCGCCACGGGGCTGGCTGCTGGCTACCTGCACATGACCGCATGTGCCGGGCAGGGCCGAAGCCCGGGCCGACCCGATGCAGGACAGGGCCGCCAGGGCGGTGGTAATGAGTAATTTCTTCATTTGCGGCACAAGTTGGCGTGATTACGCGCCTGATGCAATCGGGTATGATATCCCACCGCCATGATGAAACATTTGTACTCATTCGCCCATGCTGCGCCGGATTGATTCCTTCCTTGCCTGCCTGCTGGTCACCGTGGCGCTGGCAAGCGTGCTGCCCTGTCACGGGGTGGGGGTCAAGGTCTTCAATATCCTTGCCATAATCATGATCGCGAACATGTTCTTCCTGCAGGGCGCGCGCCTGTCGCGCCGCGCGGTGATGGAGGGGATGCTGGGGTGGCGAATCCATCTTGCCATCCTGTCATGCACATTCGTCATGTTTCCCCTGCTGGGCATGGCGCTGCATGCGGCCCTGCCGGGCATGCTGGATGCGTCCATGTGGACGGGCGTGCTGTTCCTGTGCTGCCTGCCGTCAACGGTGCAGTCGTCCATCGCGTTCACCTCCATCGCGCGTGGGAACGTGGCCGCCGCCATCTGTTCGGCCACGCTGTCCAACATACTGGGCATTTTCCTGACCCCGCTTCTGGTTGGCATCGTATTCGGGCGGCATGCCGGCAGCGGTGGCGGGGGGATCATGCCCATCGTGCTGCAGTTGCTGGTGCCCTTCATCGCGGGGCAGGTGGCCCAGCCATGGATCGGGGAATGGGCGCACCGGCACAGGAAACTGCTGTCCTTTTCCGACCGGGGATCGATCCTCGTCGTGGTTTATACCGCCTTCAGCGAAGCCGTGACACAGGGGCTGTGGCATCGCCTGCCACCATTGCAACTGGGGCGCGTGGGGGTGGTGGATGCAGGACTGCTGGCGATCGTGCTGGCGCTGACCCTGCTGGTGGGACAACTGGGCCGCTTTCCCCGTGGGGACCGGATCGCCATCGTGTTCTGCGGGTCCAAGAAATCACTGGCGTCGGGAGTGCCGATTGCCAGCGTGCTGTTTTCACCTGATGATGTCGGGCTGATTGTCCTGCCGCTGATGATCTACCATCAGGTCCAGCTTTTCGTATGCGCAACACTGGCCCGGCGCATGGGCGCGCGCGGGGATGGGGACTGATCGGGTCATTCCCCCCTCGCGCATGGCCGCACGGCCCGGTATGTAGGGCACGCCAGACGGGCCAGACGGGCCTGCAACCGCATGACATGGTGGAGAGAGATGACAGGACTGGATCCGGACAACTGGGATGGGCTGCGTGCCCTTGGCCACCAGATGGTGGATGACATGATCGACCGCCTGTCCACCCTGCGCGACCGCCCGGTCTGGCAGCCCATGCCCGACGCATTGCGCGCGCGGCTGCGGACCGGCCTGCCGCATGGTCCCACCCCGCCAGAGGAACTGTACGCCCGCTTCCGCGAACTGGTCGAACCCTATTCCACCGGCAATGTGCATCCTGGCTTCATGGGCTGGGTGCATGGTGGCGGCACGGCAGTCGGCATGCTGTCGGAACTGCTGGTGGGTGGGCTGAACGCGAATTGCGGCGGCAGGGACCATGCCCCGATCGAGGTCGAACGCGAAATCATCCGCTGGGCCGCCGAGATGTGCGGTTTTCCTGATACCACCACCGGGCTGCTGGTCACCGGGTCATCCATGGCGAACATGATCGCCGTCATTACCGCCAGTCGCGCAGTGCCCGACGGGCTGGACATGCGCGCAAAGGGCGTGGGCACGCGCAGGCTGGTGGGCTATGCCGCCGCTACCGCCCATGGCTGCATTTCACGGGCGTTCGACCTGACGGGACTGGGCACCGACGCCCTGCGCGTGATTCCGGTGGAGGCGGACAACCGCATGATCCTGCCTGAACTGGAACGCGCCATTGCCCAGGACCGCGCGGCGGGGCTGGAACCGTTCATGGTGATCGGCACGGCGGGCACGGTGGATACCGGGGCGATTGACGACCTGAACACGCTGGCCGATATCGCAGCGCGGGAAAACATCTGGTTCCACGTTGATGGCGCATTTGGCGCGCTGGCCATGCTGTCGGACGTGCTACGGCCCGGCCTGCGGGGGCTGGAACGCGCCGATAGCGTGGCCTTCGACTTCCACAAATGGGCACAGGTGCAGTACGACGCGGGCTGCATCCTGGTCCGTCGTCCCGGCGCACAGGCCGCGGCCTTCGCCCAGTCACGCGCCTACCTTGCGCGTGAGGACCGTGGCCTTGCCACCAACGCGCCATGGTACTGCGACCTTGGCCCCGACCTGTCGCGTGGTTTCCGCGCGCTGAAGGTGTGGATGACACTGGGCACCTATGGCGCGGATGGCATGGGCGACATGGTTGCCAACTGCTGCGCCATTGCCCGGCATCTTGCAGACCGGGTCGAGGCCAATCCACGCCTGGAACTGCTGGCCCCGGTTACACTGAACATCGTGTGTTTCCGCATCATCGCCCCGGTGGCCGATCTTGATCATTTCAACGGGGAAGTGGTGAAGGACCTGCATGAAAGCGGGATCGCAGCGCCCTCGACCACCGTCATCAACGGGCACAAGGCCATACGCGCGGCCATCGTCAACCACCGCACCACCAATGCGGATGTGGACCGCATGCTGGATGCGCTGCTGGAACTGGCGGACCGCAGGCTGACGGCGGGCTAAGACGCCGTTGATAAAAAATCAAGCGTTTTGTGGCGCCGCCTTTTTTAAAAAAGGCGGCATTCCCTGAAGCTTTCTGAACAAAGCCGCACCAAGAACGCCCTTAACAGAAAAGCCCCGTCCCACAACCGGAACGGGGCAGGGGCCTAACCGCCACGCCTGCGACCGCGCGTGGCTTCTTCTTCAAACAGTTCGGACAGTTTCTTCATCATCGTGCCGCCCAGTTCCTCCGGGTCGGTAATGGTCACGGCACGGCGGTAATACCGTGTCACGTCATGGCCAATGCCGATGGCCAGCAGTTCGGTGCTGGTGCGCGTCTCGATATGGGCGATGACTTCGCGCAGGTGGTTTTCCAGATATGACCCCGGATTGGCGGACAGCGTGCTGTCATCCACCGGCGCGCCATCGGAAATCACCATCAGGATGCGCCTGCCTTCAGGCCGCGCGGCCAGACGCCGCTGCGCCCAGAGCAGGGCCTCCCCATCGATGTTTTCCTTCAGCAGCCCCTCACGCAGCATCAGGCCAAGGTTGCGCCGTGCGCGCCGCCACGGCATGTCCGCGGCCTTGTAGATGATATGGCGCAGGTCATTCAGCCGACCGGGGTTTTCGGGCTTGCCTTCCTGTATCCACAGTTCCCGGCTGCGACCACCTTTCCACGCACGGGTGGTGAAGCCCAGCACCTCCACCTTGACCGCGCAGCGTTCCAGCGTACGGGCCAGGATGTCACCACACATGGCCGCCACCGAAATCGGCCGCCCGCGCATGGATCCGGAATTGTCGATCAGCAGGGTGACGACCGTATCGCGGAAATCAGTATCGCGTTCGCGCTTGTACGACAGGGACAGCATGGGATTGACCACGATGCGTGACAGGCGGCCCGCATCGAGCATCCCTTCCTCAAGATCGAATTCCCATGCACGGGTCTGCTGCGCCATGAGCTTGCGCTGCAGGCGGTTGGCCAGCTTGGATACCACGCCCTGCATGCTGACAAGCTGCTGGTCCAGCGTCTGGCGCAGGCGGAACAGTTCCTCCGCGTCACACAGGTCCTCGGCGGCTATTTCCTCGTCATACACGGTGGTAAAGGGGTGATAGGTGGGGGTGGCTTCTTCTTCCTCCGCCTCGTTCTCACCGGGGCCACCGGCCTCTTCGGACCCGCTGGCCGATCCGCCCTGTTCGCCATCATCAGGGTCTTCATCACCCGCGCCTGTGCCCTGTGACATCTGCATGGGCAGGGAATTGTCATCTTCCTCCGGCCCTTCGTCCTGGGGCTCGGGCGTGGTATCGTCGGTCTGTTCCTCGTTTTCGCTGCTTGCCGCCTCCGCTTCGGATGTGCCGTCATCGGCCACTTCGTCCGGCGTGGTTTCCTGCTGCATCAGGTCACAGGCCATAAGCAGCCTGCGCGCGGCCTGCGCGAAATCACGCTGGCTGTCCTGACGCGTCACCATTTCATCCAGCGCGCGCAGGGCGGCGGGCGGCAGGCTGTCGGACCATGCCTTCATAAGGCCGCGCATGGACGCGGGCACGGGACGGCCCGACATGCGCGCGCGCGCCAGCAGCCCAAGGGCAATCGGGGTTGGCAGTTTCGTATGGCTGGGCAGGCGGTCCAGCCCCATATCGGCGCATTCCTGCGCCAGGCGGGCGTCAAGGTTGGCCGCAACCCCTTCCATATGCCGCGCGCCAAGGCTTTCGACACGTGCCTGTTCCAGCACGTCATAGACTTCGCGCGCTTCACCCGGCGGTGGGCTGGCGCTGTCATGCAGCGCCACGTCATGATGGCGCAGGCGCAGGGCGGCGGCATCGGCCGCCCCACGCATGCGGGTCACGTCCGCATCCGTCATCCGCCGTGACGGGTGGGGCAGGCGGACATGGGTGCCGGTAACCGAAACCCCCGACGGCACCGGGCCATTGAGGAACGAGACCTCGGCCTGTGCCTGACCGCCCAGCGCACGCACGGCGCCAACCGTCGCGCGCTTGAATCCCTCGGCCTGACGGGCTTCCTGTTCGGCCTGTGGGGAAGCGGGTTTTTTCCGGTTTTCACGCATGCCTTGCCTGCCCTGTCATCAGCCCCTGGGCGCCAGCGGACTGGCGTTGAAGCAGCGCTGGTAATATTCCGCCACCGTCGGGCGTTCCGCCTCGTCACACTTGTTGAGGAAGGTAACGCGGAACGCAAAGGCAAGATCGTTGAAGATACGGAAGTTCTCGGCCCAGCTTATGACCGTGCGCGGTGACATGACGGTGGAAATATCCCCCGCAATGAAGCCCGAACGTGTCAGGTCCGCCAGTGCGACCATGCTTTCCACCCGCTTGCGCCCGGCTTCGTCCTTTTTGGGGTCAATGCCCATCTTGGCCAGAACGATCGCCGTTTCCTGCGCATGGGGCAGGTAGTTCAGCGTGGTCACGATGTTCCAGCGGTCCATCTGACCCTGGTTGATCTGCTGCGTGCCGTGGTACAGGCCCGTCGTATCGCCCAGGCCGACCGTGTTCGCGGTGGCGAACAGGCGGAAGAAGGGATGCGGGCGGATCACCCGGTTCTGGTCCAGCAGCGTCAGGTGTCCCTCGATTTCCAGTACGCGCTGGATCACGAACATCACGTCGGGGCGGCCCGCGTCGTATTCGTCAAACACCAGCGCGCACGGATGCTGCAGGCCCCACGGCAGCAGGCCCTCGCGGAATTCGGTGATCTGCTGGCCGTCCTTCAGTACGATCGCGTCCTTGCCGATCAGGTCGATGCGCGAGATGTGGCTGTCGAGGTTGATGCGCACGCTGGGCCAGTTCAGCCGCGCCGCCACCTGTTCGATATGTGAGGACTTACCAGTGCCATGATAGCCCTGGACCATGACACGGCGGTTGAACGCAAACCCCGCCAGGATGGCCAGCGTGGTGTCGTGGTCGAATTTGTAGGACGGGTCGATGTCGGGCACATGGTCGGTGCGGACCGAGAAGGCGGGAACCTTCATGTCGCTGTCGATACCGAACACGTCGCGCGCCGAAACCTGCAGGTCGGGAGCGGACACGGCCGAGATGTCGGGAAGCGGCGTACCGTTGGCGTCCGCTGCGGCGGTTATCAGGTCTGCGGGTTCGTTCATCTGTTTTTTCTCGTCCGTCGCTTCATGTGTTTTGGCCCGCCATGACAGCACAGGGCGGCATATCAGGCCGTCAGTATAGGTCTACCTGTAACGATCGACCAGTGCCGGGTTTCAGTCCGCATATGGCGCTACGCCCGGAAGCATGTGGCACGGCGCCATCATGCGCTGCGGGCCATGCCGTCGCGCCCGGCGGTGGTGACCAGGTGGGCGCGCACGGTGGCATAGGCGATGTTGATGCCCTTGAACCGTTCCTCGGCCTTGCGGTCGCCGCCATTGGCGTCGGGATGATGCTGGCGGGCGAGGTCCTTGTACCGGGCCTTGAGTTCCTCCATTGACACCGGCCAGCCAAGATCGAGCACACCCAGTGGGTATTTCAGCGCCTGTGGCGCCTCCGCCCGGCGGTCTTCCGCCTGCCGCTGTCGCGCACGGTTGCGCGCGCGGGCCTTTGCCGCCCCCTTCAGCAGGTCCAGCGGGTCAAGCACCTCTTCCTCGCTGAAGGCATGGGCGGCATTGCCCTGTCCCAGCTTCCATGACGGCCGGTTCCATGACGTGTCGGCGCGGATATGCGCCTCGATCTGGCCGGGGGACATGCCACGATAGAAATCCCAGTTCGCATTGTACTCGCGCACGTGCTGGAGGCAGAACCAGAAATAGCTGTTCAGCGCATCGCGCGAACGCGGGGCGCGGTAACCCGCGGGCTGGTCGCAGCCATGCATGTCACAGCAGCGGTCCGGCGCATCGGGTTCGGGGTCAAAGGCGCGGTGCCGGGTGTTCCTTCTCTTCATCATTGTCGTTATGTGCGCCTGTTCATGCTTCGTGCAAGAGCGAAGCTGTGCAATGAATGATCCCGCTATCATGGAGCCGCCAATGGAACAGCAAGCAACCGGCCGGGCCGGACGGATCGAACGCATCATACGCGAACATCTCGCCCCCGTGGAACTGCGCATACACGATGACAGCGCCCGCCACGCCCACCATGTCCATGTACGGGACAACGGCGTACAGGCCGGCGAAAGCCATTATAACGTGCTGATTGTCAGCCCCGCGTTCGAGGGAGTGGGCCGCGTGCAGCGTTCGCGCATGGTGCACGACCTGCTGGCGGGGGAATTCGCGGGGGGCATGCATGCCCTGTCGCTCGTGCTGCGCACGCCTGATGAGCAGGCGCGGATGGACGCGGCATGAAGCCCGCCTTTCCCTTCGCCACGCGGCGGCTGATGATGGGCGGCCTGCTGACACTGCTGGCCGCCTGCGCCGGTACTCCCGTGCAGCAGCAGCCCGACCAGCAGGCGGACATCGCCCGTGTCGAGGCCTATCTCAATACCTCGGACGGGTTGCAGGCCAATTTCGTGCAGACATGGCCCGATGGCGGGAAGGGCCAGGGCGTGATGCATTATGATCCGGGTCGCCTGCGGCTGGATTACGAAACACCGGGGTCGATGAAGCTGGTCGCGGAAAACGGGCACCTGCTGTTTGTGGACCACCGCCGCGAATCGGTCACCCGCATGTCACTGGGCCACCAGCCGCTTGGCCTGCTGCTGGACCAGCCCGTGCACCTGTCGGGACTGATTTCGGTCACGGCGGTGCAGCACGGCCAGAACAGCCTGCAGGTTTCGCTGGCGCGGCGGGACAGCGAATCACAGGGAATCCTGACCCTGGGCTTTTCCGATATCGCGGGAAAGCTGTCGCTGCTGGTGATCGAGATGACGGACGTGGAACGCCAGCATATCCGCCTTGATCTGACGGGCACCACCGTCAGTGGCCAGAAATGGCCTGACGCAATGTTTACCCTGTCGGCCGACAACTAGGCGTGTACCCGGCGCGTGGGCCTACCCCCGCGCACCGGGAATCGGGCCGAAGCATTCCGGCCATGTGGCCGCGAGGGCTGCGTCAATTTCATCCATGCTGACATCCTTGCCCAGCTTCTTCAGGCTGGTGACGCCGTATTCACTGATTCCACACGGCACGATCCCGCCAAAATCACTGAGATCCGGGGCAACGTTGATCGCGATCCCGTGCCAGCTGACCCAGCGTGAGACGCGCACGCCAATGGCCGCGACCTTTTCCTCGCGTCCCGTGGCGGGATCGACCACCCATACGCCAATGCGGTCCGCGCGGCGTTCCCCCTCGACACCAAAATGCCGCAGCGTGCGAATGATCCATTCTTCCAGCGTGTGAACATAGGCGCGCAGGTCGCGCGCGGGCGCCATGCCGTGGGGCCGGGCCAGGTCCAGCATGGCATAGGCAACCCGCTGCCCCGGCCCATGATAGGTCCACTGCCCGCCACGCCCGGCGGGGTAGGTGGGATAGCCACGCGGGTTGAACAGGTCCGAATCCCGTGCCGACGTCCCGGCGGTATAGGTGGGCGGATGTTCCAGCAGCCACACCCGTTCGGGCAGCGTGCCTGCGCGGATTCCACGTGCCTGGGCCTCCATTTCCGCCAGCGCGGCAGGGTAGGGGACCAGATTTGGCGCCCTGTGCCATAAAAACTCGTTTTCAGTCATTGCCCGCGCGCCTTCCATCGGTTATACGCCCCTTCATCGTCATGACGGTATCGCCCAGTCGATCATCGTTGTCACGTTGCGGCCATGGCGGAATGGTAGACGCGCAAGCTTGAGGTGCTTGTGGGGGCAACCCCGTGGAAGTTCGAGTCTTCTTGGCCGCACCAGTTTTCCTGAAAATTGATGAAAAAACGAATCCTGCCCCGCCAGGGCAGAATGGCACTCGCCATGTCCATGCAGTTTCGACATGGGCGAGCAATGCGATCCGATGCACGGATGTTCCATATGCATGCATGCCATGCATGGATGGCACGGAACAATGCGGGTCATGTCATAAAAAAGTCATAATATTTCCGCACAAAAAGCCGCTATCAGCCTCAGGAGATATGGACAGCGTTGTAACCGGATACCCCCCAACGGGTGGTTACAAAACGTGTCGTATCAGTGGCGTGTACTGCCGTGAGGACAGAATCGTGATTTAAGTCATGTTTGGTCCTGATAAAGCACGCTACATCATTGCCATCTGGCAACGCCCGCTTGCCTGTTTCCGTCATGTAAACAGTGGGCCGGTCGGTTTTGCCTGTTCCTGTCATGCATCTTGAGGTAAATATTAGTGATTAAGCCCCTTAAAAAAGCCGTATTGCCGGTTGCCGGCCTTGGAACACGCTTTCTGCCCGCCACCAAGTGCGTGCCCAAGGAAATGCTGACCGTCGTTGACCGTCCGCTGATCCAGTATGCGATTGACGAGGCACGCGAAGCCGGGATCGAGGAATTCTGCCTCGTTTCCAGCCGGGGCAAGGATTCCCTGATCGATTATTTCGACATTTCCTACGAACTCGAAGACACGCTGAAGGCCCGCAAGAAGACATCGGCACTGAAGGCCCTGGAAGCAACCCGCGTCATCCCGGGCACCATGCTGTCCGTCCGCCAGCAGGAACCGCTGGGCCTTGGCCACGCCATCTGGTGCGCGCGTGAGTTCATTGGCAACGACCCGTTCGCCATCCTGCTGCCCGATGACGTGGTGCAGAGCAAGAAGTCATGCATCGGCCAGCTGGTTGAAGTCTACAACAAGACCGGCGGCAACGTACTGGCCGTGACCGAAGTTCCGCGTGAGCAGACCGGCAGCTATGGCATCCTCGATGTTGGCAAGGACGACGGCAAGACCGTCGAGGTCAAGGGCCTGGTTGAAAAGCCCGACCCGAAGGACGCACCGTCCACCCTGTCCGTGATCGGTCGCTACGTGCTGACCGCCGACGTGCTGAAGCACCTGGCCAAGCTGGAAAAGGGCGCAGGCGGCGAAGTGCAGCTGACCGACGCCATGGCCAAGACCATTGGCCACGTGCCGTTCCACGGCTATCGCTACGAAGGCAAGCGCTTCGACTGCGGCAGCAAGATCGGCTTCCTGGAAGCCCAGATCGCCTTTGCGCTGGAGCGTGAGGAACTGGCTCCCGGCGTGCGTGAATTCCTGACGAAGTACAAGTGATCTTCCGGCACCGTTTTGATCCGACCAGCCTGCGGGAATATGATATCCGCGGGACGGTCGGCAAGACACTGGGGCCTGAAGACGCCTATGCCATCGGCCGCACGTTCGCAAGCGTCGTGGCCGGTGACGGCGGCAGGACTGTCGTCGTCGGATATGACGGACGCCTTTCGTCTCCCGCCCTCGAGCGTGCGCTGGTGGAGGGGGCCATGGCGTCCGGCATGGACGTGGTGCGCATCGGCTGCGGACCGACGCCCATGCTGTATTTCGCCTCCGCCGATCTGAATGCGGACGGGGCGGTCATGGTCACGGGCAGCCATAACCCGCCGGACCAGAACGGATTCAAGATCGTGCTGGCCAACAGGCCTTTCTTTGGCGCGCAGATCGCGATGCTGGGGCAGATGGCCGCCACGGGCAATGTCGTGTCGCAGGCATCCGGCACCACGCGGACGGTGGATGTCAGGGCCGCCTATATCGACCGGCTGCTCCGGGACCACGATCATGATGTCCGCGCGCTGAATGTCGTGTGGGATTGCGGCAACGGGGCCGCGGGTGATGTCCTGTCGCTTCTGGTCAAACGCCTGCCGGGACGCCACCGCGTGCTGAATGCCGCGATTGACGGCCGGTTTCCCGCCCATCATCCCGATCCCACCATACCTGCGAACCTGCAACAGCTGATAACGGCCGTCCGCCAGGACGGGGCCGACCTGGGCATTGCCTTTGATGGCGATGCGGACCGCCTTGGCGTGGTGGATGACACGGGCGCGATCGTGTGGGCGGACCAGCTTCTGCTCATCCTTGCCCGTGATATGCTGCGCGCCCGGCCGGGGGCAACCATCATTGCCGACATCAAGACCAGCCAGGTGGTGTTTGATGAAATCGACCGCGCGGGTGGGCGGGCGCTCATGTGGAAATCCGGCCATTCGCAGATGAAGGAGCGCATGGCCGAAACCGGCGCGGTGCTGGCGGGCGAGATGTCGGGGCACCTGTTCTTTGCCGACAGGTGGTATGGTTTTGACGACGCGCTTTATGCAGCACTCCGCCTGCTGGATGTGATCTCCCGCCTCGACGGTTCCCTGTCGGATGCGCGGCGCGCGCTGCCTGCTACCGTTTCCACCCCGGAACTGCGCTTCGCCTGTCCCGATACGCGCAAATTTGACGTGATTACGGAAGTCGCCACCCGGCTGGCGCAGGCGGGGGCGGATGTCTGTGATATCGATGGCGTGCGTGTCAGCACACCGGATGGCTGGTGGCTGCTGCGGGCTTCCAATACGCAGGCGGTCCTTGTCGCCCGGGCAGAGGGCGCGACACAGGCGGCGCTGGACCGGCTGAAGGCGGCCCTGTCTGCGCAACTGGCACAATCTGGCGTGACGCTGCCCGACCATGCGGATCCCGCCACGCCCCATTGATAAAAAAGCTTCACCAGAAACGTTCTCATGTTGCCCGAAACGGTGCATGGACAGGATAGATCTACGCGGGCGCAGGCGGTTTTTTTGTTGAATGCCGGGCCATGGGGTTTAATAAGACCCGTACCGGTCCGATATGCCGGTCATGATCCCCATGCAGGAACCGCGCGATATAATGGCCACTCCTCCCTTCCGTTCATTTCTTGTGCCGGGGCAACTCGTAAGCCACCCCGATCACCCGGAATGGGGCGAAGGGCAGGTACAGTCCGCCATCGGGCACCGGGTTACGGTCATGTTCCCCCATGCGGGCAAGGTGCTGGTCGATGCCACGGTCGTGCAGCTGACCGTGCTGTCGTAAGGGATCGCCCGCATGAACATCGCCCCGATGACTGCCCCATTGCCGGACTCCTATGGCCGCCTGCTGACCTACCTGCGCGTATCGGTGACGGACCGGTGCGACATGCGCTGCATCTACTGCATGTCCGAAGACATGACTTTCCTGCCCAAGGCGGAAATCCTGTCGCTGGATGAACTGGGCCGGCTGTGCGCCTCCTTCATCCGCCACGGCGTGCGCAGGCTACGCGTGACGGGGGGGGAGCCGCTGGTGCGGCGCGATGTCATGGATTTCTTCCGGGAAATGGGCGGGTGGCTGAACCGCCCGGACCAGCAGGCCGGACTGGATGAACTGACCCTGACCACCAATGCCAGCCGACTTGCGGAATTTGCCGATGGCCTGCGCGCCTGTGGCGTGCGGCGGGTCAATGTCAGCCTTGATTCACTCGATCCTGGCCGCTTCAGGCGCATTACCCGGCGTGGCAACCTTGCCCGCACGCTGGACGGCATCCGTGCCGCGCGGGAGGCGGGACTGGACATACGCATCAACACCGTGGCCATGGCGGGCGTGAACGCGGATGAATTCGATACCCTGATCGCATGGTGCGGCGAAATCGGCGCGGATCTGTGCCTGATCGAGACCATGCCCATGGGGGAAACCGGCGAGGACCGGACCGACCATTACCTGCCCCTGTCGGATGTACGCCGCGACCTGCAGCAGCGCTGGACGCTGGAACCGCTGACCTATCGCACTGGCGGTCCCGCGCGTTATGCCCGCATTGCCGAAACCGGGCGCAGGATCGGTTTCATAACCCCCATGACCCATAATTTCTGCGAAAGCTGCAACCGGGTCCGGCTGTCGTGTACCGGGCGGCTTTATACCTGCCTCGGGCATGAAGGCTCGACCGACCTGCGCGCGCCATTGCGTGCCGGGGCGGATGATGTGCAGATGATGGACCATGTCCGCGCCGCCATCCTGCGCAAGCCACGCGGGCATGACTTCCTGATCGGCCGCAATGCCGATGACCCCGCCCGGGTCACCCGCCACATGAGCGTTACCGGCGGCTGAAGGTCGCATGCATGTTACGGCGTCCCGCGCAGCGCATCCTCCAGACTTACGCTGAACTGTCCCGGTCGCAGGGGTTGCGGCTGGGTTGGGGCAGGGGACCAGCCTGTCATCATCGCCACATGCAGGTCCTGTTCCATACTGCCGTCCGCGCCCACGGGCAGGCGCCCCAGCGCATCAGCGATCAGTGCCGGATGGGTCAGTCCTCGCGCCCGCGCGCGCAGGGCATTTGTCTCCCCGGCGTTACGCAGATCGGTCAGCAGGCCCATGGGCGTGCGATAGGACAGGTGGATCACATCCGCATCCGCCACCGGCAGCGCAAACCCCGCGCGCTGCAGCAGGCCCGCGCAGTCCCGCAGCCCCGGAAAGGGGGAGATCCGTGGCGAAACCCCGCCACGCAGCATCGTTTCAGCCTCCATCAACGCATGGCGCAGGCCACCCAGCGTGGGCAGCACCGGCATGCAGGCCAGAAACAGCCCGTCGGGGGCCAGTATGCGGCGTATCTGCGCCAGCACGCCCGGCAGGTCATTGACCCAGTGCAGCGACAGGCAGGCCACCACAAGGTCGAAGCTGTGGGGCGCGAAGGGCAGCCATTC
This sequence comes from Komagataeibacter europaeus, assembly GCF_002173515.1. NCBI lineage: Bacteria > Pseudomonadati > Pseudomonadota > Alphaproteobacteria > Acetobacterales > Acetobacteraceae > Komagataeibacter > Komagataeibacter europaeus. The sequence continues at coordinate 1,056,265 of NZ_CP021467.1, forward strand.
CGCATCCATGCACACTGCCGGTCCCGCATCCGCCGCGCACATGGATGGCGACAGGTCGGTCGTCACGGTTGCGATGCCACGGGCACGCAGCGCCTGCGCCACGACACCACGCCCGCCAATATCCAGGCCTGCGTGAAAGGGACGGGTGACATCATCCAGCCGGTCCAGCAGGCGGTCCGCCGCTTCCGCCAGCACCGGCCGGACATGGCCCACCGTGGCGGCCGCACGGTCGCGGTGCAGGCGCACGGCGTGGCGGTCAAATATCTGCGGCACATCCATGCTCATACCCCCGATGTGCCGCCTTGCCCCGCCGCTGCCAAGCCCACGATCACGTGAACGCATGAACCATCATGCACCCCCCTGGTGGCGACGGGCCGGTACCCGCATGCTGGATACGCTGTTTCCGCCACACTGCCTGGCCTGCGGGGCCGATGTCATGCAGGCGGGCCTGTTATGCGCGACATGCGTCAGCCAGTTGCACCTGATCACGTCACCCTACTGCCATCGCTGCGCCCTGCCATTTCCCTCCCGCGCGGCTGGCGGGGCCACGCTGACCTGCACCGCATGCGCCGAAAATCCACCACCATGGCGCGAGGGGCGGGCGGCGATGGTGTATGACGACCTGCCGCGTCAATTGATCCTGCCGCTGAAATATGCGGACCGGACGGAAAACGCGACGCTGCTGGCGCGTTACATGGCGGCAGCAGCCCGGGGACTGGTGGAAAAGGACAGCATTTTCATACCGGTTCCCCTGCATCGGGTGCGCCTGTTTACCCGGCGGTACAACCAGGCGGCACTGCTGGCATGCGCACTGGCACGGCAGACCGGGGCCAGCGTCCTGCCTGATGGGCTTGAACGCCTGCGGGCCACGCCCGCGCTGAAGGGACAGGGCAGGACACGCAGGCAGGCCATCATGCAGGGGGTGATCGGCGTGCGCGGCCACCGGCTGGGTGACATTGCGGGCCGGCATGTCATTGTGGTGGATGATGTCATGACCACGGGCGCCACACTTGCGGCCTGCGCCAGCAGCCTGTTGCGGGCAGGGGCCGCACGGGTTGACGTACTCGCCGCCGCGCGTGCCTGTGGCCAGCATGAACAACAATAGGATAAGCTGGAAATCCAGACCCGTTCCGCCAGCATGGCGGTGGATACATAACAAACCAAGTGAAGGTTCAATGCCGTCTATTGACATCTATACCCAGCCGGGCTGCCCATATTGCATCCACGCAGTCCGCCTGCTGGCGCACAAGGGCGTGCCCTTCAACGAAATCAATGCCCCGCATGGCACGCCCGAACGCGCGGAATCGATCCGCCGGTCGGGCGGACGCACCACCGTGCCCCAGATATTCATCGACAATACGCCCATTGGCGGCTGTGATGACCTGATGGCGCTGGAACGGGCGGGCAAACTCGATACCCTTCTGGGCAAGGGCTGACACGGCACACCACGGACGGAGAGGGCATGATCCGGTACCAGCTACGCTGTAGCGCAGGCCATGAATTTGAAGGATGGTTTCCCGGCAGCACTGCGTTCGAACAGCAGGCCACGCGCGGCCTGCTGTCCTGTCCGCAATGCGGGTCGGCGGATGTCACCCGTGCGCTGATGGCGCCAGCGGTTCATACCGCAGGCCCCCAGCAGGCCGGGGACGCAGCACCGCAACCCGCGGCCACGCCACCCGGCCATGCGTCTGGGGGAGTGCCCGACGCCATGATCGCTCTGTTACAGAAAATACGCCAGACGGTGGAGGAGCACTGCGACGACGTGGGGGACCGCTTTGCCAGGGAAGCCCTGGACATGCACCGGGGCAGGAGCGCGGCACGCGGCATCTATGGCAGCATGACGCCACAGGAGCAGGCCGAACTGGATGAAGAAGGGGTGGACGTGCACGCCATCCCGTGGGTCCGCCGGGCCGACAGCTAGAGGGAACACGCAAGCGCGCGGCACGCATACACCGCCGCGTCACGCGCCATGTGGGGGAACGATTGGAAATGCACGACAGCAACAGCCACAATGGTACGCGCCACGCCGGGCACCGGGCGGGCGGGCGCATCAGGCACAGGCTGGCGACGGCCGCCATGGCTGCCTTATGCGCGGTGGCGGTCGGGACCGGCAGCCTGCCATCCGCCCGCGCCGCGGAAGCGGAGCCGGACATCATCGGCCGGTGGATGACCAAGGACCATGATGGCGTGTTCGAGATTTCACACTGCGGGAACGAGATCTGCGGGAAACTGGCCGGGGTACGCTATACAACCGAAATGCCGCGCGACAAGCGGGGCGAACCCGAATGCAACCTGCCGATGCTGAACGGGTTCACACCCGACCCGAAGGAGACGGGACACTGGAACGGCCACGTGACCGATCCCGATACGGGTCATGTCTATCATGCCAAGCTGTGGGTCTCCCAGTCGGGGGACCTGAAGCTGCGCGGTTTCGTTGCCGTGCCTTTATTTGGTGAAACCGAAACGTGGAGCCGCTATACCGGCACGATCGGCCCGGCGTGCAAACTGCCCTGAAGGCCCCAGAAAACAAGTCTCAACCAATGGGGATGATCGTTATTCCATGAGCTGCAATATCTCCCGCCGTGCATTCGCCACCGCACTGGCTGCCGCAGGCGTGCCCGCCATATCCCGCCGCGCCGTGGCGCAGACGGCCGCCAAGCCCCGCACCATCTGCTATATTGGCGGCTATACCCAGCACGGACCACCGGGGGGCGCTGGCAACGGGCAGGGCATTTCGGTGTTTGAAATGAACCCCGACACCAGCAGCCTTTCGCCGCTCATGACCTATGTGGATATCGCAAGCCCGTCCTTCATGGCCATGTCTGCCGATTTCAAGCACCTGTATGCCCTGAGCGAAATCAACGACTTCAACGCCAATGGCGAAGGCTGCGTCACGGCGTTTTCCGTCAACCGTTCCAGCGGCGAACTGACCAAGCTCAACGTCGTGCGCTCTGGCGGGGCCGTGCCCGCGCATCTCAGCGTGCATGCATCGGGCAAATACGTGCTGGTGGCCAATTACATGGGCGGCACGGTCGGCGTCCTGCCCATTCACCCCGATGGCGGCCTGGGCGACCCGACCGACGTGGTGCATGACACCGGCCCGCGCATGCCCGACCGCGCGGCGGACAACCCGCCGGGCAATTTCGCCATAAGTGATCATTCCAGCGCGCATGTCCACATGGTGGCGTCCGACCCGTCCGGCCATTACGTGCTGGCCTGCGACGCCGGACTGGACCGGGTGTATGTGTGGACGCTGGACCTGCATACAGGCCGGCTGGTCCCCGCCAAGACACCGTTCATTTCCATGACGCCGGGATCAGCCCCGCGCCACTTCTCCTTCAACGAGAAGGGGACGATGATCTACATTCTGGGTGAACAGGATTCGAAAGTGGTTGCCGCCACTTTCAACCCCCAGACCGGCGAAATCGTGCCCCAGCAGACCGTCAGCACCGTCACCCCGCATTTCCGGGGCAGTACGCTTGCGGCGGGCATCCTGCTCTCGCCCAACGGCAAATACCTGTACGTGTCGAACCGGCTGGGTGATTCGCTGGCCAGCTTCCATGTGAATGATGACGGCACGCTGAACCTGGTCGAGGAAATCTGGATGCATGCCGACTATGGCCGCGCGATGATGTTCGATCCCAGCGGCACATATCTGTTCTGCGCCAACCAGCGCAGTGATTCCGTCACCTCGTTCAAGGTCAATGCCCAGACCGGCGTGCTGGACTTCACATGGAACTTCACCCCCGTGGGCAGCCCGACGACATTCGCGTTCATGAACACGATCTGACGCCGGGCCGTGGTGCGCGACAGGGCAGTCCTCAGTCGCGCACCATCGCCACGATATAATTTACCGCCGTGTCGCGGCTTTCACGCCAGCCGCCAAGGCCGGGCACCATGCCCGCGATATCGGTTATGCGCAGGCCCGCATGGGCCGCGTACCGTCCCATTTCGGCCGGGGTAATGAACTTGCGCCAGTCATGCGTGCCCACGGGCAGCAGGCGCAGGACGTATTCCGCCCCGATCTTGGCCATGGCCATGGACCGCCACGTGCGGTTCATGGTCGAAACCACCATCGCTCCCCCCGGCCGCAGCATGCCGCCCAGCATGCGCAGGAAGGCGGCCGGGTCGGTTACGTGCTCGATCACCTCCAGCGCTGAAATCGCGTCAAAGCGCGCGCCTTCGGCCACCAGTTCTTCCGCACTGCCGCACCGGTAGGACAGCGGGCCTGCGGACCGGGGCAGGGGATGGCGGCGCATGTGCAGCCTGGCCGCCGTAATCGCCGCCTGCGACGCATCCAGCCCGGTCACGTCGAATCCGGCGCGGGCGAAGGCTTCGCTGGCCAGTCCCGCGCCACAGCCAATGTCCAGCAGTGTGCGGCGCGCGCCATCATCCGCCTGTGGCGCGGGCAGGTGGCGCATGGCCCAGCCGGTGCGCAGGTCGTTCATGGCGTGCAGGGGGCGCATCGGGCCGGCCGGATCCCACCACCGGGTGGCCAAATCGCTGAAATGGGCGATCTCCTCGGGGGCGACGGAATCTGCCGACAGAACGGGCGAATCGTGATGCTGCATAGGTGCACCGCCTTTCATTTGGCTTTCTCCCGCTGGACGCGGAAGCTGGGGAGATGTATGTGACGCGGCTTGCGCATAACCGCAATGCCCCGGATTGGCCAACAGGCCCCCACTCCGGATATGCTGAAGCCCGAGCCATAATGGAGCCACTATTCCGATGTCCCCTACCGTACCGCGGATCGTGATGAAATTCGGCGGCACGTCCGTCGCCGATCTTGACCGGATTCGTGCCGTCGCGGAAAAAGTCCGGAAACAGGTCGAGGCCGGGTGCGAGGTTGCCGTTGTCGTCTCCGCCATGTCTGGCGTGACCAACCGCCTTGTCGGCTATTGCCGCGATCTCTCGCCCCAGCATGATGAACGTGAATACGACACCGTCGTTGCAACGGGTGAACAGGTCACCAGCGGCCTGCTGGCCATCGCGCTCCAGAACCTTGGGGTCAATGCCCGGTCCTGGCTGGGCTGGCAGATCCCGCTGCGCACGGATGACGCGCATGGCAAGGCGCGCATCGTGTCCATAGACGGCGCGAACCTGATCGACAGCATGCAGGCGGGACAGGTGCCGGTCGTGGCCGGCTTCCAGGGGGTCGGCCCGGACGGGCGCATCACCACGCTGGGACGCGGGGGGTCCGATACCTCGGCCGTGGCGCTGGCCGCGGCGCTGAAGGCCGACCGGTGCGATATCTATACCGACGTGGACGGAATCTATACAACGGACCCCCGTATTGTTACCAAGGCACGGAAGCTGGACAAGATTACCTATGAGGAAATGCTTGAACTGGCGTCCGTAGGGGCCAAGGTGCTGCAGACCCGCAGCGTGGAACTGGCGATGAAGGAGCGCGTGCGTGTGCAGGTGCTGTCCAGTTTCACCGATGGTCCGGCACCATCGGAAGGGCATCTGCCCGGTTCATTAGTCGTGGATGAGGACGAAATCGTGGAACAGGAACAGGTCGCCGGAATTGCCTACTCCCGGGACGAGGCAAAGATTTCCGTCCGCCAGCTTCCCGATCGCCCGGGCATCGCGGCGGCGGTGTTCGGCCCGCTGGCGGATGCCAACGTGAACGTGGACATGATTGTCCAGAGCACCGGCGACGACGGAACGACCAACATGACGTTCACGATCGGCAAGACCGATCTGGCGCGCGCCATTTCCGTGCTGGAAAGCCACCGCGACGCCACCCAGTACACGGAACTGCAGACCGATGACGACGTGGTGAAGATCAGCGTCGTGGGCGTGGGCATGCGTTCGCATGCCGGCGTCGCCAGCACGATGTTCCGCACGCTGGCCGAACGCAACATCAACGTGCAGGTCATTTCCACCAGCGAGATCAAGGTTTCGGTGCTGATCGCATCCGAATACACCGAACTGGCGGTGCGCGCCCTGCACACCGCCTACGGCCTTGACGCATCGTGAGCGCGGCCACGATGCCGGACACCGCCACACCCGCCGCCCCGTCCGCCCTGACGGACCCCGCGCGCCGGGCGGAAGCCCGCGCGCGCCTTGACCATCTGTGGGGACGCGGCACGCGCTTCCTGGGCAGCGAATACGCGCTGCTGGCGGGTGCGATGTCATGGGTCAGCGAACGGAACCTGGTTTCCGCCATTTCCAACGCCGGCGGCTTTGGCGTACTGGCCTGTGGCGCGATGGAACCCGCGCGCCTGGCCGAGGAAATCGCGGCGACACAGGCGCTGACCTCCCGCCCGTTCGGCGTCAACCTGATCACCATGCACCCGCAGCTTGATGAACTCGTGCGCGTATGTCTTGACGCGGGCATCACCCATGTCGTGCTGGCCGGTGGCATCCCTTCCGGCCCGGTGATCCGCGCCATCAAGGAAGGCGGGGCGAAGGTCATCGCCTTTGCACCGGCGCTGGTGCTGGCCAAGCGCCTCATGCGTCTTGGCGTGGACGCGCTGGTGATCGAGGGATCGGAAGCGGGCGGGCATGTCGGCCCGGTATCGCTGACCGTTCTGGCGCAGGAAATCCTGCCGCATGTCCATGACGTGCCGGTCTTTGTCGCGGGCGGCCTGGGACGGGGCGACGCCATCCTGTCCTACCTTGAACAGGGGGCGTCGGGCGCACAGCTTGGCACCCGCTTTGCCGCGTCGCGGGAAAGCATCGCGCATGAAAATTTCAAGAAGGCCTTCATCCGCGCCAATGCGCGCGACGCGGTAACGTCCGTCCAGCTTGATGAACGCTTCCCGGTCATTCCGGTACGCGGGCTGAACAACGCGGGCACGCGCCGTTTCGTGCAGCACCAGGCGGAAACGCTGCGCCGTTTCCAGTCTGGCGAACTGACCAAGGAAGCCGCCCAACTGGACATCGAACATTTCTGGGCTGGTGCATTGCGCCGTGCCGTGGTGGATGGTGATGTCGAAAACGGTTCCGTCATGGCGGGACAGTCGGTCGGCATGATCACGGGCGAGCAGCCGGTCGGTGAGATTATCAAGCAACTGGTCGATCAGGCCATTGATGCCCTGATCCGTCAGGATGAGAGGGCCCGCTACGGATGAGCGACGGCAAACGCAATTTCCGCCCCAGACCCGCACAGGGTACGACAGCCCCGGCACCCGGCACGACGCCCATCGCATCGGTAGGGGACATATTGCGTGCGCGGCGCGAGGAACTGGGGTGGAAGCTGCCCGATGTCGCAGCATGGCTGCGCATCCGCCTGCCATACCTTGAGGCGCTGGAGGCGGGCCACCCGGGCGAACTGCCCGGCGGGGCCTATGCCGTGGGCTTCCTGCGCACCTATGCCAAGGCGCTGGACCTGGAAGCCGAACAGCTGGTTGAACGCTTCAAGGTCGAAAGCCGTGGCGCGTTCACCCGTCGGTCCGAACTGTCCTTTCCCATGCCGCTGCCCGAACGCGGGCTGCCGACCGGGGTGCTGCTGCTGTGCGGCATCGTGATCCTGGTGGTGGCCTATATCGGCTGGTACAAGCTGACCGGCACGGATGGCCTGGGTCATGACATACCCGCCAAGCTGACGCTGCCAGGACTGTCCTCCTCCTCCACCGCATCGCCGCAGGTGGCGTCCGTCCTGCCCCCGGCCGAGGAACGGCCCGAACCGCCGCCGCAGCCGCTCCCCCAGCAGGAACGTGACGCCCTGACCGGCACGCCGTCATCCGTGCCCATGCCACAGGCCGCACCGGGCGAACCACCCGCGCCGGCCACCCCCATGCAGCCGCTGGAAAAAATGGGCGAGGACCGTAACGTGCTGGCCCAGCAGGCCGCGGCGGCCGCACAGCCCGCCACCCCGGCGGACAGCGTGACCCTGAACGCGACCGCCATGACGTGGGTGCAGGTGCGCAAGCCCGGTGGGCCCGTGCTGTATGACCATACGATGCAGCCCGGCGAGACATGGCAGACGCCGCAGGATCAGTCCGGCCTCGTGCTGACGGTCGGCAATGCGGGCGGCCTGACACTTGTGGCCGGTGGCGTCACGACGCCACCGCTGGGCCGTAACGGGGAAGTCCGGCACAACATCCCCCTCAGCCCCGCAGCAGTGGCGGACGGGTCGGTCATGCATGCCGCCCCCGCGCCCGCCATTCACCCACCGGCACCTTCGCCTATGACCGATTCATCGGCCGTTGGCGCAACACCCGTGACGGGAAGTGGCAATAATCTTTCTCCGCCCCTCCCGCAGCACATCAATCCGGAGTAGAATGGTCTCCACGGCATGGTCCCCTGATGGTCACCATGCCGGAAACCGGCATGTAACAGATCCCCGGGTCGTGCCGCCCCGCCACGGCGGGCCGGAGCACAAACCGCCGCCTTATCTGGAGGGCACATAATGAGCAGCTATCGTCCTTATCAGCACATCGAACGCCGCAAGTCGCGGCAGATCCATGTCGGCAGCGTGCCGGTCGGTGGTGATGCCCCGGTTTCGGTCCAGACCATGACCAATACCCTGACCACCGACGCCGAGGCCACGATCGCGCAGATCCGCCGCGCCGAACTGGCGGGCGTGGACATCGTGCGCGTCTCCTGCCCCGATGAGGACAGCACGAAGGCGCTGGCCGAAATCGTGCGTGAAGTGAATGTGCCGATCGTGGCTGACATCCATTTCCACTACAAGCGCGCCATCGAGGCCGCAAAGGCCGGTGCCGCATGCCTGCGCATCAACCCCGGCAACATCGGCAGCGCCGAACGCGTGCGTGAAGTCGTGAACGCGGCGAAGGACCACAACTGTTCCATCCGCATCGGCGTGAATGCCGGTTCGCTGGAAAAGCACCTGCTTGAAAAATACGGTGAACCCAACCCCGACGCGCTGGTGGAAAGTGCGCTGGAACATGCCAAGATCCTCGAAGATCATGATTTCCATGAATTCAAGATCAGTGTGAAGGCGTCCGACGTGTTCATGGCGGTCGCGGCCTACCAGCAGCTGGCCGATGTATGCGACCATCCGCTGCATATCGGCATTACCGAAGCGGGCAGCAAGCGCGCGGGCACGGTCAAGTCCTCCATCGGGCTGGGCAACCTGCTGTGGTCGGGCGTGGGTGACACCATGCGCGTCTCGCTCTCGGCCGAGCCGGAAGAAGAGGTGCTGGTTGGCTGGGATATCCTGAAGTCACTCGGCCTGCGCCACCGTGGCGTGAAGATCATTTCCTGCCCGTCCTGCGCGCGTCAGGGCTTCAACGTGATCGAGACTGTGCAGACGCTGGAAGACCGCCTGGCGCATATCAAGACGCCCATGACGCTGTCGATCATCGGCTGCGTGGTCAATGGCCCCGGTGAGGCGCTGATGACCGATATCGGCGTGACCGGCGGCGGATCGGGCCGTCACATGGTCTATTCCGCGGGCAAGCAGGACCACACCATGCCCGCAGGCGACATGATCGAGCATATTGTCGAACTGGTGGAAAAGAAGGTGGAGCAGCTTGCGGCCGCCGACGCCACCAACACCCCCGCCGAGGAAATGGCCCGCGAAGCCACCATGTCCACCGCGGACTGAAGACACGCGGCGCGCCACGGTCCGGCGCGCCGCCCAACCGGCCGGCCCCAGGGGCATGGACCGGGTTCAATGCAGGAATATCGCGTAGTGAGCAGCTTACAGCCCGTTCGTGGCACCCACGACCTGATCGGTGAAGACCGCAGGCGTTTTACCCATGTTGTCGAAACCGCCCGTCGCATTGTCGGCCTGTACGGGTTTGACGAATGGGCGACCCCGGTTTTTGAAGATACGCGGGTCTTTTCACGCTCGCTGGGCGATACGTCCGATGTCGTGTCCAAGGAAATGTACACGTTCGAGGACCGGGGCGGCGAATCCCTGACCCTGCGCCCCGAGGGGACAGCCGCGATCTGCCGCGCGCTGGTCACCAACGGGCTGACGCAGTCCCTGCCACAGAAGGTGTTCTATGCCGGGCCGATGTTCCGCTATGAACGCCCGCAGAAGGGGCGCTACCGCCAGTTCCACCAGATTGGCGCGGAACTGCTGGGCGCTGCCGAGCCGCTGGCCGATGCCGAAGTCATCGCCATGGGCCGTGACGTGCTGCAGGGACTGGGCATTGCGCATGACGTGGTGCTTGAACTCAATACTCTGGGTGACATGGCCAGCCGCAATGCGTGGCGGACCGCGCTGATCGCCTATTTCAGCGAACGCCGCGCCGAACTGTCCCCCGACAGCCAGACCCGGCTGGAACGCAATCCGCTGCGTATCCTGGACAGCAAGGCGGCGCAGGACCGCGCCCTTCTGGCCGATGCACCGATGATCGCCGATTTCCTGACGCCGGACGCCCGGACATTCTGGGACGACCTGCGCCGGACGCTGGATGTGATGGGCGTGAAATTCCGTGAAAATCCGCGCATCGTGCGCGGGCTGGATTATTACGGGCATACCGCCTTCGAATTCGTGACCGAACGGCTTGGCGCACAGGGCACCGTGCTGGCCGGTGGCCGCTATGACGGGCTTGTGGCGGAAATGGGTGGGCCTGCGACACCCGCCATTGGCTGGGCCGGCGGGATCGAACGCCTGTCCATGCTGCTGGAGGACATCCCGGCGGAGCCGCGCCCGGTTGCCGTCATTCCCATGGGGGCGGATGCACAGGCCGCGGCCATTACCGTATTGCAGGCCATGCGTGGGGCAGGGGTGCGGGCGGAAACGTCCTATCGCGGCAACATGAAGCGCCGGATGGAACGCGCCAACCGCATGAACGCAACCCATGCCATCGTCATCGGTAGTGACGAGATCGCGCGCGGCGTGGTGCAGGTCAAGGATCTGGATAGCGGGCAGCAGACCGAAGTGCCGATGGATGGCGTGGCCGCCTTCCTCCTGTCCGGAACCCCCAAGAAGGCCTGATCGTGGCAAAGTTTGACGACCGTCTGGACCGTATCGTCGCCCGGTGCGAGGAATTGCAGGCCCTCCTCGCGGAAGGGATGTCGGGGGCCGATTTCAGCCAGGCCTCACGCGAATATGCGGAACTGGAGCCGATTGTAACCCGTGTGAACGCCCTGCGCACGGCGGAACAGGCGGAACAGGACGCGACCCAGATGCTGGCCGACCCCGAACTGCGGGAACTGGCGCAGGCCGAACTTGATACCCTGCACACGCAGATCCCTGAACTCCGCCATGACATCCGCCTGGCCATGCTGCCCCGTGACGAAGCGGACGAACGCAGCGCCATCCTTGAAATCCGGCCCGCCGCCGGTGGGGATGAGGCAGGGCTGTTCGCAGCCGAACTGTTTGGTGCGTACCAGCGCTATGCCGACCAGCGCGGCTGGCGGTTCGAGGTGCTGGAATATGACCAGTCCGAACTTGGCGGCCTGCGCGAAGGGATCGCCAGCATTACCGGACGCGGCGTGTTTGCCCGGCTGAAATACGAATCCGGCGTGCATCGTGTGCAGCGCGTGCCCGCGACCGAAAGCCAGGGCCGCATCCATACTTCCACCGTAACCGTCGCTGTCCTGCCTGAAGCGGAAGAAGTGGATGTGGAGGTGAACGAGGGCGACCTGCGCATTGATGTCTACCGGGCATCAGGGGCAGGGGGGCAGCACGTCAACAAGACTGAAAGTGCGGTGCGCATCACCCATCTGCCCACCAATATCGTGGTGGCAATGCAGGAAGAAAAAAGCCAGCACAAGAACCGTGCCAAGGCGATGAAGATCCTGCGCGCGCGCCTGTATGAACGTAACCGTGCGGCAGCCCATGAAACGCGCGCCGCCGATCGCCGCGCGCAGGTTGGCACGGGCGACCGGTCGGAACGTATCCGGACCTACAACTTCCCGCAGGGGCGCGTGACCGACCACCGCATCGGGCTGACACTGTACAAGATCGATCGGGTCATGGCGGGGGAATTCGATGAGTTCGTCGATGCACTGACGCAGGAAGAACAGGCTGCCCTTCTGGCGGCGGATGATAACTGACGCCCTATGATGTCGGTGCCGCGCACAGGCTGCTGCGCCCGGGATGGCGTTCGACCACGTCCGGGTCATCCGGATCGGCAAGGTAGAATTCGGTGAAGTTGCGCGCGCCAAGGGCGACAAGATGGTGGCCATCGGGTTCATGCAGCACGCCTTCGCCACTGACCTGATGGATCTCGACCTTGCCTTCCGGCCGACGGATCGTGATTTCGCCACACAGGGCGTAACTGTGGTTCACGCGGCTGACTGCCGTTTCCACATGGGCGGTCTGACTGGGATGGTCATGGTCAAGGCGGAAGGTCGCGACAAGCCGCTCATCCACATACAGGCGCGAGGTCTCGGATATTTCACCATCACCATACCCGTCCTCAACATCAAACGACCCGGCCAGTGCTGGCGTTGCAAGGCCGGCACACAGCATGGTGACGATCAGGGTCCGTACGGGGCGTAATGAAAAAGCGGGCAGTTGCATGATGCCCCAGTATGCCGGAAATCAGCCGCGATGAAAGATGCCATGACACCGACGCCCGCAAATTTGCGCCATCTTCTGTCCGACGCCACCACCCGCCTGCGTGCCGCAGGCATCGAGGCACCCCAGCGCGAAGCCCGGCTGCTGGCCGCCCATGCTGCGGGCACCGATCTGGCGGGGCTGCTGCGTATTGATATCCTGCCGCCAGCAGACCACGCCACATTCATGCAGATCCTGCAGCGCCGCCTGCATCATGAACCGATGGCCCATATCACCGGTCATACAGGTTTCTGGTCGCTGGACGTGGTGGTTTCACCCGCAACCCTGATACCGCGCGCGGACACGGAAACACTGGTGGAAGCCGTGCTGGACCACCTGCCGGACCGGAACGCCCCGCTGCGCGTGCTGGATATCGGGACAGGCACGGGCTGCCTGCTGCTGGCGGTGCTGGCGGAATATCCGCAGGCCACGGGCATTGGCACCGACATCAATCCCGATGCAGCACGCCTTGCCACGCGCAATGCCGCACGCAACGGACTGGCGGCGCGGTGCGACATGCTGTGCTGCAACTGGGCCGATGGGATCACGGGACCATTCGACCTGGTCCTGAGCAATCCCCCCTACATTCCCCATGCCGACCTGAAGGGCCTCATGCCCGAAGTGGTGCGCCATGAACCTGCACGCGCGCTGGATGGCGGGGCGGACGGGCTGGTCGCGTATCGCGCGCTGGCTGCGATTTTGCCCGGACTGCTGGCACCGGGCGGGATCGCGGTGCTGGAACTGGGCATAGGACAGGACCACAGCGTGCCCGCCCTTATGCATGAAGGTGGCCTGCGGATACTGGAAATCCGCCCCGATCTGGGGAAAATCGGACGGGCGCTGGTCATGAAAAAATAATTTGGCAGACTGAAACAGGCGGGATATAGTGCGATGGCGCAGGAAACACGAACTGCAACCTGTTCTGCCGTTCCGTTTCCGCGTGGGTGATCCCGATTGCAAAACAGAAAAGCTGGCGTCATGAACCGGAATGGTTCCGCCATGCGCAGGGATCCGTGTCCGGCGTCATACCGGACAACCACTATGGCAACAGACGGGACGGACAGACCGCCCCACGGTCCAGGGCAGCGCCAGTGACCGGCAACAGGAAAGTGCTGCGACAGCTTATGAACATGAAACGCATGCGAGGCCGTCACAATCGTTCGGGCGGCAGCAATGGCGGAAGCGTACGCCATAACAATGGCCAGATCCCGTTGAACCGCAACCATGTCTTCGACAGCAACGGGCCTGACCTGCGTGTGCGCGGTACGGCGCAGCAGCTGTTCGAAAAATACCTGCAGCTGGGCCGCGACGCCAGCAGCACGGGCGACCGCGTAATGGCGGAAGCCTATTTCCAGCATGCCGAACATTACTTCCGCATTCTCAATGCCATGACGCAGGCGGCACAGCAGAGCCAGCAGGAACGCCAGGAACGCATGGCCGCCCGCCAGCAGCGCCCCGCTGACAACCGCCAGCCCACGGAAACCAGCGTCGAGGAGGGGGCCGAACAGCCCGCCATCCCGCAGGCGCCGGAACCTGCGGAAACCGCCCCGCAGCCCACCGTGGCCAGCGAACCCGCACCGCCCCCGGCACCGCGCGCACCCCGTGCCCCCCGCCGGAACAGCCGTACCAAGCCGCCGGTTGAAAAGAAGGAAGAACTGGAATCCACGCCGTCGTGAACCGGTATCGCCCCGTCCGGATTATCGGGCGGGGCTGATATACTGGTACTGCCGATAGGCCTACGGTTTCGAAATGCTACGCCTGATAAATGAATGGCTGGCCTCGGGCCGGACAATATGATCCTGCCATGCCGCGACGGCGTAACCACGCAGAAGCCGTGCGCCTGTATAAGCCGGATACCCTGTAAATACCGCCTTCAGGCGTGCGTATTGACCAGACGCCAGACCTTGCGCTTGCGTCCATCACTGGCACCCGGGGCATCTTCCACCGTAACCAGTCCCTGGTTACGCAGGGCCTGCAGCGCCAGACGGGCATGGTAGGTGCCCAGTTCGGGGAACAGGTCGCCGATTTCACGCACCGAACGGGCTTTTCCGTCCGACAGGATCTTCAGCACGATCTGTCGCTTGCTGTCATGATTTGTCATGCGCCAGGATCGATGCTGAAAAAAAGTCATGGGCTTTCTATACCAGATCCGTCCCCAATGGCCTAGCGCCGATGCATCCGCTGCTACACCGGTTGCGCCAGAACGGTGCGGATGGCAGCGGTCAGCTTGCCCAGTTCCGACGTGGTTATGTTAAAAGCTGGCGTCAGATAGACAATATTACGGAAGGGCCGCACCCAGACCCCCTGCGCGACCAGGGCGGTCTTCAGTGCATTCATGTCATGTATGCGGTCCAGTTCCACCACACCGATCGCCCCCATGACGCGCACATCCACCACATGGGGCAGGCTGCGGCACGGTTCCAGTTCCGTGCGCATCTGTCGGGCAATGCGCGCCACCCCGCCCAGGCAGTCTTCGCGTTCAAACAGGTCCAGCGAGGCATTGGCACAGGCGCATGCCATGGCGTTGGCCATGAAGGTCGGCCCGTGCATGAGCGCATGCAGCGGGTCGTCCGACAGAAATGCATCAAAGACATGCGCGCGCGCCACGGTGGCGGCCAGCGCCATCGTGCCCGCCGTCAGGGCCTTGGACAGCGTGATGATATCCGGCACGATCCCGGCCTGTTCACACGCGAACATGGTACCGGTGCGCCCGAACCCGGTGAATATTTCATCCAGTATCAGCAGGACGCCATGCCGGTCCGCAAGCATGCGCAGGTTCCGCAGCACATCGGGGGAATGGAACAGCATACCGCCCGCGCCCTGCACCAGTGGCTCGACAATAATTGCGGCAATGCTGTCCCCTGATTGCGCCAGCAATTCATCCAGCGCCCGCATGCTGTCTGCATCCACGGGCAGGTCGGCGATGAAATGTTCGGGCAGCGCGCCCTGATACAGGGAATGCATGCCTTCCTCGGGGTCGCAGACGGCCATGGTGGCCATCGTGTCGCCATGGTAGCCGCCACGGAAGGCCAGCAGCCTTGTCCGGCCCGTCCGGCCACGGTTCAGCCAGTACTGGATGGCCATTTTCATCGCGACCTCGACGGCGACGGAACCGGAATCAGTAAAGAAAACCCGTTCCAGATCCCCCGGCAGCATGGCCGCCAGACGGCTGGCCAGTGTCAGCGCGGGTTCATTGACCAGGCCGCCGAACATGACATGCGGCATGCATTCAAGCTGCGCGCTGACGGCGGCACGGATATGGGGATGATTGTAGCCGTGGCACGCCGTCCACCATGATGCGATGCCATCAGTCAGTTCTGACCCGTCCGCCAGTGTGATGGTGCGCCCCCGCGTGCTGATGGCGGGCAGGGGGGGCACGGTGGTCTGCATCTGGGTATAGGGTAGCCAGACATGCTTCATGCCACGTTCCAGCCAGCGGGGTCCCTGCATGTGACTACTCCATGATATTGCGTGGGCGGGATTGACCGGGGCTGCACGCTCCGGCAGGACAATGCGCTTCATGGCCCGTTTTGATCCAATTTTCCAGACCGCGCTCGACCATATGGCGGATACGCACACCCGCCGCGTGCTGCGGCCCGTACGGCATGTGGGAGCGGCCACCGTTATCCGTGACGGGCGTGAACTGGTCAATTTCTCATCCAATGATTATCTGGGCCTGTCCCACCATGCCGCGCTGCACGCCCGTGCCGCCGAATGGCTACGGCAGGACGGAACCGGGTCGGGCGCATCCCGCCTGGTAACCGGAACCAGCCCCCGCCACATGCAGGTCGAGGCACGACTGGCTGCATTCAAGGGATGCGAGGCGGCGGTGATTCTGGCCAGCGGGTGGCAGGCCAATGCTTCCGTCCTTGCCGCCCTGCTGCGGCTGGCAGCGGGGCAGGGCGTGCCACCGCTGGTTTTCACCGACCGGCTGAACCATGCCAGCCTGCATCATGGGTGCATGGCCGCCGGAGTGCGACAGATCCGCTTCCGCCATAATGACCTGGACCATCTGGACAGCCTGCTTGAACGCCATGCAGGCGACGCGCGCGCCATGCGGGTGATCGTGACCGAAAGCGTATTCAGCATGGATGGTGACCGCACCGACATCGCGCGGCTGAGCGCCCTTGCCCGGCGGCATGGCGCCTTTACCTATGTTGATGAAGCCCATGCCACCGGCGTGCTTGGCCCGCATGGACGCGGGCTGTGCGCAGGACATGAGATCGATCTGGTCATGGGGACGTTCAGCAAGGCGCTGGGTGGTTTCGGGGCCTATGTGGCCGGGTCACGGGCCCTGTGTGACTGGCTGATAAACGCCTGTTCGGGGTTCGTGTTCACCACCGCGCCGCCGCCTGCGGTGCTGGGGGCGATGGATGCGGCGCTGGAACTGGTGCCCACGCTGGACGAAGCCCGGGCACGGCTGGCCCGCAATGCCGACCATATCCGCGGCGTGATCCATGACTGCGGCCTGTCATCCGGCCCGTCCACCACCCAGATCATACCCATCATGATAGGGGAGGCCGCACACGCACTGGCGTTCGCGGCCCGTCTGGAGGCCCACGGCATCCTTGCTACCGCCATCCGTCCCCCCACAGTGCCCCCGAATGGCAGCCGCATACGGCTGGCGCTGAGTGCCGCCCACACCGACAGCATGGTTGACCAACTGGCCCGCGCCATCACCCTTGCCGCACGGGAGCATGCATGACCATGGGTACGGCAGCCTCCCTCCCGATCGCGCTGGTGCATGGCTGGGCCTTTGACCCGACATTCTGGGATGCAACCCGCGCCGCCCTTGGTCCGGCACATACGACATGCACCGATTTCGGCTTCTTCACCCGGCAACCCGCGCTGATGCTGCCACAGGTGCCCTATATCGGGGTCGGGCACTCGCTGGGCGCGCTGTGGCTGCTGCGTCACCATGGTCCCCTGTGCCGGGGGCTGGTGCTGATAAACGGTTTCAGCCGGTTCGGGACCGCAGCCGACTTTCCCCACGGCATTCCCCGGCGCGTGATTGAACGCATGCGCGCAGGCCTGATGCGGGAACCCGAAGGGCTGCTGCACAGCTTCCGCCTGCGTGCCGGCATTGACACGCCACTGCCGCCCCACATCGAACGCGGACGGCTGGAACAGGGGCTGGTGGCCCTGATGGACATGGATTGCAGGACCGACCTGAAACGGGTCACATGTCCGGTCCATGTCATTGCCGGAACAGATGACACCATTGCACCGCCCACGCTGACCCGTGCCTGCTTCCCCCCCGGCAGCAACATGGAAGCCAAGTGGGTTGAAGGTGGCCACCTGCTGCCCCTGACCCATACCGCAACCTGCGCCCACTCCATTATGGCCATGACCGGACGGATGACCGCACCATGACCCGCAAGGACCGCATCGCCGCCCGTTTTGGTGCGGCACAGGGATATGAACAGGCCGCCCGCGTCCAGCACGTTGTGGCGCGCGAACTGGCATGCCGCATCGCTGCCCGCCATGCCCCCGACGACATGCCTCCCGCACGTATTCTGGAAATTGGCTGTGGCACCGGCTTCCTGACCCGCGAACTGCGCAGGCTGTTCCCGACAGCCCATATTACCGCCACCGACATCGCCCCTGCCATGCTGGAGCGCGTGGCCCGGCGGATGGCGGATGATGACAGGCTGTCCCTGCACCGCATGGATGCCGAAGCCCCGGACGTGGAAGGTCCGTTTGACCTGATCTGTTCCAGCATGGCCATGCAGTGGTTTGCCCACCGGGCACGCACGCTGCGCATGCTGGGCAACCTGCTGGCACCGGGGGGACAGATAGCGCTTTCCACGCTGTGCCTGGGCAGCCTCCGGCAATGGCGGGATGCATATGCACGGGCCGGGGTCGTGTGTCCCATGCCGGATTATCCCACCATCGAACAGCTACAGGCCGAATGGCCCGCCTGCGGTGCGGGGATGTGGCATGATGCCGAGACTGTCGATACCCCGGCCACCCCACTGGCTTTCGTGCAGGAACTGCGCGCCATCGGGGCCACGCATACGGACCACGCCCCCGCCACGGGTGGCCAGTTGCGCCGCGTACTGGCGGCGGCGGGAACGGATGGACCGTTCACCGTGTCCTATCAGGTTGGTTACGGGCTGTTCCGCCGCGCGGCGTGGCCGGGTGTGTTCGTTACCGGCACGGATACGGATGTAGGCAAGACGGTGACATCCGCGACATTGGTCAGGGCATGGGACGCGGCTTACTGGAAACCGTTGCAGAGCGGCACGGATGACGCCCCATCCGACAGCATGGGCGTGCGGCAGCTAACGGGACTGGACCCGGCCCGCCTTTATCCACCGGCCGCCACGTTCGGGGCGTCGCTATCGCCCGAGGATGCGGCCCATGCGGCCCATACCCGGATCGATCCCGCCATGATCGCCCTGCCACGCCATGCAGCCAGTGACGGTCCGCTGGTGGTGGAAGGGGCAGGCGGCGTGTTCGTGCCGATTGCCGAAAATTACCTGATGATCGACCTCATGGCCCGGCTGGCGCTGCCGGTCGTGCTGGTGGCGCGCAGCCAGCTTGGCACGATCAACCATACGCTGCTCAGCCTTGCCGCACTCCGGGCGCGTGGACTGCAGGTTGCGGGCGTGATCCTGAACGGCCCGCCCGAACCTTATGGCCGCAGCGCCATCGAACGCCATGGACGGGTCCGCATACTGGCCGAATTTCCGACCATCACCCCCATGGGGCCGGATGCGGTGGCGCAACTGGCGGCCCGGCTGCCCACATGGGAACAGGTGGCGCGGGACGCGCCCTGAAGATTGTTTCAACAGGAGGGCGTTTCCCGAAGCCTTCTGAAAAAAGCTTTACCGGACACTTTTCATGGTCGCAGGGTGATTCACTGGCAGGTTGCTGAAAACGGTCTTTTCAGTAACGACGGATCAGGCCAGCCAGGGTGCCCTGCACATTGACCCGGGCCGCAGGCAGCACGCGGGTCTCATAATGCCGGTTGGCAGGGATCAGCGCAATATTGCTCCCCTCGTGGCGCAGACGCTTCAGCGTGACTTCCACCCCATCGATCAGGGCGACGACAATCTGCCCGTCCGTTGCCTGCATACCTTCACGAATGATGACCATGTCACCATCCAGAATCCCCGCGTCCTGCATCGAATCCCCCGTGACTTCCAGCGCGTAATGGCTGGCTTTGCCCAGCATGTCGGCCGGGACGGCAATACGGGTGGTTTCCGGTGTAATGGCTTCAATGGGATTGCCGGCGGCGATCCGCCCCACGAAGGGGACATCCACCACCAGCATTCCGCCGGGATCAGGCAGACCGGGGATCGGGGCAGGTGGGTCGGACGGGGCGGGCGCGGGCGGCACATCGATATCAGGCAGGCGCAGGATTTCCAGCGCACGGGCGCGATGATGCCTGCGGTGAAGGAAACCGCGTTCCTCCAACGCCGAGATCAGGCGGTGAATGCCGGATTTGGAACGCAGGCCCAGCGCATCCTTCATTTCATCAAAGGACGGGGAGAAACCCGTCCTGCGCAGGTGGCTGTCGATAAACAGCAAAAGTTCATGTTGTTTCTTCGTAAGCATGCCACATGTCCTTTTGCCGTTACCGGTGTCGCCCGGGCTGGAATATGATGGAACAAACCAAAAACCTGTTCACATGTTCTATATTGGTTCCCCACGCCGCGTCAACCGGCGTAACAGACCTATTCCAGAACGCGATCGATACGGATTATGTCGCACGGCTCCCCCGCCTTTGCCGGGGAGGCATGGGGCGCACGCAGGATCAGGGCGCCGCTTTGCGCCAGCACATGCAGCATGGCCGAATCCTGTACGGCGAAGGGGGTCGCCACCAGCCGTCCGTCCGCATCATGGCCGAGTCCCGCGCGCAGGTGATCCATGCGCCGGTCGTTTTCGGGCACGTCCGCCCCCAGTATCGCGTGTTCCGGCGGCACAACCGGCGTGGCCAGCCCCGCCATGCGGCGCAGGGCGGGCAGGATGAATACGACCGAACAGACAAACGCCGCCACCGGATTGCCCGGCAGGCCGATAAATGGCAGGCGGCCCAGATGCCCGTACATGAGCGGACGGCCCGGCCGCATGGCGATTTTCCAGAAATCGGTTTTCAACCCGACCTGTTCCAGCCCACGCCGCACAAGGTCATGGCTGCCGACACTCGCGCCGCCTGCGGTCACCAGCATGTCCACGCCATCAACCATGCGTTCCAGCGTGGCAAGGTCGGCCATGTCGTCACGCAGCACCGGCAGCATGACCGGGTCCGCGCCCGCCGCGCGCAACAGGGCGGCCAGCATGGGTGTATTGGAATTGGCGATCTGTCCCGCCCCGATCCCGCTTCCGGGCAGCAGCAGTTCATCACCCGTCGCGGCAATGGCCACGCGCGGGCGGCGCGTCACCCGCACCCATGCATGATTGGCTGCGGCGGCAAGGCCGATGTCGCGCGCCGACAGCCTGCGGCCCGTGGGAATGACTTCCTGGCCTTCGGCAAAATCCTGGCCCCTGCGCCGGATATAGGTGCCGGGGGGCAGGGTGGTGGTCGTGGTAACGGATGCGCCTTCCGCCTGTGCATTTTCCTGTATCAGGATGGCATCCGCGCCGGATGGCACGACCGCGCCGGTGAATATACGCACGCATTCACCGGCTCCCACCGCGCCGGCGAAGGGGTGACCCGCGGGGGCGGAACCGATGCAGGTCAGGCGCGCGCCCTGTACCGACAGGTCCGCGGCACGCACCGCGTAGCCATCCATGGACGATACATCGGCCGGGGGATTGGACAGCCGGGCGATGACGGGGGCCGCGCTGACGCGCCCACAGGCATCGGTCAGGGCCACGACCTCGGATGGCAGGGGAAACACCCCGTCAAGAATCCGTTCGCGCGCTTCCGAGACGCTCAACATCGTGCACTGCGCTCCTTTTTTACCCATTGTGTGCGAATTTAATCAGAAATATCGGCCAAGGCGCTTGACCTGCGCCTTGTGTATGCGCATTTTCCGCCCACTTGAACCACTGCTGTACCTGAATGTTCCAGCAGCGGCAAAGCAGTGCTGAGGATATCATGGCCAAGACCAACACCATCCAGATCAAACTCGTTTCCACGGCGGACACCGGCTACTTCTACGTGACCAAGAAGAACGCCCGTGCCCAGACCGGCAAGATGGAAATGCGCAAATACGACCCCGTCGCCCGCAAGCACGTGGCCTTCCGCGAAGCGAAGATCAAATAATCTTCCGCGCAAACGGATACAAAAAAACCCCGGTAGTTTTTCCGGGGTTTTTTTGTGCCTGTCGGTTGGGCGATCAGTACAGATGGTCGTGTTCGCCATAGGGCACGACGATTTCATCCTGCCGGGCCAGGTTCTGCATGGAGCGCGCGCGTTCATCCAGCAGGTCTGTATCCAGCGCCCCTTCCTTCAGGCCCCGCACGCGGCGCAGCCAGACTTCCTGTTCCGCTGCCGCGTCCTTTTGGGCGGATCGTGCCTCATCCAGCAGGTGAAGCTGTGCGGCATAGCTGTGCAGCCCATGTTCGCCCCGCATGACATTCCAGCCGAAATAGGCCGTAAGCCCGATAAACAGGGCAGGGGGGATGGTTGCCCCCATCACGCGCTTCATGATCTTGCCCAGCTGCATCGTAACCCTTTCCCCGCCATGTCCTGTTACCGGACGGGATACCCCGTCCGGCATGGGATGTCACCCGTTCTTCAGGATCGTGCGCCCGGCGTAGCGGGCAGCCGTGGCCAGTTCGTTCTCGATACGGATCAGCTGGTTGTATTTCGCCGTCCGGTCCGAACGTGAAAGCGATCCGGTCTTGATCTGCCCGCAATTGGTCGCCACCGCCAGGTCGGCGATGGTGCTGTCTTCCGTTTCGCCCGAACGGTGGCTCATCACCGCCGTGTAACCGGCATGCTGCGCCATCTGCACGGCTTCCAGCGTCTCGCTCAGCGTGCCGATCTGGTTGACCTTGACCAGCAGAGAATTGGCGACGCCTGCCTTGATGCCACGACGCAGGCGGTCGGGATTGGTCACGAACAGGTCATCCCCCACAAGCTGCAGCTTGTGCCCAAGGTTGGCAGTCAGTTCAGCCCAGCCTTCCCAGTCATCTTCCGCCAGACCGTCCTCGATGGAAATGATGGGATAGCGGGCGGAAAGATCGGCCAGATAGGCGATCATGCCAGCGGCATCGAGGCTCTTGTCCTCGCCCTTCAGTTCATAACGCCCGTTCCTGTAGAATTCGGTCGCGGCGCAATCGAGTGCGAAGGTCACGTCGTCACCGGGGCGGTATCCCGCCGCTTCGACCGCGCGCATCATGAAGCCCAGTGCCTCATCGGCCGATTTCAGCGCGGGCGCGAACCCGCCCTCGTCACCGACGTTGGTGTTGTAGCCAGCGCCCGACAGGCTTTTCTTCAGCTGGGCAAAGATTTCCGAACCCATGCGGATCGCATCCGTAACCGTGGGCGCGCCCACCGGCTGGATCATGAATTCCTGGATGTCGATGGGGTTGTCGGCATGTTCGCCACCGTTGATGATGTTCATCATCGGCACGGGCAGGGTGCGGGCATACACGCCGCCGACATAGCGGTACAGCGGGGTCTGCAGCTCCTCGGCCGAGGCCTTGGCAACTGCCAGCGACACGCCCAGAATCGCGTTCGCGCCCAGACGGGACTTGTTGGGTGTGCCATCGAGGTCGATCATCGCCTCGTCAATGGCAACCTGGTCGGTCGATTCCACGCCCTGCAGGGCTTCAAGGATTTCATGCTCGACATGGCCCGCGGCCTTGAGCACACCCTTGCCGCCATAGCGTTTCGGGTCGCCATCACGCAGTTCGACGGCCTCATGCGCGCCGGTGGACGCGCCCGAAGGGACCGCAGCCCGGCCTTTCGCGCCGGATGCCAGTTCGACGTCCACCTCGATGGTGGGATTGCCACGGCTGTCGAGTATTTCGCGGGCGATGATATCGATAATGGCGCTCATGGTATCTGTTTCCTCAGATTTGACATTATGGGGATACGGCATACGACCGCATGCATATCCTGCCCCACGATAACAGATGCCACGCATCATGCCAGAGTAGGGTATGCACAACATGACAAGATAGGAGAGACCCGCCGTGAAACGCCTGCCACTGCTTGCCATCGTCACCGCGCTGGCAAGCCTGCTGCCACTGGTTGGCTGCACATGCGCGATCCTGTTCCTGACCCCCGACCATACGCCACGCCTGCTGACGGCGGCCGTGGGGTATGGCGCGGTCATGCTGTCGTTTCTCGGCGCGGTCCACTGGGGACTGGCGCTGGAACAGCCCGATATCGTCCCGGCGGGCGGCACGCAGCGCCTGACCAGCCTGCGTCTTGCCATGGGGGGAGCGCCTGCCTGCATCGGCTGGGTGGGACTGTGTCTTGCTACGGTGCATGAACTGATCGGGCTGCTGATCCTGATCGCGGGATTTGCCGCCACTGCTGTCGTGGAACGCATGGCCTGGCAACGCGGGGCCATGCCGCGCGGTTACATGACATTGCAGTGGTTTGTCATATGCCTGGCGGAACTGTGCTTTCTGGCCATACTGGCCGCCTGCATGGGCATGCGGCCGCATTGATAATTCCGGTAAATCATAAAGGAATTTTCGGTGAAGCTTTTTCAGGAAGCTTCCCGTAATGCCGCCTTCCTGAAAAAAGGCGGCACCCAAAAACTTTTATTTTTATCCCAGACAATAAAAAACCCCGGCATGCACCGCATGCCGGGGTTTTCGTATTCAGGGTGTATGCGCCTAGCCGTTCTGCAGGCCGCGCAGCACATCCGCCGGACGGACCGGCATATGACGCAGGCGGACACCCACGGCATTGAATATGGCGTTGCCGATTGCAGGACCGACCACCGTCGTGCCCGGTTCACCCAGACCCATCGGCTTTTCGGTGCTGGGCAGGAACTCGATGTCCATTTCCGGCGTGTCGGCAATACGCAGCGGCGTATAGGTGTTCAGGTTACGGTCAACCGGCATGCCGTTGACGATTTCCGTGTTCTCGAACAGGACCATGCTCAGGCCCCACAGCGCAGCACCCTCGGTCTGGGCCTTCGCGCCATCGGGGTCAACCACGGTACCCGCATCGACCACGATGGTCAGCTTCTGGCATGTCACGACGCCCGTGCTACGGTCCACATGCACCTGCGCCACACAACCGATCCACGTCGGCATGCCGCGTTCCTGCCCCGCCGTGGTGGCAAGGCCCATCGCGGTGTCCTTGGGCAGGCTGGTCTTGCCCCAGTTCACCTTTTCCATAAGCCTGCGCACGACAGCGGCCTGACGCAGCGCGCCGCCGACGGAATCGGGCGCCTGCCCCTTGTTACGGCCCTGCGCGGTCAACAGTTCAAGACGGAACTGCGCAGGATCCTTCTTCTGGCGGTGCGCGACTTCATCAAGGAAGCACTCGACCCCCCAGCTGGTCCAGCCAGGGCTGACCGAACGCAGCCAGCCGGGACGGAATGTCTTTTCCGCCAGGTCATTACGCAGCGCACGCACCCGGAAGGCACCGACTTCGTACCAGTGGTCGCCACCAGCGATGGCGAACTGGTCATACGGCTTGCCATCCACGCCCTTTTCCATGAACGCTTCGGCCATCACGCCCGTGGGCCAGCCCGCAGCGGCCTGGTAATCCATGGCGGTGATCCTGTCGCTGGCGTCGAACGCCATGCGGACACGCTGGACCGAAGGCGAGCGGAAGGAATCGAACTGCATGTCATCCGACCGCGTCAGGATCAGCTTGACCGGCTTGCCACCCAGCGCCTTGGACGCAAGGGCTGCCGGGATCATGTAATCCCCGTTCAGCCGGCGGCCAAACCCGCCACCCAGCAGGTAGCTGCGCAGGATGACCTTGCTTTCAGGCACCTGCAGCGACTTGGCCAGCGTGGGCAGGATCAGGCTCTGCCACTGGTTACCCGCGTGGATTTCGTAAACACCGTCCTTTTCAAAGGCCAGCGCGTTGGTCGGTTCCAGCTGGTAATGCAGCACGGATGCACAGGTATATTCCTGATCCATGACCGTATGCGCACTGCCAAAGGCCTGGTCCACGCCATCATCATTGAAGATATAGACGCCACCTGCCTTGTTGTTGATCAGTTCGCGGCCACGGTCCTGAATGTCGCGTTCGGACGTGTGGATCGTCTCACCCGGCGTCCATTCAACCTTCAGCGCATCGGTCGCGCGGATGGCGGCGCTGTAGCTTTCCGCCAGCACCACGACCCAGCCCTGCACGACCTGCGACGGATCATCGATCAGCAGGTAGCGGACATAGCCCTTGATCTTCCTGGCATCGGTATCGTCAACCGAACGGACCTTGGAGCCATAGCGCGTCGGCGGCATCTTGGGGCGGCCATACAGCATGCCCTCCACCTTGGCGTCGATGCCATAGATGGCCGTGCCGTTGGTCTTGGCCGGAATGTCCAGCGCCTTGAGTTCGGCATTGCCGATCAGCCTGCGTTCGCTGGCGGGCTTGAGCGGCAGCTTGGCCATTTCCTCGGGCGTGAAGGAATGGGACGGATGCCCCTTGGCCACGATGTCGCCAAAGCTGATCTGCTTGCCACCGGCACTGACGATGCTGTTGGCGACCGTGCACTTGTCCGGCGTGGTGCCCAGCAGGCGGGCGCCTTCCTCGACCATGGCCGTGCGCGTCGCGGCGCCAGCCTGACGGAAGACATCCCATGTCATCCACACCGACCAGCTGCCACCGGTAACCATCAAGCCCCATTTGGGGTCGGTGTCCACGTAGTTGATGCGGACCTTGCTCCAGTCGGCTTCCATTTCATCCGCGATGATGCGGGCAAGGGCGGTGCCGATATGCTGGCCCATTTCCGCGCGGATGATGTTGACCGTGATTTCCCCATCGGGTGCGATCGAACACCAGATGGTGGGTTCGAACGCCCCGTCACCCGGCAGCGACCGGTCGAGCGGGAAAATCTGGTTGGCGGATGAAGGACGCGCGAAGCCAAACATGACGCCGGCGCCAAGGGAGGTGACAAGGAAGCCGCGACGTGACAGGGAAGCCTGTTCACGGCGTCCGTCCTTGCCAAGGCGGAAGCGGTTTAATCTACCCATTTGATGCATCTCCGCGTGCGGTGGCCGCGGCCTTCTTGATGGCCTCACGAATGCGAATATAGGTCATGCACCGGCACAGGCTGCCAGCCATGACGGCATCGATTTCCTCATCCGTGGGAGAGGGGTAATCCTTCAGCAGGCTCACGGCCTGCATGATCTGCCCGGACTGGCAGTAGCCGCACTGCGGCACCTGGATTTCACGCCAGGCCTGCTGGACAGGGTGGTTACCCTCGGGATCGATGCCTTCGATCGTGGTGATGTCAGCGCCTTCGGCGGCGCTGACGGGGGTCACGCAGGAACGGGTGGCCCGGCCACCGATATGGATGGTGCACGCACCACACATGCCGATGCCGCAACCGAATTTCGTTCCGGTCAGGCCAACTTCGTCACGGATGACCCACAGCAGGGGGGTATCACCCGGTACGTCAACGGTTACTTCCCGTCCATTGAGGCGAAAGGTCGTCATGTTCTAGCTCCGTCTTTCAGCTCAATGGGACGACGCGACAGGGGGAACGGGCAGGGTCTTGCGAACCTCGCCCGCCTTCTTCTCCAGATCGGTCCACGGCGGCAGGGTCGTGCGGGTCGCACGCAGGTAGGCCGCCAGGCGGGCCAGATCCGCATCCGAGAAGGAATGGTAGAAACTGGGCATGGAAACGGTGGATATACCTTCCGTCGTGCCAATGCCACGCAGGATGACCTGGAACAGGTTGGTCGGCTCATCCAGCCACAGCGCATTGTTCAGCGCCAGGTCGGGGCGGCCTTCAACCGGCTGCGGTCCGGCATTGGCGTGACACGCGGCGCAGGCGCCGGCATACAGCTTCGCGTTCGGGTTCACCTGCGGGCCGACCAGATCCTTCATGGATGCCTGCATGGCCCATGCAATCGCCTTGGGGTCCTGGCTGACGCGGGTTGCGGAATGGTCGATCTGGGCCAGGTAATGCGCAATGGCATGCACGTCGGATTCCGGCATCTCGCTCAGGCCACCATGGACCACGGGCGACATGGGACCGGCGGCGCTGCCATGCAGCGGGGCGGAACCGAAGCGCAGGTACTTGAAGTACTCGTCCTCGGTCCAGACAACCGGGGTCGGGTTGTGTTCATTGAGCGGCGGCGCGATCCAGTTATCCACCGGGGCGCCATCATACGGCGCGCTGGCCTTTTCCGCACCCATGAGATTACGCGGCGTATGGCATGCCGAACAGTGGCTCAGCCCTTCGGCCAGGTACGCGCCACGGTTCCACTCGGCATCCTGGCTGGGATCATTCTTGAGCGGGCCTTCATGCAGGAACAGAAGTTTCCAGCCCGCCTGTTCCAGACGGATGTTGAAGGGGAAGCCCACCGTGTTGTCACGCTTGACCGAGTGCACCGGCTCCCGCGTCATGAGGAAGGCATAGACATCATCGATGTCCTGATCCGTCATGTGCGTGAAGTGATCAAACGGGAAGGCCGGGAAAAGCTGCGTGCCGTCACGCGAAATGCCCTTGCGCATGGCGCGCTTGAAGGCGGCTTCCGACCAGCGGCCGATACCCGTTTCGGGATCAGGCGTGATGTTGGAGGAGAAGATGGCGCCAAACGGCGTGTCCATCTTGTAATCGCCCGCCAGTTCGACACCATGCTTGCCATCCGTGCGGGTATGGCATTCGGCGCAGTAGCCGCCGGCGGCCAGCACGCGCCCGCGCTCGACCTGCGCTGCGGAAAAGGAGGAAGGAGGAGGCGGTGCAACCGGCGCAATGGCCGGATACCACGCATAGGCAAGGAACCCGACGCCACCGGCGACACCGATTCCCACAATCGCTGCTGCAATACGTTTAATCACGATGTTCTCGCGGTTGTGAAAGTCATCATATCACCCCGTATCATCCGCCCGGTTCCAGTGCCGGTATGGCGCGAAACACAAGAAACAGCGCGTCGTTGCACTGTCCTGAAGGCACCGGAACTGCCGGATGTGCGGGAACATCGGCGCCACGGCGGAAACTTTGTATTACCGTTTCCTAATCAAGCCGTTTGGTGGCGCGTAAGATCAAAGCTGTAATAAGAGTTATTTATTTATAATATGAATATAGCAGGCCCCCCGCAAACCCCCGAATAAATGGGCCTGCAGTGTCCTGTCACAGCGATATCTATATACCAATGAATATAGATGGAACCGGCCATGTCAAGCCGGGGAAGGGAAAAATCCTTCCCCGGCCCTGCACGGTTCAGTTCTGGTCGGGCAGGCTGTAGGCGACGATGTAGTCACCCAGCTTGGTGCCAAACGACCCGTGGCCACCATCGGCGGTCACGATGTACTGCTTGCCATCCACCGCATAGGTCATGGGCGTGGACTGGCCGCCGGCAGGCAGGCGGTCCTGCCACAGGACGCGGCCATTGGTCACGTCATATGCACGGATGTAGTAATCCAGCGTGGAGGTCAGGAACGCGACCCCACCCGCGGTGGTCAGCGGGCCACCAAGGCTGGGCACGCCCATCTTGATGGGCAGGGGCAGCGGCGCGCTGTCACGGATCGTGCCGTTGCGGTGCTTCCACACGATCTTGTTGGTGCGCAGGTCGATACCGGACATGTAGCCCCATGCCGGCTGCTTGCACGGCAGGCCGAAGGGCGACAGGAACGGATGCAGGTCAACGCCATAGGGCACGCCAAACTGCGGCTGCACGCCACTTTCGCTGCCTGATGGCAGGGACTTGTCAGGTGTCGCCGGGTTGTTCGGGCCACGCGGGATCAGCCTGGACACGAACGGGATGGCGATGGGGTTGGCGATCGCGATCTGGCGCACGGGATCAACCGCAAGGCCACCCCATTCAAACATGCCCAGGTTGCCGGGGAACACCAGCGTACCCTGCAGCGAAGGCGGCGTGAACGTGCCATCGTAGCGCAGGCGGTGGAACATGATGCGGCAGACCAGCTGGTCATACATCGTACCGCCCCACATGTCCGCATCGGTCAGCAGCTTGCTGGGGCGGAAGGTCAGCTGGGAGAAAGGCTGCGTGGGCGACACGTGATCGCCAGGCGCCGCACCCTGCGGCACGGGGCGTTCGGGGGCCGGCACGACCAGATGGCCATTGCGACGGTCCAGCACGAAGATGTTGCCGGTCTTGGCCGGGGCATACAGCGTGGGAATGACCTCGCCCTGTTCGTTGCGGATATCGACCAGGCTGGGCTGGGCGGGAATGTCCATGTCCCACAGGTCATGATGGACGGTCTGGTAGCTCCATACCAGCTTGCCGGTGGACGCGTTCAGCGCCACGATCGAACTGGCATAGCGTTCGGCATCCGCGCCGCGGTTGCCGCCCCAGATATCGGGCGTCTGCACGCCCATCGGGATGTAGATCAGGTCCAGATTGGCGTCATAGGACGACGTGATCCACGAATTGGGGGAATTGGGCACGAAGGTATGGTGTTCGGACGGCATTTCGTTCGGGTCAGGATTGCCGGGGTCGAACGCCCATTTCAGCGCGCCGGTATGCACGTCGAACCCACGCGTCACACCAGAGGGTTCATGCGTGGAATAGTTGTCGGTCACCGCACCGGACACGATTACGGTGGTATCGGTCACGACCGGGGGCGATGTAGGTTCGTAAAAGCCCAGCGTCTTGACGGGCATGCCGTCCTGCAGGTTCACCACGCCATTATTGCCGAACGATGCGCAGCGGGCGCCGGTTTCGGCATCCAGCGCGAACAGCTGTCCGTCATTGGTGGGCAGGAAGATGCGGCGCGCGCATTCCACCGGTGTCGCATTCCCATCAGCAGACTGCGCCTCCGCCCTGTCCTCGTGATAGGACACGCCACGGCATGTCAGGTGCTGGAAGGTGGGGTTGTACGCCAGTTTTGGATCGAACTTCCACCGCTGCCTGCCCGTTTTGGCATCGAGCGCGAACAGGATCTGGTGGGGCGTGCACAGATACAGCGTATCACGGATCTTGATGGGCGTGACTTCATCGGTGATTTCACCGGGGTCATTGGGACCACGCAGGTCGCCTGTGCGGAATGTCCACGCGACTTTCAGCTTGCTGACATTATCGGCATTGATTTGCCTGAGCGGGGAAAAACGGTCCCCGAACTGCGTGCGGCCATAGGCCTGCCAGTCACCATCGGGCATCTGGTGGGCGTCACCGGGTTCGGGGGCGTCCTTCGCCACCGGGGGCAGGTTGCCCGCGATATCCTGCGGGTCCCCCATCAGGGCGAAGCCGACCACGACCACGGCCGCGCCAATCGCGCCCAGCAGCGGCATGCGCGCGCCCATGCCCGCAGGCTGTAGGTGTCGCGTCACCCATGGCAGCGCCAGCACGATCCCGATGGGGACAAGGATATCCCCACGTGGTGCAAGCGCCCAGAAGTCAAACCCGGCTTCATTGACGGCCCACGCCATCGTGCCAAGCAGCAGGACCGCGTAAACCGTAAGCGCGGATGCCTGTCGCCGGAACAGCAGGAACGCCGTCACCAGAAGCAGGACACCCGCGACAACATAGTAGAAAGACCCTCCGATAAGGCACAGCCACAGGCCGCCGCCCAACAGGTAAAGACCTGTCAGGCCACAGACGGCTATGGCTGCCGCCAGGAGGGGAGCCGAGCGTATAAGGCTATTCATAAGTTTTCCTGATTACCGTGATACAGTCCGAACATTCTCCCATGAGAAAACGTAGGACTTCACGCCGGGTCAAGCCAAACTTGATGAATAAATCGTGTGTCAGAATATTTCAGGGCGCATTTTCAGCACCCTGAACGTCTATTTCCCCTTGGATACAACCGTTGCCAGCGTCGCCCGCGTGCCATTGTCGCGGATGGACTGCCGCAGGGCCAGATAGACCTGTACGAATCCGGGGTTATCACCCAGTTCCCACCCTGCGAAGGCGCTCATGTCCAGTGCATCCTCCAGCCGTGGCGATGCGGCCTTCACCCGGTCATCATCGGTCAGGTGCGGTTCGACAATGGCATAGGCCTGCCCCTTGTCATCATGGCCACGCAGGTACTCGGCGTAACAGGCCACGACAAACGCGATGCGGTCCACCGGGCGCCGGTGCGCGATCACGCCCATGGCCGTGCTCTTGATGAACATGGGCAGCTTGGACGTGCTGTCGGACGCAATACGCAGAAGCTGGTCACTGATCGCGCGATTGCGGAAGCGGTGCAGCAGGCGCCTGCCATATTCGGTCAGCGCCATGCCCGGCGGGGCATGCAGCAGGGGTTCGGCGTCGAAGGCGAGGTACTGCTCGACCAGGGTGACCTCGTGCAGGTCTTCCATGATTTCACTGACCACGCGATACCCCGACAGCACGCCCGACAGGCCCAGAAGCGAGTGGGAGGCATTGAGCATATGCAGCTTCACCTCCTCATATGGCTGGACATTATCCGTGAACTGTACGCCGACGGCGTCAAGTTCGGGGCGACCGGCGCAGAATTTGTCTTCCACCACCCACTGGATGAAATCCTCGCAGAAGACGGGAATACGGTCATCAATACCGCTTTCCGCATCAAGCCGGCGGATATCATCGGGATGGACGGCCGGGGTAATGCGATCGACCATCGTGCAGGGGAAGGTGACGTTTTCCTCGATCCACTGTGCAAGCCCGGCATCACGCGCACGCGCCCAGCCCAGGAAGGCGGTGCGCGCGACATGGCCGTTCTGGGGCAGGTTGTCACACGACAGGATGGTAAACGGCCCCGCGCCGCTTTCACGCCGCCTGCGCAGCGCCTCGGTCAGCAGGCCGAACACGGTGTGCGGCACCGCGCGCTTCAGGTCCTCGGCGATCAGGGGATGGTCGACGGGGAATACGCCGTTTTCATCAACATAATAGCCGCCTTCGGTCACGGTCATGCTGACAATGCGGATTGCCGGATCGGCCAGCCGCGCAATGGTGGCCGCACGGTCGGCAGGGGCATACATGTATTCCGTGATGGAACCGATCACCCGCACCACATTGGGCGCATCGGGGGCACATTCGGTCAGGGAATACAGGCAGTCCTGCGCCGCCATGTCCTTTGCCTTCTCGGCCTCATGCGGGTTTTCCATCAACCCTATGCCCAGCAGGCCCCAGTCGGCCTGACCGGGACGGTCCAGCACGCGGTCCATGTAAACCGCCTGATGGGCACGATGGAAATTGCCCACGCTGATATGGGCAATACCGGGCGTCACCTTGCTACGGTCATAGGCAGGCACGAGGATATTACCCGGCAGATGGGGCAGGGTCGTATTATTGAGTACGGTCATGAACCATTTTCCACGGAAAGTATCCACGACGCGTAATAAGAAATGCATGATCATACAACCCGGCAATACCGCGTACCTGCGGTTGACACCGGTCAGGGCAGGGGAGACAGCCGGGTAATTTGCACGCCCGGTCCCCGCCTGCTGTTTTCTAATGGGGAAAACTGCCCTATTAAGCCTTTCCGCCGTTGCATATCCGGTGTTCCGGTTCCGAGAAATGACGGCAAGGACAGCCCTGGCCGGATCTGTTGTTGGTAATGAATGCGTATCCTCTATCTCATTAACAGCCTGAACGGCGGCGGGGCCGAACGGCCGCTGCCTGCCGTGATCGGGATGATGCGCGCCTGCGGGCACACGGTCCGGGTCGTGGCGCTGGCGCGCAAGGCTGGCAACGCCATTGCCTGGCTGGAGGCCGCCGGCATTGATTACCATATCGTGGATGACCGCGATCCCGTCCGGTTCGCGTCACTGGGGCAGGTGCTGCGTTATGTCCGCGCCAACCGGCCCGACCTGTTATGGACATCCCTGACACGCGCGACCCTGTACGGTCAGGCGATCGGCAGGATGCTGGGCATTCCCGTGGTCAGCTGGCAGCACAGCGCGTTTCTCAAGCCAGCCAACCGCTTCCTGCTGCGCCGCACCCGTCACCTGAGCGCATTCTGGGTGGCGGATTCCGAATACGTGGCCCGCGTCACATGCAGCCAGCTGCGCCTGCCACCCGACCGGATCTGCACATGGCCGCTGTTCATGGCCGATGCGGCCGTGCAACCGGCCACGCCATGGAACGGGCAGGACGGGGCGGTCTTCCATGTCGGATCACTGGGGCGGCTGGAACCGGAAAAGAACATGCAACTGCTGGTACGCGCGATGGGTGTCATCCGCGCGACCCGGCCGGATGCACGCATTCACCTGTCACTGTGCGGCAGCGGGTCGCAGATGATGGCGCTGCAGGCGCTGGCGGCCCGGATGGCGGCGGACGCCATCAGTTTCGAGGGGTTCCAGCCGGACCCGCTGGAATTCTGCCGCAAGCTGCATGTATATGTGCAGCCCTCCCATTTCGAGGGTCTGTGCATCGCGGTCCATGAGGCGATGCAGGTGGGGCTGCCGGTCATTGCAACCCCCGTGGGCGCCATTCCCGACATCATCCGTGATGGGGTCAACGGGTTCCTGCTGGCCGCCTCCACGCCGGAAACGCTCGCCGCGCAGATCCTCCACCTCCATGCACGCCCCGACCTGTGCATGCGGATTGGCAGGGCGGCCCGGCACGATATCCTGCAACGGTACGGGGCGGACACGGTCCACGGCATGGCCATCGCCGTCATCCGCCGCGCGGAACGGCTGGTACACGCATCCCGGGGCTGACGCGCCCGTCATGCACATCCGGCCACCCCATCATGCCCCTTCCGGTCGCATGGGGGGATCAGGTAGGATGGGGGGGTGAATACGATCCAGAATCCCCCCTCCGCAGAGTCCGGGCAAAAGGACTCGCTCCTTGGCGTCTCGCAGCGCCTGCCGCCTGCCAACATACAGGCGGAGCAGGCGCTGCTGGGCGCGCTGCTGACCAATAACCGCGCATATGACCGCGTTTCCGACTTCCTGACCGGCGCGCATTTTGCCGATGAAGTCAATGGCCGCATCTATGACGCCATTTCCCGCCGTATCGAAGGCGGCCAACTGGCGGACCCCGTCACGTTGCGGGCCGAATTCGAAAATACCGGCGTGCTGGATTCCGTGGGCGGCACGGCGTACCTGGCCAGGCTGCTGACGTCCATGGTCGGCATCATCAACGCCGCCGATTACGGACGCGTCATTCATGATGCATGGATACGCCGCCAGCTGATCGACATCGGGCAGGACGTGGTCAACAACGCCTTTGGCGCGCGTGCCGACCTTGACGGTCCCAGCCAGATCGCCGCCAGTGAAGAAGCGCTGTTCAAGCTGGCCACGGAAAAGGGACAGGATGGCGGCTTCCAGTCCTTTGACCGCGCACTGGCCGATGCGCTGGAAATCGCGCAGCAGGCCTTTGACCGCAGCGGCGACGTGGTGGGCCTGACCACCGGGCTGCGTGACCTGGACAAGAAAACCGGCGGCCTGCACCCATCCGACCTGCTGATCCTTGCGGGCCGTCCAGCCATGGGCAAGACGGCGCTGGCCACCAAGATCGCCTTTTCCGCCGCGCGCGCGATCATGGAGGAAATCCGCAACGCCCCGCCCGATGCCAGGCCCAAGGGGTCGGTGGCCATCTTCTCGCTTGAAATGTCGTCCGAACAGCTGGCCACCCGTATCCTGTCCGAACAGGCCAGCGTATCGGGGGAGAAGATCCGCCGTGGCGACCTGGGCCAGAAGGAATTCGACCGCTTCGTGCAGGTCAGCCGTGAACTGGCGCAACTGCCGCTGCATATTGACGATACGCCCGCCATCACGCTGTCGGCCATGCGCACGCGCTGCCGCAGGCTGGCGCGTACCAAGGGGCTGAGCCTGGTGGTGGTCGATTACCTGCAACTCATGCGGCCATCGGTGGGTGCGAAGGCGGAAAACCGCGTGCTGGAAATTTCCATGATCACGCAGGGTCTCAAGGCGCTGGCCAAGGAACTGTCGGTACCGGTCATCGCCCTGTCGCAGCTTTCGCGTCAGGTCGAGAGCAGGGAGGACAAGCGGCCCATGCTGTCGGACCTGCGTGAATCGGGATCGATCGAGCAGGACGCCGATGCGGTGATGTTCGTCTATCGTGACCAGTACTACCTGCAGCAGCGCCAGCCCAAGGAAACGTCCTATGACTCACAGGACAAGTACCATACCGCGATGGAGGAATGGCAGCGCAAGATGGACTTGGCGCATAACCGCGCGGAACTGATCCTGGAAAAACAGCGTCACGGGCCGACAGGGACGGTGCACCTGTTCTTCGAAGGGGAGTTCACACGCTTTGCCGATCTGGACATGGTCCACGACGCGTAGGATCAGCAGGATATCGCAACGGCAGGCGTTCCGGAGCATCCGTTAAAGACCGTACGTAAGTGACGCGCGATGTGGATGTCGCGCGTCACTGTAGCATATCCGCCACAATAGTCCGGAACACATGAATGGAATCCCGGATTGATCCAGTTGGGATCATGGTGTGCAGGAAAGCGCACAGGGGATTGGGACGGACAGGATGTGAGGCAGCCGGGCATGTCCCCTCCCGCCCGCATCTGTAAGTTTTATAAGAAATATTATGCCAACAAATAATGGCGTGAGGATGCATATCCGCCAGAATCTGGCCCGTCCGGCCATGTTCCATAATGGCCAAGCCGTCCGCAATCCGGCATCA
Organism: Komagataeibacter europaeus; assembly: GCF_002173515.1. Lineage (NCBI taxonomy): Bacteria > Pseudomonadati > Pseudomonadota > Alphaproteobacteria > Acetobacterales > Acetobacteraceae > Komagataeibacter > Komagataeibacter europaeus. The sequence continues at coordinate 1,092,281 of NZ_CP021467.1, forward strand.
TCACGCCATGACTGATACGGCGCTTGCATCCATCTGTGGTTTTGCCTTTTCCGGCATCGAGGCCGTTCCTGTCAAAGTTGAGGTCCAGCTCTCCGTTGGCCTGCCATCATTCCTTGTGGTCGGACTGCCGGACAAGGCCGTCAATGAATCACGCGAACGCGTGCGCGCCGCCCTGTCCGCCATGGGCCTCGCGCTGCCGGCCAAGCGCATCGTGGTCAATCTGGTACCCGCCAGCCTGATGAAGGAAGGATCGCATTTCGACCTGCCCATCGCCCTTGCGCTGCTTGGGGTCATGGGCCTGCTGCCCGGTGACATGGCACAGCGTTACGCAGCACTGGGCGAACTGTCGCTGGATGGCGGCGTAAACCCCGTATGTGGCGTGCTGCCTGCCGCCATGACGGCGGCCGGCCTGTCGCTGGGTCTGATCTGCCCCGCCAGTCAGGGCGTGGAAGCCCGCTGGGCCAGCGAGGACATGGATATCCTCGCCATCCGTTCCCTGCCCGAACTGCTGAACCATTTCCGTGGGCAGCAGGTCATCGACCCGGTTGAACTGCCCGCCCGCATGGATGCGGGCCTGACCGCCCTGCCCGACCTTGCCGATATCCGCGGCATGGAAACCGCGCGGCGGGCACTGGAAATTGCCGCCGCCGGACGTCATTCACTGCTGATGGTGGGACCGCCGGGGGCTGGCAAATCCATGCTGGCGGCGCGCCTGCCGGGTATCATGCCCGACCTGACACCCACCGAGATGCTGGAAATCAGCCGGATCCACAGCATTGGCGGACTGCTGAAGGACGGGCAGCCAGTATCCCGGCCGCCCTTTCGCGACCCGCATCATTCCAGCAGTCCCACGGCATTGAGTGGCGGCGGCGCCCGCGCCCGTCCCGGTGAGGTCAGCCTGGCACATCGCGGCGTACTGTTTCTGGACGAACTGCCGGAATTCTCCCGTTCCGCGCTGGAAATCCTGCGCCAGCCCATGGAAACGGGGTCCATATCCATCGCCCGTGCCGCGGCCCATGTCACCTACCCTGCCCGCTTCCAGCTTATCGCAGCCATGAATCCGTGCAAATGCGGCTATCTGGGTGACGCGTCGCAGGAATGCCGCAAGGCTCCGCGCTGTGGCGAGGATTATCAGGCACGCCTGTCCGGCCCGCTGCTGGACCGTGTGGACATGGCGGTACATGTCGAACCGATGCCCCTGAACCGCATTGCCGAGACCACGGGCGGTGAAGCCAGCGCCACCGTCGCCGCGCGCGTCAGGGAAGCCGTGGCCCGCCAGCATGACCGCCAGGGCGAAGCCCGCAATGCCGAAGCCCCGATCGATGACTTCCGCATAACGGCGGCGGCACGGGATTTTGCGGTACAGGCATCTGAAAAAATGCGCCTTTCCGCCCGTGGCTTTACCCGCCTGCTGCGTGTGGCGCGGACGATTGCAGACCTGTCGGGCACCATCGATGTGGAACGTCCCCATGTTGCCGAAGCCCTAGCCTACCGTATCCGCCGTCCGGGCCGGAAATAGCGGCAGTCGCGTATTTTTCCCCCTTGCGCACCCCGGCTGACTGGATTAATAAGGCCCCACCGAAGCGGATGGGTGCGTAGCTCAGCGGTAGAGCATCGCCTTCACACGGCGGGGGTCACAGGTTCAATCCCTGTCGCACCCACCATCCGGCCTCCCCCTTATTAAAATTCATTGCTGGCCAGACCGAGCTATCAGATAGCTTGTCCCGTCAGCGGCTGTTTGAACAGTCAGCCCGGGGCATGTTGGTGAAACGGCCGCAGTACCTGGGGAGCATGAACTCGGCAGCCTTTCCGGTAGCACCCTGGCCCCTTCTGCCCTTACGGCGTCCGCCGGAATAGCTTTCATCGGCTTCGATCTTCCCTGCAAGCGATGCTTCGGGATCATTATGCCCGGCAATTATTTCTTGTAGGTTGCAGCAGGACAGGGTCGCTGTATTACGATTAACGCCAATGATTTCCGTAGCACTGCACGCCGGGATGCCCGCAGCGCTGCCGCCCATCATGACGGTACATTGTCCAGCGCATCACGGCATTTGACGTAGGACAGCTTGTCCTGAAACAGGAACAGCACATAGTAATCCAGCGTACGCCGTCGTTTGCGGGTAGGGTTGGTATAGAACGGAAATACGTCAAACGGCCCGTCATGATCCGCGGGTAGTGGATCATGTTCCGTTATGCACCGCACCTGAAACAGTGGCGCATAGACGGTAGCGTCCGCATCCGTGCGCCGGACATGAAAGAGGTTTTTCCGGAATTTGCGCAGCCGCTGCGGCAGCACAAATATCATGTTCTGTTCAAGGAAATTCTGCGGCGGATTACGGTCGCGCAGGTACTTCATGTCGGCAGGCATGTCGCAGAAAAAATTGGTGTCCTGTACGATCATGGTCCAGTCAGGTTCCCTTCCGGTCTGTCAGGCATGGCGGAGCGGATTCGCCCTGTCGGCCCGTTTCGCGCACACCGTGGCACATCCCGGCACCCGCCTGCATGGTCATATGGGAACGACCGGGACGTATGTCAGGGTCAGAACCCGAACATATGATCGACTGAAAAACGTCCTTCCCCCTCCGCCATGCGGCCATGATAGCCGAACAGGCGACAAGTGGTGTCACGGATGATGACATAGGCGCCTTCCCCCGCACGCGCCAGCACGGGCAGGCCAAAGACACGGTGAGGCCAGATTTCCCGTGATCCGGACATGGGAATGGCGATCTTTTCATGCGCCATCACCGTACCATCCGCCGCGTGCAGGTACAGTGAAGTATCCGAATGCGGCCGCCACGTGGCCGAGGCAGGATAGATCAGCCGGCAGAAACTGAACGGCTCACTTGCCGCCGCTGTCAGGAACAGCCGCGTACTCAGCCCCGGGGGCGGGCCGACATAGGACTGTGGTTCCCCCTTATAGGTCATGACCGTATTGAATATGTGCGACCCGAAACTGGTTTCGGATGCATGACCGGTCTGCCTGTCCTCATAACGGATCAGCGCATGCAGCCAGCCATCCGCCTGCCCGCCGTCACGGAAATCGTACAGCAGTTCCCCATGCCCCGAACCGGTTGCAAGCGCGCTGACATCCAGTACTGCCGCATGGTCACGCGGCAGGCACCCCATGAAACGTGACGGGCCAGCCGTCCCCTCCGTATCGAAACAGTCCACCCGTACCGGCAGGCTGGTCAGGCTTTCCGCCATGGGCGATGGCAGCAGCAGGGTGCGGTAGCGCGCGGGATCGGGCACCGGGAACGGCAGCAGGTAACCCCGCCCGAAAAAACGTGGATCGAGCCGGGCAATGCCCGGATCGGGCTGCAGGTCGGCACGCTGCACGTTCAGGTGCGCGATGCGCGCACGCCCATGCTGCGTAATTTCGTAACGGGAGCGCACGACATGGCCACCGGCGCGGAATTCGATCTGTTCCGGCCATGACAGGCCGGGCAGGATATCGCGCATATGCACGGCCATGGTCTGGTACGGGGCCAGTTCGGGCATGATGGGCACGTGTGCATCCTGTCCCATCCGGTTCAGCGTCATGCTGCCCGATGGAACAGGCAGGTCATGGCTGTTCTGGACCCACAGCACCACGTCCTCGCCCGCCGCCGGGGCGGGCAGGTTGGCGTAACGGTTGGCGGGCCAGGCATTGGCGTCATGGGTGACGGACAGGCTGGCATTGACGCCCTGCCCTCGTGTCTCCAGCGCGTATTTGACCACGTCATGGCCTGCTATGCCCTGCGCATGGATGAACAGTTGCCCGGTAAATTCCGGCAGGCCAAACCGGCTGCGGATCTCGGCACTGTCGATGATGATGGCCTGGCCATCGCCCGGCACGTCATAATCCCATGTCTGCAGCACGTGGCCATCCTGATCGAACAGGCGCAGCCACAGCCGCACGGCCCGCGCACCGTAGCGCGCCCAGTAATTGGCCGTGACCAGACGGGTGGACAGCGCGGCCGTATCCCGGAAAAAGGCAAGGTTGGTGGCGAAGTTCAGCCGGTGCAGATAGTCATGCGCGACCGAAAGCATGTGCCGGGGCAGCCGCACGGGTTCCAGCGTATGCAGCACCCCGTCCGCAGGCAGCAGGCCGGACAGGCGGCCCTGCATGACAGCATGGTTGAAATCCAGCGCCCACACGGTCCCTGCCCCGCCCTGCGCCAGATCCACCACCGGCTGCAGGACCATGCCCGCACGCATCTGCCCCACCTTCAGCGAATCATGGGTGTATATGCCCGCCAACGTAACGGGCGTGGGCAGCAGCGCCATGACGGTTTCCACCATGTCATGGGGATCATAGATCGCAATCGGTCCCGCATTGCGCAGGTCATCGGCAAGGCTGGCAAGCTGTTCGGCAGCCAGCGGGTGGGTCAGGGCCTTGTAGGCCATGTTGCCGCCTGAACGCGGATCAAAAGTCCTGATACCTAGCATGGGCCTGTTTTATTCCACTTCTGGCGCAAGCGGGAGGATTATTGTCATACTGCTGCCGCAAGACCCAGATAATGCCGCACGGCTTCCGCCGCCATGACGGTATCATCAAGCGGAGTCACAGGCCATGTTTCCAGCCGCCCGGCAAAGGGCCGGATACGTCCCGCCTGTGTCAGGTCACGCAGGAAATGCCCGATCCGCCGCGATCGGCCCGGCAGGCTGGCGACCATGACGGGGGCTGATGTCGCCACGGCTTCCGAAATCATGGAAACGCTGTCCACGGTGACAACGATCGCATCAGCACAGGCCAGCAGGCCCATATACGGATTGGGGCCGGTCTGGTCCCATATCCATGCATCCGGCCCGGCAAGGGCGCGCTGCAGTTCGCCACAGACCGCCGGGTCCGTCCGGCGCGATGGCGTCAGCGCGATGCCCACCCGGTCACGCCGCATCATGGCGGCCAGTTGCGTGGCAAGAGCATTCCCCTCCGCCCGGCCCAGACGGAAACGGCCATTCCCCCCACCAACCAGAACGGCAACCAGCGGGCGCGGCAGATGGGCCAGCAATGGCGTCCATTCCCGCCGCGCCTGATCCAGCAGCGCGGGCGTCACCCCATGCAGAGCCGTACGCGTCAGGACAACATTGGGACCGGAAATGCGGTCATGCCGGTTGGCGATGACCAGATCGAAGCGTGCGGGCGGCAGGCGCGGGTTCTGCACCTGTATCACGCGCGCGCCCTGCCTGCGCAGCGCGGCCCCCACCGCTCCCCCGCTGCCGCCAATGCTTATGACGGGATGATCACGGTAATCAGGGCCAAGGCCAAGCGGCATGACCGCACGCAGGGGCGCGGGCCACCACGCAGCGGGCACGTGCCGCCATATCCCGCGCGGCGCAAGCGCATGCAGGTGGGGATCAAGCCCCGCGCGCCGCGCCAGCCCGAAGGTCTGCGAACGCATGCCGGCAAGGTCCGCCGCGATCACGGCGGCGGTCGGTTCGTGTGATGCCATGCGCCCATGTGCCGGGACGGGAGCCGGGGCGTCAATGCCCCGCCCCTTTTGTCCATCGCCCAGCCGCGCTAAGTGGCTATGCATGAGTGAGACAGAACCGACATTTTCCGGCATGGGGCTGGATGGCCGCGTGGTGGCCGCCCTGACACGAATGGGACTGCATCAACCGTCCCTGATCCAGCGCGAAGTCATTCCCCCCGTCATGGCCGGACGGGACGTGGAGGCCCGTGCGGGCACCGGCAGCGGCAAGACGGTCGCCTTTGCCGCACCCGTCCTGTCCACCCTCATGCAGCCGGGTGATGCGGACAATGCCCGCGTGCGTTGCCTGATCCTGTCCCCCACGCGCGAACTGGCGGGACAGACGGCGGGCGTGCTGCGTGGCCTTGCCCGTGGCAGCGGCCTGCGCATCCTGCAGGCCACCGGGGGCACGGCACGGGTGGCGCAGGTCAGGACGCTGGGCGAAGGGGTCGCGATCGTGGTCGGGACGCCGGGCCGGGTGATCGACCTGGTGCATGGGGGGGAACTGGACCTGTCCACCGTCGGGCAGTTCGTGCTGGATGAAGCCGACCGCATGCTGGAACCGGGATTTGCGGAAGAAATGCTGGCCCTTGCCGCCGCCCTGCCCGCGCGGCACCAGACATTGCTGTTTTCCGCCACCATTCCCCCGGCCATGGCCGAACTGGCCGCCCGCCTGCTGCACCGGCCCGTACGGATCAGCATGGAGGTGGAAAACGCCCCCGCGCCGCGCATTGCGCAATACGCCATTTTCGTGCCCATGCGCCACAAGGCGGAGGCGACACTGGCCTGCCTGAAGCAGTATGGCATGCAGCGTGTGATGGTGTTCGTGCGCACCCGGCAGGAAGCCGACACCATTGCACGCAGCATAAGCACGCTGACGCCCGCCGTCGCGATCCATGGCGATCATTCGCAGGCACGGCGCGAGCGGATGCTGCGTGACTTCCGTCAGGGGCGCGTGGGCGTGCTGGTGGCAACCGATGTCATGGCGCGGGGAATCGACATTGATGACATCGCCCTTGTCATCAACCACGACATTCCCGCCCAGCCCGAAGCCTATGTCCACCGCATCGGGCGCACTGCGCGTGCGGGGCGGCGCGGCATGGCCGTTGCCCTGTGCGCACCCGAAGAACGTCAGGCGCTCAAGGACATCGAACGCCTGACGGGACAGCGCATCCGCATCGCCAGCCTGCCGGAATGACGGACCGGTTCATGCATTTGTCATGCGCCCTCCGCCCCCATGGTCTTGCCGTGGGGTGAAGGCTGGATAAACTGGATTTCATGATGAACACCGATGCCATGCAGTCACCTGTCCCGACGCATGACGGGACAGGTGCGGCCAACGACCGGACCCGCCTGACATGACACATGGGCCGGAAGATGCGCCACGCCTGCCTGTACGCGTGGCACGGCCCACCCCGTTCCTTGAACGCCTGCCCCCGCCGCCATCCAGCCTGCCACGATGGAAAATCGGCATCACACCGCCCGACCTGTCACCATGGCTGGCAGGTAACTGCGGCATTCCCGGCGTCATGCATTACGAAGGGCGCAGGCCCGGCCCGCATATCGTGTGTGTCAGCCTGATCCATGGCAATGAATTCGCGGGGGCGATCGTGCTTGACCGCCTGCTGCGACAGCGCATCCGCCCGCGCGCGGGCCGGCTGTCGCTGGTGTTCGCCAACCCCGGGGCCATGCGCCTGTTCGACCCACGCGACCCGGTGCGTGCGCGCTGCGTGGACGAGGACATGAACCGCGTCTGGCTGCCCGCCATGCTGGATGGTCGGAGGTCGTCACATGAACTCGACCGGGCGCGGGTCCTGCTGCCGGTCATCCTGACGGCGGACAGGCTGCTGGACCTGCATTCCATGCTGTGGCCGGGGGACCCGCTGGTGCTGTCGGGTCTGTCGCCCACGGGACAGGCCATGGCGCGGCGCATTCGTGGCGTGGATGTATGCGTGGCCGACCAGGGCCACCGCAGCGGGTGCCGACTGATCGATCACCCGCGCTTCAGTGATGGCAGCGCCGCCGCCTGCCTGCTGGAAGCGGGCCAGCACTGGCACGAAGCGACCGTCACGCGGTCCATGCAGGCGGTCTTATCCCTGATCGGGCCGTGCTGCGGCCTTCCCGCCAATGGCGGCACATTGCCGCAACGGGCAATGGTGGTAACGGATGTGATAACGGCACGGACAGCGCTGTTCCGTTTCGTCACACCCTTCCACAGCGGGCATGTCGTGGCCGATGCCGGCACGATGGTGGCGCAGGACGGCGATGACGAAATCCGCACGCCCTATGACCGGTGCATGCTGATCATGCCCAACCTGCGCCCCGCCCGCGGCCATACGGCCATACGGTTCGCCCGTGTGGATACGGGCACGCGGCCGCCCGCCCCGGTTCAGTAACCGGGACAGGTGGCCATCGTCATGCTCAGGCGTAGATGGGGAAGCGTGCACACAGCGCCTTGACGCGTTCATGCACGGCCTGCTCCGTCTTCGTGCAGCCTTCCTCCCCGGGGGTCTTGGCCAGCGCGGTCAGCACTTCGTCGATCATGCGGCCAACTTCACGGAATTCTTCCACGCCAAAGCCACGCGCCGTCGCCGCCGGGCTGCCCAGGCGGATGCCCGAGGTAATGGCAGGCTTTTCAGGGTCGAACGGAATGGCGTTCTTGTTGGCGGTAATGCCCGCGCGTTCCAGCGCACGTTCCGCCGCACGTCCCGTAACACCCTTGGGCCGCAGGTCCACCAGCAGCAGATGGCAGTCCGTGCCACCGGTCACGATGTCGAAGCCGCTCTGCACCAGTGTGTCCGCCAGAACGCGGGCATTGTTCGCGACCGCTTCCTGATAGGTGCGGAAATCGGGGCGCAGCGCCTCACCAAACGCCACGGCCTTGGCCGCGATCACATGCATGAGGGGACCGCCCTGCAGGCCGGGGAATACGGCGGAATTAATCTTTTTCGCCAGATCCGCGTCATTGGTCAGGATCAGCCCGCCACGCGGCCCGCGCAGGGTCTTGTGCGTGGTGGATGTGACGACATGCGCATGCGGCACGGGCGACGGGTACAGGCCAGCCGCGACCAGACCCGCGAAATGGGCCATGTCCACCATAAGGTACGCACCAACCTCATCCGCAATGGCGCGGAAGCGGGCGAAATCGATGACACGGGGATAGGCGGACCCACCGGCGACAATCAGCTTCGGCTTCTCGGCACGGGCAAGGCGTTCCATTTCCTCGTAATCCAGCAGGCCGTCTTCCCTGCGCACGCCATACTGGACCGCGTTGAACCACTTGCCGGAATAATTCGGGGCGGCACCATGGGTCAGGTGACCACCGGCGGCCAGGCTCATGCCCATGACGGTATCGCCGGGCTTCACCATCGCCATGAAGGCGGCCTGGTTGGCGTTGGCGCCCGAATGGGGCTGCACGTTGGCGAATTCCGCGCCGAACATCGTCTTGACGCGTTCAATGGCCAGGGTCTCGACCCTGTCCACTTCCACGCAGCCACCATAATAACGGCGACCGGGATAACCTTCGGCGTATTTGTTGGTCAGAACGCTGCCCTGTGCAGCCATGACGGCGGCGGAGACCATGTTCTCGCTGGCAATCAGTTCAATCCCGTCGCGCTGACGCACCAGTTCCGCATCGATAATCGCGGCGACATCGGGGTCGGCTTCGGTCAGTGGGGCACGGAAAAACTGCTTGAGGTCAGTCTGGCTGATGGGGTCCGGCACCGTTATGTCTCTCCATTCATTGGATCACCTGTCATTTCCGGGTAGGCAAACGGACATGACACGTATGGGAACAGGCCTGCTATGTGCGCCATATCGTGGCGTCAAGACAACGCCAAAATTATGGAGACCGGCTGATTTGACCCCTGTTGCATTCCCTTCCCCCATCCATACCACCCCGTGCGTTGCAATATGAACACAGGCATCATACGCGCATTGCTGCGCCGCCTGCCCGTTGGCGCGCCAGCGGATGACGCAGGACTGAAACGCGTGCTGGGCGCCGGCAGCCTGGTGGCCCTGGGTGTGGGGGTCACGATCGGGGCGGGCCTGTTTTCGCTGACCGGCGTGGCGGCTGGCAGCAATGCCGGGCCTGCCGTACTCATATCATTCGTGCTGGCGGCGGTGGCGTGCGCCTTTGCCGGGCTGTGCTACGGGGAACTGGCGGGCATGATCCCGGCGGCGGGCAGCGCGTATGTCTATGCCTATGCCGCCCTGGGCGAGCTTGCGGGCTGGATCATCGGCTGGGATCTCGTGCTGGAATATACGGTGGGGGCGTCCGCCGTATCGGTCAGCTGGGCGCGGTACATGCGCTCGCTTCTGGACGGATGGGGCATTCACCTTTCGCCACGGCTCACGGCATCCCCGTTCGAGGTCGTGGGCATGGCCGGCGGCCAGCCCGTCCATGGCATCGCCAACGTGCCTGCCGTCTTCATCATCGTGGTACTATCCGTGCTGCTCATGCGCGGGATTTCGGAATCGGCACGGCTGAACGCCATCGTCGTGGCGATCAAGCTTGCGGTCATCGCCGCCGTGATCGGGTTCGGGCTGCCATATATCAAGGTCGCGAACTATACCCCCTTCATTCCCCCCAATACCGGTGAATTCGGGCATTACGGCCTGTCGGGCATCCTGCGGGCGGCGGGGACGATCTTTTTCGCCTATCTGGGGTTTGACGCCGTCTCCACCGTGGCGCAGGAGACGCGCAATCCCGGGCGCGACATGCCCATTGGCCTGATGGGCAGCCTTGCGATCTGCACGTTCGTCTATATCGCCTTTTCCTTCGTACTGACGGGACTGGTGAATTACCGCGACATGATCGGGGATGCCGCCCCCGTGGCCACCGCCATTGACCACACGCCCTTTGGCTGGCTGCAGGCCGCAGTCAAGCTGGGCATCATATGCGGCTTCCTGTCGGTCATCCTTGTCCTGCTACTGGGACAGAGCCGGGTGTTCTTCGCCATGGCGCGTGACGGGCTGCTGCCACCCATGTTCGGGCGCACGCATGCCCGCCTTGGCACGCCGGTCGCGTGTCACCTGTTCTTCATGGGGGTGACGGGAACGCTGGCTGCCTTCCTGCCGATCGAACAGCTGGCGCACATGACATCCATCGGCACGCTGCTGGCCTTTGTCATCGTCTGCGTGGGGGTTATCGTGCTGCGCGTGCGCGAACCCGACCGCCCGCGTGTATTCCGTGTGCCCGGCGGCAACCTGATCCCGGTGGCGGGCATCATAAGCTGCGGGGTCATGATGCTCTCGCTGGACGGGCTGACGTGGCTGCGGCTGGTTGTCTGGCTGGCGATCGGGCTGGTTGTGTATGCGCTGTATGGCATACGCCACAGTCGGCTGGGGGCGGTCATACCTGCCATGCGCGGGAAATCCTGAACGCGCGGGGCGTATTACCGGATCATAATTTGGCATGGGGCGGCGACAGGATCATAGTTGCCCCTTCCCTGATGGAGTTGGATTGGATGAATATCGGTCAGTTTCCCCAAACAAGGCTGCGCCGTAACCGGCACGACCGGTTTACACGGCGGCTGGTGTCTGAAAACACGCTATCGACCGATAACCTGATCTGGCCGATCTTCGTGACCGAGGGCACGGGCGCGGTCACCGATGTTTCCTCCATGCCCGGCGTGCAGCGCGTCAGCCTCGACCGGCTGGCAGCCCATGTGGAACCCGCGGCGAAGCTGGATATTCCCGCACTGGCCCTGTTCCCCATCACGCCTGCCAGCCTGCGTGACGAAGCGGGCACGGAAGCGACCAACCCCGACAACCTCATGTGTCGGGCCGCACGTCTGCTGAAAAAGGAATTCCCTGAAATCGGCCTGATCGGCGACGTGGCGCTAGACCCCTATACCAGCCACGGCCATGACGGGCTGATCGAAGACGGCTACGTGGTCAACGACCCGTCGGTCGAAATCCTGGTGAAACAGGCCGTCAATCAGGCCGCCGCCGGGATCGACATCATTGCGCCGTCCGACATGATGGACGGGCGCATCGGTTCCATCCGCACGGCGCTGGATGTATCGGGACTGGTCAACACCCGCATCATGTCCTACGCCGCCAAGTATGCCAGCGCCTTCTACGGCCCGTTCCGTGACGCGCTGGGTTCGGGTGGCCTGCTGACGGGTGACAAGAAGACATACCAGATGGACCCCGCCAACACGGACGAGGCCCTGCGTGAAGTCGCCCTGGACCTGAGCGAAGGCGCCGACATGGTCATGGTCAAGCCGGGGATGCCATATCTGGATGTCATCGCGCGCGTGCGGCAGGAATTCGCGGTGCCGACCTTTGCCTACCAGGTATCGGGCGAATACGCGATGCTGATGGCCGCGATCCAGAATGGCTGGCTGGACCGTGACCGCGTGATCATGGAAAGCCTGATGGCCTTCCGCCGCGCGGGCGCCAATGGGGTGCTGACCTATTTCGCGCTGGACGCCGCGCGCCTGCTGCGCGCCTGAACACCACAAAACCACGCGTACGCAGCCGGATAGTTGATGCCTGCAACAGGAAGGATATGATAACCGTTCAGGACCACGGGCAGTCTGTTTTTCCTGTTTGCGGGGCTGCCGTTTCCTGTTTTCCGGCTGGTGAGAGCGCATGACCTATACATCGCCACGGCATCCACAGCTATTCTATACGACGGCGCCCATGCCCTGCCCCTATCTGGCGGGACGGATGGAACGCAAGGTCGTGACCGAAATTGGCGGACCGGACGCCGTGCCGTTCCATAACCGCCTGTCACGCGCCGGTTTCCGTCGCAGCCATACCATTGCCTATGCGCCGGTCTGCGCGGGCTGCACCGCATGCACGCCCATACGCGTGCCCGTGGCGCGCTTTACCCCCAGCCGCACGCAGCTGCGCGCCCTGCGCCGCAATGCCGGGCTGCGCGCGCAACGCATCCCGCCCGCCGCGACCCCGGAACAGTTCAACCTGTTCAGCGCATACCAGTCCACCCGCCATGAAGGCGGCGACATGGCGTCCATGACCTTTCCCGATTACCGGGCCATGGTCGAGGATACGCCGATCGAGACCTTCATGATCGAATTCCGCGATACCGAAGACAGGCTGGCCTGTGTCGCGCTGGTGGACCAGCTGGATGACGGGCTGTCCGCCGTCTATGATTTCTATGATCCCGCATTGCGGCAGCGTTCACTGGGCACGTTCGCGGTCATGCACCTGATCGAATATACCCGCACGCTTGGCCTGCCCCACCTGTATCTGGGCTACTGGATCAGCGAGAGCCGGAAAATGGCCTACAAGGCCCGTTTCCGCCCGGCCCAGATCATGACGCGCGGCGTATGGCACGATCTGGACCTGGCGCAGTACCAGGCCCATGAAAGCGCCTTCCTGCCCGACGGGCTGTTCCGCCCGGTGGAGTGACGCCAGCGGATCACGCGCGCGGCTTGCGCGTGGCCCAGGCGGGGGCCGTCCTGCCCATGTCTGACCGCTTGCCCAGGTAATCCTTCAGATCCGCAAAGGAACGCGTACGGGCGGGATCGGGCCATGCCACACCGGCATCCGCCGCGAAGACGACGGCGTCACGCAGGCCGCCATCTTTGTATTTCTGCAGGATTACGCCAAGGCCACGCGTCATTTCCGGCAACTGGTCCAGCGGGAAGACCAGCATGCGGCGGTTCTGCCCGATTACCAGTACATGGTCGCCAATGGCGGGCACGCAGACCTGCGCGCTTTCCCTGTCCTTCAGGTTCAGCACCTGCTTGCCGGTGCGCTTTTCCGCCGTCATGGCCGATTCCGCCACGATCATGCCGCGCCCGGTGCTGGAGGCCAGCAGGCGCTTGCGCGTATCCTCGACCGGGAACATCGTGATGATGTCCTCGTCATTGGACAGGTCGATAATCAACCGTAATGGCTGGCCATCACCACGTCCGCGCGGCAGGTCCCCCACCCGCAGCGTAAAGGCGCGCCCGTCGGTCGCGAAAACGCACAGCCGGTCGTTGCTGTAACATTCGACCGACAGGCCCAGCGCGTCGCCTTCCTTGAATTTCAGTGCTTCGGGATCCTGCCCGTGGCCGCGGACGGTACGGATCCACCCCTTCTGTGACAGGATGACCGTCAGCGGGTCACGTTCGACCGGCAGGGCGGCTTCCACGTCAATTTCGACCGGCGCATCCGCCAGCAGGCTGCGCCGCTTGCCCAGGGCGCCGCCGCCAAAGGTTTTCTGGATGTCTTTGATTTCGGCTGCGATGCGCTTCCACCGCAGCCCTTCGTGTTCCAGCAGGTCGTGAAGGGACTGTTTTTCCGCGCTCAGCTTCGCATGCTCGTCGCGGATTTCCATTTCCTCCAGACGCCGCAGGCTGCGCAGGCGCATGTTCAGCACCGATTCCGCCTGCAGTTCCGTAAGGTCGAAGGTCGCGATCAGGGCGGCCTTCGCATCATCCTCCTCACGGACAATGCGGATCACTTCATCAAGGTTGAGATAGACCGCAAGGAACCCGTCAAGGATTTCCAGACGCCGGTTGACCGCCGCCAGCCGGTTGGCGCTACGGCGCTGCAATACGTCATGACGATGGTCAAGCCACGCCTGCAGCACGTCCTTCAGGCTGCGTACGCCGGGTACCTGATCCGCACCCAGCACGTTCATGTTCAGGCCGAAGCGGCTTTCCAGTTGCGTTGCGCGGAACAGGGTTTCCATCAGCACCGCAGGTTCGATCCCGCGTGACTTGGGTTCCAGCACCAGCCGGATGTCGGTCGTGCTTTCATCGCGGATATCGGCCAGAAGGGGCAGCTTCTTCTGTTCCATAAGGTCCGCGACCTGTTCGATCAGGCGCGATTTCTGCACCTGATACGGAATTTCGGTCACCACGATCTGCCATGTGCCGAAACGCCCCTGCTCCACTTCCCATTTCGAGCGGATGCGGAAGGAACCACGCCCTGTCTCGTAAGCCCGGGCAATGGCGTCGGCATCTTCAACAATACTGCCGCCGGTCGGAAAATCCGGGCCGGGCATGTGTTTCAGCAGTTCGACCGTGGTCATGGCGGGCTTGCGGATCAGGGCAAGGGCGGCAGCACAGATCTCGCCCACGTTATGCGGCGGGATGGAGGTCGCCATGCCCACCGCGATCCCCGCCGCCCCGTTGGCCAGCAGGTTGGGGAACGCCGCGGGCAGGACAACAGGTTCCTGTTCCTCGCCATCATAGGTGGGGCGGAAGTCAACGCAGTCCTCGCCAATTCCTTCCAGCAGGGCCTTGGCCACTTCGGTCAGGCGGGATTCGGTGTACCGCATGGCGGCGGCGTTATCACCGTCGATCGAGCCGAAATTGCCCTGCCCTTCCACCAGCGGATAGCGGACGGCAAAATCCTGCGCCAGGCGAACCAGCGCCTCATAGACCGAGGCGTCGCCATGCGGATGGTATTTACCGATCACGTCGCCCACCACGCGGGCGCATTTCTTGAACCCGGCGGACGGGTCCAGCTTGAGCTGCTGCATCGCATAGATCATGCGGCGATGCACCGGCTTCAGCCCGTCACGCACATCGGGCAGCGAGCGCGACATGATCGTTGACATGGCATAGGCCAGGTACCGTTCGCTCAGCGCATCGGCCAGCTTGGTATCTTCAATATGACCGGCTGTTGTATCCACAGGCATGCAATCTTCCTCCCGCAGGTGAACAGATAGCGAAACTTTACGCTTTGTCCAATGGTAGTAATCAGTCGGTGGCGCCAGCGGCCCCTTCGGCCGACGCATCAGGCGGGGGAATGTCCGCTTCGCGCGCGATCATGTCCAGAAGCCTGCACCGGGCCTCGGGCACCGGACGGTGCCGCTGGCCAAAGGCGTCGCGTTGCAGGAAATGCCCCGTCAGGCGCAGCCCGTCATACCAGTCCACCGGGGTGCCGACCTGATCAGGGTGCAGCACGAAACCGGGCAGCGGCAGCAGGCGGCTGCGCCATTCGCCCGCGCGTTCGTCCGATACCGCCCGCCCGGTGCGCGGCGATACCCACCGCAGGTCGTCTGAACCGCCACCAAGGGCACAGTGCGTCAGGTCCAGCCCGAAGCCGAGTTCGGACAGCAAAAGCAGTTCCCACCGCACGATTTCAGGCATGGCCTCGGCCGCCGCCCATTGCGGGTCAAGGCTGATCCGCGCCAGCAGGCTGGCAAGCCCCTGAAATATGGCAGGATGGGGTTCGCGTTCCGGCAGGCAGCCATCAGCCAGCGCGCATAGTGACGCCAGCATGGCCAGCGGCAGCGGCGCGTCCAGTATGCGCGCTGCGGAGGCATGGACCGTTTCCGCCGTGATGTTGCCCAACTGTTCAGGCAGGCGGGCGGTCCAGCGCGCGCGGACAAGGTTGCCGGTCTGCCAGACCGCGCGGCCCCGGCTGGATGAACCCCCGCGGGCCAAGCCGTGATACAGGCCGTATTCGCCCGTCAGGACATGCGCGATCGCGCTGCCTTCCCCATACGGGACAGCGGAAAGCACAAGGGCGGGTGCCTCCCATTCCATCAGGAAGCACCCGCCCTTGCGAAAAGAAAACCGGAAACCGGCAACTTGATCAGTTGCCGGCAGCCTTTGCCACTTCGGCGGCAAAGTCGTTTTCTTCCTTCTCGATGCCTTCACCCAGCTGGAAGCGGTCGAAACCGGTCAGCTTGGCGCCTGCCTTTTCCACGATCTTGCGCACGCGGCTTTCGCCATCATGCACCCAGATCTGTTCCAGCAGCACGACTTCTTCATAGAACTTGCGGATACGGCCATCGACCATCTTTTCAATGATCGCATCGGGCTTGCCCGAAGCCTTGGCCTGCTCCACCAGCACCGCGCGCTCACGCTCAAGCGCCTGCGGGTCAACGCTGTCCACGTCCAGGGCTGCCGGACGGGTTGCGGCGACATGCATGCCGATGCGACGACCAAGGTCTTCCATCGCTTCGCTTGCGGTCGGCGCTTCAACAGCCGCCAGCACGCCGATCTTGCCCAGACCGGGGCTGACGGCGGAATGCACGTAGGTCGCGACCACGCCCGACGGCACGCTCAGCACGCGCGCGCGGCGGATGGACATGTTCTCGCCAATGGTGGCGATCAGGTGCGTCAGTTCATCAGCGACGGTGCGGCCGCTTTTCAGGACGGCAGCCTTCAGCTTTTCCAGATCATCGCCAACGCTCAGCGCCGCGTGGGCCACTTCGGAGACGAAGTTCTGGAAATGCTCGTTGCGGGCAACGAAGTCGGTCTCGGCATTGACTTCGACCATGGCGGCCTTGAGATCGGCCTGCGCCACGCCAACCAGACCTTCGGCCGTAACGCGACCGGACTTCTTGGCGGCGGCCGACAGGCCCTTCTTGCGCAGCCAGTCGATCGCGCCCTCGATGTCGCCTTCGGCTTCGTTAAGGGCCTTCTTGCAATCCATCATGCCCGCGCCGGTCTTCTCACGAAGTTCCTTGACGAGGGCTGCGGTAATCTGCGCCATTATCCTGATACTCCTCACGACAGGCGCACGCCCCGCATCGCTGCAGGGCGTGTCCTTGCTGTGTCAGTTACGCCGGGGGGCGTGTACGGCCCCTGCCAGCGTTCATTTTCATTCCGCGCTTGCGGCGGCTTCCGTCACGGCCGTTTCCACGGCGGGATCGACCGGCAGTTCCTCGGACGCACCGAAGTCTTCGCCCGACGCACCCAGCTCGGCGGAGATGCCATCGAGGACAGCGGACGAAACCAGTTCGCAATACAGGGCAATGGCGCGGATGGCGTCATCGTTGCCCGGAATCGGGTAGGTCACGCCACGCGGGTCGGAATTGCTGTCCAGCACGGCCACAACCGGGATACCCAGCTTGTTGGCTTCTTCAACCGCCAGCTTTTCCTTGTTCGTGTCGATCACGAACAGGATGTCCGGCAGGCCGCCCATTTCCTTGATGCCGCCGAGCGAACGCTCCAGCTTCTCACGGTCGCGGGTGATGTCCAGGACTTCCTTCTTGGTCAGGCCCTGGGTGCCGTTTTCCAGCATTTCGTCAATGCCACGCAGGCGCTTGATCGAACCGGTGATGGTCTTCCAGTTCGTCAGCATGCCGCCCAGCCAGCGGTGGTTGACGTAATACTGACCGCAACGCTTGGCCGCTTCGGCCACCTGGTCGGCTGCCGCGCGCTTGGTGCCGACGAACAGCACGCGGCCACCACCGGCCACGGTGTCACGGATCGCCTTGAGCGCACGGTCCAGCATGGGAACGGTCTGCTGCAGGTCAATGATGTGGACCTGGTTGCGCACGCCGAACAGGTACGGCGCCATGCGCGGGTTCCAGCGGCGGGTGTGGTGACCGAAGTGCACGCCGGCTTCAAGCAGCTGGCGCATTGTGAATTCAGGCATCGCCATGTCGGCTAAATCCTTGTGTCTGGTTTATCCTCCGTGAAGCACGCCCTGTTTTTCAAGGACACCAGAGGTATTGGCTTCACGTGCGAATTGGCCCCAACGTGGGACCGTGGCGGGATATGGCTGTTTTTGGCGCATATTGCAAGGGCACTGATGCCCCGGGACGCATCGTGATGCAACTTTTCGCAAGCGGGGTGGTTGCCCCGTGCGAAGGATGCCTATCATCCGGGACGGGTATCACGCCCGCATTGCAACATGAAAACAGGGGATCAAAGCGTAATGGCGATCACGAAATTCGCGACGGCACACTGGTCAGGCGGACTGAAGGACGGCAAGGGCGAAATCTCGACCCAGAGCGGCTCGCTCAGGAACCAGCCCTATGGCTTCAATACCCGTTTCGAGGACAAACCCGGCACCAACCCCGAAGAACTGCTGGGCGCAGCCCACGCCGCATGCTTCGCCATGGCGCTGTCGGGTATTCTGGGTGGCGCGGGCCTGACGCCCAAGTCACTTGATGCGAAATCCGAAATCGTGCTGGACAAGCAGGGAGAAGGCTTTGCCATCACCCATGCGAAGCTGACGCTGGAAGCCGAAATTCCCGGCGCCACCGAAGCACAGTTCAGGGAACTGGCGGAAAAGGCGAAAGCAGGCTGCCCTGTCTCGAAGCTGTTTGACGCGACAGTCACGCTGGATGCGAAGCTGAAAGGCTGATCCGGCAGGTGGCGCGGAACGTCTGTTCGTTCCGCGCCAGAATTTTTACAGGATCACCGGTTCCCGATTACCCACCTGGCCCCGGTGGCGCAGCAGATGATCGGCCAGGACGCAGGCCATCATCGCCTCGCCCACCGGCACGGCGCGGATGCCGACACAGGGGTCATGCCGCCCCCTGGTCATGACATCCACGTTCTCCCCTTCACGCGTGACGGAGGGCACGGGGGTCAGGATCGAACTGGTCGGCTTGACCGCGAAACGGGCCACGACCGGTTGGCCGGTGGAAATACCACCCAGCACGCCGCCGGCATGGTTGGACGCGAACCGGATCTGGCCATTTTCCATGCGCATCGGGTCCGCGTTTTCTTCCCCTGTCAGGCAGGCGGAGGCAAACCCTTCCCCGATCTCGACGCCCTTGACGGCGTTGATGCTCATCAGCGCCATGGCAAGGTCGGAATCCAGCTTGCCATAGATCGGCGCGCCCAGCCCGGGCGGCACGCCCTGGGCCATGACCTCGATCACCGCACCGATGGACGATCCCTTCTTGCGGATATCGGCCAGGTATTCTTCCCACACCGGCAGGATCGCCGGGTCCGGGCAGAACAGCGGATTGTCGTTCACCATTTCCCAGTCCATCCGCGCGCGGTCGACCGCATGCGGCCCGACCTGAACCAGCGCGCCACGGATGCTGATCATATCCCCCAGCACCTTGCGCGCCACGGCCCCCGCCGCAACCCGCATGGCCGTCTCCCGCGCGGAGGAACGCCCGCCCCCGCGATAGTCACGGATGCCGTATTTCATGTCATAGGCGACATCGGCATGACCGGGGCGGTAACGGGTTGCGATATCGCCATAATCACGCGACCGCTGGTCGGTATTGCGGATAACCAGCGAGATCGGGGTGCCGGTCGTCCTGCCTTCGAACACACCGGACAGGATCTCGACCTGGTCGGCTTCCTGCCGCTGGGTGGTGAATTTCGACTGTCCGGGCCTGCGGCGGTCCAGCCAGGGCTGGATATCCGCCACATCCAGCGGGACACGCGGCGGGCAGCCGTCAATCACGCAGCCAATGGCCGGGCCATGGCTTTCACCCCACGTGGTGACGCGGAACAGGTGGCCGAAGGTATTGTATGACATGGGGCGCGATCAGTTGCCCGCGACCGTGATGTCCGGCGCGGTAGGATTCTTCATGCCGACGATATGGTAGCCGGAATCGACATGGTGGATTTCACCGGTGACCCCACCCGACAGGTCGGACAGCATGTACAGGCCCGCGCCACCCACTTCTTCCAGCGACACGTTGCGTTCCAGCGGGGAATTGTACTGGTTCCATTTCAGGATATAGCGGAAATCGCCAATGCCGTTGGCCGCCAGCGTCATGACCGGCCCCGCGGAAATGCCATTGACGCGGATGCCGTCACCGCCAAGGTCAACCGCCATGTAGCGCACCGATGCCTCCAGCGCCGCCTTGGCCACGCCCATCACGTTGTAATGCGGCATGACGCGTTCGGCACCCAGATAGGTCAGGGTCAGCAGCGAACCGCCGGGGTTCATGATGGCGGCCGCCCGCCGGGCCACGGCGGTGAAGGAATAGCATGAAATGTCCATGGCCTTGAGAAAGGCGTCACGCGGGGTGTCAACGTACCGCCCGCGCAGGAACTGCTTGTCCGCCCAGCCAATGGCGTGAACGAGGAAGTCGATCTTGCCCCATTCCTTCTCGATCGCGGCGAATGTCGCGTCCATGGCCGCGTCATCGGTCACGTCGCACGGCAGGACCAGCGTCGATCCCACGGTTTCAGCCAGCGGACGCACGCGCTTGCCCAGCGCCTCGCCCTGATAGGTAAAGGCAAGTTCGCCCCCCTGCTCCGCCACGGCGCGCGCGATGCCCCATGCGATGGAGCGGTCATTCGCAACACCCATGACAAGGCCCCGCTTGCCTTTCATCAATGAACCCTTGATGGCGATTTTGGGCGCGCCGTCTGACATGCTGGTATCCTTAATGGTAAATGACGGATGAAATTTCGGCCTCGTGGTTGCACAAGCTGCCGTTTTGGACAAGATGCCGATTGCGCTAATTGTAGCCAATAATCGTCACATGGTAACTTACCTTATGTTTCCATATGTTTCGTATCCCTGCCCCGGCCAGACCCGGCGCAGGCCGGTACCAGGCATTCAGCGTTACGGAACCCCGACCCCATGACCCTTCCCCTGATCGACCTTGCCGCTGACCCGTTCGACCTGTTCGACGCGTGGATGCGTGACGCCACGGCGCACGAACCCAACGACCCGAACGCCATGGCGCTGGCTACGGCCACGGCTGACGGGCGACCTTCGGTGCGGATGATCCTGCTCAAGGGCGCGGACCGGCGGGGGTTCGTGTTCTACACCAACCTCGACAGCCGCAAGGCGGCCGAACTGAAAGCCAACCCGCACGCCGCCCTGCTGTTCCACTGGAAAAGCATCCGCCGCCAGATCCGTATCGAGGGCGCGGTGGAACCCGTGACCCCGGCCGAGGCCGACGCCTATTTCGCCAGCCGCAGCCGGATCTCCCGTCTGGGCGCCATTGCATCGAACCAGTCCCACCCCCTGCCCGACCGCGCCGTGTTCGAGAAGGCGGTGGCGGAACTTGAAGCCCGCTACCCCGATCCCGACGCCGTCATTCCCCGCCCCGCCAACTGGAGCGGCTTTCGCGTCGTGCCGCAGCATTTCGAATTCTGGCAGGACCGCCCCTACCGCCTGCATGACCGCGCCGTATGGGACCGGACGGCCGATGGCTGGGCGACGGAACGCCTTTATCCCTGAACTTAACGCCCCCTGATCCGTTTGCATCGTAAGGGGCGTGTCGCACCCGCCAGACGGACCGCACGCCCCATGAACGGATCAGGAGGCGACGCATGTGCATACGCAGGATACTGTTGCCACTGGCGGGGATGAGCCACGCGGAAAGCGCACTGGGTGTTGGCGGCGCGATTGCCCGCATGTTCGACGCCCATCTGGCCGTACTGCACGTGGGCACCGACATGCAGGAGGTCGGCCCCCTGGTGGGTGAAGGCCTGTCCGGCGCGATGGTGCAGGACATGATTGCATCCGCGCTGAAGGAAAGTGCCGCGCGCCTCAACGGCGTGCGCGGCCTGTTCGACGCATTCGTAACCCGTGAACAGATCCCGGTCGTGGCGGTGGACTCCCCCCTTTCGCCAGTGGGCATGCACGGCCTGTCCGCCAGCTTCATCGCCCATAGCGGCCATACCCGCAGTGTCGTGTCCTTTCAGGCGCGCCTGTCCGATATCGTGGTCCTGCGCCAGCCCAACCCGGAGGGGGATGTCTCCTCATCCGACACCCTGCACGCCATCCTGTTCGAAAGCGGGCGCGGGGTGGTGATCGTGCCGCCCGTGGCGCCACCGACCATTGGAAAACGCATCTGCATCGGCTGGAACGGCACGTCGGAAGCCGCATCCGCCATCCATCACGCCCTGCCGCTGCTGAAGCGGGCGGAAGCGGTGCATATCCTGCACAGCCCCGCCTATCAGCGCCCCGGCCCCGAAGCCCGGCATGTACGTTCATTCCTGTCATTGCATGGCATCATGGCCAATATTCACGAATTCGGTAGTGATTCCCGCCCGGTGGGTGAAGACATGCTGGACATGGCCCATACGCTGGGGGCGGACATGATGGTCATGGGGGCGTATTCCCATTCCCGCCTGCGTCAGATGATCCTGGGTGGCGTCACGCGTCACATGCTGGAAAACAGCGATATTATCGTTATCATGAGCCGCTGAGGAACGCATCCGTCACCCCATCTTGCAACATTCGCATCCCCGTTGCGGAATATGCGTATTATTATGTGTAAATGCCGGACCATGCCTTGATTTTACAAACCACGGGGATTAGGTGTGGCGGGAAAAGAACGCCATAGCCTAGTGTAAAATCCGGTCTGGGGGAGATTATGCGCATCAATGCGGACATTATGGCAGAACTGAAGCAGGCGGGGGAAAATGCCTCCGACGTGCTTCGTGTTGCCCTGACGCGGCTGCGCGGACGTATTGCGCTTGTTTCATCCTTCGGGGCCGAATCAGCCATCATGCTGGCGCTGGCGGCCGAGATCGATCCCGCCGTCCCGGTCATGTTCCTTGAAACGGGCCAGCATTTTCCCGAAACGCTGGCCTACCGACAGGAACTGGCCCGCGTGCTGGGCCTGCGCGACGTGCGTGACCTGCACCCCGCCCCCCGGCAGATCGAACGCCGCGACCCCGAGGGCCAGCTATGGGCTTTCGACCCCGATGCCTGCTGCGCGCTGCGCAAGGTCGAACCGCTGGATGAGGCCATGATCCCCTTTGATGCGTGGATCACGGGCCGCAAGCGCACGCAGGCCGCGACCCGTCAGGGCCTGCCGGTCGTGGAGGACGCGCCCGGCGGCAAGATCAAGCTCAACCCGCTGATCAGCTGGACCCCGCGTGAACTCGATGCCGAAATGACGCGCCGCAACCTGCCGCGCCATCCGCTGACGCTGCGGGGCTATCCCTCCATCGGGTGCGCGCCATGCACGCGGCCCGTGGCCGAAGGCGAGGATCCCCGCCAGGGCCGCTGGGCCGGACAGAGCAAGACGGAATGTGGTATCCATGTCCGCAAGGCGTCCTGAGGCGGGACGCCCCTTCACCGGCCGGGCTGAGGCCGCCAGTTTCCCCTGTTTTCTTTCCTGTTACGGAAGGTCTGTAATTCCATGGACGATCTCGACCAACTAGAGGCCCAGAGCATCTTCATCCTGCGCGAAGCCTACCGGAAGCTGAAGCCGCTGGCGATGCTGTGGTCGCTGGGCAAGGATTCCAACGTCATGCTGTGGCTGGCACGCAAGGCGTTCCTTGGCCGCGTGCCGTTCCCGGTCATGCATGTCGATACCGGCAAGAAATTCCCGGAAATGTACAGGTTCCGCGATGAATACACCAAGAAGTGGAACCTGGAACTGCTGCTGGGCGACTGCCCGCCGGTGGAAGACATCGACCCCACCCTGCCGCCTGCCGCGCGTTCCGCCGCGCGCAAGACCGCTGGCCTTGCCGCGATGATCGACAAGTACAAGCTGGCGGGCGTGATCGCGGGTATCCGCCGTGATGAACAGGCCACCCGTGCCAAGGAACGCGTGTTCAGCCCCCGTGGCGCTGGCCACAAGTGGGACGTGCGCAACCAGCCGCCCGAATTCTGGGACCAGTACGCCACCCCGCACGAACCCGGCATGCATGTGCGCGTCCACCCGCTGCTGTCATGGCGTGAAATCGACATCTGGCGTTATATCGAGCGCGAGGACATCCCGCTGGTTGACCTGTATTTCGCGAAAGACGGCAAGCGCTACCGCTCGCTGGGCGACCAGGACATCACCAGCCCGGTCGAAAGCAATGCGTCAACCGTGGCCGAAGTGATTGCGGAACTGGAAACGTCGCGCACATCCGAACGCGCGGGACGCGCCATGGATCATGAATCCGAGGACGCGTTCGAACGCCTGCGCGTGGCCGGCTACCTCTGATCGGACAGGACGGAGTTATATTACAATGAGTACAATCCCGACCCCTGCCCCGCAGGAAGCCGCCACCCCCATCGTGATCGTGGGTCATGTCGACCATGGCAAGTCCACCCTGATCGGTCGCCTGCTGTATGATACCGACAGCCTGCCCGACGGGCGTGTCGCGCAGATCATTGAATCCAGCAAGAAGCGCGGCCTGACGGTTGAATGGAGCTTCCTGCTCGACAGCCTGCAGATCGAACGTGACCAGGGTGTGACCGTGGATTCCACCCGCATCCCCTTCCGGCTGGGCACGCGCCAGTTCGTGATCGTGGATGCACCGGGCCACCGTCAGTTCCTGCGCAACATGATCACCGGCGCGGCCGATGCCGAAGCCGCCGTGCTGGTGGTTGACGCGAACGAAGGCGCGCAGGAACAGACCCGTCGCCACGCCATGCTGCTGCGCCTGATCGGCATCCGCCATGTCATCGTGCTGATGAACAAGGTCGATATCTTCAACTACGACCAGAAGAAGATCGAAGCGGCCGAGCGCGACATCACCGCCCTGCTGCACCAGCTTGAAATCGAACCGACCGTGTTCGTCCCCGCATCCGCGCGTGAAGGCGACAACATGGCGTCGCGTTCGGACAAGATGCCGTGGTACAAGGGACCGACCCTGACCGAGGCGCTGGCCGCCGTTCCCGCCCCGTCATCGCGCGCCGACCTGCCGCTGCGCCTGCCGGTGCAGGATGTCTACCGCTTCGATACCAAGCGTATTGTCGTCGGTCGCATCGAACGCGGCCGCATCCGCGTAGGCGACGAGGTGGTGGTTGGCGTTCACGGCGCGCGCGCACGCATCGCCACCATCGAAAGCTGGCACACGGCGCCGCAGGTGGCCGCCATTGCGGGCCAGTCCGTGGCCGTGACGCTGGAACCCGACGTCATTCCCGACCGGGGCGACTTCCTGTATCCCGCATCCGCGGCACCGCTGCGTGCCGCACGCATCCGCACGCGCCTGTTCTGGCTGCGTCAGGAACCGCTGCGCGTGGGCGAAAGCTTCAAGCTGCGCCTTGCCACGGCGGAACACCAGGTCACGGTGGCGGCCATTGATTCCGTGGTGCGCCTGGAAGACCTGACCGAGCACCCTGCCGAGGAAGTGCCGCCCGAAGGCTTTGCCGAAATCACGCTGGCGGTTTCCGAAACCATGCTGTTCGACGCGTTCGTACCGGGCACGTCGGACGGACGTGGCGTGCTGGTGGACCGTAACCAGCAGATCGTCGGTGGCGCACCCCTGATCGGCATTGCCGAAAGTGTCGCGGGCCGCAACGCCATCCACCCGACCGGCAGCGCCGTGTCGCCGTGGGATCGCGCGCAGGCCAAGGGCCATCGTGGTGGCGTGTTCTGGATGACCGGCCTGCCGGGCGCGGGCAAGAGCACGCTGGCGCGCGGGGCGGAAACGCGCCTGTTCGCACGCGGGGTCGATGTTTCGGTTCTGGATGGCGACACGCTGCGCGCGGGCCTGTGCTCGGACCTTGGCTTTTCCGAAGCGGACCGTCGTGAAAACGTGCGCCGCGCTGCCGCCGTGGCCCGCATCCTTGCGGAAAGCGGACAGGTGGTGATCGTCGCCCTGATCTCGCCCACCATTGCGGACCGTGAACTGGCACGCCAGATCGTGGGTGACGGTTTTCATGAAATCTTCATCGACACGCCGCAGGCCACGTGTGAGGAGCGCGACCCCAAAGGGCTGTATGCCGCCGCGCGCGCGGGCAAGATCGAAGGCTTCACCGGCATCGATGCGCCGTATGAAGCACCCGTGAAGCCCGACCTGCGGCTGGAAACGGCCAATGCGTCGAGCGATGAGACGGCAGCACGCCTTGCCGCCTTCATTGGCGAGGAAACCCGCCTTGACGGGGCGGCCCAGCGTCAGAAGTCCTGATGACAACGGGGTCGGGCAGGTCCTGTCTGACCCCATGCAGGACCGGGTTTAGGTTATGGGCGCCAGTTTACATGTCTGGCGCCTTTTTGTACCAGTCACGGCAGGTAGACCGCCTGTTGTCTGGAAAGGATCGGTTCACAAGTGGATGTCAGGAACAACCGCCGGGATACGACCGGTGCCAGCGTCATTACCGCCAACCGCCTGCTTGATGGCCGCATTGTCTGGCTGACACCGCGGGGATGGTCGGAACATATCGGGCATGCCCGTGTTTTCGACAATGCGGATATTGAAGACGCGATAAGGCAGGCCAAGGCCGCGCCGGATGCCCGCAGACTGGTGGGTATCTATGGCGTGCAGCTTGACCCGTCGGCTGCTGGCCTGTCCCCGCTTACGGTACGTGAACGCATCCGTGCGTTCGGGCCAAGCGTCCACCCCGATTTTGCCCCTGTGGAGACATCCAATGTCCACTGACACCGCAACCCTGCCGGTTGGCCGGTATGCCTATGACCAGGTGGACCGGACCTTTCTGTCCCAGCGCGTGGCGCAGTTCCGCGAGCAGGTGAACCGCCGCATTGCAGGCGACCTGAGCGAGGATGAATTCAAGCCGCTCCGCCTGATGAACGGCCTGTACCTGCAGTTGCATGCCTACATGCTGCGGGTTGCCGTGCCCTATGGCATGATGGGGTCGGACCAGATGCGCATGCTGGCCCATATCGCGCGTACGTATGACCGTGATTACGGGCATTTCACCACGCGCCAGAACATGCAGTTCAACTGGATCAGGCTGGAGGATACGCCCGACATCCTTCAGCGTCTGGCGGAGGTGGACATGCACGCCATCCAGACCAGCGGCAACTGCATCCGCAACGTGACGTGTGACGAGTTCGCGGGCGCCGCCGCCGATGAACTGCTGGACCCGCGCATTCATGCCGAAATCCTGCGGCAGTGGTCCACTCTGCACCCGGAATTCTCGTTCCTGCCGCGCAAGTTCAAGATCGCGATCAGCGGCAGCCCGCATGACCGCGTGGCAGCGCGCTTCCACGACATCGGGCTGGTCGCCCGCCCCGGCGCGCAGGGCCGGCCGGTATTTGACGTGTTCGTGGGTGGCGGACTTGGCCGCACGCCGGTCATTGGCGTGCAACTGCGCGACAACCTGCCTGAAGAAGACCTTGTCGCCTACCTTGAGGCCATCGTGCGCGTGTACAACGCCTATGGCCGCCGCGACAACATGTACAAGGCCCGGATCAAGATCCTTGTCCAGGCGCTGGGTGTCGAGGCGTTCCGTGAAAAGGTCGATGCGGAATTCGCGCTGATGGACCGCGCGGATTACCGTCTGGACCCTGCCATTGTTGACGGCATCCGCGCGCGGTTCGGCATCCCCGAACTGGCGGCCCCGGCTGATGCGGCGCAGAAGCTTGCCGCCGACCGCAAGGCTGATCCCGCCTTTGACCGCTGGGTGCGCACCAACACCCACCCGCACCGCAATGACGGTTTCATAAGCGCCGTCATTTCCATCAAGCCCGATGGCGGCATCCCCGGTGATGTCACGGCGGACCAGATGGACCTGATCGCCGAACTGGCCGATGGCTGGTCGTTTGGTGAAATCCGCGTCACGCACATGCAGAACGTGGTGCTGGGCCATGTGCGCAAGGACCGCCTGCGTGAACTGTGGACCAGGCTGGTCGCGGCCGGTCTGGGCACGCCCAATATCGGGCTGGTGGGCGATATCATCGCCTGCCCCGGGCTGGATTACTGCTCGCTGGCCAATGCGCGTTCCATTCCCATCGCACAGAAGCTCAGCGCCCGCTTTGCCGATCCGGAACTGCAGGAACGCATAGGCAGGCTGCATATCAACATCTCGGGCTGCATCAACGCCTGTGGTCACCACCATGCGGGTCATATCGGCATCCTCGGGGTGGACAAGCGCGGCGAGGAATTCTTCCAGCTGACCCTTGGTGGCTCGGCCGCCAACGACGTGGCCATCGGGCAGATCATCGGCCCGGCGCTGCCGGAAGATGAAACGGTCGATGCCATCGCCCGCCTGATTGATACCTATCTGGTGCTGCGTCAGGGTGACGAGCAGTTTATCGATACCTACCGGCGTCTTGGCGCCGCCAGCTTCAAGGACGCCGTCTATGCCCCTGCTTGAGAATGGCCACATCGTGGATGACACCTGGGTCACGGTAGCCGAAGACGCGCCCATTCCCGCAACGGGTGCCGTGATCGTGCCCTTTGCACGGCTGGAGGAAGGTCTGGCGCGCACGGGTGATGCGCCGCTGGGTGTCGCCATCGGGCCGGATGTGGATGTCGCCCTGCTGCGCCCTGCCCTGCCGCGCCTTGGTCTGGTGGCGGTCACGTTCACGACCTTCCGTGACGGACGTGCCTTCACACAGGCCCGCGCACTGCGTGAACACCTGTCATTTTCCGGGGAAATCCGGGCGACCGGCAAGCCGCTGCCGGACCAGTACGAATTCATGCTGCGTTGCGGCGTCACCACCGTGCAGACCGAACGCACGGAAGACCTGAGCGTATGGCAGCAGGCGCACGAAATCATTTCGGTCGCCTATCAGCCCTCCGTCCTGCATGAACGCAGGCAGGGACTGGGGCTGCGCCGCTTCCTGTCCTGACGACATGATGGGGAAGGCGCCTGCATCCTTTTCCCATCTGACAGGGCGTGTTACCGCAGGGGCATGCGCAACCACCATGCTTTCGGACTGATACGGACATGACGCGCCCGGACATGACGGGCGCGGGGCTGTGTGGCACTGTCCTTGCTGCGGGATGGTGGGGTGTTGCCAGCCTGCTGGCCCCTGTCCTGCGCCTGAACCTGTCGCGTCGGCTGGAACGCGGCAAGGAAATACCGGCCAGCCTGCCGCAACGCCGTGGCATTGCCGGCGTGGACCGCCCCCACGGCCCGCTGATCTGGCTGCATGCCGCAAGTGTTGGCGAAAGCATTTCGGTGCTGCCGGTTATCAGCCAGCTTCTGACCATCAGCCCGTCCCTTAATATCCTGGTCACGACTGGCACCATTACGGCGGCCGAGATCCTGCACGCGCGCCTGCCGGGCGCGAACGGGCATGAACGGGTCCTGCACCAGTTCGCGCCGCTGGATGTGCCGCGCTGGGTTGCGCGGTTTGTCGACTTCTGGCGTCCCGACGCGGCGGCACTGGTGGAAAGTGAACTGTGGCCCAACCTGATCGCGGCATGCAGACGGCGGCGCATCCCGCTGGCGCTGCTCAACGGACGCCTGTCGGACCGGTCACTGGCCGGGTGGGGCAAGGCGCGATGCCTGCTGGCCCGCATGCTGTCCGCCCTTGCATGGATCATGGCCCGGACGCCGGAAGATGCCCGCCGCCTGCAATATGGTGGCGCGCGGCGGATCGATATGATCGCTGACCTGAAAGATGCGGCAGCCCCCCTGCCGTGCAACCCGGCGGACCTTGCCGCAATCGAACGCGCCCTAGCCGGTCGTCCGGTCTGGGTGGCGGCTTCCACCCATCAGGGGGAGGAAGCCGAAATCCTTGCCGCCAGCACCATCATCCGTCAGGCCGTGCCAGATGCGCTGACCATCATCATTCCCCGCCATCCGGAACGTGGGGCGGACATTGCGGCACTGGCGGATCATGCCCCGCCCCGCCGCGCGGCAGGACAGTTTCCCACAGCGCGCGATACCATATGGATATGCGACACATTGGGGGAGACAGGGCTGTTCTATGCCCTCGGCACGCCGGTCCTCATGGGTAACAGCCTGCCCGGTTGCGCGGGTGGCGGCCATAATCCCGTTGAACCGGCACGGGCGGGATGCCCGATTGCCACCGGCCCGGAAACCGGCAATTTCCGTCAGGCCTATGCCCGGATGGGGCAACGCATCCATTACGTGCATACGGCACGGGACATCGCGCAGTGGGTGGTCATGCAACTGCGGCATCCCGACCGGGGCGGTAATCCATTCCCTGATCCCTCTCCCTCCGATCCTGACATTGCCCGGCAGGTCGCCCTTGCGATTCTGGCGCTGGGACAACGGTGATGCGTGCCCCGGCCTTCTGGTGGCGTGCGCCCACCCATCCGGGATGGGCCGCCCGCCTGCTGTCGCCGCTATCGCATCTGTACGCAGCGGCAACTGCCCGTCGGGTCAGACGCACCGGATGGCGCGCGCCGGTGCCCGTGCTGTGCTGCGGGAATATCGGGGTGGGAGGCACGGGCAAGACACCGCTGGGCCTTGACCTTGCCCAACGCGCTATTGCCCGCGGGCGTCACCCGGCTTTTCTTTCGCGCGGGTATGGTGGAAACCTGCCCGCAGGCACACGGGTTGACCCGGATCGCCATACGGCAGGTGAGGCAGGGGATGAACCGCTGCTGCTGGCCCGGATCGCGCCGTGTTATATCGGCGCGGACCGGGCGGTTTCAGCCCGGCAGGCCGTACTGGACGGGGCGGACTGCCTGCTGATGGATGACGGGTTCCAGAACCCTACGCTGCATCAGGATCTCGCACTGGTGGTTGTGGACGGCGCGGTCGGATTCGGCAATGGCCGTGTCCTGCCTGCGGGCCCATTGCGCGAACCGGTCCATGCCGGCATGGCGCGTGCGGGGGGCGTGGTGATGATCGGCGCTGACCGGCAGGGCGTTCTGGACAGCATTGAAAACGGACCGCCCCGTTTTGCCGCAACATTGCAACAGGATGTCGGCCACGTGCCGCGCGACAGGCCCCTTATCGCCTTTGCCGGGATCGGACGGCCCGCGAAGTTCTTTGACGGGCTTATTGGCATGGGGCTTTCCCCCCTGCGCTGCATGGCGTTTGCCGACCACCACCCCTATACCCGGACGGAATGCAGCGACCTGCTGGCACTGGCCGCGCAATGGAACGCATGCCTGGTGACAACGGAAAAGGACGCCATACGCCTGCCCCCCGCCATGCGGGCGCAGGTCACGACCGCCGGAGTACATCTGGCATGGGACACGCCCGCCATGCCCGAACACATTCTTGACCTATGGCTGGGCAGGACAGACGCATGACAGTTGCCCCCCCCACGCGCCCCATCACCCGGCAGATGCATCTGGAAGCGGCCTTCGTGCGCGGATTGCTGGCGATATTCCGCCGGATCGGCCCGGTACGGGCCTCCAACCTGGGTGGTTTCCTGTGCCGGATGGTGGGACCATGCCTACCGGTGTCCCGCATTGCCGATGCCAACCTGCGCATGGCGATGCCCGAACTGGACGCCACCATGCGCCGCCGCGTAATACGGGACATGTGGGATAACATTGGCCGCAATGCTGGCGAATTCCCCCATCTTGCCACCCTGCCCCGCAATCCGGACAGCGGCCCGGGCTGGGACGTGGTGGGCGAGGAATACCTGACCGCGCAGGCAGGGCGCGGCGGCCCGACCATTTTCGTATCCGGGCATATCGGCAACTGGGAAATGCTGCCGCCCGCCGTGGCGCGGTATGGCCTGCCATTTTCATCCTTCTACCGCGCACCGAACAACCCGCTGGTTGACCGGATCCTGTGTGACCTGCGGGATGCCGCCATGGGACAGCCTGTTCCCCTGTTTGCCAAGGGCGCCAAGGGGGCACGCAGCGCGCTGGGCCATATCCTGAAGGGAGGGCATCTGGGCATGCTGGTGGACCAGAAAATGAATGATGGCGTCGCCGCCCGGTTTTTCGGCCTGCCCGCCATGACGGCGGGGGCCATGGCGGCCATGGCGATCAAACTGCGCTGTCCCGTCATTCCCGGTTATGTCGAACGCCTGGGCCCGGCGCGGTTGCGGATTCACGTCCATCCCCCGCTTGACCTGCCCGATAGCGGCAACCGGGCACAGGACCAGGCGGACCTGACCCAGATGGTCAATGACTGGATTGAAGGCACCATCCGCCAGCATCCCGGCAGTTGGCTATGGCTTCACCGCCGATGGAATGTGCATTTGCCTAAAACAAAGCCTAAAAAATAACCATATTTGCAACATATTATTGCTTTTTTATCACAGCTTAAGGTTTCTGCCTGTTTCTGCGGCTTTCATTCCCAAATTCAATTTGGCAAAGCTGCCATGCAGGAATAGCGTTGTTTCTACATTGTCACACCACGACAGTCAGAGGGCCAACGGAATGCACATGATGGATCAGCAGGCATATGCCACCAATGTTGTTTCCCTGCGGCAGGGCTTGCTGCCCCGTCACCGCGAATACCTGATGCGCTGGCTGCAGGCGGGCGCCTGCATGGGCCTGTGTGATGCGGACATCACCGATCGCGACGAAAATGATGAAATCGATCTGGAACACGTTCTGGTCTGGGTACGTGAGAACGCAAACCCCGCCTACATGGTTCGCCCCGAAGGCAAAGGAATGGGCTGGGTGCTGATCGACCAGATTCACGAACGCCCGCTGGCAACCTATCGCAGCTTTGAAGCCGCACTGCATGCGATCCGTCCGGTACTGTCCTGCGGGGCCACTGTCGCGGCCTGAACGGCCGCGACAGATATCATCCCCTTTCGCGCCTAATTGGCGCTGCGGCGCAGCTTGCCCGCCGGGGGTATGACGATCCTGCTGCCACCGGACGGCAGGATCTGGAATACTGCAAGATCACGCCGCGTCTTGCCATTTTCAAGAAAACCAAAAGCGCCATCCACCCCGCCAAAGCCTTCCGGCCGGGTCAGCGCCTGCACGGAATAACCATTGGCGCTGCCTGCGGGGCGTGTCTGGTCCAGTGCCTTGACCAGCGCCGCCGAGTCATAGGTCAGGTCAGCCAATGGCGTGGGCATGTGGTGATAACGCGCCATGAACTGCTGCACGAACGCCTGGCGGCTGGCCGGATCGGGGGCTGCGTACCATGCCCCCTGCAAGGCCGCCAGCTTGGTGACAAAAGCGCCCCATAGCCCCGGTCCCATGATCTGCACATGCGCGGTGTCCACATGCGTCTCGGCCAGGGCGTTGATGACCATGCCCAGTTGCAGCCCCGTATCCCCCAGCAGCAGGGCATCAAACGGTGGCGCCGGGAAATCCGGGGTGGCGGCAGGCGTCGCGGGCTGGTCGGGTGCTGTTGCCGGGGGTGCGCCATCGGGGTTGGCAGGATCGACCGCAGTATCGGCCTGCGGGGCTTCGGGCTGCGCATCCGGCAGGGGCTGGGCTACGGCGGCGGCGCGGGTTTCATAGGCGGACAGGGTTTTCAGGCCCGTGATAACGGATGCCTGCGTACTCTCATGATACATGATCTGCGGGGATTGCAGCCCGTTTTCCGCGCATACCTGCTGAAGCGCCTGCCCCAGTGCATGGCCCAGACGGTTTTCAGGCAGGAAGGCGGCAAAATGCTGCCGTCCCTGCTGCCGGGCGGCCAGCACCATGCGGCGCACCTGCTGTTCGGGTGCTATACCCAGCGTCCAGACACCGGGCTGGGCTACGGACATATCACTGGTGAAGGCAAGCATGGGAACATGCGCCGCCGTGGCAACGGGGGCGGCAGCGGCCGTATCATCCGTGGTCAGCGGCCCGAGTATCAGCCCGTCCCCGGCCGAGACCGCGGCCTGCGCCGCAGTCGCGGCGGTGCTGCCGGGGGCTGCGGTGTCATGCACATCCAGCGGCGGAGCGGTCGGGGCATTCATGGCCATGCGGGTCGCGGTCAGCATTTCCTGCCCCAGATGGGCGTTCGTGCCGGTCAGGGGCAGCAGGACACCCACCCCGCGTCCGGCCTTCGGGGCATGATGGTGGCCACCGCCGCCGGCGCAGGCCGTAAGGGCCGACAGCGCAAGGCCGGCAAACAATAAGCGCTTGCATGCAAAGCGCGAAGAGGCAGAATCAACATCCTGTCCTTGCATCTGGGTTCCGAATGTCTGACGCCTCATCTTCCTCGCCTTCAAAATCTCAACATGCCGCGGAACATCCGACGGACATTCCCCCAGCAACGGTTCATAGCGGAGAAACGCCCCCCCGTCATGCAGGGAACGCGGATGAAGACATTCCGGTTGTGCATCGGCCGGGAGAACTTGTCCTTGTTTCCACACCCATTGGCAACCTGGGGGACATGAGCCACCGCGCGACCGCCACGCTGGAATCCGTTGACCTGATCCTGTGCGAGGATACCCGTACCAGCGCGCGGCTATTGCGGGAATACGGCATTCATACCCGTACCCGCCCGCTGCATGACCATAACGAGGACCGGCAGATCCCCGCCCTGCTGGATGCACTGGGCACGGGACAGCGCATTGCGGTGATATCGGACGCGGGCACGCCGCTCATGTCCGATCCCGGTTACCGCCTGGTGCGCGCGGTCGTGGCGGCGGGCGGGCATGTTACCGCCGTGCCCGGCCCCAATGCGGCGGTCATGGCGCTGACCCTGTCGGGCCTGCCCCCGCATCCATTCATGTTTTCAGGTTTCCTGCCCCCGCGTGAGGCCGCGCGGCGCGAGGTGCTGGCGCAGTTGCACGCGGCGGAATGCGCGGGCCTGTCCGCCACGCTGATCTGGCATGAAGCCCCGCACCGGCTGGCGGAAATGCTGGCGACACTGGCCGATGTCATGGGGGGCGACCGCCCGGCCGCCGTCGCGCGCGAACTGACCAAGCGGTTTGAGGAAGTGCGTCGGGGCACGGTGGCCGAACTGGCCGCCCATTACGCGGACAGCCCGGCCCGTGGCGAAATTACCGTGGTGCTTGGTCCACCCCTGCAGGGCGACAGCACGGCAACGGATCTGGACACGCAATTGCGTGAAGCGCTGCGCACCCTGTCGGTCAAGGATGCGGCCGCCCTGGTGGCGGGCATTACCAGCCTGCCCCGGCGGACCGTCTATGCCCGCGCGCTGGAACTGGCGCGCGGAACATAAGAAAAAGTTTTACCAGGAACTTCCTTAACTATACGGCCCTGACAGGTACGATCCGGCTCAGTGCTGTTCGGGCAAGTCGGTAATGAACAGCGAATCCGGCGGCATGGAACCGCCGGTCGAGGCATCAAGCAGGTCAACACGGGTGGTTTCCTGCTGCGCGTCCTGAATGATCCAGCCACGCAGCAGCAGCGGGCTGTCATGGAAAATCAGCGTCATGCTGCCATCACCGGGGGAATCGGTGCGCACGACCGTGATTTCCAGCACGTTACCCTCACGCGAGAGGCCGGTGACCGTCACGTCGCCCGACAGTTGCAGGTGCGGACGCAGCAGCAGCCCCAGCGGCGTCTTGTCCATTGGCATGGTGGTGGTCTGGTCCAACTGGCTGTCGTTGAACACAACCTGATCGTGATTGGCCACCAGCAGCAGCGGGCTGGGGGGATCATACTGGAACCGCATGCGGCGATTCGTCCGGTCGATCCATGCGGTCCCGGTGCTCTGCTTGCCATCGGGCGCGGTCTGGCGGAAACGGGCCTTGAGCAGGCTGATCGCATCCAGATGCCGCTCAACGCGCTCCAGCAGGGCATGGTCCTGATCCGATGCGCCAACGGCCATCTGTTCCTGCGCATGGACGGCGGGCACAAGGCCACCACCGGCGAGCAGGCAGGCCAGGCCACAGGCGGCGATGGTAGGGGAAAATCTCATGATACGGGACGATCCATACGGGAAGTACCCGCCTACTGGTGCCCCATCATCGGGGTAAGATCAAGGCAGGCGGATCAGGAACTGCCGATCAGCACACCGGCCACGAATACCAGCAGCCCGCCAATGACAATCTGCACGATGGCCGAACCGAACGGCGTTTCCTGATACCGCCAGCGGATCCATGAAATCACAAACAGTTCGATCACCACCACGATCACGGCGGCGATCATGGCGGTGGAAAAATTGTCGATCAGGAACGGCAGCGTGTGACCGATCCCCCCCGCCGTGGTCATGAGCCCGCATATCAACCCGCGCAGCAACGGCGCACCACGGCCCGACAGCTTGCCATCATCGGACAGGGCTTCGGCAAACCCCATGGAAATCCCTGCCCCCACCGATGCCGCCATGCCGACGAGGAAGGCATTCCACGGCTGGTGCGTGGCGAAAGCCGCGGCAAAGACAGGGGCCAGCGTGGAAACCGATCCGTCCATAAGACCGACAAGGCCGGGTTGGATGACCTGCAGCACGAAGCGGCGGCGCGCGTCCTCGTCCTCGCTTTCGCGTTTGCTGATGGGCAGGCGGTCCAGTTCTATCGCGTTGGCGGCCTGTTCGTGCCGGTCTTCGGCATGGGCCAGATCACCCAGCAGTTTGCGCGTG
The DNA here is from genome assembly GCF_002173515.1 of Komagataeibacter europaeus. Classification (NCBI taxonomy): domain Bacteria; kingdom Pseudomonadati; phylum Pseudomonadota; class Alphaproteobacteria; order Acetobacterales; family Acetobacteraceae; genus Komagataeibacter; species Komagataeibacter europaeus. Next base: position 1,128,337 of record NZ_CP021467.1, read on the forward strand.
GCCGCATCGGTGGTGCGCAGCGCGGCCTGACGGTAGAAACGCGCGGCATCCATTTCCATCTGGCGGGCATGCTGGCGCACGGCCTCGATCCCCTGTGTCTGGATCTGCCATGCGGGTTTGCGCACGATGAAATCCGCGATGTCCTGACGGCGGATCAGCGGGATATGGGGTCCGAACCTGCTGGCGTACAGGTCGATCAGGTCGCGGCGGTGGCTGTCTTCTTCCACCGACATATCGGTAAATATCTTGGATGTATCGGGATATTTTTCCCGCAATGCGTAAGCAAAATCGGAATAGATGCGCCCGTCTTCCTCCTCATTGGAGATGGCCAGCGCGAGGATTTCCTGGTCAGTCAGGGACGAGAATTTACGCATCATCCAGTCTATGCATAAATTCTTGCGCCACCTCAAGAGTATTTGTAAAGTTAAAAATAATTATCAGTTGTATTTCCAAAGTAATAACAGAAAGTGATTATGCTTCTCGATCACATTTACTGAAAACACATCCGGTCCATCCCGGCCGTCAGACAGCGGCTTCGGCAAAGATATGGGTCACGTCCCCCTTCCACCGCCCGTGATAGGCCGCAAGCCACGCTTCCGCCTGCGTGGGGCCACCGGCCGCGATTTCGTGCAGGGGGGCAAGGTACCGGGTCTCGTCATGTCCCTGCGCGTCGCGGATATTGCGCGCCCGCAATCCGTCGGTCGCCAGTTCGATCATGCGCGCGGCAAGCGGGCGCAGCGTGCCCTGCCCCCATGGCGTGTCCAGGCCAGTGCGCGGCACCGCGCCACGAATGGCGATATAGTCATCCCACCCATGTTCCAGCACCAGCTTTTCGGCGGCATGCACGGTGGCGTCATCATACAGCAGGCCGGTCCACAGCGCGGACTGCGCCAGCATCATGGCGGGCGAACCGGCATCCGCGCCCCGCATTTCCAGGAACTGCTTCAGGCGCACGTCAGGAAACGCCGTGGTCATGTGGTCCTCGAAATCGCCTATGGTCGGGCGCGTGCCCTCCAGCCCCGGCGGGCAGCGTCCTGCCAGCCAGTCGCGGAACGAACAGCCCGCAACATCAATCAGCCGGTCATCGCGGGTGACGAAATACATCGGCACATCCAGCAGCCAGTCCACGTAAGTCGCAAAACTGAAACCATCTTCCATGAAACTGCGCGGCATGCCCGCGCGTGCATTATCGGTATCGGTCCACACACGCCCGCGATTGGACAGATAGCCGTTGGGATGGCCTTCATAGAATGGGGAACTGGCGAACAGCGCCGTCGCCACCGGCTGCAACGCCAGCGAGACCCGCATCTTGCGCGCCATGTCCGTTTCGGACCCGAAATCAAGATTGACCTGCACCGTGCAGGTCCGCAGCATCATGTCCAGTCCCAGCGTCCCCACCTTGGGCATGTAGTCGCGCATGATGGCGTAACGGCTTTTGGGCATCCACGGGATATCCGACCGCCGCGCGGTGGGGTGAAAGCCCAGCGGGGCGAAACCGATGCCCAGCCGGTCGCAGATCGGGCGGATGGCGGCGAAGTGGCGATCCATTTCGGACCTGGTATCATGCAGGGAAACCAGCGGCGCGCCGGACAGTTCGAACTGCCCCCCCGGTTCCAGCGAAATCGAACCGCCTTTCGCATCCGCCAGCCCCTTCAGGCCGATCAGCGCGCCGCGATCGATGATTTCTTCCCACCGTCTGCCGCCTGCTTCCGCCGCCAGTCCGCGCAGCAGCGCCTCGATCCCCTGCGGGGCATAGGGTGGCGATGACCAGGCCCTGCGTTGGGGCGTTGCGGCATCGGGACGCACAAAACCGAATTTTTCATGTTCCGTGCCGATCCGCCATTCGGACCGGGGTCGGGCACCTGCCGCCAGAATTGCGACCATCTGGTCAAATGATTCGATTACGGTTGAATTATGCGCGCCGGGATTCGACATGGCGGGGGCAACATCCTCAAATGACAGTCAGATTAACGCCGGCGACAGGCTGAACGCGCATGCCGGAGGGGGCAGGTGTTTATTGACCCATCCCTCATAAGGCCTTGAGGCCAGCCCCGACAAGAGCCAGCGCCGCCGCCGCCGCCGTATCCGCCCGCAGTACAAGATGCCCAAGCGACAGGGGCCGCACGAATGGCCGCGCGCGCAGCATGTCATGTTCACGCGGGGAAAAACCACCTTCGGGACCGATCAGCACACAGTCCCCTGCCCGCGCCACGACGGGAACGGCCGGGGTGGCACACCGTTCAAGGGCGGCAAAAAGGCTTGTGTCTTCCGGCCACCGGGACAGCACGACCGGCAGGTCCGCCAGCGGGTCGATCGTGGGTACGTCCAGTCGCTCGCACTGTTCGGCGGCTTCGACCGCGATACTTTCCAGACGGGCTGCATTGATGCGATGGGTGTTGGTGCGTTCGCTTACCACCGGGCGAAAATGCGTGACCCCCAGTTCGGTACCCATGCGGATGACCGTTTCGGTTGCATCACGCTTGAGCGGCGCAAACAGCAGGCCCAGCCCCCGTGTCGCCATGGGCGCGCGAGTCCGCGCCGCCAGCCGGATACGACAGCGATCCCGGCGCAGGTGATCGATGACACCCTGCCATTCCCCGTCGCGCGCGTTGAACAGTGCGACCGCTGCCCCCGCCTGCTGGCGCAGGACAGTACCAAGGTAATGGGCCTGTCCCGGTTCCAGGTCCAGCAGGGCGCCGGTCCCCATCGGGTCAGTTGTTTCGGGGGAAATGAACAGTCGGGGGCAGTCCCTCATGCCTGACGGTAACCTTTCGCACTTGCATAAAGCCGGGGCCGGTCTTGACCCGGCGGGGTCTTCCGGCCCATCTGTTTCGCCATTAGCAGCCGCGGGGCGATCCGTCATCGGCAAACCCTGTCCCGCTGGCGCTACCAAGCCCGAAGGAGTTGCATCGTGGACCAGCCTGTACCCCATACGGACATACGGGTGGATGGCTGGATCGGCCGCCTGCCCGTGCGCCTGCGCCCCTATGCGCTGCTGGCGCGGCTGGACCGGCCCATTGGCACGTGGCTGCTGTTCCTGCCGGGCATATGGGGCATCCTGCTGCCGGCAGGCGTGCCGGTATCGCAGCGTATTTTCCTGATCGTGCTGTTTGGCGTCGGCAGTGTCGTGATGCGCGGCGCGGGCTGCGTGGTCAATGACATGTGGGACCGCGACATCGACCGGCAGGTCGCACGCACGGCGGGCCGCCCGCTGGCGTCAGGCGCGCTGTCAATGCGGGAGGCGGCGCTGTTCCTGGCGGCGCTGCTGCTGATCGGGTTCAACATCCTCATGAACCTCAATACCCTGTCACAGGTGCTGGGGGCGTCCTCGCTCATCCTTGTGGGGCTTTACCCGCTGGCCAAGCGGGTGACGTGGTGGCCACAACTGGTCATGGGGTTCACGTTCGGCTTTGGCGCGCCGCTGGGCTTTACGGCGGCGGCGGACCGGATCGATCCCGCCCTGTTCGCGCTGTATGCCGCAACCATCGTCTGGCAGCTTGGCTTCGATACGATCTACGGTTTTCAGGACATGGAGGATGACGCCCGCATTGGCGTGCGGTCCACGTCGCGCCTCATGGCCGGGCATGCGCGGCTGTTCGTGGGCACATGCTACGCACTGACGGTTGCGGGACTGGCGGCGGCGGGGTGGCTTGCCCATACGGGTTACGGGTTCTGGCTGGCCTTGCCCCTGCCCGCCGTGCTGCTGGCATGGCAGGTCAGCCGACTGGATGAACGGGATCCAGCCGGGTGCCTGCGCCTGTTCCGCTTCAACCGCGAAACCGGCCTTGCCATTGCACTGGCCGTGCTGGCGGGCATGCTTACGCGCTGAGATGCATGGTCCGGCCCAGGAAGGTCCGGGCCATTTCCATGCATTGCAGAAACAGGGCGGAATCATACCGGTGCCCTTCATCACGCAGGAAGGCATGCTGGGCATTGAATTCATGCCATTCGTAACGGGTGCCCGCCTGTTCCAGCGCCTCGCGGATCATCTGCCGCCCGGCAAAGGGCACATGCGGGTCCTGCCGCCCCCAGACCAGGAACGCCTCTCCCTTCATCTCGCCAACCCGGGCCAGCGTGTCGTCGCATTTGCCGTGGCCAAGGCTGTGGGTATGGATATCGGTGGCATAGAAACACACCGTCGCGCGCACGCGTGGATCCAGGGCCGCGCGAAACGCCAGATGCCCGCCAAGGCACACGCCCATCGTGGCCAGCGCGCCGGTGCAGTGCGGGCAGGATACCAGCCAGTCCAGCGCCGCGCGCGCATCATGGTCATAGGCCGCAAGCGGTTTTTCGTATTTCAGGACATTGCCCCGGTCGGTGCCCGGTTTGTCATAGGCCAGGACGGTCCCGGCCGGTTCGTATTCATGATAGACCTCGGGCACGCAGACCACATGCCCCAACCCGGCCATCATGGCCGCGAGCCTGCGGATGGGGGCCGTCACCTGATAGATTTCCGAAAAAAGGACGATTCCGGGAAAACGCCCTGCAATGGCCGGACGGAAAACATGCATCCGCATCATGCCTGATGGCGTCGGGATGTCAGCGGTTTCGTCTGAAAGGATAATCATGGCAATATGTACGCTCCATAGGATCAAGGCGCCATGATAGCAGCATACGCATCCCCCACCGAGGGGTGGGACATCATGTTGCCTGCGTAATATCGCAGCAGAAAAATCAGGTATTTTTGTTCAAATATTGCGCAAAAATGGCTTCCAGCGTTGACATTCAATCTCATCCCCGGCCTGTATGGGGCATGAATTCGTTACAGAAAACATGATGTCATCCCTGTTTGCCCTCTCCCTCGCATCGCTGGCGATCGTCGCCGTCGTGGTTCTGATCGCGCGTTTCAAGATCAATCCCTTCATCGTGCTGTTCGCGGTTTCGCTGGCCCTGGCGCTGGGGGCGGGCATGCCGCCACAGAAGGCCATCGCGTCGTTTGAAGCCGGTGCGGGGCGCGTGCTGGGACATGTCGCCACCGTCATCGCGCTGGGCACCATGTTGGGCAAGATGCTGGCGGAATCGGGCGGGGCCGACCGGATCGCGGTCACGATCACCAGCCTTGCGGGCACGAAGCGTGTCAGCTGGGCCATGATGGTGATCGGCCTGCTGGTGGGACTGCCGGTGTTTTTCGAGGTCGGGTTCGTCCTGCTCATCCCGCTGGCCTTTACGCTGGCGCGGCGGACCAACACGCCGCTGCTGCTGCTGGCGCTGCCCATGGGGGCGGCCCTGTCGGTCACCCACGCCATGATCCCGCCCCATCCGGCAACATTGCTGGCGCTGTCGGCCTACCATGCGGATATCGGACGGACGATCCTGTGGGGGATCGTGATCGGCACGCCGGTGGCGGCCCTTGCCGGGCCGATTTACGCACGCTTCATCGCCACGCGGATCGGGCCGGTCCTGCCGTCAGCGCTGGAAGCACAGTTCGTCAACCATGACGCGCCCGAAAACATGCCCGGCTTCGGCATTACGGTCATGACCATCCTTTCCCCCGTCATCCTGATGCTGGTGGGGTCGATGGCGGACCTGATGACGACGGCGCACACACCGCTGAACAACGCGCTGCACTTCATCGGCAATACCGACATCGCGCTGGCGCTGGCGACGTTGCTGTCGTTTCAGGTCTTTGGCGCCGCGCGCGGGTTCAGCCGTGAAACCATCCTGAAATTCACCAATGACTGCCTGGCCCCTACCGCACTGATCATGCTGCTGGTTGGCGCGGGCGGTGGTTTCGGGCAGGAACTGGTTGACAGTGGCGTGTCATCGGCCATTACCGACCTTGCGGTGGGGGCGCATGTGCCACTGCTGGTGCTGGCGTGGCTGCTGGCGGTGGTGGTGCGTGTCGCAACCGGGTCCGCAACCGTGGCCATGAGCACGGCGGCCGGTATTGTCGGGCCGATCCTGCTGCGCACCCATGCGGCATCACCCGAACTGATGGTGATTGTGACCGGGGCCGGATCCGTGGCGCTGGGGCCGCTGAATGACGCGGGTTTCTGGCAGATCAAGGAATACCTTGGCCTGTCGGTCGGGCAGACCATAAAGACATGGTCGGTGATCGAAACGCTGATTGCCGTGCTGGGACTGGCATTCGCGATGATGATCTCGCTGGTGGTCGGGTAAGCTGACTTCCTGGGGGCCGCTTTTTTTCAGGCCTGGTTACAGGCCAGCACATCCGCCGCCTGCGCCTGATTGACCCCTTCCATACCCGGCGCGTCCAGTACTGCTGCAGGGGCCTGCCGCACGCCACGGCAGGCATCGGGCAGGACAAAGGTTGCAAACCCTGCCCGCACGGCGTCGCGTGCGGTGGCCGCCACGCAGTAATCCAGTGCGACGCCCACCACGAATACGCGGGTAATCCCCCTGACCTTCAGCAGGCCATCCAGTCCTGTGCGACTGGCGTGGTCATTGTCTTCAAATGCGGAATAGCTGTCGACATCGGGATGCAGTCCCTTGCGCAGCACCACCCCGACATGCGCCTGCGCCAGCGCGGGCGAAAGGCCAGCGCCCGGCGTACCCGCCACGCAATGCACCGGCCACGGGCCACCTCGCCCGACAAAGGATACATGTCCCGCCGGGTGCCAGTCCTGCGTTGCGACAATCGCGCCAAACGGCAGGTCGCATAGCGGATTGATGAGGGAGGGCAGCCGGTCCGCACCCGGCACGCCAAGGGGGCCACCGGGCATGAAATCGGCCTGCATGTCGATAATCAGCAGGGCATCCGTGGCGGTTATGCGCAGGGAGGACATGGCCTGTCCCTGCCCCATCATCCGTCGGGACATCATGACACGCGGCACCCGCCTGAAAACCACCGGAAACAGAAGACCCGGACGGAAAAACCGCCCGGATCATACTGCCTAGCTTCTGGCATAGGGATTGCTTGATGCCCGCAGCAGCAACCGGATCGGCGTGCCGGGCAGGTCGAAGGTCTCGCGCAGACCGTTGACCAGATAACGCTGGTAATCTTCGGGCAACTGATCCGTGCGGGTGCCAAACACGATGAACGTGGGCGGCCGGGCCTTGGCCTGCGTGATGTAGCGCAGCTTGAGCCTGCGGCCATCGACCAGCGGCGGCGGATGGCGTTCGATCATCATCTCGAACCACCGGTTCAGCGCACCGGTCGCAACACGGCGGTTCCAGATGTCATAGGCGCGACGCACGGTGGGCAGCAGCTTGTTGATCCCCGCCCCCGTCATGGCGGAAAACGCGACGACGGGTATGCCGCGCATCTGCGCCAGCGACGTCTCGATACGGTCCTTGATGGCCTGCCGGGTCGCGGCCCGGTCCTCCACCGCGTCCCATTTGTTCAGCGCCAGCACGCAGCACCGGCCTTCCCGTTCGATCAGGCGGGCGATCTGCAGGTCCTGTTCATGCACCCCCAGCGTCGCGTCGAGCACGAGGATGACGACCTCCGCCATCTTCAGCGCCTCGATCGAGGCGGAGACGGACATCTTCTCCAGCGTCTCATCAATCCGCGCCTTGCGGCGCAGACCGGCAGTGTCAACCAGCTGGATCGGCCCTTGGTCGTCATGCAGCATGACGGCTATGGAATCGCGGGTCAGCCCCGGTTCCGGCCCGGTAATCATCCGTTCCTCGCCCAGCAGGCGGTTCAGCAGCGTGGACTTGCCCGCATTGGGACGGCCGACAATGGCAAGGCGCAGCGGACCGGGGGGGCGGATGTCCTCCTCTTCCTCGCCTTCCGCCTGTTCGCGGCGGGTGCGGCGGTTGGCCTTCTGCACCGGCGGCAGGTCGGTTGGCGGCAGGCGGTCCGCGATTTCGGACATGAGGTCGGCCACACCTTCCCCATGCTCGGCGGAAATGGCCAGCGGCGCGCCAAGACCCAGCGAAAACGCCTCCATGGCCGCAGCGGCTCCCTGCCGGCCTTCCGCCTTGTTGGCGATCAGCAGCACGGGCCGGCCCTGACGGCGCAGCCAGTTGGCGAAATGCTCATCCGCCGGTGTCAGGCCACTGCGCGCATCAATGCAGAACAGCACAAGGTCCGCATCCGCCACCGCGGATTCGGAAGATGCACGCATGCGCCCGTACAGCGTATCGGGGGCCGCTTCTTCCAGCCCCGCCGTATCGATGATGCGAATGGCGCGGCCACGCACGACGGCCTGACCTTCCTTGCGGTCGCGGGTCACGCCGGGGGTGTCGGCCACAAGCGCCTGCCTGCGGCCGACCAGCCGGTTGAAAATGGTCGACTTGCCGACATTTGGCCTGCCCGCGATCACGACAACCGGCAGCGCATCCACTGGCGCGGATGGAAAAGATGAACTCACTGCGGCAACTTTCTTTTTAACTATAGGCGATAAGGTAGCCGTTATTGTCCAGCAGCAACAGCAGATTATCGACCACGATGGGCGCGGTCGTCACCTGACCGGGCAGTTTGTGCAGGGATTCGATATGCCCCTGCGCCGGATCGATGATGGCAACCCCGTTTTCGGGGAAGCTGGAAATGAACACCAGCTTGCCCCCCGCCAGCAGCGGGCCGTTCCATACAATGCCGCGCTTCTGCTTGTCGGAATTTTCATACTGGCGCAGCTGCGTGATCCAGCGGACATGGCCCGAAAGCCGGTCAAGGCAGGCCACCTGCTGGTCCATGGAGATGAGGAAGATCCAGTCCCCGATCACCAGCGGCGTATTCTGCCCCGAAATGCCGCGTTCCCACAGCCTGCGGCCCGACCGCATGTCAATGGCCACCAGCACCGCGCCGGTGCTTATGGCATAGGCCGTGCCATCGGCAATGACCGGCATGCCATGCACGCATGAAAAATCGATCAGCGCCTGCTGGCCGTTGGTGCTGCCCAGCGTGTCGGCCCACACCACTTCGCCACCTTCGGCACGCAACGCCACAAGGTCGCCCGAACCGAAACCGGCCAGCACGACGCCATCCGCCACGGCCGGGGCGGGCTGGCCATATATGATGGTATCGGCGGCGGTTGCCGCGTATGTCCACAGGACATTGCCGTTTTCGGCATCAAGGCAGTACAGGTGTTCATCAATGGTGCCAAGGAACAGGCGGCCATTGACCACGGTGGGCGCGGACCGGCCGGGGGTCTGGATGTTGACCCGCCATTTCAGCTTGCCCGTCGCGGCATCCAGCGCCAGCGCCTGGCCTATGCCGTCAACGACATACAGCGTATCGCCATCGACACTGATCCCGCCGCCCAGGTTGTCCGAACGCATCTTGCGCGGCTTGGGATTGTATTCCCACAGCTTGTGCATGGCGGGCCAGCGATAGGACCGGATCACGCCCTGTGCATCCATGACGAAAATACGGCCGTTCTGCACCACCGGCGGTGCCTGGATGATGCCGCGCCCGCTCGTGCCCAGGGCGACGTAGTACAGGGGTTCCGGTTCGGAAATGCCGGCCCCTATGTCATGCGTCCACTGATGCTGCATGGTCCCGCGCCAGGCGATGTCCATGCCCACGTGGTCGGGATTGACGCCCGATTGCGGCCACGCGTTCAGCGCCGTGGGGGCGGGCACGGTCACGGCCTGCGTTTCATCGGGGTCAACGGTCAGGCCGGCCTTGGTCTGCAGCACGTCGGAACGGTGGCCGATCAGCAGCGGCTTCTTTTTCTGCCCGCCGGAACAGGCGGCCAGGGCGGGCAGCAGCGCAGCCCCGGCACCAAGTAACGCGTGGCGGCGGCTCAGGGCTGGTTTCATGGTCTTCCTGTCTGTGGGCATGGGGGTGTCATGGGTCGGGCTAGCCACCTGCGTCCGCCCCCATGGTCTGCAGCATGGCTTCGGCGCGGTTGCGCACGCCATCGGTTACGGACATGTCCATGGTCAGGCGTTCCAGCCTGGCGCGGGCATCCGCTTCCCTGCCGGTGCGCAGGTCAAGCATGGCCTCGGCCTCGATGGCCTGGGCGCGCCATGGCTGGCCCGCGCCATCAAGCACCGCAAGGCGTGAACGCAGCGTGGCGGGATCGCCGCTGTCAATCTGGTGCTGGACCCACAGCAGGCTGGCGAGCGAGGCAATGACCGGGTCGGTGGCGTGTTCCTGCGCCACGCCATCCCACAATTTCAGGGCGGCGGGCAGGCTGCCGCTGCTGGCCAGCAGGGCCGCGCGTTCCATTCGCGCAAGGATGCGCAGCGGCGGGCGTGCCCGACCATCCAGCGCCTCGAGTTCCTGCAGCCCGGTCTTCTGGCGTGCGGTCAGCGGGCCATCGGTCCCCATGTTATCGGGCGCGCGGGCCGTATCCTGCATTGCGGTGAAATAGGCTGCCGAGACCGCCGCATCCGCCTTGTGCGCGCGGGAGACGGAATACTGCCACCCCCCGGCCCCGATGCATACCACCGCGACCACGGCCCCCGCGACAACCAGATAGCGGCGCGCCAGCGCCCGGATGCGTTCGGCACGGATTTCCTCATCGACTTCCGTGAAGATGTCGTCAGCCACGTTCCTGTCGTTCCCTGCTCGCTTGCGCGGCGCCATGCGCACGGCGCGTCGTGATTGTCGGTCCCACCATATCCGGCCTGAAACGGCACGGCAAACCACCATGTCGGGGCGGGTGCGCCATTATGGGCCATCCTGCCTGTCCGATCACATAGACCGACCCGTTTTCCACCGCCAGCCGTAAGCACGGTGGAAATGCAAAAAGTTCGGGTTTTTCACCGTTTCCGCCCCCATTTGTCACGCAGCAGCGCCCTGGCGGTGGTCACGACCTGCGCAACGGCCAGCCCTTCCATCGGAGCGTTGCCCACCGGGCCGGGGGCCATCGCCACGCGTGCCCACGGACCGGATGGCGCGTATTCCGACGCCCGGCTGCGCCCGAACAGGCCCAGCGTTGGAATTCCGCACGCCGCCGCCAGGTGCATGAGACCCGAATCATTGCCGATGAACAGCGTGCAGCGCCCCAGCAGCGCCGCCACCTGCGTCACCGACAGGTTGCCCCCCGTATCCAGCGCATCCGGCAACTGGTCCAGCACGGCCTGCGCGCGCGCGCGTTCGCCCTCGCCCGGTCCGTACAGGATTACCGGCCGCACGGACGGATCATCTTCCTGCAATGCCCTGAACACCGCGACAAACCGTTCGGCGGGCCAGATCTTGCCATCCCAGTTGGCGGTGGGGCCAAGGGCGATCCAGCGCGGCCCGCCGGGCAGCATTTCCGCAGCCCGTGCGCATTCGGCCGCACTGGTCCACACAACCGGCAGGGGCGCGGGGTCAAGGTCCAGCAGGTTGCCGATATGGGTAATGCGCCGCCCCCGCCTGCGCCCGCCACGCATGACATGGCGTTTGCCCACGCGCAGGAAATAGCTGACGACCGATCCGCGCAGGTCCACGCACAGATCCCATTTCGTCCCGCTGCACTGCCGCCACAGTTCCAGCCAGTGACGGTCCCATGGCTGCTTGACCATTTCGATGGTGCGTACGCGGCGTGGCATGTGCGCGAACAGCCCGGCCGCCACCGGCCCGCAGGCAATGGTGAAATCTGCCTGCGGATAACGCCGCAGCAGGGTGTCCAGCAGCCCGGTGGACAGGATGGCATCCCCCAGCCGGGTGGATGTGATGAACAGGATATGCATTTTCGTGGTGCTAGTCAGGTTTTGCCTATGTGCCAACCTCTCTTTACCCCTTGCCTGCGGGCGCGGGCATGGCCAGATTGCGCATATGGCCAGAATTGCTCATCTTCCCGATCGCGCCGTGCTCAGCATATCGGGTGCGGATCGCGTCTCCTTCCTGCAGGGGCTGGTGTCCAACGACATGACGGCGGTCGCACCCGGCCATGCCGTCTGGACCGCCTTCCTGTCGGCACAGGGCAAATGGCTGGCCGATTTCTTTGTCTTTGCCGACCCCGAGGGCGTGCGCCTGCTGGTCGATTGTGACGCGACACAGGCCGCCATGCTGCGCCAGCGCCTGTCGCGCTACCGCCTGCGCGCGGATGTGGAAATCAGCGAGACGGGATACGCCGTCCATGCCGCATGGGGGGAAGACTTCACTGCACCGGAGGGCTATCCCGCAGCCCCCGATCCGCGCCTGCCGCAGGCGGGATGGCGGTTTCTGCTGGGGCACCCCGTCGCCAGCCCTTCGGCGGATGATGTCGATTACGACCACCTGCGGCTGTCGCTCGGCCTGCCCGACGGCGTGCGGGACTGCGAAAGTGGCAAGACCCTGCTGCTGGAAGCCAATTTTGACCAGCTGAATGGCATTTCGTGGACCAAGGGCTGCTACATGGGTCAGGAACTGACCGCCCGCACCCGGTATCGTGGCCTGGTGCGCCGTCACCTGCTGCCCGTCACGTCGCACCATGAACTGCCCGCCCCCGGCACGCCCATCCTGTCCGGCACGACGGCAGTGGGGGAAATGCGTTCCTCCCGCGACAAGGTGGGCATGGCGATGATCCGCAACGAACACATCAACGATACGGAACTGAGCATAGGGGGCCACGCGCTGCACGTACATGTGCCCCAGTGGTTTGCCCTGCCCGCAAAAGCGGAATAGCCCTACGCCCACCCGGCTTTTTTTCAAGGTTAGAGACACATGCCCCATACCCCCCCGGACCAGGCCGTTCGCGCGGCCATGATCGACCGGGTCAAGTTCAATGAAGACGGCCTGATCACAGCCATTGCCCAGCAGCATGACAGTGGCGAGGTGCTGATGCTGGCATGGATGAACGCGGACGCGCTGGATGAGACGCTGCGCACCGGCCGCGTGTGCTATTATTCACGCAGCCGCCGTGGCCTGTGGCGCAAGGGGAAGACATCGGGACAGGTGCAGACCCTGGTTGACGCCCGTCTGGACTGTGACCGTGACGCCGTACTGCTGCTGGTGGACCAGAAGGGTGTCGCCTGCCACACGGGGCGGCGCAGCTGTTTCTACAACGCGCTGCGTCCCGAGGGGATCGTGGAAATAACCCAACCGGAAATAGCGGCGGAGACCCTCTATGGCAAAGCCTGACAGGACAGTGGTGGACGACGAGGAAAAGCGCGAGCAGATCAGCAAGCTCGTCTGGATCGGGATTACCGTGCTGGGCACGGTCATCATGGGCGTATTCATGCTGCGCGCGGAACTGCATGCCCTGATAACGGAAAACGAACCCCTGCCGCCCGGTGCCTCGGCCCCCGCCACGCCGGGTGCTACCCCGCCTGCCGTGCCCGCACCGGGACCGACCCCAGCAAATCCATGATCTCGGCCGCCGCCGCCTGCGCCGGGTCCGCACCGGGACCGCGCAGGGCGGCGCGGATCTGACCAAATCCCGCGCGCTGCAGGCTGCGGCTCCGCTGATCCGCCAGCAGGCGCTCAACGGTCTGGGCCAGCAGTTCGGGCGTGCAGCGTTCCTGCAGCAGTTCAGGCACCAGCCTGTGGCCTGACAGCAGATTGACCATGGCCACATATGGCACCCGGATCAGCCGCCGCGCCATGGCGGCAGTCAGCGGATTGACGCGGTAGGTCACCGCCATGGGCACATTGGCAATGGCCAGTTCCAGCGTGGATGTGCCCGATTTGGTCAGCGCCGCATCCGCCGCGGCGAATGCATCATGCTTGTCATCCACATCCGTCACGATAATGGGCCGCACCGGCCATTTCGCAACCCCCCTGCGCACGATATCCGCAATGACCGGGGCGACCGGCACCACGGGCACGATACCGGGCATCCGCGCCTGCACGATGGCCAGCATGCGCCCGAAAACCGGCAGCAGGCGCGGAGCTTCCGACCGGCGGCTGCCGGGCATCAGCACCAGCACGGGCGCATCCGCCGCAATGCCGTGCCGGGCGCGAAAGGCGGGGCCGGAGCCGTTATCCGCCCCGGACTGCAGCACGGGATGGCCGACAAAACGCGCCTCGATCCCGTGCCGGGCGAAGAATTCCGGCTCGAACGGCAGCAGGCACAGCATGCGTTCCCACAAACCGGGGAATTCGCGCACCCTATGTTCGCGCCATGCCCAGACCTGTGGCGCCACGTAATGCAGGCGGGGAATGGACAGCGGCGCGATCCGTCGCAGCAGCCGCAGGGTAAAGCCGGGACTGTCGATGGTAATGACCAGATCGGGACGCCGGCTGGTAATATCCGTCACCGCCTGATCCAGCCTGCGGGACAGGTGCCTGATTTTGGGCAGCACTTCCATCAGGCCCATGACGGCAAGGTCACGCAGCGGGAACAGCGTATGCAGCCCCTGTGCCTGCATGCGCTCCCCGCCAATCCCGGCGAACCGCACGTCCGGGCACAGCACGCGCAGCGCCGCCATGAGACGGCCGCCCAGCACATCGCCACTCGCCTCCCCCGCCATGATCCAGATGGTGGGACCGGAGGGAGCCGTCGCGGATGGCGGGAGCTGCGGGGAAGTGTCAGTCATGCCTGACCGGCTTATCGTGTCGGGTATGGTTTTCCGGATATTTCATCAGTGCGTTTTAAGCAGGTCGCGTATGGTCACGCGGATATCATCCGGCAACGGGACATAGCGCAGCGCAAGGGCCGCGTCATTGCCGTGCTGCATGCTCCAGTCAAAGAATGCACGCACCGCCCTGCCCTGTGGCGTCCCGGCCCGGTCGGTGGGAATCAGCACGTAGGTCGCGGCCATGATGGGCCATGCACCCGGACCGTCCCCATCCAGTACGTCAGCGGAATGGCTGTCATCGGCCGCCCAGTGCGCGGTCGTCACGGCCTGCGCGAAACTGTCCGGCCCGGCGGAGACCAGATCGCCATGGTGATTGCGCATTTCGGCAATCGCCATGTGATTGCCCGCCGCATAGGCATATTCCAGATAGCCGATGCTGCCTTCGGTATTGCGCACGGCGGCCGCAATGCCGTCATTACCACGCGCGCCCTCGCCCACCGGCCATTCGATGGATGTCCCGCTGCCCTGTTCCTTCGCCCATCGGGGGGAAACGCGGCCAAGGTAGGAGGTAAACACGAACGTCGTGCCCGACCCGTCCGCGCGCCGCACCGGGGCCACCGGGATGGCAGGCAGGGACAGATCCGGGTTTTCCGCGACAAGGCGGGGATCATTCCACATGGTGATGTCCCCTGCATATAGCCGCGCCAGCAGTTCCCCCGTCAGGCACAAGCGGCTGGTATCCACCCCGGGCAGGTTCACCACCGGCACGATCGCGCCCATGACCGTGGGGAACTGGATCAGGTGGAACTGCGCCAGCTGCGCCGCCGTCATGGGCGCGTCGGATGCGCCGAAATCCACCGTGCGGGCCTTGACCTGGTTCTGCCCCGCACCCGACCCGATGGTCTGGTAATTCAGGCGGATATCCGTCGCATGCGCGGCCCCTTCCCCCCACGCCCCGTAAATGGGCGCGCCGAAGCTGGAACCGGCCCCGATGATTTCGGTGGCATGCGCGGCCGTGGCGCCAGCCAGGCCCAGCATCACCGCCGCCCCCAGCCCGATGCCACGGCAGGTGCCGCGCACCCGGTAGCGTTCAGCCACGCAGGACGGCATTGCAGCTTTTCTGCGCGGCTGCGACCACCCGATCACAGACAGCTTCGATTTCCGCATCGGTCAGGGTCCTGTCCATTGGCTGAAGGGTTATCTCCACGCCCAGCGACCTGTGCCCCGCCGGGATCTTGTCGCCTTCATAAACGTCAAACAGGCTGACGGCCACAATCAGGTTGCGCTCGCCCCCCCTGACGGCCTTCAGCAGCTTTTCCGCCGGGATGTCGGCCGTCACCACAAAGGCGAAATCACGCTTGAGCGGCTGGAAGGTGGACAGCGCGGGCGGCGCCTTGTGCTTGCGCCTGGGTTCAGGCACCGCATCGGGATACAGCGTGAACGCACACACCGGCACGTCGATCCCGCGCGCGGCCAGCAGGGCGGGATGCAACTGCCCGAAATGCCCCAGCACCAGCTTCGGCCCCTGCCGGATCACGCCCGAACGCCCCGGATGGTAATAGGACGGGGCATCCGTGGTAATGCCCAGCCCCTCCATCGCGGCCCCCATGGCGGCCAGTCCCGCCAGCGCATCGGCCTTGACCTGCCACAGGTCAACCGGTTGCGCCGGATGGCCGGGCAGACGGGGGGAATGGCCGCTGCGGATCCCGGCGGCCACCAGTTTCTGCCCATCGGGGCCAAAACCGGGTCCGACCTCAAACAAGCCAAGATCGGGATAGCCGCGTGCCGCGTTGCCCTTTACCGCTGCCAGCAGGTTGACCAGCGGCGTGGGCCGCATCTGGTCCAGATCGGCCGCGATCGGGTTGAGCAGGTGCAGGTCCGTGGGCGTGTCACCAAATTCGGCCGCCTGTTCCAGCGCAACAAACGAAAAGCCCACCGTTTCCAGCAGTCCGCGCGCGGCAAGCTGGCGGCGCAGGCTGGCGACACGGCTCTGGCGCGGGGTGAAGGCCGGCACCGGCACCGCATTGTCCACCGGCAGGGACACCGCGGGCACGCTGTCCAGTCCGCGCAGGCGCAGCACTTCCTCGATCAGGTCCACTTCGGGGTCAATCGCCGCTGCCCCCTCGGCTGCGGCCTGCGCGCGGGCGGGTGGCAGGTCGGGCTGCTGGTCCAGCAGCATGGGGGTTGCGATGTCATTGCGCCATGAGGGCACATCCACCACCACATGCCGCGCATCGCATTCACGCACCTTAAAGCCAAGACCTTCAAGCAGGTGCACGGCGTGGTCGGGTTCCTCCACCAGTCCACCCAGCGTTTCCAGCCGGGCGAATTCCAGATGCGCCTGCCGCTGCCATGCCGGTTCAGCGCCAGCGGAGACCACGCTGCCCGCTTCCCCGCCACACAGGTCAATGATCATGCGCGTCGCGGCTTCCAGCGCGGCTGGCGGCAGGGCCTGATCGACCCCGCGCTCGAACCGCTGGCGGGCATCGGAATGCAGGTTGTGCCGCCGTCCCGACAGGGCGATGGTCACGGGATCGAACAGCGCGCATTCCACGAATACATCCGTGGTGCCGTCACTGACCCCGCTTTCGGTCCCGCCCATGATACCGGCCAGCGACTGCACGCCGCGCCCGTCGGCGATCACGCAGTCATCGGGCGTCATGACGTGTTCGCTGCCATCCAGCGCGGTAAAGGTCTCGCCCGCACCGCGGCAGATGGTCAGTTCATTGCCCATCAGCCTGTTCACGTCGAACACGTGCAGCGGACGGCCAAGGTCGAAGGCAAAGAAATTGGTGATGTCCACCAGTGCCGAAACCGGGCGCAGGCCAACGGATTCCAGCCGCCGCTTCAGCCATTCCGGGCTGGGACCGTTCTTCACGCCGCGAATGACACGCCCCAGAACCCACGGGCAGGCTTCGGGAAAAGTGATGCGCCAGCTGATGGGGGTTTCAAAGCGCCCTTCCACCGTTTCCGCAAGCCACGGCTTCAGTTTGCCAAGGCCCGCCGCCGCAAGGTCACGCGCCACGCCACGCACAGCCAGCGCGTCGCCACGGTTGGGGGTGATCGCGATATCGATGACCGGGTCATCCAGCTTCGCGAACAGGGGATAGGACTGGCCCGGCGCCGTGCCTTCGGGCAGTTCGGCAATGCCGTCGCTTTCCTCCCCCAGTCCCAGTTCACGCAGCGAGCACAGCATGCCGCCACTGGCCTCGCCCCGCAGCTTCCCGGCCTTGATGGTGATGCCGCTGGCGGGAATGAAGGTGCCGGGCGGGGCGAAAATCACATGCAGGCCCGCACGCGCGTTGGGTGCGCCACAGACGACCTGCACGCGTTCGAACCCCTCGCCCGCATCGACCTGACACACGCGCAGGCGGTCGGCATTGGGGTGCTGGGCCGCTTCGATGATGCGGGCGGTGCGGAAGGACGCAAGGGACGCGCCGGGGTCTTCAATGCCTTCGACTTCCAGCCCGATGGTGTTCAGCGTGGCGCAGATTTCTTCCACCGTCGCCGTGGTCTCAAGATGCGCGCGCAGCCATGACAGGGAAAACTTCATCGATCACAGACCTTCGTGCAGCAGGGCGGGAGACAGGGGACTGGTGCCGTAATGGCGCAGCCAGCGGACATCGCTTTCGTAAAACGACCGCAGGTCGGGAATACCGTGGCGCAGCATGGTCAGGCGCTCGATCCCCATGCCAAAGGCAAAGCCCTGCCATTCCCGCGCGTCCAGCCCGCAATTGGCCAGCACGCGGGGATGCACCATGCCGGCACCCAGCACTTCCAGCCAGTCATCGCCCGCGCCGATCTGCCCCGTCCTGCGCGACCAGCCGATATCGATTTCCATCGATGGCTCGGTAAAGGGGAAATAGGATGCGCGGAAGCGCACCGGCAGTTCAGGCATCTGGAAAAACGCGCGCAGGAAATCCGACAGGCAGCCCTTCAGGTGGCCCAGCGTGATCCCCTTTTCGATCACCAGCCCCTCGCACTGATGGAACATGGGCGAATGGGTGGCATCGTGGTCGGCGCGGTAGGTGCGGCCGGGGGCGATGATGCGGATGGGCGGTTCATGGCCCAGCATGGTGCGGATCTGCACGCCCGATGTCTGGGTGCGCAGCACGCGTTCGGGCTGGCCCTCGGCTTCGGACGGCAGGTAGAACGTGTCCTGGTCCGTGCGGGCGGGATGGTGCGCGGGCGTATTCAGGGCCGAGAAGTTGTGCCAGTCGCTCTCGATATCCGGGCCTTCGGCAATCTGGAAACCCATCGCGCCAAAAATGGCGGCCATTTCCTCGATCGTGCGGGTGATGGGGTGCAGGGCGCCGTCCGCTTCCGGCGCGCAGGGCAGTGTCACGTCCACGCGCTCGGCCGCCAGGCGGGCGTTCAGGGCCGCAGCCTCCAGCTCCTGCCCACGCGCCTCGACCATGCGGGACAGTTCATCACGCAGGCGGTTCAGGGCCGCACCCCGCGTGCGCCGTTCATCAGGCGTCATGCGACCAAGCTGCTTGAGAAGTGCGGTCAGCTTGCCCGACTTGCCCAGCGTGCCGACGCGCACCGCATCCCATTCACGCTGGTCGGTCGCGGCAGCGAGTGCCTGAACTGTCTGTTCCCTCAGGGTTTCGAGATCGTCACTCATAGCACCTCGCACAGGCTCACGTCGGGCGGGCTGGCAAAGGGGTATCTACCGGCGGGCCAGACCCGGCGCATGGAATTGTGCCCGCGACCGGCAATGGGTGCGGCACGGGCATTGCATTAAAAAACAAAACGGGCCGCCCGATGGGACGACCCGTTTCGTGGACCTGTCGCCACGCGGGCGTGGGACAGGGATCAGGCCAGAGCGGCCTGCGCCTTCTTCACGATTTCAGCGAAGGTCGCTGCATCGTCAAAAGCAATGGCGGCGAGAACCTTGCGGTCGATCTCGATGCCAGCCTTGTCCAGGCCGTTGATGAAACGGCTGTAGGTCAGGCCATGTTCACGCACGGCCGCATTGATGCGCTGGATCCACAGGGCGCGGAACTCACGCTTCTTGTTGCGGCGGTCGCGATAGGCGTACTGGAGTGACTTTTCCAGACGTTCCAGCGCAATGCGGTAATTGGTGGAGGAACGGCCCCGGAACCCCTTGGAGAGTTCAAGAACCTTCTTGTGGCGGGCGTGGGTGGTTACGCCGCGTTTCACACGTGCCATGTCTCAGGTGCTCCTTATGCCAGACCGTAGGGAGCCCACTGCTTCACAGTGCGGCCGTCCATTTCCGTCAGCACCTGCGAACCACGGTTCGTGCGCTTCATCTTCTGCGAGCGGTTGATCAGGCCGTGGCGCTTGTTGCCCGGCCCTGCCAGCACCTTGCCGGTGGCGGTGATCTTGAACCGCTTCTTGACCGATGACTTGGTCTTCATCTTGGGCATTTTCTTCTCCTGAATGTCTGGTGCCCGTGTTCCTGCCCACCGTTTCCGGCAGGCGCAAACACTCCATTGCGGCCGGGCATGCCCTACAGGCCCGGACGCGCGAACAGGCAGGCTATAGACAACCCGCACCCCGCGATCAAGTCCCTTCGCGCACATGCGTGCGCTTTCCCCCGCCCACGCGGTGCTGTAGGGAAAAAAGACAGGTTGGAAACAGGAGAAAATACAATGACACAACGCGTTGCCTACATTACCGGCGGCAGCCGCGGCATTGGCGCCGCCATTGCGAAATCACTGGCGAAGGATGGCCATGACATCGCCATTTCCTATGCCCGCAACGAACAGGCGGCGCAGAAGACGCTGGAAGACGTGCGCGCGCTGGGCCGCCGGGGCATGGCCATCCGCTGTGATGGCGAGGGCAATGGCAATCGCGCCGCCATCCAGCGCGTGGTGGCCGAGATGGGGCGGATCGACGCGCTGGTGTGCAATGCCGGCATCTACCCCTATGGCGACGTGGCCGAAATGACGGACGAACAGGTCGATGCGGTACTGGGCCTGAATGTCCGCGCCGTCATGATCGAAACCATCGAGGCCGCGCGCCACATGACGCAGGGCGGGCGGATCATCCTGATCGGATCGACCTTTGCCGACCGTTCCCCCTTCCCCGGCATTTCGCTGTATTCGGCATCCAAATCGGCGCTGAACGGTTTTGCCCGCGGTGCGGCGCGCGACCTTGGCCCGCGCGGGATCACCATCAACGTGGTCCAGCCCGGACCGATCGACACCGACATGAACCCTGCCACCGGCGCCGCCGCCGACATGCTGCGCAGCTTCATGTGCCACAAGGAATACGGCAAGGTCAGCGACATCGCATCCGTCGTCTCGTTCCTTGCCAGCCCCGCCGCCAGCTTCATCACCGGGTCCGCCCTGACAACGGATGGTGGCCTGGCCGCCTGACCGGGCAATGCGCGCGGATGGCATGCCCCGTCCCGCGCGCATCAGCCACGATGCCGTTTGTTGTGGAAAACGCCCGGCCGTCCATGATATGGTCAGGACATGAAAAAATTCCGGCTCCTCATACGACCGTGCACTCCAGTCAGATGGAACGTGAACGGAATAATGAGGACAGCAGATGCCAGAATCGGACGATTTTGATTTCCTGATCGCGCTGGAAAGCGGCGCTTACGACGAAGAGGAACCCCCTCCTCTTTCCGAAGCGAAACATTACCAGTCCGATCCCCACACCTATATCAGCGTCCTGCCGGAACATTACCAGTTCCCGGAACACAAGCGCAAAAGCCAGTCCGATCCGTATGAATCGGTCCGCAGGCTTGCGCACCCCCTCAAGCTGCACGAGCCGGAGAATATCCGCGCCCGCATTCAGGAAGTGGAGCAGGCCTGCCCCCACGCCCTGCCGGCCGTGCAGGCCATGGCGGAAACCGACCTGAAATGGCTGGAATGGGGCACATCCGGCATCGCGCGGCCCGTGCTGCTGGTCGGGCCGCCGGGATGCGGTAAGTCCACGGTGGCGCGGATGTATTACCACACGCTGGGTTACGAGGTCATGACCATGAATGTCGGCGCGATGGGGGATCCCCTGTCCCTGACCGGCACGCACCAGACGTTTGGCGACGCCAAGCCATCCACCATCGTGGAATACCTTGCCACGACCGGCATGGCCAACCCGTGCATCATCCTTGATGAAGTGGACAAGGCCCCGACCGATGGCCGGTTTGGCAGCGTGCAGAATGCCCTGCTGCAATTCCTTGACATGGGCGAGTGCAGGCAGTTCCGGGATGCCTTCCTGAACGTGCCGGTGGACGTCAGCCGCGTGCGGTGGGTCCTGACCGCCAACGACCTTTCCACCGTGTCGGAACCGCTGAAATCGCGTTGTCACATCATTCACATGGACAGCCCGGACGTCACGCACGCCCCTGCCCTGGCCATGAACATCATCCGCCAGATCGAGCAGGAACGGAACCTGTGTCCGGGCTGGTTCACGCTGGATGGTATGGAACGACGCGTGCTGGCGCAGAATTTTACCGGCGACATGCGCGCGCTCCGACGGATGGTGGAAATCATTGTGGACCAGCAGGTCAGGCAGTGGCCAAAATGCTGATCCGGTCGGGTCCATTCCATTGCACGACCGGATAATGGAACAGGCCCGGCACCCATCCCGCCCCGCTTCGGCATAAGCTTTTCCTGCCCGTCCATATCTGCATCCTGACCCTGTTGCCATTGCCCGCAACCATGCAGGCAAACGCAAAACACCCTGACGGGGAACCCGTCAGGGGCAGGCATTGTACGCTGCCATTTCAATTGAAACTGAATGATATCTGGTAAAAAACTGCCTCCGCACAGAAAAAATGGGGCGTTTACCAGAAAGAGAATGTCGGCCTTATAAAAATATTCATCTTTCAGGCGAAGCCTGTCCATTCCAGAACAGGATGGAAAACGGGTATATGATACCAATACCATGACGCCATCCCGGCGAGGGTCTTATATGGAAGGACATGAAATGATGAAAAAGGGTCTGCTGCTGGCTGGCATGATGACCGTGGCGCTGTCCGCGGGTGCCCATGCGGAAGATATTTCGTGGGCCGACAACCAGTATCCTTCAGCCATCATGAAAGGTCCGCACGCCGCTGAAATCACTGCGGGCATTCACAAGATCGCGGGAAAGGAAGCCAAGACCGTCATCAACCTCCTGTCAGTCGAAACCGGCCCCGCCCATGTCATAAACGGCATCGCCTATCTTGCGGGGTGCCAGCCGCACATGTGCATGAATTTTGCGACCATCGCCTTTGATGGCAACGGGAATTACTGGGGATACCTCAAGGATATGGATGCAAGCTACACCCATACATATGAAAAGACATTCGGCCACCCGTCCCCCGAAGTGCTTAAACTTCTGAAAAACGAAGGTATTCAGAAATAGTATTCATACCCACGCATACCGTCAGGACATGCGGACCTTCATGAACTGGCGAATATTTATTAAATATGAATTCAAAAAAAACGCTGCCTTTAAAAAAGGTAGCGCTCCAGGAATTTTACTTAAAAACTGTTTGGTGAAAAATCACTGATAACTAATAAAAGTTTCTACGCACTTCCTCTTTTTTACAAAGACGCATCCGGCCCTGAACGTAGTCAGACATCCAACAGTCGGACATGACTGCCATCCGGACGATTGGCCTGCGCGCATGCATAATCGGGCGCATTGCATACACGACCCCGACCGGGACATGTCAGATGCGCCAGAAAAATACGACATTTATGGGAAGAAATGGCTGGGGGACCTGGATTCGAACCAGGGCTGACCGGGTCAGAGCCGGTAGTTCTACCGCTAAACTATCCCCCAGCAAGGAGAAAGCGGCGCGGTGCGCTGCGGTGATCAGGCATATAGCCGCCAGCCGTTCGGGCTGCAACCCCCGTATTGTCTTTTTTGCAAATTTTCTCTTTTGGCTTGCGTTTCACGCAGAACACTCAACACAATAGGTAATACCTTGGCCGTCAACGGGTTTGGATGAACATGGTCCAGCAGACGCTCAGCGCAAAGATACGCCAGCACGGGAACATCCCTTCCCCTGCATCCGCGATGGATCGCCGCGTCATGCGCGCGCCACTTTATGCCGCCATTGACCTTGGCACGCATAACTGCCGCCTGCTGATCGCCCGCGCGGGCGAACAGGGCCTGCGTGTCATTGACAGTTTCAGCCGCGCCGTGCGCCTGGGCGAAGGGCTGCACCATTCCGGCCAACTGGCGGAAGCGGCGATGGAACGCACCATCAATGCCCTGCGCACCTGTGTGACACGCATGGGCCTGTATGACCTGCACAGCCACCGCGCCATCGCGACCGAGGCCTGCCGCCGCGCGGGCAACGGCATGGATTTCATTGCCCGTGTCCTGCACGAAACCGGGCTGGACATTTCGGTCATTTCCGCGCGTGAGGAAGCCGAACTGGCGCTTGCCGCCTGCAATTCCCTGCTGCAGTCACACCACCGCGCCACCGGGCGGGGCCTGCTGTTCGATATCGGCGGGGGATCGACCGAAATCGCATGGGCGCGAATCGACCGTGCCGCCGGGCGGCATGACCTGTCGGGCTATGTCAGCCTGCCAACCGGCATCATGACCGTGGGCGAACGCCACGGGGCGGACATCTTTACCGACCGGGGCTATCGCACCGTGGTCAGTGAGATCAGCGACATGCTGCGCGGGTTTGACGACGTGCACTGCATTACCCGTGAAATCGCCCGCGACAACGTCATGCTGCTGGGCACCAGCGGCACCGTCACCACGCTGGCCAGCCTGGCGCAGGGACAGGACCGCTACGAACGCGCCGGGATCGACGGCAGCACCCTGTCGGTTCCCCATGCGCTGGCCCTGGTGGACAGCCTGCGCCGGTCGGGCATGGACGGGCTTGCGCGCAATCCCCTGATCGGCGCGGAACGCGCGCGCTACATCATGCCCGGCTGCGCCATATTCGAAGCCATCGCCACCACATGGCCCATGGCCGAAGTCACGGTGGCCGACCGGGGATTGCGTGACGGACTGCTTTTACGCATGATTGGGGACCGCAGGCGCCGTGGCGGCCTTTCCGCCCCGCCGCCTTCCTTCCCCCTGCATAATCGTATGGAGCACCGGGTCAGTACCTGACCGCGTCCCGTCATGAAACAGCGTTCTTCTACCCGCATACCGGGCAAGGCCCGTACCAGCAGTCTGACACCCGGCACCGGTGACAGCAGCACGGACGGACGCGCCGCACAGGCCAACCGCACCAAGACCGTCACGGTCAAGAAGGCGCGCGGCCGCACCACCGCACAGCACCGCTGGCTGCAGCGCCAGCTTAACGACCCGTATGTACAGGCCGCCCAGAAACAGGGCTGGCGTTCACGCGCGGCCTTCAAGCTGATCGAACTGGATGACCGCTTCCACATGATCAGGCCCGGCGCGCGGGTGGTTGACCTTGGCGCCGCCCCTGGTGGCTGGACGCAGGTCGCGGTCAAGCGCGGGGCGGCCGAAGTGGTTGGCGTCGACCTGCTGCCGGTTGACCCGGTGCCGGGCGCCACCATCATCGAAGGGGATTTCAATGATCCCGACATGCCCGACCGCCTGACCGGCCTACTGGGCGGGCGCGCGGATGTCGTGATGTCGGACATGGCCCCCAACACCACCGGCCATGCGCCAACCGATCACCTGCGCATTATCGGGCTGGCGGAACTGGCGCTGGATTTCGCCACCCGTATCCTCGCCCCCGATGGCACGTTCGTGGCCAAGGTGTTCCAGGGCGGGTCTGAAAAACAGATGCTGGCGGACCTCAAGCGCATGTTCACGCAGGTCCGCCACGCCAAGCCCCCGGCCAGCCGCAAGGAATCGAGCGAACTTTACGTGGTGGCCACGGGCTTCCGCGGCCTGGACGGTAGCGAAGGCTGACCGCAGGCCGCGCCAGGCTGACCCGCGGGGTCAGTCAACGTGGTGGTCATCCCACAGCCACGCCGCCCCGCGCACGCCCGAACTGTCCCCATGCCGGTTACGCACGATCGGCGTGGTGCAGTTGGGGGTTATGACATAGCGGCGCATGAGGCGCGGCACGCGTTCGTAGATCGATTCAAGGTTGGACACCCCGCCACCCAGCACGATCACGTCCGGATCCATGAAGTTGATCGCCAAGGCGCAGGCACGCGCCATGCGGTCCATGTAACGGTCCAGCGCGCCGATGGCGGTCAGGTCGCCGGCCTCGGCTTCCTGTTCGATGTGCGCGGCGCTCCGGTGGCCGGGCCCCTTCCAGTCCTGCGCCAGCGCCGAACCGCTCAGGAAACGCTCCATGCACCCTTCGTTCCCGCAGAAGCACTTGGGCATGGGAAATTCCTCCAGCCGCGGCCACGGCAGCGGCACATGGCCCCATTCACCGGCAATGTGGTTGTGACCGATCAGCAGTTTCCTGTCGATCACGATCCCGGCCCCCATGCCAGTGCCGATGATCACGCCAAACACGCTGTGATGGTCCGCCCCCGCCCCGTCGATCGCTTCGGACAGCGCGAAACAGTTCGCGTCATTCTCGATCCGGACATCGCGACCCAGCGCCGCCGTCATGTCACGGATCAGCGGCTGGTTGTTCAGCCACGTCGCATTCGCATTCTTGATGACGCCCGTATCGGGGCTGATGGAACCGGGAATGCCGATTCCCACCGTGCCCGTGCCGCCCAGTTCCTTGTCCACCCCATGGATCAGTTCACACATGGCCTTGATGGCGGCGGGATAGTTGCCAGGATTGGAAATGCGCCGACGCACGCGTTCGGTTCCGTCCTTTCCCAGGGCTGCGATTTCGATCTTGGTGCCCCCAAAATCAATTCCAATACGATAGGTGGCCATCCAGAGTCTTTCTTTCATCATGTTTTATCAGTGGCGCATTTTCTTTTATGCTCGTACCTGCACGCAACAGCAAACCCTGATGCACAAGCATAGCTGCCCACCACCAAGGAGACATGGCCACCCATGAGTGAGATCCTGCTAGACGCGCGCGGCCTGACATGTCCCCTGCCCGTGCTCAAGGCCAACCGCATGCTGCGCGGCCTGCCACCGGGCGCCCGGCTGCGCGTGATTGCGACCGACCGGGCATCCGTTGCGGATTTTCAGGCCTTCTGCCGCGAAACGGGCCATGCCCTGATCGCATTTGGCGAGGAAGGCGGCACGCTGTCCTTCGTCATCCGCCGCAGGCCCGATCCCGACACCACGGCCGCTGGCGCCCCGCGCCCCGCATAGGTGCCAAAATAGCGTAAAACCAGTTGTCCCCTTGGCAGGATGCCCCCCAAGGATGTAATGCCTGCGCCAGCCAAGTTATTTTCAGGAAGCACCACCAGCAGATGACCGACGACCTGACCAACCTTTCCTTCGAGGACGCCCTGGCCGAACTTGAAGCCATCGTGCGGCAGCTCGAGGTCGGCCAGCCCAGGCTGGAGGACGCGATCACGTCCTATGAACGTGGTGCCGCCCTGCGACAGTACTGCCAGAAGAAACTGGACGAGGCCGAGGCCCGCGTTCAGGCGATTGTCCAGCGTGCGGATGGCACGCTGGATGCAAAACCGATGGATTGATGCACCAGATGAGCCAAACAACAGCAACCTCGTCCCAAACAGACAGTGCGGATCGCATGGTCCGTCTGCGTGCATCCATGTCCGCGCGCGCCCGGGCGATCGAGGGGATGATCGACCGCCTCCTCCCCCGCGTTGACGGGGGCGAGGCCCGCCTGATCGACGCCATGCGCTATGCAACGCTGGGTGGCGGCAAGCGCCTGCGCGGCTATCTGGTGGCCGAAGTGGCCAGCCTGTTCAGGGCCAGCACCGAAGGGGCCGACCGTGTCGCGGCGTCGGTCGAGATGCTGCATGCCTATTCGCTGGTGCATGACGACCTGCCCGCCATGGATGATGACGACCTGCGCCGTGGCCAGCCCTCCACCCACCGCAAGTTTGATGAAGCGACGGCCATCCTTGCCGGTGACGCGTTGCAGACCATGTCGTTCGACATCCTCGCCAACCCGCTGACGCATGACAGCGCGGACGTGCGCATCAACCTTGTCCGCGCGCTGGCCGATGCGTCCGGCGCGGCCGGCATGGTCGGCGGCCAGATGATCGACATGGAAGGCGAGGGCCGCGCGCTGTCGCTGGAGGAAGTCGCCCGCCTGCATGCGCTCAAGACCGGCTGCCTGATCCGGTATTCGGCCGAGGCCGGGGCCATCCTTGGCCAGGCCAGCGACGATGTGCGCAAGCGCATTTCCGCCTATGGCCGCGACCTTGGCGCCGCCTTCCAGATCGCCGATGACGTGCTGGACGCCACCGCCAGCGCCGAGGAACTGGGCAAGACCGCAGGCAAGGACGAAGCCGCCGGCAAGTCCACCTATGTCGCCCTGCTGGGCGTGGACGGCGCGGCAAAGGAAGCCCGCCGCGTGGCGGAACAGGCGGAATCCCATATCGACATCTTTGGCCCCGAGGCTGATCGCCTGCGCGATCTGGTCCACTACGTGGTCGAGCGCAGGAACTGATTGACATGACCGACAGCAAGACGCCAGCCGACATTCCGACCCTTGGGCGCTACCCCCAGCTTGACCGGGTGCGCGCGCCGCATGACATGCGCAACCTTTCGGTGGAGCAGCTGAAGCAGCTGGCGGAGGAACTGCGCTCCGAGACGATCGATGCCGTGTCCACCACCGGCGGCCATCTTGGCGCGTCGCTGGGCGTGGTGGAACTGACGGTGGCGCTGCATGCCGTGTTCGATACGCCTGATGACCGGGTGATCTGGGATGTCGGCCACCAGGCCTATCCGCACAAGATCCTGACCGGGCGGCGCGATCGCATCCGCACCCTGCGCCAGCCGGGCGGGCTGTCGGGCTTCACCCGGCGCAGCGAGAGCGAATACGACCCGTTCGGCGCGGCGCATTCCTCGACCTCCATTTCCGCCGGCCTCGGCATGGCCGTCGCCCATCACCTGCGCGCGGAGGAAGACCCCTCCTACCGCGAGCGCAACGTGATCGCGGTGATCGGCGATGGCTCGATCTCGGCGGGCATGGCGTACGAGGCCATGAACAACGCCTCGCATTGCGGCCCGGGCGCCGAACGCCTGATCGTGGTGCTGAACGACAACGAGATGTCGATCGCACCCCCGGTGGGCGCGATGTCGAACTACCTGTCGCGGCTCATGTCGTCGCGCAAGTTCCTCTCCTTACGCGAACTCGCCGCCAAGATGGCCAAGCGCCTGCCCGGCCGCCTGGAACGCACGGCGAAGAAGGCGGACGAATACGCGCGCGGCATCATGACCGGCGGCACGCTGTTCGAGGAACTGGGCTTCTATTATGTCGGCCCGGTTGACGGCCACGACATGAACCAGCTGGTCCACATCCTGCGCAACCTGCGCGACGCCGAGGATGTCGGCCCCGTCCTGGTCCATGTCATCACCGAGAAGGGCCATGGCTACACCCCGGCCGAATCGGCGGGCGACAAGTACCATGCGGTCTCCAAGTTCAACGTCGTGACCGGCGAGCAGAAGAAGGGCCCGTCCGGCCCGCCGAGCTACACCTCGGTCTTTGCGAAGGAACTGGTGCGCCAGGCCGCGACCGACGACAGGATCGTCACCATCACCGCCGCCATGCCGTCGGGCACGGGGCTGGACAAGTTCGCCAAGGCCTATCCCGACCGTTTCTTTGACGTCGGCATTGCCGAACAGCACGCCGTGACCTTCGCCGCCGGCATGGCGACCGAGGGGCTGCGTCCGTTCTGCGCCATCTATTCCACCTTCCTGCAGCGCGCCTATGACCAGGTCATGCATGACGTGGTGCTGCAGAAGCTGCCGGTGCGCTTCGCCATTGACCGCGCGGGTCTGGTCGGCGCCGATGGCGCGACCCATGCCGGCGCGTTCGACATCGCCTATCTCGGCTGCCTGCCGGGCATGACGCTGATGGCGCCCAGCAACGAGCTGGAACTGCTGCACATGACCGCGACCTCCATCGCGTTTGACGAAGGCCCGATCGGCCTGCGTTACCCGCGTGGCGCAGGACTTGGGCTGGAGCTGCCGGCCGCGGGCCAGATCCTCGAGATCGGGCGCGGGCGAATCGTGCGCGAAATGACCCGCCAGTCCGGCCCCGAACAGGGCGGCATCGCCATCCTGTCGCTTGGCCCGAGGCTGGAGGACGCGCTGAAGGCCGCCGACATGCTGGCAGCCCAGGGCCTGTCCCCCACCGTGGCCGACGCCCGCTTCGCCAAGCCGATCGACACCGCCCTGGTCGAGCAGCTGGCGCGCAACCACGCCGTGCTGATCACGATCGAGGAAGGATCGGTTGGCGGATTCGCAAGCCATGTCATGACCCATCTGGCCAGAACCGGCCTGCTGGACCGCGTGCGCTTCCGTCCCATGACCCTGCCCGACCGCTTCATCGACCACAACACGCAGGCCGCCCAGTATCATGAGGCCGGGCTGGATGCGCCTGCCATTGTCGCCACCGCGCTGTCCGCCCTGGGCGTGCCGCATTCGCGCCAGATGGCCTGAGCACGCAGGAAAACAGGCACCGCGCATGGCAAAACGTCGCGTCGATCAGATGCTGGTGGACCGGGGGCTGGTGGAAAGCCGCACCCGTGCGCAGGCGCTTATCATGGCCGGTCTGGTCCACACGCCCGACCGGCGCATTGACAAGGCCGGGGAACAGATCGCCGAGGATACGCCCCTGACCCTGAAGGGACAGGACCATCCATGGGTGTCGCGCGGCGGGATCAAGCTGGCCCATGGGCTGGAGCATTTCGGCCTGTCGCCCGCCGGCCTGACCTGCCTGGATGTTGGCGCGTCCACCGGTGGCTTTACCGACGTGCTGCTGCATGAAGGCGCGGCAAAGGTCTATGCCGTCGATGTCGGCCACGGGCAGCTAGCATGGAAACTGCGCAGCAACACCGAACAGGTGGTCGTGCTGGAAAAGTGCAATGCCCGCGCGCTGGACACCGCCATCATTCCCGATCCCATACAGGCACTGGTCTGTGACGCCAGCTTCATCGGCCTGCGCACTGTCCTGCCCGCCGGGCTGGAACTGTGCGTGCCGGGCGCGTGGGCCATTGCACTGATCAAGCCACAGTTCGAGGCCGGACGCGACGCGGTGGGGGCCAAGGGGGTCGTGCGCGACCCGGCGGTCCATGACGCCGTGTGCCAGATGATCCATGAATGGTGGTCGGGCCTGCCGGGCTGGACCGTGCTGGGCATCGACCCCAGCCCCATCACCGGGCCGGAAGGCAACCGGGAATTCCTGATCGCCGCGCGCAGGGACGGCTGATCGGCAGTCGCATCCCCTGCCCTGCCTGTGCTACACAGGCATGAAAGAGTGGCCAGCAACGCCCTTCCCCTTCTGAAATGACACGACGAACATAGGCAGCACCGGTATGTCCGCAGCCCCTGCAACCTCACCTTCCCGGTCACGCGACGGGACGGCGGCCTCGCTTCTGAATGACGAGGAACGCACGCGCATCCGTGCGAAATCCGCGCAGTTCGCGCCCCCTGCCGCCGCCCTGCCCGATGGCAGGCGCGACCTTGTAGGCCTGTCGCGCGAGGAACTGACGGACATCATGGTGGAAATTGGTGAAAAGCCGTTCCGCACCAAGCAGTTGTGGCACTGGATCTACCATCAGGGCGCCACCGATTTCTCGCGCATGAGTTCCATCGCCCGCCCGTTGCAGGAAAAGCTGGCCGAACGTTTTGTCGTTGGCCGCCCCGGCGTGGTGACCGAACAGACATCGCAGGATTCCACGCGCAAATTCCTGTTCCGCTTTCGTGATGGACAGGAAGCCGAGACCGTCTACATCCCCGACCGGCAGGAAGACCGGGGGGCCGTGTGCATTTCCTCACAGGTGGGCTGCACGCTGTCATGCACCTTCTGCCATACCGGCACGCAGGCGCTGGTGCGCAACCTGGGCGCTGCCGAAATCGTGGGCCAGTTCATGGCGGCCCGCGACAGCTATGGCGAATGGCCCAGCCCAAAGGGCGACACCCCGCGCCTGCTGTCCACCATCGTGCTGATGGGCATGGGGGAGCCGCTGTACAATTACGACAACGTGGCCAAGGCCATGCGCATCATCATGGATGGCGAGGGCATTGGCCTGTCGCGCCGGCGCATCACGCTGTCTACGTCGGGCGTGGTACCGATG
Organism: Komagataeibacter europaeus; assembly: GCF_002173515.1. Taxonomy (NCBI): domain Bacteria; kingdom Pseudomonadati; phylum Pseudomonadota; class Alphaproteobacteria; order Acetobacterales; family Acetobacteraceae; genus Komagataeibacter; species Komagataeibacter europaeus. The sequence continues at coordinate 1,159,683 of NZ_CP021467.1, forward strand.
ATGGACCAGTGCGGGGCGGAACTGGGCATCAACCTCGCCGTGTCGCTACATGCCGTGCGCGACGACCTGCGTGACGAGATCGTGCCGCTGAACCGCAAATATCCGATCAAAGAAGTCATTGCCGCCTGCCGCCGCTATCCCGCCGCCAGCAATGCCCGGCGCATCACGTTCGAATACATCATGCTGCGTGGCGTCAATGACAGCGAGGCCGACGCCCGTGAACTGGTGCGCCTGATTTCGGGCATTCCGGCCAAGGTCAACCTGATCCCGTTCAACCCGTGGCCGGGCAGCAGCTACCGGCCATCGACGCGTGAGCAGCTGGACCGTTTCGCGAAAATCGTGATGGATGCGGGCTTCGCCTCCCCCATCCGCATGCCGCGCGGGCGCGACATCCTGGCCGCCTGCGGGCAACTGCGCACCGAAAGCCAGCGCCTGCGCCGCGCGGAGCGGACGGACGCCACGCCGGACCCTGCCGGGGCATAAAAATCCGGCCTTATCTTCTGGTCGCCCGCGCCGTGGGATGCTAGGAGGACATGCCGCCGGTTCACCCGGCAAAATGTTGTCCAAAGTTTTCTCGACAGGAGCGTTCTCCCATGGCCGCCAGGGATGTCAAAAAGGTCGTTCTCGCATATTCGGGCGGTCTTGATACTTCCGTGATTCTGCGCTGGTTGCAGACCACCTACAACTGCGAGGTCGTGACGTTCACGGCCGACCTTGGCCAGGGCGAGGAGCTGGAACCCGCCCGCCGCAAGGCCGAAATGTTCGGCGTGAAGGAAATCTTTGTCGAGGACCTGCGCGAAACCTTCGTCAAGGACTTCGTTTTCCCCATGTTCCGCGCCAACGCGCTGTATGAGGGACAGTACCTGCTGGGCACGTCCATCGCCCGCCCCCTGATCGCCCAGCGCCAGATCGAGATCGCCGAACAGGTCGGCGCCGACGCCGTGGCCCATGGCGCGACCGGCAAGGGCAACGACCAGGTCCGTTTCGAACTGGCCTATTATGCGCTCAAGCCCGATATCACGGTCATCGCCCCCTGGCGCGAATGGGACCTGACATCGCGCACCCGCCTGCTGGCCTTTGCCGAGGAACACCAGATCCCCATCGCGAAGGACAAGCGCGGGGAAGCGCCGTTCTCGGTTGATGCGAACCTGCTGCACTCCTCATCCGAAGGCAAGCTGCTGGAAGACCCGGCGGTCGGGCCCGAGGAAATCGTGTTCCAGCGCACCATCTCCCCCGAAGCCGCCCCCGACAGGGCGACCGAAATCACCATCGACTTCGTCTCCGGCGACCCGGTTGCGATCAATGGCGTGGCCATGTCGCCCGCGACCCTGCTGACGCGCCTGAACGAACTGGGCCGTGACAACGGCATCGGCCGCCTTGACCTGGTGGAAAACCGCTTCGTCGGCATGAAGTCGCGCGGCATTTACGAAACGCCGGGCGGCACGATCCTGCTGACCGCGCATCGCAGCATCGAAAGCATCACCCTTGACCGCGAGGCCATGCACCTCAAGGACAGCCTGATGCCGCGCTATGCCGAGATCATCTACAACGGGCTGTGGTTCTCCCCCGAGCGGCGGATGCTGCAGGCCCTGATCGACCAGAGCCAGCATTCCGTGACCGGCCGCGTGCGGCTGAAGCTGTACAAGGGCAACGTGATCTGCGTGGGCCGCGAAAGCCCTAACAGCCTGTATGACACCCGCGTCGTGACGTTCGAGGACGACGAGGGCGCTTACAACCAGGCCGATGCGCAGGGCTTCATCAACCTGAACGCGCTGCGCCTGCGGCTGGGGGCCAAGATCGGCCGCCGTGGCGGCGCGCTGTAATCTTCCACCCCGTCCTTCGTGTTCATTCCAACAACCTGCCGAGGTGTCATGAAACGCTTTTCCCGTGTCATTCCCCTTCTCCTTGCCACAGCGGTGGCGCTGCCGCTTGCGGCATGCGGGGGAAACAAGGAGGACCAGCCGGAACTGACCCCGGCACAGTTCATGGACAACGTGCGCAAGCAGCCCGGCGTCAAGACCCTGCCGGACGGACTGGCCTACAAGGTGCTGAAATCCGGGCCGAAGGACGGCGCGCAGCCCACCATCAATGACAGCGTGATGGTCATATACGAAGGCCGCCTGCCTGATGGCGGCATCTTCGACAGTTCCGACCAGCACGGGCATGGCGCGTATATGCAGATGCCGCTGGAAATGGTGATCAAGGGATGGCAGGAAGCTGTGCCCATGATGCATGTGGGCGATACATGGATGCTGTATGTGCCGCCCGAACTGGGTTACGGGCACAAGTCCATGGGCATCATCCAGCCTGACAGCCCGCTGATCTTCAAGATACAGCTTCTGGGCGTCTCCCCCGGCGGCCATTGAGGCATGCAGGGCCATTCACCCCCACCCGGGTGAATGGCCTTTTTTTCATGACATAACGGGACAGGAAACCGGACAACCGACATGGGTATTGGGACCGGGCGCATGGCGTCCGTACTGCGCGGGGGCTGCATGCTGGCCACCGTTGCGCTGCTGGCGGCGTGTACGCGCCACGGGCAGGAAGGGTACGCGCGTTACCGTACCAACTGCGGCATCTGCCACCATGGCGGCGAAGGGATGAAGGGCGAGATTCCACCCGTTTCCGGGCGCGTGGACAGGATCGCGGCAACGCCGGAAGGCAAGCAGTACCTCATGCATGTGCTGCTGAACGGGCTGAATGGTCCGCTACAGATTGATGGCGTGCGCTACAACTTCTCCATGCCGCCGTTCCGTGCCCATCTGTCGGATGCGGAAATTGCCTCCATCCTCAGCTATCTGGCGACCCGTGGCGATACCCGCCCCGTCCCGGTCTTCACGCCCGAGGAAGTGGCGGCCGAACGCGCCCACCCGCTGACCACCACCATGGTGGCGGAAGAACGCCGCCGCCTTGACGCCATCCATCCCCTGCCCTGACACCCCGGCACCTTGACCTGCACGGGCAAAAAAACGGAAAATACCTTCATGCAACGCCTATTTTCCGGCATCCAGCCGACCGGTATCCCGCAGCTTGGCAATTACCTTGGTGCAATACGCAACTGGGTTGCGCTGCAGCGTGATCATGAATGTATCTTCTGCCTGGTGGACATGCACGCCATCACCACGTGGCAGGACCCCGCCGTGCTGCGCCAGCAGACCCTGGCGCAGACGGCGGTCCTGCTGGCGTCGGGCATCGATGTGCAGAAACATATCCTGTTCAACCAGTCCGCCGTCAGCGCGCATGCGCGGCTGGGATGGATTTTCAACTGTGTCGCGCGCATTGGCTGGCTCAACCGCATGACGCAGTTCAAGGACAAGGCCGGCAAGGACCGTGAAAAGCATTCCGCCGGCCTGTATGTCTATCCCGACCTGATGGCTGCCGACATCATGGCGTACAAGGCCACGGTCGTGCCGGTGGGCGATGACCAGAAGCAGCACCTTGAACTGACCAACGACATCGCACAGAAATTCAACCACGATTACGGGACCGAATTCTTCCCGCAGGTCGAAGCGCTGATCCCGCCGCAGGGCGCGCGCGTCATGAGCCTGCGTGACGGCACCAAGAAAATGTCCAAGTCCGATCCCTCCGCCCAGAGCCGGATCGAGATGACGGATGACGCCGATACCATCGCCAGCAAGATCAAGCGCGCCAAGACCGATTCCGAGCCCCTGCCATCTGACGCTGCAGGCCTTGAAAACCGGCCCGAGGCCCGCAATCTGGTTACCATCTACGCAACACTGTCCGGTCGCACGGTGGCCGACGTGCTGGCGCAGTTTGGCGGCCAGGGTTTCGGACCGTTCAAGACGGCGCTGACCGACGTGGTGGTGGAAGCGATTGCCCCGATTGCGGAAGAAACCGGACGGCTGCTGAAAGAACCCGGTTTCCTGTGCGACACGCTGCGCGATGGCGCGAACCGGGCGCGCACCATTGCCGAACCCATTGTATCGGAAGCGGAATCCCTGATCGGCTTCCTGAAGTAATTACGAAAGGTGGCGCCATGCGGCAGGAACTGCACAGCCTGCAGGTTACGACCCGGGGCAAGGGGCTGGTCCCGATCGACCGGCCCGTGCTGGACTGGGTGGGGCAGAGCGGGATCGAAACCGGCCTGCTGACGCTGTGGTGCCGCCATACTTCCGCATCGCTGGTGGTGCAGGAAAATGCCGACCCTACGGTGCGCACGGATATCGAACGGTATTTCGAAACCCTCGTACCCGAACAGCCGGGGCGCTACATTCATGATGATGAAGGCCCGGACGACATGCCCGCCCACCTGCGCGCCATGCTGACCAACACGCAGCTTTCCATCCCCGTGGCGGATGGGCGGCCGGTGCTGGGCATGTGGCAGGGGCTGTACCTGTTTGAACACCGTGCCCGCCCCCACCGGCGCGAAATCGTGCTGCACCTGATTGGTGACTGACCGGATACCGGCGATCGCGATATGCCTCTGCGACCGTTCCTGAAGACTATTTGAAAATCGTAAAAATTTTTGGGTGCCGCCTTTTTTCAAGAAAAGCGGCGTTCTCCTGAAGCTTTTAAAAAACAGCTTCCCAAAAACGTCTGTTTTTATCAGTGGTGCTGCCCCGACAGACAGCACAGACAGGGCGGCCAGCGCATATCGCCATGCACCAGCACGCCAGATCTGCTTTCCCCAAGATCACGCCGCGTTAAGGATCCTGGCGTGATGGTCGATATGATCGGCAATGAACGACTGGATGAACCAGTAGGAATGGTCGTAGCGCGGGTGCTGGCGCAGGCGCAGGGCCTGCCCCGCCGCACCGGCCGCCGCCGCCAGCAGTTCGGGTTTCAGCTGGTCATGCAGGAACTGGTCGGCCTCCCCCTGATCCACCAGGATTTCAGTGGGATGGGTATGACCCGCTTCCAGCAGCAGCGTTGCATCATGCCGCGCCCATGTGGCGCGATCGGGGCCAAGATAGGCGTCAAATGCCTTTTCCCCCCACGGTACGACGGCGGGATGACAGATCGGGGCAAAGGCCGAAACCGATTTCCATGCATCCGGCGCGCGCAGGGCGTGGACCAGCGCGCCATGCCCGCCCATGGAATGACCCATGATGCCACGCCGCGCGCCATCAATGGCGAACACATCCTGCGTCAGTTCCGGCAGTTCATGGCTGACATAGGTGCCCATGCGGTAATGCGCGCGCCATGCGGGTGTCGTGGCGTCAAGGTAGAAACCCGCCCCCGTGCCAAGGTCGTAGGCATTATCCTCGCCCGCGACCCCCGCACCCCGTGGCGAGGTATCAGGGGCCACCAGCGCGATACCGTGACGGGCCGCGAACCGCACGGCATTGGACTTGATCAGGAAGGTTTCCTGCGTGCAGGTCAGACCAGCCAGCACGTGCACCACGGGCACGCGCTCCCCCGCCAGCGCGCGTTCGGGCAGGAACACGCCAAAGCGCGCCTCCAGCCCCAGGCTTTCGGACGGGTGGCTGTAAAAGCCGACCCGCCCGCCACAGACCGCATGTTCCTCAAGCGTCTTGATCCTGTCCATGGATCAGAACTCGACAACCGTGCGGATGCTCTCGCCTTTCGCCATCATGTCGAAGCCTTCATTGATGCGCTCCAGCGGCAGCCTGTGGGTAATCAGGCTGTCGATGTCGATGCGGTTTTCCATGAACCAGTCCACGATGCGCGGCACGTCCGTGCGGCCGCGCGCACCACCGAAGGCCGAGCCGATCCACCGCCGTCCGGTCACAAGCTGGAACGGCCGCGTGCTGATTTCCTGTCCCGCGCCCGCAACGCCGATAATGGTGGAAACCCCCCACCCGCGATGCGCGCATTCCAGCGCCTGCCGCATAAGGGTGGGATTGCCGACGCATTCAAAGGAATAGTCCACGCCGCCGCCGGTCAGTTCCACGATATGACCCACCAGGTCGCCGTTGGGACCAAGGTCCTTCGGGTTGATGAAATCGGTCATGCCGAATTTGCGGGCAATGGCCTCACGCTCGGGGTTGATGTCAACGCCGATGATCCGTTCGGCGCCCACCATTTTCGCACCCTGGATGACATTCAGCCCGATCCCGCCCAGACCGAACACGGCCACCGTACTGCCGGTCTCGACCTTGGCGGTGAACAGCACGGCCCCGATGCCGGTGGTCACGCCGCAGCCGATGTAGAACACCTTGTCAAACGGCGCGTCGGGCCGGATCTTGGCCAGCGCGATTTCAGGCAGCACCGTGTAGTTGGCGAAGGTGGAACAGCCCATGTAGTGATGGATCGGCTGCCCCCTGAATGAAAAGCGCGACGTGCCATCGGGCATCACGCCCCTGCCCTGCGTGGACCGGATGGCCGTGCACAGGTTGGTCTTGCGCGACAGGCAGGACTTACATTCCCGGCATTCGGGGGTATAGAGCGGGATGACATGGTCGCCGGGCTTCAGGTGCTTCACACCCGCGCCGACTTCCACCACCACACCGGCCCCTTCATGGCCAAGGATGGCTGGGAACAGCCCTTCCGGATCGGCACCGGACAGGGTGAACTTGTCGGTATGGCACAGGCCGGTGGCCTTGATCTCGACCAGCACCTCACCCGCGCGCGGGCCTTCAAGCTGCACGGTCTCGATTTCAAGTGGTTTACCTGCCTCGAAGGCAACGGCTGCCCTTACGTCCATGAACCCGGTCTTTCCTTTGATGCGTGGGGCGCCCCCATGGGCGCGCCCCCGTGTCGCAATGATCAGTCGCAACGATTAAGGGCATCATCGGCACCGGCGTCAATGTCACGCTGCCCATGCAGGCGGTGACGATATTTTCAGTGACAAAACATGCCCCCGACCCATGCACGGTCCCGCAACCGCCATGCAATGTGATAAGCCGCAGGAGGGGGCCGGAAACGGATACCTGTATTTCCACCAGACAGACCGGGATGCCCGCATGGTCGTTGATCGTAGAATTGGTTTGTGGATCCTGCTTCGCGAAAGCATGCTGTCACTGGTCTTCCTGTGCGCATGGGACGTGGTGGTGGTGGTAATGTTCCAGATCTTCCACCAGGAATGGATGGAACAGCCCACCCTGCCCATATCGCTGATCGGTTCCGCGCTGGTGCTGTTCATGAGCTTCCGCAACAACACCGCCTATAACCGCTGGTGGGAAGGGCGCACCCTGTGGGGGGCGGTCACCAACAACAGCCGCTCCTTCGCCCGGCAGGCGGGCACGATCCTGCGCGGGTGCCCCGACCTGGCCCGCGCCATGGCGGCGTATCCCTATGCCCTGCGCGGCGCGCTGGGGCGGCTGGATGCAACGGATGACATCATGCGCCTGCTGCCCGATTCCATGAAGGCGGGGATCGCGGGCAAGGTGAACGTCCCCGCCGCCATCCTGTTTGAAATCGGGCTGCGGGTGGACGCGGAATCACGCAGGCTGGGCATTGACGGCGCATTGCAGGGACAGATCGACCGCATCCTGTCGGACATGAGCAACGCGCAGGGCGGGCTGGAACGCATCCGCAACACGCCGCTGGCCATACAGTTTTCAGTCCTGCCGAAAGTGGTGGCGGTGGTGTTCTGCATCATCCTGCCGCTGTCGATGGTGCAGACACTGGGGTGGATCACGCCGCTCGGGTCATCGCTGGTGGGACTGCTGTTCGTGGCGCTGGACAAGATCGGGAACGACCTGCAGGATCCCTTCAGCGCGACGCCGCATGGCATGCCCATGCTGGCCATTTCGCGCACGATCGAAATCGACCTGATGCAGTCATGTGGCCTGCCCGCGCCGCCGCCGCTGACGCCCGTGCGCGGTATACAGGCATGACGCGCCGCGCCTGATGGCCCACCCTGCCCGATGCCGTATGAAGGAATCAAGACAGAAGGGCGGATTTATGCTATATGGGTGGCATGAGCATGTTCAGAACCACCCAGAAGGGCACTGTGACCGATGCAATGGCACGGACGGCCGCAGCTGCCACGGCAGCCGAAGCAAAGTCCAGCAAGGCCGTAAAAGACGAAGATCCTTTCCGCGAAGGCGACGCCATCGTCTATGCGGCGCATGGCGTTGGCCGCGTTGACCGGATCGGCGTTGACGAAATCGCCGGCACCAAGCTGGAAATGATCCAGATCTCCTTTCCCGGCAACCAGATGACGCTGCGCATCCCGCTGTCCAAGGCGCGCAAGTCGGGCCTGCGCAAGATCGTATCAAGGGAAATCGTGGACAAGGCGATGGCCATCATCAAGGGCAAGCCGCATGTCAGCCGTGGCATGTGGGCGCGCCGCGCGGTCGCCTATCAGGAAAAGATCAATTCCGGCGACCTGGTGCAGATTGCCGAAGTACTGCGCGACCTGCGCCGCAACGTGGACAGCCTTGATGGCAGCTTCAGCGAACGCAAGCTGTTCGAGGCGGCACAGGAACGCTTCGTGGCCGAGGTCGCCGTGCTGGAAGGCAAGGAACCCACCGAAGTCCTCGAAAAACTGACCGAGGTCATGAAGGCGGCCTGATTACCCCGCCTTTTCCCGTCAATATCCAGTCCCATGCCGCCGGCCCCTGTGCCGGCGGTTCTGATATGGGGCGGTTGGCAGACCCCGGCCCCACCCCGGTCACGGACCACGTCCGCCCCCCTTCATGCCCTGCGGTCGCGCCAGCATGACCACGCACCCCGCGACCGCCGCCAGCATGGCCATGGCAAAGGGGCTGCCCGGCCCCGCCACCCCGGACAGCAGGCCGGACAGCACCGCGCCGACACCTGCGGCAATATCAAAGAAGACATCAAACAGACCGATGGCCGACCCGGCCGCGGCGGGTGGCGCCTGCCGCAGCACCGGCAGCGCCAGCAGCGGATAGGTCAGCGAAAACCCCAGCCCAGTCAGGAAACTGCCCGCCACGGCCCATGCCGGTCCCGGCGCAAGCCAGATCAGGGCCAGGCCCAGTGCCTCGGCCAGCATGATGGCGGCCACCATCGGCCTGACATCATCACGGTCCACATGGCGGCTGCCGACCAGGCGGGCAATGACATGCCCCGCACCAAACGCCCCCAGCGCCCAGCCCCCGCCATGCCAGCCCTGTGCCGCATAGAAAATGACCAGAAAGGACGAAATCGCGGCAAACCCCACCGCCGACAGGCCCAGCGTCAGCCCCCATATCCATGTATGCCCGATCAGGTGTTTCCACCGTATGCCGCCTGCCGGTCCGCCTGTCTGGCCGCCCGCGCGCGGCGGCACGGATGCTGGCAATATCACGGTCAGCCCCATGCCCGCCACCGGCAGGGCAAGGGCGACAAGGCACAAGGGGCCAAAACCGGCATGGGCCTCGATCTCGTCACCCAGTGCGGTGCCAAGGCCCAGACCGGCAAAGATGGCCAGGCCGACCCATGACATCGCGGCCCCCGCACGCGCGCTGCCCACCTTGGTCACGGCCCATACGCCCCCACCAGTGACCATCAGCCCTTCGCCCAGTCCCATGGCCAGCCGTCCCGCCACGATCATCACCTGCTGCATGGCCGGTGGCAGGACAGGCACCAGCGCAAGGCTGTAGGCCAGCGCGGAACACGCCGTGCACAGCAGGCCGCACAGCAGCGTGTTGCGCCCGCCAAGCCGGTCGGCCATCCGCCCCGCCCGCGGCCGCGACAGCACGGTGGCGACGGACTGGATGCCCATGATCAGGCCGATCATGGTGGTTCCGCACGCGAATCGTGACTGGAGTTCCAGCGGCAGGGCCGACAGCGCCACCCCCATCGCCAGCATGCCGCTGCCAATGGCCAGCATGACGGGCAGCAGGCCGCCACGGGTCGTAACATGAGAATTCATACCGGGACCGTAATGCATTTACCCCGCACCGAACAGGCCGGCATGTATTCGCGGGTCATCTGAAAAAACAGCGGGCTGACAAATGGAAAAGAAAGTCTCCGGGTACCGTCTTTTTTCAAAAAGGCGGCGTTTTCTCATGCAGTCCGTCAGTACTTGAACTGGTACAGCAGCCCGATGCTGCTGCCCGGATCGTTTTCCGGCGTGGTGAAACCGGTCACGTTGCCGCCCGTGCCCACCGTGGTGTTCAGCTTCAGCCGCCTGGTCAGGTCAACCTGCACCTGCGCCTGCGTACCCGAACCCGATGTCGCCTGCTTGGCGCCCACATAGACGCGGCGCATGACGTATTTTCCCGCCTCGATCGATCCGGTATCGTTGCTGCCCGACCCGTTGGATGAACTGCTCATCTGCAGCCGGTCCAGATGCAGCGTCTTGCGCACCATGCCCAGCGGGTCAAAGGCGGAGCCACCACTCAGCGTCGCGACGGCCGCCGCGATCGACGCCATCTGCGTGGGCGAAAGCGACTGCGTATCCGACCCGAACAGCAGGATGGCCAGGATCTGGTCCTGTGACAGCGGCGGCGTGGAGGAGAACGAGATTTTCGGCGCGCTGGCATATCCGCCCACATTCAGCCGGGCCGTGCCGTCATTCGTGCTGCGTTCGGCCACGAAATCCAGCGTCGGGTCGATCGCATGGGTCACGCCCACGCCATTGAATCCCACCTGCCCCTTGCTGAAATCAAGCGATATCCCCCCCAGCGAGAACCCGCCCTTGACCAGCGAGAACCCACCCGTGACCACCGGTGCGACAGTGGTGCCGCCCGCATGGATGCTGCCATGCATTTCCGTGTTCAGCCCATGCCCGCGCACATAGAACTGCCCCGGCGAACGCACGTCCAGATTCAGCCCGATCACCAGCGGGGAAGCGTGGACCACCTTTTCCTGCGCCGCCGCGTCCTCGGGGCGGATGACATCCAGATGCGCCACCGATGTCGGCAGTGAATCCGGAATGTTGACATCCACGCGCCGGAGGGTGATGCCCCCTGTCGCATCGATCCGGCTGGCAAGCTGGCCCTTTACGTCCAGATCCCCGTCAAGGGTCGCGGTCACAAGGTCGCTGGCCAGCGGCCGGGCGTTGGCGGCATGGACATGCAGGTCGATCGGCTGTCCGGGTTCCAGCACCCCATAACTGCCGGTGACACCAATCGTGCCCTTGCCCGCCTGCGCGTTCAGGTCGGCTATGACCAGCCGGTCCCCCATGGCGTTGACCGTGCCGCGCATGGCCGACAGCTGTATGCCCTGCCCATAATCATGGAATACGCCGTTGGTCAGGTTCAGCGTGCCATTCAGGCGCGGCTGCTGTGGCGTACCGCGCACGCCCAGCGCGATCTGCAGCGCCCCCCCCGCCTGCATGCCCTGCGCGCCCAGATAGGCATTGGCCACCGCAAGGTCCACGTTGCCGTCGGCCTGCAGCGTGATCTGGCCCGCCTTGTTGACGGGGGCCGTGCCATGCAGTCCCAGATTGACCTGCGTGCCCGCGCGTATCTGCGCATCGACCCGCGCCATGCCCGCGGTCAGGTTGGCCGTGGCCTCCATCGATGCGGGCGCGAGGGAGGATGTATAATCGGTATGGTATTTCAGGTCCGTGCCCTGCATCGTCACCCGGCCGGAGGGATGATCGAGCGTCCCGGTCAGCCGTGCTTCGGCCGACAGCGTCCCCTGCGCATGCAGCGTCGGGATGAAGGGGACAAGCAGGTCGGGTGACAGGCGGCTGATCGCCGCATGCAGGTCCAGCGTGGGCTTTATCCTGCCGCTGACCTCCACGCTGCCCGACTGCCCCTGCGGCGGGGCAAGGCTGATCCGCAGGTGGTCGATCGCGGTTTCCCTGCCATAGGTCACGGTGGCCGGGGCGTCCAGCCGGATGACCTCGCGCCGGGCCTGCGCTTCCAGCCTGCGCACGTTCACGGAACTGGCGGGAATATTGGACACCACCGCCGCATCAATGGTGGCGGGCCCCGTCCACGGCGTATCCAGCCCCGACTGCGCCACCACGTTCAGCGCGGCGAACGGCCCTTTCGCGGTGATATGCGCATGCCCCCCCATGTCGCGGAAATGCGCGTTATCCACCACAAGGTCGAGGTCGGTCACCGGCGCGTCCCCCGTCGGGTCCTGCACCCTGCCCTTCAGCACCAGCCGGTCCACGCGCGCCATGGCGGCACTCAGCGCGCTGTCCACGTTCACGCTCAGGGCGGCGGGGCTATCCGCGGTCGCACTCGTGCTGTGCAGGCTGGCGGACAGGTGGCCGCTTATGTCCTGTCCCGTAAGGTCCCGCAGGTCCGCAAGCCGCGCCATGTGCAGGTCCAGCGTGCCCGACGGCACCACATGCCCCTCTGGCAGCGTCATGTCCGCAAGCCCCGTCAGGCTTTTCCAATTCAGGTGCGAAAGCTGGAGGTGACGGCTGTCATCGGCATTGCTGTCCAGACGGGCCGTGACCTGGACCGGCGCGCGGTCCACCGTGCCGGATACATCCAGCGCCCCTTCCCTGACCTGCGGCAGGTGCTGCATGGTCAGGCTGGCCTGAACATTGCCCGCCGCCGTGTTGCTGGCGGCCATGCTGGCCTGCGCCTTCAGGCTGGCCGCAAGGTCATTGACCGGGCCCGTGGCGTGCAGGTCGGCCTGCGCCTGTCCCTTCAGCGTGGGGGCCAGCACATGCAGGTCCGACAGGGCAAGATGCGCCGTGGCGTCGACCTGCATCGGGTTGCCTGTCACCAGCCGGGTGGGGGTTGCGTCAAGGTGAAGGGTCCGTCCTTCCGCCAGCAATGAGGTAAAGGTAACCGTATTGCCACCATCGGGCCCACTGGCGATGGTACCCGCGATATTCAGGTGCCCCGTGTCCCCGATCAGGCCAACCGCCATGGGCAGGCCGCCATCCAGCACGATATGGCTGTCCAGCGTGAACGGCCCCGGCTGCCGTGGGGCAGGCAGGGTGATGTTGCCATCCAGCCCGGCATGGCCGTGCAGCTGCGTGCCCCCTGCCGCCGCCAGCGGGGCAAGGTCGGGCAGGTCGGCATGGAAGGTCGCCGTCATGGGCCGGGCCGTCGTAACCTGCCCGGTCAGTTGCGCCAGCGGATGTGACAGCGACAGCGACACCGGCCCCCCTGCCGCATCAGGCCGCCACAGCACATCCAGCCGCAGCGGGTCGGATGCGAACAGCGTGGGCAGGCTGCCGGGAATGCGCAGCCCGGTCACGGTGGTATGGAGTGCGGCATGCTCCGCCTGCCCGCCCGCCTGCCCGCTCAGCCCGTCGGCCACCATGTGCAGGGAGGCGAAACCGGCGTCGTTATAGGTCAGGCGGTCGATATCCAGCGTGCCATTGCCGGTGGGCCGGTCCACCGTGCCCCCCACATGGGCGGCAAGGCTTATGCCCTGCCAGTTCGCGCCGCTGATCGTCACCGGGTCGCTTTTGCCCGATACATCCAGCGTCATGTGATGCGTGACCAGCCCGACCTGGCCGCCTGCCTGAAGGTGGATGGCCCCGGCCGTGGCGGCCAGGGCAAGGCGGGTGGCGTCGCGCGGACCATGCAGCCCCAGCGACAGGTCCATGGGGGCCAGGGCGGGCAGGCCACTCAGCGTGGTGGCGAACCCGCCCGCCTCCTCATGCGCACGCAGGTCCAGCGCCACATTGCCACGGTCCAGCCGCGTGGCCAGCGACAGCGCGCCAGGCTGGTCCAGCCGCTTCAGGTCCAGCGCGATATCGGCGGGCGGCAGGGTGGCGATGGAAAAATGGTCCAGCACCGGGGCGATGTCATCAAGGCTGGCATGGCCATTGAGGCTGAAGGACGCGGGCACGCGGGCAATGGGCGCGCCCACGTCAATCCGCGCCACATGCACCGCACGGATATCGACCCCCATGTGGATGCTGCCCGAACTGTCCTTTTCCGGCTTCGACGGGTGGGCGGGATCATCCTCGCTCAGCCGTGGAATGGACAGGCGCGCCATGGACAGGTTGCCAATCACCGCGCGCCGCGTCAGCAGCCGCAGCGGCGACCAGTCCAATTGCAGGTCATCGATCGACAGCCATGCCCCCCTGTAGTCATCCAGTTCCAGATGCCGGACATGCAGCGCATCGGGAAAACGCCCCCCAAGCCCCGACAGGTGGACGCTGCCACCGGTCAGGCCCGGCAGGCGCCGTTCGATTTCATGCTGGCCCGCGCCGGTATTGGCGGCCACCAGCACCATGGCGAGTGCCACCACCACCAGCCCCACGGGAATGCCCACGGCAAAGGCGGTCGCGCGCAGGACGCGGCGGCCCGTGCCGCGCGGCGGCGTGGGGGGGCTGGTCGTCTCAGACATCAGAACGTTTCCCCCAGCCCCACATACAGTTCCCACTTGTCGCCACGCGCGGGCCGGTTGAGCGGCACGGCCACGTCCAGCCGCACCGGGCCGATGGGCGTGTAATAGCGCGCCCCGGCACCTGCGCCCACGCGCACCGTGCCCTGGAACGGCGTCCGGTCCGCCGTGACCTGGCCCGCGTCGATAAAGCCCACCGCGCCGAATTTCTGCATGATACGCTGGCGATATTCAAACGATCCCGCATCCATGGACGTGCCGCCAATGGCGTAACGCGTATTGGCGAACTGTGGCCCCACCCCCTGATAGCGGAAGCCACGCACCGTGGCGGAGCCACCGGCATACAGCCGCTGGTCAGGCGGGATGGCGAAGGTCGACGCCCCTTCCACATTGCCAATGGTGCCGCGCCACGCCAGCACGCTGCGGCCCGGGCGCGACAGGCCCAGCGCCTTGAGATCGAAATAGGTCGAGACCGTGGCCTGCATGATCGCGAAGAACGACGTGCCATCCGTCAGCGACGCCGACGGCGTGATGCTGGCCCCCAGCCGCACCCCGTGGGTTGCGGGGGTGATGGGGTTGTCCACCCCCGTGCCGTCATAATTGGCCGAAAGCGGCAGGGATGCGATGAAATAGCTGTTGTTGGTGCGCATCTGCTGGATCTGTTCCTGCTCGATCTGCCCGCCAAAGGACACGTTCCAGCGGCGGTTGACGCGGCGGACGATGCCGATGCGCGCCAGCAGCGCGGTCTGCCGGTAGGAATAGAGTTCCTGCTTGATGCCTTCGAGGCGCGCGCTCATGTTCTGGTTGCGCGACCCGAAATCGGGCTTCAGCAGGTCGGCATAGAAGTCATAGCCCAGCCCCTGCTCGGCCGAGCCGCCAAGGCCCGTGATCAGCGCCGTCAGCCGCAGCCGCTCGGCATTGCCGAACAGGTTGTTGTGCGTCCATGTCACACCCGCGCGGCCACCAAGGTCGGTGGAATAGCCGCCTTCCGCCCCCACGCTGTGACGCTTGCCCTCGCGGAAGGAGAAATCGAGCGGCATGGAACCATCGGAAGCCAGCGTGTCGCCATGGTTGACCTGCACATCGGAAAACAGCCCGGTGGAGGCAATGTCCTGCCGGGCGCGTTCAATGCGGGATGGCTGGTACAGTTCCCCCGGCGCGATGGTCAGCCTGCGCGCGATATAGGCGGGGTGCGTGCGCTGCAGCCCCGCGAAGTCGAACGCGCCCAGGTTGACCACCGGCCCGCGATGGACGGTATAGGCGATGTCGAGGGTATGCGTGTCGGGCCGCAGCCATGCCTGTGGCTTGCTGACACTGGCCAGTGCGTATCCCTCCTCCGTCAGGGCGGTCTGGAGCGTGACACCGGCGGCCAGCACGCTTTCGGCCTGCGCGGGCATGCCGGGCTTCATGCCGAATGCCCTGATCTCATCCGCATTCAGGTGGACGGGGGGATCGCCCCTGTCGGGATTCAGCGTCACGACGCCAATGCGGAACGGCACGCCGGGCTGGGCGCTGATGGTGATCTGCGCCTTGTGCCCCGCGGGGATGGACTGCATCCATTCGGGCAGGTCGGGATCGCGCCCGTCATGGCTGCCTGCCGCGGGCGCGCCGGACTTGCCGCCGCCATCGGTCACGGTCACGGTGATGCCGCCCGCATAGAAGCCATAGCTTTCCAGCGCGCTGATCAGCCGGGAATAATCGTTATGGATGCGCCCCGTCAGCGCAAAGGGGCTGACGGCCTGCGTTTTCTGCAGCGACAGCAGGTCCGATGACGCCCGCAGCGCGTCATCCAGATCGGCGTTGCCGGTCGGGCGCAGGGTGGTGGTGTATTCCTGCGGGTCGGCCGCCATGGCTGCAGGAACCCATGGCCCGAGGGCTGTCATGGCTGCACACAGGCTTGCATAACCGGCACTGCGCCGGACACGCGCATGAAGGCGGCGTGCCAGACGGGAATGACGCAATCCTGTCAAACGGTGCCGCCCCTGTTCCTGTCCTGCGTGTGTTCAGTTTCCCACTGTGTGATAACTGCCATTCCCGGCATGCATGATCAAACCGATATTAACGTCGCCGCCTTAATAAGTTCCGAATATGTCATATAGGTGCCCAAAAGGCGCGGGTCATGTTGCAAACTGTCTCCACCCTTCCAATCCTTTCTTGACATACCCCCGATTCCGGCGGGCATGATCGACATGGGCAGGAAGGGGTTGCCGCGCCCGGCACCCCACCACGATGCAGACCGGGAGCGTTGATGGGCAGACCATTTGTTCCTTGGCTTATTATCAACGGCAAGGCACTTGACCGCGCGCGGCTGTACACCGATGTGTTGCGCCCGTTGTGCGGGCACCTGCCCGCGATGATGCCCGAGGATACCTGACCCGTGAACAGCCTGTCTCCCCCTTCCGGTGTGGCCCAGCCGCAATCCAGCACATCATCCGCGACAAGGGGGCTTCATGTCATAACATGGGGCTGCCAGATGAACGTGTATGACAGCGAGCGGATGTCGGACGTGCTGCGCCCGCTGGGCTACCGCGCCGTGGGCACGCCGGATGACGCGGACATGATCATCCTCAACACCTGTCATATCCGCGACCGGGCGGCGGAAAAGGTGTTTTCCGAACTCGGTCGCCTGCGCAAGGTCAAGGAAGCCCGCGCCGAACGCGGCGAAGGCACGGTTCTGGCCGTGGCGGGCTGTGTGGCGCAGGCGGAAGGCGGTGAGATCCTGGCCCGCGCGCCGTATGTCGATATCGTGCTGGGGCCACAGACCTATCACCGCCTGCCCGAAATGGTCGCCCGCGCGGCGCGCGCGGCGGGTGCGGTGATCGAGACGGACTTCCCCGTCGAGCAGAAATTCGACTTCCTCCCCGCCGACCGCGCGGCCCCGGCCGGGGGGGCTGCCTTCCTGACCATTCAGGAAGGGTGCGACAAGTTCTGTTCCTTCTGCGTCGTGCCCTATACGCGCGGGGCCGAAAGCAGCCGCCCGGCGCAGGCCGTGATCGCGGAAGCGCGGCGGCTGGCGGCGGCTGGCGTGCGCGAGATCACCCTGCTGGGCCAGAACGTCAACGCCTATCATGGCGATGGCCCCGACGGGCGCACATGGGGGCTGGCGCGGCTGGCGCGCGTGCTGGCCGACGAGGTGGGGATCGAGCGCATCCGCTACACCACGTCGCACCCGCGCGACATGGAGGACGACCTGATCGCCGCCCATCGCGACCTGCCGCAGCTCATGCCGTTCCTGCACCTGCCGGTGCAGTCCGGGTCCGACCGGGTGCTGGCGGCCATGAACCGGGGTCACACGGCGGATGAATACCGTGCGCTGGTGGGCCGCCTGCGCGACGCGCGGCCCGACCTTGCGCTGTCATCCGACTTCATCGTCGGCCACCCCGGCGAGACGGATGCCGACTTTGCCGATACGATGCGCCTGATCGGCGATATCGGCTTTGCGCAGGCCTATTCCTTCAAATACTCATCCCGCCCCGGCACGCCCGCGGCAGGCGCCGCCATGCACGTGGCCGAGGACGTGAAGGATGCGCGACTGCAGGAACTTCAGGCGGTGCTGCGCGTACAACAGGATGCATTCAACGATGCGACGGTGGGCGTGACCGCCCCCGTCCTGTTTACCGGGCGCGGGCGCAAGCCGGGACAGGTTTCGGGGAAAAGCCCGTGGCTGCAGGCCGTGAACGTGGAAGGGCCGGACAGCCTGATCGGGCGTATCGCCAACGTGGATATCCGCCACCGTTACACCAACTCGCTCGGCGGTGTCCTGACAGAGGAGACAGACAGGGCTTGAGAGAACAGACACAATCCACGCTCCACGCCCCCCGTCGCGGTGGCGGGCGGCGTCCTCCCCCCCATGGCGCGGCCGCGGCGAATGACCGCACCGTGACCCTGCAGTTTGAGGATAACGCGCTTCTGGCGCAGCTTGTGGGGGATCACGACCGTCATCTCCTGCATCTTGAACGTGGATTTGATGTCCGGCTGGCCTGCCGTGGCAACCGCATCGCCATTACGGGTGCTGCCGCGCGGGTGGGGCTGGCGCAGGGCACGCTGACCGAACTGTACCGCCGCGCCCGCGCGGGGCAGGCCGTGGATACCGCAACCGTGGATACCGCCATCCGCATCGCGGCCCATGCCCTGTCCGCCCCATCCGCCGCAACAACGGATATGCCCGCCATGACCAATGCCAGCACCCCCGTTGCCCCCGCCCGCCCCTCACTGGCGGACCTGCCCACCATCATGACCCGGCGTGGTCCCATTGCCCCGCGCTCCGTCGGACAGGGGCAGTACATGGACATGCTGGCGCGGCAGGAAATGGTGTTTGGCCTTGGCCCCGCCGGCACGGGCAAGACCTACCTTGCGGTGGCGCAGGCGGTGGCCATGCTGCAGGCGGGACAGGTGGACCGGATCGTCCTGTCGCGCCCGGCGGTCGAAGCGGGCGAACGGCTGGGCTTCCTGCCCGGTGACCTGAAGGAAAAGATCGATCCCTACCTGCGCCCGCTCTATGATGCGCTGCATGACATGATGCCGGGTGACCAGGTGATCCGGCGCATGGGCACGGGGGAGATCGAGGTGGCGCCGCTTGCGTTCATGCGCGGACGGACGCTGGCACACTGTTTTGTGATTCTGGACGAGGCGCAGAATACGACCCCCGCCCAGATGAAGATGTTCCTGACCCGCATGGGGGAAGGCACGCGCATGGTCATTACCGGCGACCTGAGCCAGGTTGACCTGCCGCGTGGCGTGACATCCGGCCTGAGGGAAGCTGTCGAGACGCTGGACGGCCTGCCCGGGATCGGCATGATGCGATTTGAATCGCGTGACGTGGTGCGCCACCCGCTGGTGGCGCGTATAGTGGAGGCATACGACCAGCGCGCCGGGGCACAGCACCGCCCCCACCGCGCCCGGTCGCAGCAGGAGAACGATGAAACCTCGAAGTAGCACAGGCCCCGCCCATTCCGGCGGGGTCGCGGATGCAGCGGGACGGGCTGGCATGCCCGTCCTTCCGGCCGGATTGGACGGCCCCGACATAACCGTGGCGGACCGGCGCTGGAACCGCGCCGTTCCCCGCCCCGCGCGGCTGGTGGCGCGCGCCGTGGATGCGGCGCTGCAGGCCACGGGATGCCATGGGCCGGTGACGGTCGTACTGGCGGATGACCGTACGGTGGCCCGGATGAACTGGCGCCATCGCGGTCGCAACAAGCCCACCAATGTCCTGACATTCGAATACGCCCCGGCCCATGCGGGCGGCGGCATATGGGGCGGTGACATCATCATCGCGTTCGAGACGGTGGCGCGCGAAGCCCATGCGGCGGGCCGGACCATGGCCGCCCACCTCGCCCACCTTGTCATCCATGGCGTCCTGCACCTGGCCGGGCATGACCACCATCATCCCGGCGAGGCGCGGGAGATGGAGATGCTGGAGGCCCGCACCCTGTCCGGGCTTGGCGTCGCCAATCCATGGAAACCCGGCCGCATGGCCACCACGCGGGGGACGCGGTCATGAGCCGTAATGGCAGCGATACGGGCGCGGAACCTCCGTCCGGGTCGCGCGGCAAGGGATTCCTGTCGCTGTTCAGCCGCAGGCGCGCTGAACAGGGACTGCGCCATTCCATTGCCGCGCTGGTCAAGGAAGCCGATGACGCGGCGGGGGATGAAGCCGATCCCCGGTCGTCCGAACTGGACCGGCAGGAACGCGCCCTGCTGGCCAACGTGCTGCGCCTGCGCGGGATCACGGCGGATGACGTGATGATCCCGCGCGCGGATATCGTGGCCATGCCCGTTGATATCAGTCTGGACGAGGCCCTGGCCATGATGCGGCGGGAAAACCATTCCCGCATGCCGGTCTATCGCGACCAGCTGGATGATATCGTGGGCATGATCCATGTGAAGGACCTGATCGCCTATGTCGGCACGTCCGAAGCCTTCCGCATGGAACCCCTGCTGCGCCAGCCGCTTATGGTCGCGCCCCAGCTGCCGGTGCTGGACCTGCTGCTGCAGATGCGCGTCCGCCATGTCCACCTGGCGCTGGTGATTGACGAATATGGCGGCATTGACGGCCTGGTCACCATCGAGGACCTGATCGAGACGATCGTGGGCGACATTTCGGACGAACATGACGAACCGGCGGCCAACATGATACGCGAAAGGCCGGATGGCACATTGGAGGTGGACGCCCGCACCCCCGTCGCGACGTTTGAGGAAAAGGTCGGCCCGATCCTGACGCGGGAGGAACGGGAGGCCGAGATCGAGACCGTGGGCGGACTGGTCTTTCGCCTGGCGGGCCACGTTCCAACCCGGGGTGAGGTCGTAACCCACGAAAGCGGCATGGTTTTCCGCATCCTTGACGCGGATGCCCGCCATATCCGCCATGTGCGCGTGCGCCTGCCGCCACGCGAAACGCCACCGGCCCCCTGACCATAACGGCACGCCCGCGGCATGCGGGCGTGCCTTCGGGTTGTGGAATGGATTTACGCGCGCCCGTCGCCTCTTTACACTCGCCGCGCCGGGGTTTTATCCCCCATCCAGTCCCACACCGGAGAGTGACCCGTGATGCCCATCAAACGCCGCACCCTGCTTGCCCTTGCCCCCGCGCTGATTACCGGCGGCGGCCTGCTGTCCGGCAGGGCCATGGCGCAGGACGCCGATCCGCGCCTGTCCATCCGCGCGGTGGGCAACCCGCAGGCCAAGGTGCATGTGGAGGAATGGTTCTCCCTGACCTGCACGCACTGCGCGCGCTTCGCGGCAGAAGTGTTCCCCGAAATCCGCACCAAGCTGGTCGATACGGGCCGGGTGTACTACATCTTCCGTGATTTCCCGCTGGACCAGGTGGCATTGACCGCGTCCATGGTCGCCCGCGCCCTGCCGCCCGAACGTTATGAACCCTTCGTGCTGGCCCTGCTGTCCAGCCAGGACCGCTGGGCCTTTGGCAAGGACGTGAACCCCGAGGAGCAGATCCAGAAGATGGCGGCGCTGGCCGGCATGTCGGCCGACACGTTCCAGCAGACCGTCCACGACGACAAGCTGCGCCACGCCATCATGGATGAAGAAGACCGCGCGCAGGCGCAGTACAAGATCGACGGCACCCCCACCTTCCGCTTCAACGACAAGGAGCAGGTGGCGCAGGAACTGAATTACGAGGAGTTCGCCAAGAAGGTCGAAGCGGCGGCGCAGTGACCGGGGCCACGCCATCATGACCGCCCGTTTCGTCCGGCTGCGCATCGCAGGGTTCAAAAGCTTCGCCGACCCGGTTTCCGTCGATATCCTGCCGGGGCTGACGGGCATTGTCGGGCCGAATGGCTGTGGCAAGTCCAACGTGGTCGAGGGCCTGCGCTGGGTCATGGGTGAAACCAACGCCCGTTCGCTGCGCGGCGGGGAAATGGATGACCTGATTTTCGCGGGCACCACCGCGCGCGCCGCACGCAACATGGCGGAGGTCACCCTGACGCTGGAAGGGACTGCCGAAGTCGCGCCAGCCCCCTTTCAGGGGCAGGACGAACTGCAGGTCTGCAGGCGTGCGGAGCGGGGCGCGGGCAGTGGCTACCGAATCAATGGCCGCACCACGCGCGGGCGCGACGTGCAGACGCTGTTCGCGGACCTGGCGTCGGGCGCGCGTTCGTCGGCCATGGTCAGCCAGGGCCGCGTATCCGCGCTGGTCAATGCCCGGCCCGAGGAACGCCGCACCATCCTTGAAGAAGCCGCCGGCATTACCGGCCTGCATGGCCGCCGGCACGAAGCCGAGCTGAAGCTGCGCGCGACGGAAGCCAACCTGGCCCGCGCCGAGGACCTGCGCATCCAGCTGGAAGCCCGGCTGGGTGACCTGCAGGAACAGTCCGAGCAGGCAGGCCATTACCGTGAACTGTCGCAGGGGCTGCGTGAAGCGGAAGTCGCGCTGCTCGCGCTGCTGCATGCCCGCGCGCACAAGGCCGTGGCCGATGGCGAAACCGCCCTGCATGCGGCACGACGCGACCTGAAGGCCGCAGAAGAAGTGGCCGAAAGCGCGGTAATCGCAGATTACGAAATCACCCAGACCCTGCCCGCGTTGCGCGACGCACTGGATACACGCCGCACCGAACTGGAACGTTTCAAGGTACGCGCCGAAACCATTGCCGATGAACTGGCCCGCGCCGAAGCCGCGCTGGAAGCCGCCCGCACGCGGCTGAACGAATGCGAGGGCGCGCAGGCCGCCGCCCTGGCCCGCCGCGATGACGCCACCGTCATGCGCGACCGGCTGGTGGCCGAACGCGCGCAGGTGGAAGAACGCCTGTCCGCCCTGCCCGCATTGTGCGAGACGGCGCAGGCCGAACGCGCCGCACTGGCGCAGGCCATGACGGACATGGCCGGACGCGTGGAACAGGCCACCACGACCCTGCGCGAAGCCCAGCTCCAGACCACGCAGGCGCGCGAAGTGCTGGATGGCGCCATCGCCGCGCATGGACGCCTGGCCGTCCAGCATACGCAACTGGCCACCGAAATCGCGGACCTTGAAGCCGCCATGCCGACCGAGGCCGCGATTGCCGGACATGACGCGCGGATCACCACAGCCGAACAGTCTGCGGCCGATGCACTGGCCACGCGTGAAGCCGCGACCCACACCCATTCGGAAGCCGTGCTGCAGGCGGGCCTCGCCCGCAATGCCGCGGCCGAAAGCCGCCGCGTGCATGAACAGGCGACGCATGACGCCAATGCGGTGCGCGACCGGCTGGATGCGCTGGAACGCAATATCGCCAGCGTGCGCACGCATGTGGAAAAGGCCCGCGCCAGCCTTGTGCCCGAAACCGAACGTCTCCGCCTCACACAGATGGTTGGTGAGGCGGAGGCCACACTGGGCGCCATCCGCGCGGAACTGAGCCGTGCGGAAGAAGCCCGCGCGCAGGCGACACAGGCCGAAATACAGGCCAACGCCCGCCTGAAGGAAGCCCGTTCCACCCGCCAGGCCACGCAGGAAGCCCTGCGGACGGCCCGGGCGGCACGGCAGCGCGCGCAGGGCGAGGTGGACACGCTGGCCGCCAGCATGGACCGCCTGCGCGCGCAGGCCGTGCCGGATGCGGACCTGCACGCCCTTGTCAGCAAGCGTGAAGCCGCCGAAGCCGCGCTGGAAGCCGCGCGCCAGCACATGGCGACCATCGAGACCGCCAGTGTCGCCGCCACGCGGGACGACGAAGCCTGCGCCAGCCGCCTGTCACAGGCGCGCGCCACCCTGTCGGGGCTGGAAGCGGAAGCCGACGGCCTTGCCCGCGCATTGCAAAGCGACAGCGATACGGAACATGCCCCCGAATCCGGGGCGACCCTGGCGGAAAGCCTGCATGTGCCAACCGGGCTGGAAACCGCGCTGGCCGTTGTCCTGTCGGACGGGCTGAACGCCACGCTGAAGGGCAGGGCCCCGCGTGAATGGCACGACCTGCCCGCGACCACGCCCGCCCCCTTCCCCGCAGCAGGCATCCGGCCGCTATCCACCCTGCTGGACGCGCCGCCTGCCCTGTCACGCGCCCTGGACGCTGCGGGCCTGCTGCCCGATGGCATGGATGGGGCGGCATTGCAGGCCAGCCTTGCGCCGGGGCAGTGCCTTGTCACGCGCGATGGCGCGCTGTGGCGGTGGGATGGCTATGCCCAGGCCCCCAACCTGCCCGGACGCGCGGCCCTGCGGCTGAAGCAGCTTGGCCGCCTGCGTGAACTGCGCGCCGAACTGGAACAGGTGCGAACCGAAATCCCGGCACGGGAACAGGCCGCCATTACTGCCGCCGAAGCCCGCGAACAGGCGGCGCGCGAACTGGAGGCCGCCCGCACGGCGCGCACCGGTGCCGAAAATACGCTGGGAACCTGCCGCACGCACGAAGCCGACCTGTCACGGCGGCATGCCACCATCACGGCCCAGATCGACACGCTGGCCGTGCAGCAGGAAACGGCCGCGGCCGCCCTGAAGGAAGCTGAAGCCGCCTGCATCCGCGCACAGGAACACGAAGCCGGCCTGCCGGATCTGGCCGAACTTGAGCAGGCCCACAAGGCCGCCAGCACGCAGGCGGCACAGGCGCAGGCCCATGAAAGCGGGCTGCGCGCCACCCGCCAGCAGGCCGAAGCGAAGCTGGAACAGGCCCGTCAGGCCATGCAGGCCACCATGTCCGGCCATAGCGGGGCCGAAACCCGCCTGCAGGCCATGCAGCCCGAACTGGCCCGGCTGGAAACCGACCGCGACGCGCTGGCGGCGGAACTGGCTACACGACGCGAACACCTGGCCGCCCTGCCCGACCCCGACATTGCCGAAGGGGCGGCACGGCAGGCCGCGACCGCCGCCACTGAGGCGGAACAGGCCCTGAAGCAGGCACGCGATGCGGTGGACGTCACGACCACGCAACTGGAACACGCCCGCGCTGCCCGTGCCGGGCTGGAACGGACAATGCGCGAAACCGGCGCACGGCTGGATGCCCGCCGCGCACGGATGGCTGACCTGTCCCTTGCCGTGACACAGGCGGATGAAGCGGTGGAAGCGGCACGGGCACGGCTGGCCGACCTACCTGATATTGCGGCACTGGAGCATGCGCTGGGTGAACTGCGCATGCAGGATGAAGCCCTGCGCGCGCAGGAACATGAACGCCGCGATACGGTCGCGCAACTGCAGGCGGAAGAAGCCAGCCTGCGCCAGCGTTTTGACGCGTCGGCGCAGGAACTGGCGCAATGGACCGCCCGTGTCGAAGCCGCCACGCTGGAGGCCGAAGCCGCCCAGGCCCGGCTGCATAATGCGCAGGCCGAACATGAACGCCTGGCCCCGGAACCCGTGGCGGTGCGTGCACGGCGGGATGCGATCGCGACCGAACTGGAACAGTATGCCGCCAGCCACGACGTGGCGGCAACGGCATTGCAGCAGGCGCAGGACCGTCAGGGCGAAATACAGGCCGGCCGCCGCACGGCGGAAGAAGTGCTGACCGCCGCGCGGGAGGAACTGGTCCGCGCCGAAGGCAGGCGGGAGCAGGCGCAGGTGCTGCTGGCGCAGTTGCAGGCGGAATCACAGCCGCCCGCCGGTGTGGTGCCGGCGGATCTGAGCGTGAACGCCGAAACCGCCCTGCGCCGCAAGGTCGCCCGCCTGACCCGCCAGCGTGACGAACTGGGCCCCGTCAACCTGCGTGCCGAAATCGAGGCACAGGACGCATCGGGCAGGATCGACACCATCCTGCATGAACGCGACGAACTGCAATCCGCCATCGCCCGCCTGCGCGGCATGATCGGCCAGCTGAACCGGGAAGGACGCGAGCGGCTGATGGCCGTGTTTTCCCAGATCGACCAGCATTTCCAGTCCCTGTTCGCGCGCATGTTCAATGGCGGGCGGGCGCATCTGGGCATGGTGGGCAATGATGATCCGCTGCAGGCCGGTCTGGAAATCTATGCCCAGCCGCCGGGCAAGAAGCTGGCGACGCTGTCCCTGCTGTCGGGCGGGGAACAGGCGCTGACGGCGCTGTCGCTGATTTTCGCGGTCTTCCGCTGCAACCCCGCCCCCATCTGCGTGCTGGATGAGGTGGACGCCCCGCTGGATGACGCCAATGTGGGCCGTTTCTGCGCGTTGCTGGGTGACATGGTGGCCGAAGCGGGCACGCGCTTCCTTGTCGTGACCCATCACCAGCTGACCATGGCGCATATGGACCGGCTGTATGGCGTGACGATGCAGGAACGCGGGGTCAGTCGCGTGCTGTCGGTCGATCTGGAACGCGCGACCGAAATGGTGGATACCCCGCAGGCTACGCCGCTTCTGTAAATGAATAAACGTTTCCGGGCGCCGCCTTTTTTCAAAAAGGCGGCGTTCTTCCGGAGCTTTTTGAAAAAACCTTCATCAGAACCTTCGGGGTTCTAGACTAACATCCGGTCCGCAATAAAAAGCGGCCTGTGGGAACCATTCTCCCACAGGCCGCTTTTACAATATGGCATCCCTGCGCAGGAAAGGGAGAACGGGTCCCCTTCCCGCAGGCATTGCGTTTCCATGCGGAAACGGCGCCTGTGATCAGGGCATCATGCTGCCGGTATCGATGAAGCGCTGGTGCCACGACAGGGCTTCGTTCAGCAGGTGCGGCGACTGCTGGCCGAACGAACCCGCACGGGCGCGCTTGTAGTAATCCTGCAGCATCGGGCGGTAGTCGGGATGGGCGCAGTTGGCGATGATCACTTCCGCGCGCTGCTTGGGCGACAGGCCACGCAGGTCGGCCAGGCCCTGTTCGGTCACCAGCACCTGCGAATCCTGCGTGATGTGGTCAACGTGCGACGCCATGGGCACGATGGCGGAAATCTTGCCACCCTTGGCGGTGGACGGCGTCATGAACACGGAAATATAGGCGTTGCGGGCGAAATCACCCGAACCGCCGATGCCGTTCTGGATTTTCGAACCCATGATCTGGGTCGAGTTCACGTTTCCGTAGATATCCGATTCGATCAGGCCGTTCATGGCGATACAGCCCAGGCGACGGATCAGGCCGGGATGGTTGCTGATGTCCTGCGGGCGCAGGATGATCTTCTTCTGGAATTCACGCATGCGGGCATTGAGCGATTCCGCGGCTTCCGGGCTGAGGGAGAACGCCGTGGCCGACGCAACCCGCATCTTGCCCGTTTCCAGCATGCCCAGCATGCCGTCCTGAATGACCTCCGTATAGGCGGTCAGGTCGTTGAACGGCCCTTCTTCCAGCCCGCCCATGACGGCGTTGGCCACGTTGCCCACACCGGACTGCAGCGGCAGCAGCGACGACGGCAGGCGGCCCATCTTCACTTCGTGGCGGAAGAATTCCATCAGGTGGCCCGCAATGCCGCGCGCGGTCTCGTCGGGCGGGGAGAACGGGGCGTTGCGGTCGGGCGCGTTGGTTTCGACAATCGCCACGATCTTGGCCGGGTCCACCTTGAGCGACGTGCCGCCAATGCGGTCATCGGGACGCAGCAGCGGAATGGGCTGGCGGTGCGGGGGAAGGGCCGCGCCGTACCAGATGTCGTGCATGCCCTCGAGCGCCGCGTCCTGCCAGCTATTGACCTCGATGATCACCTGCTTGGCGGTGTCGAGCCATGTCTTGGAGTTCCCGACGGAAGACGACGGGACAATGCTGCCGTCCTCGCGGATGGCCGTGGCCTCGATGATGGCGGTGTCGATCTCGCCAAAGAATCCTGCCCACGCCATGGGGGCGACATGGCTGAGATGCATGTCCAGGTATTCCGTCTCGCCCTTGTTGATGCGCGCGCGCAGGCCGGGATCGGAATTGTAGGGCATGCGGAAGGAGATGCCGTTGACCTTGGCCAGCGCGCCATCCAGTTCCGGCCCGGTGGACGCCCCGGTCAGCAGCCGGATGCGGTATTCGTTACCCTTGGCATGTTCGCGCTCCATCAGGGCGGCAAGCGCCTGCGGCACGGCCTTGGGGTAACCCGCGCCGGTAAAGCCGCTGGTGCCAACCGTGCTGCCCGGTCGGACAAGGGACGCCGCCTGCTCGGCGGTGGTGATCTTGGCCCGGAGCGCCGCATTCCGGATTCGGGTGTGGTCGATCATGAACTTTCCCTCAAACTCTTATCGTTATGTCCGGCCTGCGCCGGATATGTCGTATGCCTCAGCCACGGTCTGGCGGGGGCTTGCGTTGTCCCCATCCTGCTGGCACCTGTCCGATCTGCCCAGCCATTGCGTGCGGTGTGGGTATTCCCATTGCACCACATGCGCCGACACTGCGTTCCACTTCGGCATGACGCCATCATCTGTTCTCCCTCCGGCAGGCGACGTCACAACAAAAGAGTGTGACACCGCACCCGGACCCCGGTGATGGGTTTCACGTTTGCTCCATCACCGGACGGGATATGCGCAGGATGTATTTTTGGTATGTATTTTTGGCAATATACTCCGTCAGCCAGCTGGAATGTCGTTACCTGCATGCAACCGTTTTGTGTCATTAAAGATACATTCCTGGCCATCCCCTAGTGCAAAGACGGCCAATCTTGTGAATAATAGGCAACCAGACCCAATCAGGGGACCCCGGCACACGGCACCGCCATAAAGACAGGAGAGGATTTTCGTTTGAGACGTCGATTTCCCTCTCACAGGCCTGTCATGGCACGGGAAGGCACGTCCCCGCCCGCCCCGGCGAGGGATTACCCGTTACCCCCGGCCACGATGCCGGCGCACCCGCTGGCGGACCTGCTGGCCGGTCGTCCCCTGCGCGTGGTGGGGGACGTGCATGGCGACCTGCACGCCTTCCGCCACGCCGCCGCGACGGACCGTTTTGTCATACAGCTGGGTGACCTGGTGGATTACGGCCCCGACAGCGCCGGGGCCTTCCGCCTGATGCAGCGGCTGATCGATGAACGGCGCGGGCTGTTCATCCTGGGCAACCATGACCGCAAGCTGGCCCGTGCGCTGCAGGGCCGCAAGATGCGGCGCGACCCGCCACTGATGGAAACCCTGACCCAGTTCATGGCCGAGGAAAACAGCGACGTATTCCAGCGCGCGCTGGCGGACCTGTCGCGCGCGCCCGCCTGGATCGTGCTGGGGCAGTCGATATTCGTGCATGGCGGCTTCCATGTCCGCATGCTGGGCGAACTGCCGCCGCCGGGACTGGGCACCGTCACCCCCCTGCTGTCGCGCGCCCTGTTTGGCGAGACGACGGGCCGGATGCAGAAGGACGGCTATCCTGAACGGCGGCTGAACTGGGTCGATCACATTCCCGCGGGCTATACGGTGTATTGCGGGCATGACCGCCGCTCCACCGACGGGCGGCCATGGGTCAGGCATGGCCGGATGGGCGGGCGGGCCATCTTTACCGATACCGGCGCGGGCAAGGGTGGCCACCTGGCATGGATCGACCTGCCCCCCATCCTTTAGCAGACCATATGCATTCCCATACTTCAGGAGAGCCTTTCCCCATGAACACCACCCAGGCCACACAGGACGCCGCGCAGGCGAAGCTGGAAGAACTGCGCCGCAGCATCGACAACATCGATGCGGCCCTGATCTACATGCTGGCCGAGCGTTTCCGCCATACGCAGGCGGTGGGAAAGCTGAAGGCGACCAACCACATGCCCCCCGCCGACCCCGCGCGTGAGGCCCGTCAGGTCGCACGCCTGCGCCAGCTGGCCAGGTCCGCCCAGCTGGATCCGGATTTCGCCGAAAAATTCCTCGCCTTCATCATCCGCGAGGTCATCCGCCACCATGAAGCCATTGCCGCCAGCGAAGGGCGGTAATCCCCTGATGCCCGACATACAGGCAGGCCGCCCCACCCCGGTCCGGGAAATGGTGCTGATGCGCCATGCGCAGGCCGCCCCCGCCCCGTTCGGGGAAATGGGGATGCAGGCGGACCTTGCGCGTCCCCTGACCGCCCATGGCCGCCAGACCGCCGCCAGTTGCGGCGCGCTGCTGCGGGCGCGCCACTTCGCGCCGGACCTGGTCATGGTCAGCCCGGCGGTGCGGACACGCCAGACACTGGCCGCGATCGGATCATTTTATGGCGATCGGCAACCCGATATCCGATATGTGAACGCCCTGTATGACGCGGCACCGCAAACCATCCGTGACCTGCTGTATGAGGTGCCGGATAAAGCTAGCAATATCATGATACTAGCCCACAACCCCGGCCTGCAGGCGCTGGTTGCGCACTGGGCTGTGCGCCACTGTCCGCCAGGGCTGGAAAATGCCCTGCATCAGGGCTTTCCACCGGCCTCGATGGCCTGCTTTACCGCCATGCGGGCATGGAATCAGGCGGGTGACGGGGATATCCGCCTGACCGACCTGTCTTGCCAATAATGTCATTGCCGCAGGCGGGGGGGACGGATTGCCACGACGGGGCTTTCGTTCCTATCGTCAGACCCGAGGCCCGCTGACCGCCGCCCATGCGGCGCACGGGTAAATAAATTTGGGCACACTTACCAACTGTCGCACGAACGACAGGATGCCCGGAGGTTGGAGACATGTGCCGCCCTGCCCCAATGTGCGCAAGGTCGGCACCCAAGAGGAGTGTTGTAGATGAGCGAGTCCGGAAAAAGCGCCACAATCTCGCTGAATGGCAAGGATGTTGCCCTGCCGGTACTGTCAGGCACGCTGGGGCCGGATGTCGTCGACATCCGCAAGCTGCCGGCGCAGGCTGGGGTATTCACCTATGATCCCGGTTATGGCGAAACCGCTTCATGCTCCAGCAAGATCACGTTCATTGATGGTGAAAAGGGCATCCTGCTGCATCGGGGCTATCCCATCGCGCAGCTGGCCGAACAGGCGACGTTCATGGAAGTGGCCTATCTGCTGCTGAATGGCGAGCTGCCGGACAAGGCGCAGTACGACGGGTTTGTGAACTCGATCAAGCACCACACCCTGCTGCACGAACAGATCCGCAATTTCTTCAACGGTTTCCGTCGTGACGCCCATCCCATGGCCATCCTGTGTGGCACGGTGGGTGCGCTGTCCTCCTTCTATCATGAAGGGCTGGATGTCTCGAACGCGACCACGCGCTACCAGTCGGCCATGCGCATCATCGCCAAGATCCCGACCATTGCGGCATGGGCGTACAAATACACGCAGGGCGAGACCTTCATCTATCCGCGCAACGACCTGTCCTATGCGGAAAACTTCCTGTCCATGATGTTCGCCGTTCCCAGCGAACCGTACAAGATCAACCCCGTCCTGGCGCGCGCCATGGACCGTATCCTGATCCTGCACGCGGACCATGAACAGAATGCGTCCACATCCACCGTGCGTCTGGCTGGTTCCACCGGGGCCAACCCGTTTGCGTGCATTTCCGCCGGTATCGCGGCCCTGTGGGGGCCGGCCCATGGCGGCGCCAACGAAGCCGTGCTGAAAATGCTGGCTGAAATCGGGCACAAGGACAACATTCCCGAATTCATCGCCAAGGTGAAGGACAAGAACAGCGGCGTGCGCCTGATGGGCTTTGGCCACCGGGTGTACAAGAACTTCGACCCGCGCGCGAAGATCATGCAGGCGACCTGTCATGAAGTGCTGGGCGAACTGGGGATCAAGGACGATCCGCTGCTGGACCTTGCGATCGAACTGGAAAAGATCGCCATCCACGACGAATATTTCGTCAAGCGCAGCCTGTATCCGAATGTCGATTTCTATTCCGGCATCATCCTCAAGGCCATGGGCATCCCCACCAGCATGTTCACCGTGCTGTTCGCGGTCGCCCGCACCACCGGCTGGATCAGCCAGTGGAAGGAAATGATCGAGGAACCGGGCCAGCGCATCGGCCGTCCCCGCCAGCTTTACACCGGCTCGCCGGAACGCGACTTCGTGCCGTTTGCCAAGCGGGGCTGAGTAAAACCCCTGCCGGACGGATGCACCATCCGCCCGGCAGGGCAACAGGGAACGAATGGTGGCGGTTCGGCCTGCCATATCGCGTGTTCGTTATAAAAATAGGGCGGGCCATGCATTGGCCCGCCCTTTCCTTATATAATGTGTCCCGTGTTTCGTGCCCGATCAGTCACATTCGCAGCCATTCGTGGGGCCGGGGCGTTTCTGGATCACGTGATGGTCGATCCATTCCGACACCAGGCGCCGTGCCTCGTTCAACGAGGATTCGGGATGGTGGATACGGTACAGGGTGGTGCAGGCATGGAAAGCCGACACATCGCTGGTCCCTACGCCACGCAGTTCCTGATAGGCGGTGATTACGGCACGCTCGCACTTGCGAGAGATGCGACTGTTTTCAACAGACACGATGCGATGACCCATTGGTGAGAATGATTATCAGTATTGGGATATTAGATCGAATACCCCCATGGGGCAAGGTACGCATGGCCTCACACTCCGCTGATCGGGTCACGTTATGTTTCCGACAACGCCTTTTTTCGGCAATTATGCCCGCAGTTCACGCAGACAGATGGATTTTCACATCTGTTGCGGTTAATCGTCTGTGCTGTCATTGATGACACCACATATCATTTGGCCGGAGATAGGGTATGCACGACGCCACGGGGAACGGGGCTGGACTTTCAACAGGCTCCACGGCATGGGACCGCGACGCAGCACTTATGACGGCGCGCCTGCTGCTGGAAATCAAGGCTGTCAATTTCCGCCCCGATGAGCCTTATACCCTGACATCCGGCTGGAAATCCCCGGTTTACATCGACTGTCGCCGCATCATCTTCTTCCCCCGCGCGCGCCAGAAGATCATGGAACTGGCGGTGGAAAAGATCGGCCGCCATGTGGGTTACGAAAGCATTGACGCCGTGGTGGGTGGCGAGACGGCGGGCATTCCCTTCGCCGCATGGATTGCCGACCGCATGATGGCGCCCATGGCCTATGTGCGCAAGAAACCCAAGGGTTTTGGCCGCAATGCCCAGATCGAAGGTGACGTGCCCGAAGGCATGCGCACCCTGCTGGTGGAAGACCTGACGACCGATGGTTCGTCCAAGGTGCAGTTCGCCAACGCGCTGCGCAAGGCCGGCGCGATCGTTGACCATACCTTTGTCGTGTTCTTCTACGGTGTGTTCCCCGGCGCCTACCGCACGCTGGCCGACATGGATATCAGCCTGCATGCGCTGTGTACGTGGTGGGATGTGCTGGAAGCCTGCGCGGGCAAGCCCTATTTCTCTGAAAAGGATGCAGCCGAGGTCCGCCGCTTCCTCGAAGATCCCTGCGCATGGTCGGCCAGGCATGGCGGCGTGGGCAGCGCTGAAGAAGCACTGGCGCTGAAGGCCAGCCGCGACGCCGGGGCCTGAGTCAGCGGACGGGGCGATGGCGCGTATCCTCGCTTTTGATTCCGGCATTGGCGGATTGGGGATCGTGGGTCATATCCGTGATCTCCTGCCGGGGGTCGCGGTCGATTATCTGGCCGATACGGCAGTCTTTCCCTATGGCGAACAGCCCGACGCGCCCCTGCGGCACCGGATCGTCACCCTGCTGGGCCAGGCCATTGACCGCCTCAAGCCCGATGTGGTGGTGGTGGGGTGCAATACCGCCAGCACGCTGGCGCTGGACAGCCTGCGCACGGCGTATGACGTGCCCTTCGTAGGCTGCGTCCCCCCCATAAAATGGGCGGCGGATCATACCCGCACCGGCACGATCGGCCTGCTGGCCACGCGCGCCACGGTGCGCCGCCCCTATCTGCGTGATCTCAGCACGCGTTTTGCCCCTGACTGCACCCTGCTGGCCTATGGCGCGCGGGGACTGGCCGACATGGCGGAAGCCGCGTTCCGTGGCAGATCACCCGACCGCCAGCAACTGAAAACCGAACTGGATGGCCTGTTTGGCCAGACGGGTGGGGACCGGATTGACGTGGTCGGGATTGGCTGCACGCACTATACCTTCCTGCTGGACGCAATGCGTGAAACCGGTCCCGCGTATGTCACATGGCTGGACCCGGCCCCGGCCGTCGCCCGGCAGGCAGCACGCATTCTGGCCCGCTGCGGCACGACTGCCGCGTCCCGGTCGCCAGTGGCCGAACGGATCTGCTTTACCGCCATGCCGCCTGACCTGCCCGCCCTGATGCCCGGCCTGCGCAGGCTGGGTTATGCGGCAGATGCACCGTGCCTGTTCAGCGAAGGCGTGGCGGCCGATTCCTGAAAAAGTTTTTGGGTGCTGCCTTTTTTCAAAAAGGTGGCGTTCTTCGAAGCTTTTTGAAAAAAGCTTCACCAAAAACTTCCTTATGATTGCTGAATGTTTTCCGGGCTAACTTTTCAAACGGTCTCTGAGAAAGCGTCAAAAGAACGCCGCCTTTTTTTGAAAAAGGCGGCACCCAAAAACTTTTATCCGTGAATTACCCGCTTAACGCAGACGGTTGATGGTGTAGCTGGCCGTATCCTGCAGCAACTGGCGCAGGCGGCTGGGGGGGAAGATGGACAGGGCTTCACGCGCAGCCGTGGCGTATTCCGTCGCGCGATCGAGCGTGATGCGGATGGCCCCCGTCTGTTCGATCAGCCTGAGCGCATGGTCAAGGTCTTCGGGCTTCTGCTCGCTTTCTTCGATCACGCGATGCCAGAAGGCACGATCTTCTTCCGACCCGGCGGTATAGGCCGCCAGCACCGGCAGGGTGATCTTGCCTTCGCGGAAGTCATCGCCCACCGTCTTGCCCAGACGGGCCTGGTCGGCTGCGTAATCCAGTGCGTCATCCACCAGCTGGAACGCCATGCCCAGATTGGTGCCGTAGGATTCCAGGGCGTGTTCTTCCGCCCCTTCCCGATCGGCCACGACCGCGCCCACGCGACACGCTGCGGCGAACAGTGCCGCAGTTTTGCCATGAATGACTTCCAGATACTGGTCAATCCGTGTGGAAAGATCGTTCTGGGTGGACATCTGCAGCACTTCCCCTTCCGCGATCGTGGCGGAAGCGGATGAGAGGATATTCATGACCTTGAGCGAGCCATCATCCGTCATGAGCTGGAAGGAACGGGCGAACAGGAAGTCCCCCACCAGCACAGATGCCTTGTTGCCGAACACCGCATTCGCGCTGGCCATGCCACGCCGCAGGGAACTTTCATCCACCACGTCATCATGCAGCAGGGTTGCGGTGTGAATGAACTCCACGCACGCCGCCAGCGCCACATGCCGCTGGTGCGTGGCATCAGGCCGGTAGCCGCACAGCCGGGCCGACGCCAGCGTCAGCAGCGGGCGCAGCCGCTTGCCACCTGCGGCGACCAGATGGGCCGCAAGCTGGGGAATGAGCGCAACCGGGCTGTCCATCCGCTCGACAATGGCGCGGTTACACGCGGCCATGTCCTCTGCGAGATAGTCCGACAGGTCACGCAGGGCGACTTCTGATCCATCTGCCATCGGGCGGCGAGCCCTTTCGTCTTTCTGACTTGCCGTTTCGTCGGATTCCGGCAGACTAACTGCTAGGGCCAAAAGGTTACTCTCCCGGTTCCGAATGTATGAACATAGATATGAGTATATGGGCGGCGGTGGAATAACGGTCAAGCCAGACCACACACACACACGGCATGAGGCTGATGATACGCCCCCCCTTTTCCCCATGGGTCATGCCCCCGTCACAACGGGCACCCTGCTGGGTGGAAAGGTGGTCTATCGCCAGTTTCCCACCGGAAACAGGACCGGACTGGAACCGGTTCTGATGGCTGCTTTTGTCCCCGCGCGGGCCGGAGAGGTCGTGCTGGAAGGTGGGTGCGGCGCGGGCGCAGGGCTGCTGTGCCTGACGAATCGGGTGCCCCGCCTTGCGGGAGTCGGGCTGGAACGTGACCCCGCCACCGCCGCGCTGGCACGGCACAATTTCACCCTGAACGGGCGCCACGACCTGCGCGTGCGCGTGGCCGGCATTCCCGCCCTGCCCGATGACCCGCTGCTGACGGGACCGGGCATACGGCGCATCGACCATGCCTTTGCCAACCCGCCATGGCATGGGCATGATTCGTCGGCTTCCGCGCATATGCAGCGTGACCTGGCCCGCCGCCTGCCCGCGGGCGCGCTGGGGGGATGGGTGGACACGCTGGCGGCACAACTGCGCCACCATGGCACCCTCACGCTCGCCCTGCCCGCCAGCCTGCTGTCGGCCGGGATTGCCGCGATGGAGAACGCGCGGCTGGGCCGCATCAGGATCTGCCCCTTCTGGCCCCGCCACGGACATGCCGCGCGGATCGTGCTGGTGCAGGGACGCGCGAATTCCCGCGCGGGCAGCGAAATGCTGCCCGGCCTGACGCTGCATGAAGCCAGCGGCGAATTCACCCCCGCCGCCCGCGCGGTGCTGGAGGACGGCGCACCCCTGCCGTCCTGATGCCCATGCGCGAATCAGGCAAACGCTTCATCCCATGACCCGGTAGTCGAGGCCCGGCTATATTCCGTGGCGCGATTTTCAAAGAAATTGGTGTGTTCGACCGCGTTCACCATTTCATCCACCCATGGCAGCGGGTTGGTGGCGATATCATAAATCCCGTCCAGCCCAAGCTGGCCCAGACGGCGGTTGGCGACAAAGCGGATGTACTGCTTCACCTGCCCCGCATCCAGCCCCTCCACCGCGCCCATCTCGAACGCAAGGTCGATGAACGCGTCCTCGTGCTCGACAATATCACGGCAGATCTGGCGGATGTCATCACGCAGGGTATCGGTCCAGATTTCGGGGTTTTCGTGCACGAACACCCGGAACAGCCGCGCCATCGAATCACAGTGCAGCGATTCGTCGCGCACCGACCATGACACGATCTGCCCCATGCCCTTGAGCTTGTTATGCCGGGGGAAGTTCAGCAGGATGGCGAACGACGCGAACAGCTGCAACCCTTCGGTAAACGCGCCGAAGGCAGCCAGCGTGCGGGCGATCTGGTAGTTATCGCCAACCGAAAACTGCTGCATGTAGTCATATTTATCCTTCATTTCCTTATACTTAAGGAATGCGGAATACTCGGTCTCGGGCATGCCGATGGTATCGAGCAGATGGCTGTAGGCGGCAATGTGGATCGTCTCGATATTCGAAAACGCCGAAAGCATCATCAGCACTTCAGTCGGTTTGAACACCTGGCTGTAGTGCTTCATGTAACAGTTGTTCACCTCCACGTCCGACTGGGTGAAGAATCGGAATATCTGGGTGACCAGGTGCCGTTCGCTTTCCGTCAGCGTGCGGTGCCAGTCCTTCACATCATCCGCCAGTGGCACCTCTTCAGGTAGCCAGTGGACACGCTGCTGCGTCAGCCATGCGTCATAGGCCCATGGGTAACGAAATGGCTTGTAGACGGGATTGGCGGTCAGCAGGCTGGGTTCGGGCTGCGTCGGGGCATCTGCGCCGGTGGCTTTATCGGTCATGGCCATGCCTGTCCTGTTACGTGAATCCGGGCCGTCGGGCAGAATCCCGACAATCCGAACAATAAACAGCCAGTCAAGACAGTGTCCACACCAAATAACGATACGAAAAAGGACCGTTACCCATGGGGTAACAGCCCTGTTTTAGACCGCCATGATCATTCAGCAGCAGGAAATTTTATAAATAAAACCTGAACAATACATGAAAATGCCCCGCCCTTACTGGCAGGCAAGGCATTCCTCATAATCCGTGGTCGTGGCGGCTGGCGTCGCCGGGGCGTCGCCTTCCTTTTTCGTCATGTCGCGCTTTTCCTGCCCGTCGCTTACGGCGTCGGCGCGCTGGATGGACAGCGAACGGCAGTAATACAGCGATTTCACCCCCCGCTTCCACGCCATGTAGTGGATCTGGTGCAGGTCGCGCTTGTGCACGTTGGCAGGCAGGAAGATGTTGATCGACTGCGCCTGGCAGATGAAGGGCGCACGGTCGGCCGCGTGTTCGATCACCCAGCGCTGGTCCAGTTCGAACGCGGTCTTGAACACGTCCTTTTCCTGCTGGGTCAGGAAATCGAGGTGCTGCACGCTGCCCTTGTTCAGGGTGATGGAGGACCAGACCTCATTCGTGTTCTGCCCCTTTTCCGTCAGCAGGCGGTCAAGGTGGCGGTTGCGCACCGTAAACGACCCCGACAGCGTCTTCTGCAGGAACACGTTGGCGGCAATCGGCTCGATCCCCGGGCTGGCGTTGCCCGCGATGATGGAAATCGACGCGGTGGGCGCAATCGCCATCTTGTTGGAAAAACGCTCCATCACGCCATAATCGGCGGCGTCGGGGCACGGCCCGCGTTCTTCCGCCAGCTTGCGCGACGCGGCATCGGCCTGCGTGCGGATATGCTTGAATATGCGGCGGTTCCAGCTTTTGGCCACCACGCTTTCGAATGGCACGTTGCGGGCCTGCAGGAAGGAATGGAAGCCCATGACCCCCAGGCCCACCGAACGTTCGCGCATGGCGGCGTAACGCGCGCGTTCCATGTCGTCCGGCGCGCGGTCGATGAAATCCTGCAGCACGTTGTCAAGGAACAGCATCACGTCCTCGATGAACTGCGGATTGTCCTTCCACTCATCCCATGTCTCGAGGTTGAGCGAGGACAGGCAGCACACCGCCGTGCGCTCGCGCCCGTGCTGGTCCATGCCGGTGGGCAGGGTGATTTCCGCGCACAGGTTGGATGTCTTGACCTCCAGCCCCGCCAGCTTGTGGTGCTCGGGACGGGCGTTGTTCACATGGTCGGAGAAGATGATG
The DNA here is from genome assembly GCF_002173515.1 of Komagataeibacter europaeus. Taxonomy (NCBI): domain Bacteria; kingdom Pseudomonadati; phylum Pseudomonadota; class Alphaproteobacteria; order Acetobacterales; family Acetobacteraceae; genus Komagataeibacter; species Komagataeibacter europaeus. The sequence goes on from NZ_CP021467.1 coordinate 1,197,752, forward strand.
TACGGCTCCCCCTGCTCCATCCGCGCGGTCAGGATGCGGATCCACAGCGAACGGGCCGAAATCTTGCGGATGACCGTATTGTCCTTGGGCGACAGCAGCGCCCATTCGTCATCATCCGCCACCGCGCGCATGAACGCGTCCGACACCAGCACGCCATGGTGCAGGTTCAGCGCCTTGCGGTTGGGGTCGCCACCGGTGGGGCGGCGCAGTTCGATGAATTCCTCGATCTCGGGGTGCCAGACCGGCAGATAGACCGCAGCCGACCCGCGCCGCAGCGACCCTTGGCTGATCGCCAGCGTCAGGCTGTCCATGACGCGGATGAACGGAATGACGCCCGATGTCTTGCCGTTGCGGCCGACATTTTCACCAATCGAACGCAGGTTGCCCCAGTACGACCCGATGCCGCCGCCCTTGGACGCAAGCCAGACATTTTCGTTCCACAGGTCCACGATTCCACGCAGGCTGTCATTGGCTTCGTTCAGGAAGCACGAAATCGGCAGGCCGCGCGTGGTGCCGCCATTGGACAGCACCGGCGTCGCCGGCATGAACCAGTGACGCGAGATATAGTCATACAGCCGCTGCGCATGCGCGGGATTCGCCCCGTAATAGGACGCGACCCGGCCAAACAGGTCTTGATAGCTTTCACCGGGCAGCAGGTAACGGTTGTCCAGCGTCGCCTTGCCAAATGCCGTCAGCAGCGCATCACGGGAATGGTCCACGCGCACGGGATGGTGGCCCGGCAGCTGCACCACGCTATCCAGCATGTCAGGCATATCAGACATCGTCGTACTGTCCTTTCCCCGGATGGTCCCGTCCTCGCTGGCCGAACGATCGGACATGCCTCCAGATACGTCATCCAGGACCATTTACATTCTCCGTAATCGGCTCACGCTGACGCGCAGGGCCTTTCGATCCTGTGCGGCGCGGTGAGGTTTTATGATTTTGCACCCTATATATGGAGTAAACGGTACCGGATTGCACTACATAATGTGTGGGGACAAATTGTGGACTGATCTTCCGAATCAGCGGACAAGCTTGGGTCAAGTACGGAATGGGCGAGAATATTTTTTAAATTTTCTCCCCTCCCCCTTCATGCCCCCAGCGTGCCCCACCGTGCCGTCGCCGCATCATCATGCGCGCGCGGCTGGACCCATTGGCTGCGTCCATTTGCGAATTCCTCGCGTTTCCAGAAGGGTGCGCTGGTCTTGAGCCAGTCCATCATGAAATCCGTCCCCTCCAACGCCGCCTTGCGGTGGGCCGCGGCACACAGCACCAGCACGATGGGCATGCCCACCGCCAGCCGGCCCACGCGGTGGATGACGGTGCAGCCGGTCAGGCCGAATCGCGCACAGGCCGATTCGGCGATCCGCCGCATCATGGACTCGGTCATGCCGGGGTAGTGTTCCAGTTCCAGCGCCACCAGCCCGTCCCCCCCGCGGACAATGCCGGTAAACGCGCCAACGCCCCCCACTTCGTCCTGTCCGCGCAGCAGCAGGGCGGTTTCGTGGGTGACATCGAATGTTTCCGCCTGAACACGGACCGTAACGCAGGGCATGATGGTGTCAGCCCCCCGTGACCGGCGGGAAGAAGGCAATTTCGTCATTGGCGGCAATAGGGGCGTCAATCGTGGCGAAACTCTGGTTCACGGCAACACGGATCAGTTCGGGTTTCGCGAATATCTCCCCATACGGCCCGCCGCGCGCGCGCAACTGGTCGATCAGGTCCTGCACGGAATGCACATCCGCCCCCATGGGCAGTGTCTCGCCAGGGCGGCCAAGCCGGTCCCGCAACCATGCGAAATAGAGAATGCGCAGCATTCCGGTGTCATCTCCCTGTGTGCCACGGCGTTGCCATGCGGCCTGTGCCCGTCATGGCGCCTGCTGTTCCTGAACCGTGCCGTCAGACGCGACCACGGTGTTTGTGCCATCGCCGTTCGGGACGACAATGGCTGAATCCGATACGCCCTTATGCGTCGCCGATGGCCCTGAAGACAATCCGGAAACGCGCGCCCCCGCTGCCGGGTCGCCATCGGAATCCGCATCGTTGCCGATCTGCATCTCACCCCCCGCGGGCAGGTCGACCTCGCGTTCCACCAGTTGCGAACGCGCACCGGCGGTGGGGACGCTGTCCGCCCCCATCGCGGCCAGCACCGACTGACCCGGGCGCACGACCGGCCATACATTGCGTTCCTGCGGCAGTATGGGCAGCACCTGTGGCGCCTGCCCCGCCACGCGGCGCATGTTCTCGACCTCGGGGCGTGGGGTGTTGGGCAGGCTGCCGGGCAGTTCCGTATTGTCGGACAGGATATGGCCAAAGCCGCCACACCCCGCAAGCCCTACCAGCAATGACAGTACCATTGCATTGCGCACCGTATCCTCTCCTCCCCCTGACCTGTCCGGCACAAGGCGGGCCAGACGACCCGCACAGGAGAGAGCAACCACGCCGCGCGTTAATTTTTCATGTAGGTCAGGAAGATAATTTCGTGGCCCCCGGCGTGCCGCGGCTGACATGGCGCAGGCCGGTGGACAGGTAATCCCACCCCGTAATCAGGGTCAGGATGGCGGCGATCCACATCATGACCGCGCCCATCGCATCAACCGGCAGCCAGCCGATATGCAGCAGGACGGCCGTGCTGTCGCCCGCCAGCAGGAAGCCGATGGCGGTCATCTGGAACCCGGTCTTCCATTTCGCCAGCCGCGTGACCGGCAGGCCGACACGGGTTGCCGCCAGGTATTCGCGCAGCCCGCTGACCAGGATTTCACGCGAAAGGATGATGATGGCCGGATACAGGCAGCCATATGGCAACCGCCCGAGCCCCGCCATGACCATGAGCGACGCCCCCACCAGCAGCTTGTCCGCAATGGGGTCGAGCATGCGGCCCAGGTCGGAATTCTGGTTCCATGCCCGCGCCAGCTTGCCATCAAGGTAATCGGTAATGCCCGCCAGTATGAACAGGACGCATGCCGCGCAGTCGGTCTGCGCCGTATGGATGACGACCAGCCCGACGACGATAGGGACCACGACGATGCGGGACAGGGTCAGGAGATTGGGCAGGTCGGTAAGCATGCTGGTACTGCTATAGCCAAGAATGTGAAAAAACCGAAATACTGATACTGCCTATCAGGCAGGCCATATGCTCACATCTGCATGACAGCCGATCACTCTCCTGTCCAGTCGGGATGAAAATATCCGTATATGGCGCGCGCCATGTCACGATTGATGCCCGGTGCATTTTCCAGTTCCCCCAGGCCAGCCTGCCGCACGCTGCGCGCCGAGCCGAAATGCTTGAGCAGCGCGCGTTTGCGTGCAGGTCCAACGCCGGGAATATCGTCCAGTTCCGAGCGCACCAGCGTTTTGGACCGCCCGGCCCGGTGGGTGGTGATGGCAAAGCGGTGCGCCTCGTCACGCAGGCGCTGCAGGTAATACAGCACCGGGTCGCGCGGCGGCAGCTGGAAGGGTGCACGGCCTTCGGTATGGAACCATTCGCGGCCCGCATCCCTGTCCGGCCCCTTGGCGATGCCCACCAGCGTCACCCCCGTCACCCCCAGTTCATCCAGCACGCCGCGCACGGCGGTGTACTGCCCCGCCCCGCCATCGATCAGCAGGATGTCGGGCCAGTCCTCCGGCCGGACGCCTTCCTCGCGGTCCTTCAGCGCGCGGCGGAAGCGGCGTTCCAGCACCTCGCGCATCATGGCGAAGTCATCGCCCGGCGTGACCGGCCCCTTGATGGAGAACTTGCGGTAGGCGCGCTTGTCGAACCCTTCCGGCCCGCCGACCACCATCACGCCATAGGCATTGGCCCCCTGGATGTGGCTGTTGTCATAGGTCTCGATCCGGCGCGGCGGCGCGTCCAGCCCGAACAGGTCGGCCACCCCCTGCAGCAGCCGCGCCTGGCCCGCACTTTCGGCCAGCCTGCGTTCCAGCGCCTCACGCGCGTTGATTTCGGCATGTTCGATCACGCCGCGCTTTTCCCCGCGCTGCGGGTGCGTGATCTCGACCTTGCGGCCCCGGCGCAGGGTCAGCGCGGATACCAGCACATCCAGTTCCGGCAGGTCCTGATTGACCAGCACATGGGCGGGTGGCGGCTTGTCATCATAAAACTGCCCGATAAAGGCGGCCAGCACGTCGGGCGCGTTCTCGTCGCGCGCATGGGCGGGGAAAAATGCGCGGTTGCCGTTGTTGCGCCCGGCACGGATGAAGAACACCTGAATGCACGACTGCCCCGCGATCTGCCAGATGGCGATGATGTCCGCATCCGTCACGGTGGAGGGATTGATGACGCTGGAATCCTGCTGCAATGCCGACAGGCCGCGTATGCGGTCGCGGATCGCCGCCGCGCGCTCGAACTCCAGCGCGCCGGCCGCTTCCTCCATCTCGCGTCCCAGCTGTTCGCGCATGTGCGGGTTCCGGCCCGCCAGGAAGTCACGCGCCTGACCCGCCAGTTCGGCATAGTCCTCGCGGCTGATGCGATCCGTGCACGGGGCGGAACAGCGGTGGATCTGGTGCAGCAGGCACGGGCGCGTGCGGCCCTGCATTTCACTGTCGGAGCACGAGCGCAGCAGGAAGGTGCGCTGCAGCAGGTTAAGCGTCTGGTTGACCGACCAGGCGGAGGCGAACGGCCCCCAGTATGACGCCCCCTTCACCGGCTTGCCGCGATGTTTGCTGATCTGGGGAAAATCATGCTTGTCCGTCAGCATGATCCATGGGTAACTTTTGTCATCGCGCAGCAGGATGTTGTACCGGGGCTGCATGCGCTTGATGTAGTTGGCCTCCAGCAGCAGGGCCTCGGCCTCGGTATGGGTGGTGACGATTTCCATGCTGCGGGTTTCGGACACCATGCGGCGCAGGCGTTCGGTCAGGCGGCTGACATGGGTATAGGACGTGACGCGCTTCTTCAGGTTCAGCGCCTTGCCCACATACAGCACGTCGCCCTTTGGCCCCAGCATGCGGTAAACGCCTGGCGACTGCGGCATGGTCTGCAGGGCGTGGTGTATCGCCTCCACCCCGACCGGCCGGGCGGGAGGCTGAACGGGGGCGGTCGAAACGGCGGTTGTCATGGATGGCAGCCGTTCATCCACCGATAATGTGGATAAGTCTGTGGAGCAGCAGCAGAAAAAAACGTGCGGATGGCGGTTTTCCTTTCCTGCACTTGGATTGCCCAAAAAAACATCACTAACGATAACCTATTGTTTTCAAAACACTATATCCGACCACCTGATGGCCGGAAAAAAAATCCTGCCCCACGTGAACCCAAATCCACCCTGTCAACCCCACAGGTGGACAAATTGTGGCATCTCCGTGGTGGAAAACCCGGTTTCCATTTTGCGCGGAATATCAGCCGCCTTTTGTAATTCGTTCCTGTTTTCGTCTCGCACGGTGCCACGGACGCACAAAAATATTCTTGTCAGCCCGCGCCCGATCGGCAATGCACCCGATATGCGTATTGTGACATGGAATATCAATTCCCTCCGCCTGCGGATGCCGCTGCTGGCCCGGCTGTGCCAGGACACATCCCCCGATATCGTCTGCCTGCAGGAAACCAAGGTGCCCGACAGCCTGTTCCCGCTTGATGCGGTGCGCGCGCTGGGCTTTGGCCACGTCGTGTTCCGCGGCATGAAGGGATATAACGGGGTCGCGATCCTGTCACGCCAGCCCGTAACCGTGCTGGAGGACGCGCCCGACTGGTGCCAGCGGGGTGACTGCCGCCACATTGCCGTACGCCATGGTACGGGCGCTGACGCGATTGACGTGCATGATTTCTACGTGCCGGCGGGCGGCGACATTCCCGACCCGGAGGAAAACCCGAAATTCGCGCACAAGCTGGCGTTTGTGGAAGAAGCGCGGGAATGGTTTTCCGGCCGCGACATGCGGCGCACCGTGCTGGTGGGCGACCTGAACATCGCCCCGCTGGAACAGGATGTCTGGAGCCACAGGCAACTGCTGAAGATCGTCAGCCACACGCCCGCCGAAACCGAACGCCTGCTGGCATGGCAGCAGACCGGCTTTGTTGACGCCATGCGCCACTTCGTTCCCGCGACGGAGAAGCTTTATACGTGGTGGTCCTACCGCAACCGCGACTGGAGCAGATCCAACCGTGGCCGCAGGCTGGACCATGTCTGGATCACGCCCGACCTGCAGCCCGCCCTGCGCGACATGCAGGTGCTGCGGGCGGCACGTGACTGGGACAAGCCATCGGACCACGTGCCGGTCATGATCGACCTAGACGCCTGAACGCCCCCCACAAACGCGACCGGGCCGCCCGAAACCGGGCGGCCCGTCAGATAACCTGCATATGCGGGCCATCACCCATCAGGCGATGGCGGTCTTGCCCCCTTCGGGATCAAGGCGGTAGCCGCCGCCTTCCGTCACCAGCAGGGTGGCGTTGGTGGGATCGGGCTCGATCTTCTGGCGCAGACGGTAGATATGCGTTTCCAGCGTATGCGTGGTCACGGCGGCGTTGTAGCCCCAGACCTCGTTCAGCAGCACCTGCCGTGGCACGGGGCGCGTGCCCGCGCGGTACAGGAACTTCAGGATTGCGGCTTCTTTTTCCGTCAGGCGGATCCGGCGGTTCTTGGCCGTTTCCTGCAACAGCTTGGCGGACGGGCGGAAGATGTACGGCCCGATCGCAAAGACCGCGTCCTCGCTGTTTTCAAAAATGCGCATCTGCGCGCGCAGCCGGGCCAGAAGCTCGGCAATGCGGAACGGCTTCGCGACGTAGTCGTTCGCACCGGCGTCAAGGCCGCGCACCACGTCCGTCTCGTCATCGGAACCGGTCAGGATGATGATGGGAATGCGCTTGCCCTTGCGCCGCAGGTCGGCGCAGAAATCGCGTCCGTCCCCATCGGGCAGGGACACATCGAGGATGATCGCATCGAAACGCGCCCCCGGTTTCTGCAGCTTTTCCCAGGCCTCGGCGACGGAGCCGGCCTCGATCGCTTCAAATTCACCATCAATCTGCAGCTGTTCAACGAGCATTTGACGTAAAGTCTGATCGTCGTCCGCTATCAGTATGGGACGTGCTCCTGCCATCGAACCCTCTTTATCACTTTAGTCCCGCCCCGTTAGCGGGGCGGTCTCTGTCTTTCATTTGCGGCCACACCACCGACAGGCCCGCGACCCGACGGCCGTCATGCCGTATGCTGCCAGATTAGGCCGGAGTTAACATAAATACGACCCGATCCAGAGGAATTCATGATACGCGCTATTTTACAAACGAATACAGGGCTGGATGCACAACTGCATTGCATGCGTGAAATTTTCCCCGCCATTATCGGCGCGGGCGGCGTAAAAAACCGCAAAATGGAGGGAGATCACGCAACACCCAGCGGTATTCTGCCCCTGCGACGCGTGTTCTATCGCGCCGACCGGGTCCCATCACCTGTTTGTCATCTGCCTGTCGAGCCGCTTTCCCCGCTTGATGGATGGTGTGACGATCCCGGTCATCCCGATTACAACCGGCATGTCAGCCTGCCCCACCCTGCCCGGCACGAACGGCTGTGGCGGGACGATCACGTTTACGACATTATCGTGGTTCTTGGTTATAACGACGACCCGGTTCATTCTGGCGCGGGGTCAGCCATCTTCCTTCACCTGCCACCCAAGGGCGGTCGCCCGACGGAAGGCTGCATCGCCCTGCCCGAACCCGCACTGCGCCGCCTGCTGGCCGCAGGCCTGGGTGAAATCGACGTCAGGCCGGCATAGGCCCCGCTGCGGGGGCCGCCGCGGCGGGCGCGGGCGGCAGCAGCATGACGATGATGTCGCCTGCCGCCGGTTCGGCCGGAATCGCGTCCTCGGCAGAGAAGATCCAGATCGCGCTGCCCTTGCGGATGATCATGAACAGCATGCCCGGGCCGGACAGCAGGTCGGCCTCCTCCACGTGTTCTTCCATGACGTGGCTGCCAAAGCGCCAGCCCTTGGCATACAGGGAATCGATATAGGAGAAATTCCACCCCGGTTCCCCCAGCACCTTGCCACGCGAATCCCGACTCAGCCCGTGATACAGGTCCAGCCGCGCGATGCCGGGACTGACCTGGAACACGCGCTGGCGGCCCAGGTCGGGCGCCATGCGCGCGCAGACAAGGCCGTTATAGATCGCATCCGGCGTCGCCGCGATCAGGTAGTCCGCCGGGCGCTCCTCCAGACTTTCCATCCCTTCCACCGACAGCAGTTCCGCGCGCAGGATGGGGATGCCAAATCCCGCCGCCTTGTTCAGCGCCGGGGCATAGGTATCGACCAGCAGCACCGGTATGCCCCGGTCATGTACCACGCGCGCCAGATTGGTGGACCACGCATTGGCCCCCATGATGGCCAGGGCCGGCTCATCCGACAGGGTCAGGCGCAGCGCGCGCGCCAGGGGCCGCAATGAAAAACCATGCAGGATCATGGTGGACGCGATCAGCGCGAACACGGCGGGCGTGATCAGGTCGCCACCGGGATATCCCGCTTCATGCAACTGCAGGCCGACAACCCCCGCCACCGCCGCCGCAACAATGCCACGCGGCGCGATCCAGCCCACGAACAGCCGTTCCTGCCATGACATGCTCGCCCCGATGGTGGACAGGAAAATGCCCAGCGGCCGGACCACGAACATGACGGTGAATGTCAGCGCCATGATGGGCAGCGACAGTTCCGTCAGCAGCGCGCGCGGCAGGTCGGCCGTCAGCAGCACGAACAGGCACGACACCACGATCACCCCAAGGGATTCCTTGATCCGCTGCAGTTCCGACATGCCGGTCACATGCAGGTTCGCCAGCGCCATGCCGAACACCGTGGCCGCCATCAGCCCCGCCCCCTGCATGATCAGGTTGCACAGCGCCGCCACCGTCATGACGAAGGCCAGAATCATGGGAATGCGCAGGATTTCGGGCAGCATGTCGCGCGCGGACAGGAACTTGATCAGGATCGCGGGAAAAATGCCGCACGCGATCGAAAACATGGTGGCGAACAGCAGGTGCGGCCCGATTTCCACCGTCGCCAGCGAAATGCCCCCGTCATGCGATGGCCGGATCAGCAGGCATTCCAGCACCAGCGTCGCCAGAATGGCGGCAATGGGGTCATTGACGATGGCTTCCCACCGCAGGAAGGCCGCGACCCGTGGCCGCAGCTTGGTATGGCGCAGCAGCGGCAGCACCACCGTCGGCCCCGTCACCACCACGATCGCGCCAAACAGCCACGACGTTCCCCATGGCAGGTGCCCGACATAATGCGCGGCAAGCGAGCCGAGTACCCAGTTGATGGGCAGGGCGGCAGCCGTAAGCCGCAGCACGCCTTCCCCCGATTCACGCCACTGCCGCAGGTCCAGCGCCAGCCCGCCCTCGAACACGATGAAGGCCACGGCCATGGACACAAGCGGGTGGAAATACGGCCCGATCGCCGCCCCGGGGTGCAGTATGCCCAGTCCCGGCCCGAAAATCAGGCCAAGGGAGAACAGCAGCACGATGGCTGGCAGCTTGAACCGCCACGCCACCCACTGGGCCGCGATTCCGCCACCCAGCACGCACAGAATTCCAATCGCAAGGTTTGTTGCCTGCATGCCCATGTCCCGCGTTGTTGCAAACGCAAACGCCCCCTGCCGCCGCCATATCTGTGTCATGGGCCCGGAATGCGGTTCTGGCGTGTGGTTTTTCTTGTTATCCAGAAGACTGTTTCAAAACCTGCCTATGAGACGCGCCGCAGATTATAAAGTGATTTCTGATAAAGCTTTTTTCAGGAATCATCGGGAAACGCCTGTCATTCCTGTCGGCCGGGTGTGTCAAAACGCCCTGCCGACAGGAATATCATATCAGGAATCGCGCTGCATGATGGCAGCAAAAAACCCGTCCGTATGGTGCTGGCGCGGCGTCAGGCGGACCTGGCCCGCCACTGCCAGCCCGGGCGGCAGGTCATCGTCCACCCCATCGGGCGTCACCAGCGAAAAGGCAGGATTGCGCGCAAGGAAGGCTGCGATCTGGTCGCCGTTCTCCTCCCGCAGGATGGAGCACGTGGCATACACCATCCGCCCGCCGGGACGGACAAGGCTGGCCGCGCGGTCAATGATGTCGGCCTGCTTGGCGGTCAGTTCCAGCAGGTCGCGTTCCCGCAGGCGCAGGCGGGCATCAGGGTTGCGCCGCCATGTGCCGGTGCCGGTACATGGCGCATCGACCAGCACGCGGTCGAAACTGCCGTTGCGCCGGCGCGCCCAGCGGTCGCCCGCCACCAGCAGGTGGCGCTCGGCATTGTGAACGCCCGCGCGGCGCAGGCGGCGCACCGCGCCGTCCAGCCGGGGCTCGGATACGTCGCACGCCACGATATGACCGCGATTTTCCATGGTCATGGCCATGCCCAGCGTCTTGCCCGCCGCACCGGCGCAGTAATCCAGCACGCGCATGCCCGGCCGCGCGCCCACGGCGGCAACGACCAGCTGGCTGCCTTCGTCCTGTATTTCCACCATGCCGCTGCGGAAGGCCGCGCATGATGTCACCGGCTGGCGGCCCGCAACCCGCAGGCCCCAGGGGGACAGGGTCGTGTCCTCCGCCCGGATACCATCCGTCTCCAGCGCCGCGCGCGCGGCGGGACGGTCGGATTTCAGCAGGTTGACGCGCAGGTCCAGCGTCGCCTCCCCTTCCATCGCGGCCAGTTCCGCCTCCAGCCCGTCGCCAAACGTCCGTTCCAGCCGGGGCAGCAGCCAGTCCGGCACCTCCAGCACGACCGCGCGCGGCATGTCGGGATGGGTCAGCGCCTGGTCCCGAAGCTGGTCAAACAGCCGCCGTTCCGGCCCGGTCAGGCCCAGCGGGGCATAACGTTCGCCCGTAAACAGGTCGTCGGGGTTTTCACGCCCCTGCGGGTCCACCACCATCATGGCCAGCGCCAGCAGGCGCGGCGTTGGCTGCATGCCGGTGCGTTCGATCCACCAGTGCAGCCTGCGCCAGTGCCGCAGGATACGCCACACGCGGGCCGAAATGGCCCGGCGGTCGCCGCCGCCGATATACCGCCGTTCACGGAAAAAGGCATTGGCCAGCTCATCGGCAGGCCGCTGCGGCGTCGCCTCCATTGCGGAAAGCAGGTCAATGGCGGCGGAAAGCCGTGCGCTGGGTGTCATGGATTATGGAACCGTCAAACCGTTACTGTCATGGACCCGGCAGGATCAGTCCTGCCGGTAATTAGGGGCTTCACGCGTGATCGACACGTCATGCACATGGCTTTCACGCAGGCCCGCGCCCGTAATGCGGCGGAAGCGCGCGCGCTGCTGCAGGTCGGCAACGGTGGCGGAACCGGTATAGCCCATGCCCGCGCGCAGCCCCCCCACCAACTGGTGAATGACCGCGCCCATCGCGCCCTTGTAGGCCACGCGCCCCTCGATCCCTTCAGGGACCATCTTGTGCGTGTCCTTGATGTCCTGCTGGAAATAGCGGTCCGCCGACCCGCGGGACATGGCGCCAAGGCTGCCCATGCCGCGATAGGATTTGTAGGTCCGGCCCTGGTACAGGAACACCTCGCCCGGGGCTTCTTCCGTCCCGGCAAGCAGCGAACCGATCATGACCACGTCAGCACCCGCGCCGATCGCCTTGACGATATCGCCCGATGTCCGCACCCCGCCATCGGCAATGGCGGGCACGTCAAGTTCATGGCACGCGGCAGAGGTTTCCATCACGGCGGAAAACTGCGGCACGCCCACGCCCGCGACGACGCGCGTGGTGCAGATTGACCCCGGCCCGATACCCACCTTCACGCAGTCGGCGCCCGATGAAATCAGCGCGCGCGCCGCTTCCGGCGTTGCGACGTTACCGGCAATGATCTGGATGTCGTTTTCAATGGCGCGGATGCGCTCGATGCTTTTCAGCACGCCCGATGAATGGCCATGCGCGGTGTCAATCACCACCACGTCCACCCCTGCCGCAATCAGTTCGCGCGCACGCGCCACGCCATCATCCCCCACGCCGGTCGCGGCAGCGCACAGCAGGCGGCCAAGGCTGTCCTTGTTGGCCTGCGGGTACTGCACGGCGCGGTCCATGTCCTTGACGGTAATCAGGCCGATACAGCGGTCTTCATCATCAATGACCAGCAGCTTTTCAATCCGGTGGCGGTGCAGCAGCTGCCGGGCTTCGTCGCGGTCCACGTTGTTGCGCACGGTCACCAGGTTTTCGCGCGTCATCAGTTCATACACGCGCTGCGCCGGATCGGTGGCGAAGCGGACATCGCGGTTGGTCAGGATGCCGACCAGGCGGTTGGTGTCGCGTTCGACCACCGGCAGGCCGCTGATACCGTGGCGGGACATGATGGCGTTCACTTCCGCCAGCGTCTGGTCGGGATAGACCGTGACGGGGTTGACCACCATGCCCGATTCGAAACGTTTGACACGACGGACCTGCTCGGCCTGCTGCTCGATCGTCAGGTTCTTGTGGATGACGCCAAGGCCGCCATTCTGCGCCATGGCGATGGCCATGCTGTCTTCGGTCACGGTATCCATGGCCGACGAGATCAGCGGGATGTTCAGGGTGATCTTGCGGGTCAGCCGGGTTTTCGTCGATGTCTGCGACGGCAGGACATTCGATTCGTCGGGAACAACCAGCACGTCATCAAAGGCGAGGGCTTCGCGGATGCGGTCCTCAAGCCGGGGGGCAGATGTGTTTTTGGGGATGGAAGACATGATGCAGGGGCCTCGTCAGCAGATGGCGGCTACCCCGCGCCTCGGGTCACCGACCGTTGGCGCACCCTCTTAGGGTGCTAATCGGGCGCTGGCAAGCATTACGCGCGGCTCCGGTGCGCTTTATTGCGCGAATGGCGGCCAGGCCGCTCCGGCGCGGCGCGAAATGTCCTGAAATCACAAGAACGTTTTTGGGTGGCGCTTTTTTCAGGAACCTTCAAGGAACGCCGCCTTTTTGCAAAAAGGCGGCGCCCGAAAGCTTTTATTTCCCGCTGGCATGCAGGCGCAGCCCGTCATACGCGGCTTCCACCCCATCGGGCAGGCTGGCCTGCATCCACGCCCAGTCCATGTCCGGTCCCATATGGGTCAGCACCGTGCGGCGCGGCTGGATGATGTCCCGCCATTCCAGCACCCGCGCCAGCCACCCGTGGGATGGATGGGCATCGCGCTGGAAACAGTCCACCACCCACGTATCGACACCGCGCAGCGTATCCAGCGCCGCATCATCCATTTCGGCCACGTCGGTGCAGTAGGCCATCGGCCCCACGCGCAGGCCCAGCGTTTCGACCTTGCCGTGGCACTGGCCAAAGACCTGGACCGCCATCCCCGCCATCATCACGGTGGACGGCAGGCTTACGTGATGGACATCCAGTATGGGACGGAAGATGTGCGGCGGCGTCCAGGGGCGGAAGGCGTAGTCGAAGCGGATGCTGATTTCATCCATCACCTGCCGCGTGCCGTAGACCGGCAGCGGGCCGCCAATGATGCGGTTGATGGTGCGCAGTTCATCCAGCCCGGCGATATGGTCGGCATGGGCGTGAGTGTACAGCACCGCATCCACCACGCCGATCCGCTGCGCGAGCAGCTGGTCGCGCAGGTCCGGCCCCGTATCGACCAGCAGCACCCGTCCCGGCCCGTCACTGATGATGACGGACGAACGCGTGCGGCGGTTACGCGGCTCGTTCGGGTCGCATTCGCCCCAGTCCCCTGCCCCGTCCGGGCCACCCAGCATGGGCACGCCAGCCGAGCCGGCGCAGCCAAGGACAATCATCTCCATCCGTCAGACCGCCCGGCTGAACAGGCGGCTGAAATTGCGCGTGGTCATTTCCGCGAACGCGGCGTCTTCCATCCCGCGCAGTTCCGCCAGCATCCGGGCGGTATAGGCCACGTATCCCGGCTCGTTGCGCTTGCCCCGGCGCGGCACCGGGGCAAGATAGGGCGAATCGGTTTCCACCAGAAGCCGGTCGTCCGGCACGTCTTTCGCCACGTCACGCACCGACTGCGCGCGGTTGAACGTCGCGATGCCCGAAAAGCTGATATACCCCCCCAGTTCCAGCGCCCCGCGCGCAAGGTCCGGCCCGGATGAAAAGCAGTGGATCAGGAACGGGAACGCGCCATTGCGCGCGGTCTCGTCACGCAGGATGCCCAGCGTGTCGTCATTGGCTTCGCGCGTGTGGATCACCAGCGGCAGGCCGGTGCGCCGGGCGGCGTCGATATGCACGCGGAAACTGTCGTGCTGCCTGGGCCGGATGTCGGGCTGGCCATGGAAATAGTCCAGCCCGCTTTCCCCGATGCCCACCACGCGCGGATCATCCGCCATCGCCACCAGTTCCGCCGCGTCGGGCAGCACTTCCTCATCCACGTGGTCGGGATGGGTGCCGATGGTGCACCACACCCGCAGGTCGGGCGTATCCAGCGTCGCCAGCTTTTTCTGCTGGTCGGCGCGGGACAGGCGGGTGCCGATGGTCACCAGGCCATCCACCCCGGCCTGCCGCGTGCGGGCCAGGATTTCGGGCATTTCCTCATCGGAAAAATGGTCGAGGTGACAGTGGGAGTCGGTCAGTCCCGTACGGGTCATGAAGCCTCCGGTTCGACGTGGCGGGGGAAGATGCCCTGCGGCGCGGGCAGCGCGCATCCCGCGGGCAGTGGCGTGTCAAGGGACGCGAAATCCCGCGCGCCATCCGGCACGCCAAGCTGGGTCAGCATCCTGTCCATGCTGCCGGGCATGTAGGGCTGCAGCACGGTGGCGATGATCCGCAACGCATCGGCCAGCACGCGCAGCACGTCGCCCATGCGGGCGGCATCGGTCTTCTTCAGCTTCCACGGCGCCTGGTGGTCGATATAGGCGTTGCAGGCGCGGATGACCTTCCACACTTCCTCCAGCGCGTCGGTCAGGGCCTGCCGGTCGATCTGTTCATGCATGATCTGCGGCAGCAGGCTGGCTGCGGCCAGAAGCTTCGTGTCCTCGGCCGTGTGCGTGCCCTGCGGCGGCAGCCTGCCATCGCAGTTGCGCGCGATCTGCGACAGCGTGCGCTGGGCCAAATTGCCAAGGTCATTGGCCAGTTCGACATTCATGCGCGAGATGATGGCGCGACGGCTGAGATCGCTGTCACCGCCAAAGGGCATTTCACGCATCAGGAAGAACCGGATCGGATCAAGGCCGAATTCCGCCACCAGGTCGCGCGGGTCCACCACGTTGCCCAGCGACTTGCTCATCTTCTGGCCTTCGATGGTCCACCACCCGTGCGAGAACACGCGATCCGGCAGGTCCAGCCCCGCCCCCATCAGCAGCGCGGGCCAGTAGATGGCGTGGAAGCGCAGGATGTCCTTGCCCACCAGATGCAGGTTGGCGGGCCAGAAATCCCAGCGCGGAGCCGTCTGGTCCGGGTAGCCCACGGCGGACAGGTAGTTGGCCAGCGCGTCCACCCACACATACATCACATGCTTCGGGTCGCCCGGCACGGGAATGCCCCAGTTGAAGCTGGTACGGCTTACGGACAGGTCGCGCAGGCCCTGCTTCACGAAACTCGCCACCTCGTTACGGCGGCTGGCGGGTTCGATGAAGCCGGGACGGGTTTCATACAGTTCCAGCAGCCTGTCACCGAATTTGGACAGGTTGAAGAAGTACGACGGCTCCTTCACCCATTCCACGGCGGCACCCGTGGGGGCGACCTTCTTCCCGTCCGGCCCGTCGATCAGTTCTTCCTCGCCATAGAAGCACTCATCACGCGTGGCGTACCAGCCTTCATACGCGCCAAGATAGATGTGGCCGTTTTCCTCCAGCTTCTTCCACAGCGCCTGCGCGCCCGCGGCATGGCGCGGTTCGGTGGTGCGGATGAAATCGTCGTACGAAATGGCCATTTTATCGTACATGTCACGGAAATCGGCGGCCACGCGGTCGGCAAAGGCGATGGGGGTCATGCCCGCCGCCTGCGCCGCCTGTTCCACCTTCTGCCCGTGTTCGTCCGTGCCGGTCAGGAAAAAGACGTCAAACCCCGCCAGACGCTTGAAACGCGCGATCACATCGGCCGCGACCGATGTATAGGCGTGGCCAATATGCGGCGCCCCGTTCACGTAATAGATTGGTGTTGTGACGTAGTAGCGCCGTGTCATATTCCACTCACCCGCGCAAGCGCCGTCAGGACCGCCTGCTGTTTATCCAGATTGAATTGTTCGGTTTCCGCGCGCAGCCGTACCATGTCCTGCCACAGCAGGGCCAGTCGGGCCGGGTGCGGATCCCCCGCGCGCCCCCGTTCCGCGCCGAGGGCCATGTTACGCGTCCTGTCTGATATGGCATCACACAGCAGATCGAAAAAGACGCTAAAGCCATTTTCGCGCCGGGTCACCTGTTCGGCAATGTCATACCCGCCATCCGCCCCCACCGTGCCATCCATCACACCCGCCACGAGTGCGGCCAGTTCCACGGCGTTCCCCGCCAGCAGGTCCCCCGCCCGCCCCGGCGCGCCGTGGGCCAGTGGCAGGATGCGCGCGATCTGGTCCGGCGCGGGGGCGGGGTCCATATCCGCCAGCACCGCGCGCATGGCCGCGTCATCCAGCGGGGACAGGGCCAGCACCCGGCAGCGGCTGCGAATGGTGGGCAGCAGCCGCCCGGGCACCGATGTGGTCAGGATCAGGATGGCGCGTTCGGGCGGTTCCTCCAGGATCTTGAGGATGGCGTTGGCCGCCGTGCGGTTCATGTATTCCGCGCCATCGACAATCACGACCCGCCAGCCCCCTTCCGCCGCCGTGCGGCGCAGGAAGGCGGATATGGGGCGTATGTCGTCCCCCACGATTTCACGGCGCGGGCGATGGCGTTTTTCATCCATCCCGCGCGCGATCACCAGCAGGTCAGCATGCGTGCCCGCGGTGACGCGACGGCCCACGGGGCTGTCATGGTCCTGCGCGCCCAGCAGGGTGCGCGCCATCATGAAGGCCATGGTGGCCTTGCCAATTCCCTCCGGCCCGGTCAGCAGCCAGGCATGGTGCAGCCGGCCGGTGCGGATGACCGACAGGAATTCCTGCCACGCCGCGTCATGCCCAAGCAGCCGGCGACAGGCGCGTGGATCAGGCATTGTCCGCCCGTTTCAGGTACGGGGCCACGACAGTACGGATGTCATCCTGCACCGCGTCCATCGTCGCGCTGGCGTCAATGCGGCGGCACCGCGTGGCGTCGCGCCGGGCAATCGCGTCAAACCCTGCCGCAACGCGGGCATGGAACGCGGTGTCCAGCGCTTCATACCGGTCGGTGCGGGCACTGGCCCGTTCAGCCATGCGGGCGGCGGCAATGGCGGGGGGCACCCGCAGCACAAGGGTCAGGTCGGGCACCGCGGGCACCAGCGCGCGCAGCCGCGCGATCATGTCCAGCAATGCGGGATCGCCATTGCCCAGCCCATGCCCCTGATAGGCTTCGGTCGAATCGGTAAAGCGGTCGCATATCACCACCTTTCCCGCCGCCAGCGCCGGGGCGATGCGCCGGTCGACATGGTCGGCGCGGGCGGCGAAATGGGCCATGACCTCGGCACGCGGGGACAGGTCGTGGCCGCCAAACAGCAGGAAGTCGCGCAGCGCCTCCGCCCCCTTCGTGCCACCTGGTTCCCGTGTCAGGTCCACATCCAGCCCGAGGCCGCGCAGGTGGTCGGCCAGCAGCCGGGCCTGCGTGGACTTGCCTGCCCCCTCCCCGCCTTCAAACGTGATGAACAGCCCGGACATGGCCTAGCCGTGTCCCAGCTTGCGACCCAGCACGGCCGAAGCCCGGCCCATAAGCCCCAGCCGTGGCACCGCCGCCCCCGCGACCAGCGGAATGCGGATTTCCGCAAGGCCGGTATTGGCAATGACCATTTCACCCAACTGCTGCCCCGCCGTGACCGGCGCGGGCACGGGGCTGCGGTAATCCACGCTGACATGCACCCTGTTCTGCCAGCCATGGGGCAGCGTGAGCGTCACGTCACGGGTAGCCACCAGCGGCACGGTGGGCGCCTGCCCCAGCCACACCGGGGCGTTGTCCACCACCGCGCCGTTACGGACCAGGGTCGCGTTTTCAAAATTGACGAATGACCATTCAAACAGCCGCTCGCCCTCATTGGCGCGCGCGTTGCTGCTGGGCAGGCCGTTGATGGCCATGACCACGCGGTTGCCGCCGCGTTCGGCGCTGGCGCACAGGCCGAAGCCACCGGCGTCGGTATGCCCGGTCTTCAGCCCATCGGCCACGCCACGGACCACCAGCGCGTTGCGGTTTTCCTGCGATATCCTGTTGAAGGTGAAGCTGCGTTCCGAAAAGAAATGATAATATTCGGGAAAGTCATGGATCAGGTGCATGGCGATGGTCGCGACATCGCGCGCGGACATGTAGTGCCCGTCCATCGGCCAGCCCGTGGCGTTCAGGAAATGGCTGTTGGTCATGCCCAGCTGCGCCGCCTGCGCGTTCATCATGCTGACGAACTGGTCTTCCGACCCCGCGATGCCTTCGGCCAGCACGATGCACGCGTCATTGCCCGACTGGATCACCATGCCCTGTATCAGGTCGGACACCGCGACGGAGCCGTTCAGGGGCACGAACATCTTCGACCCCTGCATGCGCCATGCCTTTTCACTGACCGGCAGCGCCTGTTCCAGCGTCAGCCTGCCGGCACGCAGCATGCCGAACACGACATAGGCCGTCATCATCTTGGTCAGCGACGACGGCGGCATGCGCTCGTCCGCCGCCTTTTCCATGATCACGGCGCCCGTGGTGTAGTCGACAATGCACGCCCACCGCGCAATGGTGTCGATCGGCCCGATCAGGCTGTTGGCCGGGGAGGACGGGATCGCGGGCTCGGCCGTGGCAGGCGCCGCCGCGGCGGGATGGCGGCGGCGGCCAGCGGCCCATGCCGGGCTGGATACAAGAAGGCTGGTGGCCCCAGCCAGAAGGAAACGTCGGGTGTGCATTGCATCCTTGGTCCGGTAGGTGCCAGCCGGGCGCGCGGCCAGGGCTGGCGTGACAGGGTCCGTCACGCGATTTCATTCCCCAGCAGGCCAACGGCCAGCGCATAGAAATCGGATGGATTATAGCGACGGATCGCGGCGAAATTACGATAGACCATGAAGGCCTCGCCCCCCGGCCCGTCGGGGCGCAGGACGGCGCCGGTATCGGTCGGGCGGTCAAAGGGCGCGCCGCCCATCTGCCGCACGCCCATCGCCATCCATTCCGACAGCGTGCGGGTCTGGGTGCGGCCCAGCGTGGACTGCGCCACGGTGTCGGGCACGATCACCTGCTGCCCCCAGCTTTCGCCCCCCACCCAGCCGGACCCGGCAAGGTAGTTGGCGATGGAGCCGAACACGTCCGGCACGGAATGCCAGATGTCGCGCCGCCCGTCGCCATCAATGTCAACGGCGTATTTCACGTAGGCCGAGGGCATGAACTGCGGCTGCCCCATGGCGCCTGCATAACTGCCGGTCATGAGTTCGGGCGTAATGTCGCCGGCATTGAGGATGGCCAGCGCGTGGAACAGTTCGTCATGGAAGAATTTCGCACGCCGCCCCTCGAACGCCAGGGTGCACAGCGCGTCCACCACCGCGAATTTGCCCGTCATCGCGCCATAGCCCGATTCCAGCCCCCATATGCCCATCACGGCGCCCGGGGCCACGTCGTAGCGGGTCAGGACCTGCTGTTCCAGAATCGCGCGCTGCTGCGCGAAGGCCGCGCGGCCATCCGCGATCTTGCGCGCCGTCAGCACGCGGTCGCGGTACTGCGCCCATGTCAGGTGAAATTCCGGCTGGTTGCGGTCGCGCTGTATGACCTGCATGTTCGGCGCCGACAGCGCCAGCGCCCGGGTCACGGCATCGGCCGTCAGTCCCTGGCGAATCGCATCGCGCCGCACGGTGGCCAGGAACGTGGCGTAATCGCCGCCGCCCGTGGCGGGCGCGGCCCTGCCCGGATGGTGCGCCGCGCACGCGGGCATGAGCCATGAGGCACCGGCCCCGGCAAGAGAGGCGGCGGCGACATGAAGAAGGCGGCGACGTACAAGCATTCCGAATGCTGTGCCACGGCCTTGCGCCCGTTTCAATGTCTGACTTGCGTCCGCACCGATGTCCGGCCTGCCCGCGCATGGCGCAGGCATGGCCATGTACACGCTGCGACACAATTTCGCGTTTGTGACGGCAGGCGAAGCATGTCACAAGAACGCCCGTCATCATTTCCCGTTGGCCTCTCATGGCCAATGTTTTCCACGCCCGCCTGCCGGGCCGACTGAAGGGCTTGTGCTTGCGTAGTCACGGTTTTCCCATCCCGCCCGGTCGGGACACGCTGGAACTGCGCGCATGCCCACGCTGACCGCCTACCTCATGGCGGCCGGGGCGTCGCCCGTCATGCAGGGGCTGGCGATCATCATCGGCACCTTCATACTGGAAGACGCCGCAACCATCATGACCGCCATGCAGGTGCGTACCGGACATGTCGATGTCACGGTGGCGCTGGTGGCGCTGTATATCGGCATTGTCGTGGGCGACATGGGGCTGTACGGCATGGGCAGGCTGGCGGCGCTGTGGCCACCGGCGCGGAAATGGATCACCCTGCCCGGCGGCGCACAGGAAGGACAGTGGTTCGACCGCAACGTATTCCGCATCGTGTTCATCAGCCGCTTCGTGCCCGGCGCGCGCTTGCCGCTTTACACCGCGTGTGGTTTCTTCCGCGCACGGTTCGGGCTGTTCTGTATCGCGGCGGTGCTGGCGACCCTGATATGGACATCCATGCTGTTCCTTGTCTCACTGCGGGTGGGGCAGTTCCTGATCGACCACCTGGGGACATGGAAATGGGCAGGCATGGCCGGTTTCGTCCTGACCATATTCCTGATCAGCCGCATGATCGCACGTTTGCAAAGTAATGAGACCCGATGACCGACGTAACCACAGCCATTGACAGCAGGCCAGGCAGGCAGGCCGGGGGCCCTACGGTTTCCTCGTTTGAATTCTGGCCGGGATGGATCTTCTACACCCCCATCGTGCTGTACTGGATCATACTGGGGCTGTGGCACCGTGATTTCAGCCTGCCCACCGCCGCCAACCCCCGGATCGAGACCGGTGGCCTGTGCGGGGAAAGCAAGAGTTCGATCCTGGACATGGCGGGCGATGTGGCACGCAAATGGATCGCCCCCTATGCCGTGCTGACCACGGGGCATGATGACCTGCCGCGCGCGCTGGCGGCGATGAAGGGGGCGGGCCTGTCCTTTCCCGTCGTGCTCAAGCCCGATATCGGGTGCAATGGCACCGGCGTGCGGATCATGCGCGACGAAGACAGCCTGCGCGCGGGTCTGGCCGCATTCGGCCGCGACGTGCCGGTCATGCTGCAGCACCTGATCCCCTACGGGCACGAGGTCGGGCTGTTCTACATCCGCCACCCCGATGAGGCGGAAGGCCGCATCACCTCCCTGACCTACAAGGAAGTGCCGTGCCTGACGGGCGACGGCACCTCCACGGTGGAGGAACTGGTCCACGCCGACCCGCGCACCCGCCTGGTCCCCCACATCTACCTGCCGCGACTGAAGGCGCGCCTGCATGAAATCCCGCCGGCGGGGCAGTCGCTGCCGCTGGTGTTCGCGGGCAATCACTGCAAGGGATCGATCTTCCATGACCGCGCGGTGGACATAACGCCCGAACTGCAGGCGCGGGTGAACACCATCATGCGCGACATTCCCGATTTCCATTTCGGCCGGATCGACGCCAAGGCCCTCAGCCTGGCCAGCCTGCGCAAGGGCGAGGATTTCCAGATCATCGAAATCAACGGCGTGGGGTCCGAGGCCACCCATATCTGGGATGCCCGCACCACCCTGCGCGATGCCTATGTGACGCAGTTCATGCATTACCGCGAGACCTTCCGCATCGGTGCGAAAAAGCGGCGCGAGGGATGGAAAAGCAGCGGGGCGATGGCCATGCTGCGCGCGTGGCTGCGCCAGCGCAGGCTGATGGCGTCCTACCCGATGAATGACTGAGTGGCGTGGCGTGGCCGATCAGTCACTGGGCAGGCCGCCATTGCCGAAGATGTAGTTGCTGACCTGCTGTTCCAGGCTGAGCGGTTCACGCGTATTTGTAATGACCGCGCCGGGCTTCAGCCTGTCCGCGGATTGCCCCGGCTGCACCAGCAGTGCCGTGTCCGCCGTAAGGGTCGGGCTGCCGATCGAAAGGGTTGTATCCGTCGGCAGTGACAATGTACGGTCCAGCGTAAAGCCGACATTGGCCATGTAGGTTGCCGGGTCCAGTGCAATGGAGGTCACGCGCCCCACGGGCACGCCGTCCATGTCCACATTGGCCCCGACCGCCAGCCCGTTTGCCGAAATGAAGCGCGCCATGACAGGGTAGCGATCCTGTGACCCGCCGCTTTGCGAAGCGCGGGCGTAGACACAGAACCCTCCCGCAACCAGAAGGACAAGCCCGCTGGATATGATCGCGCCACTTCTCT
The DNA here is from genome assembly GCF_002173515.1 of Komagataeibacter europaeus. Taxonomy (NCBI): domain Bacteria; kingdom Pseudomonadati; phylum Pseudomonadota; class Alphaproteobacteria; order Acetobacterales; family Acetobacteraceae; genus Komagataeibacter; species Komagataeibacter europaeus. The sequence continues at coordinate 1,220,083 of NZ_CP021467.1, forward strand.
GCCTTGCCATGACGGCTCCCTGCCCGATGCGGCCACGCGCCATCCCGAAATCCGCCGCAATGCCGGGCGATGTGGGACCGGCGCTATGCCTTGCCTTATCTTTTCATCCTACTGCGTCATGGACGGGCGGACAATGACACTCATCCAAGCTATTATCATTGCAATCATTCAGGGTTCCACAGAACAGTTTCCCATAAGCAGTCTCGGGCACGCGGCCATCGTGCCTGCCCTCCTGCACTGGCCCGTTGACCTGCATGGGGAAATGTTCCTGCCCCTGCTGGTCATGCTGCATCTGGGCACGTGCGCGGCCCTGCTGGTTTTTTTCTGGCGCGACTGGGTGGCGCTGCTCACCGGGGCGGCCGGACGCCATGGCGTCAACATACAGATGGACAGCATCCGCATCCTTGCGCTGCTGGCAGTCGCCACCATTCCCGCCGTGGTGATTGGCGGCCTGTTTGAACACGCCATCCGCAGCCTGTTCGGCACGGCGCGGTATGCGGCGGTTTTCCTGACGCTCAACGGCGTCATGCTGCTGCTGGTGGACCGGATGCGCGCGGGCCTGCTGCCCGCCAGCAACCGATCGCTCGCGTCCCTGGGTTTTGGGGAGGCGCTGGTGATCGGCCTGTTTCAGTGCCTTGCCTTCTTCCCCGGCCTGTCGCGTTCGGGGGCGTGTATTGTCGGTGGCCTGCTGCGCGGGCTGTCGCATGAAAATTCGGCGCGGTTCGCCTTTCTCATGGCGCAGCCGGTCATCCTGGCCGCCACAGTGCTGGAGGCGCTGAAGCTGCGCCACGCCCCGCCGCAGCCCGAACAGATGCACATGGCGATCATCGCATCCATCGTGGCGGGCGTGGTGGCCCTGGTGTGCACCGGCATCCTGATGCGCTATTTCCGTGACCATGAGGACTGGGCGCTGCGCCCGTTTGGCTGGTACTGCATCGTGGCGGGCGGGGCGTCGTTCGTCTACCTGTCCTTCTGAAGGAACGGTGCAGGTTTCCGCGTGTGGTCAGCCGTGGCCCTGCCCGCCGTCGGTCATGCTCATGCCGCCGCCACTTGTACCGCTGCGCGGCCCCATGTAGGCACCGGGCGGCGGGCGCTTGACGGGCGGCGACAGCATGCCCGGATCCCCCATCACATCCAGCCCCGATGCCGACGCCACGTGCGATATGCGGTCACGCGGCAGGGCCTCGGGGCATTCATCACGCAGGAAGGCGAGGATCTGTTCACGGATCTCGCACCGCAGGTCCCAGCTCTGCATGGCTGAACGGGCACTTGCGATCACGCGGATCGTCATGACATGGGCGTTGCAATCGGCCACCTGCACCGCGAATTCCTTGCCATCCCATAACGGGGCGGAATGCACGATTTCGCGCAGGCGTTCACGGATGCGGTCCATGGGGGCGTTGAAATCCACATACACGAACACCACGCCGATCAGGGCCGCCGAATTATGCGTCCAGTTCTGGAACGTGTTTTCCAGGAAATACGAAATCGGCACGATATGCCGCCGCCAGTCCCATACCCGCAGCACGACGTAGGTGGAGGTGATTTCCTCCACCCACGCCCAGTCACCATTGATGATGATGAGGTCTTCCATGCGGATGGGCTGTGTCATGGCGATCTGCATGCCCGCGAACAGGTTGGTCAGCAGCGGGCGGGCCGCAAGACCGACCACCAGCGACGCCGCCCCGGCCGATGCGAACAGGCTGAGGCCATACTGCCGCACCGGTTCGAACGTCATCAGCGCGGCCCCCACGGTCAGCAGGCCGATCAGCAGGTCGGTCGTGCGCCGCAGCACGCGCACCTGCGTCATGTGGGTGCGCAGCAGGATGTCATCCTTGTCATCCTTGCCATTGATCCGCTTGAGATACGCATCGGACAGGATGCGCGTGGCCACCACCGCGGCGTAACCCAGCATCAGCACGAACAGCACCACCAGCGTATGCGTGGTGGCCTGCATGATGTCATAGGGCAGGCCCGATACCGGCAGCGCCGTGCCGACAAACACGATCACCAGCATGATGCGCACGGGGCGCTGCATGGCCATGGTGAACGACCGGACAAAGGCCCCGCGTTTCTGCCCCGGTATGCGCAGGATCAGTTTCGTGATGAACCGGCTGAACATCTCCGCCACCAGTCCCGCCACGCACAGCATGAGTATGGAGGACAGCAGTCCCGGCAACCACCCGAAGAGGTGCCGGATCTTGGTCAGGAGCGCCAGGAATTCTGTTTTCACGAAAGATGCGTAGCCTTTTCGGGTGGTTTACGGGTCATGGGCGAGATCGCCAGTAGTACCCCCTGTTGGGGGGATGTGACAAATCAATGGGGTTTTCCGATCTTTTCATCCCGTTTTCAAAACACGGGTTGACTTGCCCCGATAGCGCGGGTATTCCGCACTCATCCTAACGCGATGGCGGTGTAGCTCAGCGGTAGAGCAGGGGAATCATAATCCCTTGGTCGGCGGTTCAAATCCGTCCACCGCTACCATCTGCGTTAGGATTGATTTTCCTTACATTTTCAGACTTTTCCGGGGTCATCATCCGCCCCCGTCGCGAGTTGTTTTAGCAATCCGCAATTCCCTGTTTTAGCATTCTCCTGTTCTAAACGATAACGGGTGACCTTTGTTGCGGCGCTCTGTGCGCGACGTTTCTGGCTTGCTTCACGCATATAACGACTGACCATCATCTGCCCTGGTCAGGATCGTCCCGGCATTATGGCGGGACATGGTATCCAGCAGTTGCCTTTCCTGCTCATGCAGGGGGATTCAGACGCGTGTACTGGTCTTGAACCGGACAACATAAATCCCCTCCCCGTCGTAATCTGACCATTTCATCTTGATCAGATCGCGCAGCCAACGGATTTCGTGATCACGTATCTGGGCACCGGCAACACGATCGCCAACCGGACACTGATCGCCGAAGCCCTGACGGACATGTTTGTCCGCCTGTCCAGCCCCCATCGGGCCGGTCACGGGCACCATAAGCTGCGCGGCGTGATCCATGGCAGCGCCCAAATACGCGGTGGCGGATTTCCTGCGCGCGGACGAACCGGTCTACGACCCGTTCGGGCCCTGTCTGGCGCGTGAAGGCCGGAAGCGTCACGGTGAATTATTTCCCTGCTGATGTATCGTATGCCGATGATGCACTTGCCACAGTGCGCAACCCAGTCAGGTGCCGCACGTCAGACGCAGGGCGGCCAGACCCGCACCCTAACGACGACGCAAACCGAATTCGTCAGCGATCTTGGTGGAGATATCGCATGAAAAACATTTTTCTTCCTGCCGTGCTGTCCCTTCTGCCCGCATATGCGTTTGCGCAGTCGGTGCCGGACGGGCAGTCGTATCGGACTGCAGGGAACCCGAATAATACTGTCCGGTCTGCCGACACGGCTGACAGCGTTTCCACATGGATCGGGAAGAAGATGGACGTGCAGAACGGCACCGCCGTCTCTCCCACGCTGAAGGGAGGCGTCGAGATATCTGCCCCGTCGGACAGGCCAGGGGCAGCGGGCACCGCCATTCCCAACACATTCTGGGTTGATCGGTATTACAGCCCGAAAACATGGTTCATAACCACGAATACGACATGGACCGTATGCAGGTCGGGATGTGCCTATAAAAACCCCCTTGATGCGTGGAATGCGGCCCTGAACGCCAATTTCCTCAATGGCGCGATCCTGACGATCAGTATTGGCGATGGCATCTACAATCTCGACAATCAGTTTTTCACCAACGTCACGAAAACCGAGCATGTGCACATAGTTGGCGATACGGCCGCACCGGATAAGGTTGTCCTGAATTTCACCAAGACAAAGGGCAACAATCTGGGGGGATTTGCAGCCTATAATGGCGGGAAAATCGGCCTGATCAATGGCATGACAATCCAGGCACCCACTGACGGCACGGGTGCGCTGGCATCGACTGACAGATATGGTCGACACGTCTGGAACAGCCAGAGTTACGGTGCAGGAATCGCGGCCTACGGGGCTGGATCAAATATAGTCGTAGGGTCCCACGTCGTCATTCACGGCCTGTATTACAGTATGGTCGCGGATAATAATGGCGGGATCGATGCGCCACAGGGTGGTGTCGCCATGTCGCTCGCAGGGGACGTCAACGCCATGGCGCGCGGCGGCGGCGTAATCGTCTGCACGCCGTGTTCGGCAACCGACGCCAGCGATTATACCCATCCCGACAATACTCTTGGATCCAACTATGATGCCGAGCGTGGCGGTTCGCTCTACATCGACGGGTCCACCGGCTCAAAGTCCCTCATAACAGGTGTCGTGGGCCTGACCGGTGGCCATATCTGGGCGCATCATGTCACGCTCACCGGGTCGCTCATCCCGGCATCGGGACAGGGGGCGTGGATTACCGGAAATTCTTCGGCAGAGTTCACCGGTTGTAACATCTCGGGCTACAACATCGGCGTCAACGCCACGAACGGTGGTTATGCCAGCGTGGATACATGTAACATCCATAGGAATATCCAGGGCGGGATTGTGGCCGATGGCGGCCGCGTGACTGGCGCTTCCGCCATTATCACCGACAATACGACCTACGGCATACAGGCCCTGCATCAGGGGTCAGTCGTCATGTTCGGAACCTACGCCGGCATGCGGGCAAACGGCACGAACTTCTCCGCGCAGCCTGCAGGCGTCGAACATAGGTCAGGGTCCGCCTATACCGCTTCCAGCATTGATGTGCAGTAACGGCGCGCCGCTGGCGGCGACGTCCCTATCGCAGCCTGTTCTGGAAAAAGGCCACGTCGTGACCGGCACCAACATTCCCCGGTTGCCCGACATGTCCGTGCGCCTGCCAACCCACCGTCAGGCTGTTGCCGCCATCTTCCCGTCCATCAATGGCTTCTACACTCCACGCCGACGCCATTCATATCCGGGCGGCATCAGCGCCCTCGCCTTTCAGGCAGGCGTGGCATCATCACGGCCTGACCGGCATAAGACCATCACAGATCCACATGCATCCACCCGCCCGGAATGCATGCTGTCGCAGCAGGGTTGGCATGCCCCAATGTTCCGATTTGGCAATGGCCGTCCCCATGATCATCGGATATACGTGGCGCGCCGTCATCCCAGCGGAGCCGCCATGGATCGCCTTCACAGCCGCACTGTCGGCATTTTCCTTGTCGCACTGTCCGCCGTGCTGTGGAGTACGGCGGGCCTGTTCGTGCGGATGAGCCACCTGGACACATGGACCATCGTGGCGTGGCGTTCGTTCTTTTCCTTCGTGACGCTCGGCGGGGCGGCCGTGGTGCTGTACCGGGGCGAACTGGGGCGGGTCATCATGCGGCAGGGGTGGCCGGGGGTTTTTGCCGTGGCCGTGTCCGTGGTGTCGGCCATCTGTTATGTCATGGCCCTGCGGATGACGACGGTGGCCAATGTCATGATCATCTATGCCGCCCTGCCCTTCATCACCACGGGCATTGCCTTCATCTGGCTGTGCGAACGGGTCACGGTGCGTTTCCTTGTGGCGGGCAGCATCGCGATCGCGGGCATCGCCATCATGGGCCGGGCCGCGGCAAGCCCGCGCGACCTGCTGGGCCTTGGCGCCGCCGTGGTCATGACAACCGGTTTCGCGACGCAACTGGTGCAGGTGAAGCGGTATCCGTCGCTGGACATGACCATCATCATCACCCTGATGTCGGGGATCTGCATGCTGGTGGCCATTCCCTTCATGCAACCGGGTATTCCGCCGTTCCGGTCCATGCTGGCCTGCGCCCTGTTCGGCACCCTGACGATGGGGGTGGCGTATATGCTGCTGCTGAAGGGCGGGCGGCTGATTTCCTCGGGCGAGGCCGGGTTCATCTCGATGCTTGATGTTGCCCTGGCCCCGTTATGGGTCTGGTTCTTCTATGGCGAACGCCCGACCGGGGCGGTCATGGGTGGCGGGGCCATCGTGCTGGGGGCGGTTGCGTGGTACCTGCTGACCAGTCGCGCACCCCGCGCCGCCAGCCCTGTCGCCAGCCCGACATGGGCCGGGTCTGACAGCCGCGAAACAATGCATTGACAAATAAGGAACAGAAGTCTCCGGGCGCTGCCTTTTTGCCAGAAACTTCTTTTGCGCCGTGGGGCGTCCTACGGATCGGGCCTCACGTATCTTTATTGCCGTAAAAGAAAACACGCGGCCCGATCCGTTCCCGACATGATCAGTTGCCGCGATACGGGGCGGCGGCCCTGGGCAGGCCGTCCTCGATCGGCAGGGCCGGGTTACGGGACCATTCGTTCCACGATCCCATGTAGATCCGCAGCCGGCTGAAACCGGCGGATGCCAGCGCGACATAGGTATTGGCCGCCCGCGCGCCCTTGAAACAGTAGATGATGATGTCATCATCGGGCCGCAGGCCGCGACTGGCGGCAAGGGCGCGGATTTCGTCCACGCCGCGGAAGGCGGCATGGTTGTCGGTCACTTTCATGAAGTCATACCACTCGATCCAAACCGCGCCCGGTATGCGTCCCTTGCGCGGGGCGAAATCCACGCCGTAGGGCGACGAGCTTTCACCCAGCCATTCCACCCGGTCACGGTTGTCCAGCAGCCTGACCGTGGATGAGCCCAGGGCGGCGCGCACGTCCTCGTACGTGGCCATGAGGGCGCTGTTGATCCGCAGCGGGAATGTGGTGCGCACGGGCGTGACTGTTTCGGTCGTAAGCGCCCCGCCTTCCTTGCGCCAGGCGTTCAGCCCGCCATCCAGGATGCCGACAGCGGGATAGCCAAGGTAGCTGAGGATCCAGTACCCCCGGCATGATGCGCCATAGCGGGTATGCAGGGCGTCTTCGTAAACGATGGCGGTCTTTTTTCCATCCAGTCCGTAATCGGCAAACAGGTTGGCGAATGTCTGCTGCAGCGTGTGCAGGCCATCATGCGTTGTTTCCGCCAGATAGGTGAAGATGTCGGGCATGTTGACCGCGCCCGGAATATGGCCCGCGTCGAAATCCTTCCGGTCGCGCACATCGATCACGACCGCATCGCCACTGGCAAGCAGCTGGCGCACATCATCGGGCGAATGGAGAACTGTTGTCGGCATGACGGCTTCCTGCATGGTTCGGAACATGGTCCCAGCCCTATCAGAAACATGGCGGGCCTGCCCCCTGCCCCATGCAGGTTAGCCATCACCGGGGCGCAGGCGCGCATTGCCTTCACCGGGCAGGGCCCGTTTCAGGTATCGGGCAGGCCGCAAAGACGTCTGCCGGGAAAGCTTTTTTCGGAACGTTTCGGAAAACGCAGCCTTCTTGCAAGAAGGCTGCGCCCGGAAACCTCCGCTGTCGTGAAATGCGCCGTCAGTTGGACAGGTCGGGAATGATGGACAGCAGGAAGTCCACACCCGGCGCGATGGCGGCCACCGGCGTGCGTTCGTTCAGGCCATGCATGAAGTTTTCCGACGGCTTGATGAACAGCGGGCTGGCTTCATAGCTGGGCACGTTGTGGCTGCGGAACCACATGTTGTCCGACGCCCCCGCCTCCATGGACGGGATGACCGGCAGGCCGGGATAGACGCCATGAATCGCCTTGGTGACCGCATCAATGAATCCCGGGTTCATGGGGGAGGCATCGGTCGCGACCGACCCGGCCGAGACATCGCGCACCTGCACGTTCGGGTCCGCAACCACCTTCTGCAGTTCGGCCTGGATGTCGGCCTTGGAATGGCCGGGGAAGATACGGCAGTTGATATTGGCCGTCGCCCGCTGCGGCAGGGCATTGAGCGCATGGCCCCCGTTCACCATCGTGGCGACGCAGGTCGTGCCGATCTTGCCCACCATGGACGGGTCGGCCGACAGGGTCGCAATCGCCTTTTTATCCGCCGGGTTGGCGGCGAACGCCTTCATCGCCGCACCCAGCCTGCCCGGTTCCAGCTTGGCCGCCCCTTCGAAATAGGCGCGGGTGATGTCGTTTTCCTCGGGTTTGAACTGGTATTTCTGGATACGCGACAGGGCCGCGGACAGTTCGGCAATCGCGTTGTCCGCGCGGGGTTCGGACGAATGACCACCGGGGTTGGTGACCGTCAGTTCATAATCGGCATAGGTCTTTTCCGCCGCAGCCCATGCGAAATATTCCGGCTTGCCGGTCTGTTCATTCAGCACGCCATCGGCGCCATCGACATTCAGCACCATGCCCGCATCGGACAGTTTGTCCGCCAGCGCCGCGCCGCTGCGCATGTCCGTTTCCTCATCACCGGAGAAGGCGAGGATGATCGTCCGCTTCGGCCTGTAGCCCTCGCGCCGCAATTCGATGAGGGAGGCAATCGCCAGCGTGTCATCCAGCTTCATGTCCGTGGCCCCGCGGCCGAACAGGTAGCCATTCTCCACCACCGGGGTAAAGGGATCACGCTTCCAGTCGGCGGGTTTCGCCTCCACCACGTCCATGTGGCCCAGCACCACCAGCGGCCTGAGCGACGGGTCGGTGCCATGCCACGTGGCGGTCATGTACATGGTTTTGCCGACCGGGACGATCTGGATGTCCTTTTTGGAAAAGCCACCGGCCACCAGCGCCTTGCTGAACAGCCTGGCCACGTCCGCCGTCCTGTCGCCCGGCCCGGCGACCGAACGCAGCGCAATCGCCTTTTCCGCAAGATCCAGCGCCTGGGCATCGGCCTGCGGGTGCGGCACCACATCGGCGTGCGCCATGGGGGGAAGCAGGGCCGGAAGGGCCGTAAAGGCAAGCAGGGCCATGACTTTGCGCATCAATCAGGTACTTTCCAAAATTATCATTTCGATAAAATAATGACATGGAACCGCCCCGCATGCCAGCCACCCGCCCCGTGGTTGCCGGACACGCGATGGCGACGGGTACATGCGCAAAATACGGGCGCGCGCATGGCCGGGCGGGTCATCTGACCGGGCATGGCAGTTGCCATCATGCATTAAATGTCTGTCAGGTATGCATTAATTGTTGCATGCGCACATGCGTCATGCTGTTGTCTGACATGCGCATGGCGCAGCATTCTTTCCAATGAACGAAAGGTCTGACATGGATCGTTTCAAGACGATGCTTAGCGGTCGCACCAACATGCTGCTGGGCCAACTGAAACAGGAAATCGGCTACGCCACGGGCCTGCGGCGGCTGGAACGCCAGGGGATCGCGCAGGAAATGCGGGGCTTTTCCCAGACGGCCCGCCTGCACCGCATGGCGACCATGGACCGGTCCGAACAGGGCTGAATACCCCGCGCCCCATTCATGATGACAAACGCATAACCGCATCGCGCGCATGGAGGTTGCCGGGAAACCGGCAACCCGTACGATGGCCCCATTACCTTATCCAATCAGGAATGACGGCCATGAGCAAAGACCAGATCATCGACATGCCCTTCACCACGGACGCCATGAAGGCGGCCATTGAACGGCGCATCATCCAGGCCCCCGGCCTGTCCGATTCCCAGAAGCATGACCTCAGCGTGACCCTTGCCGGCCTTGATGCGGCGAAACTGGCCACGCTGGTTGAAACCGTGCTGGGTCATGCCATTGAATCCGGCCCCGAAATCCTGCCGTACCTGCAGCGCCTGGGCCAGCGCGACTGACAGGCCGTTCAGGACAACAGTGTCCGGGTGCCGCCTTTTCCCCGAAAGGCGGCGCTCCCTGCGTTATAACACACACCACCTGATCCCCTGCCCCCACGGACAGCCATTACGCCACCATCTGGCCGGCGCCGCATGCCCGTGCTGCCGGGACGGTCACGCGCGGGCCTTCCACAATGCCGCCAGGCGGGCATGCAGGCGCGGATCGCTGGCGTAGATGTACAGCCCCCTCACCCCCCGTGTCATGAGCACGTTGATGGAATTGAGGATGATGCGTTCCATCACCGCCTGCGGGTTGGCTACCCCGTCCCGCCCGGTAAAGGCGGCGCGGTCCTCGTACCGTGACGGGTCGATCACGATCCGGTCGGCAGCCGGATCATAGGTCACGGAGGGGCCAAGGATGACACCCGCGTAATTCAGGTCGAACCCCTGTATGGTATAGACCGATCCCACTTCATCAATCGTATCCGGCCGTTCCGCCCATGGCAGCCGCGCCTGTGGCATGGCGCGGTCCCAGCGCAGGTGAAAGCGTCCCTCGGTAATGAAATGGTCGTGCCCGTTCAGGGTATAGGGATAATCATACGTCGCCAGCATGCGGCACAGGCCGTACTGCGTGTTGCGCTGCCTTATGGCTTCATACATGGCCTGCGCATCGTCAAAGATGCGGAAGTCAAAGGGCTGCGGGGCTGGCAGGGGCAATAGCCTGCCATCGCGCAGCGCATGGATCCACGCCATGACATCCGCATGGGCATGCACGCGGAACTGCTGGTCCAGCCTGCGGGTCACCACCGGATAGCCCGCCACGAGCCGGGCCAGCGTGGCGTCGTTCCACAGGCTCTTGAACTTCAGCACCTGATACGCGTCGAATATGATGACCACGACATGGGCATGGCGGATGATTTCCGCCAGCTGGTTATCCTGCCGGAACCGGTTGTAGGGATCGCTGCGGGTCAGCAGCAGGTGTGCCTCATCCACCAGTACGATGTCGGCGCGGCCGTCATGTGCCGACATCTGGTTGATGAAGGTGGTCGGGCGTTCGAAATCCTTCTTGCGCAGGCAGGATTCGGTTTCGGAAATGTTGCGGTACAGCTTGATCATTTCCGGGTGGTTGACCAGCAGCCAGTTGCGGCTGCCATGCAGCGGGTCGTGCGGGTCCCGTCCCCTTGCCGCATCCTGTATGGCGGTGAACAGGGAATTGAGCAGCAGGCTCTTTCCCGTGCCCGCGTCCCCTTCGATGATGAACAGCGCATGGTCATCCCCCCGGTGGGCGCGGCAGAAGGCCATGACCTCCGCCTTCAGCGCCTGCTGCCGGTCCGTCAGCGTCATGGTCGGGGCAAGACGCGCAAGCGCGCTGTCGGGGGCGTGGGAAATGGGGTCTGGCATGTCTGTCCCTTCTGGTGGTCCCCTTTTATGCCGTGGGGTGGCTGACCAGATATGTGAAATATGACGCAAGGGCATGTGTACCCTGTTGGTGTTCCTGCCCTGTCATGCGTTATATCATCCACGCACGCGCATACCGCGCATCATTCAGACAGGATTGCCCATAATGACCGACAAACCCACCGCCGCCGCACGCGAACACATGCACAAGCTGGCGGACAAGGGCCAGAAGGAACCCAAGCTGCTGACCAAGGAAGAGGTGATCGCACTGGGCCAGCACGTCGCCAAGGAACATGGCCGCGCCACCGAGGCCGAACATGAAATCGCCAGGAAGGCGCAGCACAACCCCGAAGGCATCACGGCAGCCGAAATCAAGACCCTGTGCAACCACGTCAAGGGTGAACGCACGGCCCGCTAAGGGCGGGAACCGGGGAATGTCGGGCATGTATCCGGTATTCCCCGGTTTGCTTTTCTACCGACCGTTCAAATTGATAAATGGCAGGTTTCCTGGCGTCCCCTTTTTTCAGAAAGGCGGCGCGTCCCGAAGCTTCCTGCAGGATGTCCCGAACGCAGGCCTGTCAAACATCCCCTTACGATAAAGGCCGCTTTGAAAATAAAGACCGTGGCCAGACGCTTTTTGGTGTTTTCCCATTAACGGGTTGTTGTGGAACAATTCCTTGGCCAGAATCCGGATACGGAGCGACCGCCCCATCAGGTGGCGTGGACTGCATGATCCGCAGGCGACGTGATGGAACAGGTGACTGATGCGGCCTGTTGGGACGCCTCACGCATGCATGATCTTTTTTGCATATATAGAAACAGACTTATTCATTATATGGGATCGGACCTGCGGAAAAATAAGGAGTATTTTCCGCCGCCATGAATACCCGCACACGTTTTCCCATCTATTCCCTGTCCGAACGGGCCGTTGACCTGCTGGTGCATATCATTGGCGTGGCGGGGCTGGGGTATGGCGTGCTGTGGCTGGTGCGTACCGCCATGCTGTCCCATTCGGGGCTGGAAACCGGGGTGACGCTGCTGTACTGCGGGGCGATACTGGCGACGTGCCTGTCTTCGGCAGCCTATAATTTCTGCCCGTCATGCTGGCTCAAGGGCGGGCTGCAGCGTGTTGACCAGTCCGTGATCTTCGTCGCCATCGCCGCGACCTATACGCCTTTCATCCTGCTGGGTGGCCACGGCAGGGGCAGCGTGTGGTTCTGCGCCCTGTTATGGGCCATGGCCGGGACGGGGGTGCTGGCCAAGATGTGTTTCTTCACATGGTCACGCCGCTTTCACGTCGTGCCCTATCTGTGTGTTGCGTGGGTTTTCTTCCTGTGCCCCGATCCGTTGGTCTGGACGCTGCCGACACCTGTCTTTTTCCTGATCGTGCTGGGGCTGGTGTTCTTCTGTATCGGCGTTGTGTTCTACATGCGTGAAAACATGCCGTTTTCCAACGCGCTGTGGCATGTGATGGTCGTTCTGGGGGCTGGCACGCACATGGCCGCCGTGGGGTCCATGCTGCTGCACTACAGCCGGGGGCCGATGCGGGGCTTCTAAGAGCGGCACGTATTCCCTACGCCAGATGTCGTAGCTTCCTTCCCTAAAGGCCTGGTTCAAAAAGCGACCTGAACGATTTTCCGCACAACCCTGCGGACATGGGCGATGATCGGTCGGGGATGTGGGGATGAAACCGTCGCCTCCCCCTGCTGAGGCGACGGTAGCGACCAAGCCAGACAATAAAAAGAATGGCCTTGAGACGATGCGCCGCAGCATCCGTGCGCGGGGAACGGTCCAGATGCTTCCTCCGTGGCGTCAGTGGGGCGATCAGGCGATACGCAGGTTACCGGTATTCCAGATCATCGCGCCGATACTGCGCACGGCGTGATTTCATCAGCTTGTTGCAGACCCGTGAACCATAACGGAATGGAATAAATAAATGTGGAGATACAAATAATTTTAAGTGAATATTTTAAAAAATAATGCCGCCTTAAAAAAAGGCGGCACACAGAAAATTTTTTACTTAAATTTACCAATAAATTATTTTCAGGCAGTCCTGAACAATCCACCTGTCAATCAGGTCTAACGCCCGATTTCACGCAGCGGTCGGCCGGCTTCCAGATGCTGTTCGATCACCTCCAGCGGCACGTCACGGGTTTCGGGCACCAGTGCCAGCGTAAACAGCACGAACACCACGTTCATCACGCTGAAACCGGCAAAGGTCCAGCCCGCCCCTGCGACCGCCACGATGCTGAGGAACGTGTTGCTGACCGCCCAGTCCATGCCCCAGTTGGCCAGCGTAGAGCAGGCGACGCCAAAGTCCCGTCCCTCGATCGGCTGGATTTCCGAACACAGGGTCCACACCAGCGGCCCGGCCCCCATGCCAAAGCCCGCCACGAACACCAGCAACGCCGCCACCAGCGCCAGCACCGCGCCAAGTCCGGTCAGGTGCATCCCCTCGATCACGCCCGCCGCGGCCAGGGCCACCGCCATGATGATGCAGCTTGTCACCAGCAGCGGCCTGCGCCCCCAGCGTGAAACCATGAAAATGGCCAGCACGCCCACGACCGCGTTGACCGCGCCGACCATGACCGTGGCCCATGCGGCGGCGGCGGTGCCGAAATGCGCCCCTTCCAGAATCTTGGGCGCGTAATACATCACCACATTGATGCCGGTCAGCTGCTGCATGACCTGCAACCCGATGCCAAGGGCGACGGAGCGGCGGAAAAATGGCCTGGTGCGCAGCAGGGCGAAGCCGCCTACCGGCTTGCCCGCGCCCAGTTCGCGGCGGATGTTGTCCAGTTCCCGGTCTGCCGTCACCTCATCCCCACGCAGGCTGCGCAGGACCTTGCGGGCGTCCTCGAACCGGCCCTTTGCCGCCAGCCATGACGGGCTGGACGGCAGGAACGCGCACCCCATGAACAGCAGCGCCGCCGGAATGACCGGCAGCCCCACCATCAGCCGCCAGTGCCCGCCACCCGACAGGATGCCGCCCGCCAGGTACCCCAGCAGGATGCCCGCCGACTGCAGCATGGAAAAGGTGGTCACCATGGTGCCGCGCATGCGCCCCGTCGTCAGTTCGGAAATATACAGCGGCGCGGTAAAGGTGCAGATGCCAATGGCCATCCCGATCAGGAACCGCCCCAGCAGGATCTGCCCGATCAGGCCAGCCGTGGCGCATAACAGCGCCCCCAGCCCGATCAGCAGCGTGGCCATGCCCAGCGCCAGCCTGCGGCCAAAGCGGCTGGAAAACACGCCCGCCGCCCCGGATCCCAGCAGCGCGCCCACCATCAGCACCGACACGACCCATTCCTGCGCCCGGGCGGAGGCATGGAAATCATGGCCGATGAAGCCCAGCGCCTCCGCGATCAGGCCGGTATCCAGCCCCACCAGCAGTCCCGCGCACGCAGTGGTCAGGGCCGCGCGCGCCGCAGCCCCGCCCGTACCGGCGGATGGCGGGGGCGACCCGGCAGTGGCCGGGGTGGCAGGCACCGCGCCATGCGGGGGGGAGACGGATTGATCGGCAGGCTGTAACACGTGGCTCTATCCCCTGATCTCCGGCATGATCGTGATTGACGGGGCCGGTCAGGATGGATTCATAGGCGATGCGACGGCATCGATCCATGATACAACCCCGGTCACGGATCAATTGCACGAACGGCCCCGGGGCCAGACCGCATCATTTTTCCGCAGGGATGCCCGTCATGGTGGAATCCCGGACCGGCAGGGGCCCAGTATCGAATGAAACCATCCGCATGCATCCCCCCCCGCCCCGAACCCGGTGAACGGGTCGGGCTGGCGCTATGCTTCATGTTCCTGCTGTGGGCCAACTGGGTCACGCCGCTATGGGCGGATGATTACTGCCGCACCATGCCGTTCCACCCCGCCACCATCGTGCGCATCGTATGGGGCAACTACAATTTCTGGACCGGGCGGTGGTTCACCACGCTGGCAACCTTTTTCGTGCTGGACCTGCGGCCCTATGGGTCGCTTGCGGCCTTTGCGGTGGTGAATGCGGGCATCTTCACATTTCTGGTGCATGTCGTGGTGCATATGTGCCGCGCGGTGGCGGGGCGGCCCCCCCCTGCCTGCTGGCGGGACGGCATGGTGCAGTACCTGCTCGTGTTTCTCATGCTGTGGTGGCTGCCGCGCACCATTGGCGAGGTCGCGTTATGGAAAACCGGGGCCATTGGCTATCTGTGGCCCGTTGCGGGGGAAATGTGGCTGCTGGCGCGCATCCTGTCCCGCCGCACGGACATGAACGGGGTGCAGCATGGCGCCGTTTTCCTGATCGCCACCTTTCTTGAACCGCTTTCGCTGCTGCTGACGCTGGTGCTGGCGGGGGATGCGGTGCGGGCGTGGAAGCGGGGACAGCGCGCGCCATGGGCGCTGCTGTGCAGCCACGGCATGGGCACGCTGGTGCTGGGAATCGCGCCAGGCAACTATGTGCGCATGCGCACCATGACGCCCAGCCCGGTCCTGGACCGGCTGGATGGGCTGCTGGGCAATCTTGGCAGCCTGTTTGACCCGTTCTGGCTGCCATTCGTGGCGGTGATCGGCACCGGCCTGTTCCTGGGGCGGCGGCAGGCCCCTTTTCCCGCCTGCCTGCGCGCGGGGCATGGGGCATGGTTTGTCGGGCTGGCGCTGGCCTATATGGCGCTGCTGCTCATGTTCCCGCGTGAAGCACTGGCCGCGCGGGTATCCTTTCCCGCCAGCGTGCTGCTGGTGTGCTACCTGACCTGCCTGCTGTTCACCTGCCCCGCCGGGCGGGTTTTCAGTTGGGTCATGGCATCGGGCTGTGCCGGGCTGGCTGTCATGCATATGGCCATTGTGGTGCCTGATCTTGTGCTTCTGGCGCGCATAAGCCACGACCGGGTGGCCAGCACGCGCGAACAGGTGGCACGTGACCAGCCGGTCGTCCTGCCCCGCGTCACGATGGGGCCACGGCACAAGCTGCTGTATGTGCGCAAGGACATCATTTTCGTAGGCATCAACCCCGACCCGCACAACATGCTGACCATGTGTTTCGCACGCGCCATGGGGGCATCGTCCGTCCGGTCCGTGCCATGATGGATGATACAAGGTAACAAAATTTTCTGGGTGCCGCCTTTTTTGCAAAAGGCGGCGTTTTCCGAAGCGTTCTGGAAAAACGCTTCGCCAGGAACTTCTGCCTTGACCTTTTACTGACCGCCGTTACCGGGCGGCGGGGGCGCGGGCTGCGATCCCCCTTCCGGCGGGCCATTTTCGGGCTGCTGCTGCTGGTTTTCACGCGCTTCCTTGCGCGCATGGTGGCGTCGCGCCATGCCTGCGGCACATCCGGCAGCCGCCCCGCCCTTGGCATGGCCACTGCCAACGAAATGCCCCGCCACGCCACCGGCGACGGCCCCCTTCACGCAGCCCCCCGGTTCCGCCCGTGCCGCAAGCGGCAGGACGAGGACAGTCGTGGTGGCAAGGGCCAGTGCGGTACGCCTGAAAAACATATCTTATCCCATCGGGTTGGTGTTCAGGGCGTTCAACGGCGGACCGTGGCGCGGGTTCCCCCGTCCCGATCCCGCGCGGTTTCAAGGGGTATCAGGGAACGGCAGTCATGCAGGGGCAACGGTTGCCAGCCATCGTGGCATCTTTCATCCTCTGCCCATCAATCCAACGGGAGAATACCGACATGGCCAAAGAACCGACAGACGTCATCCACGCCGCCCTGATCCACGCCGCCGCCACCCTGACGGCCGCGAAAAAGGACGTGATGGAAAAAGCATCCCCTGCCGAGGTGAAGAAGCATTTCAAGACCTTCCTTCACACGCTGGAAGAAGGCTGGCGCGAGCATGAGGCAGGCGATCACCACCATTCCTGATCGCGGGGCGTGAATGCACGAAAGGGGGCGGCGCCATCTGGCACCGCCCCCTTTCGCCGTTCAATACCGAAGTTTCCGGCTGCTGCGTTATTTCAATTAGCGATGCCCGGTGAAAAACTGGCTCATGTCGCCCTTGGTCTTGTGGCCCCAGTTATCCAGTTTCTTGCCGGTCCGGTCGCCCCAGTCCTTGGCGCTGTCGGTCTTTTCCGCCGCCTTTTCATGCGCTTCGTGGGCCTTTTCACGGGTCTCCCTGCTGGTTTCATGGGATTTCAGGCGCACTTCACATTCCGCATGATCCGTCACGCCGTCGCAGGAATCCGCCAGCGCGGGCACCAGCATCGCCACGTTCAGCCCGGTTGCGCACAGCCCTGCCAGAATCACCGTTTTTTTCATGATACCCTTACCTGTCTTTCAGTTTCTGCATTATCGACATGTCGGCATGACCGCGCATGCCCTATCCGATAGGAAAAACGCGCCCCCGAAGCCGAAGTTTCTTCAGGTCATTCCACAGGCCCATAATATGTATCGACTGCGTATTTTTCATATATAAAATTTCAAGAAGTTATATTAAAAATATATATTGGTTATCATGAAAATTCTTATAAATAAAAAAATAATTAATACCCTTAATCTCAATCATATAAACGTTGACAATAAATCAATATATTTACGTTTCTGGAATAAGCAGGCCGAAATAGAAAGCTATTCCTGGTTCAAGAACAGCACGCTGTTTCAGAGACTGTTTGAAAAGTTAGCCCGGAAAACATTCAGCAATCATAAAGAAGTTTTTGGTGAAGCTTTTTTCAAAAAGCTGCGAAGAACGCCACCTTTTTGAAAAAAGGTGGCACCCAAAAACTTTTATTATTTTTTATCAATCGCTTGTTTTCAAACAGTCTCTCAGTGTGGCGCCTTTTCCTATTCCTTTTCAAAAATTTACGCGGATGTCACCGTAGGCAGGTATTCATCCATCTCCCATGGGTTTGGCGATTTCAGTCGATCCCATCCCCTGAATTCCGTAACGTCCAGTCCGGTTGTCACTGATGATTTTTACCGGGATCTGGCGCATTCCCCCAAAAAAACTGGAATCTCCTGCCATTCGATTCTGATTACGGAAGAATTGTCATCGGGAATGACTGCTGGACTGGAGCGATCCCCTCAAGTTCATGGAAATGTTTGAAACCAGAACTGCAGAAATAAAGAAATTCAATCCACCTAAAATAAAGTTTTCCGATTTGAGACCGGAACCCGACAATAAAATAGCGCACCTGTCCGAAAAATTACTGCATCGTATCGGCATCCTTTAGCCGGAATGCGCAATAACCCTGCCGTTTTACATCGGACAGCCACCTGCCCCGGGGCGCGACGACGGGATGCATCTTTCCCGCTCGCGCCCTCCGGTTACACGATACGCCACCCTGAACGGGCATCAGGGTGGCGGCTGCCGTCGTTTCAGGCCCCGTTACGGAAATCCAGCACCACGCGTCCCTTTACCCGGCCATGCTGCAGGTTGTCGAAAATGGTGTTGATGTTTTCCAGTTTGTCCGTGCTGACCACCGTCGTCACCTTGCCATCAGTGAAGAAGGACATGGCTTCGATCATGTCCAGCCGCGTGCCGACAATGGACCCGCGCACGGTCGTGCCATTCATCACCATGTCAAAGATGGACAGCGGGAAGTCACCGGGCGGCAGGCCGTTCAGCACCACCGTGCCGCCGCGCCGCGCGTAACCCACCGCCTGGCTGAACGCCTTGTCCGACACGGCGGTGACCAGCACGCCGTGGGTGCCACCGGTCTGTTCGCGGATATAGGCGACCGGATCCTGCTTCAACGCGTTGACGGTCACGCGCGCGCCCAGCTTGCGGGCTTCTTCCAGCTTTTCATCGCTGATATCCACCGCCGCCACGTTCAGGCCCATGGCCACCGCGTACTGGATGGCCATCTGCCCAAGTCCGCCCGCGCCGGAAATGGCGACCCATTCCCCGGCCCGGGTGTCCGTCATCTTCAGGCCCTTGTACACCGTCAGCCCCGCGCACAGCACGGGGGCCGTCTTGATCGGGTCGATGTCTTTCGGCAGATGGGCGACGTAATTGGGGTCGGCCACCACGTATTCGGCAAAGCAGCCATTGACGGAATAGCCGGTGTCCTCCTGCTTTTCACACAGGGTTTCCCATCCGCCCAGACAGTGTTCGCAATGCCCGCAGGCCGAATACAGCCACGGCACGCCCACCACGTCGCCGGTCTTGATCCAGTTGACGTTGCTGCCGACCTCGACCACATGGCCGATTCCCTCGTGCCCCGGGATAAAGGGCGGCTTGGGCTTGGTGGGCCAGTCGCCACGGGCGGCATGCAGGTCGGTATGGCAGACGCCGCAGGCATCGACCTTGACCAGGATCTGGTTGGTGTTGATCTGCGGAATGTCCAGTTCCTCGATCGTCAGCGGCTTGCCGAATTCCCGTACAACCGCAGCCTTCATCTTTCCAGCCATCTTGCACCTTCCGTTCCGATGTCACGGCCCCGGCCATGGAGCCACCATTCCCTGCGCCACCCGCCCGGCCGGCATGGCCGGACGGGGGCATCGTGTATGGGGCAAGTGTCCCATCCCTGCCCCGTCGCAACCTTGATCTACGTCAGTCCGTCCCCCGCCCTGCGCGGGCGGCAGACATGCCATCCAGACCACGCGCCAGATCGTCCACCAGCAACCCGCCCGCTTCCAGCCCGACATGCAGCCTGCACGCCGGTCCCGCGCCCGTAACCGACAGGCACGAACGCGAGATCCCGCCCGTGGTGGGCAGCACAAGGCTTTCATACCCGCCCCATGACGCGCCAATGCCGAAATGCTGCAGCCCGTCGATCATGGCGGTCATGTCCGCGGTCGTGAAGCCCGCGTCAAACACCACGCCGAACAGGGAGGACGCGCCACTGAAATCCCGCGCCCAGTATTCATGCCCCGGGCATGACGGCAGGGCGGGATGCAGCACGCGATGCACCTCGGGCCGGGACTGCAGCCACAACGCCACCCCCAGCGCGGTGGCCGCCTGGCGTTCCAGCCGCGCGCCCATGGTGCGCAGACCGCGCAGCGTCAGCCAGCAGTCATCCGGCCCCGCCGTCTGCCCCGCCTGTATCGCGGTGTCGCGCAGGGGCCGCCAGTCGGCATCCGACGCCACCGTGACCGCGCCGATGATGGTGTCGGAATGGCCCGCGGCGTATTTGGTCAGCGCCTGAACCGAGACATGCGCCCCATGCGCGAACGGGTTGAACAGGCCGATGCCCCATGTGTTGTCCACCACCAGCCGCGCGCCAGCCCGGGCGGCAAGGCGGCCGAGCATGGGAATATCCTGCACCTCGAACGAATGGCTGCCGGGACTTTCGGCAAAGACCAGGCGGGTATCAGGCCGCACCAGCGCCTGAAGCTCGGTCTCGGTCGCCATGGGCGGGAAATAGGTGACATCCACGCCAAAACGCCGCAGCACCCTGTCGGCAAAGCGCCGGGTGGGACCATAGACGGAATCGGACAGCAGGCAGTGATCGCCCGCCTGCAGGTAGGCCAGCAGCGGCAGCGTGCAGGCCGCCAGCCCCGATGGCACGACCTGCGCGTGGGTGCCGCCCTCGATTTCGGCGATGACCGCTTCCAGCCTGTGCTGGATGGGGGATCCCATGGCGCCGTAGATCAGTTCCGGCCCATAGCGGCCATGACCGGCGCGGTCCATGGCCTCCAGGCTGGAGAACAGCACGGTGGAACCCCGCTCGGCGGCGGGATTGACGAATACGCCCCTGTCGCCCTCCGGCCGGTCGCGCCCCATCTGGACAAGCCGCGTGGACATGTCGCGCCAGCCGCGTACGACGCGTTCAAGCAGGTCAGGCGGCACCAGCGCCATGGGATCGGTCATGTCGGCCGCCCTTACGCGCCGCACACGATGGGCGAATCAGGCGTGGACGCCCATTCCGCCCATGACCCGTCATAAACCGCGGGTTCCCCCGCGCCGCCCCCGATGCTGACCAGCGCCAGCGCGATCATGCACGCGGTCATGCCGCTGCCGCACGAACACGTCACGGGCGTGCTATCGGTCACGCCAAGGCTGGCGAACTTTTCCTTCAGCGTATCAACGGGCAGGAAGCGGCCATTGTCATCCAGCAGTTCGGTATAGGGCAGGCTGCGCGCGCCGGGCATGTGGCCGGATTCGATCCCGGCGCGGGGTTCGGGGTCACGGCCCTCGAACCGGCCCCGGCTGCGGGCGTCAAGGATCAGCCCCGGCAGGCGGCCATGCACGATGTCCAGCACGTCGCCCGTGCCGTGCAGCCGGCCGTAGCGCGGGCGACTGACAAAGGGCGCGGGGGCGGCAAGGTCCGGCCCGGTTTCAAGCGCCAGCCCCGCGCTTTTCCATGCGGGCAGCCCGCCTTCGAGCACCTGCACCCGTTCATGACCGAACAGGCGCGTCAGCCACCATGCGCGCGCGGCGCAGGCCATGCCGTCCTGGTCATAGAACACGATGCGTTTCGTGTTCGCCATGCCGCGTTCGGTCGCAAGGCGGGCGAAGCGGGCCTGACCGGGAATGGTATGCGGCAGGGGGGAATCCGGGTCGGAAAACGTGTCGATGTCAAACCGCACGGCACCGGCGACATGGGCATTGGCGAAACGCTGCTGCGGGTCGAAGGCCTGTCCCGGCAACGCCATGGAGGCATCGAGCACAAGGATGTCGCCATGCTGGATGGCCTGTGCCAGGTCTGTGGCTGAGATCAGCGGATGCATACCTTCTCCCGGTGTTTAGGAATTGCGTGTCGCATAATAAGGTGCAGCATACGGCACGGGAACGAAAGTCCTGAACATTTGTCTTTCGTTTAATGGCAGGAGGGGATACGCCACCGCTATGGTCGAACGTATCATGATGGGACTGATGCTGGGGGGGATCGCATTCGGCTGCGTCCTGATCCTGTATCCGTTCATGACCGCCCTGCTGTGGGCTGCGATCCTGACCTTTTCCACATGGCCGGTGTTCATGCGGCTGCGGCGGCACATGTCGCTGCTGCCCGCGGCCCTGATCATGACGGTGCTCTGTGCGCTGGTGCTGGTGGTGCCGCTGGCCGCCGTGGTGTCCAGCAGCATTGCCGATGTCCCGGCGACACTGCAGTACGTGGTGGACGCGGTGGGCACGCTGCACCTGCCGCCGCTGCCCGCGCGCATTGCGCATATTCCGCATTTCGGCCCTGAAATTGTTGAAAAATGGCAGAAATGGTCCGTTGACATCGGCAGCATAGACCAGATCGTGCGCCCCTATGCCGGGCGCATCGGGCAATCGATCCTGACCGCCATGATGCAATTGGCCAGCGGGCTGGCGCATCTGGCCATGGCGCTGTTCATTTCCTTCTTCTTCTGGCTGGGCGGCGATGCGCTGGGCGATACCTTCGTCGCCGTGGTGCGGCGGATCGCGGGGGTGTATGCCGACCGGATCCTGCGCATCGTGGGCCGGACCATACGCGGCACGGTGTATGGCATCCTTGGCACCGCCATCATCCAGGGGATCCTGACCAGCATCGGCTTCGCCATCGCGGGCATTTCCAGCCCCGTGCTGCTGGGCGCGGTGACCGCCTTTGTCGCGGTGCTGCCCATCGGCGCGCCGCTGATCTGGATTCCCGCCGCCGTGTTCCTGCTGCTGACCCACCATCCGGGCTGGGGCATCTTCCTCCTGCTGTACGGCACGATCATCGTATCGGGGGCGGACCACGTCATCCGGCCCATGTTCATCGCGCGCGGGGCGCAGATGCCCTACCTGCTGACCGTGCTGGGCGTGCTGGGGGGGGTGCTGACCTTCGGGGGGCTGGGCATTTTCCTTGGTCCCGTCCTGATTGGCGTGGGCTATACCCTGACTGCCGAATTCGCTGCCGGTGATCCCCGGTCCAGAGATCCCGTCCCTGACGAAATACGCGAGCCGTTTATCGAACCATGACCCTAGCGCGCCCCTACCTTCGCCTGCCCTCAATCCAGCCCCGGCATGGCACGCCACCGCAGATGGACCTGACCCCGCCCGAGCGCGAGGGCGAGGCGATCAAGATCGTCAGCTGGAACCTGCTGCGCCGCATCGGGGCGACGGTACGTGACGTGATCGACCTGATCCGCGTCGAACGGCCCGACCTTATGCTGATGCAGGAAGCAACGGTGGAAATCGATGCCCTGCCCACGCTGATCGGCGGGCATTACGCGCGTTCCCCCCTGCCCGGCCGCATACACGGCCTGGCATGCTGGAGCCCGTGGCCCTACCGCCGCCAGCCGCTGACCTGCACCCTGCCCGCCGGCACGCTGATCCGCCGCGTGGCCCAGATCGTGGATTGCGGGACGGTGACGGTGGCCAATGTCCACCTGTCGCACGGGCAGCTGCTCAACCGCAGGCAGTTGCGCCGCGTCGTGCAGATCCTGCCGCACCAGGCTGCCATACTGGGGGATTTCAACCAGGTCGGTCCCGCCCTGATCCGGCATTTCCATGACGTGGGGCCACGCGAACCCACGCACCGCATGGCCGACATGCTGCCCATCCGGCTGGACCGCTGCCTTGTGCGCGGCCTGACCTGTATCGAACGCCATGTGATCGAGAATTACGCATCCGACCACCGCCCCATTTCCGTCCTGCTCAAACCCATGCGCTGAACCCGCGCGTCAGAACAGCCGCCCATGCGCCGGGATGTCGGGCCTGCGGGCATGGCAGTCGCGGCATTCATGCACCGGCCCCGCCTGCCGGCCCTGCTGCTGCAGGTTCAGGTGGCAGCCTTCGCACAGTTCATGGAACTGGTCGCGCATGATGGGGGCCAGTTGCGGCGTTTCCCTGTGGCAGGCGATGCAGGTGCGGTGTGTCGCCGGTGTCACCACCGGTTTGAGGAAATCATGGTGGCAGGTGACACAGTTATAGCCCCCATGCGCGCGGTGGTGGAACACAAGGGGAATGTCCTGCCCTGTCGCGACCGTCATCCGGTGCCCGATCACAAGCAGGGCGAACAGGACCACAAGCCCGATTGCCGTCAGGACAGGCGCCATCGCGCGCCGCAGGCCTAATGCCGCCATAACACGAACACCACCGTTTCGGACGCGGCCACGCACAGCATGACGCCAACCAGCCCGCGGGCCAGATACGCCGTGTGCAGCCGCCGCCTGCGCCCGTCGCGACGGGTGGGCACGCGCGCCAGCAGCCAGCGTTCCCCCATCGGCAGCATGCAGGCGACCACGGCGATCCCGACACACAGCCAGACCTGCCACCACAGGGCCACATGCACCCGTGTCGCCACGACATGGAAAACCGAGGCCCCGAGTACCGCCATCGCCAGCATCGCGTGCGAGCGGCGAAACATGGCCGCCGTCGCATAAAGCCCACGGCGCACGCGCTGCAACGCAAGGCACGGCGTCACCACCGCCAGCAGGGCCGCCGCCGCGCCGAACTGCATGCCGGGCGCGCCCGATGGCCACAGGTCATACAACGTCTGCGGATCCACCCACATGACCACCCCGGCATGCAGCGCCACCAGCCCGACGAACAGCCACGCCAGCCAGCGGTGCAGGGTCAGGAAGAACCGGCCGTCAAAAAAGGGTTCGGGCAGCGGGCGCCCGGTCAGGGCAAACAGCACAAGCAGGAAAAACAGCGCCGAAAACCCGCACAGCATGCTGACCTCCCACGCAGTGGACAGGTGCATGATGCCGCATGGCCAGAAACACAGCAGGAAAACGCTATAGGCCGCGCATAATGGCAGGATCAGGAACATGCGACACGCGATATATGTGGCATGGCCATAAGGGACTGCTTCAGAGAAAGCCGTTGATGGAAAGTGGCAAAGGTTTTGGGTGAAGCTTTTTTCAACAAGCTTCGGAAGACGCCGTCCTTTTGAAAAAAGGTGGCACCCGGAAACCTTTATTGCTCATATGCAATGGTAGGCATGCCCGCCCGACCCTGTCAATTCACCCCGCCCTACAGGTAAGGCAGGAACAGCCGCGCCGCCGCGTCCCGCATCTTGAGCGGGAAGGAACGGCGGTCAAGGTCATGGTGCGTCAGGCGCACATGGCGGTGGGTGGCGATGAAATCATCAATCCTGGCCGCCAGCGTCCCGTCATAGGCTTCCAGGTTGATTTCAAAGTTCAGCCGCAGGCTGCGCACGTCCAGGTTGGAACTGCCGACGAATGACCAGTGCCGGTCCACCACCATCAGCTTGGAATGGTTGAACGGCGGCCGCGCCAGCCAGATCCGGCATCCCGAATCAAGGAATCGCGGCAGGTTGGCCGACCGCGCCCAGTCCAGCACGGTATGGTTGCTGTGCCACGGCACGACGATATCCACCTCGATCCCGCGCATGGACGCAAGCGCAAGTGCGGTCAGGAACCGGTCATCGGGCAGGAAATACGGCGTCATGATCCGGATGCTACGCCGCGCCAGGGTGAAAGCCTGCAGCATGGTGTATTCGATCTTTTCCAGATCCATGTCCGGGCCCGCGGTCACGACGCGGCTCAGGCTGGGGCCGTGGCTGTCCTGACGCGGGAAATAGATGTCCGCCGTCAGTTCCTCGCCCCGGGTAAAGGCCCAGTCGCGGGCGAAGGCCTCGCTCAACTGGTGGACGACCGGGCCTTTCAGTTCAAAATGCGTGTCCGATACCGGGTGGCGGGGATGGTATGCGGCAATGTTTTCCACGCCAATGTTCAGCCCGCCCATGAAGCCGGTCAGCCCGTCCACCACCAGTATCTTCTTGTGGTCGCGCATGTTGATGAACGGCATGCGCCACGGCAGCATGGAATGCATGAACCGCCCCACCGGCACCCCCGCGTCATGCAGGATGCGCCCCACGCCACAGTTGAAATATCCCGATCCCACGCCATCAACCAGCACGCGCACCTGCGCGCCCCGCCTGTGGGCCGCGACCAGCGCGTCACAGAACTGCCGCCCGATCCGGTCGTCACGGAAGATGTACGAACACATCAGCACGCTGTGCCGCGCGCCGTTTATGGCATCCAGCATGCGGGGATAGACGGTGTCCCCATCATGCATGGGCATGATCGCGTTGCCACCCAGCAGCGGGCGGCCGGTCAGCTTGCCCACCATGGAGGCCAGCGGCGCGAAGGCCCCGGATTCGTCACGCCGCCATTGCGACGACATGGTGCGGCTGCGCCACGGGTGCTGTCCCGCCATGCGCCGCGCGCGCCGGTGCACGCGGTTGATGCCGAACATCAGGTACAGCGCCCCACCCGTCAGTGGCATGAGCACGGTCACGCCAATCCAGCCGATGGACGCCCCGACATCGCGCTTGGTCAGCAGCACATGCACCACCACCGCCGCGATGATGGACACGCGCGCCAGCAGCAGGCAAAGATCCCATATGGTCAGGAAATGAAGAAGCATGTCGCACATCCTGTCGCGGCCCGCGGCGTTTTCCCCATGGCCGACAAAGCCCGGTCGTGCTGCCTGCTATATCCTACCAGCCGGGTTTTACACACCCATGCCAGCCGCAGGAAA
Organism: Komagataeibacter europaeus; assembly: GCF_002173515.1. Taxonomy (NCBI): domain Bacteria; kingdom Pseudomonadati; phylum Pseudomonadota; class Alphaproteobacteria; order Acetobacterales; family Acetobacteraceae; genus Komagataeibacter; species Komagataeibacter europaeus. The sequence continues at coordinate 1,246,308 of NZ_CP021467.1, forward strand.
AACAAAGCATGACAATGCGTAATGCTGTCCCCGCTCCCCTCCACCGCCAGCGGCGCGGCAGGCGGGCCTGCGCTGATGGCATGGCGGCGGAACGGCTGGCGATCGCGGATATTCAGGCCCGTGGCGGACAGGTGCTGCTGCACCGCGCGCGCACGCGATGGGGGGAAGTGGATATCGTGGCGCTGCAGGCAGGCTGCCTGATCTTTGCCGAAGTCAAGGCACGCCCGTCCCTGCTGGCGGCGGGCGAAGCCATCCGCCCGGCGCAGGTGGCGCGCATCATGAACGCCGCGCAATTTCTATGCGCGGCCAACCCGCACTGGGTTTACGACAGCATGCGCTTCGATCTGTGCGCGGTGCTGCCGGGCAATGTCGTGGAATGGATACCGGACGCCTTCAGGCAGTATTGAGGCCGCTGCCCGGGATCAGGTGCGGTGGCGGGCCGCCGTGGGGTGGATGTGGTGGGCCACCGTGCCATGCGGGTGATAGACGATGGCATGGACCATGGTACGGCGCGTATGGGCCGCCGAACTGTGGTTCGCCGCCATCACGACCGGGGCGCCATGGCCACCATGGCCACCCGCGCGACGGGCATAGGCCACATGCCGGACCGGCGGCGGGGCCGCCGTCAGCGCGCCCAGTGTCAGCCGGTCGGCTTCCATGTCCGTCACGGCGTGGGTACGGGCGTGGGCGGGGGTTATGATGCTGCCAACAAGACCTGCGCCAAGCAGTAACATTGTAGCAAAACGCAAGTCGCTGTAGCGCATCAGGCCCCCTTGTTTTTCAAACCTGCACGAAGCTAGGCGAAAGCATGGGCGCGACGCAAGGGATGTTGTCCACAAAACGGGAAACGGGCGGAACATTTCTGTCCCGCCCGTCCCGATCCACCATATTATGGTGCGCAGGCACTCAGGCCGCGGCGGTGGCGATGCCCTTTTCCGCCAGCAGCTTTTCCAGCTCGCCGGTCTGGTACATTTCCGTCACGATATCGCAGCCACCAACGAATTCGCCCTTGATGTAAAGCTGCGGCACCGTCGGCCAGTTGGAGAAATCCTTGATGCCCTGCCGCAGTTCGGGATCAGCCAGCACGTTCTCGGTCTTGAACGGCACGCCAAGGTGCTTGAGCACCTGCACCACGCGCGCGGAGAAGCCGCACTGCGGGAAGTTGGCGTCGCCCTTCATGTACAGCATGACGGGGTTGGCGTCGATCTGCGCCTGGATGCGCTGTGCGATTGTTTCAGCCATTGTTTTCGTTTCCTGCGTTGGGGGTAAGAATCCGTGATCAGTCCGGGGTCTGCGTCTGCAGGGCCAGGGCGTGCAGCTTGCCGCCCATGTGCCCCTGCAACGCGTTATAGACCAGCTGGTGCTGCCGCACGCGTGGCAGGCCGCGAAAGGCCTCGCTCACGACACGGCAGGCGTAGTGGTCCCCGTCGCCCGCCAGATCATCGATCTGGATCTTCGCATCAGGCAGGGCTTCGCGGATATAGGTTTCGATTTCCTGTGCCGTCATTGCCATCTGGCTTAAAACTCCTGCCCTATCGGTCCATCAGTCGCGGAAAGAATTCGGAATGTACCGCGAGCAGACGTGCCTTGGATATTGTGGACCCGCTGGGCAATGTCAAACCCTCGCCCCCCGAACGGCCCAGCCTGCGGCATGGCACACCCGCCTTTGCCGCAAGGGTGGCCAGCGCCTGCCCGTCGCGCACGGCGACGACGTAACGCGACTGGTCCTCGCCAAACCAGAAGGCTTCGGGCCGCATGCCCGACTGCGGCGCATCCAGGACGCAGCCCGCCTGCCCCGCCATGACCATCTCGGTCACCGCCACCAGCACGCCGCCATCGGCCACGTCATGGCAGGCGATGATGGTGCGGTCCTGAATCAGGCCACGCACGAAATCGCCATTGCGCCGTTCGGCGGCCAGGTCCAGTTCCGGCGGTTCCCCGTCCTGCGCGCCAAGGATCTCACGCAGCCAGATCGACTGGCCAAGCTGGCCCTTCGTCTCACCCAGCAGCATGACATCGCAGCCATCGGGCATTTCCAGCCCGACCGCCGTGCGCACGTCCTCCAGCACGCCCAGGCCGCCAATGGCGGGGGTCGGCAGGATGGACTGTGACGTGCCGTCGGGCGCGCGGGTCTCGTTGTACAGCGAGACATTGCCACTGACGACCGGGAAGTCCAGCGCGCGGCAGGCTTCCCCCATGCCCGCGATGGCATCGACGAACTGGCCCATCACCTCCGGCTTTTCAGGCGAGCCGAAGTTGAGGTTGTCGGTCACCGCCAGCGGGCGCGCGCCGGTCGCGGTAATGTTGCGCCATGCCTCGGCCACGGCCTGCGCACCACCCAGCCTCGCATTGGCGCGGCAGTAGCGCGGCGTGCAGTCGGTGGTCAGGGCCAGCCCGATCTGCGTGTCCTCGACCTTGATGATCGCGGCGTCGGCCGCGCCGGGACGGCGCACCGTCTGGCCGCCCACCGTGCTGTCGTACTGGTTGTAGACCCACGCGCGCGATGCAAGGTCGGGACAGCCGATCAGCCGGATCAGCGCCTGTTCCACGCCCACGGGATCGATGATCCGTTCCATCGGCTGCGGCTTCAGCGCAGGCGCGGTCGGGCGGTGATAGACCGGGGCCTGATCCGCCAGCGGGGCCAGCGGAATGTCGGCCTCGACCTCGCCCTTGTGGCGGATCACGATGTTGCCGGTATCGGTCAGGTGGCCGATGACGGCGAAATCCAGTTCCCACTTGTCAAAAATGGCGCGGGCCTGTTCCGTGCGGTCGGGACGCAGCACGATCAGCATGCGCTCCTGGCTTTCGGACAGCATCATTTCATAGGCCGTCATGCCGCGTTCGCGCTGCGGCACGTTATCAAGGTCAAGGTCGATGCCGACCCCGCCCTTGCCCGCCATTTCAACAGCGGACGAGGTCAGGCCGGCAGCCCCCATGTCCTGAATGGCCACGATGGCGTCGGTCGCCATCAGTTCCAGACAGGCCTCGATCAGCAGCTTTTCGACAAACGGGTCGCCCACCTGCACGGTCGGGCGCTTGGTCAGCGCGTCCTCGTCAAACTCGGACGACGACATGGTGGCCCCGTGAATGCCATCACGCCCGGTCCTGGACCCGACATAGATCACCGGGTTGCCCACACCGGCGGCGGCCGACAGGAAGATGCGGTCCTGCCGCGCGACACCCACCGTCATGGCGTTGACCAGCGGGTTGCCATCATATGCGGGGTGGAAGTTGATCTCGCCCCCCACGGTGGGCACGCCCACGCAGTTGCCGTAGCCGCCCACGCCGCGCACCACGCCATCCACGATGCGGCGGGTCTGCGGGTTGTCGGGGTCGCCAAAACGCAGGGCGTTGAGGTTGGCGACGGGACGCGCGCCCATGGTGAACACGTCGCGCAGGATGCCGCCCACACCCGTCGCCGCCCCCTGGTAGGGTTCGATGAAGGAGGGGTGGTTATGGCTTTCCATCTTGAAGATGGCCGCCAGCCCGTGGCCGATATCGACCACGCCCGCGTTTTCACCGGGGCCGTGGATGACCCACGGGGCCGTCGTCGGCAGGGTTTTCAGGAACGCGCGCGACGATTTGTACGAGCAGTGTTCGGACCACATGACCGAGAAAATGCCCAGTTCCGTAAACGTGGGCGTGCGGCCCATGATCGACAGGACATTGCCGTATTCTTCCGCCGTCAGGCCGAATTCGCGCGCCAGTGCCGCATCAACGGGGCGCGGTGACTTTGCACTCATCCGACCAGTGCCTCCACAAGTCCCGTAAACAGGGGTTTTCCGTCCTCGCCCCCCATCAGCGGATCAACCAGATCCTCCGGGTGGGGCATCATGCCGCAGATCCGCAGGTTTTCACTGAACACGCCGGCAATGGCGTTCATGGAACCATTGGGGTTCAGCTGCGGGTCGCCTTCATCCACGCGGCCATCTCCGGCCACGTAACGGAAGGCCACGCGATCCGTGTCCTCCAGCATGCGGATGGTGTCGGCGCTGGCGATGTAATTGCCATCACCATGCGCCATGGGGGTGCGGAACACATCGCCCTTCGCCCAGTGGCGGGTGAACGGCGTGTCGTTGCGCTCGACGCGCAGGAAACAGTCCTGCGACAGGAAGCGCAGCGCCGCGTTGCGCAGCAGCGCGCCGGGCAGCAGCTGCGCTTCGGTCAGGATCTGGAACCCGTTGCATACGCCCAGGATATGCCCGCCTTTGGCCGCGAATTCACGGATTGCCGCCATGATCGGGGCATGCGCCGCCATCGCGCCACAGCGCAGGTAATCGCCATAACTGAAGCCACCGGGCAGCACCACAAGGTCAGTGCCCGCGGGCAGCGCCGCCTCCCGGTGCCACACCATGGCCGGCGCCTGGCCGGTCACGCCGCGCAGGGCGATGGCCATGTCACGTTCGCGGTTGGTGCCGGGGAAAACTACAATCGCCGCCTTCATTTGCCGCCGCCGCAGGGATAGGATTCATGAAGCGCGGTAAACACGGCCTCCCCCGCCGGGCGGGACAGCGTGTCACGGTGGTCCTTCATCCAGCTTACGACCTTGGTGCGCATGTCCGCCGTGGGGGTTGCGGGGGTTATGCAGAAGGCCGAAACGTCCTTGGCGTCCTTTTCGGCATTACGCTCGAACAGGTGGTCAAGGGCGCCGGAATCGGCAACGCCGGAAATATAGGCGTCACAGATGCCGGTACCGGCGGGCTTGGTGCACAGCGATCCAAGCTGCTCGCCCGTCAGGCGCGACAGGCGCTGGGCGGACGCATGGGAAGCGGGCAGGCCAACGGCCATGACGCAGCCAAGGGCAAGAAGGCGGGCGATCTTCATCCAGCGACCTCCGTCGTGAAGTCCTCGATCACAAGGTTGGCCAGCAGCGCGCGCGCCATGGCGTCGGCCTGCGCGCGGGCGCGTTCGCGATCGGTTTCGTCAATGTCCAGTTCGATCACGCGCCCGATGCGGACTTCGCCCACATTCTTGAAATCCAGCACGTGCAGGGCGTGTTCCACCGCCTTGCCCTGCGGGTCGAGCACGCCTTCCTTCAGCATGACGGTCACGCGCACCTTCATTGCATTACCTCCGGTCCCTTCATGTCGGAATTCGTGGCCTCGGGCAGGATACCCAAGCGCATCGCGACTTCCTGATATGCTTCCTCAACCTTGCCCATGTCCTTGCGGAAACGGTCCTTGTCCAGCTTCTCGCTGGTCTTGGCGTCCCACAGGCGGCAGTTATCGGGCGAGATTTCATCCGCCAGCACGATACGCATGTTGTCGCCTTCGAACAGGCGGCCGAATTCCAGCTTGAAATCGACAAGGATGATGCCGATGCCCATGAACAGGCCGCACAGGAAGTCGTTGATGCGCATGCTCAGCGACACGATGTCTTCCATGTCATGCGGGCAGGCCCAGCCGAACGCGGTGATGTGTTCCTCGCTCACCATCGGGTCGTTCAGGGCGTCGTTCTTGTAATAGAATTCGATGATCGGGCGCGGCAGGCGCGTGCCTTCCTGAATGCCCAGCCGCTTGGACAGCGAACCCGCCGCGACGTTGCGCACCACGACTTCCAGCGGAATGATCTCGACTTCGCGGATCAGCTGTTCGCGCATGTTCAGGCGGCGGATGAAATGGGTAGGAATCCCGATATCGTGCAGCCGCAGCATGAGGTGTTCGCTGATACGGTTGTTCAGCACCCCCTTGCCGGTGATGACGCCCTTTTTCGCGCCGTTGCCGGCGCTGGCGTCATCCTTGAAATACTGCACGAGGGTGCCCGGTTCGGGCCCCTCGAAAAGGATCTTGGCTTTTCCTTCGTAAAGCTGGCGGCGGCGGCCCATACTCGTCCTTCACATAACGCTGCGGGGACGGGCCGGGAGCGGCCCCTCCCCTGATCTGCGGGATCCGTTGTCGGCATGATCCCTGATGATGCGCATGGCATAGCAGCGATCCGGCCCGGAAGATACCATATTTACCCTGCCCGCGCGCCCGGGGCCGACAGGTTGACGGGCTGGTAGCCCACGCGGTCCGGGGCGCCGGCGGCGAAAAACCATGAATGCCGCCCATCGCGCGCCACCCCGATGGCCGATGAACTGCAGGTACCAAAGCCCGAACGCGGCGGGATGTTCAGTTCGCTGCCCGCAGGCAGCGAACGGTCGGCCAGCAGCGTGGTCCACGCCGTCCACTGCGGCGGCACCGGGCGCCGGGCCGCGCGGAAACGCGGCAGGTGGCGGGCGATGCGCGGCATGGCCATGTCATCGGGGTCGGTGGTGGCGACCATGTGCACGCCCGGCGCCAGCGGTTCGACCTGTGGCCGGCCATAGCCGGGACCACGGATGAAGAAGGCGCTGTCCCCATCGGCCACGATCATGTTGAACGACCGCCACGCGCCCGCATCGATCGTGGCGATATGCGCCACGGCGTCGCGCGCGGTGGGAAAGCGCCCGGCCAGCAGCGGCAGCGCCCCGCGTGAATTCTTGCCCGGCATCGGGCCAAGGCTGCCCACGCGGTTCATGATGCCCGCCACGACACCCGCGTCATTCAGCGTCAGCCACGACCCGCCCGCGACCTGGTCCTGCCCGCCCACGACATCGGGCTGGTCCACCCAGTGCCGCCCCGGCGGCAGCCAAGGCCGGTCAAGGCGTTCATCACGGTTGGCCGCCATCAGCAGCGGCCATTCCTGGGCCGGGTCGTGGGAAATGACGACTGTGCACACGCCTTGATATCCTGCTGTTGTTTGCGTCAGGCCACGGTGTGGTCCGTGTGGTCAGGCCCGCGCGGGGCCCGGCTCACCAAACACGCGGCTGTAGGTATGGTCGATCTGGCGCAGGTGGGCATTGCTGTCCATGGCCGCGTCCAGCACTTCGGGCGGCACCCGGCCCGCGACCTCGGGGTCGGCGTCCAGGTTTTCGCGGAAGGTCTTCGCATCCTTGCGGCCCAGCCTGGTCCACGTCTCCATGGCGTTGCGCTGGACGATCCGGTACGCATCCTCGCGCAGGATGCCCGCGCGCGCCAGCGCCAGCAGCACCTCGCCCGAATGCACCACGCCGCCGAGGCTGTCGATATTGGCCTGCATCTGGTCAGGATAGACCACCAGCTTTTCCATCATCCCCGCAAGCCGCATGAGCGCGAAGTCCAGCCCGATCGTGCCATCGGGGCAGATGTTGCGCTCGACCGAGGAATGGCTGATGTCACGTTCATGCCACAGCGCCACGTTTTCCAGCGCCGGGATGACGTGCGAGCGCACGAGGCGGGCCAGGCCCGTCAGGTTTTCCGACAGCACCGGGTTGCGCTTGTGCGGCATGGCGGACGAACCCTTCTGCCCCTTGTGGAAGAACTCCTCCGCCTCGCGCACTTCCGAACGCTGCAGGTGGCGCACTTCGGTGGCCAGACGCTCGATCCCGCTGGCGATCACGGCCAGCGCGCAGAAATACGCGGCATGCCGGTCGCGCGGGATGACCTGCGTGGACACGCCTTCGGGCTTCAGGCCCAGCTTCGCGGCCACATATTCCTCAACGCGCGGGTCGATATGGGCATAGGTGCCCACCGCGCCGGAAATGGCGCAGACGGCGATTTCGTCGCGCGCGCGCAGCAGGCGTTCACGGTTACGGGCGAATTCGGCGTAATGCCCCGCGATCTTCAGGCCGAATGATGTCGGTTCGGCATGGATTGCGTGGCTGCGGCCGATGGTCAGGGTGTATTTGTGTTCGAACGCCCGGCGCTTCAGCGCCACCAGCACCGCGTCAAGGTCGGCCAGCAGCAGGTCGGTGGCCTGCACCATCTGCACCGACAGGCAGGTGTCCAGCACGTCGGACGATGTCATGCCCAGATGCACGAAGCGGCTGTCCGGCCCCACCTTTTCCGCCAGCCACGTCAGGAACGCGATCACGTCGTGGCGGGTTTCGGCCTCGATTTCATCAATGCGGTCCAGATCGGCCTGTGAAAAGGCGGCCATGGCGGCGTCGCCCTTCGTGCGGATGGTCTTTGCGGCCTCGGCCGGGATCGCGCCGTATTCCGCCATGGCTTCACAGGCCAGGGCCTCGATCTCGAACCAGATGCGGTAACGGTTCTCGGGCGACCAGATGGCGGCCATGACGGGACGGGTATAGCGCGGTACCATGTTCTCGGGCTTCCTTGCAGCAAACGGACAATACAGGATCAGGCGGCCTTCCTAGCCAATTCTGCCGCGTGCGTCTCCCTTATATTCACCTGTGATTCATAACGTGGCATATATCACGCGCCGGAACGGGTGTGTTTGCATGATGCGGGCGGCAAACGGCATAAAGCGATTGTGAAACCCCGCGCCATCCCCGCCATGGCCCATTGTCCCAGGAACGTATCTGCCCATGTCCGCCATTTTTTCCGCCTCCTCCCTTTACGCGCTGGCGCAGGTTGTCCTGATTGACGTGACGCTGGCGGGGGACAACGCCATCGTGGTGGGCATGGCGGTGCGCAACCTGCCGCACGCCTCGCGCCGAATCGCCATCCTGTGCGGCGTGCTGGGGGCGGCGGTGATCCGGATCTGCCTGGCGCTGGTGGCGGTCAGGCTGCTGGCCATCATCGGGCTGACGCTGGCGGGCGGGCTTCTGCTGCTGTGGGTGTGCTGGCGCATGTACCGCGAAATGCGCGGCGACGCCCATGCCGAAGGCGACACCCCCGCACCTGCGTCCCTGCGCAACGCCATCATCCGCATCATCGTGGCCGACCTGTCCATGAGCCTTGATAACGTTCTGGCCGTGGCTGGCGCCGCGGGCGAGCACATGGGCGTGCTGGTGGCGGGGCTGGTCATATCGGTGGTGCTGATGGCGGTGGCGGCGTCGCTGATCGCGCGCCTGCTGGAACGCTATCGCTGGATTTCGTGGGTCGGGCTGCTGGTGGTGCTGGCGGTGGCGATCGAACTGATCGTCAAGGGCGGGGGCGAGATCTGGACCCATGTGGGAGGGGCCGCGTAATGCCGCGCCGGGCTGCTCCCGGCCCCGTCGCGGCCCAGGGCCTTGCCGCGGGGCTGGCGCTGCTGCTGGCTGCGTCCCCGCTGCATGCGGCCCCTGCCCCCGCCGCGCCGCAGGGCAACTGGCCCACGCCGGGACAGGCCGCGACCGGCAATGCCGATGATGATCCCGTCGCGGCGAAGCTGCTGGTCTACCTGCGCCTGCTGTCGGGCAGCGGCACGGCGGAGGAATATGCGACGTTCGTGGACGAAAACCCGTCATGGCCGCAGCGCGCGCTGCTGCTGGCGCGTTTCCAGCAAAAACTGGTGGCCGAACCCGATGACGCGGTGGCAGGCGCGCTGTGCGACCGCCAGCAGTTGACGGACGTGCATGCGCTGGTGCGCTGCGCGCGTGCAACGCCCCGCCCCGCGGCGCTGGACAGCTGGGCGCGGGTGGCATGGGTCAACCGCGCGGATACGCAGCCCGATGCGCAGGCCATGCTGTCCGCCTTCGGCCCCGTGCTGACGCCACAGGACCACTGGCTGCGATTCGACCGGCAGGAACGCGCGGGCCGGATCGATGCGGCGACACGGCAGGTCCCCATGCTGGACACCGGCCAGCAGCCCGTCGCACGCGCCCGCCTGGCCTTCCGCCGCAATGACCCCGATGCCGAAAACACGCTGGCCACCCTCCCGCCCGAACAGCAGGCCGATGGCGCACTGGTGCTGGACCGCCTGCGCTGGCTGCACCATGCGCAGCGGCTGGATGAGGCACTGGCCCTGTGGCATGCGCGTGGGGTGGAAACCGAAAAGCATCAGACCCCGGCGGTCGCCGCGGTTTTCTGGCGCGAACGCGACGCCATGGCGCGCGACCTGCTGCTGGCCCACCGCACGGATGACGCGCTGTTCATGGCCAATGACAGCGCCGATACCGGGTCGGCCACGCATTACGACGCCCTGTTCCTGACCGGGTGGATCCGGCTGGAATACCTGCATGACGCCGACCACGCGCTGGCGGACTTCACGCCCCTGGCGCAGGCGGTGCCCGTCATTACCCGCAGTCGCGGGCTGTACTGGGCCGGGCGCGCGCTGTGGGCGCAGGGACGCCATGGACCGGCAAAGGCGCAGTGGCAGCAGGCGGCGGCGCTGGCCAACACGTTTTACGGGCAGATGGCCATTGAACGGCTGGCGGGCGACAGCATGAACCAGCTGATCGTGCCCGACCAGGCGGGCCGCCAGATCCGCGGCTACCTGCTGCGCGAACGTGAACCTACGCCCGCCGTGGCCGATTCCGTGCATTTCGACACCAGCGACCTGGCCCGCGCGGCCGAGATACTGGTGGCGTGGGGCGACCGGCACCATGCCCGTGACTTCATCCTTGCCCTTGATGCGCAGGATACCGGCCCGATGAAGCACGTGCTGGCCGCGCGCATGGCCACCCGGCTGGGTATCCCCGATGCCGCCGTGATGGTGGCCCGCCTGGCGGGCAGGGACGGGCTGACGCTGGTGCATGAAGGCTGGCCGCGTGCCTATGACCCGCCGACATCCACCCTGCCCGCCGATGTGGAACTGGCGGTGGCACGGCAGGAAAGCGGCTTTGACGCGGGCGTGGTCAGCCCCGCCCACGCGGTGGGCCTGATGCAGCTGCTGGTTCCCACGGCGCGGGAAGTCGCGCGCAAGGCCGGGCTGAACGTGAATGTCAGCGCGGCCAGCCTGACGGACCCGCAATTGAACATGCGGCTGGGGGCGGCGTTCCTTGCGGATATCGCGCAGCGCATGGGCGGCGCCGTGCCGTACGTGGCCGCGGCCTACAACGCGGGGCCGCACCGCACGGATACCTGGCTTATGACACTGGGCAACCCCGCGCGTGACACGCCCCAGCCGGACGCCATGCTGGACTGGATCGAAAGCATCCCCTTCGGGGAGACACGCAACTACGTTGAACGGGTGGAGGAGAACATGGCCATTTACCAGGCAACCGATCCGGCGCTGGGCCACGGCTGATGGCGCGTCCCCTGTCCCACCTGATCGCAAGTTTTGGCGGCACGGGGTTCGCCCCGCGCGCGCCGGGCACGGTGGGGTCGCTGGCCGCCCTGATCGTGGGGGTGCCGCTGCTGGGCCACTGGATCTGGATGGCGCTGGCGGTGCTGGTATGCACGGCGGTGGGCTACCGCGCGACGCAGCTTGCCTCCAACGGGGAGGATCACGGCTGGATCGTGATCGACGAGGTCGCGGGCATGTGGCTGGCCATGTTCCCGCTGGCCCCCCTGCGCCTGTCCGCCCTGCGGTGGGCGGACGTGCTGTGGCTGCTGCTGGCCTTCGCCCTGTTCCGCCTGTTTGACATTACCAAGCCCGGCCCGGTGGGCTGGTTCGACCGCAGGCATGACGCCATGGGCATCATGGGGGACGATATCGTGGCCGGAATCATGGCAGGCATCATCCTGACAGGCATCCGTTTCCTGGCGTGATGCGTTAGGGTGGGAAAGGAGACCATACCGGATGCTACCTGATACATTCCTTGCCCACATGCCCGACGCGCTGGCCCGCTTCCGTTCGGCGGGCTGCCGGATTGTCACGGCGGAAAGCTGCACCGGCGGCCTGCTGGCGGCCGCCCTGACCGAAGCCGCCGGATCGTCTGACGTGGTGTGCGGCGGATTTGTCACCTATTCCAACAGCATGAAGGCCCATGCGCTGGGCGTGCCCGCGAAACTGCTGGAACAGTACGGCGCGGTCAGCCGCGAAGTCGCCGCCGCCATGGCGCAGGGCGCGCTGGCCCATGCGCCCGACGCCAACCTGTCCGTCGCCATTACCGGCATTGCCGGTCCCGGCGGGGCATCAGCGGGCAAGCCGGTGGGCCTGGTCTGGTTTGCCGTGGCCACCAGCGGCACGGTGGATACGGTGTCCCATCTTTTCGCGGGGGAACGGTGGGATGTACGCACGCAGGCCGTGCGCACGGCGCTGGCCCTGCTGCTGGACCATGCGGGGCGCCTGTCGGCGGAATAGGCCGTCATGAAAGTTCCTGGTGAAGCTTTTTTCAAAATGCTTCGAAAAACGCCGCCTTTTCGAAAAAAGGCGACGTCCGGAAACTTTTATTGTTTTCAAGCAGTTTATTAATATCCGGCGACCGTGCTGCCCGTTTCAGGCACGCGGATGGCCGGTGCGGTCTGGCCCGTGCCCTCGGCCTGGACCGGGTGGCCGGGGGCCGCCACGGGCGCGGGCGGCGCGGTCTTGAGCGAGGCACGGGCCTTCTGCAGGCTCTGGTCATTCAGGTCGGCGGTTTCCGCGTCGCTGGCGGCAACGGATTCCCTGCCCGCGTGGTGCGACGGCGCGGGTGCTGCGAACGCAGGCTGCGCCATGCACAGCAGCACGCCCCCTGCCATGGCGGTCATAATGGTTTTCATGATTGGGTATTTCCCTGTCCGGTTTTACGTAAGGGGGGCCGTCAGGCGTTCCCGGCCTTGGCCGGGCCAACGGGTTGCTGCGGTGCGGCGACGGCGGGCGGCGGGCCGTAGATGTCACGCGCCCGGCGGATGAAGGCCGAGACCATAAGCCGCACCGCTTCGTTGAACACCACGCCGATCGCCGCCTGCAACAGGCGGGAGCGGAATTCGAAATCCACGAAAAAATCGACCAGGCAGCCACGCGGTTCCGGGGTGAAGGTCCACACGTTGTTCAGGTAACGGAACGGTCCCTTTTCATAACTGACGCGAATGGTGTCGGGCGCTTCCAGCAGGACGCGACTGGTGAACGTCTCCCGGAAGGGACCGAAGCCAATGGTCAGGTCGGCCACCAGTTCATCCGCCGTGCGGGTGCGCACGCGCGCACTGGTGCACCACGGCAGGAACTGGGGGTATTTCCCGACGTCGGCCACCAGATCAAAAAGCTGGCTGGGGGTATAGGCGATAAGCCGACGTTCGGCATGGGTGGGCATCACTTCATCTCCGTTGCGCCACGTTCTGTCCGCAGGCGTTGTTCACGTGCGGCGCGCAATTCCGCAAAATCAGAATCCGCATGGTACGACGACCGTGTCAGTGGCGAGGAACTGACCTGCAGGAACCCCTTCACGCGGGCCATGCCCGCATAATCGTCGAATTCCCCGGGCGTGACAAACCGTGCCACCGCAGCATGCTTCACTGTTGGTTGGAGATATTGCCCCAGTGTGATGAAATCAACGTCCGCAATCCGCAGATCATCCATGACCTGAAGTATTTCGGGCCGTTCTTCGCCCAGTCCCAGCATCAGTCCCGATTTCGTGAAGATGGACGGGTCCAGCCGCTTCACGTCATCCAGCAGGCGCATCGACTGGTAATACCGCGCACCGGGCCGGATGGAGGGATACAGCCGGGGCACGGTTTCCAGGTTGTGGTTGAATACGTCAGGCCGCGCCGCCACCACGACCTCCAGGCTGCCGGGCTTGCGCAGGAAGTCCGGGGTCAGGATTTCGATGGTGGTGTCAGGGGCGGCGGCGCGTATGGCCGCGATCACGCGCGCGAAGTGATGCGCGCCACCATCGGGCAGGTCGTCGCGGTCCACCGATGTTATGACAACATGCCGCAGGCCCAGCTTCGCCACCGCGTCGGCCACGCGCTGCGGTTCGTCCGCATCCAGCGCATGCGGCAGGCCCGTGGTGACATTGCAGAACGCGCAGGCGCGGGTGCAGATTTCCCCCATGATCATCATGGTGGCGTGGCGCTGGGACCAGCATTCGCCAATATTGGGGCAGGCCGCTTCCTCGCACACCGTGACCAGCCTGTTGTCGCGCATGAGCTTGCGCGTCTCGTGATAGGTCGGGTGGTTGGGCGCGCGCACGCGTATCCACTCGGGCTTGCGCGCGATGGGGTTGTCGGGCCGGTGTGCCTTTTCCGGGTGCCGCTGCGCGGCCTCCCCTTTCTTCCGGTGATCGATCATCAAACGCACGGACATGACGCAAAAATTCCCGTAAACAGGCAGATAACCAGAAGTGTAACGCCTGCCCCACCACGTCAAGCGTTCTTGCCGCCTTCGTCCCGGCAGGGGATCACAACCGCACGATCAGCGCGCCTGCCCCCCTGCCTGCCGGACAGTCAGAAGTTTCTGGTGGGGCTTTTTGCAGGAAGCCCCAGGGAACGCCGCCTTTTTGAAAAAAGGCGGCATCCAAAAACTTTTCCTTGTTTATCAATCAGATATGCAATGCCCCGTCATAGGCCGCCAGCACCGCTTCGTGCATGGTTTCCGATATGGTGGGATGCGGGAAGATGGTTTCCTTCAGTTCCGCGTCCGTCAGTTCCCCGGTGCGGGCAATGACGTAACCCTGGATCATCTCGGTCACTTCGGCGCCGACCATGTGGGCGCCCAGCAATTCGCCGGTGGCGTCGTCGAATATGGTCTTGACCATGCCCTCCGGCTCCCCCATCGCGATCGCCTTGCCATTGCCGATGAACGGGAAACGCCCGATACGCAGCTTGTGGCCCGCCGCCTTCGCCTTTTCTTCCGTCATGCCGACGGACGCCACCTGCGGGCGGCAATAGGTGCAGCCGGGAATGTTCAGCGGGTTGATCGGGTGGACGGTGCGGCCCGCGATCTGTTCGGCCACCATCACGCCTTCATGGCTGGCCTTGTGCGCAAGCCACGGGGCGCCGGCGATGTCGCCAATGGCGTACACCCCTTTTTCCCCCGTGCGGCAATAGGGATCAACCTTGATATGGGTGCGGTCCACTTCGATCGCGGTGCCTTCCAGGCCGATATTCTCGACATTGCCGACAATGCCGACCGCCGAGATCACGCGCTCCACCATGACCTGCTGCACCTTGCCATCCACGGTCACGTCGATGGTGACGGCGTTGTCGCCCTTGCGGATCGCGCCCAGCTTCGCCCCGGTCAGGATCTTCATCCCCTGCTTTTCCAGCGCCTTGCGGGCAAAGGCGCTGATTTCCGCATCTTCAACCGGCAGGATGCGGTCGGCGACTTCCACAATCGTCACCTCCGCGCCCATGTTGCGATAGAAGGAGGCGAATTCGACCCCGATCGCACCCGACCCGATCACCAGCAGGCTGCGCGGCAGTTCTTTCGGCACCATCGCCTCACGGTAGGACCAGACCAGCCTGCCATCGGGTTCCAGACCCGGCAGCACGCGCGCACGCGCGCCCGTGGCCACGACCACGTTGGGCGCGGTCAGGGTGGCGGTTTCCTTTCCATCCACGCTGACCGACACCTTGCGCTGCCCGCCCGTGGCGCCCGCCAGCCTGCCAAAGCCGTTGACGACCGTGACCTTGTGCTTTTTCAGCAGGTGGGCGACGCCGGCGGAAAGCTGTGCCGCGACATTGCGCGACCGCTTGATCACCCTGGCGAAGTCAAAACGCACATTGTCCGCCGCAAACCCGAATTCGCCAAGGTTGTGCAGCAGGTGGTTGATTTCGGACGCGCGCAGCAGCGCCTTGGTCGGGATACAGCCCCAGTTGAGGCAGATGCCCCCAAGCTGCGCCGCCTCGACCACCGCGACCTTCAGCCCAAGCTGGCCCGCGCGGATGGCCGCGACATAGCCGCCCGGCCCGCCACCGATGATAATGACATCAAATTGCGTGGTGCTCATCAAACCGTTTCCTCAGACCACAAGGCTCATGGGGTTTTCAACCACGTTGCGGAAGGCCGAAACCCATTCCGCCGCCAGTGCGCCGTCCACCACGCGGTGATCGACCGACAGGGTCACGGTCATGACGGTGGCGATGGTGATTTCATTCCCCTTCACCACCGGCCTGCGCTCACCCGCCGCAATGGCGAGGATACCGGCCTGTGGCGGGTTGAGGATGGCGGAAAACGCCTTCACCCCGTACATCCCCATGTTGGAAATGGAGAACGTGCCGCCCTGGAATTCCTCCGGCTTCAGCTTGCCGGCGCGCGCGCGGGCCACAAGGTCGCGTGTTTCCAGACTGATCTGGCGCAGGCCCTTGGTGTCGGCATTGCGCACGATGGGCGTGATCAGGCCATCGGGGATGGAAACGGCGACGGAAATATCCACGTCGTCATAAACCAGCATCGCGTCATCGCTGTACGCCACGTTGACCCTGGGCACGCGGCGCAGCGTTATGGCGGCGGCCTTCACCAGCATGTCGTTGACGGAGATCTTGTACGCACCCGGTCCCTCGTCGGGGGCGGCGGCATTAAGCTGGCTGCGCAGGGCCAGCAGCGCGTCAAGCTGCACATCCATTTCCACATAGAAATGCGGAACGGTGGTCTTGGCTTCCGTCAGCCTGCGCGCGATCACCTTGCGCATGGTGGAATGCGGCACGCTTTCATACCCGGCGGCTGCCACTGCCGGTGCGGCGGGGGCTGCGGGTTTCGGTGCCGGTGCCTGTGCCGGGGCCGCGGCCGCCTGTTCCACGTCGCGGCGCACGATGCGCCCGTTGGGGCCGCTGCCCTTCAGCGTGGACAGGTCAATGCCCCTGCCCGCCGCGATCCGGCGCGCCAGCGGGGACGCGAACACGCGCCTGCCCCTGCCCGCCGGGGGCGCAGCGGGCGCGGCCTGCGGTGCAGGGGTTGCGGTGGGTGCCGCCGCGGAAGCGGGCGTTGCCGCCGCCGGGGCCGCGGGGGCGGATACGGGCGCATCCGGCACGCTTTCGCCTTCGGCCACCAGTATGCCAATCGGCGTGTTGACGGCGATGCCTTCCGTCCCCTCGGGGATCAGGATGCGGCCCAGCACGCCTTCATCCACGGCCTCGACTTCCATCGTGGCCTTGTCGGTTTCGATTTCCGCGATCACGTCGCCCGCGGCAATCGCCTCGCCTTCCGCCTTGACCCAGCGGGCCAGCTTGCCTTCCTTCATGGTGGGCGACAGGGCGGGCATCAGGATGTTGATGGACATCGTGCGATCCCCCTTCACACAACCTGCCGGACGGCATTGATGATCCAGTCCGGGTTGGGCAGCGCGAGTTTTTCAAGGTTGGCGGCGAACGGCATGGGCACGTCGGCCCCGGTCACGCGCACCGGCGGCGCATCAAGGTAGTCAAACGCATGTTCGATCACCTGCATGGCGATTTCAGCGCCAATGCCCGCGAACGGCCAGCCTTCCTCCACCGTGACCAGGCGGCTGGTCTTCTTCACGCTGTCCACCACGGTCTGGGTATCCAGCGGGCGGATGGTGCGCAGGTTGATGACCTCGGCCTCGATCCCCTGCTCCGCCAGCTTCGCCGCCGCTTCCAGCGCCGTGCCAACCATGATGGAGAAGGTGACGATGGTGACATCCGTGCCCGCGCGCTCGATCTTCGCCTTGCCGATGGGCAGGATGAAGTCCTCGTCCACCGGGCAGGGAAAACGCTGTCCGTACAGGATTTCGTTTTCAAGGAAGATGACCGGGTTGGGATCACGGATGGCCGCGCGCAGCAGGCCCTTGGCATCCGCCGCCGACCAGGGTGCGACCACCTTCAGCCCCGGCACATGGCCGTACCAGCTTGCGTAACACTGCGAATGCTGCGCACCCACGCGGGCGGCCGCGCCATTGGGGCCACGGAACACGATGGGGCACGACATCTGCCCGCCCGACATGTAACGCGTCTTGGCGGCGGAATTGATGATCTGGTCAATGGCCTGCATGGCGAAGTTCATGGTCATGAACTCCACAATCGGCTTCAGCCCGGTCAGCGCGGCCCCGATGGCCATGCCGGTAAAGCCCTGTTCGGTAATGGGGGTGTCGATCACCCGCTTTTCACCAAACTGGTCCAGCAACCCCTGCGAGACCTTGTAGGCCCCCTGGTACTGGGCCACTTCCTCACCGATCAGGAACACGTCCCCGTCCCGCGCAAGTTCCGCGGCCATGGCGTCGCGCAGGGCCTCGCGCACGGTGATCTCGGCAGTCTCGCCCCAGTCCTTTTCCGGCTGGGCCGACACGGGCGGCGCGCCGGGCGCGGCAGGCACCGGGCCACAGGATGGCGGGGCGGCAGGCGTGGCCGCCGCATTCGGGGCCGCCGTGGCGGGGGATGCCGCGGCGGGCTGCGCGTCCGCGTCCTCGCCTTCGGCCAGCAAGATGGCGATGGGCGTGTTGACGGCCACGTTTTCCGTCCCCTCGGGGATCAGGATACGGCCCATGATGCCTTCATCCACGGCCTCGACTTCCATCGTGGCCTTGTCGGTTTCGATTTCCGCAATCACGTCGCCAGCCGCAATGGCCTCGCCCGGCTTGCGCAGCCAGCGCGCGACCTTGCCCTCCTTCATCGTGGGGGACAGGGCGGGCATGAGTATTTCTGTTGCCATCTTTGATTCAGCTTCCTACCAGGATGTCCGTCCACAGTTCCGAGGGATCGGGCTCGGGACTGGTCTGGGCAAACTCCGCCGCGTCAAGCACGACCGCCTTGACCTTGTCATCCATCGCCTTCAGGTCGCTCTCGGCCACGCCACGTTCCAGCAGTTCACGGCGCACGCGGTCGATGGGGTCATGGTTCTTGCGCACGTCCTCCACTTCCGAACGCTGGCGGTATTTCGCCGGGTCCGACATGGAATGGCCACGGTAGCGGTAGGTATCGACCTCCATCAGCACCGGGCCCTTGCCCGCGCGGCAGTGGGCCACGGCTTCGGCCGCCGCGGCGCGCACCGCCTCGACATCCATGCCATCGACATACATGCCCGGAATGCCCCACGGCTCCCCATTGCGCCAAAGGGCCTTGGAGGCGGAGGACCGTTCGACGCTGGTGCCCATGCCGTAGCGGTTGTTTTCCAGCACGAACAGGCAGGGCAGCTTGTGGAGCGCCGCAAGGTTGAAGCTTTCGTAAACCTGTCCCTGGTTCGACGCGCCTTCGCCATAATACGTGACCGAGACTTCGTCCGTGCCGCGATACTTGTTGGCGAACGCCAGCCCGATCCCCAGCGAGACCTGCGCGCCCACAATGCCATGCCCGCCATAGAAATGCTTTTCGCTGGAGAACATGTGCATGGAACCGCCCTTGCCGTGGGAATAGCCGCCCTCGCGCCCGGTCAGTTCCGCCATCACGCCGCGCGGGTCCATGCCGGCCGCCAGCATCTGCCCGTGATCGCGGTAGGAGGTGATGATCTTGTCCCCCTGCTTCAGTTCCATCTGGATCCCGACCACGACGGCTTCCTGCCCGATATACAGGTGGCAGAAACCGCCGATCAGCCCCATGCCATACAGTTGGCCCGCACGTTCCTCGAACCGGCGGATCAGGACCATCTGGTAGTAGGCTTCCTTCAGGTCGGCTTCGGTCATGGTCCGGCTGTTATGCCCGCCGGACAGGCCGGGATCTGTCTCGTTACTCATCAAACGTCCTCAGGTTCATGTTTCCTGGGCCATGCCTGTGCGGGCACGGCGATCGGAGCCAGCGCCGGCGTGCCGGCATGCCGTCATGGTGTGGCGGCACGATCATAAGTGCCCGACGCCCCACCGGATTTATGGATCACGTGTATCTGACCGATTTCCATGTCACGTTCCACGGCCTTGCACATGTCATACAGCGTCAGCGCCGCGACGGAGGCGGCGGTCAGGGCCTCCATCTCCACCCCTGTCGGCCCGGTGGTGCGCACGCGGGCGGTAATTTCGATCCCCGCGCCCGCCGCGTCGGGGGCCAGGTCCACCTTCACCGATGAAATGGCCAGCGGGTGGCACAGCGGGATCAGGTCCGATGTTTTCTTCGCCGCCATGATGCCCGCGATCCGCGCGGTCGCCAGCACGTCGCCCTTTGGCATGTCCCCCGACAGGATCATGGCCAGTGTCGCGGGCCGCATCCTGACATGCCCGTGCGCCACGGCTTCGCGCCGCGTATCGGGCTTGGCCGAGACATCGACCATGACTGCATGCCCCGCCGCGTCAAGGTGTGACAGGCGCGCGCCCGTCATGGCGTGGCGTCATCCGCCGGCGCGTCCGGCGCGGTGCCCAGCAGGGCATGGACGGCGGCCCCCACGTCCTCATGCCGCAGCAGGCTTTCCCCCACCAGGAAGCCCGACGCGCCAATGGCGTTCAGCTTCACCACGTCGGCATGGGTGCGGATGCCGCTTTCGGACACGATGATCCGGTCCGGCGGCACCAGCGGGGCCAGGCGGCAGGTGGTCTCGATATCGGTCTGCAGCGTTTTCAGGTTGCGATTGTTGATGCCGATCAGGGAGGTATCAAGGGCAAGCGCGCGGTTCAGTTCGCCCTCGTCATGCACTTCTACCAGAACGTCCATGTCCAGCCCGCGCGCGATGTCCAGCAGTTCGGCCGCTTCCGCATCGGTCAGGATCGCCATGATCAGCAGGATGCAGTCCGCCCCGATCAGGCGGCTTTCATGCACCTGCCACGGGTCGATGATGAAATCCTTGCGCAGCAGCGGCAGCTTGCACGCCTCACGCACACGCGTCAGGTCTTCCGCGCAGCCGTGGAAGCACGACCCTTCCGTCAGCACCGAAAGGCACGCGGCCCCCGCCTTTTCATATTCCTGCGCGATCACGGTCGGTTCGTAATCGGGGCGCAGGATGCCGGCGGAAGGCGACGCCTTCTTGATTTCCGCGATCAGCCCGATCTGGTGGTCGGCGGTCTTCTGCTTCAGCGCCTGCCCGAAGCCGCGCGGCGGCGTGGTCACTTCGCGCGCGCGCGCCGTGATTTCCTTCAGCGGGGTGACCTTGGCACGTTGCGCCACGTCCACCCGGGTCCGTGCACAGATACGTTCCAGAACATCGGGAATGCTGTCCACATCCGCGGGCTGGACACTACCTGTCTGGGGGGGGGTCATTGGCGTGTCGTTCATTTTCTACCCTGTTACTCTGTTTGGCATGTCCGCCCGGAAATTCCGGACAGCCTCCAGCACGGCCGCGACCGCACCCTTATCAAGCGCGTCGGCCGCAAGGCCGGCATTCGCGCGCAGGGCGGCGTAATCAATCGCGCCGCCCCGGATAATACTGTCGCCCCGCCCCGCCACGTGCAATGCCACCGCGGCGTTCAGCAGCACGGTATCGCGATAGGCCCCGCGCGCGCCCTGCGCCAGCGCGCGCAGGGCGGCGGCATTATGCGCGGGCGCGCCACCGGCAATGGCCGAAATCGGCGCGGGGTCGAACCCCGCCTGCCCTGCATCCACGATCAGCGACATGACCTGCCCGTCTTCAAGGATGGTGGCATGGTTGGGACCGGCCAGGGTCAGTTCGTCAATGTACCGCCCCGCGCCGCAATCCCCGCATATGGCCCATACGCGCGCCGACCCGGTCGCCTGCAGTGTCCGGACCATGGGGCCCAGCCAGTCGGGGGAAAACACGCCCACCATCTGCCGCGCAACCCCCGCAGGATTGCACAGCGGGCCAAGCAGGTTGAAAATAGTGCGAAAACCCAGCGCCCGGCGCACCGCCCCCACATGCCGCATGGCGGGATGGTGATTTGTGGCGGCAAGGAAGGCCAGCTTATGCTCCGCCACCATGGCGCCGATATGCCCGTGGTCCACCGGCAGCGGCACATCCAGTTCCAGCAGCACGTCCGTCGCCCCCGAGCGCGAGGACAGCGCGCGGTTGCCATGCTTGACCACCGGTGCCCCCAGGGCGGCCAGCACGAACGCCACGGCGGTGGACACATTCAGCGTGCCCAGCCCGTCGCCCCCCGTGCCGCATACGTCAATCGCCCCCGGCGGCATGCCGGGCACCGCCACCATGCGCGCGCGCATGGCGCGTACGGCGGCCTCCAGTTCGGTCACGGTTTCCCCGCGCATGTGCAGTGCGGTCAGGAAGGCCGCCAGCCCGCCCGTGGGCACACGCCCGTCCATGATCTGGTCAAAGGCCACCTGCGCCATAGTGGCGTCCAGCGCGCGACCCGCCAGCGTCCAGTCCAGTATTTCGCGAAATTCCGGCGTCATGGCGGCGGCTGCGGACGCATTGCCGCCCGGTCCGGCTGCCGTCGCGGCATCATTGTCGCGCACCCCGCCCGCAGGCACGCGGTTACGCAGTTCGGCTTCCAGTTCCACCGGGTCGGACAGGATGCGGCCCTGAATGTACAGCCCGGTCAGGAAGGCGATGGCGGGAATTTCTTCCATCGCGCCCGCCTTGATGGCATCCAGCGCGGCCTTGACCTGTTCAGGCGCCACGACTTCGCCGCCCGCGACACGTCCCGGAAGATCGCGGAACATTGTGCTGGCGGCCGAGGCGCTGTCCCTGCTGCTGGCCATCGCCGTTCAGGCAGCCTTGCGCGGCGCATTGCCGCCACGTGCGATGGACAGGAAATTGGCCATGATTTCGTGGCCGTATTCCGATGCAATGCTTTCGGGGTGGAACTGCACGCCAAAGATCGGCAGCGTCGCGTGCCGCAGGCCCATGATGACCCCGTCGGACGTATGCGCGGTGGCCACCAGCGTATCGGGCAGGCTGTCGGGATCAACCGTCAGGCTGTGGTAACGCGTGGCGTTGAACGGGTCGGGCAGGCCGGCAAAGATATCGGTCCCGTCATGGTACACCGGCGAGACCTTGCCATGCATCGGCACAGGCGAACGCACGACCCTGCCGCCAAAGACCTGGCCGATGGCCTGATGGCCAAGGCAGACGCCAAAGACCGGCACCTTTCCCGCCGCCGCCGCGATCAGGTCACAGCAGATCCCGGCCTCGTTCGGGGAACAGGGACCGGGCGAGATGACAATCGCCTCCGGCTTCAGCGCCAGCGCGTCGTCCACACTGATCGCATCGTTGCGGTACACTTCACACGTCTCCCCCAGATCGCCCAGATAATGGACGAGGTTGAACGTGAAGCTGTCATAATTGTCGATCAGAAGGATCATGGGCGTATCATGGCTTTTCCGCTGGGCCGGGTCAAACCTTCTGGCGTGACCCGGCATGTCTTGCCTTTCCTTACCATGTACGCGGGGGGCATGAAATCACCTTGCAAAATGTTTCAGGCCGCTGCCGTAAAACACACAAAGGGTTTCGGGTGACGCTTTTCGCCAAAAAGCTTCAGGAAACGCCGCCTTTTTGAAAAAAGGCGGCGCCCGGAAACCTGCATTCCCTTTTATGCGCCGTCGCTGGTGGCGAAGCGCACCGCTTCCTCCGCCGCGCGGAACAGGGCGCGGGCCTTCTGGCGGGTTTCCTCGTATTCCGCGTCGGGCACGCTGTCGGCCACCACGCCACAGCCCGCCTGCACGTACATCCGCCCGTCCTTCACCACCGCCATGCGCAGGCCGATGCAGG
This sequence comes from Komagataeibacter europaeus, assembly GCF_002173515.1. Classification (NCBI taxonomy): domain Bacteria; kingdom Pseudomonadati; phylum Pseudomonadota; class Alphaproteobacteria; order Acetobacterales; family Acetobacteraceae; genus Komagataeibacter; species Komagataeibacter europaeus. The sequence continues at coordinate 1,269,327 of NZ_CP021467.1, forward strand.
TGTCCATGTCGCCATCGGGACCGAAATAGCCGATGCACCCGGCATAGGTGGCGCGACGGGTCGGCTCGACCTCGTCGATTATCTCCATGGCGCGGATCTTGGGCGCACCGGTCAGCGTGCCCGCGGGGAAGCCCGACATCAGCGCGTCCAGCGCCTCCAGGTCGGGACGCAGCTTTCCTTCAACATTGGAGGATATATGCATGACATGGCTGAAGCGTTCGATCACGAACTGCTCCGTCACCTGCACCGACCCCAGTTCGCACACCCGGCCCACGTCGTTGCGGCCAAGGTCGATCAGCATCAGGTGCTCGGCGCGTTCCTTGGGGTCGGCCAGCAGTTCCGCCTCCAGCGCCAGGTCCTCCACTGTCGTGCGGCCACGCGGGCGGGTGCCGGCCAGCGGGCGAACGGTCATGGTGCCCTCACGCAGGCGCACGAGGATTTCGGGCGACGACCCCACAAGGCTGAACCCGTCCAGATCGAGGTAGAACAGGAAGGGCGCGGGGTTGATCCGACGCAGCGCGCGGTACAGCGCGAATGGCGGCAGGGTAAAGGCCGCGCTGAAGCGCTGGCTGGGCACGATCTGGAACGCATCCCCCGCCGCGATATAGTCCTGCAGCCTGCGCACCATGGTGCAGAATTCCTCCCGCGTCATGGTGGACTGCGGCACGGGGGCGGCAATCTCGCCCGCTGGCCCGTCGGGCAGTTCGACCGGGGTGGACAGCGCGGCGCGCGCCTGCTGCAGGCGGTCCTGCGCCGCGTCCCATACGGCTTCGGCCGTCTGGCCCGGCGCGGGACGCAGCGGGGCGGCCAGCAGCAGTTCGTCGCGCACCGTGTCGAAGATCGCGAACAGGCCGGGACGGATCATGATGCCTTCGGGCAGGTCGAGGTCATCGACCGGCATGTCGGGCAGGTGCTCGACCTGCCGGATCATGTCATAGCCAAGATAGCCGAACACGCCGCCGGTCATGGGCGGCAGCCCCTCGGGCAGGTCCATGCGGCTTTCGTGCAGGATGCGGCGCAGGGACACCAGCGGGGCATCGGCTTCGGGCACGAATTCATGGGTGGGGGCCGCGGGGTCGGCGCACACGCTGGCCCGCCCGTCATGGCAGCGCCAGATCAGGTCGGGCAGCAGGCCGATGACCGAATACCGCCCGCGCGACGTACCGCCTTCCACACTTTCCAGCAGGAAGGCGTTATGCCCGCCATTGCCGCCGCCATGGCTGCGCGCAAGGCGTGACAGCCGCAGGAAGGCCGCCACCGGCGTCAGCAGGTCCGCAGGCTCCACCCGCCACGCCACGGTGCTCCTGCCCGCGCGCAGGTCGGCCAGGGCGGCCGCACGCGCGGTGGCATCAGCGGGCCGGAAGGAAGGGCGTGGGGCGTCTGCTGTCACTGTGCTGTTCCCGTGTTCTGGCTGCCTGTTACCTCCGCCATGACCGCGTGGATGGCGGAATTGTTCGGCCTGGGCTTCACCACGCCTTCCAGCGCGTTGCCGTAGCCCATTTCGATATCATCGCCCATCGACTGGGCCAGGCCCGCGCGCACGCGGTCATACAGGTTCTTCTGCGTGGCCGGGTCGGGGTGGTTGATGGCCGTAAGCGTCGCGACGACATAGGAATCACCGGCTTCCGTCATCACGCTCTGCCCGGGCTGGGTCAGGCGGAAGATCAGGGCCGCAACCTCACGCGGGATTTCCGGCGCGGGCTGCATGGGGGAAATCGGCTGGCTGTGCTCCAGCCCGGCAATGGCGGGGCTGACATGGCCCAGACCGCCCTGCCCCTGCGCCTGCGTGTAATACGCGGTGGCCTGCCGGTCGGCCATGTGGCGGCGGGCATCGGCCAGCCATGCGGCCGCCACGCGGGGACCGGCTTCCGCCAGCGTCAGGGCGTGGCCCGGCGTCACGCCGTCAACCGATACCGCGTACCACACGCCGTCCGGCCCCTGCACCAGTTCGGGGTTCGCCCCCTTCGCCTGCGCGAAGATGCGCGCCACGACCGCCTGCCGCACCGCGTCGCTGCCGGGGATCGGGGCGGGCGTGCCGTCATGCGTCAGGCCCGATGCATCCACGTCGCCCGATACGGCGGCGGCGCCAAGGTCGGCGGGAATGGAATCCAGCCCGCCACCGGCAATGGTATCCTGCAGTTTCTGCACCCGGTCAGCCAGCACCGCCTGCGCGCGGGAATGGGCGATCTGGTCATGCAGCGCCTGGCGCACCTCCCCGAACGGGGTGGCGTGGGCGGGGGTGATGTTGGTTACGCGAAAGACGACCCAGCCGCCCTCGCTTTTGATCGGGCCCTGCGTTGCGTTGGCGGGGGCGGCGAAAACCTGCTTGCCCAGATCGGCGGAGGGCACGTCGCTGACCTTCATGCCCGGCAGTTCGACCGCGGCGGCGTCCTTGCCCGCATCCTTCTGCACCTGTGCCCATGCGCCGCCATCCGTCCATTGCGCGCGCAGCGCCGTGGCGCGCGCCTCGGTCGGGACGGTCACGATCTGCACGTCGCGGCGTTCGGGGGCGTTGAAGGTCTGGGCCTGCGCGTCATACGCCTTGTGCAGGTCGTCGTCCGAAATATCGATCTGGCGGCCGATCGTGTCCGCCGACAGCACGACAATGCGGGCATGGCGGAATTCGGGGGCGACGAATTCCCACGGGTGGTTGGCATGGTAGCGCGCAAGCTGCGCCTGCGTGGGGGTGGCCGTGGGCTGCTGGCTGTCAAAGGGCACGCGCACCAGGTCGATCGTGCGGGTCTGGGCCTCGAAATCGAACAGGCGGCGGGCCATCACGTCGGGCACGGTGGCGCCATCGCGAATCGGCTGCAGCAGCACGCGCGACGCCTGTTCCTGCCGCACCAGGTCAACCAGCCGCCCTTCGGACATGCCGGTGCGGCGCAGGCGGTCATTGAACAGCGCGCGGTCGAACTGCCCGTCGCGCCCCTTGAACGCGGGAATGGAGAAGATTTCGTCACGCACCACGGAATCGGGCACGATCAGGCCATGACGGTCGGCCGCTTCGGCAATTTCGGCCTGCAGCACAAGGCGGGTCAGCACCTGCTGGGCGATCTGTTCACGCGTGCTGGCGGGAATCTGGGACGGATCGGACAGGTGCATGGACTGCGCCACCTGCGGCATCTCGGACTGCAGCGCGTTCTGGTACGACTGCACCAGGATGGGGCGGTCGCCCACGCGGGCCACGACATCGGCGCGTTCGGTGCCGATGTTCATCAGCACGTCGCCCACGCCAAACCCGATGAAGGCAAGGAAAAACAGCCCAGCGACGATGCGTCCCACCCATGAATCGACAAACACGCGATACAGAAAAGATAGCATGAAAAACCCTGCGCCAGCACCAAGACAAAGCCGGATGGAACAGGGCGTGCGCACCATGCGCACCCGTACGGGCGCCCTGTTTTCCGGTCGGGCACCATACGGTCACGCCAGCGGTTTGACCAGCACAAGGATGCACGCACGCCCGCGATGCGGCCCGTGCGGGTTGCAACCGGCGGCGCGCCATGGTGTAGGCTGCACCCCCATGACAACCATGCCACGCACCGCGCGGGCGGCGCGCTGCCACATGGACGCAGGAGTGGAAACATGAAGCAGATAATTGTTGGCAACTGGAAAATGAATGGCCTGAGCGCGGATGCCGACGCGCTGGTGGACGGGCTGGCCGCGCAGCTGGCCGCGCTGTCCCCCCGGGCCGATGTCGTGGTCTGCCCGCCGTTCACGCAGCTGGCCCGCCTTGCGCCGAAGCTGAAGCAGGCTGGCATAAAGCTGGGCGCGCAGGACTGCCACAAGGACAAGTCGGGGGCGCATACCGGCGACATTTCCGCCCCCATGCTGGTGGACCTGGGGGTGGAATACGTCATCCTGGGCCATTCCGAACGCCGGGCCGAACACCACGAGCTGGATGAGACCGTGCGTGAAAAGACGGTCGCCGCGATGGCGGCGGGCCTGACGCCCATCGTCTGCGTGGGCGAAAACGACGACCAGCGTTCCGCCGGGGATTCGCAGGCCACCGTGGGCTGGCAGATTGAGGGGTCGCTGCCGCAGGGATTCCGCGGCATCGTGGCGTACGAACCGATCTGGGCCATCGGCACCGGACAGGCCGCGTCACAGCAGGATATCGCCGACATGGCCGCCTTTATCCGCGCCGAACTGGTGCGGCAGTTCGGGGATGCTGGCAAAACGATGCAAATCCTTTATGGTGGCTCCGTCAATGAACGCAATGTCACCGATATCCTGCCTGTCGAACACGTGGACGGGGCGCTGGTGGGCAATGCCAGCCTGAAGGTCGACGCCTTCGTGCCGCTTGTCCGCGCCGCCCGCGCTTCGTGATTGCCGCGCGGCGGACGGGGATCTACTGGAAAGACGCATGATCACAGTTCTTCTTCTACTGCACCTGTTCGTCACCATCGCGCTGATCGGGACCATCCTGATCCAGCGCAGCGAGGGCGGCGGCCTTGGAATCGGCGGGTCGCAGGGCATGGGTTCCTTCATGTCCGGACGCGGGACGGCAACGCTGCTCACGCGCTCGACCGCGGTGCTGGGCACGGCCTTCATGGTGCTGTCGCTGACGCTTGCGGTCATGAACCGCGGGGCATCGACCGGTGCGGGGCATGATATCCTGGCCCAGCCGCCGGCTTCGACCGCGCCGGCCACAACGCCCTGACATCAGGCGGTTTTCCGCAGGAATGACCAACGCCCCCGCACCCTGTGCCGGGGCGTTTTTCATTTTTTCGGCCCGTGGCGCGTCGTAGCCTTTGCAGCGCGGCCGCAAGCTGTGTAGAAAGGCCATCCATGACGCGGTTTGTATTCATCACCGGCGGCGTGGTGTCCTCCCTCGGCAAAGGCATTGCTTCGGCTGCCCTTGCTGCCCTGCTCCAGGCCCGTGGCTATCGGGTCCGGTTGCGCAAGCTTGACCCCTACCTGAATGTCGATCCGGGGACGATGAGTCCCTATCAGCACGGCGAGGTCTTCGTGACCGACGACGGGGCTGAAACGGATCTGGACCTTGGCCATTACGAACGCTTCACGGGTGTGCATGCCACCCGGGCGGACAATGCCACGACGGGGCAGATCTATTCCGGCGTGATCGCGCGCGAACGGCGTGGCGATTACCTGGGGGCGACCGTGCAGGTCATTCCCCACATTACCGACTCGATCAAGGAAACGATCGTGGCGGATACCGAGGACCTGGATTTTGTCCTGGTCGAGATCGGCGGCACGGTGGGCGATATCGAAAGCCTGCCCTTCCTTGAATCCATCCGCCAGCTGCGCAACGACCTTGGCCCCGACCAGACGATGTTCATCCACCTCACCCTGCTGCCATGGATCGCGGCGGCGGGTGAGCTGAAAACCAAGCCCACGCAGCATTCCGTCAAGGAACTGCAGAATGTCGGCATCCAGCCGCAGATGCTGGTCTGCCGGTCGGACCGGGAAATACCCGAAAACGAACGCCGCAAGATCGCCAGCTTCTGCAACGTGCGCCCGCAGGCGGTGATCGCCGCGCGCGACGTGGACACGATCTATGCCTGCCCCATCTCGTACCATGCCGAAGGGATGGATACCGAGGTGCTGCACCATTTCGGCCTGCCCACGACACCCGACCCCGACCTGTCGCGGTGGGAAAGGATCGTGGACGCCGTCCGCCACCCCGACCGCGAGGTGGTGGTGACGGTGGTGGGCAAGTACACCGCCCTGCTGGACAGCTACAAATCCCTGATCGAGGCCCTGCAGCATGGTGGCATCGCCAACCGCGCGCGCGTGCGCCTGAACTGGGTCGAAGCGGAAGATTTCGAGAAATCGGATGATGCGGTGAACAGTCTTGCCCGCAGCGACGCCATCCTCGTGCCCGGCGGGTTTGGCGAACGCGGGTCGGAAGGCAAGATCCGCGCGGTGAAATACGCGCGTGAAAACAACATCCCGTTCATGGGCATCTGCTTTGGCATGCAGATGGCGGTGATCGAATGCGCGCGCAACCTTGCGGGCATCAAGGATGCGTCGTCGACCGAATTCGGCCCCACCGACCAGCCGCTGGTTGGCCTCATGACCGAATGGGCGCGGGGCAACGAACTGCTTCGCCGGCGCGAAGGGGGCGAGATGGGGGGCACCATGCGCCTTGGCGCCTATCCCGCCAGGCTGGCGGAAGGATCGCGCGCGGCACAGACCTATGGCCGCACCGACATCCGCGAACGCCACCGCCACCGTTACGAGGTCAACAACCACTACCGCGAGCAGCTGGAAAAGACCGGCCTGCGCTTTTCTGGCATGTCGCCCGACGGCATCCTGCCCGAAGTGGTGGAATACCCCGACCACCCGTGGTTCATCGCGGTGCAGTACCACCCCGAGCTGATTTCCAAGCCGTTTGACCCGCATCCGCTGTTTTCCGGCTTCATCGGGGCCGCCGTCGCCAAGGCGGCGGAAAAGGGAGCGAAACGGTGACCGACCATCACGCCATAACCATCGGCAGCCTTACGGTCAGCAACGAAGCGCCCTTCGTGCTGATCGCGGGGCCGTGCCAGATCGAATCCCTGCAGCAGGCCACGGAAGTGGCCGATGCGCTGCATGGGATTGCGACGAAGCTGGGGATCGGGCTGATCTACAAAAGCTCGTTCGACAAGGCCAACCGCACCTCCATCAACGGCGCGCGCGGCGTGGGCATGGCGCAGGGGCTGGATATCCTGTCACGGGTGCGCGCGCGTTTCGGCATGCCGGTGCTGACCGACGTGCACCAGCCCGACCAGTGCGCCCCGGTGGCGGAAGTGGCCGACGTGCTGCAGATCCCGGCCTTTTTGTGCCGCCAGACCGACCTTCTGCTGGCGGCGGGGCAGACGGGGGCGGCGGTCAATATCAAGAAGGGGCAGTTCCTGGCCCCATGGGACATGGCCAATGTCGCGGCCAAGGTCGCCTCCACCGGCAATGACCGCATCATGCTGTGTGAACGCGGCACGTCGTTTGGCTACAACACGCTGGTCAATGACATGCGCGCCCTGCCGATCATGGCGGGCACCGGCCATCCCGTGATCTATGACGCCACCCATTCGGTGCAGCAGCCCGGCGGGCTGGGGTCGGCTTCGGGCGGGCAGCGGGTGTTTGCACCCATCCTGGCCCGCGCCGCACTGGCCATTGGCGTGGCCGGGCTGTTCATTGAAACCCACCCCGATCCCGATACCGCGCCCAGCGATGGCGCGACCATGCTGCCGCTGGAATGCATGGAAGACCTGCTGACCACCCTGCTGCAGTATGACCGGCTGACCAAGCAGAACCCGCCGGACGTCATCATCTGATCCCCCCGTACCCCTTGCCACAATTGGAAGGGGTACACTTCCCCCCGGTCATGGAATGCCAGAAAACCGTGCTTTCCTGCGGTCTGTAGCGCCATGGGCCGGTGGGGTGTACCCCTGTTCCCTCCGTACCCCTTACTTAACAATTTGTTTGACGAAGCCAGGTAGATCAGGTGCCGTGGCAAGTTTGGAAAATAAGGGGTACGGAGGGAACAGAGGGTACACGCCGCGGTTTTCCGGGCTTTTTGCGTACCCTTGGCGTGTACCCCTTACCCCGCCATGCGCTGCAGGATCGTGGTTCCGGCGCGGCTGAAGGCCCGTGCGCTGAAGCTGTTCATGACCCATTCGCGCGCGGCCTGTCCCATGCCGGCCATCTGTTCAGGCTGGCGCAAGGTGGCTTCCAGCCTGCGGGCCAGCGCGCCCGGCTGCCGGGGCGGCAGTTTCCAGCCGGTCACCCCGTCCACGATGGACCGGCCCATTTCGCCCACATCGCTGCCCAGTACCGGCAGGCCCATGTTCATGGCTTCGTGGGCGGCGATGCAGAACCCTTCGTAAAGCGATGGCTGCACATACAGGTGGCATTGCCGCAGGAAGGTGGCCGTATCCTCGACATAGCCCGCGAAATGCACGTTATCCAGCCCGTGGCGCAGGCAGAAGCCGCGCAGGCGGTCATGTTCCGCCCCCTCCCCGCCAATGGTGACGCGGTAGGGCGGCAGGCCCGGCACGTCACGCAACTGCACCAGCGCGCGGCACAGCACATCGTACCCCTTGCTGGCATGCAGCCGCCCGAGCGAGCCGATGCGTATTTCCTCCCCCGGTCGCCACGCGGGGGCGGGCGCCACATCGGGCCAGGCGCGGAAAATGGGCCAGCACATGACGCGGCTGTACGGCAGGGCCAGCCGCTTGCGGGTCAGGGTGGTGACAAAGGCGGAATCCCCCACCCAGATCCGGCTGCGTTCCTTCATCATCCGCAGCAGCGCAAGGTTGGCGGGCAGGAGAAAGGCATTATGCTGCCAGCTGACCACGGGAATGCGCCGCCATGCCCCCACCATCTGCCCCAGCAGGGTCGCGCGCGTCAGCGATGTCCAGATATGGGTGGGCCGGACATGGCGCACCCATGCATCCAGGCCCGCCATCTGCCGCGCGATCGGGGCGCGGTCCGCCCCCAGCACCACGGGGTCCAGCCCCGCATGGCGCAGGTGGGGCATGGCCCGCCCGTTGCGCCGCGACAGGGCAGCTACATGCACATCATGCCCGCACTGACGAAAGACATCGGCAATGGCCGGTATGGGCAGGGCCGCGCCGCCGCCTTCAAATGTATTGATGACATAGGCAATGCGCATGGCCTCCCTCATCCATTCCATGGATCTGTGGCGGACAATAGCACCCCGTTCCGCCGGGGTTCAGGGGGTGCGGGATTTATCCTGCGACAAAAAGTAAACAATTTCCCGTGCCGCGCGGTGGGCGGCGGTTTCGCCCGGAACGGTGTGGAATGTTTCGCTGAATGCGGCCTGCTGGCGCGGGGCGAATTCGTGTTGCCGGTCCCACGCCACCGCCAGCGCATGGGGCAGTGCGCTGACGCTGTCGATCACCTGCCCCATGTTCCAGTGCGCGTAGCTGGGATTGCCCTGCCAGCGCGCGTGGTGGGAATTGAGGAAGATGCACGGCCGGGGACGCGCGATCCATTCATAGACCTGGCTGCTGGCGTCACCCAGATAGATGTCGGCGGCCAGGACATAGGTCATGTCCACCGAATTCTGGCTGCCGGTGTCGATGCGGACATGCGACAGGTTGCGCAGGCGTTCGGGGATCATCCGGCGCAGGCGCACGCGGCGGTGTTCGACCGATGTATGCAGCCTGCGGCGGAACAGCATGACATGGGGCGCGAAGATCAGGTTGTAGTCATCCTGCCGCGCGAACCATTCCAGCACGTCCATGCCCATGTCCCACCATGATGACAGGACCGGGTCGAAATGCGGGTTGTACAGGACCGTGGGCCGGTCGTTGTCAAACAGGCGCGGGCGACGCGTCATGTCCACGGTATCGAATTTGGGATAGCCGACAACGGCGTGGTGGCCGGGGCGGATCAGCTGCCGGTCCAGCATGCGGTCGCGCGTCTTGGTTCCGGGCAGCAGCACAAGGTCGAAAAACCGGGTCACGTCGCGAAACCCGATGGACCGGTCCCCTGCCCCATGCGGGAAATAGATCAGCCGGATATCAAGGTTGAAGTGGCTTTTCAGCAGGGCCGACGTGGTTTCCGGCACCACCAGCGCGTCAAACTGCCGAAACAGGTCCACGTTTTCGCGCAGGTTGGCGATGCGGCGGAACGGCACCACCGCCTGCGCCACCACGTTTATGGCCCGCGACACCGGCCCGATATCGATGCGGACAAAGCGCACGCGGTCCATGCAGGGCGCGATGGTCCGGCGGACATGCGCTTCCTGCGCGGGGGTGGAGGTAATGACCGTCACATCCTGCCCCAGCGCCACCAGTTCACAGATGATCGGCGCAGTGTGCGAGACCTGATGGATACAGTCGTGGTTGAACAGGAAACCGATCTTCATGGGCCGCAATGTCATGATAAGGATGGTGTGGGCATACAGCGCGCGGCCCACGATGGGAACCCTTCGCCTTCATGCCCCGGCCATCGCCACGGCCGGGGCGGTCAGCGCGCCATGCGTCCCGACAGCAGCGCAAAGACCTCCGCCTGCGTGGAAACGCCCAGTTTTTCATAGATGTTGCGGCGGTGGACCTTGATCGTATGCGGTGAAATCCGCATCGACTGCGCGATGGACCGGGTCGAATGCCCCGCCTGCATCAGCACCATCACATCCATTTCACGCGCGGTCAGGCGGGGACAGCCCAGGCGTTCCAGCACGGCCTGCAGGTCCGCGCCGCCATGGGCGGCCTGCGCCGGGCCGCCTTCCAGCCTGACAGCCAGCGCCATGAGCGGCGGCACCCACGCGGCATAAAGCTGCAGCACCCCCATGTCCGCCGCCGAAAACACCCCGTGGGAGCCAAGGGAAAGCGAAATGACCCGCCCGCCCCCGATCGGGGCCAGGAACTGCACCTCGTCATGATCGACCATGTGGCGGTAATAGGTCTGGTAATATTCGGTCTGGCGGAACAGTTCGGGGGCGACATCGTCAATGCGGTACAGCCCCGCTGCCGGACCGGACAGGGCAAAGCGGCAGAACGGGTCCAGCAGGTAAAACCGCGCAAGGTAGTCGCGCAGCAGCACGTCGGCCACCGCGTCATCCGGGCAGTCGGCCAGCAGGACCGGCGCGTGCCCGGGCTGGAAGATCATCGCGACCCATGTATCGAACGCCACCTGGCGGCGCAGGAAGGTCGTCAGCCGCCGCCAGAAATCCGCATTCCCCACATCCCCGACCAGCTTGCCCAGGGCCGCGTGAAACGCCAGGTCGCTTACCTCCATCCCATACTTCCAAAGCAGTACATGACCATCCCCCTTCCGCCTGATACCCGGCCGCCAGGGCGGATGCTACCAAAGGCTTTCGTTACGGGCCAGCACCATACGGCCCCGGCCCGCCGCAACATGCCGCCACCATGCACAACAGCCACAAGGAATGCGTAATGACGGATATCTCCCGCCGCGCCATCATGACCGGGGGCCTTGGCCTGCTGGGGGCCACCGCCCTGACCACCCGCGCGCTGTCCCCCACCGCCGCGCATGCCGCATCGCCCCCGCAGGTTGCGCGCCCGCGTGCCCGCGCGCTGGGCCTGCCCATGCAGGGGCGGACCGGCCCGGACAATGCCATTACCGATGTCGCGGGCGTGCGGGTCGGGCATACCACCCTTGTATCCGGGCACGGGGACCACGCGGTGCGCACCGGGGTCACGGCCATCCTGCCACGTGCGCCGGGCGCGCTGCTGCACCCGTGCTGGGCCGGGACGTTTTCCATGAACGGCAACGGGGAGATGACCGGCACGCACTGGATCGCGGAAGCGGGCTGGTTCATGGGGCCGATCGCCATTACCAACACCTGTTCCATCGGCACCGCGCACCAGGCCGTGGCCAGATGGATGGTGCGCAGCTTCCCCGAGCAGATGGGCGAGGACATCTGGCCCCTGCCGGTCGTGGCCGAAACCTATGACGGGTGGCTGAACGACATTGGCGGCTTCCACATTACCGAACGCCATGTGCTGGACGCCATCCGCAACGCCCGTCCCGGCCCGGTGGCCGAAGGCAACGTGGGCGGCGGCACCGGCATGATCACGTATGAATTCAAGGGCGGGATCGGCACATCGTCGCGCCGGGTGGACACCAGCGCGGGCCAGTACACCGTGGGCGTTCTGGTGCAGGCCAATAACGGCATCCGCCCGTGGCTGAAGGTATGTGGCGCGCCGGTGGGGCTGGTGATGAAGGACAATACGGTCTGGACGAAGGAAAAAGGCTCCATCATCATCATTGTCGCGACCGACGCCCCGCTCATGCCCACGCAGCTGCGCCGCATGGCCAAGCGCGCGGGCATTGGCATGGGCCGCCTGGGCACGCCGTCGGGCAATGATTCGGGCGATCTGTACCTGGCCTTCACCACCGCCAATGATCCCGGCGCGTACCCGATAAAGAACCGCGTGCATATCGACGCCCTGAATGATGATGACATGGACGCGATGTTCATGGGCGTGGTGCAGGCGGTGGAGGAATCCGCCATCAACGCCCTGCTGGCCGCGCGCACCATGACCGGCCGCCATAACCGGACGGTCCACGCCATAGACCCCGAGCGCCTGCGTGACCTGGTGCTGAAGGCGAACGAACCCTTCGCCCATGCTGACCTGGGATAGGGACAGGTTAAAAAACGTCTTCCTGACCTTCATGGCGCCCTGCCCCGCCCTGTTCAGCACAAAGTGAATTCCGTCCCTTTTCGCGCTCGCTACCCTGTCCGCACACGGGTTTGGACATCATGTGCGGTAGTTGAGGTGTTACGGGACGGGTTCCGCGTTGTTGCGAGGCGGTCTTAATTCCGGCACGCTGGCCGCCTGCGCGAACGGGAATAAGGAAAAAAGACCATGTTCACACCACGCCTTCGACTGCTGGGGCTACTTGCCGGGCTGGCCACCCTGCCCGCCATGGCCCATGCCGCTGGCACGGCGTCGGGCACGCTGATTGGCAATGACGGCGCCGACCACGGCACCGTGCAGGTCACGGACGCGCCCCACGGCGTGCTGCTGCGGATTACGGCCAAGGGGCTGATCCCCGGCTGGCACGGGATCCATTTCCATGAAAAGGGCGATTGCGGCCCGCCGAAGTTCACATCCGCCGGGGCGCATGTACATGCGGCGACCCCCGTGGTGCATGGCCTGCTGAATGCGAACGCCAATGACGCGGGCGACCTGCCCAACCTGTTTGTCAGTCAGGACGGGACGGCAACGGTGGAGATGTATTCCACGCTGGTCTCCCTCAACGGCGCGGATGGCCGCCCTGCCCTGCTGGATAAGGATGGATCGGCGCTGGTGATCCACGCCAACCCCGATGACTACCGCACCCAGCCCATTGGTGGCGCGGGGGATCGCGTGGCCTGCGGGGTCATTCACTGATACCACGATACGGTTTCCGGTTGCAGTCAACGGTTGCGGCCGGAAACCGTGGTTTAAAATACAGAAGTTTTTGGTGAAGATTTTTTCAAAAGTCTTCAGATAACGCCGCCTTTAAAAAAGGCGGCAGCCAAGAACTTTTATTCCTTCTGTCCGGTTTTTTACAGGTCGGCACTGATCGAGAACTTGAAGGTCTCCGGGTCGCCCATGACCAGGTCGCTCTGGTAAACCGATGCCCAGTACCGCTGGTTGCCGATGTTATCGACCTCGAAACGCGCGGTCAGCGGCTTCTTGGCGGCAAGGAACGTATAGCGCGCGCCAAGGTCGAAGCGGGACCACGCCGGCAGGTGCGTCGAATTGGCGTTGTTGAACTGCTGCTTGCCGGTGCTGATGACACGGCCCACCAGCGTCAGTCCCTTGATGAACGGCACGTCGTATTCAAGGTTGCCGTTGATGGTGTAGTTCGGCACGCCGATCACGGTCTTGCCGTTATACTCGCCACCCGCCGTATTCATCTGCTTCGCATCGATCAGCGTCAGGCCGCCGTTGAAGCGCAGGCCGCGCAGGATTTCCCCGTTGAAGGTCAGTTCCATGCCCCGGTTACGCTGCCGGCCATTCTGTGTGTACAGCATCTGCCCGGTATTGCCGTAGGCCTCGGTCATGCCCTGTGGCATGGCGGTCTGGAAAAACGCGACACCTGCGGCAAAGCGGCCCACGTCATACTTGGCGCCGACTTCGTACTGGGTACTCTGGTACGGGGCGAAGACCTGCCCGGCATTGACGTAGGTCGCCCCCACCGTCTGCCCCGCCGACAGCCCCTGAATACGGTTGAAATACAGGGCCGCATGCTTGACCGGATGGATGACAAGGCCAATGACGGGGGAAAACGCTGCCGCGTCGTAATGGGTGCTCAACGTGCCGGTGCCATAGGCAAAGGAATCCGACAGGATATCCTGGTACCGGAAGCCCCCCGTCAGCGCGATGCGGTCGTGCCAGAAGGTCATGGTATCGGACAGGAACAGGCTGTACAGCTTGTTCCACGCCACCCGGCCGGGATTGTTCAGGCTGCCGCCGCTATAGGTTTCCTGCGGGGTGAACTGCGTGGGATGATAGATGTTGCCCGCCTGCGAGATCAGGCTCATGGAATAGGCGGCGTCTGATTCCTCCCATATCGCTGACCCGCCCGCGTTGATTTCATGTTTGATCGGGCCGGTGGTGACATGGGCATGGATACCGGCCTGCGTGGCCTCGTTCATGACGTTGTACGCATCCGCCATGGCGCCCACGGTGCCGGCCCCGGTGCGGGAATTGGTCAGCGTGGTGGTGGCGTAATTGCCCATTTCATTGCCGCCCTGCGCGCCGAATTTGCCATACGCCGTGATGTGGCTGCCAAAATCATGTTCGATGTTCAGCGTGCCGAACAGGTAGCTCAGGTCGGTATAGGCCCAGCGCTGCCCCCAGTTTTCCGAAGGCGCGGTGGCCTTGGGCGCGGGCATGCCATCGGCCAGGCTGGAGACGATGATCGCGCTGCGTCCGCCATAAACCTGCTGCTTCTGGTAATTCATGTTCATGTCGATGCGCGTGTCATCATTGTGCCAGTCAAAGGCTGCGCCTAGGGCCACGTCATCACGCCGTTCGCCCTTGATCGCCGTCTGCCCATCCATGCCGGCGGCGTTGAAGCGGAAGCCGAAGGCATGGTCGCGGCCGAACCGGCGGCTGACATCAAACGCGCCACCGCCCTGCCCGCCGCTGGTGTAATCGCCGGTGATGCGCGTGATGTCGGTTGCCGCAGCCCGTTTGGGGATCAGGTTGACATTGCCGCCAATGGCCGAGCCACCGGGGGCCGCGCCATTAAGGAACGCGCTGGCGCCATTGAGCACCTGCACCGAATCATAAAGCTGGGGCGAGACAAGCTGCCGTGGGGTGACGCCATACAGGCCGTCAATCGCCACGTCATCGCCATACAGCGTGAACCCGCGGATCTGGAACAGCTGCGCGTAATTGCCGTACCCCATTGTGGTGCGGACGGTGGGGTCGTTCAGCAGCACGTCGCCCAGTGTCTGTGACTGCTGGTTCAGGATCAGGCTGGAATTGTAGCTGCGGATGTTGAAGGGCACGTCCAGCCCCTTCTTCTTGCCCAATGCGCCCAGGTCGCCACCGCTGCTGACATACATGCGGTTCCTGCGCGCGGCGGTGACGACCATGTCCTCGTGCCGGGCCGGCGGGGCGTCCGGTGTGGCGTCCGGTGTGGTGTCCGCCTGCGCCGCCGTATCGTCCGCCGGTGCCCGGGCAGGCCGGGCGCGCGGGGTGGAAGCCGGTTTTACCTTCTGCGGCACGGCAGTGTCCCCGCCGGTCGCGGCGCGGGCCGCCACCGGAGCATCCACACCCGCCAGCAGGCTGGCGGCGCAGATGGTGCTCAGGCAAAGCGTACGAAGACTCATGGATCAAAGCTCACACTGTGATGGTTCACGGCAGCTTATTTAGCAATTGAGAGTGAATTGCAATATCAGATATGCACCTTTCCCGACCCGGTCCCGGCCCAGTGCGCATGTGCTGACACAGTCCGCCGCCCCCCTGCCGGTCACGGTCGCCCCCATATTGCGTGATTGAAAATATGGCGGGAAACCGGTCCCCGTCGGGCACCGTCCTGCGGCATTACCGTTCAACAACACCAGACGATACAGGGGGGGGTCATGCCCGAAGCCATGCCGTGCAATGTGATCGGAACGGGGAAAATGAAACCTTTTGTAAAGTTCAGTTCCTACGGACGGCATTTACGCCAGGGGCCGGGCATTAACGCCCGATCAGCATGGAGACAGTTCGAATTCTTTACGAAAATATTCCAGCGAATGTATTGTTATTTCGACAGACAATCAGGACACTTTATTGGCCCCGATACAGCATTCGCACCCGGCCATAAAAAAATACTTCAGGACGCAGTTCAGATAAACATGAAAGGAGATCTTATTTTTACCCAAGAAGCGAATTATTTAAGCTGAGACTGAGAGACAGCTTCCCGCAATTGCGCAATTCGCCTATAATTCAATGCGGCAACACACGCATATTCCCTGATCTCCAATGCATTACCAATTCCACTAGCCCCCAAAGACTTTATAAAGAGACAGTGCGCCGCACGATAATTAATAAATTCCTGCTTATCTATGGCGAAATGACTTTTAGCCTGAGCAATATATTGGTCTTCCACATCCCATCGGGACAACATGGTATTCACATAGGCTTCAGCTTGCGCTAATTTTCTTTGACTTTCATCACGTTTTTTCTGCAGGCATTCATGTATCCCTGCCATCGAAAACTCACTACATTCGTCATATATTTCCTCTGCTATTGGGACCATCGAATTAGTTTTTGCCATAGCTATCGTTGGAAGCCAGCAAACAAGACAAAACAAAGAAACTATCTTCATATTTATTAAATATTTTTATCGACCGACACGAGGGAATACATAATTCAGTTTCCTTGTATAATCATAAACATTAGCATGATTATATTTATCTGCCATCATGGCTGCAGAAACATTTTTCCATCCAAAAATAACCCGCTGTTCAGACGCTTTCTGATATTTCAGTTCCATTCCTGGCTTAAGCTGGGCTGGCGTAATACCCGGATTGAGGCTTTGCAGGTTTTTTACTGTTGTGCCTGTATTCCTTGCGATATGCCACAGATTGTTGTTCGATGCCGTGACCATAACTTTCTCGATCCTGGCATTAGGATCGACAACGGTATCCATCCGGAAGTTTGCCATCCTCATAAGCAGATATCCGACCCCGGCACGAATGTTATCGGCTGGATTGGCCCGGGCAGAGCCAACTGTCAGGCGTCCTTTCCACGCAGGTGGCACAATACGGTCGCCACCCTCCTTTCCAGACAGCAGCGAAGTCAGTCCCGGATCACCCGGATTACCAATCTGCATGGGCTGACGGTTCCATGCGGGGCTGTGTGCGCCCGTCTCTACCCAGATAATCGCCTTGATCCAGCGCCAGTCCAGCGGATGATAGCCAGGTGTATTGGATAAATGCCGGTTGTATTCATCAACCGTCCGGCGGATTTCGCTGTCCCATGCATTCCACTGGGCTGGGGAACGCCCGCCAGCATCAATGCCATCCTTCCATTTATCAAACGGGCTTCTGTTTGCCGATGATGGCTGAATGGCCACGCTCCTTTCCCCTGAACAACATGATATTTACTGCCCGTTTCATATCTTTCAATTGATGCAGATAGCAATCTGTGGGTTTAGGGAGGAATATGGGTATGTTCTGTGTGCTGATCTGGAAACGAATATTCAGAACCATTATTTAGTATAAAACAAAAATAGAAAATATATTTCCATAATAGACAATCAGAACTCTTTATTGGCCCCGGCATGGCGTTCGCGCCCGGCCATAAAAAAATCCTTCAGGACGCACACCCAAACGGGCACAAATCCTGAAGGATAATAAAACAGAAAATATTTATAATATAGACGCGTTATTTACTGGAAATAATACCTACTCATTCCCACTCAATCGTTCCCGGCGGCTTGGACGTAATGTCATAGGTCACGCGGTTCACGCCGCGCACTTCATTGACGATCCGCCCGGCCACGCGGTTGAGGAAGGACATGTCGAAGGGATAGATATCCGCCGTCATGCCATCGGTGCTGGTCACCGCGCGCAGGGCGCAGGCGTAGTCATATGTACGCCCGTCGCCCATGACGCCCACGGTGCGGACCGGCAGCAGCACGGCAAAGGCCTGCCAGATGGCGTCGTACAATCCGGCGGAGCGGATTTCCTCAAGGAAGATCGAATCAACGCGCCGCAACAGGTCCAGCTTCTCACGCGTGATGGCGCCGGGAATACGGATGGCCAGTCCCGGCCCGGGGAACGGGTGGCGGCCGACGATCGCTTCGGGGATATCCATCTCCCGGCCCAGTTCGCGCACCTCGTCCTTGAACAGTTCGCGCAGCGGCTCGACCAGTTTCATCTTCATCCGTTCCGGCAGGCCGCCCACGTTGTGGTGCGACTTGATGGTCACGGACGGGCCGCCGGTAAAGCTGACGCTTTCGATCACGTCGGGATACAGCGTGCCCTGCGCCAGGAATTCGGCGCCACCCAGTTTTGCCGCTTCTTCCTCGAACACTTCAATGAACAGGCGGCCAATGGTCTTGCGCTTGATTTCGGGGTCGCTCACCCCTTCCAGCGCGTTCAGGAACAGGTCGGACGCATCGCGGTGGATCAGGTGGATGTTGAAGCGGTCCCGGAAGGTCCGGATCACCTCATCCGCCTCACCCGCGCGCAGGATGCCGGGGTCAACGAAAATACAGGTCAGCTGGTCGCCAATGGCCTGATGGATCAGCACCGCCGCGACCGAGGAATCAACCCCCCCCGACAGGCCACAGATCACACGCCCCTTGCCCACCTGCTGGCGGATACGGGCAATTTCCATTTCACGGAAGCCCGCCATGGTCCACGTGCCCCGGCATCCCGCCACGTCATGGGTGAAGTTGCGCAGCAGCGCCGCGCCATGCGGGGTATGCACCACTTCGGGGTGGAACTGCACGCCATACAGGCGGCGGCCTTCGTCGGCGATGATGGCGAACGGCGCGCCCTCGCTCACGGCCACGGCCTGGAAACCGGGCGGCAGCTTTGTCACGCGGTCGCCGTGGCTCATCCATACCTGTTCACGCCCGCCACGTGCCCATGTGCCGCGGAACAGGGCGCAGTCCTTGATGATATCGATATGTGCGCGGCCGAATTCACGGTGTTCGGATGTTTCCACCGTGCCACCCAGCTGGCGGCACATGGCCTGCTGGCCATAGCAGATGCCCAGCACCGGCACGTTCAGGGCGAACACCACTTCAGGGATGGTCGGCGCGTCCTTGTCCAGCACGCTGGCCGGGCTGCCGGACAGGATGATGCCCTTCGGCGCAAAGGCGCGAATCCGCTCGGCGGTGCTGGAATACGGCCAGATTTCGCAATATACCCCGCTTTCACGCACGCGCCGGGCAATCAGCTGGGTGACCTGGCTGCCGAAATCCAGGATCAGGATACGATCCTCATGCAGGGATTCATCAAGTCCTGCGACAGGGGCGGCGGTCTTCGCGGTATCGTTCATCATGTATCTTTCGGTCGCGGCATTATCGATAGAACAGGCTTCCAGCATGAGCTGGCAACATATTGCAAGGGTGGGATAGTCTTTCCCGCGCAGATAGCACAATATATGCATTCAGGCAGGCCTGTCTTTCCTGTCGGCTCCGACAAACCGGATCATATGGTTGTTTCATGACTGCACGTTCTTTCCTGCTGGCGGCCGCCTGCGCCGCCTGCCTTCCCCTTGCCGCTTCCCCCGCGCGCGCCGACGCCAAAAATGACCCCGTGGGACTGTGGACGGGGCAACTGGTGCGCGACCAGGGCAACTGCAGCACCGAAACCGGCAATACCTCCACCTTCCAGATCGGCACGAAACGCATGACGTTCACCCCGGCCGACGGATCCATAGCACTGACGGGCGTGCCACAGAAAAAGGCCGACCTGTACCATACCGAAACCGTGGTCAGGCAGCCATCTGGCGCCGCCTTCCCCATGGTGTTCGAAGCCCGCCCCGAAGGCAACGCGATGGTCGGCACCTACGGCACCCCGCGCTGCCGGGCGCATATCGTGATGAAACGCTAGTTTTTTCCTGCCTGCCGGGCCGTGTTCACGCAATCGGGAACAAAGCGGTCCGATACAGGCATGGATGCGGGGCCACGATCCGATATATTCTCATATATGGCTGATAACATGACACTAGCCGGGGCCGTCCTGTCCATTGTGGTCCGCAACGGGCGCATGCTGCTGGTCTGCAGGCGCAATCCACCGGATCAGGGGCTGTGGGGGTTTCCCGGCGGCCGCATCGAATACGGCGAAAGCTACCTGGACGCGGCAGCGCGCGAACTGCGTGAGGAAACCGGCTTCATCACCCATGCCGAGGGCACGCTGACGGCCTTTGACCTGATCGACCGTGACGATACGGGCCGGATCCGCTTCCACTACCTGATCGTGGCCGTGAAATGCCATGACAATGGCTGGACCGATATCACGGCGGGCGATGATGCGTGTGACGTGGGGTGGTTTGACATGGCGCAGGTGCGCGCCGACCCCGCCGCCTTCAGCCCCGGCCTGCTGGAACTGGGCACGCTGGCCCTGTCCCCGCGCGGCATCGCCCCATGGCCGGTGGCCGCGCAGGTGCGCACCCCCGCCCCCCATTCCCCCCGGACCGAGAGCATCCCGTCATGACCCAGATTTCTGCCCTGATTGTCGAGGACGAGGCGACGATAGCGGAACTGGTCGCCACCATGCTGGAGGCAAACGGCATTCACGCCACCATAAGCCCCGACGTGGCCGACGCCATGCAGCGGATCGGGGATACGCGCTATACGCTGGCGCTGGTGGACCTGACCCTGCCCGATGGCGACCCGGACGCCCTGATCGCCACGGCGCAGGCCCAGGGCTGCCATGTGATCGTGATGAGCGGCGACCCCGACCGCCTGGCCGGTTACGCGCCGCTGCCGCTGCTGGAAAAACCCTTCCGCATGAAGGCATTGCTGGAACAGGTCCGTCAGGTCGCCCCGGCGGCCTGAACCTTAACATTTGGGAATCAAACGTTTTTTGTGCCGCCGTTTTTTCAAAAGGCGGTATTCCCTGAAGCTTTTTGAAAAAAGCTTCACCCAAAACTTTTGATACTGTCCCTGTTACGGCGTGGGCAGCCTTACGATGGCGCTGCGCTGTGCGGGTGACAGGTCCGTGCGCAGGCTGACGCGGTACAGGGCAACCCGTTCCGCCACACGTCCCTGCCGCCCACGCACAAGTGTATCGACCTGCCGGACCGACACGAATACATCGCGGTCAAAATCACGGCGGGGATTACAGACCATGATCCCGTCGCCCGAAACATCATGCGGCAGGTTGAACAGCGCCCAGCGCGGCTCCATCCCCACCACGACCCGGCCGGGCATGACGGTGGCCAGTTCCGCCGCCGTGCCGTAGTCACACGCGGCAATGAAATCACCCGGTCGTGCCTGGTCCGCAATCCCGGTGGCCAGATCACGCCATCCCGCCATCTGCCGCAACGCCACGTCCGTATGGGCTGATAGCGGCAGCGGGGCGAACAGCGCCTGCATGTAAACCAGCGCGCCAACCAGCACGCCGCCCCCGACCGCCCAGCGGCCCCACCGCCATGCCACCGTGGCAGTACCTGCCGCCAGCATGGGATAGATCACCATCGGCCAGTTCGCCTGCACCCGGTCGCCCAAGGCATGCTGCATGAATACGCAGGCCGGCAGCAGCGTCATGCACGACAGTAACGCGCAACCGCCCCCCCGCCGCGCATGGCGCAGCGCGACCACCTGCCCCCATATGAAAAAGGCCGCGATGCCGGGCGTCATCAACCCCAGTTGCCCCGCCGCCAGTTCGGTCAGGAACTGCACGGCCCGGCCCGGATGCCAGTCTGCTGTCCGCCCGCCCTGCCGGACAAAACTGGCCCAGTCATGCCGCGCATTCCACCACACCACCGGTGTAACGCACGCGGCCGCCACCACCACGCCGCCCACAACGCCCGGCACCTGCCGCAACCCCCATGCGCGGTGACGCAGCCCCCGGACCACCAGCCACAGCCCGATGCCGCCAACCGGCAGGATGGCGGTATATTTACTGTCGCACGCAAGGCCCGCGGCCAGACCCGCCACCAGCCACCAGCCCGTCCCCGCCCCAACCGTGACGCGGCCCATGGCCCATAGCAGCATGGATATGAAAAACATCACCGGCATGTCCGGTGTTATGACAACCGACTGAATTGCCAGCGCCAGAGTCGCCTGCAACATGACGCAGGCCCGCATGCCCCCTGCCCGCCCCGCATCGGGCAGCAGGTCACGCACGGCGCGGAACACGAAAAAGGACAGCCCCGCCCCCGCCAGCACCCCCACCAGCCGGACGCCAAACGCATTGTCGCCGCCCAGCAGCATGCCCAGCCGTATCCACACCGCCACCATGGGCGGATGGTCAAGGTAGCCTGCGGCGGGGGCGAAGGCCCACAGCCGGTAATACGCTTCATCAGGGGAAAGTGGCAGGATACCCGCCACGACCAGCCGCAGGCCGGCCAGCAGCACAAGCAGGTACAGCCACCAGCGCGGGCTGTACCGCACCCTCACACAGGCACGCCGGGACGGTTCAGGCTGGTGCGGATGGTCTGCAGCGTCTGCACGCGCACCACATGCGGGGCTTCGGTCAACTGGCGGGTCAGCAGGTTTTCATGGGTCGCGTCGCGCGCCACCAGCCGGACCAGGAAATCCCCCCCGCCCCGGATCATGTGGCATTCGCGCACTTCCGGCCAGCCCGATACCTGGTTTTCAAAAGCGGACAGGACCGCTTCCTTCTGGCTGTCCAGCCCGATCAGCGCGAACAGCGTGATCGACCACCCCAGCCGCGCGCCATCCGTATCGGCATGGTAGCCACGGATCACGTGGTCTTCCTCCAGCCGGCGCATGCGGCGCAGGCAGGGCGGCGCGGAAATGCCCACGCGCCGCGCAAGTTCCACGTTCGTCATGCGTCCGTCCAGCTGAAGCTCGGCCACAATCCGACGGTCAATCGCATCCAGATCAGCCATCCGTTCCGCCATGCCTGTTCCATCTTTCGCAAAGGGGGCGGCTGTCGCGCCCATATGCCGTAATAATGATGCCCTTCCTACTCCAACCCTTGCACGGACGCCAGTGGACGACCATACCAAAGGAAATTGTGACGATAGGGTTTTTCTGATCTCATGCCCCAGACGTGTTCTACCGACCTGCTTGTCATTGGTGCGGGTCCCGCCGGTTACACTGCCGCCATCTATGCCGCGCGCGCGAATCTTTCCCCCGTCCTGGTCGCCGGGCTGCAGCCCGGCGGGCAGCTGATGATCACCACGGATGTGGAAAATTATCCCGGCTTCGCCAAGGGCGTGCAGGGACCGGACCTGATGATGCAGATGGCCGAACAGGCCGGCAATGTCGGCACGCGGCTTATGGATGACATCATCGTCTCATGCGATTTCACCCGCGCGGACGGCACCGGCCGGTTCTACGCCACCGGCGATTCCGGCACGGTGTATGAAGCGCGCAGCGTGATCATCGCCACCGGCGCGCAGGCCAAGTGGCTGGGCGTGCCGGGGGAAAAGGAATTCCAGGGTTCCGGCGTTTCGGCCTGCGCCACATGCGACGGCTTTTTCTATCGCGGCAAGCGGGTGGCCGTGGTGGGCGGCGGCAATACGGCGGTGGAAGAAGCGCTGTACCTGACCCACCACGCCAGCCACGTGACCCTGATCCACCGCCGCGACAGCCTGCGCGCGGAAAAGATCCTGCAGGACCGGCTGCACGCCAACCCGAAGATTTCAGTCATATGGAACAGTGCGGTCGAACGCATTACCGGCAGCGGCACGCCCCCCGTGGTCACGGGGGCGGACCTGCGCAACACCGTGACCGGCGCGATGCAGCATATTGATGTTGACGGGGTGTTCGTTGCCATCGGCCATGCGCCCAATACCACAATTTTCCGTGATGTGGTGGCGATCGATACAGACGGTTACATCATCACCACGCCGGGCAGTACCCGCACCTCCGTTCCCGGCGTTTTCGCCGCGGGTGACGTGCAGGACAAGATATTTCGCCAGGCGGTGACAGCGGCTGGCACCGGGTGCATGGCGGCACTGGAAGCCGAGCGCTTTCTTGCGGCAGCGCAGTAATGAAACATGAAGAGTCCTTGACCTGCCTCCGTATTTCCTTCACCACAACGTTTAGTGTCATAACACTTGGCGCGCCCTTTATTAGATAGCAAAGCGGAGTCAACGCGTGGACTGGGATAAACTCCGGATATTTCATGCTGTAGCCGAAGCAGGGTCGTTCACCCATGCCGGCGACGTGCTTAACCTGAGCCAGTCTGCGGTATCGCGGCAGATTTCAGCCCTGGAAGAGGCGCTGCAGGTCCCTCTTTTCCACCGGCATGCCCGGGGGCTGATCCTGACCGAACAGGGTGAGACACTGAACCAGACGGTCCGGGAAGTCTTCTCCAAGCTGGCCATGACGCAGTCCCTGCTGACGGAAAGCAAGGAAAAGGCGGCGGGACGGCTACGGGTCACCACGACAACCGGCTTTGGCACCTGCTGGCTTACGCCACGGCTGCACCGGTTCATGGAAACCAATCCTGACATTTCGATCACCCTGATCCTGGAAGATAACGACCTGGATCTGGGCATGCGCGAAGCGGATGTCGCGGTGCGCATGCACCCGCCCCGCCAGCCGGACCTGATCCAGCGGCACCTGGCGGATTTTCCGCTGCCGATCTATGCCTCGCAGTCATACCTGAATGATTACGGCACGCCCCGCACGCTGGAGGAACTGAACGCCCACAAGCTGGTGCTGTTCGGCGGCTACCACCCGCCCGTGCCGCACATCAACTGGCTGGCTGAAACCGGCGTCCCGTCGGATGAACGCCGTCAGGCGCGGCTGGAGGTCAACAGCCTGGCCGCCATGGCGGGCGCGATCGCGGCCGGTATCGGAATCGGGTCGATCCCGCTTTACGCGGCGTCGCAGTATCCCAACCTGGTCAAGATCCTGCCCGAAGTGCCGCTGCCCACGGTCGATGCCTATTTCGTGTACCCCGAGGAACTGCGCACGTCCAAGCGCGTGGCGGTGTTCCGTGACTTCCTGCTGGCGGAAATCAACGCCCGCCACTGATCACGGCAAATACCCGCCCCAGGATAAAGAAACACCGCGCCGGGTCCGACCCGGCGCGGTGTTTTTGTCAGAGGCGGCCTGGAAACGGACGGATGATCAGTCGGTTGCCTGATGCGACTGGTTGACGCGTTCGCGCAGTTCCTTGCCCGCCTTGAAAAACGGCACCACCTTTTCCTCCACCGACACGGTTTCCCCCGTGCGGGGGTTGCGGCCGGTGCGGGCGTCGCGTTTCTTGACCGTAAACGCCCCGAAACCGCGCAGTTCCACCCTGTCCCCCCGCATCAGTGCGTTACTGACTTCCGTAAAGATGACCTGAACAATACGTTCCACCTCCCGTATGGGCAGATGTGGACGCGCAGCAGCAAGTTCGGCAATCAATTCCGATCTGGTCATCCTGTTCCCCTAATTTAAACAACAGATTAAAGTTTCCAGATCGCAACGGCCCCGTCAAGCGCGGTACTTTCCTTCAACAGAAATTCTGCACCCGGCACCCCCGACAGGATACCCGAAAACCACCGACGCCAGTTGACCCGCGTGGCGGCGGGGCCAATATCGGTCACCTGCACATCATCGGGCAGATGTGTGTTGCCGATCAACCATTTACGCGCATCCGCCATGGACCCGACCTGATCCACCAGCCCCAGCGGGACCGCCTGCTGCCCGGTATAGGGGCGGCCATCGGCCAGTTCCCTTACACGCTCGACCGGCATATGCCGGTCCTGCGCCACGACATTGACGAAAAAACCGTACAGGTCGGCAATCACGCCCTGCAGCATCTCGCGGCCTTCGGGCGAAAGCGGCTGCACCATGGACGGCTGCCCCTTCATCGGGCCGGACACAAGCTGGTCCACATGCACGCCCACCCGGCCCAGCAGGCCCGATACATCGGGCGATTCCAGAATGACCCCGATCGATCCGGTCAGGGTGGACCGGTTGGCGAAAATGCGCGAAGCGGGCACCGACACCATATACCCGGCCGATGCCGCAACCCCGCCCATGGACACCACCACCGGCTTGCGCCGGGCAAAGGCGGCCACGGCGTCATGCAGCACCTCGCCCCCCGTTACCGCGCCGCCGGGGCTGTTGACCTCCAGCACCAGGCCACGGACCGAGGCGTCATCGGCAGCTTTCTGCAGGGCTTCGACATTTTCATGTTCGTCGGCGGGGATGATCCCCTCCAGCTTCAGATGGACCAGGTGTGGCGCGTGGCCCGTCAGCCCGCCGCCGCCGGCGCGCAATGCGGCCACGATGCAGGCAAGGACAAAAAAAGCCACAGCCCCGCCCCGCCAGACCAGAAGCCGGCGACGAAGGGATGTGGCATGCAACAGCATATCGGGGTCAGTATCCATGACGGAGCCATATCATGGATACCCCCCATACCGAAGGCAGGACTATGAAAGCCGGGTCACCATCATGCCTTGCGCCGGCGGCGGGTGGGCCGGGCCGGTTCATCATGGTCGGCGGAAGCCGCGGCAGCAGCGGCGGAGGCTGCGGTAATCTTGCGGCCAAGACCGATTTCACGCGCAAGGCTGGACCGGCGTTCGGCATAATTGGGGGCGACCATGGGGTATTCGGCCGGCAGGCCCCAGCGTTCGCGGTACTGTTCCGGCGTCATGCCATAGGCGCTGTGCAGGTGGCGCTTGAGCATCTTGAGTTTCTTGCCGTCTTCCAGGCAGACGATGTAATCCGGAAAGACCGATCGCTTGATCGGCACGGCGGGCTGTGGCTTTTCAGGTTCGTTTACCGGACGTCCGGCCGCGGACAGCGCCTGATAGACATTACGTATCAGGTCGGGAAGCACATCGGCCGCGACACTATTGTTTGAAACATGCGCCGACACGATCTGTGTCGTCAGTTCCAGACATGAAAAATCCTGCTCTGTATCAGACATAATATATTCCGTGCCTCTGTATTCAGCCATGTCGTCGCGATTTCCACACGAACTTTCATTTCAGGGACATATACTGCCCCATCAATAAATACAATACTTCTGCCTTGCCCATGCTGCGTATTATCAAGCGGAATGTTTCGTTTATATTATATAGAATGCCCCGTCCTAAATAATGCGCCCATAATATGAACACCCGTTTTGTAGAAATTCATTTCATGTTGTATCAATATTTTTCATGCATCCACGTGGATACGGGCGAAACAGGCTGCGGTGCCGTCATGCGCCATCTGCGCGGGCGGGTTTTTCCTGCGCAATACGCCGCTCAACTTCTCCATATCGAATGCCGGGTCGCAGGCTGCGCAGATCAGGCGGATGCGCGTTTCCTCCATATTATCCTTAATGCTGTAAATGACCTGTCGGGCCTCCTTGCGTGTTATAACGATTTCCGCCCGCCGGAGTTCCGCCAGCTGCTGACTTAACGTGGGCTGACCGATACCGGTTTCAGCTTCGATCTGGCCCACGCTCTTTTCGCCTTCCAGCAGGCAGGCCAGCACCATCAGCCGCTGCGGCTGCGCCAGCAGACGCAGGCGCTGTACAAGGTTTTCTGCAATTTCTCGTGTTCTGGGCAGATTGCTCATGTCACGGATCCCCTCGACCAGTTAGGCAAACCCGCTACGTACCATAATCCCGCCCGGTGGAACACAGGATAGGACTTGATAAAATACATACATAATATATTAAACAGATAAACCATTTATGCACCCCTCTTTACGGGAGCCTACATGACCGACCGCGCCGCATACGCATCCATGGCCACCCGGCCCGGCCCGCGCTGTCATGGCTGACGGGCTGCAGACCCTGCTGGGGCTGTGCAGCGGCGGGGTCATCGGCTTCACGCTGGGGCTGGTCGGTGGCGGGGGATCGATCCTTGCGGTGCCGCTGCTGCTTTATGTGGTGGGCGTTACCGACCCGCACCGGGCCATCGGCACCAGCGCGCTGGCCGTGACCATCAATGCGCTGTGCAGCCTGGCCAGCCATGCGCGGGCGGGCAATGTCGTGTGGAAATGCGCCGCGCTGTTCGCCAGCGCCGGCATATCCGGCGCGCTGGCGGGGGCGGCGTGCGGCAAGATCATCAACGGGCAGCACCTGTTGTTCCTGTTCGCCCTTGTCATGGTCGCGGTTGGCGCACTGATGGCGCGCGGGTGCCACCAGCCCGCGGCACGGGCGCGGCCTGCCACCATGCGCACGGCCCCGCTGCCCATCGTGGCGTACGGGGTCCTGACGGGGTTCTGTTCCGGGTTCTTTGGCATTGGCGGGGGGTTCCTGATCGTGCCGGCCCTGCTGGCGGCGACCGGCATGCCCATGCTCAACGCCATTGCGACATCGCTGGTGGCAGTCTGCGCATTCGGGCTGACAACATCGGTCAGCTACGCGGCGGCGGGCATGGTGGACCTGCCCATGGTGGGCATCCTGGTCGCGGGGGGCATTGCGGGCAGCGCGGGCGGCAGCACGCTGGCGCGGCATCTGGGCCAGCACCCGCAACGGCTGCGCCGGATCTTTGCCTACCTTATTTTCATTGTGGCGTTCTACATGATGTGGCGCAGCGCGCGGGCAATGGGCCTTGCCTGACACGGTGCGCGACCATCGCGCCGCCATGACCGGAAAGCCGCCCCATGTCCCAGACCATCCCCCAGACCACCGTAACCCTTGACCACCCGGTCGACTTTGCCCGCTGGCGCAGCGCGACGCGCGCCCTGGTGGGCCAGCATGTCCCGCCGGGGGACATTGCGTGGCATGTCGCGCCATCCGGCACGCCGGACACCCCCGCCCCCGCGCAGGCCGCCCCGCCCTTCCGCATCCCGCGTGAAACCATGCAGATGGCGGCGGACGTGCTACAGTCCATGCTGCCTGACCGCTTCACCCTCGCCTACCACCTGATCTACGCGCACGCGACCGGGACCGCGATGCCGCCGCCGGACCTTGCGCGGATCGAGGACGCGGCGGACACCGTGCGCGCGGAAACCGCGCACCTGCGCCACGACCTGTTCACCCTCATGCAGCACGGCGACGGGCAGGAGGCATGGCACGCCACCATGGCGGCCACGACCTATGCGCCCGAAAGCAATGCGCGGTTCATGACCTTCCAGCTGTCGCTTGCGCCATGGCGGCTGGCGCTGCCGGGGCGACGGATGGAATGGACGGGCGAAAAACTGCTGTACGGGCAGGATGACGCCGCCCCCGCGCCCATTGCCTTTGGCAGCCTGCCGCCGCCCGCCATGCCGCTGGTGACCGACCTGGACATTCCCCGCATCACCGCCCTGCCCGCCGTGGCGCTGGCGGCGCGGACCTGCCGCATCTGCCCCATGGCCCGCCACGCCACCCAGACCGTGTTTGGCGAGGGCCGAAGCGACGCGCGCATGATGTTTGTCGGTGAACAGCCGGGGGACAAGGAGGACCGTGCCGGCCGCCCCTTTGTCGGCCCGGCGGGCCAGCTGTTCGACCGCGCCCTGCTGGAAGCGGGAATCGAACGTGACGACACGTATGTGACCAATACCGTCAAGCACTTCAAGTTCCGCCCCCGTGGCACGCGCCGCATCCATGAAAAGGCCGGGCCGGAGGAAATTGCCAACTGCGCCCCCTGGCTTGCGGCGGAACGGCGGATCATCCGCCCACATGTGCTGGTCATGCTGGGGGCCACGGCGGCATCCGCCCTGCTGGGCCGCCATGTCACGATCGGGCGTGAACGATCACGCGCGATCACGCTTGAAGATGGCGCGACCGGGGTGGTGACGGTGCATCCCTCCTTCCTGCTGCGCGTGCCCGATGACGCGGCGCGCGCGCGCGAATATGACCGTTTTGTCGCGGACCTGAAGCTGGCGGCCAGCCTGCGTGCGCCCGTAGCCCCCTGACCCGCCACGAAACCCGCAGCAATCCCCGCCACGAGGAAAGCCGATGCCAGATATGCACTCGCGACACCGTTACGCCATGCCAAGATGCGTTATGGATAAGGCGCCCCATGTCGCCGGAAGCCGCATATCGTGCCTGCAGACCTGAATCTTCTGCCCTCTTTTGTTACCCGTCTTTTCAACGGAAAGCATTTTCCCACCATACGTGCCCCCGGCTATGCACGGATGAGTGGCCTGAAATGGCTGTATGCCCCCACGCCCGAGGCCCTGGCCTTTGCCGTGCGCACCACGTTCGCGGCGCTGATGGCGCTGACCATCGCCATGTGGATGGAACTGGACGACCCGCCATGGGCCGCCATGACGGTGTGGATCGTGGCCCAGGGATCACGCGGGGAAAGCCTGTCGAAAGCCCGGTGGCGACTGGTGGGCACGGCCATCGGGGCGATCAGCGCCGTCATCCTGGTCTGTTCGTTTCCGCAGGCGCCGTGGCTGTTCTTCCCCGCCATCAGCATATGGATCGGGCTGTGCTGCATGTGCGCGACGCTGGTGCGCAACTTCCGGTCCTATGCGCTGGTGCTGTCGGGCTATACCTGCGCCATCATCGCGCTGGCCGCGACGCGCGACCCCGACAACATCTTCATGATCACCATGTCGCGCACGTCCTATATCGTACTGGGCATCACGTGCGAGACGCTGGTGGCGGTGCTGTTCGCGCACAACCTCGCATCAAGCGCGCGGCGCAACATGCGCCAGAAGATCCAGATGGCGCTGGGCAGCTCGACCGATGCGGTGGCCAACCTGCTGGCGGGGGACGAAGCGGCCTTCATCCGCTCACGCGCGCTGTTCGGCACGATCCTGAGCATCAACGACCAGATCGAGTTCAGTGAAGTCGAGATGGGCCCCCACGGGCATGAAGGCGACCATGCGCGCGCGGCCCTTGCCGCCGTGTCCGTCCTGCTGTCCCGCGGGCTGGGCATGATGGCGCGCATCAAGGCGCTGGGCACCACGAACGAACAGTTTACCGAAACATCGCTGCTGACACGCACCTTCCTGCTGGGCGTGCCCGCGCGGCTGGAAAACGACGCCGAGATCCCGCACATCCAGCAGGACCTGCAGGACCTGCGTGGCGTGTGCCGCCAGCGCATCATCGACGCGCTGACCCATGAAATCAGCATGGCCCCCACGACGGAAACGCTTGAGGTGGACGACCTGCTGAACTGCCGTATCCTGCATAACGCGCTGGATGAACTGCTGGGGGAACTGGAACAGGCCATTGCGGAATTCGACGCCAGCCAGCACGAAATCCGTGGCGACCACTTCCATTTCCGCATCGAGGCGCACCGCGATTTCAAGGAAGCGGCCTATAACGGCATCCGCGCCGCCGTGGCCATCGGCGCGTCCGCCCTGATATGGGAAGTGACGGCATGGGCCAACGGCATCGGCTTCATCACCATGGTCGCGGTGACGTGCGGGCTGTTCGCCACGCGTGAAAACCCGGTGGTGGGCACCATGAACTTCCTGCGCGGGGCGTGCTGGGCGGTGTTTGTCTCGGGCTTCCTCGTGCTTCTGTTCCTGCCGCGGCCTGCGGAATTCGAAATGCTGGCCGCCGTCCTCGCCCTGCCCATGATCGCGGGCGGGCTTGCCGCGCGCAACCCGGCCACGGCGGGGGCGGCCGCGTCCTACTGCCTGTTCCTGCCCAACCTTGTGGGGCCGGGCAACCAGACGCGACTGAACGAAATCGCGTATTTCAACGCCTCCTTTGCATTGCTGTGCAGCATCGGCTTCGCGGTGCTGATCTTCCGCGCCGTGCTGCCGTTCGACAATGATGAAGAACGCTGGCGCATGCGCAACCGCACGCTGCATGACCTGCGGCACCTGGCCTCCGCCCAGCCCATGCCGCGCACGCAGTCGTGGATCGGGCGCAATACGGACCGTTTCTCCCGCCTGATCCGCCATGCGGGGCCGACGCCCACCCCCACCATCGAGGCTTACCTGCAGGGCACGCTGTCGGCCATGACCATCGGGCTGAACATCATCCGCCTGCGCACGGTCATGGAACGCGGGCAGCTGCCGCCTGCCGCCAACCGCGCCATCGAACTGTTCCTCAGCCGCATGTCGCAGTTCAGTGGCCGGTACGGGCGCTTTGGCCGCACGGCGCGGGTGGCGCGCGGGGCCACGCGCAGCCTGCGGCGGCTGGAGGCGACGGAAACCAACATCACGTCGCGTATCGAGATCACGCGCGCCATTGCCTATCTGCTGGTCATTTCCTATGAACTGGGCGCCAACGCAGCCTTCCTTGATGCTTCCCAGCCCTATCGCATGACCGACGGATCATGACGCGCCCCTGACACGGGATGCGGGCAAGGGAAGGATGGAGCCCAATCATGACCCCTGCCCCCGCTTCCGCCGCCCCTGCCGCCCTGCGCGGTCATATCGTGACCTTTCGCGGCAACCCGTTCCTCATGCCGCCGCACGATGCGCTGGTGGATGAACCCGACGGGCTGGTCATCATCACCGATGGCCGCATTACCCATGCCGGGGCGTATGGGGAAACCATCAGGCACCTGCCCGCTGGCGTTCCGGTTGCCGATTACCGTGGCTGCCTGATTTCGGCGGGGTTCGTGGACACGCATGTCCATTACCCGCAGCTGCCCATGATCGCGGCCTATGGCGAACAGCTTCTGGAATGGCTGGAACGCTATACCTTCCCCACCGAACGGCGCTTTGCCGATGAAACCTACGCCACCACCATCGCCCGGCAGTTCCTGCACGGACTGCTGCGTTGCGGCACGACCACGGCGGCGGTGTACTGCACGGTCCACCCGCAGTCGGTTGATGCGTTCTTTGGTCAATCCACCCGCCTTGGCACGCTGATGGTGGCGGGCAAGGTGCTGATGGACCGCAACGCGCCCGATTACCTGCGTGATACGGCCCAGCGCGGCTATGATGAATCGCGTCGCCTGATCGACCGCTGGCACGGCCGGAACCGCCAGCATTACGCCGTCACCCCCCGCTTCGCCCCCACCAGCACTCCCGAACAGCTGGAACTGGCGGGCGCGCTGCTGAAGGGCGACGATACCCTGTTCATGCAGACCCACCTGGCCGAAAACCGGGCGGAGGTCGCATGGGTGGCCGACCTGTATCCCGACAGCCGTTCCTATCTGGATGTGTATGACCGCGCGGGGCTTGTCCGCCCGCGCAGCGTGATGGGGCATGGCATTTACGTGGATGAACATGACCTGTGCCGCTGCCACGAAAGCGGCTGCGCGCTGGCGCACTGCCCCACGTCCAACCTGTTCCTGGGCAGCGGCGCGTTCCGGCTGTTTGACGTGCTGGATGCGAAACGCCCGGTGCGCACGGGGCTGGGCACCGACGTGGGCGCGGGCACCAGCCTGTCGCACCTGCAATCCATGAACGAAGCCTACAAGATCGCGCAGATGACCGGAAAGCGGCTGCACCCGGTGCAGGCCTTCTGGCTGGCGACACGTGGTGGCGCCGAGGCGCTGCATCTGGACGATCGCATCGGCGCCATCGCCCCCGGCATGGATGCCGACCTGTGCATCCTTGACCCCCGCGCAACGCCGCTGCAGGCACTGCGCGCGCAGATGTGCGACAGCACGGCCGACATCCTGTTCACGCTCATGATGCTGGGCGATGACCGCAGCATCCGCGCAACCTGGGTGGGCGGACGTCTGGTCCATGACCGCGACAGCGGCGACATGGCTGGAATGTAAGGGAAATACACACGCGATGCAGTGGCGGAGAGGGTGGGATTCGAACCCACGGTACGCTTACACGCACAACGGTTTTCGAGACCGCCCCGTTCGACCGCTCCGGCACCTCTCCAACTGCACGCGGTGATGCAGCGGCTTATAGGGGCGTGCGCGGGGCGGCGCAAGGGGTCTTTTTTCACCCAGCGCACATGTCCATAAAAAATATTGACCTGTGCCGGCACACCCAGTAAAAGCCCGCATTCACCCCGCGCGAACGGGGATACCGCCGCATAATCGCGGCCAATATAAAAAAGCGACTGGGCCGTGCCGCCTGCATCCCCACGATGCCGCGCACGCCAAGAGATCGGAAAGATAGATAGAGAATGTTTGCAGTTATCCGTACCGGCGGTAAGCAGTACCGCGTTACCAAGGACGCCGTCCTGAAGATCGAAAAGCTGGAAGCCGAAGCCGGCGCCACCATCACGTTCGACCAGGTCCTGGCCGTTGGCGGCGAAGGTGGCACGACCATCGGCGCGCCGACCGTCAAGGGTGCGACCGTCACGGGCACCGTGATCGCGCAGGACCGTCTGGCCAAGATCATCATCTTCAAGAAGCGCCGCCGGCAGAACAGCCGCCGCAAGAACGGCCACCGCCAGCCGGTGACCGTGGTGCGCATCTCCGCGATCAACGCCGCCTGATCCCTCGCCCGGTCGCGACCGGGCAGGTCAGATCAGAGATTTCAGTTTTAAGGAGTTCAGGCAATGGCACAAAAAAAGGCAGGCGGTTCATCCCGTAACGGGCGCGATAGCGCCGGACGTCGCCTTGGCGTCAAGAAGTTTGGTGGCGAAAGCGTCATCGCAGGCAACATCATCGTCCGCCAGCGCGGCACGAAGATGAAGCCGGGCGTGAACGTTGGCGTCGGCCGCGACCACACCCTGTTTTCGCTGGTGGACGGACATGTGAAGTTCGAACGCCGCGCGGAAGGTCGCGTGCATGTTTCCGTGCAGGCCCTGCCGCTGGCAGCGGAATAAGGCTTACGCCTTAATCACTGCGGGAATACCCGAATTGAAGGGGGCGGTCATTCTGGCCGCCCCTTTTTTCGTATGATGCCGGGTCGCGTTTTCTGGTATCATGCACGCACACAAGGCACGTGCGCACGACGGCGCGCGCCCACCGGATCGCAGGTAATGAAGTTTCTTGACCAGGCCAAAATCTATGTAAAATCCGGCGACGGCGGGGACGGTGTCGTCGCCTTCCGCCGGGAAAAATATATCGAATTTGGCGGTCCGGACGGGGGCAATGGCGGCCGGGGCGGCGATATCGTATTCGAAGCGGTCGATAACCTGAACACCCTGATCGACTTTCGCTATACCCAGCATTTCCGCGCGCGCAAGGGCGGCAATGGCGCGGGGTCCGACCGCACGGGGGCAGCGGCGCAGACGGTGGTCATCAAGGTGCCGATCGGCACGCAGATATTCGATGAAGACCGCGAGACCATGCTGGGCGACCTGGATGTCGCGGGCAAGCGCCTGCTTCTGTGCCGGGGCGGTGATGGCGGTCGTGGCAACGCGCATTTCAAGACCAGCACCAACCGTGCCCCCCGCCGCGCGGACAAGGGGTGGCCGGGCGAGGAACGCTGGGTCTGGCTGCGTCTGAAGCTGATTGCCGATGTCGGGCTGGTTGGCCTGCCCAATGCGGGCAAGTCCACCTTCCTGTCCACCGTGTCGGCGGCACGGCCCAAGATCGCGGATTATCCCTTCACCACGCTGCACCCGCAGCTTGGGGTGGTGCGGCTGTCGGTTACGGAAGAATTCGTGATTGCGGACATTCCCGGCCTGATCGAGGGCGCGCATGAAGGCAGCGGGCTGGGCGACCGGTTCCTTGGCCATGTCGAACGCTGCGCGGTCCTGCTGCACCTGATCGATGGCACGGCGGAAGACGTGGTCGAATCATGGCGCACGATCCGCCATGAACTGTCGGAATATGGTGGCGGGCTGGCGGACAAGCCCGAAATCATCGTGCTGAACAAGATCGACGCCCTGCTGCCTGAAGAAATCGAGGAACGGCGCAAGGCGCTGGAACAGGCCTGCGGGCAGGACGTAATGTGCATGTCCTCGGTCGCCCACATGAATGTGGACACCGTGCTGCGCCGGTTGCAGGATTACGTGACCCGCGACCGCGCGGAAAAGGCCGAAATGGAAAAGGGGGAGACGCCCGCGACATGACGGATACCCCCCTGCCCCAGCTGCGTACGGCGCAGCGTGTTGTCGTCAAGATCGGCAGCGCCCTGATTGTTGATCCCGAACAGGCCGCACCCCGTCAGGCATGGCTGGACAGCGTGGCGCAGGACATTGCCGCCCTGCGCGCGCAGGGGACGGAAGTGGTCGTGGTGTCTTCGGGCGCGATCGCCCTGGCGCGCCACCAGCTTGGGCTGACGCGGCGCGTGCTGCGGCTGGAGGAAAAGCAGGCGGCGGCCTCCGTCGGGCAGATCCGCCTGGCGCAGGCATGGACCGATGCCCTGTCGCGCTTCGACATTACGGCGGCACAGCTTCTGCTGACCCCCGATGATACCGAAAACCGCAACCGCTACCTCAATGCCCGCGCGTCGCTGAACACATTGCTGGCGCTGGGCTGCGTGCCCATCATCAACGAAAACGACGCCATCGCCACGACCGAAATCCGCTTTGGCGACAATGACCGGCTGGCCGCGCGGGTGGCTGAAATGATCAATGCGGACCAGCTTGTGCTGCTGTCGGACATTGACGGGCTGTACACCGCCGATCCGCGCAACAATCCCGATGCACGGCACCTGCCGGTCGTGGCCGAGCTGACCGACAGCATCGAGGCCATGGGCGGCGCGCCCCCGCCGGGTTATTCATCGGGCGGGATGCGGACCAAGCTCATGGCGGCGCGGATCGCAACGCAGTCGGGCTGCGCCATGGCCATTACACAGGGCCAGCCACTGCACCCGCTGGCCCGCCTGCGTGATGGCGGGCGCTGCACATGGTTCCTGCCCGCAACCGACGCCCGTTCGGCCCGCAAAAGCTGGATCGCGGGCAGCCTGACACCTGCGGGACAGGCCGTGATCGATGATGGTGCGATCCGCGCGCTGACGATGGGGTCCTCCCTGCTGCCGGCGGGCGTGACCGCCGTGACGGGTGATTTCGACCGGGGCGACCTGATCGCGGTCATGGACCGGCAGGGCAACCGGATCGCCTGCGGCCTTGCCGCCTATGCGGCGGATGATGCGCGGCGGATCGCGGGGCACCAGTCCGATGAAATCGAGGACCTGCTGGGCTGGCAGGGCGCGGATGAACTGATCCATCGCGATGACCTGGTGCTGCTGATGCGCACGGAATCCGCAACCTCCTGACAGGAAGCCTGTTTCAAAACGCTTCCCGGAACGCCACCTGCAATTCCGGCCTATTCCGGGCGGGGTGGCCAGCGCAGGGTTGGTTCCGCACGGCTCCCGCGCTCGGGCGGCCAGACCGATGCCCGCACCGGGCGCGCGCCACGGCTGGCGGCGTCATCACGCGGGGCCGCGCGGCTCCATTCGGACAAGGGCGGCATGTCATCGCCCGCGCGCCGGTCATCCGCGCCGTCGCGTTCGGGCGTGCGGGGCACGTAGGGCCGCTGCGCCTTGCGGGCGGAAGACAGAACATCCCACTCTTCCGCAACATCATGCCGCGGCGGGGCGCGTGCGGGTTCGGGCGCGCGGACCGGCTCCACGGGCCGGATCGGCTCGGACCGGGGCTGCGGGCGCACCGGGGTGACGGGGCGGACGGGCTGCGGCGCGGGCTGGACGCGCGCGGCGCGGCGTTCATAGGCGGGAATGTCGGTTTCATCCCCCCTGCCGTCATAATCCGCGACAGCGGGCTGCGGGGGGCCGGGCGCCCACACGGGGGCTGACGGGGCCATGATGTCAGGCAGGGCGTCACCGGTGGCGGGCGGCGGGGCGGCGGCCGCATGCTGGCCCATCGCCATGACCCGCAGTTCCGCCTGCAGGTCATCAAGCTGTATGGCCAGGTTATCCAGCCGTCCCTTCACGCCAAAGACCGCGAAAGGCACCAGCAGCCACACCAGCGCG
The DNA here is from genome assembly GCF_002173515.1 of Komagataeibacter europaeus. Classification (NCBI taxonomy): domain Bacteria; kingdom Pseudomonadati; phylum Pseudomonadota; class Alphaproteobacteria; order Acetobacterales; family Acetobacteraceae; genus Komagataeibacter; species Komagataeibacter europaeus. The sequence goes on from NZ_CP021467.1 coordinate 1,306,494, forward strand.
AACAGGATGCCGCCAATCAGAAGCACGGCCTGTGCCCACGCGGGCATCCATTCGGGAAAAAGGGACGACAGCATGTATCGTGCCACCTGAACTGAAGTTACCCGACCAACGCGGGCGGGTTCCGCCCGCGCCGCCAGACCATTACATGCCCAGCGCGCGGCGGTAGATGTCAAGCAGGGTCTCCTGCTCTTCCACTTCCGCCGGTTCCTGCTTGCGCAGGCGGATGATCTGGCGGATCACCTTTACATCAAAACCGGCGGATTTCGCTTCGGTAAAGATATCCTTGATGTCGCCGGCAAGGGCCTTGCGTTCTTCTTCCAGGCGTTCAACGCGTTCGATAATGCTGCGCAGGCGGTCGGCTGCGATACCGCCGACGGCGGCAGACTTGTCTTCCGCCTCGAAATTGTCAGCATTCATGGCAGGTGTCTCCAGATATCGTGATTGTGCCGTTCCGCGCCCATCTGCACACATGAAGGGAATGTCACTAGGCGACGGGGTGGAAGGGCGGGATTATCGCGCCGCCGCCCGATGGTCAATGCCAACTTGACAGCCCGGAGAGACGGGCCGTAATCGAAGCGGCACGCCAGTATGCCGCATTTGCGTCATGTCCCGATACAGCGCATGCCCACCGGGCATGCCTGGCACCATATACAGGCAGGAGGCCGACTTCCATGGCACATCTTCCCCCCGTTGACACCTTTGACTACATCGTTTTCGGCGGGACGGGTGACCTGACCATGCGCAAGCTGCTGCCGGCGCTGTATCACCGTTACCGCGATGGACAGATCCCCGATGATTCCCGCATCATCGGCACCGCGCGTTCGCCCCTGTCGCGCGCCGACTACCAGCAGCGCGCGCATGCCGCGCTGAGCGAACACGTCCAGCCCGGTGCGCTGGATGACGCCACGGTGCAGCGTTTCCTGAACATGGTGCATTATGTCAGCCTGAACGGGGCGGAAGCGGACAGCGACTGGCCCGCGCTGAAGGCCCTGCTGGACGGCGTGCCCGCCACCCGCATCCGGGTCTACTACCTTGCCACCTCGCCCGCGCTGTACGGGCAGATCTGTGAAAACCTGAATACGCAGGGACTGATTACCGGGCAGTCGCGCGTGGTGCTGGAAAAGCCCATCGGCACCGACCTCGCCAGTGCGGAAGCGATCAATGACAGCGTGGGCCGCCACTTCCACGAAAACCAGATTTTCCGCATCGACCATTATCTGGGCAAGGAAACGGTCCAGAACCTGATCGCGCTGCGCTTCGCCAACCCGGTGTTCGAACGGCTGTGGTCGTGCGATGCGATCGATTACGTGCAGATCACCGCGGCGGAAACCGTGGGGGTGGAAGGGCGCGGCGCGTATTACGACCGGTCCGGCGCGCTGCGCGACATGATCCAGAACCACCTGCTGCAGGTATTGTGCCTGGTGGCGATGGACCCGCCGGTATCGCTGGAAGCCGACAGCGTGCGCAATGAAAAGCTGAAGGTGCTGCACGCGCTCAAGCCCATCGCGGCCGATGACGTGGCGATCTATACATCACGCGGGCAGTACATGCGCGGCACCATTGGCGACAGGACGGTCGGCAGTTACCTGGAGGATCTGGGCGAAGGGGTGACGAGCGAGACGGAAACCTTTGTCGCGCTGAAGGCCGAAATCCTGACATGGCGGTGGGGCAACGTGCCGTTCTACCTGCGGTCGGGCAAGCGCATGGCGGAAAAATCCAGCGAGATCGTGATCCAGTTCAAGTCGGCGCCCTGGTCGATCTTCGCCAACCGGCCCGAACCCAACCGCCTGATCATCCGCATCCAGCCCGATGAGGGCGTGATGCTGTCGGTTTCCACCAAGGACCCGACGCCGACCGACAGCCTTGCGCTGCGCCAGGCCGACATCAACATCGAATTCGAAAAGGCCTTCAACGTCCGCTACCCCGACGCGTATGAACGCCTGCTGCTGGATGTGGTGCGCGGGGACCCGATCCTGTTCATCCGCCGTGACGAAGTGGCCGCCGCATGGCGCTGGATCGACCCGATCGAACAGGGCTGGCGGGAAAACAAGGCCCCGCTGGAACCCTACGCCGCGGGCACGTGGGGACCGGAGGGCGCGCGCAACCTGCTGTCGCAGTCCGGGCACCTGTGGCACGAGGACATGAAGAAATAACCCCCGCATGACCAAGCCCCCCACACCCACACCGCCGCGCCTGACCCGCAGGCGCGGCCCCGTCAGCCTGAAACAGCGGATCGTGCGCCGGGTGCTGATGATCGTGCCGATGGCCGCCCTCGTCTTCCTGGTCGGCCGCATGGGCTGGCTGGATCAGGCGGCGGACAAGCTGACGTTTTCACGCACAAGCTGGTTTGACAACACCGCACTGGTCGAACATTTCCGCACCATCGTCACCCATAACGGCATGACATCGGATTCCAAGGACTGCCTGCTGTTCGTGCTCAACGGCAACGACCCGCCGGATGCCACCCGCATAGACGTGATGGAAAAGCATTCCGGCACCTGCCCTGGTGACCGCAACACCCTGCCGCACCTGTTTACGCTGCGGATCGATCGGATTGACCAGACGGCACAGACGGACTGGCAGTCACCGGGGGTGTTCCGCCCGCTGCCGCGCTGACCACGCGCGCACCACGCAACGCGCGCCTGAGGGCATGGGCGCCGTAGCGTATGGCCTCCCGCCCGGCGGGCAGGAAGGCGTAGAAGTTCAGGAACCCGTGCACCGTGCCCCGCCATGTGCGGGTTTCGGCGGCACTGCCGGCCTGCTGCATGGCGGCGGCGTAGCCTGTCCCCTCGTCATGCAGCGGGTCGCATTGCGCAAGCCCGATCACCGCGGGCGCCAGTCCCGCCAGTGACGATGCATATATCGGCGCAAGGCGCGGGTCACGCAGGTCGGCAGGCGTGCGGATATACTGTTCGGCGTACCATTCCATAAGCTTGGTCGACAGCATGTAGCCGCTGGCATAGGTCTGGCGCGAAGGCACGTCGCGCTCACCATACAGTGACGGGTAATACAGCAGTTGCATGGCCAGTTCCGGCCCGCCCCGGTCGCGCGCCATCTGCGCCAGCACGGCGGCCAGCGTGCCGCCCGCGCTGTCCCCCGCCACCGCGATGGGACCGCCCCAGCGGTGCGCCTCGCCCGCCAGCCACCGCAGCGCGGCCCAGCAGTCATCCACGGCAACGGGAAAATGGTTTTCGGGCGCAAGGCTGTAGGCAATGGACAGCACCGCCGCCCCCGACTGCCGCGCCAGCCGGCAGCAGATGCCGTGGTGGGAATTCAGCCCGCAATGCACATACCCGCCCCCATGCATGAACAGCACCACCCCATGCACCCGGCCATAGGGCACGTACAGCCGCGCGGACAGCATGCCACGGCTGCCCGGCACGCGGCATGCGATCACGCGCCGCACCTGCAGCGATGACAGCGCCATGGGAAAACATGGGCGGTCCAGCCTGGCGCGCATGTCCTCCAGCGTATGGGGTTCGTGCGCGCGGCGGGCGGCGCGCAGCTTCATGCCCCCCAGCAGCAGGCGGGTCAGCAGGCCGGGGCGGGACACGGTGGCGGGGTCTGGCATGGGGCATCTCCGGCGGGAACAGGTACGGGAACGGGCCGGGCGGCCCACATCCATCATTTATCGCTTGACGCCAGATGCATGCACCGCCAGTTTCCGCATGCCAGACGGTCGGACGGTCGCTGTCGCGTGGTTCATGCCGCGTGATGGAGGAAAGTCCGGGCTCCACGGAAAAACGGTGCCGGCTAACGGCCGGCGGGGGCGACCCCAGGGACAGTGCCACAGAAAACAGACCGCCCCCACGGCAATGCCCGTAGCAATACGGGCCATGTTGGGGGCAAGGGTGAAACGGTGCGGTAAGAGCGCACCGCATGCATGGCAACATGGATGGCAGGGCAAACCCCACCGGGAGCAAGACCGAATAGGAACGGCGGATGGGCCGCAAGGCGCCATCAGGGGTTTCCGCCCCGTCGTTCGGGTTGGTCGCGCAAGGTGTGCCGCAAGGCTCACTGCAGAGGAATGACCGTCCCGCCCCATGGGCGGACAGAACCCGGCTTACAGACCGTCTGGCATCTTTTCGTGATCCTGCGTGAAGCGAGGGAAGCGATGCCCTCTACCCAGAGTTGTTTACAAGTATTAATAACAAAGAACAAAACATAAACATACCACATTGCCGCCATATTGGCCCCGACTTTTCCCCTTTACCTGCGCTCACGGACTGCTGTGCTTTAATAACTGCAGTTTTCAGCCATCTTTCCTACATCTTTAATTGACCACCCATGAAATCCCATGTTATCCCATGGCCATACCGGACAAAGGGTGACGGCCGGATTCCGGCACTGTCGCCTGGCGGTCAGTCAGTCATCCGGTTCCTGAAATTCATGCCGAGGGAGGGCATCGCGCAGCGTGAGTGTATTCCTGGGCACACACCAGAACCGGCTGGATGCAAAGGGACGGGTTTCCATTCCTTCCGCCTTCCGCGCCGCGCTGCGTGTCCGGGCCAAATCGGGCGAGCCACTGGCCATACTGCGCCCGTCCCATCTGCATCCCTGCCTCGAGGCATGGCCCGCTGATGCTTTTGCCGCACTGACCCGCCCGCTGGATGAAATGGATATTTTTTCCGAAGACCACGACGACCTCGCCACCGCCCTGTACGCCGATGCCTATCCGTTCGAGGCCGACAAGGAAGGGCGCATCCTGCTGCCGGAATCGTTGCGGACCTATGCGGGACTGACGGATCAGGTCACGTTCATGGGACTGGGCCGCACCTTCCAGATCTGGGACCCGCAGGCAGCGGCCCAGCGCCGCGCCGCCGCGCGCGAACGCGCCCGCCGCCTGACGGCGGGCCGGGGCGCCCCCGCCACGGGCACGCCATCATGAACGGTCCCTTCCCCCCGCACGATCCCGGCCATGTGCCCGTCATGCTGGCCGAGGTCATGGAATACCTCGCCCCGCATGATGGTGGCCGTTACGTGGACGGCACGTTTGGCGGTGGCGGCTATGCGCGCGCCATCCTTGCTTCGTGCGACTGCCAGCTATGGGGCATCGACCGCGACCCCGCCGCCATCGCGCGCGGCGCGGCGCTGGCCCCCGCCTTTCCCGACGGGCATGGCGCGTCACGGCTGCACCTGCTTCATGGCGGGTTTGCCGACATGGCGGACCTGCTGGCGCGGGATGGCGTCACGAAGGTTGACGGCATCGTGCTGGACCTTGGCGTATCGTCCTACCAGATCGACGAGGCCGAGCGCGGCTTCTCCTTCCGCATGGACGGGCCGCTGGACATGCGCATGAACGACACGGGGCCGACGGCGGCCGACGTGGTCAACACGCTGCCCGAAGGGGAGCTGGCGGACATCATCTATCATTATGGCGAGGAACGGCTGTCGCGCCGCGTCGCCCGCGCCATCGTGGCCGCCCGGGCCGAAGCCCCGCTGCTGCGCACGGCGCAGCTTGCGGACGTGGTGCGTTCGGTCGTGCGCCCCGACCGGTCGGGCATCGACCCCGCAACCCGCACGTTCCAGGGCCTGCGCATCCACGTCAATGACGAACTGGGCCAGATCAGCCGCGTGCTGGAAACCGCCCCGCGCCTGCTGGCGCCCGGCGGGCGGCTGGTTGTCGTATCGTTCCATTCGCTTGAGGACAGGCTGGTCAAGCAGGCGATGTCGCGCGCCGCGGGCCGCATGCCCGCCCCCTCACGCCATGACCCGCGCGCCATGACCGCGCGCGCGGCCCCCACGGACTTCACGCTCCTGACCGGACGCCCCATCCGGCCGGGAGAAGAAGAAACCCGCCGTAATCCACGTGCACGCAGCGCAAGACTGCGCGCGATGGAATGCATCGCCCCCTCATCCATTCCAGCATCGGAAACTGCCGAATGAGTCGGTTTGTCACGTTATTCTTCGCCGTGGTGGCGGCGGCCTCCGGCCTGTTCCTGTATAACAAGAAACAGCAGACGACCGCCCTTGACCACCAGATCGCACAGATCGTGGAACAGACCGAACACGTACGTTCGCAAACGGCGATGCTGCGCGCCGAATGGGCCATGCTGAACCAGCCCGACCGCCTGGGCACGCTGGCCAGCCGGTATGACAGGAGCCTGCAGCCCGTCACGCCGGGCCAGTTCGTGCAGATGTCGGCCCTGGCGTCCCACATGCCGGCGCCCGGCAGCCCGCTGCACCATCCCGCCCCGGCCCCGCGCGCGACAATGGTTGCGACGCTGGCCGCCGACCATGTCGTGATCCCGCCGACGCATGACGCGGCCCCCCATGCGGTCCCGGCCATGCCTGCCGCCCCGGCCGCGCCGCATGTCGATCATGTGGCGTCGGCCCCCCGCCATGCCGACCCCGCGCCCGCCGCGCATGATGCCCTGGCCCATGCCCTGGCGCAGAATGATGCGCGCCCCGCCCCGGCCCGCGCCCCGGCTGCCGAACACGTGCATGCGCCCGAACGCCCGGTGGCGGTGGCCGCAGCCGAACCGGCCCGCCCCCCGGTCGTGCATGACACCGTCATATCCCCCACCCGCATGGGGGCCAGCTATCACGCGCGCAGCCAGAACATAGCCGAGGCCGCATGGCACCCGGCGGCGGCCGTGCACATGGGCGGCAGTTCCCTTGGCACGCCCCATGTCAGCGCCCTGCCGCCCCCTGTGCCTGTCAGCAACTGATCCCTGAACCCTTTTCCACCCCGGCCCCCAGCCCGGAACGCGCATGAACAACCCGCCCCATGACCCGTCAGCCAGAAGCGCGCAGGACACCATCCCCGTCGGTGGCAGCCTGCGTACGCTCATGGCGCAGGACCGGATGCATGCGCGGCTTGTGGTTGTGGCCGGTGTGTTCTGCGTCCTGTTTTCGGCCATCGGGCTGAAGCTGACGATGGCGACGATCATCAGCCCCATGCCGCCACAGCAGCAGCAGATCGCGCCACAGGTCCCCCCGATCCCCAAAAGCGACCCGAAGGGCATGATCGCGGGGGATGTGGCGCTGCCGCAGGTTCATCGCGCCTCGATCATCGACCGCACGGGGCAGGTGCTGGCCATGTCGCTGCCGGTGGCGCAGGTCTATGCCAACCCGCAGGAAATGATTGACGCCGCCGACGCCGCCCACAAGCTGAAGACCGCCCTGCCCACCCTGAACGAGCAGGAAACGAAACGCCGCCTGTCGCTGAACAAGCAGTTCGTCTATCTGGCGCGTGACATTTCCCCGGCACAGGAACTGGCGATCAACAACCTTGGCATTCCCGGCATCTATTTCGAACCGGGCGAGCGCCGGCGCTACCCCATGGGCAGCGTCGCGGCCCAGATACTGGGCGGCGTGGACATCGACGACCACGGGGTCGCGGGGGTGGAGCGGTTTTTTGACAAGCGCCTGGACAGCGACCGCGCGCCGCTGCGCCTGTCGGTGGACGTGCGCGTGCAGAACGTGGTGCATGACGAACTGCAGTCCGCCATGGACACGTTTCAGGCCATCGGGGCCTGCGCCATCGTGATGGACGTGCATACGGGCGAGATCATAACCATGGTCAGCCTGCCCGATTACGACGCCAATGATTTTGGCCGGGCCGCGCCCGACGCGCGCTTCAACCGTGCCGTGACCGGCATGTACGAACCCGGTTCGACCTTCAAGCTGCAGACCGTCGCCATGGCGCTGCAGGACGGGGTCGCGCATATATGGGACAGCTTTTCCAGCACGCCCATCAAGATCGGCCGCTTCACCATATCGGACATGAAGTCGGACCATTTCGCGCCGTGGCTGTCCCTGCCCGAAGTCATGGCCTATTCCTCCAACCCGGCGGCGGCGCATATCGCGCTGGATGCGGGGGCGGCGCGCCAGCAGGACTGGCTGCGCAGCATGGGCTTCTTCTCCCGCGTGCCGATCGAACTGCCCGAGGCGGGGCGGCCGATCGTGCCCTCCGTCCATAACTGGGGCGTCTCGACCACCATGACGGTGGCGTTCGGCCATGGCGTGGCCGAACCCCCGCTGTCCATTGTCCGGGGGACCGCCGCGACCGCCAACGGGGGCTTCCTGCTCAAGCCCACGCTGCTGGTGCCGGATACGGCAGGCCAGCAGGCCGATGCGCCGCCCGCGCCGGACGCAACCGATACGCCACCGGGCATGCCCGCCAGTGCCGAACGCCTGATTTCGGCGGCCAATTCGGACATCCTGCGCAGGATCCTGCGCCTCGACGTGGCGAAGGGCACGGGGCAGAAGGCGGAATCCCCCGGTTATTACGTGGGCGGCAAGACCGGGACGGCGGAAAAGATCGGCCCGCATGGCGGCTACCTGAAGCACGTCAACGTATCCGCCTTTACCGGTATATTCCCCATGAACGCGCCGCGTTACGCGATCTATGTCATGCTGGACAGCCCCAAGCCCACGGCCCAGACCCATGGCTGGACCACGGCGGGGTGGAACGCAGCCCCCACCGCGTCGCACATGATCACGCGCATTGCGCCCATGCTGGGCCTGTTCCCCGATACGCAGCATGCGGCCACGATCGAGGCATCGCTGGCCATTCCCATGCGGCCTGCCGTGCCGCGCGGCTATCGTGCGCTGGGGCCGGGTTACGATCCGGGCACGGCGCACCTGCATGAACATGAACGCGAGGTTACGGGCCACGCCGGCCACCCCCATGCCGCCCGCAAGGCCACCAGCACCGCACAGGTTCCCGCCCGTGACCTGCATGCCAGCAACGATGTGGACAGGCTGGCCGCCCCACACCCGCGCGACAGGGGATAATATCAATGCACCTGCCTGAAGTCCTGCGCCGCGCCGGCGTGGACACGCCCGTACCCACCGGGGCGGCCGACCTGACCATTACCGGCATTACCGCCGACAGCCGCGCCATCGGCCCCGGCATGATCTTCGCCGCCCTGCATGGCACGCACATGGACGGGCGGGCCTACATCCCGCAGGCCATGGCGAACGGGGCTGTGGCCGTGCTGCTGGACGCCACCCCGGCGTCCGACACGCCGCCCGGCGTCATTGCCCTCCGCGTGCCCGATGCGCGCCGCACGCTGGCGCTGGTTGCCCGCGTGCTGACGCCGCGTGTCCCCGCGTCCATCGCGGCGGTGACCGGCACGAACGGCAAGACCAGCACGGTGGAATTCCTGCGCCAGATCTGGACCCTGCAGGGATTGCCCGCGGGCACCATCGGCACGCTGGGCGCGGTCGCGCCCTGCCCGCTGCCCGATTGCGGGCCGGTGCTGACCACGCCCGACAGCGTGGGGCTCATGCGCATGCTGGGCGCCATGGCGGAAGCCGGCGTGGATCACGTGGCGATCGAGGCATCATCCCACGGGCTGGAACAGCGCAGGCTGGACGGGCTGGCGCCGTATGCAGCCGGTTTCAGCAACCTGACCCGCGACCATCTGGACTACCACGGCACGACCGAACACTATCGGGCGGCCAAACTGCGGCTGTTCGACACCATCGTGCCCGAAGGCGGCATTGCCGCCATCAACGCGGACATGGATGCGCCAACCTGCGCCGCCATTGCCGACATCGCCCGCCGCCGCGACCTTGTCCTGCGCAGCACGGGCGAACAGGGCACGACCCTGCGCCTGCTGGACGCGCGCCCGACACCCACGGGGCAGGTGCTGCGCATCGCCACCGCCGCCATGGTGCATGAAATCACGGTGCCGCTGGTGGGGCGGTTCCAGGTTGACAACATGCTGCTGGCCGCCGCCATGGCGGACCGGGACGCCGCCGGGCCGGACCGGGCGGTGCCGCTGCTGGAACGCCTGCATGGCGTGCGCGGGCGGATGGAACGGGTGGCGGTGCTGCCGGGCGGGGCGGCGGCCTATGTCGATTACGCCCACACGCCCGATGCGCTGGCGCGCCTGCTGCAGTCGCTGCGCCCGCATACGCCGGGCCGACTTGTGGTAGTGATGGGGGCTGGCGGTGATCGGGACCGGGGCAAGCGGCCCGTCATGGGCGCGACCGCAACCCGCCTTGCCGACCGGGTGATCGTGACCGATGACAACCCGCGCACGGAACAGCCCGACACCATCCGCGCCGCGATCATGGCAGCCGCCCCCGGCGCTACCGAAATCGGGGACCGGCGGCGCGCGATCGCGGCCGGGCTGGACATGCTGGGCGCGGGTGACGTGCTGGTGGTGGCGGGCAAGGGCCACGAACAGGGACAGGTCGTGGGCCACGACGTCCTGCCATTTGATGATGCCACGGTCATCCGTGGCCTGACAGGGAATGAATGACACTGTTATGGAACCGCGCGGACCTGCTGGCCGCGACATCGGGGCGTTTCGCGTCAACATCACACGACGATATCGCGGGGACCGGCGTTTCGATCGATACCCGCACGCTGCGGCCGGGCGATGTGTTCATCGCGCTGCAGGGTGAAAACAGCAACGGGCACGCCCATGTGGCCGCCGCGCTGGATGCCGGGGCGGCCGCAATCGTTGCGCATGAGCCGTGCGGGATCGATGACCCGCGCATCCTGATGGTGCGCGATACGCTTGCGGCCATGCGGGACATGGCGCACTTTGCACGCGCGCGCTTTACCGGGCGCATGGTGGCGGTGACCGGCAGCGTGGGCAAGACATCGGTCAAGGACATGCTGCGCCATGCGCTGGCAGCGTGCGGCCCGACGCATTACGCGGTGGCGTCATACAACAACCACTGGGGCGTGCCGCTGACGCTGGCGCGCCTGCCTGCCGATGCCGCGTACTGCGTGTGCGAGATCGGGATGAACCATCCCGGCGAGATCCGGCCCCTGGCCGACATGGTGCGGCCCGATGTCGCGGTGGTGACGACGGTTGCGTCCTCGCACCTGGGGCTTATGGGCAGCCTTGAGGCCATTGCGCGCGAAAAGGCGGAAATCCTGCTGGCCCTGCCCCGTGGCGGCGGGACCGGGATCGTGCCGGCGGGCGTTACCGGCGCGGAATATTTCCGGCGCAATGCCGAAAGCATGGAAGCCACGCTGTGGTGGGCGGGGCACACGCCGGACTGCGCCGCGTATGAAACGGATGTGCGGACCGACGCGCAGGGCAGCGGGTTCGACCTGTCCCTGCCCGGCTGGCAGGGGCATGCACGGGTGAACGCGCCGGGACGCCACATGGCCGACAACGCCATGCTGGCGCTGGCCGCGGCCCATGCGGCGGGCGCGGACATGGGCCATGCGGTGGCCGGGCTGGCCACCTTCCGCCCCGGCGCGGGACGCGGGGCGATGGCAAAGGTGATGCATGACAAAGTCACCCTGCTGGATGAAAGCTACAATGCGTCCCCTGCATCCGTGCGGGCGGCCCTGGACCTGCTGGGGCTGGTCGCCACGGGGCGGCGTGTCGCCATCCTTGGCGACATGCTTGAACTGGGTGCGTTTGCACGGCATGAGCATACCTCCCTTCTCCCTGCCGTCCGCGCGAACGCGGATATTGTCTTCTGTTGCGGCCCGAATATGAAAACACTCTTCGACACCCTGCCTTCTTCCCTACAGGGGGGGTGGATGCCTGATTCCCGCATGCTTGCCCCACTGGTGCGCGCGGCCCTGCGCGCGGGTGACACCGTCATGGTCAAGGGCAGCCTTGGCAGCCGGATGCGCGACGTCGTCACCGCCATGCAGGCGGATGATGCGCGGGTGGGACCGGCCTGATGCTGTATGACCTGTTCCAGCAGCATGCGGGGGCCCATACCTCCATGCTCAACCTGTTCCGCTACATCACCTTCCGTTCCGGGGCGGCGTGCCTGACCGCGCTGGTCATCAGCCTGTGCCTTGGCAACCCGCTGATCGCGCATCTGCGCCGCATCCAGCGCGGCGGGCAGCCGATCCGTGCGCTCGGTCCGGAACGCCACCTGATCGAAAAGGTCGGCACCCCCACCATGGGCGGCGTGCTGATCCTGGTCTCGCTGTTCGGCTCCACCCTGCTATGGGCGGACCTGACCAACGGGTTCGTCTGGGCCGTGATGCTGATTACGCTGGCGTTCGGCGCGGTGGGCTTTGCCGATGATTACCTGAAGCTGTCGCGCCGCAATACCGATGGCGTGTCCAAGCGCATGCGGCTGGGGTGTGAATTCGGCGCGTCCCTGATCGGTGGCATCTGGCTGGAACACATGATGCCGCCCGACCTTGCCAATCACCTGGCCTTTCCGTTCGTCAAGGACCTGCTGCTGCCGCTGGGCTATGCCTTCCCGCTGTTCGCCATGATCACCATTACGGGTTTTGGCAACGCCGTGAACTTTACCGACGGGCTGGACGGGCTGGCCATCGTGCCGGTCATCATCGCCGCCCTTGTGTTCGCGCTGATTTCCTACCTTGTGGGCAACCATGTCTTTGCCGACTACCTGCAGTTGCATGCCGTGCCGGGCACGGGGGAACTGGGGGTATTCTGTTCGGCACTTGTGGGGGCGGGACTTGGGTTCCTGTGGTTCAACGCGCCGCCGGCCGCCGTGTTCATGGGCGATACGGGGTCGCTGGCGCTGGGTGGCGCGCTGGGGGCGGTCGCGGTTGCGGTCAAGCATGAACTGGTGCTGTGCATTGTCGGTGGCCTGTTCGTGGTGGAAACCTTTTCCGTCATCATCCAGGTGTTCTGGTACAAGCGCACCGGGCGGCGCGTGTTCCTGATGGCCCCGCTGCACCACCATTTTGAAAAGAAGGGCTGGGCGGAATCCAAGATCGTCATCCGCTTCTGGATCGTGTCCATCGTGCTGGGGCTGTGTGGGCTGGCCACGCTGAAACTGCGATGAGCACGGCCTTCCCCCCTTCCCTGCTGGCCGCCCACCATTACGGCGTGGCCGGCCTGGGCCGCAATGGCGCCGCCGCCGTCACCGCCCTGCTGGCGATGGGGGCCAGCGTGCAGGCATGGGATGACCGCGCGGAAGCCCGTGCGGCCCTTGCGCCGCATGAACGGCTGAAGATCGCACCCTTTGACAACATGCTGGGACTGGCGGGGCTGGTGCTTTCGCCGGGCATCCCGCACAACCTGCCCGCACCCCACCCGCTGGCGCGCATGGCGGTGGAGGCATTCGTGCCGATCCTGTCGGATGCGGAACTGCTGTACCGCGCCGTGCGCACCGCGGGCAGCCGCGCACGGTTCGCGGGCATTACCGGCACCAATGGCAAATCAACCACGACGGTGCTGCTGGCCCACATGCTGGCCGGTTGCGGCGTGCCGGTCGCCACTGGCGGCAACCTTGGGCCCGCGGCGCTTTCCCTGCCGCTGCTGCCCGATGACGGGGTGTACGTGCTGGAAATGTCGTCCTACATGCTGGAACGGCTGGAGCAGATGCACTTCAATGTCGCCTGCCTGCTGAACCTTACCCCCGACCATCTGGACCGGCATGGCGACATGGCGGGGTATGTCACCGCCAAGATGCATGTCTTCGACCACCAGCATGCGGGCGATCTGGCGGTACTGGGCGAGACCCTGCCCGATTACGAGACGATCCGCAGGCGGCTGGCGGTCACGCGGACCACCATTGCCTGCGTCAGCGGCGCGGACATGCCGCAATGCGACCTGTACTGCACGCCCGACGCGCTGTGTGACCATGACGGCGTGATTGCCGACCTGCGCGCGGCCCATGACCTGCCGGGCACCCATAACCGCGAAAACGCGGCCGCCGCGACCGCCATGGCGCTGCATCTGGGCATGCCACGGGCGGCGGTGGAACCCGCCCTCGCGTCCTTTGCAGCCCTGGACCACCGGCAGAAAACCGTGGGCAGCATTGATGGCGTCCGCTTCATCAATGACAGCAAGGCCACCAATGCGGACGCGACCGCGCGCGCGCTGGCGTGCCATGACCGGATGGTGTGGATCGCGGGCGGCACGGCCAAGGCTGGCGGGATCGAGGAACTGGCCCCCCTGTTCAACCGCGTCGCCATGGCGCTGCTGATCGGACGCGATGCGCCGGCCCTGGCGGCGACGCTGGCCCGCCACGGCATTCCCCACCGCATTGTCGAGACCCTTGACCGCGCCGTGCCCGAAGCACTGGACCGCGCGCGCGAACTGGGCGCCGATGTCGTGATGCTGTCGCCCGCCTGCGCCAGTTTCGACCAGTTCAGCGGGTTCGAGGCCCGTGGCGCGCGTTTCGCGGCACTGGTGCATGAACTGGCCGCCAGCAGGGATGGAACCGCCCGCGCATGAGCGGCATATCGCGCATAAACACGTCACGCGCCGCACGGTGGTGGCGCAGCATCGACCGGGTCACGCTGATCTGCGTGGGGATCCTGATCGGATTCGGCTATATCCTGATGCTGGCCGCCAGCCCCGCCGTGGCCGTGCGTATCGGCGCGTCGCGCGACATGTTCATTTTCAAGCAGGTGTGCTTCCTGATCCTGGCGGCGCTGATCGTCGTTTTCACATCCATGATGTCGCTGCGCGCCGTCAGGCTGGCGGGGTGGATCGGGTTCGTGCTGGCGCTGGCGGCGACATTCATGACACTGGTGCACGGGATCGAGATCAAGGGCGCCAGGCGGTGGATCGCCCTGCCGATGATGTCGGTGCAGCCATCGGAATTCCTCAAGCCGTTCTTTGCCGTGGTCACGGCGTGGCTGCTGACCGAACGCCAGACGCGACGGTATTTTCCCGGCATGCTGGTGGCGATCGGGCTGTTCGCGCTGGTGCTTCTGTTACTGAAGTCACAGCCTGATATCGGGATGCTCAGCGTCATTACCACGGTTTTCCTGACCCAGCTTTTCATTGACGGGCTGAGCCTGTTCCTGGTTGGCGCGGGGGCTGCCGCCATGGTCGCGGCATTCGTGGGGGCGTACATGGTGTTCCCGCACGTGCGGTCGCGCGTGGAACGCTTCCTGCACCCCGCCGTGGGCGACCATTACCAGATCGACACCGCCCTGCGGGCCTTTGGCAATGGCGGCCTGCTGGGCCGTGGCCCCGGCGAGGGCCGGGTGAAGGACCTGCTGCCCGATGCGCATGCCGATTTCGTCTTTGCCGTGGCGGGGGAGGAATTCGGCATGCTGGTCTGCCTGTTCATCGTGGGCGTGTTCGCCACCATCGTCATCCGCACGCTGCTCAAGCTGCTGCATGAAAACGACCCGTTCATCACGGTGGCGACGGCGGGGCTGGTGACGGGGTTCGGACTCCAGGCCTTTGTCAACATGGGGTCCACGCTGCACCTGATCCCGACCAAGGGCATGACGCTGCCCTTCATTTCCTATGGTGGTTCCTCCGCCATGTCGGTTGCGCTTACAATCGGCCTGGTGCTGGCGCTGACCCGCAACCGGCCGGGGGAAGGCCGTTACGGACAGTTCGGCCCCCCTTCTTCATCGCAGAAAGCACCGTCATGACCCGTCACTGCATTGCTGTCGCGGCCGGAGGCACCGGCGGCCATTTTTTCCCAGCCGAGGCACTGGCCTGCGAACTGGTGCGTCGGGGGCATGACATCATCCTCATGACCGACCGGCGCGCGGGCGTGCGCGAAACCGGCGTCTTTGCCGGGCGGCAGCAGTTTGTCCTGCCCGGCGCGGGAATCGCGGGGCGCGGCATCATCCGGGCCGCGCGCGCGGCCATGGCACTGGGGCGCGGGACGGCGCAGGCACGCGCCGTGCTGTCGCGCATCCGGCCTTCGGCCATCATCGGGTTTGGCGGGTATCCGTCCGTGCCGCCGCTGCTGGGGGGCAGCCTGCTGCCGAAAAAGCAGCGGCCGCTCCTGTTCATCCATGAAGGCAATGCCGTGCTGGGCAAGGCCAACGGCTTCCTTGCCGCGCGCATGGATGCGATCGCGACATCGTTTCCCGTCGTGGCCGGCGTGCCCGATGGCGTGCCCACCACGCTGACCGGCATGCCGGTGCGGCCTGATATCGCGGCCCTTGCGGGCGAAGGCTACGAACCGTCGAACGGGGTGATCAACCTGCTGGTATGGGGCGGGTCGCTGGGTGCGCGGGTATTCAGCGACGTGGTGCCGCCTGCCCTTGCGGCCCTTGCCCCGGCGCTGCGCGCGCGCGTGCAGGTCACGCAGCAGGCCCGCGCGGAAGACGTGGACCGCGTGGCGGATGCCTACCGCGCGGCGGGCATTCCCGCCACCATCGCCCCCTTCCTTGACAACGTGCCCGACCGCCTGCGCGCGGCCCACCTGGTCATCGGCCGCGCGGGCGGGTCGTCGGTTGCGGAACTGACGGTGGCGGGCCGCCCGTCGCTGCTGGTGCCGCTGCCCATCGCGGCGCGTGATGAACAGGGCGCCAATGCACAGGCATTGTGTGATGCGCGGGCCGCATGGATGATCCGCCAGCCCGATTTCACCGCCCCCGCCCTGACAGGGCGCCTGACGGAACTGCTGGGCGACCGTGACCTGCTGGCCCGCACGGCGCAGGCGGCGGCGGCCCTTGGCCGCCCCGACGCCGCCGCCCGTCTGGCGGATATGATAGAAGCCCGCTTGCCCGACCTGCCCCGCACCGCTTAATTCCGCCAGCGCGAACACGGAGACCTGATTACATGAGAGCCCTGCCCCTTTCCATTGGCACCATCCACTTCGTCGGCATTGGCGGAATTGGCATGTCCGGCATTGCCGAAGTGCTGCACATGCTTGGCTATGCGGTGCAGGGGTCCGACATTGCCGAAAGTGCGAATGTCGCGCGCCTGCGCGCCGCCGGCATTCCCGTGACCATCGGCCACGACGCCGCCAACCTGGGCGGTGCGCAGGTGGTGGTGACGTCCACCGCCGTCAAGCGCGACAACCCCGAGGTCGTGGCCGCGCGCGCGCGCCTGATCCCGGTGGTACGGCGCGCGGAAATGCTGGCCGAACTCATGCGCCTGCGCTGGTCGGTGGCGGTGGGTGGCACACATGGCAAGACCACCACCACCAGCCTTGTCGCCGCCGTGCTGGAAGCGGCGAAGCTGGACCCCACGGTCATCAATGGCGGCATTATCGAAGCCTACGGCACCAATACCCGCATGGGATCGGGCGACTGGATGGTGGTGGAAGCCGATGAAAGCGACGGGTCGTTCCTGCGCCTGCCCTCCGTCATTACCGTCGTGACCAACATGGACCCCGAACACCTGGACCACTGGGGCACGGAAGAAGCCATGCAGGCGGCGTATGACCAGTTCGTCTCCAACATCCCGTTCTATGGCTTTGCCGTGCTGTGCATCGACCACCCGGCCGTGCAGCAGATGATCCCGCGCCTGTCGGACCACCGGATCATCACCTACGGCTTCTCGCCACAGGCGGACGTGCGCGCGGAAAAGGTGATTACCGACAAGCTGGGGGCCACGTTCGAGGTCGTGATCACCAACCGCAACCGCAACCGTTCACGCCGCGCGGGGCCGTTCCGCCTGCCCATGCTGGGCCACCACAACGTGCAGAACGCGCTGGCGGCCATTGCGGTCGGCACCGAGATGGAAATAGACGACGCCACCATCCGCTCGGCGTTTGCCGCGTTCCGCGGGGTCAAGCGGCGTTTCACCCGCACGGGGGAAACCGGGGGCATCACCATCATTGACGATTACGGCCACCACCCGGTGGAAATCGCCGCCGTGCTGAAGGCCGCGCGCCAGGCGGGCGCGGGCAACGTGATCGCGGTCATGCAGCCGCACCGTTATTCGCGGCTGAAAACCCTGTTCAACGAATTCTGCACCTGCATGAACGACGCGGGCACCGTCATCATCGCCGATGTCTACGCGGCCGGGGAACAGCCGATCGAAGGCATCGACCGCGACGCGCTGGTCGAGGGGCTGCGCGAACGCGGGCACCGGTCCGTCGTGCCGCTGCCGGGGCCGGAGCACCTTGCGGAAATGATCAACGCCATTGCCCGGCCGGGTGACTTTG
The DNA here is from genome assembly GCF_002173515.1 of Komagataeibacter europaeus. NCBI lineage: Bacteria > Pseudomonadati > Pseudomonadota > Alphaproteobacteria > Acetobacterales > Acetobacteraceae > Komagataeibacter > Komagataeibacter europaeus. Next base: position 1,324,233 of record NZ_CP021467.1, read on the forward strand.
TCGTCTGCCTGGGGGCTGGCAGCATCACCAACTGGGCGCAGGCGCTGCCCGCACAGCTTGCGGACCTGCAGGGCATCGCCCATGCACCGGCACCCACCCAGAAGGCGGATGCCCATTCATGACCGCCGCCACCACCCTGCCGCAATGGGCACAGGTCCTGGACACGGAGGGCTTCCGCCCGCGTGGCCGCCTGACGCCGCAGGCCGCCCTGGGCCCGCGCACGTGGTTTCGCGTTGGCGGTCCCGCGGAACTATTGTTCCAGCCCGCCAGCGCCGAGGACCTGGCGCAGGTCATGAAGCGCCTGCCGCTGGAGGTTCCCGTCCTGCCGCTGGGCGCGTGTTCGAACGTGATCGTGCGCGATGGCGGGATCGACGGAATGGTCATCCGCCTTGCGCGCGGTTTTTCCACCATCACGCGTGATGGTGACGGGCTGGTCGTGGGCGCAGCCTGTCTGGACATGACGGTTGCCGAACACGCGGCGGAAGCGGGCCTGTCGGGTCTGGAATTCCTTGCGGGCATTCCGGGTTCGATCGGCGGGGCCGTGGCCATGAACGCGGGTGCATACGGGTCGGACATGTCGGCGGTACTGGACTGGGTGGAAGTGGTGACGCGTGATGGCAGGCTGCTGCGCCTGCCCGCAGCCTCGCTGGATTTCGGCTACCGCCACGCCACCCTGCCCCCGCAGTCGGTCGTGGTGCGGGTGCGGCTGAACGCGATGGTGGCGCCGCCTGCCATCATCCGCCAGCGAATCGATGAAATCCGCACGGCGCGGGAGGCGGCGCAACCTGTGCGCGCCCGGACCGGCGGCTCCACCTTCCGCAATCCCGACCCTGACGAATCGCAACGCAAGGCATGGGAACTGATTGATGCGGCCGGCTGTCGCGGCCTGACGGTGGGCGGTGCGCAGATCAGTGAAAAACACTGCAATTTCATGCTGAATACCGGCAACGCCACCGCAGCCGATCTTGAGCAGCTGGGCGATACCGTGCGCCAGCGCGTGCATGACCACACGGCGGTCACATTGCGCTGGGAAATCAAACGCATCGGTCGCCCCGCCACGCACAGCATGGGAGAAAGCGCATGACGGCCCGCCGGGTTTCCGTACTGATGGGCGGCATGTCCGCCGAACGCGAGGTCAGCCTTGCCAGCGGGCGCAACGTGGCCGAGGCCCTGCGCGGGCTTGGGCACGACGTGCGCTGCATTGACGCGGGCCCCGACCTGCTGGCCATCGTGGGCGACCTGCAGGCCCACCGCCCGGACGTGGCCTTCAACGCCATGCATGGCAGGTTTGGCGAGGACGGGTCGATCCAGGGCGTGCTGGACTGGATGGGAATCGCCTACACCCATTCCGGCGTGCGGGCATCCGCCACCGCCATGGACAAGGACGCGGCCCGCACCGTGTTCATGGCGGCCGGCCTGCCGGTCGCAGGCGGGCTGGTCATGACGCCCGCGCAGCTGGAACCGGCGGACCCGATGCCCGCCCCCTATGTGGTCAAGCCGCTGAACGAGGGATCGTCCGTAGGGGTGGAAATCATCCTGCCCGGCAGCAACCGCCGCGCCACGGTGGCGGCGGAATGGACCTTTGGCGGCCAGGTTCTGGTGGAAGAATACATCCCCGGCCGGGAACTGACGGTTGGCGTGCTGGAAGACCGCGCGCTGACGGTCACCGACATCACCCCCACGGGCGGCGGCCCCGGCTTTTATGACTATCAGGCCAAATACGCATCCGGCGGGTCGCGCCACGAACTGCCCGCACGCATTCACCCCGACGCCTTTGAGCAGGCGCGTGAACTTGCGCTGGCCGCCCACCGCGCGCTGGGCTGCCGGGGGGCCAGCCGCACGGATTTCCGTTATGACGACAGCGCGGGGCCGGATGCGCCCGGCCGCCTGGTCATTCTGGAAACCAATACCCAGCCGGGCATGACGCCCACTTCCCTTCTGCCCGAACAGGCCGCGGCCTGCGGCATGGATTACGCCACGTTGTGCCAGTGGATGATCGACCACGCGACCTGCCGTACATGAGGCGACCGACCGACAGCAGCGACCGCCCCTCCCGGCTTTCGATCTTCCTGCGCCGCCAGAAACGCCTGCTGCGCCCGGCACTGCTGGTGCTGGTGCTGCTGGTGATCGGGGTGGGCTGCGTCACGACATTGCGGCATTTCGGGTCCGACCCGCGTTTCGCGCCGCTGCGCGGGCGGATCATCAACATGCTGCCCCTGCGCATTACCGAAATTGACGTGACCGGCTGCGTGCTGACCAGCGAGACATCTCTGCAACAGGCGCTGGGCGCACGCATGGGGGACTTCATCCTGGGCTTTTCCGTCACCGCCGCGCGCGAACGCATCGACGCGCTGCCGTTTGTCGATCATTCCGTGGTGGAGCGCCACCTGCCCGGCACCATCATCATCCACCTGTTTGAACGCCGGCCCTTTGCCGTCTGGCAGAATCACGGACATTTCATGCTGATCGACCGCGAGGGCCACCAGGTGCGCGACCAGGGCATGACCGGCAAGGACGCCGAGGCCTTCATGCAGCTGCCGCTGGTGGTCGGCCCCGACGCCAACACCGCGGCCGCCGCCCTGATTGATGAACTGTCCGCCCAGCCCGATGTACGCAGCCATGTCGTGGCTGCATCGCGCGTGGGCCAGCGGCGGTGGAACCTGACCCTGCGCAACGGCACGACCATCCTGCTGCCCGAAGGGCAGGAAGTCGCGGCACTCAAGCGTCTTGCACAATTGCAGGAAAACATAAAAATACTGGACCGGCCGGTGATCGCCATCGACATGCGCCTGCCTGACCGCCTGATCGTGCGTGAAAATCCCGTTGCCCCGAACGACAGTGACCGGGACAGGGACGACACGCCGCCACAGGCTGCCCCCACCGGGGATCAGGCCCCTGCCGCGCCATGGCTTTCTTCCCCCGAAACCGGCCCAAGACGGAGGCGGGCATGAACTATCCAGTGCCGGGCAAGGTCAGGACGACCCTGCCCGCGACCAGGACCACCACACCGGCTGCCCCGGTTCCCGCCATCCGTGGGGCCGGGACGCCAGCGCGCGTGCCCCGCCCGCGGCCCGCGACATCCGTTGTCCCCGCGGGCGAGCGCCTGCCCACGCGCAAGCTGCGCACGGGACCGTTCAGCGTGCTGGATATCGGGTCCACCAAGATCGTATGCCTGATCGGGCGCGGCGAGCCTGACAACACCATCCGTATCCTTGGCCACGGGTGGCGGCGTTCGCATGGCGTGCGCTGTGGCGGGATCGTGGACCTGCGCGAGGCGGAAAGCGCCATCCGCGCCGCCGTGGCGCAGGCGGAGGACATGGCGACGGAACGCCGCGATTCGATTTTCGTCAACCTGTCCTGCGGCCACCCCGAAAGCCGCCACATCAACGCGCGCTGGTCCGTGGGCGGGCGGGAGATCACGGATAACGACGTCAACCGGATCATAAGCGAGGGACGGATGCGCGCCGTGTCCGAAGGGCGGTCGGCCATCCATACCCTGCCGCTGGATTACGCGGTGGATGACACGCAGGAAGTGCTGGACCCGCGCGGGCACCTGTGTGACCTGCTGTCCGCGCGCCTGCATGTGATCGACGCCAACACGACCGCGCTGCGCAACCTGGAAGCCGTGCTGTCACGCGTGGAACTGAAGATCGAGGGGATGGTGTCCTCCCCCCTCGCCTCGGGGCTTGCGGTGATGAACGAGGACGAGCGCAACCTGGGCGCCACCGTGGTGGACATGGGCGGCGGCACCACGTCGATCGGGGTGTTTGGCGAAGGGCGGCTGCTGCATACCGCCACGATTCCCGTAGGCGGGCTGCACATCACGCGCGACATAGCGCACGGGCTGTCCACCTCCATCGACAATGCGGAGCGGCTGAAAACCATGCACGGGTCGGCCGAACTGCTGGCGGGCGACGATCACGATCCCATTCTCGTGCAGCTGATTGGTGACAACGACCATCATTATGTCAGAATTCCGCGCGCAAAGATTGTCTCGATCATACACCCGCGCGTGGAGGAAACCCTGGAGATGGTACGTGACAGGCTGGAAATGGCCGCGGTCGGCCCCGCATCCGATGGTCGCGTCATCCTGACCGGCGGGGGTTCGCTGCTGGAGGGAATCGGGCCGATGGCGGCGCGGATCCTGAACCGCCAGGTGCGCCTGGGCCGCCCGCGCCGCATTGTCGGCCTGCCCGAGAACGCGGCGACGTGGCCGATGTTCTCCACATCCGCGGGGCTTCTGGCCTGGGCGGCGGGGGCGGCGGATGAAATGGGCGAACCCGACACCCGCGACACCCGTCCAGGCAGCCTTGTCAGACGTTTCGTGGATTTCATACGTGACAGGGTATAATCTTGCATGAAAACCCTTTATTGTACTTTTGCCGTTAGTATGCCAGCACGCCTACCCCAATCCATCGGGAGCCAAGCATGACCCTCAACCTGACCATCCCGCAACAGAATCATTCCGATTTCACGCCCCGCATCACAGTGATCGGGGTTGGCGGCGGTGGTACGAATGCGGTGGACAACATGATCCATTCGCAGTTGCAGGGCGTGGAATTCGTTGTCGCCAACACCGATGCCCAGCAGCTTTCCCACAGCAGCGCCGACCGCCGCATCCAGCTTGGCCCCCACCTGACGCAGGGGCTGGGCGCGGGTGCGAAGCCCGAGATCGGCCGCGCCGCCGCGGAAGAAGCGTGCGACGAACTCTCGCGCCATCTTGATGGCGCGCACATGGTCTTCATCACCGCGGGCATGGGCGGCGGAACCGGCACGGGGGCCGCGCCCGTCATCGCCCGCATGGCGCGCGAACGTGGCATCCTGACCGTGGGCGTGGTGACCAAGCCGTTCACGTTCGAAGGGCACCGCCGCGCGAAATCGGCGGAAGCGGGCATTGCCGAACTGCAGCAGTTCGTCGACACCCTGATCATCATTCCCAACCAGAACCTGTTCCGCCTGGCCAATGAGCGCACAAGCTGGAAAGATGCGTTCAAGATGGCGGACAACGTCCTGTACATGGGCGTGCGTGGCGTCACCGACCTGATGATGGCGCCGGGCCTGGTCAACCTCGACTTTGCCGATATCCGCACCATCATGGCGGAAATGGGCAAGGCGATGATGGGCACGGGTGAGGCCGAGGGCGAAAACCGCGCCATCGCCGCGGCCGAGGACGCCATTTCCAACCCGCTGCTGGAAGATACCTCGATGTCCGGCGCGCAGGGCCTGCTGATCAACATCACCGGCGGCGAGGACCTGACCCTGTTCGAAGTGGACCAGGCCGCGAACCGCATCCGTGAAGAAGTGGCGGAAGACGCCAACATCATCTTCGGGTCCGCCATCGATACCTCGCTGAACGGGCGCATCCGCGTTTCCGTCGTGGCGACGGGCATCGACAACCCGCCCGGCGGCCACCCCGCCGCGCGCCCGGCCGCACCCCAGGCCGAAGCCGCCCCGGCGCAGCCCGCCCCGGCCGAGGCGCCGCAGCAGGCCGCACCGGCCGCCAGCGCCCCGCCGCCCCAGGGGACGCCCGCCGCGCCGCAGCAGCCTGCCGCCCCCATGGGCCAGCCCGCCGCCGGCATGCAGCCGCCACGGCCCGCCGCACCGCAGGCGCCTTCGCCCAACGCCGTGCCGCCCCATGTCGCCCAGGCCCAGCGCGCCGGTTCCCCCCGGTCGCCGCTGTTTACCGAAAGCGCCAAGCCACCCGCGCCCGAACCCCAGCCCGCGCCGCGCAGCCTGTTCGGGATCGTGACCGGCGCGCTGCGCCGTCATTCCACCCCGCCGCAGCCTCCTGAACCCGCCCGCCGGACGGAACCCGCCATGCAGCCACAGCCGCAGCCCCAGCAGCAGCCACAACAGCCGCAGGGCCAGGCCACGGGTGGCAACCCGACGCCGGATGATGGCGGGCTGGATATCCCCGCCTTCCTGCGCCGCCGTTCACCCTGATGACGGTCATGATGCATGGCCTGCCCCCTGCGGGCGGGCCATGCGTCCTTCCTGTCGAACAGGTAACAATAGGCAATAATCCTTGACTGTCCTGGAAAGAGACATGGCAGTAGCATGATACCACGCCAGTTACTGTGAATTCTTCCACACTTCCGTCAAGGATACAGGCAATGAACGGCATGCTGCCGCAAGCACCCGTCCCCTTCGGGACGGCGTCCCGACATGATGGACAGATGCAGCACACCATACGCCAGCCGATCAGCAGCATCGGCACCGGCCTGCATACTGGCAGGCGCATCAGCCTGAAGCTGTCCCCCGCCCCGGAAAATACCGGAATCGTCTTCCGTCGCAACGACATCACCCTGCCGCCGCTTGCGGCACGGTATGACACGGTGGTGGATACGCGGCTGAGCACGGTGCTGGGCGGCGATGGCGGGGATGGGCACGCCGAACGCATCGCCACCATCGAACACCTCATGGCGGCGCTGGCCGGATGCGGTGTCGATAACATTTTCATTGACGTGGATGGCCCGGAAATCCCGGTCTTTGATGGTTCGGCAGCGGAATTCGTGTTCCTGCTGGAATGCGCGGGCATCATGCCGCAGGCCGCCGCGCGCCAGCATATCCACGTGGACCGGACCGTGCGTGTGGAAGATGGCGATGCCTTTGCCGAACTGTCGCCCGCGACCCAGCCCGGCCTGACGATCGATATTTCCATTGATTTCCCGGCCGCCGCCATCGGCCAGCAGCGTTACGTGACGCTGGTGGAACCGGGGGCGTTCCGCCAGCATCTCAGCACCGCGCGGACATTCGTGCTGCAGCCTGAAATCGATTACCTGCATTCCGTGGGGCTGGCCCGTGGCGGATCGCTGGACAACGCCATTGTCGTCAACGGCGACAGCGTGGTGAACCCGTCCGGGCTACGCCACCCGGATGAATTCGTGCGGCACAAGGTGCTGGACGCGATCGGGGACATGTATCTGGCCGGTGGCATGATCAATGGTCATTTCCGTGGGCACAAATCGGGACATACGCTGAACAACCGCCTGTTGCGCAAGGTCTTTGCCGAACAGGCGAACTGGCATCGCGCCCCGCTTGGCGCGCCCCTTTCCACCCCGCAACCGCAGGCCGCCTGATGTGGGGATGCGAAATCCGCACGTGGAGACTTCACCCGCCACCGGCACATGATATAAAGCTTCCATAACTGGAAGAGCCGGTATGTTCGCACGCACATCACACCATATTCCGCAACCCCTGCCCACCGCGCGCCAGACGGCGCGCTGGCTGGCGCTGCTGCCACTTGCGGGCCTGCTGGCGGCATGTGGGCAGAGTGCCAGCAGCATCAATGAACGCGCGCCGCGCGTCGGCTCGGCGGAGACGTTGTACAACAACGGCGTGGACGCCCTGCGTTCGGACCGGTACCTGCTGTCGGTCAACCAGTTTGATACATTGCAGCGCAACTATCCCTATTCCCAGTACACCGCCAACGCGCAGTTGATGGAAGGGTATGCGAACTACCTGCTGAACAAGTATCCCGAGGCCGTGCAGCAGCTTGACCGCTTCCTGGAACTGCACCCCACCAGCACGGACGCGGCCTATGCCTTTTACCTGCGCGCCCTGTGCTATTATGAACAGGTGGCCGACGTGCAGCGTGACCAGCAGGGCACGATCGAGGCGATGGACGCGCTGGAAGAAGTCATCACCCGCTTTCCCCAAAGCCCCTATGCCCGTGATGCGCAGCTGAAGATCGACCTGTGCCGCGACCATCTGGCGGGCAAGGAAATGCTGGTGGGCCGGTGGTACCAGCAGCAGAACGACTACCTTGCCGCGGCTGGCCGCTACCAGCGCGTGGTGCAGGATTTCCAGACCACCAACCATGTGCCTGAGGCGCTGGAACGACTGGTGGAAGTTTATCTGGACATGGGCCTGCTGGAACAGGCGCGCAAGACCGGCTCGGTCCTGGCCTACAACTACCCCAGCAGCAAATGGTACACGGACGCGTACGATCACCTGCGCGCGCATCACCTGATCAAGGGCGTGGAGAGCAAGGACCACAAGCAGGGGCGAAACGTCTTTTCGCGGGCATGGCATTCGGTTTTCTGATTTCCGCCAACGATTATCTGTGCTGAACGGGAAGCCTGCATGCTGACACAGCTCTCGATACGGGATGTGGTCCTGATCGAAAAACTGGATCTGGCCTTTCCCCCCGGCCTGACGGTGCTGACGGGGGAAACCGGGGCTGGCAAGTCCATCCTGCTGGACAGCCTCGGGCTGGCGCTGGGGGAACGGGCCAGCGCGTCGCTGGTGCGGGCCGGGTGCGAACAGGCCAGCGTCAGCGCCAGTTTCGAGGTCGCGCCCGACCATCCCCTGCACCAGCTGTTCAGTGAACAGGGCATCGTGCTGGATGACGTGCGCGAACCCGTGCTGCTGCGCCGGGTCGTGACCACGGACGGGCGGTCACGCGCCTATATCAATGACCAGCCGGTGGCCGTCAGCCTGCTGCGGCGGGCGGCGACCCTGCTGGTGGAAATACAGGGCCAGCATGAACAGATGGGGCTGGCGGACCAGTCAACGCATCTGGACCTGCTGGATGTCTTTGGCGTGCCCGGCGCCCTGCGCACCCGCACCGCCGGGGCCTACCGCAAATGGATCGAGGCCACGGCCGCGCTGGCTGCCGCGCGCGCGGAAATGGAAAATGCCGCGCGGGAGGAAGACTGGCTGCGGCAGGCGGTGGACGACCTGTCCACCCTCGCCCCGCAGGAAGACGAGGAAACGCAGCTTGCCGGCCTGCGCCAGGCATTGCAGCAGGGCGAACGCCGGGCAGAGGCGATTGCCGCCGCCCTGGCCGACCTGGCCCCGCGCGACCGCCGTTCCCCCGGCCCGGCATCGGCGCTGCGCAATGCCAGCCGCGCGTTGCAGCGCCTGCTGCCCGCCCCCACCGACCTGAACCCCGAAGCCGTGGGCGCTGCCGAGCAGGAAGCGGCGCAGGAAGCGCTGAACGCGCTGGAACGCGCGGAAGAAGCGCTGGCGGAAGCGGAAAGCATGCTCTCGCGCCTTGCATCCGACGCGCAGGCCGACCCGCGCCTTCTGGAACAGACGGAAGAACGCCTGTTCGCGCTGCGTGCCGAAGCGCGCAAGCATGGCGTGTCCGTGCCCGAACTGCCGGGACTGCTGGCGGCCTTTACCGACCGTCTGGCCGCCCTTGATTCGGGCAATGCCCGGATCGAGGGACTGGAGGCAACCGTTGCCGAAAATCGCGCGAAGTTCGAGGAAGTGGCCCTTGAACTGACCGCCGCGCGGGAAAAGGCGGCACGCAGGCTGGAACAGGCGGTGATGGCGGAACTGAAGCCGCTGAAGCTGGAGCGTGCGCGCTTCATCGTCTCCCTCGTCCCGCTGGAAGCGGAGGCATGGAACGCACGCGGCAAGGAACAGGCGTCGTTCCTGATCGCAGCCAACCCCGGGCAGCCGCCGGGACCGCTGGCGAAGGTCGCATCGGGGGGCGAACTCTCCCGCCTCATGCTGGCGCTGAAGGTGGTGCTGGCCGGCCGGTCCGCCATTCCCACGCTGGTATTTGACGAAGTGGATTCGGGCGTGGGCGGGGCCACGGCCTCGGCCATCGGGGAACGGCTGTATACCGTGGGCCGCAGCGTGCAGGTGCTGGTTGTCACCCACAGCCCGCAGGTGGCGGCGCGGGGGGATGCGCACCTGCGCATAAGCAAGAGCGTGAACAAAGGCCGCACCGAAACCCACGCCGCCCCCCTGGATGCACAGGCACGGCGCGAGGAAATTGCCCGCATGCTGTCTGGCGACACCATCACCCCCGCCGCCCGCGCCGCGGCCGACAGCCTGCTGAAAGGGGTCTGACATGCCCCATGCCGCCCCGCCCGGATCCGTGGCCGAACAGGCGCGTCGCCTGCTGGCGGACAACGCCGCGATGGAATGCGATGAAGCCCATGCCCGGACCATGCTGGCGCAGCTTGCCACCGTGCTGCCCGCGCTGGACGCCGCGTATCACCAGCATGACGCGCCGCTGGTGGATGACGCGACCTATGACAGCCTGCGTCGGCTGAATGCCGGGCTGGAAGAACGCTTCCCCGGCCTGCGCCGCGATGACAGCCCGACGGAAAAAGTCGGTGCGCCCGCCAGCGGTCCCTTCCACCGCCACCGGCACATGGTGCCCATGCTGTCGCTGGACAATGTGTTTTCGCGGGATGAATTCGAAGCGTTCATCAGCCGCATCGCCCGTTTTCTGGGACTGGGGGAAGATCAGGCGCGCGCCCTGTCCTTTGTCGCGGAACCCAAGATTGATGGCCTGTCCATCAGCCTGACCTACGAACATGGCCGTTTCGTGCGCGGCACCACGCGCGGCGACGGCACCGAAGGCGAGGACGTAAGCGCCAACCTGCGCACGCTGAAGGACATTCCCGACCAGCTACCAGCCCCCTTCCCCGATGTGATCGAGATCCGGGGCGAGGTCTTCCTGTCCAAGCAGGCCTTCCTTGAACTGAACGCGGCACAGGAACGCGCGGGGGAAAAACCCTTCGCCAACCCGCGCAACGCCGCGGCCGGATCGCTGCGCCAGCTTGACCCGAAGGTGACGGCCCGCCGCCCGCTATCGCTGTTCGCCTATGCCGCCGGCTTCTGCGACGCGCCGCTGGCCCCGACCCATCACGGCTACCTTGAACAGCTTGCTGCGTGGGGGTTCGTGGTCAATCCGCTCAGCACGCGGGTGAAGGACGCGGCCGAGGCCGAAGCCTTCATGGAGCGGCTGACGCTGGAACGCTCGGCGCTGGACTATGATATCGACGGCGTTGTGTACAAGCTGGATGACCGGGCGCTGCAGGACCGCCTTGGTTTTGCCGGGCGCGCGCCGCGCTGGGCGGTGGCATGGAAATTCGCGGCCGAACAGGCCGTCACCCGCCTGGAAAAGATCGACATACAGGTCGGCCGCACCGGCGCGCTGACGCCGGTGGCGTTTCTGGAGGCCGTGAATGTGGGCGGCGTGATCGTCACCCGCGCCAGCCTGCATAATGAGGACGAGATCACGCGCAAGGACATCCGCGAGGGCGACCTTGTGCATGTGCAGCGCGCGGGCGACGTGATCCCGCAGGTGACGGGCGTGGTGCTGCCGCGTGACCATGACCGCCCGCCCTTTCACTTCCCCCATACCTGCCCGGTCTGCGGCGCCCATGCCGAACGGCCGGAGGGCGAGGTCGTGTGGCGGTGTTCCGGCGGCCTGACCTGCCCGGCGCAGGTGGTGGAACGGCTGATCCATTTCGTATCGCGCGATGCGTTCGACATTGACGGCTTGGGTGACCGCACGATCGTGGAATTCCACGAACTGGGCTGGCTGCGCACGCCCGCCGATATCTTCCGCCTGCCCGAACACGAAGCCGAAATCGCCAGCCGCGACGGGTGGGGCAAGGTTTCGGCCCGCAATCTGGTCAACGCCATCGCGGCCCGGCGCACCATTGAACTGTCGCGCCTGATCTATGCGCTGGGCATCCGCCGCATCGGCATCAACAACGCCCGCCTGCTGGCCCGGCATTACGGGTCCATGGCCAACTGGCGCCAGCAGATGGAAAAGGCGGCGGTCATCGGGTCGGACGAACGGCTGGAACTGGGATCGATCACCGGAATCGGTTCGGCCATTGCCGATGAACTGGTGTCGTTCTTTGCCGAAGCCCATAACCGCGCCACGCTGGATGACCTGACATCGGTGCTGGCGCAGGTCACGGATGAGGAAATGGTGGCCGAAGGCGCGCTGTCGGGAAAGACCATCGTGTTCACCGGCACGCTGACCACCATGACCCGCCCCGAAGCCCGCGCCGTGGCCGAACGGCTGGGCGCGCGCGTGTCCGACAGCGTTTCCAGGAAGACCGACCTTGTGGTGCTGGGTGAAAAGGCCGGGTCCAAGGCCCGCAAGGCCGCCGAGCTGGGTGTCGCCACCATGGACGAAGCCAGCTGGCGCACGCTGGCGGGCATGCCGCCGGTGGGGGGGCAGACCACCTGACACAGGGGTGTGGGGCACGGGCCGCGCGACGGCCTTGCATGTCCCTGCCACGTAACGTTTACTGTACATAACGCAGTTACAGGAGCATCCGAACGGACCGACACGTCACCTGCCGCAAGGGGATACGGCATGGATTTTCAGGGGGATAACATCTTATGACAGTTTCAGGGCCGCGGGGGCGGCTGCTGACAACGCGCCGCGCACTGCTGGGCATGGCGGGCGCCGCGGGTTCGGGCCTGCTGCGGCCCGCCCGTGCGGAAACCACGCCCGCATGGCGCAGGCCGCTGGCGGAAGCGGACGCCGTGATCGGCTTTGGCCATACCGGGCCGATTACCGATGGCGGGTGGTCCATGGTGCATGACCGGGGCGTGCAGGCCGTGCGCCGCGCGTTCCCGAAAATCCGCACCATCTATGTCGAAAGCGTGCCCTATTCCGCCGACGCCACGCGTATTTTCCGGCAGTTCGTGGCCGAAGGGGCGCAGATGGTGTTCGCCACCTCCGAATACGGTGATTTCATCAAGGACGTGTCGGACCGGGCGCCGGACGTGGCCTTCATGGAATGTGACGGCACCAACGTGACCGGCAACCTGGGCTGGTATTACGTGGCGCACTGGTATGCCAGCTACATCATCGGCATTGCGGCGGGCCTTATGACACGCACGGGCAAGATCGGGTTTCTGGGCGCGTTTCCCATCCCGTCGGTCTATGCCTCGGCCAACGCGACGCTGCTGGGCGCGCAGTCGGTCAACCCGTCGGTCACGTTACAGAGCATCACCATCAACGCATGGTTCGACCCGCAGGCCGCGACACAGGCGGCAACCGCGCTGGCGGATAACGGGTGTGACTTCCTGTGCGGGATCATGGATGAACCGGCCTATCTGCGCGTGGCGGTGCAGCGCGGACTGAAGGCCGCGATGTGGAACACCGGCATGCTGGATTACGGGCCGGAAGCCTATGTCAGTTCGGTGGACCTTGATTTCAATGATTTCTATGTCTCGCAGGTGCGCGACCTGCTGGCGGGCACATGGCAGCCGCAGGGCCGCTTCCTGACGCTGGGCCACGGCGTGGACCGCGATGCGTGGGGACCGGGCGTGCCGGTCGAGGTCGCGCGTCAGGCCGACGCCATGCGCACGCGCCTGCTGGCGGGCTACAACCCGTTCCGTGGCCCGATCCATGACAACCATGGCCGCCTGCGCGTGCCCGAGGGCGTTACGCTGAGCGATCTGGAAATCTATCACAGCGACTGGGCTGTCGCGGGAGTATCCGGCCTTGAATAAGCAGTCCGCTCCCCCCGGCGTGGCGCCCGGCACGCCGCCGGTCCTGCAATTGCGCGGGATTGGCAAGTTCTTTCCCGGCGTGATCGCCAACAAGGACGTGGACCTTGATGTCTGGCCGGGTGAGATCCATGCCCTGCTGGGTGAAAACGGCGCGGGGAAGTCCACGTTGATGAATGTCGTCACCGGCATCTACCAGCCGGAGGAAGGCGAGATCATTCTTGATGGCTACGGCCAGACCTTTACCTCCCCGCAGGAGGCGATCCGCGCGGGCATCGGCATGGTGCACCAGCATTTCAAGCTGGTGCAGGCGTTTACGGTGGCGGAAAACATCCACCTTGGCTGGGACGAAGCGCCGCGCATCGCCTCCCCCGCCGTGATGGAAGCCCGCACGCGCGAGATTTCCGAACGCTTCGGCTTTCCCGTCCGGCCCGATGCGCGCGTATGCGACCTGTCGGCGGGCGAGCAGCAGCGTGTCGAGATCCTGCGCGTGCTGGCGCGCAAGGCCCGCCTGCTGATCATGGACGAACCCACCGCCGTGCTGACGCCGGAGGAGACGGGCGAACTGTTCCGCGCGCTGAAGGCGTTCCGCGCGCAGGGCAACGCCGTCATCATCATCAGCCACAAGCTGGACGAGGTGATGGAGATTTCGGACCGCGTCAGCATCCTGCGTGGCGGGCGCAAGATCGGCACGTTCAACACGGCGGACTGCAACCCGTCCATGCTGGCGGCGACCATGGTGGGGCGCGACATTGTCCGGCGCAACATGCGCGCCCGCCCCGAAGGGGCCGCGCCCATCGCACCCGACCCGGTCATGCAGCTGCGCAATGTCAGCGTGCGTGACGACCGGGGGGTGGACACCCTGCGCGATGTCAGCCTTGACCTGCATGGTGGCGAGATCCTGGGCATTGCCGGGGTCGCGGGTAACGGGCAGCGGGAACTGACACATGTGCTGACGGGGCTCATGGCCCGGACGTCGGGGGAAATCCTGCTTGACGGCAGCCTTGTGGAACGGGCGGATCCGGCCCTGTTCGTGCAGGCGGGCGTCGGGCATATCCCCGAGGACCGGCTGCGCAGCGCGCTGGCGCCATCGCTGTCGGTCACCACCAACATGGCGCTGCGTGAATACCCCTACCCGCCCATCGGGACACACGGGCTGTATGACGCGCAGGCGGCGGGCGTGCTGGCAGGCGACATTGCGGAACTGGCGCAGGTCACCATTCCCGATTTCGCCATGCCCATCCGCAACCTGTCGGGCGGCAACCAGCAAAGGCTGGTGGCACGGCGTGAAATCCGTATCGCCAGCCGGGTGCTGGTCGCCGCCTACCCCGCGCGCGGGCTGGATATCGGGGCGATCGCCACCATGCTGGGGTACCTGACCGACCTGCGCGACCAGGGCGTGGCCGTCGTGTTCATATCCGAGGACCTGGAAGACCTGCTGAATGTATCGGACCGGATCGGGGTCATGTTCCATGGGCGGCTCATGTCCGTAATCGATGCCGAGGCAGCCGACATGGCCACCATCGGCCTGCTGATGGGCGGCCGGGATGCCGCCGATACCCAACCGGGAGCAACGCAGTAATGGCCGCACGTGCATTCCAGCGCCTGCCCAGCGCACCGGCGGGGCGCATCCTTGTGCTGCGACTGGTGGCGATCGTGCTGTCGCTGTTCATCATCGCGGGCGTGCTGGCGCTGTCGGGGCACAGCCCGGTCACGCTGGCGGAACTGATCCTGCATTCCACCCTTGGCTCACGCTTCGGGCTGGAGGACCTGGCCCTGTTCATGTGCCCGCTGCTGCTGACCGGGGCGGCGGTGACGGTATGCGGCACGATCGGGCTGTGGAATATCGGGGCGGAGGGCCAGTTCTATGCCGGGGCCATTGCCGCAACCGGCGTCGCCCTGGGCCTGCATGGCCCGGCCTTCGTGCTGCTGCCGGTCATGACCATTGCCGGGATCCTTGGTGGCATGGCGTGGATTACGGTGCCGACGCTGGCACGCGCCTATGCCGGGGTGAATGAAATCATCACCACGCTGCTGCTGAATTTCATCGCATCGCTGCTGACCTATTACCTGACCACCGGGCCATGGCGGGACCGGATCAGCGGGGCGCAGGTCTCGACCCAGCGCCTGCCTGTCGCCATTCCCGAAATGTGGGGCATCGTGCACTGGGGCTTTCCGGTGGCCATCGTGATCGTCATCGCGCTGGCGCTGGTGCTGTCGCGCACGCGGTGGGGGTATGAAATCCGCATTGGCGGCGCCAATCCCGAAGCCGCGCGCTATGCCGGGATTCCGGTGCGGCTGCGCATCATTTCGGTCATGCTGCTGTCGGGCGGGCTGGCGGGGCTTGCAGGCATGTTTGAAGTGGCGGGCACCGTCCACCGGCTGCAGGGCGGCATGGCCAACAATTTCGGTTATCTGGGGATCGTGGTGGCGGTGCTGGCGCGCGGGTCGTGCCTGAATGTCATCCCGGCCGCGCTACTGATGGCGCTGATCCTTGATTCCGGCATTGTCATGCAGACACAGCAGCTTTCGGCGTCGGTTGTCCTCGCCATTACCGGGCTGATCCTGTTCATGATCGCCATTGGCGATGAACTGGCCCATTACCGGCCCGTGGCCAGCACGACGCCAAAGGGGAAAGCATCATGATCGCGCTACTGACGGGTATGCTGGCCACCGCCGTGCTGGCGGGTGGCGTGCTGGCGCTGGCGGCCCTTGGCGAAGTGCTGGCCGAACGGGTGGGCGTGACCAACCTTGGCGTGGAGGGGCTTATGGCGCTGGGGGCGGTGACGGCGGTCATGACCGTATCATCCGTGCCCTCGCCATGGGTCGGGCTGCTGGTGGCGGGACTGGTCGGGGCCGCGGGCGGCATGGTATTCGCCTTTGGCGCCGTGGTGATGCGGGCCAACCAGGTGCTGTGCGGGCTGGCGACAACCTTCATGGGGCTGGGGCTGTCCACGGCGCTGGGCCACAATTATGCAGGCCAGCCGGTGGCGACGACGTTCGGCCATGTCTCCGTGCCGGTGCTGTCATCCATTCCGGTCATTGGTCCCGCCCTGTTCGGGCAGAACATCCTGATCGTGCCGATTTACGTGCTGCTGCCGGCACTGGTGCATTTTGTCATGTTCCGCACCCGCCACGGGCTGAACATGCGCGCGGTGGGGGAAAACCCGGCGGCGGCGGATGCCGCGGGCATTCCGGTCATGGCCATGCGGTTCTGGTATGTCACGATCGGCGGTGCGATGGCGGGGCTGGCTGGTGGATACCTGACGCTGACCTATGTGCCCGTATGGTCGGAAGGTATGGTGGCAGGCCGCGGATGGATCGCGCTGGCGCTGGTGATCTTTGCCGGGTACCGCCCGGTTATCGTCACCCTGTCCGCGCTGCTGTTCGGGCTGGTGACGGCCCTGTCCTTTGTCGGGCAGGCGCATAACTGGCCGATTGATCCGGCGTTCCTGAACATGCTGCCGTATCTGGGCACCATGGCCTTCATTATCGTGCCCGTCGTGGTCTGGCACCGCATGCGCCGGGTCATGGCGGCCCCCGCGGCACTGGCGCAGCCCTATTACCGCGACGTGCGCTAGGGCGCGCCACTAGGTGGCGCGGTCATGAAGGCCAACGCCCCTAGCAGCCGTTCAGCGCCCGGATGCCCTGTATATAGTTACGTCCATCGCGCATGGTGGTCGTAATGGCGGCCCTGCCATTGCAGACGCTTGATTTCGTTGCGTAATGATAATTCACGATAAACGTATTGGTATTTTCCTGTACGATATCGATCAGGCGTATGGGATCGGCAAGGCCGCCATAAAACCGGGTCATGTTTTCGGGTGCGAAGGCGGGCCGGGTGCGTTTTTCCGGCACGATCATGGCTGAGGCATTGGCCCCCTGCCCGTCCCCCAATGCGTCATAGAACGCGCGGATTGTCGTTGCCGCGGTTCCATATTCATCCGTAAGGTCCATGGGCTTTGCCTGTGCGGGCGCAATCGACGTTACGGTTACAAGCAGTGGTTCATGGTAATGGCCGGTTTCCGCCGCCATTGGATTCGTAGTTTTTACTGTAACAATCTGATGCAGAAAGCGACGAAACTGGTCAAATACGGGCTGTTGCGCCGTTAACTGGACATCCTGGAAAATATTATTCGGATCAGCAAACCCGTCCACATCATCAGCAATACAGATGGGATCATGCAGTTTCAGTATATAGGACGGTTCCGGTGTATCGCCCTTCTGCACATCTTCATAATTGGGCGGCCCGGGAAATATGACATAGTCCAGCGTTCCGGTCAGTTCCGATGGTTCCTGATGCTGCAGATCATAGCATGACCCGGCCCATGCGGCTGTCTGCCAGAAGCCGCATACAATTGAAACCAGCGCAATCGGGAAATATTTTCTCATTCCAAAGCATCCAAAAATAATTTCCTGTAATGTATTTTTATTTACTATCCGTGTCCATGCGGCGGGCAGGACATGATCCAGCATCCTTCAATGAAAACCAGCGACAACCATGACATGACCTGTTCCGGTTGGCGCCCCCACGTGCCCTGAACGGATACCGGTCCGTGCGAAAAGCCCCGCACGGGAACCGACCGGGCCTGCCGTGCAGACACATTTTGATATGCATTGCAAATGATTCTCAATTACGATACGACCCCACTTCCATACGACAGAAAACGTCAGGAATGAGGTCGGGCATGCAGCGCAGCAGGGTTTTTTACGTATTTCCCCTTTCAATTCTGGTGACGGGGCATGCCCTTGCGGCCGATCTGGTTGAAAAATCGGACCAAACCCACCGCGCCCGGACATCGGGCGCGAAAAAGGCAGCCCCGCAACCTGACGCAAACGCCGTGCGGGCGGAAAAGCTGGAAGTCCATGCCCACAGGCCGGCGACGGTCGCGTCCTCGGCCACGAAATCCGATACGCCACTGATCGAAACCGCCCAGTCGGTTACGGTTGTCAGCCGCAACGAAATGGACGTGCGCGGGGTGCTCAGCCTTAATCAGGCCGTGCGCTACACGGCGGGCATCACCCCGGACCTGCGTGGCGGTGGCGAGGGCACGCGCTATGACCAGTTCGCCCTGCGCGGCTTTACGGTGCCAACCTTCCTTGACGGCCTGAAGCTGCAGGACAGCCCCACGGGCTATGCCACGGCGCAGACCGATACGTCACGGCTGGAACGGGTCGAGATCCTGAAAGGGCCGGCATCCGCGCTGTATGGCCAGTCCAGCCCCGGTGGCCTTGTCGCCCTGTCCAGCAAGCTGCCGACCGACCAGAAATTCTATGGTGGCGTCAACACGACGGGCGGCATGTTCGACCTGTATCGCGTGGACGCCGATGTTGGCGGCTATGCAACGAAGGACGGCATGGTCCGCTACCGGCTGTATGGCACGGTCAACGGCCAGCACAGCCAGATGAGCAAGACGGGCAGCCGGCGGTTTTCCATCAGCCCGTCCTTCACGTTTGGCGGGAACGGGCCGACAACACTGACACTGCTGGGCAACTACCAGTACGATCCCGAAAACGGCACCTATGGCGGTGAGCCACTGGTGGGGTCGCTCAGGCCCGCGTCTTATGGATACCTGCCACGGAACTTTTATGACGGGGATGTGCCGTTCGAGAAGTTCAACCGCCGGCAGGGCGGGATCACCTATATTTTCAACCACCGTTTCAACGATAACTGGAGCTTTACCAGCCGCGGGCGGTACGATGACATCAAGACCATCTATCGCAGCGTGTACAACAACGGTTATTACACCAGCAACGACATGCTCAGCCGTTCCGCCTTTGGCACGAACGAACATACGCACAACCTGGCGTTTGACAGCCAGTTCAAGGGCCATGTCCGCACCGGCCCCCTGCGGCATACGATGATGTTCGGTTTTGACTACATGCAGCAAAGCGCATCGGAAGAAGGGTTTTACGGTAGCGCGCCAGACCTGAATGTCCTGCACCCGGACTATCACATGGCCATTCCCGCCATGAATCCGTATCTGCATTACCAGACGGATTCACACCAGATCGGCATGTACGCACAGGATGAAATGCGCTGGAAGGGGCTGGTCGTGACCGGCAGCCTGCGTAATGACTGGTACCGTTCACAGCAGAACGAATACATCTACCATACCACCTCCCATGAAAATCCCCGCCAGATTACATGGCGTGCCTCGGCCCTTTACCATTTCGATTTCGGCCTTTCGCCCTATATCAGCTACTCGACGTCGTTCCAGCCGCAGTCGGGCACCGTATCCAGCGATGGCGGCAAGACGTTCCGCCAGGCCGATCCATCCCTTGGCAAGCAGCTTGAAGGGGGCCTGAAATACCAGCTTCCGGGCACGTCGCTGCTGTTTACGGCGGCGGGCTTCCATATTGAACAGACCAACGTGCTGGTTGCCGTTGGCAACCTGGGCTACAGCACGCAGAGCGGACTGGTACATTCCGATGGCTTTGAATTCGAAGCCCATGCCGAACCGTACAAGAACCTGATGATCACTGCGGCAGTCAGCGTGCAGAAAGTCCATGATGATTCGACGGGCAAGCCGCTGATCCAGTCCGGGACGGGCAATGCATCGCTGTTCGCCTTCTACACCATGCCCTCGGGGCCGGTAAAAGGCCTCGGCTTCGGGGGTGGCATGCGGTATTCGAACAAATCCTACGGTGGCGAAGCCAGCTACGGCAGCGTCTGGGTGCCGCAATACGCCGTGTTTGATGCGTCAGTTCGCTATGACCTGTCGAACCTTTCCCCGTCGCTTCATGGCTGGACCGTCGCGGCCAGTGCCCGCAACCTGTTTGACAAGAATTATGTCGCGAACTGCCTGAGCTATGCATCCTATAATCAGGAATGGTGCTATTACGGCGAGCGCCGGAACGCGCAGGCAAGCCTTGGCTTTACCTGGTAAATTCTCCCCCCGACTGTCCCGCGCCGTGGCTTCCCCTTTGGCCATGGTGCAGGATATCGGCTGAAATGGTGCGGGCGTAACCTGCCGAATCAAGGCTGTCGGGGAAAATACCCAGCAGCTTGAGTTCATCCACATACCGCGCGATCTGTATCTTCAGGTCATTGCCCACGGGACTGATCCCGAGCACTTCGTGGCGCATCATCTGCAGGATCGTGTCCTGATCCATGCCCTCCACCCGGTCATCAAGCAGCGCTGCGGCTTCCGCCACGTGCTGGGGCAGCCAGCGGGCGGCATGCGACAGCGCCAGCACAAGGGCCACGGCGGCGCCCGGCGTCTGCGCCAGCAGGTCCGTCGAGACACCCAGCGCAAGGTTCGTGCGTTCCGCGTACAATCCCTTCACGCTGTTGACCAGTTCCACCAGGTCCAGCGCCCGGTTGTTCAGCAGTTGCCATGCCAGCGGGTCATGCAGGGCCACGGCGTCCACCGTGCCCGCTGCCAGGGCGTCATCAATCTGGTCGGGTGGCAGGATGACCCAGTCGGGCGCCGTGTCCGGGTTCAGTCCCTTGCGGCGCAGGATAACGGAAAAGAACAGCCGGTCCGCCATATCCGCATTCAGCACGGCGATCCTGCGGCCCACCAGGTCCTCGATCTTGGCAATCCGCAGCCGCCTGCGCACCAGCAGGCGGAATGTTCCCGCCTGCAACCCCATGACCAGCCGTGCGGGCAGGTCCGCATCCGCCTGATACGCCTGCAGCCATGACAGCACGGGGGCAACGGCCGCCATGCTGCGCCCCGCGCGCAGGTCGGCAATGGCGTCCCGCCCCGTTACCGCGCCGGAACGCAGGTGCACATCCAGCCGGTACTGGGAAAAGAAGTCCTGCCGGAGCGCGACGTTATACAGGGTCGATGCCTGTGCAAACGGCCAGGACAGCGTCAGGTCATGGGCTTCGCCATCCAGCAGCGCATCATCATGCCGCACGATACGGGCCTGCTGGCGGCTTTGCAGCCACTGCGCGCCCACCACGGCGCATCCTGCCCCAACCAGCAGCGGCATGACCGCGCGGCGCAGCAGGCGTGGGGGCCGCCCTTCCGTGTTCTCATCGACCATTGGTTCGCTTTTCTCCTGCAACACAAAGGCTTTACCGTGCTTTTGGCCGGTCTGGCCCCCCATTTTCCCCCTTTTTGAAAAAAAGTTCAAAAGGGGGGTTTACGCCCCCCCATCGGTGTGGCTATAAGCTGCTCAACGCTGATCCCGAATAGCTCAGTTGGTAGAGCAAGCGACTGTTAATCGCTGGGTCGTAGGTTCGAGTCCTACTTCGGGAGCCATCTTTTCTTAAAAATTAGTGTTAAATCAGTAGGTTACGGATTTCCCCAAATCTGAACCCACGATTAAACCCATGATGAGCGATGCGCTTTCCGGGGACGTTCTGACACGTCCAGACCGGTTTGAACGCAATTTGGCCCTGTTCCAAACCCTCATAATCACCCACATCATTTTCACATCCCAAGCGGTCCTGCCTGCGGTCACCAGCATACAGGCGGCAGCGCCTTTGCTCTGGTTGAAAATTGTAAGGAAGCCTTGCTGTGGATGACTGCGCCCTGGTGCGTAGGTCTGTAGTAATCAGCCGGTCACTTTCCCCAGGCACCGATAGACAGACGTGCGGCCAATCCCCAGTTGCCGGGCGATCTCGGTCGGGCTGATCCCCTCCGCATTCATGGCATGGATCTGGTCGCGGTCGATGGATGGCCTGCGCCCCTTATAGACACCGCGCTCCTTGACCGCCGCGATCCCTTCCATCTCGCGTTCCTTGCGGAGGGTAGTCTCGAACTCCGCGGACACCCCACCATAAAACGCAACTATCGCCCTAAAAAAGATCAAAGAAACGGGGAAAAGGGATATGGACGATAATTCGTTTTTTATATCGATTTAATTTAGTTTATACAGATTATAATATCTTGCATCATCCCTGTTCGGATGCTTTTTCTTATACGCCTCATATACAGGGTGATAGTGATCCTGCACCCACGAACAGACCTGCGGGGCCACCGTATGATTAACGCAACCGGCATGGGGCATCAGAACAAAAGGCGGGCGTTGCTTCAGATCATTCATATAATGATCCGCAGCCTGTGGGCCAAAATATATCTCGATCTGCCTATGGAAGAGTATCGGATCAAATGTCTCCAGATCAGACAGATAGTACAAGGAATGATCCGAATTGATATTCAGCACTTTCTGATGGCCTACAATCTGGGAAATTCGCGCAGGATCAGTCAGTCGTGCACGCTTCATGTCATTTATATTGGAGACAATGCCGCTTACCATCAAAAACGCGGCATAAAGATATAATGGCATCATGCGCCACAAAAGGGCGCTCTCACCATCGCGATGCAAAAGCAGGCATATCAGCATGCCTGGAATAAGAAACAATGAAAAATAATGATAGAACCCATGGCCTGACAATATCGCGGCCACTACCGAGAACACGAACCAGAGCGAAAGCAGACGCTCGCGCAGGTTTCCCCACCAGACATCCCGTTTTCCAAACCACAGCGCAAGCATGGGACAAAGGGGGGCGATATACAGCGCAACCAGTGCGAATGTGTACATCCGCTCGTCCGCTCCGCCCCCATAATGCTGAAGGAAATGATGCTGCATGGCGAAATACGCAGCCAGTTTTCCATGGCCTGCGATCAGGAAAGGCAGGAAAACACCTGCCAGACCAACCAACCCGCCTGTGACGCAGGCCAGAAATTCGACTACGGTGCAGACCCGACCCAGCAACAGGTAAAGGATGATGGGCGACAGGACACAACCTGCCAGATAATTTATGTTGACGGCGATTGCCGATACGATCCCCGCCAGAAAAAACAGGGGAATTTTATGCTCCTGCACGCCTTTGCTCAGCATCAGGATGACGGAAAGTTCCAGGGGGATCTGCAATACTTCGGTATTACCCCCCAGATAGTCCCCGATAATGCTTCCGATGGACAGATAAAATAATGTCTGCCATTTATTTGTTCCATATGCAGAACTGAACATGAACGCTACAAAAACCATGCTGACCATTGCCAGGATGGCGAAACGCCCATTCAGAATGGGTTCAACCTGCGTCCATATGTAATAAAAAACGTAAACAAGGTATGGCTTGTGATCAAATATATAATCGTATGGAAGTATATGGTAACGAAGTATCCCCTTCCCGATCAGTGGATAAAAAGTGGCATCCCAATCGGTGAAAGGTACAATAAAAAAAGTTAGGGCATAAACAAATGACAATAAAAAAATTAATAAAATAGAAAAATTTCTAATTAATAATTTATATTTAATCACTTTTTATGCCCCTATATCAATTACAACCTATATCTCAATCATTCTTTTTCAAACCCATACCATCATATAATGCAGGCCGAACTAACGATGGCGTTATGACATTTCTAGCGATCTACAACAAGTATCATATTATACAATAACCGACTTATCATCGCACCGAACAAAACCTATCGACGCGGTATTGATTTATAATCATATACCTTGCCATCTGAATGTAATACGCGGTCATTGTTCTGAATATTTTTTATATATTCAGGGTCAATATCATATCCCATCATGTCCAAGATCAGGTATTTTGTCATTAATGATGTATAGTATCCATAATTATTGCGCATCCCTTCCGCCATGTCGCAGTAATGCCTGTCCCTATCCAATATATACACTGGCACCTTGTACTGATCGTATCCACCATACTGAATGCCATGCCCCTGCCCCACTATTTCCCCATGATCAGAAATATAAACCAGAGTGTAATCCCCCAGCTCCTTGTCAGCCATAGTGATGATCTGCTGCAGGATACGATCAGTGCGATGCAGGCTCTGGTCATACGAATCCGCATCGGGAAGCGCCCTGATATCTTCTTCCGTACGGTCGTCACTATAGCTTTCATGGCTGCCCATAAGGTGAATGACAAAGAACTTCTGCGAAACAGGATCGGCAAATTTTTCCTTCATGACAGGCAGCAATGATTCATCGCGCCAGTTCACATGGCTGGTAGCGTTGTTGTAATCCTGCCGTGTCACATAATCACTGAACTCGGACACATAACCAAAAGTACGAGAATATTCCCCCCGCCCGGGTTGGGATGCGATCCAGAACGTCCTGTACCCATTGTCCCGCGCCAGTTCGACCAGGTTTTTTTCCGCATATAGTGCGCCCTGGTGGTCGGGATCATAAAATGAAACCAGCATGGGCACGGCCACCCGGGTCATGTTCGCCGCAGAATGGGCCTGTCGTACAACACAGATACGCCCCTTATCCGCCATGGTCTTCATCGCGGGGGTCGTATTCTGGGCGGTATATCCATAGGTGGTGTGCCGGTCAGCAAAAGCGGACTCCCCTATGACCAGAATGATATTTTTGCGCCTTCCCTCCGCTGTCCCAATAATGGCGGGATCAGTCTGGGTATGGGGAATGGCGGGCCTGTTGTCATCGCTCATCCCCAGACCGGTCATGTACACGAAATCCCCCACCACGCCGGGCAGAAATATACGCAGGTTGGCTGCCATTTCCGCAATATTGTTGTTCTGACGTTCCACGTTGCTGCGATGACTGTGTTTCCAGCCTGCATGCAACGCTACAGTAACGCCTACGCCGGTAACCAGCAGCACCACGGGACGAAAGCGTACGCATTTCCATGTCAGCACCACCATACCGACAATCACAAGCAGCAGGACGATAGGCATCAGGATACTGACGGAACTGACCATCGAAATGGCCTGATGGGTATTGGTACCCATGATCGCCTGCAGCATGGACTTGGTGACAAGACCATATTTATAGGCAAGATAAAAATCGAATAGCGCGAACAGCAGAAAAAAAGGGACAAATATGGGAGAAAGAAAGCACCCGAGCGACGTCAGGAAGGGCATCAGCAGGGACAGCAAGAATTCCTTCGAAACTGAAACCGCAACATCCGCATCATGCCCCGCAACATAGAAATTAATAAAACCGAAAATGACTGAAACGCATATTATAAATAAAACATTTCTACTTAAAATATTACGCAATACATTCCTGAACATTTTTTAAATATTTTTCCCTACATCCCATATCGAAATATCCCTTTGCGGAATCTATCCCGAATTCCCCTGTTACATTAAGATATACTGCTCCGGCCTGAACTGCTGCATCCAGACATGCACCGTTATATCATTCCAAATGGGAATTCCTAGAATCACCGGACATAGAGTAGATGGATTTTACATTTTGAATTATTTCAAACTGCATCCATCTGCGACACGATTGCCGGTTTTCCGTTACAATGCCGGAAATCCGCCATATCATTGGCTCAGCCAGAATTTAAAAAACCCGGCCACGACATCACGCCGTGGCCGGGTCGGATCAGGTCGGATCAGGAATTACAGCCCAAGCGTACGCTTCAGGCCCGCACAGTAGGCATCCATGAACCGGCGCGACAGTTCCGCATCCGGCACGAACATGTCGAACACATGGTATGCGCCCGGCACGACCATGACCTCGGTCGGGATGCCTGCGGCCATCAGGCGACGGGCATATTCCAGATCCTCGCACAGGAACAGGTCCATCGACCCCACCCCGATAAAGGTGGGCGGCAGGCCGGACAGGTCCTTCGCCCGTGCGGCGGATGCATAGGCCGGCGTGTCATCACCCCCGGCCTTCGCCCCCAGATACGCTTCCCATGCATATTTGTTGGCCGAACGGGTCCAGACATATTCACCAAAATCGGGCGCGGGATCGACCTTGGTCGCCGTGCGGTCATCCAGCATGGGATAGATCAGCAACTGGTAGGCCAGCTTGTATTCCTTGCGGTCGCGCGCCATCAGCGCCAGTGCCGCACTCAGCCCGCCACCCGCACTTTCGCCCGCGACGGCAACCTTGTCACGGTTGATGCCCAGCCCGGCGGCATTGTCATGCACCCATTTCAGGACGGCGTAGCAGTCCTCGATCGCGCCGGGATATTTCACCTCTGGCGCCAGGCGGTAATCAACGGAGACAATGACAAACCCCATCTTGCTGGCCAGCACCTGGCATTTCGGGTCGTCAACTTCGGGATGCCCCGAAACCAGTCCGCCACCATGGATATAGACAATGGCCGGGGCATTGGGCCGCCGCATGCGGGGGCGATAGATCAGCACACGCACATCCGGCGCACCGGCGGGACCGGGGACATATTCTTCCTGCGTTTCGACATCCGGCAGCGGGCGCCCTTCGATCAGCCGCACCGACGTCATGAATATCTCACGCACTTCCGGCAGGGACCGTCCGGACAGGCCATCAAATGACGGCATTTTTTCCAGAATCGGCAGGAATTCGGGATTTACGACATTTTTGGGCATGGTGAAGCAGGTCCTCTTCCATCAGAAGCCGCCCATGGGGACGCCTTCACTGCCTGTAACCGTCACGCACGCAAGCGTGATCAACCATGACCGACATCAAATAATTTTCTCCATATGTGCATATAAAATATAAAATTATGGGTTTTTCCTATCTATTATATTTGAAAATCAATTCATTTCATCAATTTATATATTGTATTTGTCATTCAAATATAAAATATACTTCGCATGCCGTAATGAAATCACCGCGGGACAGCGCAGGATGCCAGGAAGGTGATGCATTCGGGCCGCCACGCCATCAAACCCCCGGCCCATACCGGCGTTTTCATATGCCTGTATGGCATCGCGACGGCATTCCGACTGCTGCAACAAGAACTGTTGCCCTTTTTATAGGCATAGCTGGGCACGGAAACATAAAAAATCACGATCCCGACCGACAGGGCATATATTTCCGGACCTTGTCAAAAATAAAAGTTCCCATTTTAATTTTTTGCATATAACCTATTCTGATTGTCTGTAGGAAAGGTTTGCGATTGTCGAACATTACGGCACTTGTTCTTGATTCCGCCCTGTTTGTTATTTTCCCATGGGCGGTATGGAGACTGGCATATAGGGCGATTCCGATTGTTGTCCTGCCGATCCTGCTCGGGATCGTGCTGGCGGTCATGCACGTGCCGGTGCAGCAAATCGGCATTCCATCGGTTTACGGCAACAATATCGGCTGGCTGGCCGTGCTGGTGCTGGCCTTTACCGCCGGGCTGGAAATGTGGCAGCCGCCCGAGGCCAATGGATCCGCCCACACCATTCCCCCACCGCCGCTGGGTCGCCTGCTGGGCGGCGCGCTGGTGGCGCTGGGGGGACCGTTCATCATCGGCTCCTTTCTGGTCTATTATTTTTTCCTGCCCCTGCATGGATGGCATCCGCCGCATGTCGGCCGTCTGATCGGGTCACTGGCCATCGGTCTGTGTATCGCGGTCAGCGCCCTGCCGGTGCTGATTGGCATCGTGCGTGAACTGCCCCCGCTGCAACGCTCGATCGGGCAGCTTGCGCTCAAGCTGGCGGTGGTGGATGACGCGGCGCTGTGGATCGGGCTGGTCATCCTGCAATTTGCAGCCCGCGGGCCTGCGGCGCTGCATGGCTGGACAGGGCTGGAGGGGGTGGCGGTTGCCCTGCTTGTGGCGCTGGCCATCATCAGCAACTGGGCGACGCGCAACATGGGCAATCCGCCCCAGATGGTTATCTGGGCGGCGGTGCCGGTCTATCTGGCGGCGGGGTCATGGGCCAGCATGCATCTGGGCCTGCATGAACTGATCGGGGCGTATTTTGCCGGCGCGCTCATGCCGCCGCGCTGGGTCATGCGCCTGCCGGTGGAACAGGTCGGGCGGTTTTCCCTTATCTGGCTGGCGCCGATGTTCTTTGGCCATAGCGGGCTGCATATCAATGGCGATGCGCTGACATGGCCCTCGGTCACCGCGTCGCTGTTGCTGGTGGTCATTTCGGTGCTGGCCAAGATGGGAGCGGTCTATGCCTTCCCGCCCGCGCCCGGGCTGACACGACGGCAGGCGCTGGGGGTGGGCGCGCTGCTGCAATGCAAGGGGCTGATGGAAATCGTGGCCGCCACCATCCTGCATGCACAGGGCATGCTGTCGGACTTCGCCTTTGCCTCCCTCATGGTGCTGGCGGTGATTTCAACCGCGCTGACCGGGCCGCTGTTCCGGCTGTTCGCCCCGCGCATCCGCGATGGCGCGTGACTGCAATAAAAATACCCGCCTTCTGGACAGTCCCCAAGGAACCGGATCAGGCGGGGTGCGGTTCAGCATGACTGCGCCATAACGCCGTCCCGGGCTTGCGGGCATTCAAGAAACGACCTGAATATTGCCCGCACCAGCTGGGAATCGCTGGTTAGTGGCCTGGAATCATACAGATCACCCGGAACAGGGATCATTTCGGACGTTATCGTGCCGCAATACACTGTCCTGACATCGTAATCGTCATCTTCTTTGCCCAAGGCGTCAGCAGGCCATCCAACGAAGGGTCTGCTGATTGCCCGTGGCGGTCCACCCCTTTTCCATGAATATGCCAATACAGGTTCATGCCCTGCTATTTCGGCGTAATGTCATCCAGCCGGTCAAGACGCCACAGCCCGGGAAACATCCGTATCCACGCGATGGTAATGGCCAGCGTGCCGATCCCGCCCAACGCGACCGAGCCAACCGGCCCGATCAGGCTGGCCACCATCCCGCTTTCGAATTCACCCAGCTGGTTGGATGACCCGATGAACAGCATGTTCACCGCCGAAACCCGTCCGCGCATGCTGTCGGGCGTGCGCAACTGCACCAGCGCGCCACGCACCACCACGCTGACCACATCCGCCGCCCCCAGCACCGCCAACGCAATGATGGACACCGCCATGGAACGCGACAGGGCAAAGACCACCGTCGCCACGCCAAAGACCGCCACGGCCAGGAACATGCGCGCCCCCGCCCGGCGGTTGAGCGGCCGCCACACCAGCATGACGGAACACACCACCGCCCCGATCGCCGGCGCGGCCCGCAACAGCCCCAGCCCCAGCGGCCCGGCATGCAGGATATCGCTGGCGAAGACCGGCAGCATGGCGGTCGCCCCGCCCAGCAGCACGGCGAACAGGTCCAGCGAGATCGCACCCAGCATGTCGGGCCGGGCACGCATGAAATGCATGACCTCCACAAACGTGGCCAGCGAAAGCGGCACCCGTGGCCGGGGCGTGTAGGCCAGGCGGATACATAACGTACCGACGCACGCACAGGCGAAGCCGACGGCGCAGACAAGGTAGCACACCCCTGCCCCCGCGCCATACAGCAGCCCCCCGACCGACGGCCCCGTCACCGCCGCCGCCTGGAACAGCGAGGACGAAACCGCCGCGGCACGCGGAAACACATGCACGGGCACGAGCGAGGGCAGAAAGGTCTGCTGGCATGGCATCTCGAACGCGCGGGCGGCGCCAAACACCATGACCATGGCATAGATCATCCACGGCGTGGTCCAGCCGCCCAGCGCGCCGATGGCCATGAGCAGGGCGGACAGCGCCTCGATACACTGGCACGTCACCACGATCATGCGCCGGTCAAGGTGGTCCGCCGCATGCCCCGCCGGCAGCAGCAGCCCCGCCATGGGCAGGAACTGCGCCAGCCCCACCAGCGCCAGCGCCGTCGTGCTGTGGGTCAGGGCATAGATCTGCCACCCCACCGCGACGGCCTGCACGCAGGCGGAAAAGGACGAAGCCGTGCGGGCGGCAAGAAACGCGGGCAGTCCCGGATGACGGTGCAGGGGCACGGCGGGCAGGGACGGTTCGACCCCGGGCGGGGACGGTGAAACGGGAGCGGAAGACATGATCCCGTCACCCTAACAGCACCACCGCGCAATATCCTACGTCTTCCCCCCTAAAAATTACGTTCACCTGTTTGCAAATCGGCCCCGATACAGGCAAAAGCTGTTCCATGACAGACCCTGTTGAGCATACAGCAGCACCCGGCGCGGTGGGGCACGTACCGACCCGCGACTGGCTTGATATCCGGGCCGGGACGGTGGTGGATGCGCACCCCGTGCGTGAAACGCCACGGCACACCTTCCGGCTGACCATCGATTTCGGTCCCCATATCGGGATCCGGTCATCGGTGGTGCAGGTCAACCACCGCTATGTTCCGGCCCGGCTGATTGGCCGCCAGATCTGCGCGGTGATCAATGTCCCGCCCCGGCAGGTCGGTTCGCTGCGTAGCGAGGTGCTGACGCTGGGCATGCCCGACAGTAATGGAGAGGCCGTCCTGATCCGACCCGATGGCCGTGTCCCCGATGGAGGAAAACTTTTCTGATGGCTACAAGCTACGCAACCGTAACATGGGACCAGCTGCACCGCGATGCCCGCCAACTGGCCAGCACGCTGATGACCCGTGGCCCCTTCAGGGGCATCGTGGCCATCACGCGTGGCGGCATGATCCCCGCCGCGATCATCGCCCGTGAACTGGACTGCCGCCTGATCGACACCATTTCCGTCGTGACCTATGACGAGGAAAAGATGGGCGAACCCTCCGTCGTCAAGAACGCCGATGCCGCGGGCGATGGCGAGGGCTTCCTGATCATCGATGACCTGGTCGATTCCGGGGTCACGGCGCAGCTTGTGCGCAAGATGCTGCCCAAGGCGGTGTTCGCCTGCCTGTACGCCAAGCCCGCCGGCCGCCCGATCACGGATATTTTCGTAGTCGAGGTCCCGCAGGACACATGGGTGCTGTTCCCGTGGGATACGGCGCCGCTGTTCATCCCGCCGCTGGCCAGCAAATCGGTCGAAAAGGCCTGAGTGCGGCTGCTTTCACCCCATCACACGCCTTGTTGTTCGCCGCGCCCGTCCGCACTGCTTGCCGCAGGGACGATGGGCGCGGTATTTTTTTGCAAGAATGTGCTTGCCAGAACAGCAGTTGCCACATAGGTTCCCGCTCGTGGTCGCGGGGCGTGGCGCAGCCTGGTAGCGCGCGTGTTTTGGGTACACGAGGCCCCCGGTTCGAGTCCGGGCGCCCCGACCATATCCAGGGAGTACGGATAGTAATGCGAGCCCGGATTTACAGGCAGTCAAAACCCTCCACCCAGTCAGGTCAGGCCGGAACCCATACATGGGTACTGGATTACGGGCAGAACCGCCCCCGTCATATCGATACCCTGATGGGCTGGACCGGCAGCGCCGATACCCCGTCGCAGCTGCGCCTGCAGTTCCCCGATCAGGACAGCGCCGTGGCCTATGCCACGCGTGAGGGAATTGCCTTCGATATCGAAGTCCCCACCCCGCGCATCCGCCGCCCCAAGGCATATGCGGATAATTTCCGTTATGACCGGATCCAGAACTGGACGCACTAGGCCCGATCTGGCACAAGTGCAGGCCACGCGCCCTTAGCTCAGTTGGATAGAGCAACAGCCTTCTAAGCTGTGGGTCGCTGGTTCGAATCCAGCAGGGCGCGCCAGTTTTCAATGACTTAGCGGCTTGCATCTTTTGCGGTGCATTATGGCTCGTTGCGGTTTTGCCTTGCCCCGGACGGCCCCGCGTTGCAGCGATGGAGACCACCTTGCCGGTCTCCCGCTGCTGATGCTGTTCCCACAACTGCATGCCCGCGATCATGACTTTCGTTTGACTTACAGATAGCGGACAGAACTTCGCGGTCATGCTCAAGTCGGGGAACGGCGTCTGGCCGGTTCTGGAATCGAATACCCGGGCATCCATATCGACCTGACAGCCGCTTATGGGCGCGCCGATATCGTGCGTGAGCGGTATGATGCGGGCGGGTCGGTCTTTATATACGTACCGGCACAGGCCCCTGCCCTGAAGCTTTTTGAAAAACGCTTCACCAAAACCTTCTTTTGGATTTGCGGACTGTCCGATGGCTGCCTTTGAAGCAGCCCTGCACATGCCCTCCCGCGTTTTCTGACATGGTACGCAGTTGCATCCGGCCAGCAACCCGTCAGGCGGGGATGCGTTGCATATTCATGGTCACGGATGCGACCCGGGCAGAATATGGAAAGTTTCCATTAATAATGGTCCCGACAGATCGTTCCCGTGATCGTTTATTTTTCAATCATGGCGGAATCACATCGATATCGGTCACTTCATTAATGAATACACAAACAATTCAACCATAAAATACTCCCCATGAATGCACTTCTTTATTCAATACAGCGACATGGTATTGATCACATGACAGGAAGACCATGAAAAAAACGATCCTGTGCCTAGGCATGCTGGCTGTTGCGGGGTGTGCCAGCAGGCCCGCCGAAATCAATGCGCAATATGTGAACCCGGAACCTTATATGCGGCAGAACTGTGCGCAGCTTGCCCAACTGGATGAAACGGACACGCAGGCCCTTGCCTCGGCAGATACACGGCGCATGGCACGCGCCCGATATATCCAGCCCGGCCAGTTGAAGGGTGAACTGGAAGCCGTCCATACGGCCGAGCGCGGCAAGAATTGCGTGGGGCGCTACAACGCAACGGACTATGACAGCACCGGCGCGGTCTATCCCGACCGGATAATGCCCGACCAGCCGGCCCCGGCGGCAACGACCACGCCCGCCCGCAACCGTATCCAGAGCGGCATCAATCCGGGCATCGGCACGGGCACGGGCACGGGCACGGGCACGGGTAGCATTACGGCGCATTCCTCCGTCGCGGAGCAGAAACTGTCCAGCCCGACTTATGTCGCGCCGAACACCCGTCCCTCCGGTTATCCAGCGCCGAGCATGCCGGTACCGGCGGCGGGCTATACGACGTCTCCGTCCTATTCCGCCAGCCCGTTCCAGTAATCCGGCCCGATGCCTGTTTTCCAGCTTCACCCAAAACGTCCATGTGGCTGGCGGAATGGCCCACAGGCTGGCCTCAGATCGTGCTGAGCACCCCGCCATCGACACGCACCGACGCCCCGGTGGTGGCGGACGCCTGTGGCGATGACAGGTAGACCACCATGTTCGCCACTTCCTCCACCGTGGCCGCGCGGCGGATGATGGATGTGGGGCGGTGCGTCATGACGAATTCCGCCGCCACTTCTTCCAGCGGCCTGCCGGTCTTTTCCTGTTCGGGCCTGAGCATGTCCGCCAGCCCTTCTGACAGCGTCGGCCCCGGCAGCACCGAATTCACCGTAACCCCGGTGCCAGCCATCCGTTCAGCCAGACCGCGCGCCACCGAAAGCTGCGCCGTCTTGCTGAAACCATAATGGATCATCTCGACGGGAATGTTCAGCGCGGATTCCGAGGACACGAAGACAACCCGCCCCCAGTTCCGTTCCTTCATGCCCGGCAGGTAGGCACGCGACAGGCGCACGCCGGACATGACGTTGACCTCAAAGAACCGGCTCCAGTCCTCATCCGGCGTGTCGAAAAAATCCTTCGGTTCAAAAATACCCAGGTTGTTGATCAGGATATCGCACGATGGATGGGCCGCCACCAGCGCCGCACACCCCGCCGCCGTGCCCAGATCGCCGGTAAACCCCTCGGCCTTTCCCACGCCAAGGGCGGACAGGTCGCGCACCGCCCTGTCCACGGCAGGCGACCTGCGCCCGTTCACCACCACCCGCGCCCCGCTGGTGACCAGTCCCTTTGCAATGGCCAGCCCGATGCCGCCGGTTGATCCCGTTACGATGGCCGTGCGGCCTGTCAGGTCAATGTGCATGGTCCTTAACCTCCTGCGATATCTGAAACCGGGCCGCATCGTACACGACACGGAACCCCGCACAACCGGCCCCGGGGCCGTGATGGGGCATGAACGGACCGGCAACGCGTCCCGTGCGGCCGGCTGGGGGCGCGCCGCGTTCAAACCCGCGTGATGACAGCCCGGCGCCACACCCGCCATATTGCCTGCCCCAGCCTTGGATACAGGCGGAAACCATACCCCGGGCGGCCCCCTGCCCTGTCGCCTGCACGCATTGACAATATACGACAGGATATAGTCACGATAGGGAGAGCGTTCCCGCGACGGGTCGCGCCAGCCGGGATCATCCCATAGCCTGCCAACCCGTTTCCGCGTTCAGACAACGCAAACCTTCGTCGGTTATGAAAACATGACCCACGAAGCAGCCACAAAGGACATTGACGACATGACCAGTCCGTATCGCACCATCAATCCGGCCACCGGAAAGACGGAAAAGGTCTTTGACCTGCATAACGACAGGACAATGCTGGCGAAGCTGTCCACCGCCCACGAGTTCTGGGAAAGCGACTGGCGGCACCGTTCCCTGGCACAGCGCAAGGCCATTATGCTGAAGGCGGCGGAAATCCTGCGCCGGGACAAGGAAAAGCATGCCCGCCTGATTTCCATCGAAATGGGCAAGATCCTGCCCGAGGCCATTGGGGAAATAGAACTTTCGGCCGATATCCTGGCCTATTACGCGCAGAAGGCGGAAACCTTCCTCGCCCCGCGTGAACTGCCGGTGTCGCAGGGTCATGCAACCGTCACCAGCGAGCCGCTGGGAATCATCTATTGTGTGGAGCCGTGGAACTTCCCCTATTACCAGCTGGCCCGCGTCGCCGCCCCCAACCTGATGGCGGGCAACGTCGTCATGGTCAAGCACGCGCCGAGCGTGCCGCAATGCGCCGTAGCATTCGAGGAACTGTTCCGTGAAGCAGGCGCGCCCGAAGGGGCTTACACCAACCTGTTCATTACCAATGACCAGTCGGAAAAGCTGATCGAACGCCCCGAAGTGCGTGGTGTCGCCCTGACCGGCAGCGAACGCGCCGGCAGCGCCGTGGCGTCGCAGGCCGGGCGTGCGCTGAAGAAAAGCACGATGGAACTGGGCGGGTCCGACGCCTTCATCGTGCTGGATGACGCCGACCTGGACAAAGCCGTGCCCATGGCGATCCGTGGACGCATGTCCAATAACGGTCAGGTCTGCACCGCCGCCAAGCGGATGATCGTGCACAAGTCACTGGTTGACGAATTCACGGCCCGCCTGAAGGTGGCGGTGAACGAATTCCAGTACGGCGACCCGCTGGAACAGGGCGTCACCCACGGCCCGATGAGCAGCCAGGCCGCCATGGAACGCGCCGTATCGCAGGTGGAAAAAGCCGTATCCCACGGGGCGGAACTGATTGCGGGTGGCAAGAAGATCGACCGCGAAGGCTTTTTCATGAAGGCCGCGATCCTGACCGGCATCACCAAGGACAACCCCATTTTCTATGAGGAAATCTTTGGCCCCGTCGCCATCGTCTATTCTGTCGGCAGTGATGATGAAGCCATCGCCATGGCCAATGATTCGCCATACGGGCTGGGTGGGTCCATCCAGACCAGCGATGTGGAACGTGGCCGCCGCGTCGCGGCCCGGATCGACACGGGCATGGTGTTCATCAACAACATTACCGGCACGGCGCCCGACCTGCCCTTTGGCGGGATCAAGAACTCCGGTTATGGCCGCGAGCTTTCGGAATTCGGCATCGAGGAATTCCTGAACCGCAAACTGGTCCACACCCCATGATCCAGCCATGCGGATCACGCCCCCCGTCGCATGATGGGGGGCGTTTTCATATGCATCCCGCACGGATGACATCATGACGACGCATGCATGCCCGGTCTCATGCCCCCGGTCCGGCAGTATGAATGCCGGGACATGCAACCTGCCCCAAAAAGCATGGAAACCCGGATTTCACATATCCGTCATCAAAAAACCATAATATATATTATAGACGACATGGTATCCGTTTGTAACGGACTTTCATTTTGTGTTTCAATTCAAACATAAATTGTGTCATCGATTATAAACTGTGTTAATTTTTTATTTTTGCGTGTCAAAATCATTTGCATGCGGATTGTCTATATCATCAACAGCCTGAATGGCGGGGGGGCCGAACGTCCCCTGCCCGATATCGTGGCGCAGATGCGCAGACGCGGGCATGATGTCCGTGTCCTCGCCCTGGCGCGCAAGGCGGGCAATGCGGTTGCCTGGCTGCAAGACGCGGGGATTGCCCATGAAATCCTCTCTCCCCATCCTGACAAATTCGCATCTTTCCGCACGACCCTCGCCGCCGTGCGGCGGCATGCACCCGACCTGATCTGGACATCGCTGACACGCGCGACCCTGTATGGGCAGATGGCAGGCGTCATGCTGCGCCGGCCTGTGATCAGCTGGCAGCACAATGCCTATCTGCGCCCATGGAACCGCCGTATCCTGCACGCCACGCACCGGCTGACGGATCTGTGGGTGGCGGATTCCCGCTTTGTTGCAAAATGCACGGCGCAACAGCTGAATGTGCCCGAACGCGATGTCATTACATGGCCCCTGTTCACCGCGCAGGCCCATATGCCCCAGGCCACACCGTGGACGGGACCGGACGGGGGTGCCGTATTCCGTCTGGGCACGCTGGGCCGACTGGAACACCAGAAAAATTACGGGCTGCTGGTTCAGGCCATGGCCTATCTGCGCGATCATGCGCCGCAATGCCGCATCCATCTGGATATTGGTGGCGAAGGTTCTCTCGCCCCGCAACTGCAGGCCCGGATCACGGCGCTAGGGCTGGATAATGTGACATTGTCGGGTTTTCAGGCCGACCCGTTCACATATTGCGCCGGACTGCATGGCTATGTGCAGCCATCACTGTTCGAAGGGCTGTGCATCGCCCTGCATGAAGCGATGCAGGCGGGCGTGCCATCCATCGTAACGCCCGTGGGCGCGATGGCTGACGTCATCAAGGATGGGGAAACCGGCCTGTTCCTTTCCCCCCCGACCCCGGAACGCCTCGCCAGCCTGCTGCTGCGGCTGTACAACAACCCCTCGCTGTGCGCCCGGATGGGGGCGGCGGCCCGGAAGCAGGTTCTGTCGGCCTATGACCTGAATGCCATTACGGCGCAGGCCGATATGGTACTGGGGCGGGCGGAGCAACTGGTTGCCGCACGGGTCGGCGCCATGCGGACCAGTGCCCGCCACCCCACGCCCATCCGATAATCCGGGGCCACCCATCCCTTACCCCTTCAGGTGAAAGACGACCGGTAACGTGAGATGCGTACCGTCCAGCGCCCCCCCGTCAGCCGTGCAGCGTACGTTGCGCGCGGCGGCGATGGCGGTGCGGTCCAGGTCGTCATAACCGCTACTGCTGCGCAGGGTCGCCTGTACCACCTGTCCCTGCCCCCCGATAACCAGATCCACCATCGCACTGCCTTCTTCATGCATGTGTCGCGCCATGGGGGGATAGCGCCATGCCGGTGGCGTGCAATGCACCGTGGATGCGGGTCGGGCGGCTGTTGCGGCCTGTTGCGCATGCGCTGATGCCGTCGGGGCGCTGGCGGTATCTGCCTGTCGCCCCGCAGGCAGCGCGGCAGGCGGGACCGCCCCTGCATGCGCAGGCGTTGCGTGGGCAGGGGCACGGGGCGGTGAAGCGGGCGTGCTGGCGGGAGTACGCCGCATGACTGGCATTTCCTGCCTGCCCTCCGCACCACGGGGTGGTGCAGCCGGGGCCTTTTGTAGCTGTGGCTGTGACTGTGACTGTGACTGTGACTGTGGCTGTGGCTGTGGCTGTGGCTGTGGCTGTGGCTGTGGCTGTGGCTGTGGCTGTGGCTGTGGCTGTGGCTGTGGCTGTGGCTGTGGCTGTGGCTGTGGCTGTGGCTGTGGCTGTGGCTGTGGCTGTGGCTGTGGCTGTGGCTGTGGCTGTGGCTGTGGCTGTGGCTGTGGCTGTGGCTGTGGCTGTGGCGTAGCCGGTCCGGGGGGCGTTGCAACCTCCGGCCGGTCAAAAAAGACCTGGATGGCGTTTTTTTCACTGGGGGCTGCCGGTGCCTTCGTGCCGCCCGGCAGCAGCCATGCGCCGATCACGCCATGCCCCAGCACCGCCAGCAGCACCGCCCACCCGGCCGCCATGCGCGCCCAGCGCCCGCGCGCCCGCGCGCCGTCGGGGACAAGCAGCCTGGCTGCCGTTCTGTCTTGCTGTTGCGGCACGGTTCCATCCATTGTAGCCGGTACGGCAGCCCGCATCCCATTTGACAAAAAGGGATGCACCCCCGAGAACATAAATCTGTTACCGTCTTATCTTACAACCACAAAGAGCCTGTTCAATCATGGGCCACGCCCGTCACCCCTTCATGCATGACATGCCTGTGATCCGCTGGATCATGGTGCTGTGCGCATGCCTGGGGCTGTGGGGGCAGTTGCTGATCGAAAGCCGCAGCATGCCGGGGGAACTGCCCCGGACCACCATCATGCGGCTGACGGGGATCGATATCGCGCCCCCGGGACATGCGGCCATCATGGCCCATGGCCCCGCCCATCATCACGCCATGATGGGTGGCATGCCCGCGGACCGGCACGACATGGCGGCCCATCCGGGCCATGACCATGCCGAAGGCTGCCCGCTGTGCCCGCTCCTGCACCTGCCCGCCCTTGCGCTGACGCTTCTGCCGTTCCTGCCGCTGCCGCCCATGGCATGGCGGCAGGCCCGGCATGAGCCACGACAGCCCCGCGCGCCCCCTTCCGCCCCACTCGGCTTGCCGCCGTCACGCGGGCCACCTTCCGTTTCCTGAACCCACGCGCTGCCGCGCGCCCGTCCGGGCGTGCGCATTCCCGTTTCCTGTTCAGGACATGAAAAGTGACTTCCATAAAAAGAACGGCCGCGCCCATTGCCGCGGCTGCTGGCGGCTACATGCTGGCCGCCGGCCTGTATCCCGCCATGGCGCAGGCCGAAACCACCGTGACCCTGCCCGGCCTGTCGATCGAGGATACGGCCGAGAACACCCCCATGGGCGACCGCCTGCTATCGGCCAGTTCCCCATCGCAGGCATCCCGCACGGCGGCCAGCCTGAGCAGCCCCGATACCGCCAGCCTGTTTCGCAACCAGCCCGGCGTCAGCACCTATTCCGCCGGCGGCCTTGCGTCCCTGCCGGTCATCAACGGCATGGCGGATGACCGCGTGGCGACCGTGGTCGATGGCGTGCGCATTGCATCGGGCTGCCCCAACCACATGAACCCCGCCCTGTCCTTCATCGATCCCGACAGCGTGGACACCGCCACCGCCATTGCCGGGATCACCCCCGTCAGCATGGGCGGCGACAGCACCGGCGGCACGATTGACGTGGAACGCAAGGACCCGCAATTCGCCCGTCATGGCAAGATACTGGTCACCGGGCATGTCACCGGCACCTATCGCAGCAATGGCGGCGGCTATGGCGCATCGGGCAGCCTGACGGTGGCCAATGACATGTTCAGCCTGCGCTACAACGCATCCTACAGCCAGGCGGGCGATTACAGTGGCGGTGGCGATGCGGGCATGGTCCGGTCCACCAGTTACCTGACCTACAACCATGCCGTGACCTTTGGCATGCACAGGGACAACCACCTGTTCACCCTGACATTCGGGCAGCAGGACACCCCGCATGAAGGGTTCGCCAACCAGTACATGGACATGACCAACAACCGCTCCACCTTCGTCAACGGCAAGTATCTTGGCACCTTTGACTGGGGTGAACTGGAGGCCCGCGGCTACTGGCAGCGCGAGGACCACGCCATGGACTTCCTGCCAGACCGTGACAAGACCACCCACATGCCCATGAACACCAACGCCCGCATGGCGGGCTACAGCATCAAGGCCACGATACCGCTGGCGGAAGGGCAGACCCTGCGGCTGGGCAGTTCGTTCGACCATTCCGGCCTGAATGACTGGTGGCCGCCCGTTGCCGGCAGCATGATGATGGGACCGGGCACCTATCACAGCATCAATGACGGCCACCGCGACCGGCTGGGCCATTTCGTGGAATGGGAAGCGGCCTGGACCCCGCGCGTGACCACGCTGCTGGGCTTTCGCAATGACCTGGTCATGATGAATACGGGGCCGGTTTCCGGCTACTCCTCCACCATGAACATGATGAACATGGCCAACATCAATGCGGCCAATGCGTTCAACGCCACCGACCGGGGCCGGACGGATGTGAATTTCGATGTCACGGCCATGGTCCGCTGGAAACCCCGGCGCGACCTTACGATCGAAGGGGGTTATGCGCGCAAGACCCGTTCGCCCAACCTGTATGAACGCTATGCCTGGGGGCAATCGGCCATGGTCACCAGCATGATCAACTGGTTTGGTGACGGTAACGGCTATGTCGGCAATCCCGACCTGAAGCCGGAAGTGGCCAATACCGCCTCCATCACCGCCGACTGGCATGACCCCGATGGGGACAGGTGGGACCTGAAGGTCCAGCCGTACTACACCTATACCCACGATTACGTGAATGCGCAGCGCATCGCACCGGCCGGTCAGTTCTATACGCTGGGATTCGTCAACCACAATGCCCAGAGCTACGGCATCAACGGTTCGGGCAATTACCGCCTGTGGCAGAACGCCCGTTTTGGCCGTGGGGAAATCGTGGCCAACATCAACTGGGTGCGCGGGCAGGACCTGACCAATGGCGCGGGGCTGTACCACCAGATGCCGACCAATGGCAGCGTATCGCTGAACGAACGGTGGAAGAACTGGAGCGGCCGGGTGGAAATGACCTTCGTGAAGGCCAAGGACACCGTGGACTGGGTCCGCAACGAACCCCGCACCCCCGGCTATGCCCTGCTGGGACTGGGGGGGCAGTACCACTGGCGTTACGTGACGCTGGATGCCAGCATCGACAACGTACTGAACCAGAAATACGAACTGCCGCTGGGTGGATGGTCGCTGGCCGACAATGCAGCGACCGGCGTGCTGCGCGCGCTGCCGGGCATGGGCCGGTCATTCAATGTCAGCCTGACCGCCAACTTCTGACCTGACGGAAAAATAAAGGTTTCCAGGTGCTGCCTTTTTTTAAAGAAGGCAGCGTTTCCTGAAGCTTCCTGACAAAAGCTTCACCAGAAACCTCTTTGAAATTCAGCAGGCTTTCAGGAATTATGTCCCCGTGCCCTTTTCGGGCACGGGTGGCACGGTGGCAGGGGCTGCCTCCCCCTTCACCATGCCTGTCGGCCTGCGTCCTGGCGCCATGCGGCGGAACCACACCACGACCGGCCGCAGGCAGACACCCAGCATGATCAACCCCGCCACGACGGCCGCCGCCGCAGCCCCTTCCAGATGCCAGGCCATGGTCATGCCATACACCAGCGGCAGGTAGGTCAGGGTGACGATGATCCGCCCTTTCAGCACCTGCGACACCTGCCCGATCACGGTCAGCAGCGGCTCCAGCGGCACGACCCCAAGCCCCAGTATCGCACTGCCCAGCATGAGCATGATCAGCGAACGCCCGCCATGCCAGTGGACATGCAGCATCCATGTCAGCAGGATATTGCCCACGGCCATCGCCACCCCCATCAGCAGGATGGAAAACCCGCCGATCATCAGGAACAGCTTGATCGTCACGCGCTTGATGCCATACCAGTCCTGCTCTTCACGCAGGCGGATGAATTCGGGGTACAGCGCGGGCATCATGAGCTGTGCGGGCTTGGCGATCCCCTCGCCTATCTGGCGGGAGACGCGATAGACCGCCGCATCGGCCGGGCCAAGGATGCCACCCACCAGCAATGTGCCGAACTGGTTGAAAACCGACCCCAGCAGATGGTTGCAACTGGTGGACAGGGTAAAGCGCCATATGCCCGGCGCATCACCCGCCTTCAGCGGGGCGAACAGGCTGAAACGCTGCGTGGCGCCCGCATGGCGCAGCTGCAGCCAGCCCAGCGAGGTACTGCTTATGAACATGACAAGCTGCGTCATGCTCCAGACCAGCAGGTAATAATCCAGCCCCATGTGGTACATGAACCCGATGCCCGACCCCACGGTACGCACCAGCGCGCCGGACAGGTCGGTCAGCATGGTCAGCCAGAAGGAATTGCACAACCGAAACACCCCGGCCGACCAGCTGGTGTTCATGAACGCGATCGTCAGCATGTAGGCGAAGGCCGCCCCCTGGTCCGCCGCCGGCCACCCCATATACGCCCCGAACAGCGCGACACCCAGCGTACCCACCAGCCACCCGACGCCGCCGCTTATGTAATCGGCACGGATGCAGAACGCCAGCACGCGGGAAAACTGCGCCTGGCGACCGTTGGTGAACGGGTCCGTGCCGTAATGCAGCAGCGGCTGCCATGACAGCAGGTGCGTGGCCTGCGATACGGCGGCGCCAAACGTCGTGACCAGCATCAGCACGCCAAACTGCGACAGCCCCAGCGCCCGCACCGCCCACGCGATATAGACAAAGCTGCAGATCGCATTCGTCGCCCGCCCGGCAATCAGGAAACCGGTATTGCCGAAAATGCGCTTGAGTGCGTCCCGTTCAGAAGTGGACATGGGTGATCACACGTACAAAAACCCGCGCACGGGACGGCCCCGGACACGTGTCCTCGGAACAACAGGCGAAAACGATAGCGCAGGCTCCCCTAAACTGAATACCGGACGTGGCAGGAAGCCGGCAGGCTGGCCCCCGCTGCCGTTCATCCATGTGCGCCACGGCGCGCACTGTAGTGCGCCATGCCTGCCGGGGCTAGTCCCCGCCATGCACGTATTGCAAACGGGATGCAACCGGGGATACCGCCAGCGCCCATCCCGTAATCATGGACAGCCATCCCGCCGCGGGCTGTGTCAGC
The DNA here is from genome assembly GCF_002173515.1 of Komagataeibacter europaeus. Classification (NCBI taxonomy): domain Bacteria; kingdom Pseudomonadati; phylum Pseudomonadota; class Alphaproteobacteria; order Acetobacterales; family Acetobacteraceae; genus Komagataeibacter; species Komagataeibacter europaeus. The sequence continues at coordinate 1,366,759 of NZ_CP021467.1, forward strand.
AGTGAACTGTTGGACGCCACGGGCCAGAAAACAAGTGTCGCGACAATCGCCGCCATCAGTCGCTGCGGGTCGCGCGTGGGGACGATACCCGTCCAAATGGACACCAGCAGGCAGACAGCCAGCGCAATGAACAGTCCCATGGCGGGTATTCCCCCCATGGTCCCCATCAGCAGGTAATAGTTGTGCGGATGCAGGTTGCAGCCGGTTGCCCCGCCATGCGGTCCCTCGGCCACGCCCAGCCATGGCAGGCCATGGAAATATGCCGGGTCGGGACAGGCATGCCGAAACCCGTCAAACCCCAGACCGAACCACGGGTGCCGCCCGATCATCACACCAGCACGGATGAACAGCATGCCGTAGGGGCTGTCGGCAAACGCATGCATATGCGCGATGAAGTTCACGACCAGCTTGTGATACGCCTGCGGCGCCAGCACCGGCGACAGCGCCACGCCACCCGCCCCCAGCAGCAGCACGGCCACCAGGCCGCCCCGCAGGCGCGGCACCAGCAGGCCGACAATTCCCATCCCCCCCAGCATGAGGAACAGCGGCATGCGCTGCGCCACCAGCACCATGGTCAGCACCAGTCCCAGCAGCATGGCGGTCGCCATGATCCGTCCCCGCGCGCCATCACGCTGTGACAGCCGTATGGCGGTGGGGAACAGTCCTGGCAGCGCCGTCATGAACAGCCCCGATCCCACCCGTGGCGCCCATAGCGGACCCAGCAGTGCGCCATCCGCCCAACGGCCGTAACCCCATATGTTGCGCCCCCATATGTATTGCTGCCAGCACCCCGCGACCAGCCATATGGCAACACCCCCGTAAACCCGCGCCAGCACGGCACGCACCCGCGCACCGGGCAGGATCCATGCCTGCAGGGCCGCGATGAACAGGAAATACCGCCCGAAACATGCGGCCTGCACGATCGCATGGCCGCGCCCCGTTACAATGGAGGACAGGATGATCTGCCCCCACAGCAGCCCCGCCGCGCAGATCCACGGCTGCCGCAACCAGTTCCAGTGCCGGGTCAGGAAACCGTGGGTCACGAACAGTACCGCCACCACCGTCATGACAATTTCAGCAGGTGCCAGCGCATACAGCAGCAGCACCGGCATGGGGATGACAAGGCCGGTTGCAATCCGCCACATCCACTGTTCAACCCGCTGCTTCAACCCGTGCTCTCCCCGTTCATGCACCAGATGGCGGGATGTATCGCAAGATGTACCGGGGACAAAGCCGTAACAGGCCCGTCCTGCACGCCGTATCAACGGAATTGGGGCCGGGAAGATGTATTGCAATTGTAAAATCGGAAAAAGACCCGCATCCTTGTCACTGGCATATGAAAACACGGGAGACAGGGTATGGAAGACGAAGATGGCCTCATAACCGAACGGAAGGTTCTGGTGAACGAGATCCGCGCCGACCTCGAACGCCTGTCTGAAACAGTGGATAACGCACAGACGGTGACGGATGAGATACGCGGCACCATTGCCATGGTGGCAGACAAGATGGATGCCCTGTCCGACCTGATCCGTTAGGGCCTGCCTGCATTCATCATAACCAGATCATGGCGCATGCGGGATGGACCGATCGCTGGATGCAGACTGTTCGGGTCGTCCTCTGTTCCGGTGTGAAGCCTACCACCTGCCCGGACAGTGCAAGGGCCGACATATATGCTAACCTGTCCATGGCGGCCATCCATCCGGCTGCCACGATTACGGGAACCATGCACGTGACTGTCTGGTCCTGACTGGTCTTCCTGTTTACTTGGTTTTTTCCTCGCTCTTTCTGCACCCGGATCACCTGCAGACAATCCGGGTCGGGTGCAAATCAGCGAGGCAATGGCGTCAGTTACCGAAAGACGATACCGTAACCACACGAAACGCAGCGGTTTTTGTGCGTGGTAACATCTAGACGGCGGCGGCAGACCTAGCTAAACAGACGATATGGAGAGGTGGCCGAGCGGTTGAAGGCAGCGGTCTTGAAAATCTCCGCCACTCTCCAATAAAATCCATAAATCGTTTATTATCAAGGCAATAACACGCAGCCATATTCCGCATGTAACGCCCTGTTCCTGCCTTTCCGCACATCAGGTCGGCACAAAAAACGGCACAGCTATCGACGCCGATTACCTGCCATATTCGGCATGATGTGGTTCAGGAAAATCCGGGCCTGCTGTAGTGACAACGGGTGCTTAAATGGCCTGAGAAGAACGGAGCAATGCCATGAACAACACAATGGAAATTGGCGGCAACCGAGCCGTCAGCCAGTTTGACCCGGAAATCGGTATGTTCCGGGGCGAGTTCATTGGCCTGAACGGTGGAGCGGACTTCTACGCGGATAGCGTGGAAGGGCTGCGTAAGGAAGGCGAGACCTCGCTGCGCGTGTTTCTGGAGATATGCGAGGCAAAGAGTCTGTCCCCTGAGCCATAAAATAAAGACTGACGAAATGCTATCGAGCTCATGATCTGTCACAAAGCGGCAGGCGGTTCGGTTCCTGCCGTTTGGATCCGTGGACATAAGGTTTGGAACTAAACCTAGAGCTCAAAAACATTTATACCACAAAATATAGATATCCTCCTTCCAATGAGGAACGGTTAGGGCTATCCAAATTGCAGACATAAAAAAAGAGACGGGATTCGCCCCCCGTCTCTTTTTTATCCGTGGCGATTAAGCCGCCCACGGACTGCTATCTTGTGCTAGCACGGGTGCTATGCCCTGTACAAGGAGTAGGGTCAAGTCGGCTTATATTAAAAATGGAGGCCCCAAGATGGCGGCTCATAAGCCAACCGGTCGCGGACCGGTTTCCCCCAATACCTCTTCCCGCGTGAAAACAGTTGCCGCCAATGTCCTGAATACAGGACGTGCAACATCTGCGCAGGCCAAGACGCTGGCAGCCTCTGTCATGCGTCACGAACCTGCTCACAAGGGACCAAAGAAGTAATCTGCTGTATCGTTGAACGCGGTATATGCATAACGCCATTGGCTTGGGGACGCTCGCTTGTGGCGTCCCCAATGCTAAGTGCAACCACAACGCCAAATGGCGTATCGTGGATCAAATGTCCTACCGTCTGGCAGGCAATCGGATCTGGTTCAGGTATTTCATCTGCCCATTGCCACGCAGATCCCGGCTGCCCACTATCGAGCCATCTCACGATGACTATCGGATAGTCGCTCATTTCTAGCGTCCTTTCCACAAACAAAATAGACGGTGAAGCCAGCGCCAGATCACGGTGCGGGCGGCCCAAGATTATCCCGCACATAGCACTGGTGATCGTGGCGCTCCACGAAGTAGATCACCCACGCCAACGCCGACTGCGCCCCGATAATGCCAAGCGCCGCCCAGATCATTCCATGCGCCCCCGCTGCCAGCAGTCACGCGCGAACGCGATGAGCAGGTAGCCCACCGCGCTTCCTGCCCCCAGCACGAAGCCGAGGGCCAATCCGGAATAGAAGTTCACGACGCCTGAATGGCCGCGTTGTCAGCCTTGCACTTGGCGTAGATCGCCTCGATGTCCGCCGTGGTCGGCCCCGTCCCGCTCTTGGTCTGCTCGACCGCCTGCACGATGGTGGTCCATGCTTCGGGCCCATATTTCTCGATCAGGCCGATGACAGTGGTGGCGCCGCTTACGATGGCGCTCAGTTCTGCTGCATCCATATCAGTTGCTCCCCGTGGTCGTGGTCGCCTGCGCATCGGCCAGCGCGGACTGCAGTCCGGCCAGTGCGCTTTCGGCGGTAGAAACAGTCGTGGTGGTCAGGCTGTCACCTGCGGTGATCGCGTTATCCAGTGTGGTAAGCGGGGTCAGGGCGGCCGCAGCGGCCGCCTTGATCTCAGTCTTGACGGTGGAATTCACATTGCCGCTGGCCAGATAGGCTTCGGCACCGGTGGCGGCTACATGATAGGCGCTCATGGTGTCGTATGCGGCCTTCTGCAGGTTAACCTGCTTGTCGGATGCACATGCCCCGAGGGTGGTCAGCGAGAGGATGGCGGCGCAGGCCGCCAGGCGGGATCGTTTGGTCATGTCGGTTTCCTTACGAGGTCGGCCACGCACCGGGCGTAAAGCACACCCAGGTATTCGTGGCGGTGCAGAGGTAGATTCCGGACGCAGCGAAGATGATCTGCCCCTGTGTTCCGGTCGCTGTTGCCGAAGCTGGTGGTGTCCCGATCTGGACGCTTCCCTCGAACATGCCGGTTACGCCTCCGGTCACTTTCCCGGAATATGTGCTTCCATCCGCAGACAGGTCGGCAGTCTTGTTATTCAGAGCATCCAGACTGCTGGTATGCCCCGACACAGTGCCTTCCAGATCATCCAGCAGCGATGTGAGAGGATCTGTAGCCTGAGAAATGGCCACGGCAGTTTCGCGCTGGGTCCAGTATTTCCCCGCGTCAAACCGGCCTGGCCGCCGGATGGGATTAGGCGTTCCCATTGGCAGACTGCTCTGGCTTGCCTTTTTTGTTCAGGACCGGAATGCCGGCCGAGGCTACGGCCTGCTTGGCAGCGGGTTTGTCCGCCAGCGGCACGCGCACGCCCGACTGCCCGGGCTTGAAGTGGTTTTCCGCCCATCCGATGTTCAGGCCGATGGTGGTCATGAGCTGGTAGGCCACGGCCCACCGGCTACCTGCGTGCGGCGGCGGGATCATTGCCGCGGCGGCCCCGCAGGCGATGATGAACAGGGCTGCATACAGGTCATACTGCGCGGGCACGTATTCCAGCATCATGGCAATGACGGCACCAAATCCGCCGAATTTTGCGGCTGTGTTCATTTGCTGTCTCCGGCAAGAGCCTGGTCGATCTGGTTCAGGCTGATATGGCCCGGCCCGTTCTCCATCAGCGTGATGCCGTAGATCATCTGCCGCATGGTGGCCTGATTGTTCAGGTCCAGCACGGTCGCGGGCTGCACGCCCATCCGGCTGCACAGGACGGCAATATAGGCATTGGTCGCGTTCTCGATGGGCGGGGCATAGACGTCGATGATCGCGGCGATCGTGTCCATCCCGTGCGCAGCGTAGCGCAGCAGCTGGTCACGCAGCGCGCGGATGCCGTCCGCCATGGTGGGGAAGACGGCAAAGCGCGGGTCAGGCACGCCGGTTTCCAGATGCGACCCTGCCTGCCCCACGTAATCGAGGTTGCCGGGATTGTTGTTGCGGATGCCGCGGGGAACGTATGTGCTCATGGCCCATATCCGAACGCGCGCCTGCAGAATGACCATGCCGCATCGCCAATCTGCCCCCAGCCCAGTAGGCCGGTGGCCAGCACGATGAAGGTCATGGTGACCCACGACGTCAGTTTCAGGCCGCCCTCGATGCTGGACAGACGGCCGGATATTTCGGTATCGCGCTCGGCCGCCGTGTCGGACATGGCATCCACACGGGCCATGACTTCGCGCCGGGTCTGGGCGGCGTTATCACTTACCGACCGGGTCAGGTCGCGCCGCAGGTCGGAGAACTGCTGGGAAAGCGTGGCCAGGCCATCGCGCAGGTTATCGTGGCCGCCCTCGACCTTGGCCACGCGTTCACGCACCACGGCCACTTCCTCGGCCGTTGCATAGCGGGGTTCGGTCATCAGTGGGATACCGCCTCACCGGACACACCCGTCCACGCGCTGCCATTCCACAGCACCAGCACGCCAACGCTTCCGCCGCCAATCCGGCAATCAGAACAGAAGGAAGGGACGCCAATCTGCCCCGATGCGGGCAACGTGGCGTATGTAGTGGAAAGCGGAACGCCTATCCCCTGAGACCCCGGCGTCTGCGCACCGAAGTCAAACAGGCCGTGGTCCATGGGGGACGTGGGTACGGCATGCGCCTGCACCGTGACAAGAAGGCTGGCGGCTGCCAGAAGGTGAAAGAAGCGCATGCCGTCCCCGAAACTGAATGGTCAGGATTTCTGGGGTATGGGTGGTTTGTTAGTACGGTGTGGGATGACAGGTGTATTTATGCCCCACATGCCGCAATCCATCAGCGCCAGTGTAAAGCATAACTTGACACCCTCTGCGTAAAGCCATACTTTACTCTCGATGGAAATCGAAAGCATCAGACACAAAGGACTGCGCCGGTTTTTCGAGACAGGTAACCCCAAGGGAATCGTGGGAGATACTGGCCGCCTGCGCAAAATGCTGGCCTTTATCGACGCTGCGGCGTCGCTGGATGAACTTTCGGTTCCACCCAATTACGGCCTGCATGCCCTGTCGGGTGATCGGGCCGGCACATGGTCCATGACCATAACGCGTAACTGGCGCCTGACTTTCCGGGTCAATGACCAGGGCGCGCTGGAAGATATGGATATGGAGGACTATCATGGCACTTAAGATGCACCCGTCCCTCGCCGTAAACGTAGGCGACTGGATCAGGACGGAACTGGTTGAGCCTCATGGCCTGAAGATCAAGGACCTGGCCGAACATTTCGGAGTCTCGCGGCAGGCGCTGAGCGCCCTGCTGAACGGTCGCGCCCACCTATCCGCCGATATGGCGATCCGGTTTGAAAAGGCATTCGGCGTGAAGGCCGATACCCTGATGCGCATGCAGGTGGCGTGGGACATGGCGCAGGCCCGCACGCATGAGGCCGACCTGCATGTGCGGCCCCTCGTCGCAGCATAGCAGTCCGGTTACGTCCCCTCCCCGCACAAACAGGGAGGGAACGTGGCGCCTACCGGCCTAACTGCCGGGTGCGCTCCTGCTTGATCCGCTGCACGTCATTCCACATCTGCATGATGCCATGCGCCGCGGCCCGCAGGCTGCGCTCGCAGTTGTCGGTATTGGCTTTGTCTGGGTGGTGGTAGATGCGGGTGCAGACGGCCAGCGCCTTGCCCAGTTCACCCGCGACTTCATCGGCAGATAGGGGCTGCGCATCTTCAAAGAAATCGGGCTTTTGCGGTGCGAGATCGACCGCCTGCCCCACGTCTTCCGTCCGTATATACCGCCCCAGCACCTTCACCCCGATCAGGACCTGCTTCCCAAACGGATTGACAGCCCGGACCAGCCCGGTGCGCGAGCGGGCCAGGCGTTCCCATTCCGCCGTGGGTTCCAGCCGGGCCACAACGATATTGCCCTTTTCATTGACGATCACGGCCTCGCTGCCCGGCGCAAGGTGGCAGTCATTCGCATCGAACAGGATCAGCTTGCCGCCAAGCTGTATGGCGCCGCTCACGTGGGTGTTGCCCCCGAGCGATGCGCAAAAGGGCGCGGGGTGGCCTTCCGGGCCAGACCGGCCGCCAGCGTGGTGTCATCGCCCGGCACGTCACCAATGATCGTCCGGATCTTCGCCAGCCCCTTCTGCGTAATCATCGGCTGGCCCACGCCTTCGACATACCCGCTCCGCTTGACCTCGACGTTCTTGGACTCCATCAACCCTGCCTTGATCTTATCGGCATAGGCGCACTTGCGGCCGGTGACGCTGTGGATATAGAGCCAGCCGAGTTCGATCAGCCGGTTGATGAACTTCCGCTCCGGCCACCCGCACTGCTGGGCCGCGGAACGCAGGTTATGGACGCCTTCGAGTGATGCCAGTTTCTGCAACGCCCCAGCCTGCGGAGCCAGTTCCGCAATCTCCTGATCCTTGGCCTCAAGCGCCTTCTGCTGTTCAAGGGCCAGCGTCAGGGCTTCGACCATGTTGGTCGGGGCCTTGATAGCTGGTGCCTGCTGGGCTTCCAGTTCCATCCAGCGGCGGACTACCTTCAGGCGAAGGTCGGCACGGTAGCCGAGGATGAGGTTGTAGGTTAGATCCTGCGGAAGATTGTAGCATTCACGCTCCTTGCCTTGAGCGTCTAGATAGGTCGATCCAAACTTGGATCGGCTCTCTCCGACCTGTTCCAACATGGCGCGAATGTCACGCATAACGTGAGCATGTTGCTTGTCCGTCAGTTCTGCGATCTCGCGACTAGACATGGTGACCGCATTTTCGGTGGAAGTCGTGATAGCGAATGTGTTAAAAGCCGACATTGCTGTTTATTCCTTATTCAGCGTGAAAGGCATCGGGCTTGCTTTCCAGGGCGGGGTCCGGTGCCTTTTCTGTTTGCTCGATATGTTGAACGTAGAACTCCAATCCAAACACAACCTCGGCATTGAGGCTGCGTCGGTTTTGGGCGGCCAATCGTTCAATCATCGCCTTCAGACGGGCTGGTGCCCTGACGTGTATTTGTGAGTTTGTATGCGTCATATCTCCGTACCAATTTGGTATATTGATACACCTACCAAAATGGTATCATTGCAGTCAATACCATTTTGGTAGATCAGTAGAGCATGAGCGATCCTGAGAAACAGATTCACGTCAGATTGCCGGAAAGCCTCAAAGCGAAAATTGAGGCCTCAGCCAAATCTTCTGGGCGATCCGTCAATGCAGAAGTCGTACAAAGGCTGGAGAATAGTTTTCTTAGCGCCAGCGACATGATGGAAAGAGAACTCATCGAAGCAGAAGATGAGTTAGTTGCCTCTCTTGAACGTTCCCTACAGCATGTGCAAAAAAGCGTCTCAGAAGCCGAGAAGAAAGCCGAACCCACATCTGAAAAGAAACGCATAAGCGCCCTAGACCGAGCCATCGCTCATCTGGAAATCAGCATGTGGAAGATCGAAGAAAAACGACTTACTCGAGATATTGAGAATATGCGAATTAAAATAGAAAAAGAAAAATCTAAACGGAAAATTAAGTAATATTCTAAATTTTACTTTTAAAAATAAAGCAGATCATATCAGCCTATCGGCTATTTGATCCACAATCACATAAAACAGATCAAATCAGACAGCACAAGCCACCCGAAGGCAGGATACTATCCGGAGTGCGAAAAGGGGCCATCATGCAAGAAAAGATCCTGACTGGCCAAAGCGGCAAAGAATATCGCTTCATTGCGATAGACCCCAAAGATGCTCCAGACAGGGCATGCCTGTTCCTGGTTCAGGACACGCAACCCAACTCTTCATCTGACCAAATGTATATTGCCCATGCCCGCCATGGCAGAGGATGGGTGAAGTTTTACGGGGAAGCTCCGAATGGTCTAACCCCATTCAATCGCATCTTTTTATATGCTGGCATGAGTGGAGATTTGACTATTCCGTTCGGAGATATTCTGGATGGAGGAACCGAATGCGTGCTGGGATATAAAATGCCACATGGAAGAGCGTGCCCGGGAGGGCTGACAGCAAAAAGCTGCCCGGGAGACAACTTGGCTTCAGACGACGATCGCCACCATAAATCTATAGAATAAATATATCATATAATTTAGGCTTACTATTGGATGGCACTGGAGGCAGGCGCGGCATAGATGGTGGGCTGGACGATTGACCTCCTGGCGAAACTACATGACCTTGAGAACGCAGCCACTAAACACGATCTACTATCCATCTATCTTGATGCCGTCCTGTCAGTCGGGAATGTCCACGTAACTATTGTGGAATTGAACAGGATTGAAGACCCTAAAGAAAATTTTATACACGTTGGATATCCAACGGAATGGGTCAATTTCTATATTGAGAACAATTACATCGTCTCTGACCCGATAATAAAAAAATCCAGATTCATGAGCCACCCCTATTTCTGGCACGAAATCAGGAACATTAACAAATCCGAAAAAAAGATAATAAGGGACGTATCTGAATTTGGCATAAAAAAGGGACTGACAATACCGGTCCATACGCACGACAGATTAATTTACGCCATTTGTTTTGCATTTACAGATAAAAACGTAGATCAGGAAATTGAGCTTTATTTGCGCGCCCTATCCAATTTCTTCATTGCCGGTTATAAAAAATTGGATGAACCGGCGGATATGTCGCCCCCCATTCTTACCCCCCGCGAAAAGGAATGTCTGAGATGGACAGCCAAGGGCAAAAGCTCATGGGAAACCGGGATGATTGTTGGCGTCAGTGAGCGCACTGTTAACTTTCACATCAACAATGCCTTGCTGAAGCTGAAATGTACGAATCGTATCATGGGTGTGGTGCGGGCTATCTGTGCCGGCCTGATTGAACTGTGAAACCTGTCAGGTCTGACAGGTAACCCGGCCGTCAGTTTTCGTGAATGATCCTCTCATCCAACAGGAAGAGAGTAGATCCATGATCGAAGTCGTAACCGTTGAAAATGCCCACTGGTGCGGAACTGCTCTCGCTGAGCAGTTCAAGTTTCGCTACCGCCATTTTGTGGCCAATGAGCAGTGGGAAGTCCCCTTCTACAAGGGTATGGAATACGACCAGTTCGACACACCTGCTGCTGTCTACCTTGTATGGCGCGATGTCGCAGGTGTTGTGCGGGGCATGATCCGTCTGCTGCCAACGAACCGGCCTTACATGCTGGAAACACTCTGGCCCGATATGATGCCCGATCCGATTGTTCCACCTGGTCCGACGGTCTGGGAAATCACCCGGTTTGGCGTTGAGCGCAATCTGTCCCTCTCCCTGCGCAAGCAGATATCAGCCGAACTGATTCTGGCATGCATCGAATTTTCAGTGCTGAATGACATTCACACCTATCTGTTTCTGACAGCGTGGGGTGTTCTCAAGCGGATTGTACCTGGCGCTGGCGTGGACGCTCAGATCCATAGCAGGAAGACACTTCCTTCCGGCCATGATGTCGCCTCTGCCGTTGTGCCGGTTTCCCAGGCCGTGCTGGATAAGGCCCGGGCCAAGCTGAATATCCATTACGCCGTTCTCGATAACAACAGCATTGAGCAACAGCATGCAGCATAGGCAGCAGAACGAAGACATGGAAAAAAAAGCAGAAAACATCAAAAGCGCATTATCGTTCTTGCGGTCAGAAGCAAGAAAATGCGGCCTTTTGCAAACGGAGAACTCGCTCTCCATCGCAGAAATAATCATCAATATGGAAACAGAAAAATAAAACACAAGAGGACCAGAACTTTGTTCTACCGCGAAGGAGATATAGAATACCTAGCCCAACAACTATTCTCTCAGCACTATCCCTTTCGAAAGTGGGACGACCGACCCGATTCTATATCGGGAGGCCCCACGCAAGAAGAAAAAGATAAATTCAAGGATATCGCACGTCAGCAATTATCAGGCTGGCACCCGGTGTAATTCAGGCTGCCCACCGGCGCGGCACGGTAGCGGCTGGATGTAGCAGCGGAGTAGCCACTCCCCCTTCTCCTGCGCGGCCAATAATGCCATCCTTCCCACGACGCGCCGTGACACGGTGTAATTCTCCCAGCCGTAGGACGGTCTGCGGACCGGATCGCCATGCAGGGTTACCGGGAGGCCCTGCCGGTGCGTTACCCTCCCCTTAAAAAATTCCTTATTCCCCTGATACAAAATGAGATTATCCAGACACGCATCGGATACGTGCGCCAGTTAAGACTCCCTCTCATCTGAAGGGAGGTCGGCATGATCAAGAAAATCGTCTTTCTGGCGCTGGCGATGCTGGCGGCCGCAGTGACCAGCTATCCCACGATCACCAATGCACATCGGGTCGTTGGGCCAGCTTCCCTTTTTGACCAGCGGTGAGGTGCGTTGACCCGACTCCTGCCGGTTGTGAAGGATTATTCTCCGTTATTGGAGATCAAGATGCCAATTTATAAATCGCTGCACCATTTTACACAAAGCATGCATCGGAACTTTGATGTCACCACCGCACATGCGCCCGGACATAAAGCCCCTGATGCCGGTATTTACCGATGCACAGGGCGCGGACACGAAATTGGTCTGGCAAAGGATCATGTCCTACCACCGCAGAACCATCATCAGCACGCACTGCGGGATGGCCCCATCAGGTGGCAGCTTGTGGCAGCGGCGATTGAGAAGGGTTCCCCATAGAATAATCAATGATCCGCCTGACCGATAGGGGCGGATCATAAAACCCGACATTCGGGAAATGCTGCCACATGACCGGGGCGAGATCAGCAACGGCGCGCGCCACTACAACCAGTTTTCCGGGGTCGATATTGCTGCCCATGAAGTCACAGACCGCTTTTACATCGGGGTCCATTTCGACAACCAGTTTATCCATAATGCCCTCCACATGAGGACTCTACCGCGCAGTAGGGTATCTGTACAACGGGCTTACCGTCCTGCCATTGCCTGATAAGGATTCCACGTAGGCGACAACCAGAACTTCTGGCCCTGGTTCTGCTGGATGCCCAGTTCGTAGCGTCTGAGGTATCCGGGGTTCATCATCTCCTGCAGGCGGTAGAACACCAGGTAATCGAGGGCGGCGCGGGTATAGAACAGGTTGCCGAAGGGCAGTTCCCACCGGGCTTCCTGCAGCAGATTCATCTCGAATGTCTTGCCCTTTGGGGCATCGGCGCTGCCCAGCGCCATGTCGCGGCTGTTGGCGAACATCTTGAACAGGCTGCTAGCGTCCGAGAATGTCGGCCCTGCCAGCGTCTCAAGGAACGAATTTCCCATGCGGCTCTGTTCACCGAACAGGAAATCACCGTAGATCCCTGCCCCGCCGCCCTGTTGCATGGCAGCCAGAACCGTGCGCCAGTCGGCCGGGTTGCGCGACTCCTTACCTACGGCCATCGCCTTCAGGCTCATGGCCACGTAGCCCAGCACCGTTGTCGCCACGATCAGGTGCGCGATGCCCGCCACGTCCGCGCCGTCGCGCGTAACCTCCCTGCCCCACACGCGGCGGATGTGCGTCAGTGGGAAGGACTTGAACTGCATCAGCATGCGCATGGCCTGCCCCAGAACCGGGTTCACACGGTCAGCGGCGGCGTAACTGCCCTGCATGAAGGCCTGCGTGCGCGGGTCGATTTCGGTCATGCCCTCACGCACCTGGTCGATGATATAGGAGGACAGTTTGGACTGCAGTTCGTTGCGGGCTTCATCGTGGGTGATGGTGTCGCGCAGCAGGGGTTTCAGGTCATCCTCGGTCAGGTGGTCAAGTTCGGCTGGCAGGATGTGCATGTTGCCATCTGCCGCCTCCTTCGCTGTGCCGCGCAGGACATTCCATTCATCCTCGCCTATGCCGTAGCGCGTCAGGGACTGCCGCAGCTTGGGGTGCAGGGCGTCGAAGTCCTTGCCCGCGTTCCGGCCAAGGTTGTGGGTCAGCATGGTGCCAAACCCTTCCTTCATGGCGTCGGTCCAGTATTGCAGGCCGTTCAGCCGGTGGAAGAACTGCACCGTGCGGCCCATCTTGCCCAGCGGGCCGTCCTCGCCATGGAAGCGTGTCATGATCGCGCCCAGCGTGCCATCAATCCCCACGCCCATCATGTGTGCGATCTGGCGCCGGTTGCGCGTGCCCTTGCTCAGTGCACCTGGCACGACGCTTTTCAGCGCGTTCATGTAGCTTTCCAGCAGCGGGATACCGTTGTGCCGGGCAACCGAGGCCGTGACCGCGATATCGGGCAGCGAGGACAGCACCACGCCGCCCAGCTTGGTGATGGCCTGATACGACCGCAGGTAGGCCCCGATGGCGGCAATGGTCTTGTTCTGCGGTGCGGCGGCGCGACCCGTCACCACATCGACCAGCGCGCCATCCTTCAATGCCCGCAGGCGATCCACCGTCTTGAAGTCGTTCCGATCCTTGGCGGCAGATATGGCCCGGTCGGCCACGTGGTCGAACATGGCGCGCGGATTGGTGCCCAGCGTGCGCATGACGGCGGCGTTGCGCGCGCCGCGCTCCATGCCCTGCATCACGCTGTCCAGCACATTGCCCTGCCCGAACTGCTCGTTATAGGCCAGCCAATCATCGGCGGATTTGAAGATCAGGCTGCGTTCCTGGCTGGCGCTCTTGGCGGCATTGGCCGGGCCCTTGAAGCCGGACAACCAATCCGAGCCGTTGGCGCTTTCATGCACGCCGGACGCCAGCGCCTGCCATGTGGCACGCAGGTAGTGTTCCTCGCTGGTGTCAGCGTCCAGCCGGTCAAACGTGCGCGGGTCCAGCTTGGGCAGGATGCTGTCACGCCATGCGCGGTAATCTTCCTCGCCGCCATTGCCCCGGATCTTCCACATGTCGTGGCTCTGGCGGGTGATGTAATGTTCCTGCTTGCCGATCCATGCCCCGGCCTCGTTCTGCAGGGCACGGACCTTTTCCTGATGGCGGTGCAGGACTTCGGCGGCCTGTCGAGCGTGTTCATTGCCGGTGACTTCGCCCGATGCCGGGTCATCCAGCCGCCACATCTCACGCGCGATGTCACGGTCAAAGTCATGGTTTCGCCGCGTCACGGCCTTGAGCAGCCCGGCGCGGTCGAGGTCGGTCACCAGCGGCCCCATCACATCCGCCACCAGCGCGTGCGTTGTGGCCGCGACCGACAGGGCGGCGCCACGCTGGGTATTTTCACGCCCGGCGATGATGCCTTCCAACGCCTGCGCTTCCTCGCCTTCGGTCAGCCGGGCCATGATCTCGGACCGACGGGCAAGGTTGATCTTCTGGTTGCGTTCCTCGATCAGGGAGGCAATGCGACGCTCCATGCCAAGCTGCCGCCCGGCCTCGCGCGCGGCATCCTGCGGCGACATGCCTTCGCTCATCAACCGGTCCATGCGGCGCTGCGTGCTGGCGAATACCTCATGCAGTTCATCTTCGGACAGGGTCCGGCCCGCCGCGCGCGCAGCGGTCTCGAAACAGTGGCGATAGGATCCGTCAACCATTCTTCATTTTCCCGATCATGCAGCCTGCGGCGGCTTCATACGCGCGGGCATCGCCTTCGGCGCGCTGTGTCTGTTCGTGGATATCATCCAGCGCCTTGCGGTCATCATCCGTCATGCCTTCGAGCATAGTCGTCTTTCCCTCAGCATCCGTGGTCATGCCGAGGCGGCGGTTGGCGTCATCCACGGCGGCACGGGCCTGCGCCAGTTCGTCATCTGCCGTGCCGCCCGTGACCGGCGGGGCGGCAGCTTCGGTCTGGTCAACCGAGCGGCGGGAGGATGTTATGTCCGGCGTGTCCTCAAGAATCTTGCGGTGGGACGCATCGGTCAGTATGCTGGCGGCACTCTGGACCCTATCGCTCCCCACCGCTGGCGTACCAGACATTACGCGCGCAGCGGCTTGCGAGGGGGCTTTCTGTCTGGTTGGAAGTGTGTCGGGGTGGCGATCCGACTGCCAGAGCAATTCCCTTTTCCCAAGATATTTCTTCTTGAACGGCGCGACCGTTCCGACCCGATAGCGACCGTTTTCTTCCTGCAGGTGGATTACACCCGCGTCATGCTTATTGCTGGCCGCATCCTCTGCGTGCCGGACAAAGAAGAATGATCCATTATTCTGGTCCCGCCGGATTTCATCCGGATGCGCCAGAATATCGCGCACGTAGCTTTCCGCGTCAGGATAGCCCTGCGCCCTGATCTGCGGCGCGTGTCGGGCTTCAACATGGATACGGCCCACACCGCCGCCTGTGCTGAAATCGTGCCAGCCTTCCTCCATCTCGATCGGCAGAGAGGGGTGGCCTGTAATGCCTTCGGGGAAGGTACCCACCTGCACGGGCGCGTCTAGCGGCGTGCCCGGCACATCTTCGGGCCGCGTCGGTGGCCATGGCTGGTTGCCCATATCCTGCGCCTGATCCTGCGCCAGTGTGGGCGCTTCCTGCCCCGCCCCTTCGGGATCGATCGCATCCGTCAGTTCGCCCACCACGTTGGGGCGGTCCTGTGCCAGGGCGGCTATGGCTTCGTTGGTCGCGACGTTCCGCGCCTCGGGCGACAGACTTTCCATCCGGTCGGATACCGGGTTGGTCATGTCATCCAGCGTGGGGGCAGCGTCCTTGGTCGGCTGGGCCTTTTCCAGTTCGCGCGCCGGGACCGCCATGTGCATGCCGCCACCGAGCAGACCACCAAACGCGACATTGGTCAGCGCCTGCCCCATGGTCCAGTCGTTATGTTCGTCCTGCGAGATGCCATAATTCAACGGTTCCAGCGCCGCCTGCCCGGCCATGCCCTGCGTGGCCCCGGCCAGACCGCGGGTTGCCAGACCGCTATCGATCCCGAACCGGCCAAGGATGGACGCTGCTCGAGCTTCGCCCATGCCAGGCACGAAGGCCGAGGCGACGTTCAGCGGGTCAAGGAACTGTGGCAGCAGGCCGCCACCAATCCGGGCCGTGCCGCCCAGTATGCCGCCCGGGCCGCTAGACATGGTGGCCTGACGGACGGCCTGCGCGTGCTTCTGCTGGTACAGATCATTGGCCAGTGCATCAGACACCGGCGCACTGAACTTCAGGCCCGGCGCCTGATACCGGCTGTTGGCCTGATCGGCTGTCAGCATGTTGGGATCAAGCGATTCGGCCCGATGACGCACCCAGTCTGAGATGCCTATGACGGGCGTATCGTGAATGCCTTCCGATACTGCTGCGCCAAGGGTCTGCCCCAGTGTGGACTGCATGTTGTCCGTGCCCTGCTGCTGGACGGACGCGGCCTCGATCGGATCGCCACTGATGAACGGCATCAGCCCAGCCCCCCTGACTGTACGGTGTTCAGTGACCCCAGATGCGACGCGGACGTACCGCCCTTGCCATACTGGCCGGATCGCATGCCATCGAACGTGACGGTCACCGGGCGGCCGTCCTTGCGGCGCATGACATACGGCGTGGCCCCGTTGCGCGGCGGGATGACCAGCACGAGGCCGCTTTCATCATTGTTGGGCACCCACTGACCATCTGAGCGCGCGGCGCTGATGCCGAAATCCTTGCGATCCTGATCGCTCAGGCCCGGCGCACTACCGGGGATCGGCGCAAGATCGGATGGCCTGAGCGATGACAGGACACTGGCGGTAGCGGTGCGCGCGGCAGGCAGCATCCCCTTGGGCACGCGCATGCTGCCCGATATGTCGTATTTGCTGTTGATTACGCCATCAACCGCGTTAGTCAGGGCCGTGCTGCTATCCTGACCATGGGCGATGTAGTAGAGCGCCAGCCGTTTGGTCGCGTCGTGCACGGTGCGATACAGCGCATCGCCGCCGCTGCTGTTGACCGTGGTGGCGCGGAAGGCGGCAAGCTGGTCCTCGACCGGATCATCGCCGCCCTTGGGCAGGATATTGCTGGCCGCCTGTCCTGCTGCCTCCTGCAACTGCGGCAGGGTGCCTGCCTGCAGGGCGCGCTGGAAATCGGCGCGGACCATGGTCTGGTCTGCCGTGTCCATGTTCGCCAGCACCTGATAATCGGGAGGCAGTTTCCCGTATTGGACCAATTCGCCAAATGCCCTTGGCCATTGCTGGCCGTACTGACGGGCGACAGTATCCATGGTCTGGCCGATATCTTCCTTGGCCGGATCAGCACTGGAAATCTGCTGCGACAGCGCCTTGACCTGATCGTTGGTCAGGATGCGTGGCGTCTGGTTGGGCGCAAGGTAGCGCTGCATGGCCATGCTCTGCACGGCATAAGCCTGCTGCGCCTGCACCACCTGCGCCGGGTCGCCTGACTGCTGTGCTGCCTGCTGCATGCCGGGTGCGCTGGCGACATAGGTGGCCGGGTCTTTCTTCATTGCCTCCATGCGCTGGGTGATGACGGCGTTGCGCATGTTCGCCACCTGCACCCGCTTCTGGTAACTGCCGATATCCTCGCCATTGCGCATGGCGTCGGTGTCGCGCTGCATGGCTGCGGCCACCTGATCGGGCTGCGCGAAACGCAGGGCATTGGCTTCATCTGCGCCCTGCCGCATCACCTGCAGGCCCTGGATGGTACGCTCTGCCTGCTCGGGTTCCTGCAACTGCCGGATCTGGGCTTCGGGGATATCGTTGGTCGTGTTGCCGTGGGCGTAGGCCGCACCGAGGTCTTTCAGACTGTCAGCCAGTTGCCCGCGTTGGGTTGCTGTCGTGGCTTCCCAGATGGATTTGTCACGGCTGAGTAGCGAATAGGCGTATGTCTTGGCCTCGTCCGCGATGGGCAGTTTCGATATGGCGACCTCGCGCGCGGTCCAGTCGGGTGCGGTGTGGGATGGCGGATCATTGGGCGCAATCTGTGCAGCGCTGGCGCGGGAGACGTAATTGCGGGTTTCGTCAAACGGGATGGCCGCCACGAAATCCGCATCACTGATGGCACCAGTGCGCGGGTCGCCGTTCTGCTTGATCCACTTGTCCACGTTGCCCGGTCCGGCATTGTAGGCCGCGCAGGCAAGTGTCTGGTTGCCGCCGTACTTCTGGCAAAGCTGGTTGAAGAACGCCTGCCCCAGTGCCTGATTGTAATTGCCATCGGTACGGAAACGGTTTTCATCCCAGCCAATGCCGGTCTGCTGCGCGATAGCCTTGGCTGTGGCGGGCATAAGCTGCGCTTTGCCGACCGCGCCCGCGCTGGATGTAAGGGGTGCACCCTTGGCGTCCGTTTGCTGGCCGCCGCTTTCCAGATGGATCATGGCGGCGAATGTCGCGTCTGGATCGGTGCCCTGCGGGATTGCTGCGGCCTGTGTTTCCGGCTCGCCCGACACTGCGTGATAGCCCATCGTGCCCTGCTGGCGGTACAGGTGCGGCCGGTTCTGCTCGGACGCCTGTGCATAGGCCGGGGCAGACATGTGCCCCCGGTTGGCGTCCAGGATGCTCTGCGCCTTTATCGCATCGTTGTTATTGGTCGCGGACTGGGCGGCCTGTGTGAAGAACTGGTCGTTCCACTGCTGCAGCTTGGCCTGCGCTATGGGGCTGTCCATCGGCACGCCCTGCAGCGCAAGACGCGCTTGCAGCAGGTCGCGGCCTGTGTTGATCGCACTGCCAAATGCAGCCGGATTGTCCAGATTGGCAGCGCCCGTGTTGGCCGCGTTAGTCAGGCTGTCTTTCAGCACATCATCCTGATATGCCTGCCGCTGGCGGCCGGCATGCTCATACATGGCATTGAATGCGCCGGTCTGGAACTGCGTGCTGGCCTGCTGGAAGGCGCGGGCCTGATTGGCATTCATGCCCTGCATCAGGCTTTGGCGGTAGGTGTTGATGCCCTGCGTAGCCTGACCAAGGCTGTCCACGGCCGCCTTGCCCTGCGTGCCGAAATAGCCTGCGGCCTCTGGCGTGCCTTCTTCCGCGTTCGGGTCGCCATACTGCGCAGTCCGGACATGGGCCTGAAAATTGTTCATGGCCGCGCTGACTGCGGTCAGGTTGTCTTCCTGCGCATGCCGCTGGGCCATCTGGCCGAGGCTTTCGGATGCCTGGTTCATCCCCTCGCCTATGCGGGAGAACCCTTCAGCGATGTTGCTGCCGAACGCGCCGGGCTTGGCATTGGCCTCAAGGTATCCGTTGGGGATTTCGCTGGGCAGTTCGCTGCCGGGTGTGAAGATCGGATCAGCCATCAGTTACCACCCGGAAATGTTGACGCCGGACCCAGCGAACGCGTTGGACGTGTCGGCATCCTCACCGCTACCCTCAAGCGCGCCACTGTCCTTCATGTCATCCCACTTGTCGGCAAACTGGCTGGCCCCACCGATCAGGCTTCCGGCCGCGCCCATCGCGCCGCCAAATATGGCGCTGCTCGCGGCCTTTTTGTCCGCCGCTGCTTCATTGTCGAAATTGACCACCTGATTGCGGTAATCGACCGCGCGGGCATTCGCATTATACTGAATGCCAGCCACGTTCTGGCCCGTAGTCATGGCTGTAGCGTTCTGCACGTCCAGCGCGGAGCCGCCATTCAGGGTTACGCCATTGGCTGCCATCTGCGCGCGCTGTGCGCCAAGCTGCTGCGCGCCCTGCTGATACGCACGCTGGGCCGCGACATCGCCCTGGTCCAGCGCGACATCGGCATCACGTCCGGCCATGTTGGCGTTCTGCTGGGCAATGCGGGCTTCGTATTTGTCCTGACTGGCTTCGGATATGCCGCCGAGAATGGAACCAACACCTCCAAGAAGGGAGCCACCGGCCCCCATCGCCGCCGATGCGACACCCATGCTATCCCCTCATTTCCGCACGGCAGAACAGCGCGCCACCAACGCCGACGGGTTCCGGATCATGGATGGTAAACCCAAGCCAGCGCAGCCAGCGGATGGCCTGCGAATACTCCGCATCGACCCGGTTTGTTAGTACGGTGTGAGTGCGCCGCCATTCCTGCACCCAGCGCCGGGTCTCGCGCAGGAACAGCTTGCGATGTCGGGCAAGGTGGATGGTACCGATCATCCATGGACAGCCGATGGACTGGTCCATCAGGACCGGCTCGACCAGCCCGAACACGCCCAGAGGATTGCCATCATCCAGCATAATCGCCGCCACGGTGGAATGCGCGATGCTGTGGCGGATGGACATGGCCACAGGCAGCGGGGACGTGCGCGCAATTTCTAGCCGGTCCGCCGGGCGCAGGATGGGGGCAATCAGGTCGGCATCATCTGGCACGGCAGCACGGATGATGATCAATTCCCCACCTCGACATCCACATCCAGACCGGTCACGGTGCAAGGCAGCGGGTAATGCTGGAACACGTCCACCTTGCCATACTGGTCCCAGTTGGCCGCCGGGATGACGAACTGCACATCTGATGACAGCGTACCGGACGTGGCAGCACTCCCGACCGGGCGCGTGCGGGCGCCATCATCGGTCGAGACTTCGATCCCCGCCGTATTGTAAAGCATGGTGTAGATCTTGCTCACCCGCTTGCGGCGGCTGAACTGTGGGGGCTGGCCAAGGTCCAACGGCAGGGATTGTAGGTGGGCTGCGATCGGCAGGCCTACCGTGACCGTGCTGCCCGCCACCGGCAGAGTGGCCGCGCCGTTCGTGACGGTCAGGCCGGTATAGCCCTTGCCATCGATGCAGGCGGAAACCGTCTGCCCTTCCAGATGGCTCAGGCCCGAGACCGTGCTGGTCGGCGCTCCGGTGTATTGCAGCCCGGCATCCACGAACCACGCCTTCGTAATATCACTGTTGGCCGTGCCAAGCTGGCGCGTGTGCAGGCGTTCGACGTAAGCGACCGTCTGCCCGTTGATCGTGCGTTCAACCACGAAATAGGCGGTGTCCTCGACAACACCGTTCTCGGTTTCTTCCGGCACGACCGTGACGGCGGTGAATTTGCCGTTTGTCGTAGTGTGCTGGTGCCAGACCCAGATCTGCTGTTCCTTCAGGTAGGTCAGGCCCAGCAGCGTGCCATCTGAGCGCACGGCCCAGACGATGTTGAACGGGAACTGCGCGAACCGCCAGTCATTGATGGTATAGCCATAGAACAGATGATCGGCCAGAACTGACAGGTCCGTGCCGTTATAGACGGCGGCATAATAGTCATACTGCAGGTCGCGGACATGACTGCCCTTGCTTTCGACAAACAGCACGTCCTGATCAATCGGAAGTGGCAAGGTATCGGCGGCGCCCACGAACATCTGCGGCGTGACCGTTACATCCTCTGGCGTTATGGCCTTACCCGCATCGCCTCCACTGACCTTCCACACGCTGCCAGCAGTGAAGATAATCAGATCCGCCATCGGCACGAT
This sequence comes from Komagataeibacter europaeus, assembly GCF_002173515.1. Classification (NCBI taxonomy): domain Bacteria; kingdom Pseudomonadati; phylum Pseudomonadota; class Alphaproteobacteria; order Acetobacterales; family Acetobacteraceae; genus Komagataeibacter; species Komagataeibacter europaeus. Next base: position 1,388,001 of record NZ_CP021467.1, read on the forward strand.
ATGCTTGATCTGGTTGACCTGCTGGGACGCGATGGTAGCCGTAATGGCATCGTCATCCTTGACCGGGTTGGCAACGTCCATGTTGGTGTAGTTGCCCGATCGCGTCATCCAGATGGTCTGCGGGTCAGCCGTTGATCCGCCAAATACCCGGCGTTGCTGGAAATAGGACACGCAGGACGGATTGTTTCCGCCACTAAACGGGTCTTCATGTGTGGGCGGTCCGATTGCTGTATCGGGTTCATAATCGGTATCGTCAAACGTCAGGTCGGTCGTGGATCCGATCAGGCCATATGACCCGGCATATTTGCGGTAAATGTTATAGTAATCCGCGCCCGACACCTCGGACCAGTTGACGGTATTGTAGCTCCCGTATTGGGTGTAATAGCCGATATTGTAATTTTTTACGGTCGCAACCGCTGACACATTGCTTTCGCTGTTTAGCGCGATGGAAACCGCTGTAACCACATAATCATAGGTCGCGGATGATATGCCCGGCGTCGTGCCGGTATTGCCTGCGTTGCCTTTGGTAGCGGTCGCGCTGACCGTGGCAGGCGCATCGATGCCAGCGGCGAACGAAACCTCTTCCAGCGCCCAGTCGGTCTCACCACTGCGCGACAGGTTATAGAGCGGGTAGGATGGATGGGAAACGGTCAGCACATCTGCCGACTGCACCCATCGGATGCCCCACACGTCCGCCACAGCATAGGGTGTTGCAACCTCATACACGCTGCCATCGGCGTTGGTCAGGTATGCGCCGTTGGAGATGAAGCGGATATATTCATTCCCCATCTCCAGCACATAGGACTGAGTGTTGTTGTAAACGAAGGGCACCAGACGCGGCAGGTTCGCTGCATCCTTCACCGCGCCGATATACTGCGTGCCGGCCCGGTTGCTCGCCCCTCCCTGCACGTGCACGAAGAAATTGGTCAACTGGCAGGCGCCGGTCTGCCACTTTTCCATATCCGAGCGGAAACGCAGCATGGGCGAGATTATGCCTGCTGCGAATGCCGGTCGATAGGATATGCCGATTTCAGGACCGTCAGGCCCATTTCCGCGCGTTGCCATCAACTTGCCGCGCTGTCCGGCGTGGTCACATACGAAGAACTGTTACCGGCCGTCCCGGCGGGCGAAGGACTCATCTGGCCTGCCACGTTTCCGGAAGCCCCCCAATTCGTTCCTGTAATGGTTACGGATGATAGGAGCGTAGCATAATACCCCCATCCCTTGTTGCTGTTGATTGTGGCGGAATCACCCGTATAGATGGAACTGTTCGTATTGGCGTGAAGGCCGTTGCCGCCGTTGTTGTAGGAATTGATGCTCATGCCGCGCATGCACGAGTTAAGGTAGGCTGAAAAGCCGTCTGCCGTGTTACCTGAAGCGTCCGCCGCGGTGATATCTATGAGCGATCCGCCGATGGCGTAATACCCGTTGCCGCCATTGGTATCGCCCAGGCAACGGTTACAATTCATCGTGCTGCCGTTTTCAGCACGATAGCCGTCACCTGTGTTGCTGAACGAGTTTGTCTGCGCGTTCGGGCTTTGGCTGTTGCACTCCATCATGGATCCCTCAGACGCGGAGAACCCCGTGCCGTTCTGTGTCGCGGTGCAGGAGTGCGCCCACATGCCCGAACCGTTCAGTGCAAGGAACCCGGCCACCGCGCAGCCCTGTGCCGAGGAAAAAGACGCATCGATGAAGGATGCACCTTCCGCCACAATGCCGCCGCCCAATCCCTGCGCGGTGTGTGCGGCATTAAAGGCTTCGCAATTGTTCATGTATATGGCGGACGACCCGTACGCGTGATAGCAGCAGTCCCCTGCCTCGGACACCTGAACGCCCGGCTGGCAATACACCACGGCGTTATTATTGGCTTTTATCCCGTAATAATACTTATTGATGACAAGCGCAGGGCCGACCATGATGGACGAACCTTCCCCCGACGTGATCGCGCTGCCGTAACACTGGTCGTTCCAGACCCCGTGCGACACCCACCCGCCGACGCCGTTAATCGTGAAGCCATTAATCAGCCACCCGTTTGACCCGTTCTTGAACACAAAACCATTCTGGTTGTTCGTGTTGTCGAAGTTCAGGACGCAGTTCGCGGGCGTCGTCGTGTTGCCGATGATCTGCACGCGCACGCCGCCTTGCGGGAGTCGAGGCTCGATCGTGGTCAGCGAGTACGTCCCGTCCGCGACGTTGATGGATATGAACGCGTTGGTGTCCCTGCATACCTTGTGCTGGCACCAGTCAATGGCGGACTGGATCGTCGGCAGCACAGAAGGAACGGGGATGTTGACATAGCCGTGGATATCGCCAGCCGGGATAAGCCATCCGTCTATGTTAAAAATACCGGGGCCAGTGAACATCTGCGCGTTGAGCAGCGGCGCGTTGCTGGTTATTGGGTACGTCCCCGCCGGAACATACCATATGCCCCCGGCGGCTATGCAGGCTGCCAGCGCGACGTCGTTGCCCTCTGTCGCGCCTGCTTCTGCACCTTTGTCCTGCACGACAGGGATCAGGTCTATACGTGACAGAAGGTTACCTTCGACGTCTTTAGCGCGCGCGGTTTCATCATTAATCGCGGTTACATTAGACTGCTCAGCGTCTATGGCCCGATCCGTCTCTGCAGTTATCTTCTGTGCAAGGGCGAGGAAAGTGTCGTTAACACTGTCTTCATCGGCCTTGCGGGACCACCACGACTGCCATTCAACCCGGCTTGGGATATAGTTCACGTTCCATCTGGGGAAGGAACTGCTGCCGAATGGGAAGCTCATGCCTCAACCTCTCCGTCGCCCGGCTGTGCGCCGAGGGTGATGTCTCGATGGTATGGCCTGCGCCAGCCGACCGGGCTCACCCCGATGGTAAGGACGCCGATACGGCTGTCTGGTGTGCTGGCTGCGATATACTGGCTGTCACGGTTGGCGATGGCTTCACGGCGCAAACCCGTATTCGGGACGCCATTCAGTGTGTCCGCAGGCGTCAGGTGCGCCGGGACCGGGCTGTTTGCGGCGGCATCCCCGACAACGAAGCCGCCGGGAAATGTCTCGTTCACTGACCGGATCGGGCGCCATTCATCGCGCAGCGCGGGCATGCCGCGTACCCTGATCCAGTCGGGCACGTAATCGGTATTCTGCTGTTCCAGCACCTGATCGGCCTGCATGGCCTGCTGCAATGCCTGCGATGCCATGCTGCGCATCTGGGCTGCGATCTCGCCACTGCCGGTTACGGCAATGGCAATCTCGGCCGCCAGTGCCCAGGTGAATGCCTCGCGGAACTGCTGCCGCCAGTTGTCGATCGGCTGGGCATTGGAGACGTACTGCACCTGTACGCTGGCATGGTTGGTGCGGATGACGGGTCCGGTCGTGTCCGTGCCGGCCGTCCCCACGCCCTCGCCAAACGGCATCCCGGTGCGGAACAACGCATGCTGTGCTTCGCGGTCCATGGGGGGATGGCGCGGCGCTGTCGCGGGCAGCACCTTGTGCACCGTCACGCAGTCGGCTGGCCGCTGGAACTCGAATTGCCATTGCGGGTCCGTGCTGGCCGCACCGGTGCCGGTGGCCGTGACGCGACAGAAGCGCCACTGATAGGCCGAGAACAGCGTATCAAGGCACATCTGCCAGAACGCACCGCAGGCGGTTGCCTCAGCCGATCCATCCGCCAAGGACGTGATCGTGCTGCGCGTTCCCGCCCGCAACAGTGCCGCGTTGCACAGGTCGATCTGCGTGGTCACAGGCCGCGCCTTACTGGCCCTGCTTTTCGATCATCGCGGAGATGAAGCGCGGGTCGGACGCGCTGATGCGCTGGCCGACCTGCTTCTGGTATTCCGCCATCTTCTTTTCGGCAGCGGCATCCAGCGGTTCCAGGTTGGAACTGGGGTTGCCATCATACTGGATGATGGCCCCCGGCTCCTCGACCTTGCCGCCGATGTAGCTACGGGTGAGAACCTTGTATTTCGCCATGATGTGCCTCACGCCACGTAGTTGCGCGGATACGGGACGTTCGCGGGAACATCCAGATTGATGCCGGCCGTGACCGTACCGGCGTCAAGCGCCACGGACGGATTGTAGGTCAGGCGCATGTAGCGGTACAGCGTGTTGGAGAACGCGGGCTTGGCGCGAACAAGGAACGGCGTGCGCTGGCTCAGTGCCGCCAGGTCGATGCCGGGGAACTCCTCAAGCGTGTCCCAGCTGGACCCGTCCTGCGAAATCTGCACGGCCACGTCCATCGTGGGATCGGCGGGTGCTGCAATCGTGACCGTGGGTGCGGACGTGTATCCCGCGCCGCCCGCCGTAACCGTGATGCCGGTAATAACGCCGTTTTCCACGGTCGCGGTGGCTTCGGCCCCTGCGCCCCCGCCGCCGGAAATGGTGACGGCCGGCGCCGTGGCATAGCCGGAACCGCCGGACGACACCGTGACCGCCGTCACGGCCCCCGCGGCCTCGGTCGCGGTGGCAGTTGCCCCGGCGCTGTCCGCCAGCGGCAGCGTGCCGCATTCGGCAAACACCTTGAACGGTCCGGTCGGGCCGAAATCGCGGTTCTGCGAGAAGTCGATAATGTTGGTCGAGGGCGTGGCAACACCTGCCGCAAGAGCGGTCAGATCCTGCGCGTTGCTGAACAGCAGCAGTCCATCAATAATCATCTGGGCGGTTTCCTTACTGGACCGTTTCTTCGGTGTTCAGGATCTGGTCGCAGGTGCGGATGGGGATGCCACGGAAGGCCGTGACCGGCTTGCCGTCCCATTCCAGCATCTGCAGCAGCACGTTGGTCTTGTTGAGCGCCTGCAGGTCCAGCGCCGTGCCAAGCGTGCGGTTGACGTAGATGGCCGGACGGCCCCACGACAGCGGCTGGCCGCCAGTCGCCTGCGTGGCCGTCTGCACGTTGGTCACCCCGCGCGGCATGGTGGGGATCTTGTGCACGGCGGCAACCAGCATGGAAATCAGGTTGGCCGCGCTGTCGCCCGTCAGGCTGTCCACGTCGATGTTGGCGATGCGGACCACGTAACGCCAGTCACGCACGGTCAGGCCACAATCCCATTTGTAGTGGGACTGGTACGCCTGATACGGGTTGCCGTTGGCGTCCAGAACCGGCGCATCGGTCGTCACGTCATTGCGCTGCAGCCCGGCAATGCGTCCCTTGGGGAAGATGCCGAACGCGGTGGTCGGACCCCAGCAGGTCAGCCACATGGACGTGTTGCTGGTGCCCCGGCCGCCCGCGTCGATCACGTTGACGGCGTTGGCGGCCTTGGTCGCGTCCACCGTGCTGTAGCGCGGCGCAAGCCCGGTGAAGGCTGGCAGGTCGCTCTGCTCGGTGCCATAGAACAGCGTGCCCGCCATCTGCTGGTTCATGCCCTCGATGAAGGCCATGTCCTCGGACAGGCGGAAGGCGGCCACATCGCCCTCAAGGTTCGCCAGGTCCTTGTCCACCAGCGAATAGGTTTCCAGCATGCCGCAGCTATCGGTGATCTGCGCGGTCGTGCTCTTGGCGCGCGGCACACCGTAGTTGAGCATGCGCCATGTGGCGGCTGGCAGGCCGGTGCGCACGGTCGTCTTGTTGCCGGTGGCGAGGTTGCCCATCTTCCACAGCATATCATCAAGGATTTCGTTGGTCTGGGACAGCAGGTTCACGATATCCGCGATCTCGCCGTCCTCGCGCCGCGCGGCCCAGTCGGCCAGCGTCAGGCAGGTGGTGCTGGAAATGGTTGCCACCGGTTATGCTCCTGCTTTTGCCGACTGGCCGTAAAGGCGCTGGGCAATGTCATCAAAACTGCTGCCGCTGCGCTTTTCCGGCGCGGGCTTTCCCTTGTCAGGCGGTTCGGCCAGGCCCATCGCCTTGCCGATCTGCACGAATGCGCGGATGACGGTGGGGTTGTTGCCCGCGCCCGTCTCGGCCAGCGCCTGCACGAGATCCTTGCCGCCATAGGACTGGATCACGCGATCGGCCGCTGCCTTGGCTTCCGGGTTCAGGCCGGTGCCATCGGACAGCGTGCGGTCGGACAGGACTTCCTGCCGCCACTTCATCGCCTGTTCGTGCTGGGCCTGACCGGCCTGTTCAAGCTGCTGCTGGACGAACTGCAGGCCATGCTGCGTGATGGCGCTGAACTGCTCCTGCGTCAGCCCGGCTTCACGTGCTGCGGCCTCGTAGTCGCCCATCGCCTTTTCATCGACGCTGAAACCCTCGGGCGGCGTGAATTCGTATTTTTCCGGGACAGCATGCTTTTCAGGCGGCTTTTCCTGTTCGCCGCTTTCCGGCGCGCCCTCACTGTTCGGGGCTGCACCTTCGGTCGCCGCTGCGCCGGCAGGAGGCTGCGCCTCGGTCGTCGTACTTTCCGCGCCGCCACCCAGAATGGTATCGGTTGCGCTGCCACCAGCAGGGGCATCAGCAGGCGCAGCAGCGCTTGTGGGTTCATCACTCATCCGCGTTCAGGCTCTCCATGAGGATCTTGCTCAGGATGCCTTCACCTGCGTTTGTTAGTACCGTGTGCAGCTTGATGCCGATATCGCGCTGGCCTTCGCGAAATGCCGTTGCCATCGCGTCGCCCGGCACGAATGAGCCGCCCATAAACTGCGTCTCGTTCAGGATGCGCAGCAGAACACGCCGGCCGCGCGGGTCGGACGCCACCCATGCAAGGTCAAGCTGGTCAGTCGCGGCCCGGGCCTTGCGCCGCGTGCGCCGTTCGCGAACCTGTTCGGGATCGTGTGGGTCATACATCAGCCCCCTCCCCCGATGCCGGATATGATCGCCTGCAATGCGTTCTGGCCACCGCCCACGTCCGTGTCGGACAGGTTCTTCGCACCTGCCGCCATCTGCTGGGCCTGTTCGGCTGCGGCCTGCTGCTGCTGGGCGTATTCGCGCTGCTGACGCATCTGGGCCACGGCCTGCGGGTCACGCATGATCGCCTGGTTGATGCTGAGTAGGTTGCCGTAGATGTCTACCGCCTGATCCAGATCCACGTTGTCCATCACGCTCTGGTCTACGCTGACCAGCCCGCCGCAGAAGCGCACGAACTGTTCGATGCCTGTGGTCTCGGTCGCGCGCTGGGCCTGCGCCAGCACCGAGATGTAATTGACCTTGAGCGGACCGGTGCCCATCTGCTGCGGGCGCACGGGCAGTAGGCCACCACGCTCCATGATGCCAAGGGTCACGTTGATGATCGGGTTCAGGGCCTCGTTGTGGAAACGCTCCAGCACCGGACCGAGGGCCAGCAGCTTTTCCTGCTGGCGCACATTGATTTCGGCCGCCGTGGGCGGCTGCGCCTGATCCATCTGGCTGACCATCAGGATCAGGTCATTCTTCAATGTGACGCGGATGGCTTCCTGAAACGCCTGTATGCGCTCGACCAGTGGCGCAATGTTGGGGCTGGTCTGGTACACCGGTCGCAGGCCAGCGCCATTGCCCATGGTATTCAGGCCGGGAATGAAGTTGATGCCGTTGGGGATCAGGCTGACCAGCCCGTTCTGCATTGCGGCATCGGCCTGCATCGGGGGACGTGCGAACTTGTCCACCACCTCAGCACATCGAAGCTGGGCAAGCTGCAGCGATTTCACATCGCCAAGCGCATCCTCAGCAGGCCCGTGCCCGTATGCATCGTTGGACACGGCATGCCAGCGCGGGCAGATGAACGGCTTTTCGGGATAGCCCTCGACACGCAGCACCGGCACGCTGGGGTTGCCGTATTCGTAATACACACCGATGTAGGGTGCGCCACGCCAGCCGATCGCGCCGGGCACGCGGTCCAGATTTGGCATGATGGCATGCACCACGGGGATTTCGCGCGTAAGCTGACGGCTGTCATACAAGCCCTGCACGATGGGCGAGCAGTTGTCATACCCGAACTTGCTGACCACCTGCCGGACGTTCTGCACATACTCGCGCACCAGCGTGTCGATCTCCATCCGCTCGTTCTGCATGATGAAGTATTCGCCGGCCGTTAGCGGGTAGAACCGCACCACGTCCTCGTAATCCTGCTGGATGATGACCGCGCCCGTACCGAAGCCTGCGATTTCCTCGTAAAGCTGGGCCATGGCATTGTAGAACTTGCCGGTGGCGAACACGCGCTGCAGCCGCTTCTGCACGGTGGCCAGCCACTGCTTTACGTCCGGATCATCATTCAACTGGTCATTGTTGGTGGAAAGCTGGAACCAGTCGCGCGCCGGGCTGGTGATGCCCGCCATCAGGAACGCTGCCAGATCGCCCACGCACTTGGTGGCCGTGCGATCCACGATCTGCGTGCCCTTTGGCAGGCCGCGTGATCCCTGGTTGGGCAGCAGGTTGTTATACCGCCCCCGCGTGGGCATGATATACCATGTGATCTCGCGCCATGTTTCCCGCCACGATGACCGGTCCATGCGCATGAGAACGATCAGACGGTCCACCTCATCGCGGGTTTTCTGTTCGGGACTGGTGTCGTCAGCGGGTGCGGCACGCGCCATGTCAGCCACCCAGCAGTGTCTTGGGTGCGTTTGTCGCGGTCTGGCTCAGGCCGGATGGGCCGGTCAGCATGGTTGATCCCATGCCGCCCGCCATGCGCGCGGCCTGCGTGGTCGAGTTCTGCAACCCCTGCACGGTATTGTTCACCGTCTGGCCCGCCATCGGCGCAGGCGTCGGGGTTACCACCTTCGGAGATTTGAAAATGCCCATGACAGCCCTGTGCGGGCCGTTTGTTAGTACCGTGTGGCGTCAGGCGTATGGGTCGTAATCGCCCTGCACCTGCTGGCCAACAGGACCGGCAGGACTACCGGAAAATTGCGATGGCGCCACGGGATAAGCAAAGGTGATCGCCAGCGCATCCCCCACGTCAGGCGATGCCAGACCGCGCTTTTTCATGTCTTCCTTGCGCTCGAGGATGATCTCGTTGCGCGGGTTGAAGAAATACCACGGCCCGGCAAGGTCGGTGCGCAGTTCCTCGTCATCCGGTATGCCACCGGTCTGCAGCCACGCGCGCATGGTGCCCCACATCTCGGCGCGCTTGTTGGCGTAGCTTTCGGACTGGATATCGTAATTCACCCGGTCGGATTTGCCGCCAAACTGCACTTCCATCAGGCCGCGCACGCGCAACTGCCTGCACCGGTCAACCACGCCTGCACCGACACCACCACCATCGACAAACACCGCATCCGCGCCATACCGGGCCGCTTCATCCGCCACACGTGCGGCAAGCTGCATCGTGTCCACATTGCGCAGCTTGATCGGCGGGATCAGCCTGCCATCGCGGCCCTTGCGGAAAAAGATCACCGACTGGTCATCACCATACCGCGCCACGTCCACGCCGATGACCAGCGCATCGGACAGGATGGCCGCCACATCACGCCGGGCCGCCGCCTCAATGGCATCCGTGCCGATGAACTGCATGGACCCGGCCCGCGGGAATAGGCCACGCACACGCACGCGCATGAAGTCGCTGTCCTCGCCATAGGCCGTTGCCCATTCCTCGAACAGCCGCTTGTTCGTGCCCTCGACCGTCCGGCTGTCGATCTGCCTGCCATGCCAGCGGTGGCGCTGCTTGTTGAAGCATTCGAAGAACCGGCCAACTGGCTGCGTGGGATTTCCGAACGCGCACCAGATGATTTCGGTGCCTTCATCAGTCAGCGCGCCTTCGGCCACTTCCCACACGCGGTCGATGATGCCCGATGCCTCATCGAAGATCAGCAGGATCCGGCGCCCCACATTGTGCAGGCCGGCGAAGGCTTCAAGGTTTGTCTCGGACCACGTGACCGCATCCGCCCGCCACGTCTTGTCGTGCCCTGGCAGCGTGGAATGGATCGACATGCCGTGCACCTTGAACCAGTGCGAGCAGATCAGCAGCCGGAACCATTTGCTGATTTCGGGGAAGGTCTTGGTGCGCAACTGCGGCTCGGTGTTGGCCGTCACTACGACCTTGGTGTCTGGACATGTGCACAGCGCCCACGCGATCAGCATGGACACCAGCGCGGATTTGCCGATGCCGTGGCCCGAACTGACCGCCTGCAGGACCGGCATCAGGACATGTTCGGGCGCATATCCCTCTTTCAGGCGGTCGCCCACAGATTGCAGGATCTCGCGCTGCCATGTGCGCGGGCCCGACGCACTGGCAAGGTCCGTACCCGCCTTGCCCCACGGGAATGCGAACAGTACGAAGTCCAGCGGGTCGAGGCTGTAGCTGGCGATTTCTTCCGCCAGCAGCGCTTCAATATCAGCCGCCACGCGCCCGCTTGCGTCCTTCATCAATCAGTGCGGCAATGTCCGTGCTGACATTCATGTCCACGGTCGAGCGGTCGCGGTATTTCTCCGGCCTGTGCGCCTTGAGCAGCGTGGTCAGCAGGCTGTCACTGTAGCGGCGCTGCAGGACCGGTTTGCCATCCTTATCGTAAACCAGGCCATCCTTGCATGTGACATACTCGTCGTAGCCATCGCGGCCGCGGCGCCATGCCTCCAGTTCCAGGCTGTCCATGGCGATCTGCATCGCCTCGTCCCATTCGGCGGCAAAGGCCGGATCGGTTTCGCGCATCTGATAGGCCGTTGTCCGACCGATGCCTGACAGTCGGCAGGCTTCCGACACGTTGCCCGTATTCCGCAGAGCCTCGACAAACGCGCGCGTTTGACCTGTCCGATGTGTCCCGCGACCACGCATCAGACTTCACCCCTCAAGCGACAGGACAGGAATGCCCAATACACGCCAGACATAAGCATAACGGCCATTTTTTCCGATCTCGAACGACCTGCTGACAATCGCCATCACCCCATCCCCACACGCTTGACCGCAGCCATATGCCCGACCCTGATGATCCGCTCGCGCATCTTCCCCACATTGGTGGCAATCTGCATGAACATCGGGTCGCTACGGTGCATGGCCAGTTCCGCCGCCGCCTCCTCGGCATGGCGCAGCCCGGCCACCATTTTCTCGTATGCGTCGTTCTCGCTGTTGGTAACGCTGCGCCTCATCCCTGCTTCCTCACTGAAACGTAATACCCACATTCCCGCTCATTGCGGATTTCCACGCGTCCACGTCCATCCGTTCCGATCAGACAGATCAGGCCACGCAACTTGCTGATTTTCTCGCGGATCACGCGCCCCGGATCGTCCGGCTCATCATCCGGATCAGACCAGATGGCCTGAGTTATCGCATCCTGCGATTGGATCACCCCTTCCCGCCGCATCAGCTTTTCCATGATACGGAACGGCACTGGCGCCAGCAGCACTTCACCACGCGGACCCGACAGCACATGCCGACCGATGTCGAGCGACAGCTTGCCGACCCGATAAATCTCGTCCTGCATTACTGACATGCCTGTGCTCCGAACAATATCTGGAAGTGGCTGCCTGTATTGTTCCGCTCATTCATTCAACAGGGCGCCAAGGATAAACTTCTGCAGGCTGATTCTATTATATGAATACAGGGGTTGGTACCGTTTTCTTCCCGCCTCGTTTCTGATCTCGCAAAATCAGAGTGCCAGCAATAATCAGTCCTAAATCAGGAACGCTACCCGACGTTGCTATCTGAAGGCTGCCCACATGCAGGCGACTGGTATCGTTGTTTTTCCTGCGACAATAAACGTATTTTATCGTTCAGGTCATCTACTTGAGACAACAAGGCATAAATAACATCGACTGCAAATTTATTGCTTTTACTGCAAACGTCAATGGCCAGAAGGATAGCCGATGGATCAAGGCATTCATTTTTATTCAGATGGAAAGGGATATGACCATTAGGGAAAACTGTTTCACAGACCATTTGCAATCTCCATGCCGGTCCATAATTTTCCATATACCAAAATTCATAGTCAACAAATTTGGTGCGGATTTTATGAATAGAAATATCGTATAGTGCCATATTGATTGAATATAATATTCATTATTTTTTAAATATTCATATTATATGCATTTTATACTTCACCTATCACCTCTCCAACCTCCTCATGACTGGCCGGGTTTCTGGTCCCCTTCTGGAACCGCCCTTGGTTCTCTCTTGCCCCAGGCTGTCTGCTATCAGGCAATATGATTTTTGGTCATCTTTGCATTACCAGGCATCTGATCGCTCACCCGCGCTCACATCGCGGAACCACGTTGTCGGGCCATCGAACAACATGTCCACGATACCTGTCCGGCCACCCCGGTTTTTCAGCACGATGATCTCAGCCTTCCCGCGGGAACGATCGAGCGCGTCAAGGAACGCCATCCGGCGTTTCTCGTATACCGCATCCGTCTCGTTCGTATTGCGCACTGGTTGTCCATCCGTGCCCATCCGTGTCTGCAGGACGTGTTCCTCGCGGTAGAGGGCCATGACGCACCGGGCATCCTGTTCAATCGCGCCAGAATCGCGCAGGTCGGACAGCACGGGTCGCCTGTCTTCCCGGTTCTCGGACTGGCGGTTAAGCTGCGACAGGGCGATGACAGGGACCTTGAGTTCCCGCGCCATGCGGGCCAGATCCCCGCTGATCTCGGTCATCTCCAGTGTGCGGTTACCTGAACGACGCGCCACCGTAGAACCGCGCAGCAGCCCCATGTAATCCACCACGACAAACTTCAGACCCGGCTTCGAACGCTTCAACTGCCGCGCACGGGCCAGCAGTTGGGGCACTGTGATCCCTTCCCGATCGTCAATCGAAAGCGGGATTTCCTTCAGCGCCATGGACGCCTCGACCATCCGGCCCATATCGTGCTTGCTGATCCGCTCCGGCTGTCCTGCCCGGTCGTTCATGCCGGTCAGCACCATGTCCAGCGGCATGCGGACCCTGGCCGCGATAACACGGCCCATCAGTTCCTCGGCCGACATTTCGCCTGACCAGAAAAGACCCCGCCCGTTCAGTTGGGCCATCCGAACCGCCAGCGACAGCGCAAGCCCGGATTTGCCAATGCCGGGCCGTGCGGCCACGACATACATGGCGCCTGGCCGGAAGCCGCGGATCCGGTTGTTCAGTTCCGCAAAGCCGGTATCCAGCCCGGACAGGAACTGCCCCGCCTGCCAGTGGCTGTTCGTTTCTCCATCAGCGCCTGCCCGGCGGCGAATGCCGTGACGGTCGGCCTACTGGCGTCAGTGCCGTTGGACAGGGCTTCCAGATGCTCCAGCGCCTCGGTCAGGATGTCATCGGCCGCCGCCTCGGAGTTGGCGGCCCGTGCCCGCATTTCATCGGCATAGGTCTGGATCGATCGCTTCACCCAGCAGGCAGCGACCGATCGGGCCGCCTCCCGTGCCATGCGCACATCAGCGGCCGAAATGATGCCGGGCAGATGCTTGGCCAGCCACTCGGCCCCAAGGTATTCACTTGACCGGATCTGTGGCGCGATGGTGACGGGCGAGACCTGCCTGCCGGCCGTGATTTCGCCCTGCACCAGCCGGAACATCTCGGTCATGTCGGTGTGGTAGAAATGCTCCGGCTTCACCACGTCCGCCACGCTATCGTAGGCCGCGTTGTTGAGCAGGATCGACCCGATCACGCAGGCTTCGGCCATGGCGTTGGCCGGGACTTCCTGCACCTTCGGCTCGAAATGCAGGACCTCAGCCATGGGCCGCTTCCTTCAGCGGGAAATGCTCCAGGCGAGGTGACAGACCCTCGAAGCCGTTTTTTGCCCACCGCCGGGCTGCGTCGTCGTATGCTGCCCTGTCGTATTTCACCTCATCCGCCGCCGGTTCGGGAAGCACGCCCTCATCAGCCCAGCGCTCGTTGTTGAGCCAGGTTGCGGGATGGGGGATGTAGGTTGGATCGGCAGACCACGGCGTTGCGGCGACGGCAGCCAGCAGCGTTTCGAGGCCGGTCCTGCCAAGGGCCTTGGCGAATGCCCGTCGCGCCTTGGGCTTGCCCACTTTCCGCGGATAGGCTGCCCAGAACTGCTCGAACGCCGCCTCGTCTGGCGCAGCGCTGCTGGCACGGCGGGTTTTGGGTTTGGGGTCGGATGGCTGTTCAGCGTTGTCGAAAAACTCGTCCCCTTGCAAGGGGACTATAGGGGTATTTCTAGCTTCTAGCTTCTTGAGTTTATCCCTTGGCTTATCCTGACCCTTAACCGGGGGGTTAACCCCCTCCCTGTCGTTTTCGGCATCATTGTGGACCAGTGCGGGATTACCCCCCTTGCGCCCGTGTTCAGCCGAAATGTCAGAGTTTTCCTTGTCCCGTACCATGCGGCGGGAGAAAATAAAGCCCTCTTCATCGACGCTGAACACCCCGTTTTCTTCCAGTTCGGCAAGCAGTTTCCTGACTTCCCGATCGCTTCCGTTCGTCAGTCCCGCAAGCTGTTTCGCGCTGACTTTCTTGCCAGAAATCTCGAAAAAACCGATGCGATCTGCAGCGTGCATGATGGCCAGCATCTCCATCCACAGACCACGTGCGGCGTATGAACAGGACTTCAGGGCGAGGTCATTCTGCCAGTCCTTCCACCAGAACTTGGACCACTCATAACGCTTTTTGCGGGTAACCCGGCTCATCGTTCATCCTCCGCAAAATCACAGAAATAACCGAGCACCTTGCCGGTCATGTCAGCCTCATCCCGCATCATCGCCAGATCGGGATTCGATCGCACTGCGGCCATGAAGGCGTTGAACAGTTCCTGCCGCGCCATGAACATGCGGGCCAGATCGGCCTTGTGGCCGCCCTGCATGAGCATGTCGCGCATGACGGGATCTTCGGGAAACTGGCGGCTGTTATGGCCCCGCTGGGGCATGGGGATGACGTTCATGCGTGTGTTCCGCGCTGGGCCCGGGACGTGTTGACCGCCCGGGAAACTTCATTGGGGGTGATGGCGGGGTGTGCGTGGCCCTTCATCGGCGCGACCGCCGATGCCACAGGTCGGCCCGCCATTTGGCAATTTCGGCATTGTGAATGTTGATGTGACAGATGGACCGCCAGCGGGCAGCCATCTTCAGGCAAAACCATTCCCAGATCATGCAGCCTCTTTCTTGAGCGCATCGAGACGTGCGCTTAGCAGTTCGGCCTCAGCGATATGTCGTCGCTGTTCGGCCTCCAGGTGGGCCGCGAACCGGGCGCGCACGCGCAGCCATTCGCCTGCGGTGACGCTCCTGATTTCGCGATAGATACAAGCGCGGACCCGCCGTTCCGTCAGGCCAAGAAGCCGCGCGGTATCGTGGATGGCCGCCTTCAGCCCGCGCGCTTCCTTGCGGGCCTTCACGGCTTCCGTGACGATACTGGCGAACTCATTGACTGCGATTTCGGCTGTCATTTGTGCCCCTCGGACAAAATGCTCCACGCGCTTGGACGAATTACTCCACGCCATTGGACAACTCCTGTTGCAGAATTCCGGTTGTCGAGGCCGGATGCAGCAACGGGATGAAGGAGCGTATGGAGGAAACTGGAAAACGGAACGATGCCACGACGGGGCTGGATGCCCTGTCGCGCATCGACATGGCCCTGCTGGGGCTGGCGCAACTGCGCGCCCAGGCCGGTGCCTATGAATACGTGCAGGCCGCACAGCTGTGCACGGCGCTGAGCGCCAGGATCCTGTCGCCCACCCTGCTGCCGTCCCCCACCATTCCCATGGCGCCGGTCGTGAGCCAGCCGCTGAACCGGCTGATCCACGGGCTGCAGCATGTCGGGGTGGTTTAGGGTGAAGGGGGCGCAGGACATCAGGCGCCCTCACCCGTGCCATGCGTACCGGGCTGTAGGGCCGCATCACCGGACGTGGCTACAGTTTCAGCACGGGAAGGAGTCGTAACCTCCTTCCCGCTTTCACCATCTTGCACAGAGGATGAAACTTTATGACTGTCGTTCCGACCACCCGTGAAGCTCTTATTTTCACAATTGCGGCCAATATTGCCCTTCAAGAAGGACATACCATCACCCCCCACGCCAGTTTGGGGGTATTCATAAAAGGAAACGGTATTACTCGAGACTATCTTCTGTCTCTCTTCAAACAAGCAGTCGAGATTGTCGATGCAGAGGGAAAAATCCCCGCTAAATAAAGCCTGACTGAGCGCAGAGGCCACCTTGAAGATGGCCTCTAACTGCATACGCCCATTGGGCTGCACCGGGGTCATCTCACGGGCGAGACGCAGTGCTTCAAGGGGAAGGTTTTCAATCACCGCCCGCTCTCCCGATCAAGACGGTCAACATCTTTCCGCAGGGATTGGATATCGTCATGCATCCCCCAGATGAACATAAGTGCCCAAACGGGGAGCGCGATGAACAGCACGCCTGCGCCGATCATGGTCAGGAGTTCATGCATTGCTGACCTCCTGCCCAGTAGCGAGGGACTTTTCCCCAGCTTTGGGAAAAACCTCGGACATACTGACTTCCCGCTTGATTTTTCCGCACGAGTTCAAGGGATAAGTGGAAGCTGGATGCTGGCACTCGAAGAAATCGTTAGGTTCCAGAATGATTGGAGGATTTAATTGAGCTCCCGCTTCAGCAATCTGATGGATGCGCCTGGAAGGAATGCATCTGCGGTATCGCCAGCCAATGACTGATGGCGGCTTTACTCCTACGAGTTTAGCCATCCGATTAACCCCACCGAATAACATGATAAGTTTGTCGATTTTTGAAATCATAATTAGCCATATATCATGCATAATTAGCTAATTGTCAATTAGTAAGCTAAGCGCCTTTGTCAAAATTTCCGTATGATTAGGCTAAGTGATGATTAAAAATAAGGATGAACCGTTCATATGGCAAAAAAGCTACAAAACAATAATACGATAGGAAACCAAATTCGTGCTGCCAGACGGGCTCTATCTATGGGGCAGGCAGAGTTGGCAGCTGCATTAGATGTTTCGGTACCAACCATCAGCGAATGGGAAAACAATAAGAAACTTCCTTCCGTAGAGAGATGGAACCTAATAGCAAAAACTCTAAACGTAAGCGTAGATCAAATATTTAAACAAAACATGCACACTGTCTTTGTTGGTGATATTAAAACAGGAACATACCCTTTAACGTCACGAACAATATTAGAAATAATAGAGATGTATGTCAAAACTGTAGGACGAATAGAGGGACACATTGAAGGAAGATGTAAAATTGTAGATGATCTAACCACAAAAATACTAAAAATGGATGATATAAACGAAATAAAAGAAGCTGTTAAATTTTATTCTATTATATTCCCAATCAAAGATAATCCAATAATTCAAGATGTTCATGAACTATATAATAAGTTCGAGCATATTATGCATACAGGCATGGTGCCTGATGAAGATAACTCAACAGACAATGGGAAAGAGGAAAAATAATTTTCTTGACGCAGAATGTTAGCTAATTATAGCTAATGTATCACCTGCTGATGGAGCGGCTGAACCCACGGAAATCCCGTGGCCGATATACCTCCTGACGCTGGTGAGACACTCATTTTGAGTCGGGAGAGGCTTATATGTCAGGACGATACGAACGGATCGAGGCTGCGCGCGTGCACTTCCGCCTGCCGCCAGATCTCAAGCGGTGGCTTGAGGATCGCGCAGCAGGCCGGGTCCGGACCATGGCCAGTGAACTGGTCACCATTCTTGAAAAGACACGCAGCGATGAAAGGGCGAAGCGGACGGCAGCAAGGAAATCCCTTGTGCTCCAGCATGCGTCCGCAAAACGGACGGATGCTGACATTGGTTCTTCCAATCTGGCGAACCAAACATCCGATCCCCTGTCCCACGCTGAAATCGACTTTGGCGAGGCCATCCAGCACCTGTCGCGCGAAAAGCTGATTGCGTTGGCCGATGACCAGTGCAGCAAGCTGTGCCTGATGTGGGAAAACGTGCTGGAACTGCTCGCCCTCAACCTGGATGATCGCCGGGTGTACGAGATCGCGCAGGACATGGCAGAAACGCTGAACGACAATTCCGTAGCACATGAAGTGTTTTATGGTGGCAAGGCACGTGAACGGCTGCTGTCATTGTTCCCTGCCCTACGTGAAGGGGGTGCGGCATGAGCAACGTCACCATCAATGGTCGACCGGTATCCATTCTGGAATATCTGGGCCAGCGCGTTGTCACCTTCGCCATGGTTGATGCCCTGCACCAGCGGGCCGAGGACACGGCAGGACGTAACTTCCGCGCCAACCGCAAACGCTTCATCGAAGGCACGGATTTCTTCGCCGTTTGCGCCGACGAAATTCGTCGGGACAAAATTATGGAGATTTCCGCCAAAGCGCGCGGCGAAATCATTCTGCTGACCGAAAGCGGTTACCTGATGCTGGTGAAGTCCTTCACGGACGATCTGGCATGGACGGTGCAGCGCGAACTGGTCACCGGCTACTTCCGCGCGCCCCGGCAGCCGGAGCTGCCCCGCAATATGCTGGCCACCATGGAACCAACCGAACTGAACGCCCGCATCGGCGCATGCCGGCAGGCTTCGCGCCAGTGGGGCAAATCCGCCGGTGCATGGGCATGGATGAAAGCGGGACTGCCCCGGCCGCCGCGGGAACTGCTCAGCATGGCCGAGAACGCGGTGCTGGATGCCGTGGACGGCACCAAGCCCACACCGCCGCCGGTCCAGCGCCGGATCATGATTATCGAGGACGTGCAGGGCGGATCGGTCCCTACCCCGTTTCCCTGACCCGTCCGCCCTGAACAAGTAATCAATCCCCGTAGGCTGCGATTACCAGCCTGACACAAGTATTCAAGGAAATCGAAAAATGTCCGAAACCCTCTCACGCCCGAAGTGCGTCCAGACGTCTGCGCCCGCCTTTGTTGTGGAGGACCAGATTGACCGGGTTCTGGAGCAGGCTGCGGCTCCGGTTGCCGCCGATCTGCCTGCTTTTGCCACGCCGACCCAGATCGGGCGGCGGTTGGCCACGGTGCGTCATATTCTCGATGAACTGGAAAAGACAGAAGGTTGCAGGGGAGCCTCCTTTAGCCGCTATGACAGGGAGCGCGATGCTCTCGTCGACCTTATGTCGACGAAGCAGCCCAACAACCTGCATGACGTGGCTGCCATTCTGAGCGCCATGATTGACCCTTTGGGAATGCTGGAGGGCTTCAACCTCAGCCGGGAGGATATCGACAAATATACGGCGCAGTTACAGCGCGGCGTCTGCGGCACGCTGAAGCATCTCATTGCCCTCGGTATCAATGTCGATGCGCTGGCGCCGGTGGACCCTTTTTATGAAATCCAGCGCATCCTCGGCACGGAAGCCGGAGCCACGCCATCGGCCCTATGCGATCTGGCCGATACGATGGAACGGCAGTTTGTCGAGATCAGGGATTTCCCTGCTGACGAATGGCCTGTCGATAATGGCCCGCAGGTTCTCATGGACTACTGGGCCAATGTGGACGCCACGCAAGCCCAGACCGTCCAGTCAGCCGAGGATGTGGTCAATCTGGCACGAATCACGCGCACGCTTGAGGATTCCATTGCCAAAGGCGACGAATGCCCTGCGCTGGAAAACATCCACCGCATGCTGGTTTCGGCCATTCTGGATGGGCACCTGCCATCGCCCGCCGGCCGGGATGCCTCGATCATAGCGCAGGCGACAGCGGCCACGGCGTTTGGGCGGCATGTTGATGATGTGGCTGATCGGCTTCCCAACGATGAAGCAGGCGACGCAGCCATGGCACGGCTGGTAAACAGGCGGGAGGACATGCTGGATGACCTCGTGCGCTGCAAGCCGACCTCGCTTCAGGGCTTTGCCGCCATGGCGCAGGCCATCGTGGAGTCCGATCCCGGCGTGAAGGAAGGCGGCGAGCCGATATCTGACTCCAGGCATCTGGCAGAATTTGCCCGCCATCTGGCCTCCGTTGCCCCGCAATCAGGCGTCAGCCCGGACGTTGCTCTGTTCAATGACTGCAATCGCTTTTGTGCGATCGAGGCACTTTATAGAAAACGTATCGAGGCTGCCCGCACCTTTGCCGAAGAAGAAGGTGCTGAAGCCTTAAATGCTCCACTGGATGCAGAACGCGTTGCCTTGATGAAACGGATTACAGCGCGTGAAGCCCGCACACCTGCAGGCAATTCTGCCCGGGCGCGTGCAGTGGCGCTGTTTGCCCCTGACCTTCTTGATTCTAATGGACGGGATCATGCCAGAAACATGCTGGCCGCCCTCGCCCGCGACACGCTGGCTATGGGAGCCTCGGCATGAGCGATGATCTCGACAACATCTCGATCACGCCCCGCGGCATGGGGGTGCTGATTGCGGAACTGGGGGCAGCGGATAACGAAGCCGCATTCTGCCTGCGCCTGCAGGGCCACCTGCTAAGCATGGCCCGCAGCTACACGCAGCAGGGCTACTCGGATAAAGAAATCGTCGGGTTCATGCAGCAGGTCACCGATGGCGCCGCCTTCCGCCGCAATGAACTGCGGCCGATCGCCAACATCCATCATACGCCGGGACATGCGTAATGGCTGCCCGCAAGACCGACCGGCGCTATACCCCGCAGGACGATGCCCTGATCCGTTCCATGCGGACCAAAGGCCAGACCTGGACGGATATCGGCAGGGTGTTCGGGGTGCATGGCACCTCCATCCGTCAGCGCCTGATCCGCGTGCTGCAGGAGGACGACCCGCACCCCGATGCCGAATCCCTGCGCGAGGTGGCCCGACGCAAGCAGGCCACACAGCAGGAAGCCACTCCGGCCCGGCTGCCCCTCACCCTCCGCACGCGTGATGGCGCGTTCAGCATCGCGGCCCTGCAGATGCTCCATCACCAGCAGGCAACAACCACAGGTCATATCCGCGCGACCGTACAGGAAATCGCGGCATGGGCCCGCACCAACCGGCTGCCACCCGCCTGCCGGGACACGCTGGCCCATATCAACGCATGGCGCACGCGCGAGGGCTTGCCGCCCTTCGTGCTGCAAAAGGAGAAAACATCGTGACCGACCTCAGCATGGGCGACGAAGTCCCCCGCCCCGAATTTGATCCGATACCCCATGCCTATGATCGCAAGGCACGTCCCATTTTCATGAACGAGACCCCGCTACGGGACTCGCTGGTACTGCTGGCCAAGCTGTGGGCTGCCACGCATCCACTGGCAACCGTAGAGACCCGGATGGAACTCGCCGCCCGCATCGCATCGGAACTGGCGGCACGATAGCGGCATGGACACCATTCCCCAGATCACGCAGCGGGTGCGTCTGGCCGATGTCGCCCGGGTCACCACCCTTTCCACCCGCCAGATCCAGAAGCTGGCCGCAGCCGGGCAGATACCCGGTGCAGCCAAGTTCGGCCGGATCTGGACGTTTGATCCCATCAAGATCCACGCATGGATCAATAATCAGGAGGCCCGGGTTTGTCAGGCCGCACCAACGCCAACATCTACCTTCGAGGCAAAACGTATTGGGGGCGGCTCCAGATTGCCGGCCGCGAGCATAGAAGCAGCCTACGTACGGCTGACCCGCGGGAAGCCCGGCGCAGGCTCAAGCAGTGGAAAACAGAACTCGAGCGCGAGGCCGTAACAGGCGACAGCGACCAGCTTTTTGAAGAAGCCGTCATCCGCTGGATCACCGAAGTGCTGGCAACCTCGGTCAAGCCCCAGACCATGCGGCGCTACACCATCTCAATCCGCAGTCTGGAAGATACATTCAAGGGCGTTCGTGTGCGCGACATCACCACGCGCCTGATTTCCAATTTCGTATCCAGCCGGTCAGGCAGCGTAACCAATGCCACCATCCGCCGGGACCTGACGGCGCTGTCCCGCCTGCTGTCGGCCTGCGTGGCATGGGGCTGGATCACCAGCAACCCGGCCCTGTCCTTTGACCGCACGATCATCCGCGAACGGCGCGATCCGATCACACCGCCCTGCCCCGATTCGGTGGCGCGGTTCAAGGCCGCCTGCCCGCCCGGCATGGCTGCGATTCTCGACCTGCTGGAACAGACGGGCATGCGGGAAAACGAAGCTGTCAGCCTGACGGGAGACAACGTGGACCATGAACGCCAACAGATCCGACTGCTCCGCACCAAGACGAGTCGGCCACGCACGATCGCATGGGTCACGCCAGGCGGAGACGCAACCGCGTTGCTGGAGCAAGCACCCCGTACCGGCTGCCTGTTCCCGAACCGGCATGGAAAGCCTTATCGAAATGCGGCCTCAAACTATGGACAGGTCATGCGCCGGGTGATGGCGCGATGCGAAGCCGAGAGCATCTCCTTCACCCGCTTTCGTATCCATGATCTCCGCCACGCCTTCGCTATCCGTTGGCTCAAGGCAGGCGGCGACATCTACCGTCTGAGCCGCCATCTGGGACACACATCGGTCAAGACAACTGAAATCTACCTGTCGGCCCTGACGGCGGATGAACTGGACCGGGTAATGCATGTCGGCACAAAAGACGGCACAGTAACCACATGAATGCAGCGGTTTTTGTGCGTGGTAACATCTAGACGGCGGCGGCAGACCTAGCTAAACAGACGATATGGAGAGGTGGCCGAGCGGTTGAAGGCAGCGGTCTTGAAAACCGCCGTGCGTGTGAGCGTACCGTGGGTTCGAATCCCACCCTCTCCGCCACAACATTCCCAGAAAATACGATGCCATCATAACGTCGCGCATCCATCGAATGATGGAATGACGATGGTGGCATTCCATACAGGAATGGGCTTTTCCATCATAGGGGTGGCAGATCCCTTCGCTTTCCTGCGCGCCCCGCAACCATGGATCAACCGTCCCCGCATCGGCCCATGACCCGCGCCACAGGCCGCGGACGACACGGGCGCAGGCACATGGACCGCCCGCGCCCCGCCCGATCAGTCTTCCGGCGCATGCCCTGCCATGCGTGCCGCTTCATCGGCCTCGGCCTGTTCACGTACCCGGCGGCGCGCCCGGGCCCGTAGCCACAGCCATGCGCCAGTCCCCAGCATGATCGCACCCGCCACGCCACACAGGTACATCAGGATCGGGTGACGCGACAGGAACCAGTCCACCCACATCCACAGCGGCAGCCTGCCCACCGTATAGGTGGGCGATGTGCGATAGGTCGTGAATCTGTCGCCGTTCTTCAGCACCAGGTCGCCCTGCAGGCTGGACAGGGCCTTGCGGTCATGCAGGCTGGTGATCAGGTCATGGATATGCGCGCCATCATCCCCCAGCAGCGCCAGCATCGAACGATGGCTGGCATAGGGGGATTCCGCCCCGATCATCATGGCGGCATTGCGCACCGGGGCATTCAGGTTGGCGGTCACCCCGTTGCGCAGTCCGCTGCCATCACGGTCCTGGAACATGTACCAGATACCCTGCAGTCCCATATCCTGACCGACATGGATATGGCCGTCGTCAATCTGGTATGCCGAACGTGACAGCAGGGACGCCGCCGGTCCCATCTGCCCCACCGGGGCCAGCAGGATGATATCGCCGGAAGGCGGATTCCGCGCAATATCCGTCGTCGTGGCAAGATGCACCCCTGCGGCGGGATACCATGTCACCGACCCCATGAAGCCCATCAGGTCAAGATAGGCCCCGATCGTATCGGTATCCGGCGTGGGCGGCAGGACCACCGTGGTTTCCCCAAGGTCGGCCATGCGGGAAAACGGAAACCCGATTTCGGAAAAATAGGACAGGTTGGGCAGGGTCGCGAAATGCACGCCACGCCGGAAATCCAGCACGGAATCCGAATCAATCCCAAGACGCAGGTTATCGGGCGTACGCCGGCAGGCCCCCCGGTCCACCGGGCGGGTGTCAAAGTTGAACTGCAGGTCATTCTGCCCGAACAGCAGCCATGACGGCAGCGCCGTGACATGCCCCACCGCGCCTGCATGCTGGGTGACCATCCGTTCCGACCACATGCGCCACAGGCTGTTGCCCAGCAGCGAATAGCTTTGCAGGTAGGAGTTATTGAGACTGACATCCAGACGGGACGCGCTGATATCCACAACCGGGTTATCCGGCGTGCGCACCCACAGATCCATCAGGAACGGCAGGCCGTGCCACGTATACAGGTCGGGCGGCAGGTGAAACGGCACATGCAGCGTACCGGGCGCGAAGCCGCCAGCCTGCAGGTCACCCGCCGTCACCAGTTCACCAAAACGCACCGGGCGGTCCGTCGGGATGAAGGCTGGCGCATCATACGGGACGCGGGGGCGCAGGGTAACATCCTGCACCACGGCGGACGACATGTTGCCCAGCGTATCGGGCGAAAACACCAGCGCGCGGGCCGCGACCTCGACATCGTGCGGCGTGCGCCCGGTTATGACCAGGACGGTGCCCCATCTGTCATTGGGGTTGGCGATTTCCAGCAGCGTCGGGCCAGCGGGCATGTGTCCCTGATCATCAACGGGAATGTTCTGCCCGATTTCAATGGCATTGCCGGATGCCGGCATGCTGCGCGACACGGGAAAGGACAGTTGCCGCGAGTCAGCCAGCTTGCCAAACCATGACGCGACAAGCCCCCCCGCGCGCATGATCTCTTCCCCCGGGGCCGCGGCGGGCATGACCACCGGCACCCGCATGGCCACCTTCAGGTTGGGATCGAAAAAGGGTACCGGCAACCGGCTCAGGTCACGTTCCGGCACGATCCGCGCCGTGGTCAGGGTAATGCTGGACTGATCCGATATCTGGGCCCACAGCACGTCATTGTACAGGTCGTTGCAGTCACGCCTGTATTCACCGGCAAAATGGAAATTGAGCTTGTTGTCACCCGTGAAATAAAGCGGATCAACCTCGATTTCCATCGGACCGAAGGTCGGATGCGTCGGATCGATGCGGATCGTGCCGACATACTGTTCATTCAGGGTGACGGTCAGCGCCGTGGCTTCGGGCAGCAGCGATGGCGAAATCGCCCCGGACAGTTTCAGCGTTGCATGGGTCACCACGCGGTTGGCCGGCACCACCACGTCAATGCCCTGCAATGGGGAGAAGCCCCGCAGGGTCAGGGGACCGTTTTCAAGGCCAAGGTCATGAAACGGAATGGTGCGCGTGATTTCGGTATCCGCCACCCGGTCCGCCAGCCTTGGGTCCGGCAGGCTGCCCACGGGCGGGATATCGCCGCTGTTGGTATCCCCCAGCGGGGTCAGGCGCGACACGCCCGTCGTGCTGTAAACCGGGGGGGATGCGGGCGGCGTGGCGACAGGTGCCGCGACTGCCGGCGGCACGGGCGGGGGGGAGACGGGTTCCTGCGCCCGTGCGGGCATCATTACCGACAGCAGCATGCCCATGCCCGCCGCCATCATGGTCACGCCATAGCCAATGCCCCGATGGACAGGCGGCACCACAAGGCTCTTTTTTTCCAGCGTTTCTTCCTTGTGCACGCTTTCATCACTTTCTTCAGATTCCTGCGCCGGGCTGAGATCCCACAGGTAAGGCGGGGACAGAAGGCCGCCTATGCTTTTTATGACCTGATATATGCTGTTCAACGGCCGGTCATCCTTGAAATCGGCCCAGTTATGCCATGCATCGCTTCGACCGAACACAAAGCTGACAATCTGGCGTTCCTGCTCCAGCGTTTCATTTTTCCATTGCAGATGCAGCCATGAACCACGCTGCCCGAGAATGGTGGCGGGCACGGCCACCCTGATCCCGTCATCGGGCTTGCTGTACTGCAGGACGATGTCCATCGGGGTTTCAAGCTGCATGGGCAGGTTGAGGGTCACCCCCGCCCCACCCAGCGAAATATCCGTCGTGTGGGCATGATATGACGCGCCATCGGCGAAGCAGACCTCGACCGGCAGTTTGACCCGCACGCGGGGCTTGTGCCGGATCTGCCGCGTCTCGCGCCCCACCGCGATGGATGCCAGCACCACGATCAGGCTGATGGTGATCCACAGCGTATTGAGCACGAAGGACTGGAACGCCAGCTTCTGGTGGTACTGGAAAATCATGCCCAGTATGCCGCGCACCATCCCCGCGAACAGGACCAGCGCCATGATGACGTTGGGATACACCGCGCTGAAATCGAAATACCCCCGCGCCAGAAGCCCCCCCTTGTCCGTCACGTTGAACTTGCCCTTGTGCGGCTGCAGCAGGGTGACGATGGTGATGCGGATGAGGAACAGCGCGAGCGAGGTCTCGTAGATCTCGCTCCAGAAGGAATAGCGCCACCGCCCCTCGATCCGGGACAGGGTCATGATGGAATGGAAGATATGCGGCAGCGCATAGACCATGATGGCAAAGGGGGATGCGGCGATGATGTTCTGCCCGAAAAACAGGAACCCCAGCGGTGAGACAAGGAAGATCACCCGCGGGATGGCAAACAGGAAGTGCGACATGGCCGACAGGTAGCACAGCCGCTGTTCCCACCGCAGGCCACCACCCAGCATGGGATTGTCCAGCCGCATGATCTGCAGCATGCCACGCGCCCAGCGCACGCGCTGCCCGATATGCAGGATCAGCCGTTCGGTGGCCAGCCCACCGGCGAGTGGCTGACGCAGATAGGCCGTCCCCCATCCCTTGCGCTGCATCTTCAGCGCGGTATGGGCATCTTCCGTAACCGTTTCGGTCGCGAACCCGCCAACACTCAGCAGCGCCGAACGGCGGATGGCGGCACAGGAACCGCAGAAGAACGTCGCATC
The DNA here is from genome assembly GCF_002173515.1 of Komagataeibacter europaeus. NCBI lineage: Bacteria > Pseudomonadati > Pseudomonadota > Alphaproteobacteria > Acetobacterales > Acetobacteraceae > Komagataeibacter > Komagataeibacter europaeus. The sequence continues at coordinate 1,414,337 of NZ_CP021467.1, forward strand.
CCAGAAATCATTGCCATCCTGCACCAGCCCGTAGAACATGTTGCCTTCGGGCGGCACGTCATAGCCCGCGGCAAGGTTGCGCTGGAACGGATCGGGGGAATAGAAATGGTGCGGCGTCTGCAGCAGCGCCAGCTTGGGATCAGCCACCATCCAGCCAATGGTCTTGAGCAGGAAGGACCGGGTGGGCACGTGGTCACAGTCGAAAATGACCACGAACTCCCCCCTGGTGATCTTCATCGCGTGATTGAGGTTGCCGGCCTTGGCGTGGTTGTTCTCGGAACGGATGATGTAGCCCGCGCCGGATTCCTTTGCGAAATCGTAAAAGGACTTCCGCCGCCCGTCATCCAGAATATAGACATTCAGCTTGTCCGCAGGCCAGTGCAGGTCCAGCGCCCCCAGCACGGTCGAACGCACCAGTTCAAGATCCTCGTTATAGGACGGGACATAGACATCCACCACCGGCCAGTCATCGGGGTTGTCGGGCAGGTTGTGCGGCTTGCGGCCCAGGGGCCATGACATCTGGAAATAGCTCAGGCACAGGGTGGACAGGGCATATCCCTCTGCCAGAAGCAGGGAAACCGACATGATAATCTGCAGCAGTCCGGTGAACTGCACCGTGCTGCCCAGTCGCCAGATCAGGTAACGGAAGGACACGAACAGCGACAGCATCATGAGGATGCAGGTGACGTGCCGCCCCTTCCTGCGGTTAAGGAAGAAGAACAGGCTGATCGTGCCTATGGAAATATAGGCCTGTTGCGCGGGCGCAAGGGTAATGTCGCCAACAGACAGACAGAGAAACGCCCCACCCGCCAGCAGGAAGCAGACAAGCCACTTCATCCTGCGCGGCGTGGCCATGGACGCATCACCGCCCCACTTCAGCCACCATTCCCTTAGCATATTTTACAACCAGACCGACCTGAATAAAAACCTGCTGATACGCATGCATGCAACAGACGCGCCAGGACATTTTACGGACCATTACCGCGCCCTGCGCCAGCGCACGATCTGTTCCTTATGGCAAAAAGTTCCGCTTAAAAAATATCTCTTTCCTGTGATTTCCTTAATGGAAAGGAACATTAAATGACGTGCCATCGGGACCGCAAGGCATTATGTGGGATATGGATTCATTTTTGAATATTGGCCAGAAAAAACAAACCGCGCGCGCCGGGTGCAATATTCCCTGGTCACAAATCATGAATACGGCTCACATCACAAATCATACCCTGTGACTTATTAAGTAACGCATCCTGTTTTACATATGAACCAGCAATCGTGACAGACAAAAAAAGGCACCCGATCCATCGGACCGGGTGCCTTGTTCATCCTGTTACACGCGTGGCGTCAGACCGCGCGGCGACCTGCGCCGCCGGAACGGCCACCGCCACCGGGGCGACCGCCACGGCCACCACCGGGCGGACGACCGCCACCGGCCGGGCGACCACCACCACCGGGACGCCCGCCCCCGGACCGGCCACCGCCGCCCCCGCGACCGCGACCACCGCCACCCAACACGGGTGGGCGCATGGTGGAATTCTCGGCGGCTTCCGAATGGTACGGGTGTTCGGACACGACCGGGATCTTCTTGCCGATATTCTTTTCAATATCGCGCAGCCATGCCCGCTGTTCCGCATCACACAGGGACACGGCCCAGCCTTCACGCCCGGCGCGCGCCGTGCGGCCAATGCGGTGAACATAGCTTTCGGGCACGTTGGGCAGGTCGTAGTTGAACACGTGGGTCACGTCGTCCACGTCAATGCCACGGGCCGCGATGTCAGTCGCCACCAGCACCTTCACGTTGCCGGAACGGAAACCCGACATGGCGCGTTCACGCGCGCCCTGCGACTTGTTGCCGTGAATGGCTTCGGCCGTGATGCCGTGTTCGCTCAGGAAGGCCGCGACCTTGTTGGCTTCATGCTTCATCAGCGTGAACACCACGGCGCGTTCGACCTTGGGCGAATCCACCAGCAGCTTCAGCGCCTCGCGCTTGTTGCCGGTATCGACAAACATCACTGCCTGGCGGATACGGTCCACCGTGCTGGACGGCGGCGTGACCTGCACGGTGGCGGGGTCACGCAGCAGCCCATGCGCCAGGTCCGAAATGGTCTTGGGCATGGTGGCCGAAAACAGCAGCGTCTGCCGGTCGGTTGGCAATGCCGCGACAATCTTGCGGATATCGCGCACGAAGCCCATGTCCAGCATCCGGTCGGCTTCGTCCAGCACCAGGACCTCAAGCCCGGACAGGTCGACATGCCCCTGCCCCATCAGGTCCAGCAGGCGGCCGGGCGCCGCGACCAGCACGTCCACGCCACGGCGCAGGGCCTCGATCTGGCGTCCCTGCCCCACGCCACCAAACACGACAGCGTGGCTGAAGCGCATGTGGCGGGCATAGGATGCGAAGCTTTCCCCGATCTGGGATGCCAGTTCGCGCGTCGGCGCCAGCACCAGCGCACGTGCGCCCTTGGGGTGCGCACGGCCCTTTTCACGGAAAAGACGGTCAAGGATCGGCAGCGCGAAGGCCGCGGTCTTGCCCGTTCCGGTCTGTGCCAGACCCAGCAGGTCGCGCCCTTCCAGCAGGTAGGGAATGGCGCCGGCCTGAATGGGGGTGGGCGTGGCGTAGCCTTCCTCGTCCAGTGCCCGCAACAGCGGCTCTGCAAGATGAAGATCGGCAAACGTTGTCATGAATGGCGCCTCCTGGCGCGAAAAAACAGGGCCGTGGGGCGTGCAGGAACCTGCATGCCCGGATGGCGAACTGACAGACATACCCGACACCGGCCCTTATATGCACGGGGGCACTCGGTCTGTCGTCGCAAGGATATCATGTAAGGAATAAAGGCCGGTCCAGTCTGCTTCTGTTCGTGTCCCCCGCGTCAAGGACACGTGCAATCAAACCAGCACAAGGAACAGGCGCGGTCCGTTCCCAAGCCTGAGGCTGTATATTGTTACGGGGTGGACCGCAAGCTTTTTTCATGCAGTCCGTCCCCATATGCCCGCCCGTCGCGGGCGGCCCCGGTTCAGGACGGGGGAAAACGGTCGGTCAGGATGACTTCATCATCGGGCAGCTTGCCCACGCGCGGCCCGGCCTGTTCCGTCCCCTTGCCGATGACGACAAACATCGCCACCACATGGTCCGCCGGCAGGTTGATCAGGCGGCCCACCGCATCATAATCGAACCCGTCCATAGGGCAGGACTGATAGCCCATGGCGGTGGCGGCCAGCATGAGCGTCTGGGCCGCAAGGCCCGCGCTGCGCATGGTCTCATCCTGCTGGACCCATTCGCGGCCTTCGTAATAGCCGCGGATCATCTCCGCCATGCGCTGCTTCACGTCATCGGGCGCACCATTGAAATAGCGGGCCGGGTCTTTCTTCCACGCATCACGGTCAGCACAGATCACGATCAGGACGGAGGCGTCGGTCACGTCCGGCTGGTCCCACGCCACCTTGCGCAGTTCACGGCGCAAGGCCGGGTCCCGCACCACCACGAAACGGCAGTGCTGGATATTGAACGCCGAAGGCGCGCGGCGCGCGGCTGCAAGCAGGTCATGCAGTTCGGCCGGGCTGATCGCGTGATCCGGGTCATAGGCCCGTATGGCGCGCCGGGTCTGGATGGCCTCAAGAGTATCCAATGTCACATCTCCCCACCATGGCGACTTTGTTAACGGGGGGCGTCCTTGCGTCGCAACAGGAACAGCGCCTGTTCCCCGAACAGGTTGGCCAGCCGGATCGAACGCCGCCATGGTGCGCGCTCGCCGTCTTCATCCACAGCCATCCACTGCTGGACAACATAGCCCTCATCGCGACACAGCGTCAAAAAGTCGAGGATCGTGCACGGGTGGATGTTGGGCGTGTCGTACCACGGCGTGCTCCACACGCTGGTCATGGGCATGCGCCCGCGCAGCAGAAGCTGCATGCGCAGCCGCCAGTGGCCGAAATTGGGGAAGGACACGATGGCGTACCGACCGATGCGCAGCATCTGGCGCAGCACCTCACGCGGGCGCTCAACCGCCTGCAGGGTACGCTGCAGCACCACGTAATCGAACGCATTGTCGGGATAATGGACCAGATCATGGTCCGCGTCCCCATGCATGACCGGCAGGCCGTGGGCGACGGAACGGGTGACCTCTCGCATATCGATCTCGATCCCGCGCGCGTCACACCCGCTGTTGCGGAACAGGTAATCCAGCAGCGCGCCATCGCCGCTGCCCACATCCAGTACGCGGGTCCGGGGACGGATCATGCCCGCGATCAGGCGCTGGTCAAGCCGCATGGTCAGCCAATCCCCGCATGTTCCGCCGCCCCGCACAGGAAGCCGCGGATGGTCCGGTCGAAATCAGGTTCATCCAGCAGGAAGGCATCATGACCCTTGTCACTGTCGATCTCGACAAAGGATACGTTTGCCGCGACCTGGTTGAGCGCACGCGCCAGAAGCCGCGCCTGTGACGTGGGGAACAGCCAGTCCGACGAAAACGAGATGATGCAGAACCGCGTGGGCGTGCCCCGGAACGGGCGTGACATGTCGCCATCATGTTCGGCGCCCAGGTCGAAGTAATCCATCGCGCGCGTGATCGTCAGGTAGGAATTGGCGTCAAACCGCCGCACGAAGGTCGATCCCTGATGGCGCAGGTAGCTTTCCACCTCGAACATCTCGCCAAACAGCGAGCCCGGCCCCCCTGTGGCCCCACGCCCGGGCGTCGTGCGCACGCGGCGGCCGAATTTGCGCGTCAGCGCCGCTTCGGACAGGTAGGTGATGTGCGCCATCATGCGCGCGACCGCCAGGCCACGGGCCGGGATCTCGTTACATTCCCAGTACCGCCCGCCATGCCATTGCGGGTCGGCGAATATGGCCTGGCGGCTGACTTCGTTGAAGGCGATGTTCTGCGCGGAATGGAAGGGCGATGTCGCGATCGGCATGGCCGCGAACACCTGTTCCGGATAGGTCGCGCACCATTCCAGCACCTGCATGCCGCCCATGGACCCGCCCACCACCGCCAGCAGGCGCGTGATGCCCATATGTTCGACCAGCAGATGCTGCGCGCGCACCATGTCACGGATGGTGATGGCGGGGAAATCGGTGCCCCACGGCTCCTCCGTCCCGTCTTCGCGCACCCGCAGGCTGCGCGGGCCGGTCGTGCCCATGCACCCGCCCAGCACATTGACGCAGATGACGAAGAAACGGTCGGTATCGATCGGCAGCCCCGGCCCCACCATGCGCCCCCACCATCCGGGCTTGCCGGTCAGGGGATGGGGATCGGCCACGTACTGGTCGCCCGTCAGCGCATGGCAGACAAGGATCGCGTTGTCACGCGCGGGCGACAGGGTGCCATAGGTGCGGTACGCCACATCCACCGGGGCAAGGTGGAAGCCACAGTCCAGCTGCAATCCGTCTGGAAAGGTGACATGCTGATGCGACAGGGGGGTGACGGGATTGGTCTGGTCCATTCTGTATCCGGCATTGCGTCGACAGGGACAATGAAAAAAACTGACAGGGGTTGCGTATGGCACCCCGGCCCGGCACATGCAAGGTTCATGACGGTCCCGGCCCGCCGGGGCATGGGGTCAGAACTGTTCCACCTTGCCCACGCCCTCGATGGCCTTGATCATCTGCGCCACACGTGGGGTCACGCGGTAACGTTCGGCCAGCGTCAGTTCAACATCGCGCGTTTCCGCGACCGATGGCAGCAGGATCACCCGCCCCCGCCCGTTGCCATTGCCCTGCAGCACGTCACGGATCGGTTCCAGCGCATCCGCCCGGTCAAACCAGATACGCAGTTCCGCCGCGGCTTCCGCCGCCGCCTGTTCCAGTTCCATCACGTCGGACGCCGTGATGCGCAACGCCTCACCATCCAGCTTCAGATCCGCCGTCACCACCACGGCATTGCCCGCCACCAGGATTTCGCGCGACCGCGACAGCACTTCGGAAAAGAAGGTGATCTCACACCCGCCCGATGCATCGGACAGCCGCACCCACGCCATCTTGTTCCCCGTGCGGGTGGGGCGTTCCTTGCGGTCCACCACGCAGCCGGCGATCTTGACGCGGCCAATGCCCGCCTGTGCCGCCGCCTCCAGCCCCGTGGCCCTGACCGCCCCCAGCCTGCGCATGAGCGGGCCATAGGAATCCAGCGGGTGCCCCGTCAGGTGAAAGCCGATGGCGTCGGCTTCCATGTTCAGCCGTTCGAATTCAGGCCAGTCGGCGCAGCGCGGCAGGCGCAGCGGCTCACGCTGGGCGGGTATGTCGCCACCACCGCCAAACAGGCCGATCTGCCCACTGGCGGCTTCCTGCGCATTGGCCTGCGCGCGCCGCATGACGGTTTCAGCCCCACCGCAGGCCTGCGCGCGGTTGGGCAGGATGGTGTCGAACGCCCCCGCGCGGGCCAGGTTTTCCAGCTGCATCTTGTTGACCTGCCGGGGGTCCAGGCGGGCGGCCAGATCCTCAAGGTCGGTAAAGGGCCTGTCGCCGCGCACCGCCACCAGCGACTGCATGGCGCTCAGCCCCACCTTCTTGACCGCGGCCAGCGCGTAGCGGATGCCATAGCCCTTGCCATCGGGCAGCTTTTCCACCGTGAAATCCGCGCCGGATGCATTGATGTCGGGCGGCAGGATGGGAATGCCCAGCCGGTCGGCTTCCTGCCGCAGGCCCGCCAGCTTGTCGGTCTTTTCACGCGCAAGCGACATGCACGCGGCGATGAAGGCCACGGGATGGTTCGCCTTCATCCACGCCGTCTGGTACGACACCAGCGCGTAGGCGGCGGCATGGGATTTGTTGAACCCGTAATCGGCGAACTTGGCCATGAGGTCGAACACCTCGGCGGCCTTTTCCTTTTCAATGCCGCGCTTCATCGCCCCTTCGGTAAAGATCACGCGCTGGCGGTCCATTTCCGCGCGGATCTTCTTGCCCATGGCGCGCCGCAGCAGGTCCGCCCCGCCCAGGCTGTAGCCCGCCATCTTCTGGGCGATCTGCATGACCTGTTCCTGATAGACCATGATGCCGTAGGTCTCTTCCAGGATATCGCGGATTTCCTCGTGCGGCGGCTCCCACGGCTCACCGTGCTTGCGCCTGCAGTAATCGGGGATGTTGGCCATCGGCCCGGGACGGTACAGCGCCACGGCGGCGATCAGGTCTTCCAGCCGGGTCGGGCGCATCTGCTTGAGCACGTCGCGCATGCCCGCGCCTTCAAACTGGAACACGCCGCCCGTATCGCCGCGCGCCAGCATGTCATAGGTCAGTCCGTCATCCAGCGGCAGGGCCGACAGGTCGACCTCGACCCCCATGCCATGCAGGAACTGCACCGCGCGCTGCAGGATGGTCAGCGTGGTCAGGCCGAGGAAGTCGAATTTGACCAGCCCCGCCTGCTCCACGAACTTCATGTTGTACTGCGTGACCAGCATGTCGCTCTTGGGATCACGGTACAGCGGCACCAGTTCCACCAGTTCGCGGTCGCCAATCACCACACCCGCCGCATGCGTACTGGCATGGCGGAACAGGCCTTCCAGCTGCTGGCCGATTTCCAGCAGGCGGGCGATGGCTTCGTCCTCATCGCGCATTTCCTGCAGGCGCGGCTCCCCCTCGATCGCCTGTTTCAGTGTCACCGGCTGCGCGGGATTGTTGGGGATCAGTTCCGCCACGCGGTTGACCATGCCGAATGGCAGGCCCAGCACGCGCCCCACGTCGCGCACGGCGGCGCGCGCCTGCAGCTTACCGAACGTGATGATCTGGGCCACGCGGTCGGGACCGTATTCGTTACGGACGTAACGGATCACCTCGTCCCGCCGGTCCTGACAGAAATCGATATCGAAGTCAGGCATCGACACGCGTTCGGGGTTCAGGAACCGCTCGAACAGCAGGTTGAAGGGAATGGGGTCGATATCGGTAATGGTCAGCGCCCATGCCGCCAGCGACCCCGCACCCGAACCACGCCCCGGCCCCACGGGTATGTCATGCGCCTTGGCCCACTGGATGAAGTCGGCCACGATCATGAAATAACCGGGGAACCCCATCTGGGCGATAATGTCGAGTTCGAACGCCAGGCGTTCCTCGTATTTCGTCCGCATATCGTCATCGACAGTCATGCGCGACAGGCGGTTTTTCAGGCCGGTAACGGCCATGTGCCGCAATGTCTGTTCCTCGGTCTGGCCTTCTTCCACCTTCGGGCAGACCGGCAGCAGGGGCTTGCGCGTTTCCACTGCAATGGCGCAGCAGCGTGCGATGTCCAGCGTATTGTCGCAGGCTTCGGGCAGGTCGGCGAACAGTTCGCGCATGACCTCCGGCGGCTTGAACCAGTGTTCGGGCGTGACCCGCCAGCGGTCGCGTTCGGCCATGGTGCGGCCCTGCGCGATGCACAGCAGCGCATCATGCGCCTCGTACATGTCCGGCCTGGGAAAGAAACATTCATTGGTCGCCACCAGCGGCAGGCCCATGCGGTCTGCCATGGCGATCATGCCCGGCTCCACCGCGCGTTCCGCCGCCTGCCCATGACGGTGCAGTTCCACCGCCATGTGGCTGCCATAGGCTTCGTGCAGCCGGTCCATGAGGCGCGCGGCCTCCTTCTCCTGCCCTTCGGCCAGCATATGGAACAATGGTCCCCGGCTGCCGCCCGTCAGCAGGAACAGGCCGCCCGCGCGTTCGCACAGCATATCAAGGGTAACGGTCGGTTCATCCGTTTCATGCTGCAGGAACCCCGCCGAGGACAGGAACTGCAAATTGGCCAGCCCTTCCGCATTGCGCGCCAGCAGCACCACGGGTTCGGCCGGGCTGCCTGGCTTGTCGCTGCGCGACGGCAGGCCGATCTGGCAGCCAATAATGGGCTGCACGCCCTTTTTCCCGCAATATTGCGAGAATTCCAGCGCGCCGAACATGTTGCCCGTATCGGTAATGGCGACGGCGGGCATGTGCATGTCGTGGGCCAGCGCCACCAGTTCGGGCACGCGGATGGCCCCCTGGCTGAGGGAATAGGCGGAATGGACACGCAGGTGAACGAAATCGGCATGGGACATGGGCATATCTTACCCCACACCGCATCTGATTCGCACGCCCCGTGCGCAAGGCATGACCTGCCATGCATAAAAAATGACAAAAGTTTCTTGGGTGCCGCCTTTTTGTTAAAAGCGGCGTTCTTTGAAGCTTTTTACAGATTTTCAGGTGACAGGCGCCACCGGCACGACCAGCCCGTCACGCAGGGTCACGATGCGGTCCATGCGGCGGGCAAGGTCCATGTTATGGGTCGCGATCAGGGCGGCGACCCCATGGGCGCGCACGGTTTCCAGCAGCGCGTCAAACACCGCGTCAGACGTATTCACGTCCAGGTTGCCCGTCGGTTCATCCGCCAGCAGCACATGCGGGCGGTTGGCCAGCGCGCGCGCAATGGCCACGCGCTGTTTTTCCCCCCCCGACAGCTTGCCCGGCAGATGGTCCAGCCGGTGCCCCAGCCCGAAAATGGACAGCAGTTCGTCCGCCCGCGCGCGTGCATCCCTGCGCGCGACGCCCGCGATCATCTGCGGCAGCATGACATTTTCACGGGCGCTGAATTCGGCCAGCAGGTGGTGGAACTGGTACACGAACCCGATCCGGTCGCGCCGGATCTCGGTCCGCCGGGCATCCGTCAGCGCGCCCGCGTCCTGCCCCGCCACCATGACACAGCCCGCATCCGGCTTTTCCAGCAGGCCAGCCAGATGCAGCAGCGTGGACTTCCCGGTGCCCGAAGGCGCGACAAGGGCCACGATCTCACCGGGGTGCAGCGTCAGGTCCGCGCCGCGCAGCACATTCAGCGTTTCCTCGCCGCTGATGTAACGGCGCGCCACGCCATCCATGCGCAGCGGTGGGGCGTTGTTCAGGGCATCACTCATGGCGCAGGGCCTCCACCGGGTCCGTCCTTGCCGCCCGCCATGACGGGTACAGCGTGGCCAGCAGCGACAGCACCAGCGCCATCACGATCACCTCGATCACCTGCGACCAGATCAGCCTGGCGGGCAGGTGTTCCAGATAATACACCTCGGCATTGAACAGGTCGGTGCCGGTGATGCGCTGCAGAAGCTGGCGGATATGTTCGATATTCAGGCAGAACACGATGCCAAGTCCGGTGCCGACAAACGTGCCCGTCACCCCCACCGATGCCCCGCACATGAGGAAGATGCGCATGATCGCCCCACGCGTCGCCCCCAGCGTGCGCAGCACGGCGATATCGGCGCTCTTGTCCTTGACCATCATGATCAGCGACGAGATCACGTTGAAGGCCGCAACAAGGATGATCAGCGTCAGGATCAGGAACATCACGTTCTGTTCCACCTGCACCGCGCCGAAGAAGGCATTGTTGCTCTGCGTCCAGTCCATGACGCGCACGTTGCCATCCATCGCCTTTTCGATCGCCTGGCGGATGGGGGCGACGTTTTCCGCATCCCGGGTCATGACCTGCACCTGCGTCACCTGCCCCGGTAGCTGGAAATAGACCTGCGCCGCATGCAGCGGCAGGAATACATAGCTGGCGTTATAGTCATTCACGCCCGCATCAAATATGCCCACCACGCGATAGGCGCGCACGCGCGGCATGGTGCCGAATGCGGTCGCCGCCCCCTGGGGCGAAACCAGCGTCAGCCTGCCGCCCACCGTCAGCCCCGCGCGTTCCGCCAGCGTGGTGCCGACGATGATGGTGTCATCGCCGCCAAAATCGTCCATGGAACCGGCGACAAGGTTGTCGCTGACCTCATGCAGCGCCTGCAGATCGGCCCGCGTCATGCCGCGCACCAGCCCGCCCGCATTGTAGCTGCCGGAATTGAGCAGTACCTGCGATTCCACCAGTGGGGCCGCCGATACGACGCCCGGCACCCTGCGCACCCGTCCGGCCACGTCATCATAATCGCTGATGGTGCGTGTCACGCCAAAGACGCTGAGATCGCCATTCAGCCCCAGGATACGGCCCAGCAGGTCGGCCTTGAACCCGTTCATGACCGACATGACGATGATCAGCGTGGCGACACCCAGCGCGATCCCCACAAGCGAGAAGATCGCGATGACGGAAACGAACCGCTCCCCCCGCCGGGCATGCAGGTAACGCCCGGCGACCATCCGCTCGAAGGGACCAAACATCAGACGCGTATTTTCGCGATAAGGGCCAGGGCCGCGTCCACCGTTTCCTCGGTGCGTTCACCGGTGCGGCGGTTCTTCACTTCCACCTTGCCATCCTTCGCCCCGCGCGGCCCCACGATCAGCTGCCACGGATGGCCCAGCAGGTCGGCATCGGCAAACTTCGCGCCCGCGCGTTCGGCACGGTCGTCATACAGCAGGTCATCAGGCGCTGCCGCATACAGCTTTTCACAGATGGCGTCGCACTGCGCGTCACCATTCTTCAGGTTGATGATGGCGGCCCGGAAGGGGGCTACGGACGCGGGCCAGATAATGCCGTTGTCATCATGGCTGGCTTCGATGATCGCGGCGACAAGACGCGAGACACCAATGCCGTACGACCCCATTTCCGGATACAGCGGCGCGCCGTCGGGGCCGCTGACCGCGATGTCCATGGACTGGGTATACTTGCGGCCGAAGTTGAAGATATGCCCGACCTCGATGCCACGCCCCTCGCGCTGGCGTTCGGCCGGCACCTTCGCCCATGCATCCGCGTCATGCATTTCATCCGTCGCGGCATAGAACGACGTCATACCGGTGAAGAACTTTTCAAGCGACGCCCGGTCATTGAGGTCAACGTTTTCACCCAGCCAGTCCTGGTCCTCCAGCGCGCTGTCGAAGAACACGCCGCTTTCCCCCGTGGGGGCCAGGATCAGGAATTCGTGGCTCAGTTCACCGCCGATCGGACCGGTATCGGCGCGCATCGGGATCGCGCGCACGCCAAGGCGCTGGAACGTGCGCAGGTAGGCCAGCATCATGCGGCGATAGGTATCAACCGCGGCATCATGGTCGAGGTCGAAGCTGTAGGCGTCCTTCATGTAGAATTCACGCCCGCGCATCACGCCAAAGCGGGGGCGGACCTCGTCACGGAACTTCCACTGGATCTGGTACAGCACCTGCGGCAGTTCCTTGTAGGACTTGACCGCCTGACCGAACAGGTCGGTGATCATTTCCTCGTTGGTCGGGCCGAACAGCATGTCGCGTTCATGCCGGTCACGGATGCGCAGCATTTCCGGGCCATAGGCGTCATAGCGGCCCGAACGCTTCCACAGGTCGGCGGACTGCATGGTGGGCATCAGCAGTTCCTGCGCGCCCACGGCGTCCTGTTCGTGGCGCACGATATTCGCGATATGGCGCAGCACCCGCAGGCCGGCTGGCAGCCAGGCATAGATGCCTGCCGCAGTCTGGCGAATCATGCCCGCACGCAGCATGAGCCGGTGCGACGTGATCTGGGCCTCGGCCGGATTTTCCTTGAGGGTCGGCAGAAAACTGCGGGACAGACGCATATCCGTATGAACCTTGAAGTATGAGAACCGATAATGCAGCGGACCCTAGACCAATCACAACGCCCGTGGAATGGGGCATGTGCGTGATATCCCCCCGCGCCACACCGAAGCGTGATGGCCAAAGGCCGGCAATGCGTAAACATCCGCGTGAGGGGGCATGGCGGCAACCCCGTGCCGGGGCTAAGGTGCGCAGGCAAATCTGGTTGCACACGAGACGCCGGGTTTAGGGAAAACGTACCAAAAAAATAATGGCAGGAAACGGTTCATCCGTTCCCTGCCATAATCATTTGCGGCCCAAGGATCATAAAGACGTTTCTGGTGCCGCCCTGTTCAAAAAAGACGGCACCAGAAAACTTTCATTACTTTCCGTCAGCTACACCCGCAGCAGATGCACATCGACCAGCGGGCGCTTCTGCAGCTTGCGACCCAGCGCGCGGCGCAGCGCTGTCTTGGCCGCTTCGCGGAAGGTCGCGTCGTTTTCACGCAGTTCATCGGGGATTTCATCCAGCGCATTGCCGAATTCCTCGGTCACGCGCTGGGTTTCGGGGTCTTCGGCATCCAGCAGGCCGGGCGCGCTGACCTTCGGGTCACCGATCAGGTAGCCCTCATCATCCACCGCGAAGCTGCCCAGCACCATGCCGTTGAACAGCATCCGGCGCCGCGCCGACAGTACGCCGCCATTCATGGGCAGGATGCGCCCGCCATCCAGCACCAGACGCCCGGTGGGGGCGGTATCGCCGATCTCGACCCCGTCGGCGCGGATGTCGAGGATATCGCCATCTTCCAGCAGCACGGGTTCGATATTCAGTTCCTGCGCAATGGCGGCATTGGCGGTCAGGTGACGCCATTCGCCATGCACCGGGATCAGGAAACGCGGGCGCACAAGGTCATACAGCTTGCGCACGTCACCACCCGTGGCGTGGCCTGATACATGCACAAGGTGGTCCTTGTCGGTAATGACATGCACGCCACGGCGGGTCAGGCTGTCCTGCACCTGGATCACGGCCTGCTCGTTACCGGGAATCATGCGGCTGCTGTAGATGACCGTATCCCCCTCACCCAGCGCGATGTTGGGGTGGGTGTCGGCCGCGATGCGCGACAGGGCCGAACGGGGCTCGCCCTGGCTGCCGGTCACGATCAGCAGGATCTGGCTGTCGGGAATGGAATTGGCGTCCTGTTCCGACAGGAAGTGCGGCACATCCGACAGGTAGCCGCATTCGCGCGCCGCGACCTCAAGGTTGCGCAGGCTGCGCCCGACCACGGCAACGCGGCGGCCAGCGGCCTTTGCCGCCATGGCCAGCGTTTCCACGCGGGCAACGTTACTGGCGAAGCAGGTCACCGCGATCCGCCCCTCGAGCGAGGCGATGAGGCGCGTCATCTCGCGCCGCACATCGGCTTCGGACGCGGACGGCCCTTCGGTGCGGACATTGGTGCTGTCGCACACCATGGCCAGCACGCCCTCACGCCCCAGTTCGGCGAAGGTTTCAAGGTCGGTCGGCGGTCCGACCTGCGGGTCGGGATCGATCTTCCAGTCCCCGGTATGGACAATGATGCCCTGCGGCGTGCGCAGCACCAGCGACTGTGATTCCGGCACCGAATGCGTGACCGAGACGAAGCGCAGGTCAAACGGCCCGACGGTAAAGGCGCTGCCGGGGGCGATCACATGGATGGGCACCTGCTGCAGCAGCCCTGCCTCCCCCAGCTTGCGGCGCAGCACTGCCGCGGCAAACGGCGTGACATAGACCGGGCAGCCAAGCTGCGGCCACAGATGGGCGATCGCCCCCAGGTGGTCTTCATGCGCGTGGGTGACGACCAGACCGGTCAGCCTGTCCCTGCGTTCGGCGATGAAAACCGGATCAGGCAGGATGATTTCCGCCTCCGGCGTGTCATTGCCGCTGAAGCCGATGCCGCAATCCACCGCCAGCCACGCCTCACCCTGTCGGTACAGGTTGAGGTTCATGCCAATTTCGCCTGTTCCGCCTAACGGGAGGAATGAAACGCCTGTCATATCATTCATCAACAAATCCTGTGTCAGTTACCATGGTTTCAGATGTGTTTGAAAAATGGCCCCGGAACGCCTGTCCCGTGCCGTTGTTACGTGCCCTGCTGTCAGCCCGGTCGGGGCCAAGATCCTGTCTGGCGCCAGCATGTCGCCGGTCCGCCTGCCCTGTCGGCTTCGGGTGGAGCAGCCCATGCCACCCGGTACGGGTGGACGGCGCTCGACACCTTTCGCCATGAAATCATGCATGGGATTATCATGTAATCCCGCCAACTTAAATCTCTTTCCTTTGCCGGGGCCGATTATTCTGGGTGCGCGGGGACCATCAGCACGTCCCCCGTCACCACGCGACGCACCCCTTCGGGCGTGCGCAGCAACAGGATACCGTCATCCCCCAGCCCTGCAAACGTGCCGATAAACTGCCGGTTTCCTGCCGTAACCCGTATGGCGGTGCCAATCGCGTGCCCGCGTTCCAGCCATGCGGTGCGGATGGCGCCAAAACCATTGGCGCGATAACGCGACAGCCACAAATCCAGATGGTGCAGGATCGCGCGCGCCACTTCGGGTGCGTCCGGCACATCGCCCCCGCAATCCGCCAGGCAGGCCAGCGTGCGCCCGGCGATATCGGGTTTGCCACGCAGATTGGCCCCGATGCCGATCACCTGCCATGACACCCCGGGGCCGATCCCGGTCTCGATCAGGATACCCGCCATCTTGCACCCATCAAGCAGCAGGTCGTTGGGCCATTTCAGTTCCAGCGCATGACCGGCAGGTACGTAACCCGCGATGGCGTCATGCAGCGCAAGCCCGGCAATGAACGGCCACAGCCCCACCGGCACCGATGCCCCCTGCCCCACCAGCATGATGGACAGGGCAAGGTTGCCACCGGGATCGCACCATTCACGCCCGCGGCTGCCCCGCCCCGCCGTCTGTTCCAGCGCGAGTATGGCGACGCCATCCGCCCCCTCGCCCGCCTCAAGCCGGGCCTTGCACAGGTCGGATGTCGATCCCAGCCTGTCATGCACCTCCATCCGCCATGCGGGGCCATCGCCACGGGGTATCGTGACAACGGAGGGATGAAGGGCGGGCTGGGTCATGCGTTACCTGAACAATGCGCTCGCCGCCGCCTGTGCTGCTGTCGCAACGGGACCAAGCCCCACCACGAAGAACGTGGTCACCAGCCCCATTCCCACCGATACGAAGGAGACGGAAACAGGCGAGCGGTCCAGCGCCGGAGCGGCGGCATCGAAAAACATGATCTTGACGATCCGGATATAGTAATACGCCCCGATCACGCTGCTGACGATACCAATTGCCGCCAGCCCGTAAAGATGGGCGTTGATCGCGGCATAGAACACCATGAGCTTGCCAAAGAACCCGGCCAGCGGCGGTGCCCCGGCCATGGAGAACATGAACACCGCCATGGCCAGCGCCATGCCCGGGTCGGTGCGCCCCAGACCGGACAGGTCGCTGATCCGGCTGACCGCGCGCCCCTTGCGGCGCATGGCGACAATCCCCGCGAACGCGCCGACATTCATGAACAGGTAGGTCACCAGATAGACCAGCGTGCCGCGCGTGCCCTCCGCCGTGCCGGCCGCCATGCCGATCATGGCGTAGCCCATGTGCCCGATGGAGGAATACGCCATGAGCCGCTTGATGTTCCCCTGCGGAATGGCCGCCAGTGACCCGAACACCATGGACGCGGCGGAAACGACCTCGATCAGCAGCTGCCACTGTGGCGTCATGCTGCCAAAGGGGCCGGCCATGACGCGCAGCAGCACGGCGAATGCCGCGATCTTGGGCGCCCCGGCCATATAGGCGGTGACCGAGGTGGGCGCCCCCTGGTACACATCAGGCGTCCACATGTGGAACGGCACCATGGACAGCTTGAAGCACAGCCCCACCAGCACGAACACGATGCCCACCATAAGCCCGGCGGGCAGCACCGCGCTGCCGCGCACCGCCTGCTGCAGCCCGGCATATTCCATCGTCCCGGCAAAACCGTACGCAAGCGAGATGCCATACAGCAGCAGTCCCGACGCCAGCGACCCCAGCACGAAATACTTCAGCCCCGCTTCCGCCGCCGTCACCCGGTCCCGCGCGAAGGCGCATAGGATGTAGATGGACAGCGAGGACAGTTCCAGCCCGACAAACAGCGTCATGAGGTTGCCCGATGACGCCATGATCATCGTGCCCAGCGTGGAAAACACGATCAGGACAGGGAATTCGAACTTGTCGATTTCCATTTCCCGCGCGTATCCCACGCTCAGCACCACCGAAAGCGCGGCCCCCGTCAGGCTCAGCACCTTCATGAAACGGGCGAAGCCGTCATTGATGAAAATATGGTTGTATCCGGTGCCATCGGGCGACAGCACGACAAGAATGCCCGTGACCACCAGGGCCAGCAGCGTCATCATCGCGCAGGAGAAGAAGGCCTGCCCACGCCGTTGCATCACCCCGGCAAGCAGGATGACCAGCCCCGACAGGGCCAGCACGATTTCGGGCAGTGCAAGTGTCCAGTTCATTGGTATTGGCCCTGACATGCGGGGTTAGCGGAAGAACAGCATGGTGGTCAGCAGCACCACCAGCCCGATCAGCATGGAAAAGGCATAGACCGCCATGGACCCGGTCTGGATGCGCACGGCCTGCCCCGCGCCGCCCGCGGTCAGGCGGGCCAGCCCTTCGGGTATGCCCTCGACCACGTCCTCGTCCACGCCCTTCCACAACAGGCGCGCAATCGCGCGATAGGGACGGATGATGGCCACGTCATACAGTTCGTCGAAATACCACTTGTTCAGCAGGAACAGGTAAAGCGGGCGCAGGCTGCGCGCGAGGGCCGCCGGAATGCCGGGGCTTGCGATATAGCAGACATAGGCCACCGCAATGCCCAGCACGGCGGCGAATGTCGGCACCAGCGCGATGAAGCCGGGTGTCTGTTCAAGGCGTTCGATCACGTCATGGCCGGGAATGGCGGCAATCGCCCCGTTCCAGAACGCCGCCTGATGGCTGCCGATATAGAACGGTTCCAGCACGACACCCGCAATCACCGCGCCCACGGACAGCAGGCCGACAGGCACCATCATGGAAGCCGGGCTTTCATGCGCGCCGTCATGCAGGTGCGCGTCACGCGGCTTGCCATGGAACACCAGGAAGATCAGGCGCCAGCTGTACAGCGCGGTCAGGAACGCGGTGACACACCCCATGACCCAGCCATAATGGCCCATGCCGCTGTCCGACATCCATGCGGCTTCCAGGATCGCATCCTTTGACCAGTAACCGGCAAAGGGGAAGATACCGGCCAGCGCAAGGCTGCCGATCCACATGGCGGCATAGGTGAAGGGGATCTTCCGCCACAGCCCGCCCATGCGGAACATGTCCTGTTCATCATGCACGGCATGGATCACACAGCCCGCGCCAAGGAACAGGAGCGCCTTGAAAAACGCATGCGTGGTCAGGTGGAACATGGACGCCTGATACGCCCCCACGCCAACAGCCACGAACATGTAACCAAGCTGCGAACAGGTGGAATAGGCAATCGTGCGCTTGATGTCGGGCTGCACCAGCCCCACGGTCGCGGCAAAGAAGCTTGTCGTGCCGCCAACCAGCACGATCAGATCGCGGGTGACCGGCGCCAGGTCCACCAGCGGCGACATGCGCACCATGAGGAAGATGCCCGCCGTCACCATGGTCGCCGCGTGGATCAGGGCGGAAACCGGGGTCGGCCCCTCCATCGCATCCGGCAGCCATGTATGCAGGAACAGCTGCGCCGACTTGCCCATCGCCCCGATGAACAGCAGCGTCGCGATGACCTCATACAGCGGATGCGTGCCGAACAGCGCGAACGTGTCGTTCACATGGTAGGGGATGGCGGCGAAGATTTCCTCATACGACACGCTGCCCAGCCGGATGAAGATCAGCGAGATGCCGACAAGGAAGAACAGGTCGGCGATACGGTTGACCACGAACGCCTTGATCGCGGCAGCACAGGCGGAAGGCCGGTCATACCAGTAGCCAATCAGCAGGTAACTGGCCAGCCCCACCCCTTCCCAGCCGAAGAACAGCTGCAGCAGGTTGTCCGACGTCACCAGCATCAGCATGGCGAACGTGAACAGCGACAGGTAGGAAAAGAAGCGGTACACCGGCCGCGCCTCATGCGCCATGTAGCCCACGCTGTACACATGCACCAGCAGGGAGACCACGGTGACCATGGCCACCACGCTAACCGAAAGCATGTCCATGCGTAGCTGCCAGTCGGCCCGGAAACCCGCGGCGTGGACCCAGTCAGCCACCGGCACGACAAACGTGCCCACGTCGCCCATCTCGAACCCCAGCACGCCAATGGCCGCCAGCGCCGAACAGATCATGAGGCCGATGGTGGTGAACCGCGCAGCACTGTCGCCCATCAGGTGACCGAAACAGCCCGCCACCAGGAAGCCGATAAGGGGCGCGAACACCGCCACTTCAAACAGGAAGGATGCCGTCTGCATTTTCCTTACCCCTTCATCATCGTGATATCATCGACTTCGATCGAGCCGCGATTACGGAAATAGACCGTGACGATGGCCAGCCCGATGGCGGATTCCGCCGCCGCGATGGTCAGCACGAACAGGGTCATCACCTGTCCCGACAGGTCGCCGGTGGCGGCCGAAAACGCCACGAAATTGATATTGGCCGAAAGCAGGATCAGTTCGATCGACATCAGGATGATGATGACGTTCTTGCGGTTCACGAAAATGCCGAACACGCCCAGAACCAGCAGGATCGCGCCAATGCTCAGGTATGGCGCAAGGCCGATCCCCTCAATCGCGCTATGCATTGTCCTGTCCTTTCGTGCCTGTCGCGGGGGCAATGACCACCAGCGCGGTCTGTGTTTCTTCTTCCATTTCCTGTTCGCGCCACGCCTGCGTGCCGTACGTGCCCGGCACCGCCGCCACGTCGTATGACGTGTGCGGGCGCAGGAAGCCGCCCTGCGCCGCAACGCCCGCGCCCAGCGGAACCTGAAGCATTTCCAGGCTGTCGGCGGCCGTGCGGTCGTGCTGGCGGTCGATGTTCTGGCGGCGCCCGGTGGGCCGGTCACGCAGCGTCAGCACGATTGCGCCGATCATCGCCACCAGCAGCACCAGCGCACATGACTGGAACAGGAAGATGTAATGGGTATAAAGCACGTCGCCGAGTGCCGCCGTGTTGGTGCGCGTGGGCGACGACGGGACAAGATGCCCGATCTGGTCAATGTTGGTGGCGACGCGCCAGTGGGTGAACGCCATGATCAGTTCAACCAGGAGCACGCCGCCAACCACGCCGCCAATGGGCGCGTAACGCTGCACGCCTTCGCGCATCCGCGCGAAATTGACATCCAGCATCATGACCACGAACAGGAACAGGACCGCGACCGCGCCGACATAGACGATCACCAGCGTCATCGCGAGGAACTCGGCCCCCGCGATCAGGAACAGCCCCGCCGCGTTGAAGAACGCAAGGATCAGGAACAGCACCGAATGCACGGGGTTGCGCGCGCACACCACCATGGTGGCGGACAGGACCAGAACCGCCGCAAAGACGTAAAAGACAATCTGGGTCATCATGGGTGAGCTTCCTGCCGCATGGATGTTTCCTCCTGCCGGCATGACGGGTGCGGCCTGCGCCGCGCCCGCCGTGCGGTATCAGCGGTACGGGGCATCAAGTTCAAGCCTGCGGGCGAGAACGCTTTCCCAGCGGTCGCCATTGGCCAGGAGCTTGTCCTTGTCGTACATCAGTTCTTCGCGGGTTTCGGTCGCGAACTCATAATTGGGGCCTTCGACAATCGCATCGACCGGGCAGGCTTCCTCGCACAGGCCGCAATAGATGCACTTGGTCATGTCAATGTCGTAGCGCGTGGTCCGGCGGGATCCGTCGTCACGCGGTTCGGCCTCGATGGTGATGGCTTCGGCCGGGCATGTCGCCTCGCACAGCTTGCACGCAATGCAGCGTTCTTCCCCGTTGGGGTAACGGCGCAGCGCATGTTCGCCACGGAAGCGCGGTGACAGCACGCCCTTTTCATAGGGGTAGTTGATCGTGGCCTTCGGCTTGAAAAACGCCTTCAGCGTCACGCTCATGCCCGACACCAGTTCGGACAGAAGCATGGAACGGGCGGCTTTGCTTAATGTACCCATCAGCCTGCTCCTCCGGGCAGAAGGCCCGTTACCATCAGGAATCCCGCGCTCAGCACCATCCATGCCAGCGAAAACGGCAGGAATACTTTCCAGCCCAGCCGCATGAGCTGGTCGTAGCGGTAGCGGGGAAATGTCGCGCGCACCCAGATGAAGACAAACAGGCAGAACAGGATCTTCGCGATCAGCCACAGCGGCCCCGGTATCCATGTAAAGGGCGCGATCCCCAGCGGCGGCAGCCAGCCGCCAAGGAACAGGATGCTGACCATGCCCGACATCAGGAACATGTTCGCGTATTCACCCAGGAAGAACAGGCCGAAGGCAAGGGCCGAATATTCGACAAAGAAGCCCGCCACCAGTTCACTCTCGCCTTCCGGCAGGTCGAATGGCGCGCGGTTGGTCTCGGCCAGCGCCGAGATGAAAAACACGATGAACATCGGGAACATGGGCAGGCAGAACCAGACGTGGCGCTGCGCCAGCACGATGTCATTGAGGTTGAGGCTGCCCACCGCCAGCAGGACCGACACGATCACCAGCCCGATGGAGACTTCATACGACACCATCTGTGCCGCCGAGCGCAGCCCGCCGAGAAAGGCGTATTTGGAATTGGACGCCCACCCCGCGATCAGGATGCCGTAGACCCCCAGCGATGAAATCGCGAGCAGGTACAGCACACCCACATTGATGTTCGCGATGGCCAGTCCGTTACCCGTGGGGATGACCGCCCACGCCACCATGGCCAGCGAAAAGGTCAGGAATGGCGCGAACAGGAACAGCATCCGGTTGGCGCCAGACGGGATCACCGTTTCCTTCGTCAGCATCTTGATCGCGTCGGCAAAGGCCTGCAGCACGCCAAACGGGCCGTTCACGTTCGGCCCCTTGCGCAACTGCATGGCGGCCATCACCTTGCGTTCGGCCAGTGTCAGATACGCAACCCCCAGCAGCAGCGGCACCAGGACCGCCAGCGTTTCCAGCACGATCAGCAGTAGCTGGCCCAGCATGGTGTGAAAGAAGAAATCCGCCATGGTCCTACTCCGCCGCCTGGTTTGCAGGGTGCACGTAAATCCCCGAACAGGTTTCCATGGTCGGGCTGGCGCGACACACGGCATGGGTCAGGTAATAATCGGCAATGACCGGATGGAACGGGTCACCGGACATGGCCACCGTGCCCGCCTGTGGTGGCGTGGTGTCGGACGTGGCGTGACGTGCCCACGCCGCCCCGAATACCGGGCAGGCCCGCTTCATGCGCGCACGCAGGGCCTCGATCGTGTCATAGGGCAGCTTGCGCCCCACCACTTCGGAAAAGGCGCGCAGGATACGCCAGTCTTCCCGCGCGTCGCCCGGCGGCATGATGACGCGGAAGGCTTCCTGCACCCGCCCTTCGGTATTGGTGTAGGTACCGGGCTTTTCGGCATAGAGCGTGCCGGGCAGGATCACGTCCGCCCGCGCGGCGCCCGCATCGCCATGATGGCCCTGGTAGATGACAAAGGTTTCCGGCCCGATGCGGTCGGTCGCGAATTCATCCGCGCCCAGCAGCCACAGCACGTCCACCCCGCCATCCAGCATCCCGGCCACGTCACGGCCCCTTGCCCCCGGCACAAGGCCAAGGTCCAGCCCGGCAACGCGGCTGGCCGCCGTATGCAGCACGTTGAAGCCATGCCAGTCAGGCGCAATGGCGCCCACCTGCGCCGCCAGGTCCCAGCATGCCTTTGCAATCGCCTGCCCGTCGGGACGCGTCAACGCGCCATGACCGAGAATGATCATGGGCTTTTTCGCGTTTTTCAGGACATCGGCAAAGGGCAGTTTCCCGTCCGCCAGTTCGGCCAGCGTATTCGGCCCGGCACCCAGCACCGTGGCGGCATAGGTCGGGTCGGCATTGGGCGCGCCGATCATGGCGATGGGGAAACCACCGCGCCCGGCGGCAAGGAAGCGCTTGCGGATGCGCGCATTCAGCACGGGCGCTTCCTGCCGGGGGATGGAGCCTACGATCAGCAGCGCGTCCGCGTCCTCGATACCGGCAATGCCACTGTTGAAGATGTAGAAGTCACGGCGCGACGTGTCGTATTTCGCCCCGTCCTGCCGACAGTCGATATTGCTGGACCCCAGTGTTTCCATAAGGTCCTTCAGCGCCATCATGCTTTCGGCGTCGCACATGTCGCCCGCGATGGCGCCGATGCGTTCGCCCGGCACGTTCTTCAGGCGCATCGCGATGGTGGAAAAGGCGTCCTGCCAGCTTGCAGGCTGCAGCTTGCCATCCACCCGCAACCACGGCCGGTCAAGGCGGCGACGGCGGAAACCATCGACCACGAACCGTCCCTTGTCCGACAGCCATTCCTCGTTCACTTCGTCATTGATGCGCGGCACGATGCGCAGTACCGCGGCCCCGCGTGCATGCATGACGATATTGGTGCCCACCGCGTCACAGACATCGATGGAATCCGTGCGCTTGAGTTCCCATGAACGGGCAGTGAACGCATAAGGCTGCGATGTCAGCGCGCCCACGGGACAGATGTCGATCAGGTTGCCCGACAGTTCGGATGTCAGGGCCTTTTCAACATAATTGGTGATCTCGAGGTTTTCGCCGCGTGAAATGCCGCCCAGTTCGGGCACGCCCGCGATTTCGGTCGAAAACCGGATGCAGCGCGTACACTGGATGCAGCGCGTCATGACCGTCTTGACCAGCGGGCCGAGATATTTGTCGGTTACCGCGCGTTTGTTTTCACGGTAGCGGGAATGGTCCGCGCCGTAGCCGAAGGCCTGGTCCTGCAGGTCGCACTCACCGCCCTGGTCACAGATCGGGCAGTCGAGCGGATGGTTGATCAGCAGGAATTCCATCACCGCGCGGCGGGCGCGGCGCACGACCTCGGTATCGGTGAAGATCTGCATTCCCTCCCCGATGGGAAAGCCGCATGAGGCCACCGGCTTGCGCCCACCCGCCACTTCAACCAGGCACATCCGGCAGTTGCCCGCCACCGACAGGCGTTCATGATAACAGAAACGCGGAATTTCCTTGCCCGCCGCCTCACACGCCTGAAGCGCGGAGGAACCGGCCGCGACCTCCACCGGAATACCGTCAACGGTTACTTTTACCACTGTTCCTACTCCGCAGCTTCAACCAGGCCCACGGGCACCTGCGCGGGTCGCGTGCCGCCGTGGGCGGCCTTGTAGGCATGGATGCGTTCTTCCATGACCGGGCGGAACCGACGGATCAGCCCCTGTATCGGCCATGCCGCCGCATCGCCCAGCGCGCAGATGGTATGTCCTTCCACCTGCCGGGTGACCTGTTCCAGCATGTCGATTTCCTCGATTTCGGCGCGGCCTTCGACCATGCGTTCCATGATGCGCATCATCCAGCCCGTGCCCTCGCGGCACGGGGTGCACTGGCCACAGCTTTCATGTTTGAAGAATTTCGAGAACCGGGCGATCGCAGCGATGATGTCGGTGGATTTGTCCATCACGATCATGCAGCCGGTCCCAAGGCCGGAGCCCTCGGCGCGCAGGCTGTCGTAATCCATCAGCACGGTGTCGCACACGTCGCGCGGCAGCATGGGCACCGAACAGCCGCCGGGAATGACCGCCAGCAGGTTGTCCCACCCGCCGCGCACGCCGCCGCCATGCTTTTCAATCAGTTCCTTCATCGGCACGCCCAGCTCTTCTTCAAACACGCATGGCGTGTTGACGTGGCCCGATATGGCCATGAGCTTGGTGCCCGCGTTATTGGGCCGCCCCAACCCTGAAAACCAGGCCGCGCCACGCCGCAGGATGGTGGCGGAAACGGCAATGCTTTCCACGTTGTTGACCGTGGTGGGGCAACCATACAGGCCCATCGCCGCCGGGAATGGCGGCTTCATGCGCGGCTGGCCCTTCTTGCCCTCCAGGCTTTCCAGCAGGGCGGTTTCTTCACCGCATATGTACGCACCCGCACCCCGGTGGATGTAGAAATCAAAGTCCCAGCCCGAACCGCAGGCATTCCTGCCGATCAGGCCCGCCGCATACGCCTCGTCAATGGCGTGCTGCAGATGCATGGCCTCGTTATAGAACTCGCCACGGATGTAGATGTAGGCCGCGTGCGCCCCCATGGCGAAGGAGGCGATCAGCGCGCTTTCCACCAGCTTGTGCGGGTCATGGCGCAGGATCTCGCGGTCCTTGCAGGTGCCAGGTTCCGACTCATCGCCATTGATGACGAGGTAATGCGGCCGCCCGTCATTCTTTTTGGGCATGAACGACCATTTGACACCGGTGGGAAAACCCGCCCCACCGCGCCCACGCAGGCCGGATGCCTTCATCTCGCTGATGATGGCGTCCCGCCCGCGCGCCAGTATGTCCGCCGTGCCGTCCCAGTCGCCACGGGCGCGGGCGCCCGCCAGCGTCCAGTCATTCTGGCCATACAGGTTGGTGAAGATACGGTCCTTGTCCTGCAACATGCTCTTTACCCCTGCCCCTGCCCCTGCGGCTTGCGCGCCACGTCATCCACCAGCACCTTGCGTCCACCGGCGGGGGCGGAGTTCAGGCGGTCGATGGTGGGACCGGGCGCGGGACGTTCACCGCGCCTGAGTGCGGCGATCAGTTCCTCGGTACGCGGGCCGTCCAGATCTTCGTAATAATCATCATCAACCTGCAGGATCGGGGCATTGGCGCATGCGCCCAGACATTCGACCTCGGTCAGGGTGAACAGGCCGTCGGCGCTGGTTTCACCAAACGCCCTGATGCCCGTCGCCGCCTTGCACGCCGCCGTCACGTCATCCGACCCGCGCAGCCAGCACGACGTGGTGGTGCAGACCTGCAGGTGGTACCGGCCGATCGGCCTGGTGTTGAACATGAGGTAGAAGGTCGCGACCTCGTAAACCCGGATCGGGGCCATTTCCAGCCGTTCGGCCACCACATCCATGGCCACGCGGGGGATCCACGCGCTGCCGGTCTGGCGGCCCATCTGCTTCTGCACCACATACAGCAGCGGCAGCACGCCGCTTGCCTTCCGTTCGGGCGGGTATTTGGCAAGGATGACCGCGATCTGCTGCTCGCTGTCGTGGTCGAATTCAAAATGGGTGGGTTCCACGCCATCAGGCGCGTTGGACTGGACGGACATGTCGGTCACCTGTCAATCTCGCCAAATACCAGGTCGAGCGACCCGATAATGGCCACGGCATCCGCCAGCATGTGCCGGCGCGACATCTCGTCGATTGCCTGGAGATGGGAAAAACCCGTGGGCCGGATCTTGCAGCGATACGGCCGGTTGCTGCCATCGGCCACCAGATACACGCCGAATTCCCCCTTGGGCGTTTCGGTCACGGTGTAGGTGGCGCCCGGCGGCACGTGATAGCCTTCGGTAAACAGCTTGAAGTGATGGATCAGCGCTTCCATCGAACGCTTCATCTCGCGCCGCGGCGGGGGCGTGATCTTGTGGTCGCGCACCTTGATCGGGCCGGGGCGGATCTGCTCCAGGCACTGGTTGATGATGCGCACGCTTTCACGCATTTCCGCCACGCGGATCAGGTAGCGGTCATAACAGTCGCCCTGACGGCCCACGGGCACGTTGAATTCAACCTTGTCGTAATTGTCATAGGGCTGGCTGCGGCGCAGGTCCCATGGCACGCCCGATGCCCGCAGGCACGGGCCACTGAACCCCCAGGCCAGCGCCTGTTCGGTGGTGAACACACCGATGCCCACCGTGCGCTGTTTCCAGATGCGGTTACTGGTCAGCAGCGATTCAAGGTCGTCAATCCATTTGGGGAAGGTCCGCGCCCAGTCGGCAATACGTTCCTCCAGCCCGGCGGGCAGGTCACGCGCCACGCCGCCGGGGCGGACGTAATTGGCATGGAACCGTGCGCCGGATGCGGCTTCATAGAACTCGATCAGCTTTTCGCGTTCCTCATACCCCCACAGCGCGGGCGTCAGCGCGCCGCAGTCCAGCCCGAAGGATGTCAGGTTGAGGATATGGTTCAGGATGCGCGTGATCTCGGCAAACATGACCCGGATCCACTTGGCGCGTTCCGGGGCCTCGATATTCAGCAGCTTTTCCACCGCCAGCGCGAAGGCCTGCTCCTCACACATGGGCGAGACGTAATCGAGGCGGTCGAAATACGGCAGCGCCTTGGGATACGTCTTGTATTCGATCAGCTTTTCCGTGCCGCGATGCAGCAGGCCGACATGGGGAATGGCACGGGCGACGACCTCGCCCTCCATCTCCAGGATCAGCCGCAGCACACCGTGCGCGGAAGGATGCTGGGGGCCGAAGTTCAGCGCGTGGGAATCAATTTCCACCACATGCCGCTTCACCTCGCCGTCACTGTCTTCCGGCAGCATGCTGTCGGGAATATCCGTATCACTACGAAGGGTTACGTCGCTCATCTGTCGCCTATCCCTGTCGTTTCATGTCCTGGCGGTCGGCATGCGCCTTTTCATCGCCCGGTAGGGTCAGGATGCCTTCCCATGGGGATTCGAAATCGAAATTGCGGAAATCCTGCACCAGGTCGACCGGGCCATAGACCACCTGCCGCCGTTCCTCGTCGTAATGCAGTTCGACATAGCCGGTCAGCGGGAAGTCCTTGCGCAGCGGATGCCCTTCAAACCCGTAATCGGTCAGGATGCGCCGCAGGTCGGGCTGATCGGTAAACAGCACGCCAAACAGGTCGTAGCATTCGCGTTCCCACCACGTGGCCGCGGGCCAGAGCTGGTGGACCGATGGCACGGGCGATGTTTCGTCCGTCGTCACGATCACGCGGATGCGGTGGTTATGGGTAACCGACAGCAGGTTATAGACCACGTCGAACCGCTCGGCCCGTTCAGGAAAGTCCACGCCACAGATATCCATCACCTGCTGGCAGGCGTAGCGCGGGTCATCGCGCAGCATGGTCATGAGATCGAGCAGGCGATGGCGCGTGGTGCGCACCACCAGTTCGCCCTTCTCGATCCCGGCTGAAATGATGCCCGGCACCGCGGTGGACAGGCGGAAGGCAATGGCGCCCAGCGGGCCGGACACGGCGCGCGGCACGGATACGGGGGGGATGCTTGCGGGATCAGCCACGGCGGATTGTCCCTGTCCTGCGGATTTTCTTCTGCAGTTGCAGAATGCCGTAGATCAGCGCCTCCGCCGTGGGGGGGCAGCCGGGCACGTACACATCCACCGGCACGATGCGGTCACAGCCGCGCACCACCGAATAGGAATAATGGTAATACCCGCCGCCATTGGCGCATGATCCCATGGAGATGACCCAGCGTGGCTCGGCCATCTGGTCATAGACGCGGCGCAGCGCCGGGGCCATCTTGTTGGTCAGCGTGCCCGCCACGATCATCACGTCCGACTGGCGTGGCGACCCGCGCGGGATGATGCCCATGCGGTCCAAGTCATAGCGCGGCATGTAGGCATGGATCATTTCCACCGCGCAGCATGCCAGCCCGAAGGACATGGGCCACAGGCTGCCGGTCCGGCCCCAGTTCACCAGCTTATCCAGACTTGCGACCACAAAGCCCTTTTCGGTGATTTCACCGGTTATGCCCTTGATCACCGCGTCCTGCTGTGGACCCGGCGGCAGCATTTCCCGGTTCCATGCAATACTGTCCGCAGGCCGGTCCGGCCCGGATGTATCGTTGCCGCCCATTGGCGCGCCTCCCCTTGTCATGCTCAATCCCAGTCCAGCGCGCCCTTGCTCCATTCATAAATGAAGCCGACCACCAGAACGCCCAGGAAGCCCATCATGGACGCGAAACCGAACCACCCAATCCGTGACAGGCTGACCGCCCACGGAAACAGGAATGCGACCTCCAGATCGAAAATGATGAACAGGATCGCCACCAGATAGAACCGCACGTCAAAACGATGGCGTGCATTATCAAATGCCTCGAAACCACATTCGTATGCGGACGTTTTCTCGGCATAGGGTTTCTGGTGGCCAAACAGCAATGAACTGCCAAGCATCGCGCCTGCGATCACTACCGCAATGCACCCGAATATGAGTACGGGCAAATAATCAGCGATAACGGAATGCATCTTCCGTGTTCCCAACCTGTTAATCCGCCATCGGGTGTCTTGATCGACTTATGTATGGCTTCGGGGATGCTAGACCCAACATGCTGGTGGGAACAGTTACTTAACCGTGTTCTTTGGTGAACATTACTGTGAGGATGTATACCGGACCATTTTCGTCAATATTATGTGACCATTACTTAGATGGCACGAATTATTGTTTTCATTTTTCCGTGTGAAACCCGGGGCACTAAAAAAACGCCAGTGCGGCTGCATCTGGCGTGGCGTAGAAGCATATGGATTGTGCCGTAATGGCGCGAGTGACGGGGCTCGAACCCGCGACCTCCGGCGTGACAGGCCGGCGCTCTAACCAACTGAGCTACACCCGCGTGGTGCATGTCCCTGCCTGTATGCAGGCATGGGAAATATGGTGGGCGATGACGGGATCGAACCGCCGACCCTCTCGGTGTAAACGAGATGCTCTACCGCTAAGCTAATCGCCCGCGACCCTACTAGGCGATTGTAAAAAAAGGGGCAACCCAAAAAATGGATTGCCCCTTCTTTTTTTCCTGAAAAATCAGTCAGCCTTACTTGCTGACTGCTTCCTTCAGGTTCTTGCCCGGCTTGAAACGCACGGACGTGGAAGCTGGAATGTCCAGCGGTTCACCCGTGCGGGGGTTACGCCCCTTGGCCGCCTTGCGGGTGGCGGTCACGAACGTACCAAAACCAACCAGACGGACTTCCTGCTTGCTAGCAAGCGCCTTTTCGATCGCACCGAAAACCGCATCAACCACTTCGCCAGCCTTTGCCTTGGCCAGATCGGCTTCCTCGGCTACCGCAGCGACGAGTTCCTGCTTGTTAAGTGGCTTCTCCATTTTACGCCTTTCTTTGTACTGTGCGCCTACGCAATCATTCAAAAGTCGCGCCGCATTTCTGCACGCACTATGCCGCTGTTTTTTCTCACGTCAACCGACAGAATTCGGGGAATGACAGAGAAAATCCGTCATTCCCCTCCATCATGACAATTTTGCGACCACCCACCCCTGCTTAATGCGTCAGGGCAGGCGCTGCCGTGCCTTCCTTGGTGCCTGATGCCACCGGTTCCGTCCACTCGATCGGCTCTGGCTTGTGCACCAGCGCCTGCCCGATCACCTCATCCACATGCGAGACCGGCAGTATGGTCATGGCACTGGTCACGACTTCGGGAATATCCACCAGGTCCTTCTCGTTATCCTTGGGAATGAAGATGGTGGTCAGCCCCGCACGATGGGCCGCCAGCAGCTTTTCCTTAAGCCCGCCAATGGGCAGGACACGGCCACGCAGCGTGATTTCACCCGTCATGCCCACATCGCGGCGCACCGGGATGCCCGTCATCACGCTGACGATGGATGTCGCCATGGCGATACCGGCGGACGGACCATCCTTCGGCGTGGCCCCTTCGGGCACATGCACGTGCAGGTCACGCTTTTCAAACAGGTCCGGGCTAATGCCAAACGTCACGGCGCGGCTGCGGACATAGGACAGGGCCGCGGCGACACTTTCCTTCATCACGTCGCCCAGCTTGCCGGTCAGCTTGATGTTGCCCTTGCCGGGCACCATCACACTTTCGATGGTCAGGATTTCCCCGCCCACCTCGGTCCATGCCAGCCCGGTCACGACTCCGACCATGTCTTCCGACTCGGTCTCGCCATGACGGAAGCGCTTCACGCCTGCGTATTTTTCAAGGTTGTCGGCCGTAATCGCCACGGTCTTGGCCTTGCCTGTCACGATTTCGGTCACGGCCTTGCGCGCCAGGGTCGCGATCTCGCGCTCCAGGTTACGCACGCCCGCTTCACGCGTGTAGCTGCGGATCAGTTCGCGCAGCGCATCATCCGACACCGACCATTCGCCGGGCTTCAGGTTGTTCGCCCCGGTCTGCTTGGACAGCAGGTGGCGCTTGGCGATCTCGACCTTCTCGTCTTCCGTGTAGCCGGACAGGCGGATGATCTCCATGCGGTCCAGCAGCGGCTGGGGCATATTCAGGCTGTTGGCCGTGGTGATGAACATCACGTCCGACAGGTCGTAGTCGACTTCCAGATAATGATCGCCAAAGGTCGAATTCTGCTCCGGATCCAGCACCTCCAGCAGGGCGGAAGACGGGTCACCGCGCCAGTCCGCGCCCAGCTTGTCGATTTCATCCAGCAGGAACAGCGGATTCGAGGTCTTGGCCTTCTTCATCCCCTGAATGATCTTGCCCGGCATGGAACCGATATAGGTCCGGCGATGGCCACGGATCTCGGCCTCGTCGCGCATGCCACCCAGCGACATGCGGACATACTGCCGCCCCGTCGCCTTGGCGATGGACTTGGCCAGCGAGGTCTTGCCCACGCCCGGCGGTCCCACCAGGCACAGGATCGGACCCTTCAGCTTCTGCGCGCGACTCTGCACCGCCAGATATTCGATGATGCGTTCCTTGACCTTCTCCAGACCGTAATGGTCGGTATCCAGCACCTTCTGGGCTTCGGACAGGTCGTGGCGCACCTTGGACCGCTTCTTCCACGGAATACCAAGGATCCAGTCGAGGTAGTTGCGCACCACCGTCGATTCGGCGGACATCGGGCTCATGGTCCGCAGCTTCTTCAGCTCGGCTACCGCCTTTTCGCGCGCTTCCTTGCTCAGCTTGGTCTTGGCGATCTTTTCCTCAAGTTCGGCGGTTTCGTCCTTGCCGTCCTCGCCTTCGCCCAGTTCCTTCTGAATCGCCTTAAGCTGTTCGTTCAGGTAGTACTCGCGCTGCGTCTTTTCCATCTGCCGCTTCACGCGGTTGCGGATGCGCTTTTCCACCTGCAGCACGCCGATTTCGGCTTCCATGTGCGCGAAAACCCGCTCCAGACGCGCATTCACGTCCTGAATTTCAAGGATTTCCTGCTTTTCAGGAATCTTCAGGTTCAGGTGGCTGGCAATGGTGTCCGCCAGCTTGGACAGGTCATCAATCTGGTTGAGCGAGACCAGCACCTCCGGCGCGATCTTCTTGTTCAGCTTGATGTACTGCTCGAACTGGCCAATCAGCGTGCGGCCGATGGCCTCGGCTTCCTTGCCATCGGTTTCCTGCTCGGGCACGTCCTCGATCTCGGCCTCGAAATGACCATCGACTTCATGCAGGGCGGTGATGTGGGCACGACGCCCCCCTTCAACCAGCACCTTCACCGTGCCATCGGGCAGCTTGAGCAGCTGCAGGATGGTGGACACGGTGCCGTAGCGATAGATATCGTCGGGCGTGGGGTCATCCTGCGCCGCGTTCTTCTGTGCGACCAGCAGGATCTGCTTGTCGCTGCGCGTCACGGCTTCCAGCGCGCGCACGGATTTTTCACGACCCACGAACAGCGGCACGATCATGTGCGGGAAAACGACAATGTCCCGCAGCGGCAGCACCGCAATCGTATCATGTGCGCTGGCCGTTTCTTCCGTCTCACGCTGGGCGGGGGGCGGATTGGCTACCATATTGTTGTCCGTCGTTTCCGTCCCGTCGGGGACGGGATTCAGCCTGTCAGTTTCAGACATGTTGTTTTTTTGACCTCCTGATGGACGATCCCGGACGGGCACCCGAACATTGTGGCCTGCCCATCCGTCGCGCCGCATATGCGACAACTTCACTTCATGTTGTCACGACGCGCCACCACCACAAGTCCGGCGATGGCATTTCGGCGTAAACCGGCCCTGCCGTCAGGCAGACTGTTCGGCCGGCTGGTTCTTCCCATACACGTAGACAGGCTGCGCCTTGCCTTCGGCCACTTCCTTGTTGACCACGACTTCCTCGACATTTTTCAGGCCGGGCAGTTCAAACATGGTCGACAGCAGGATGCTTTCCAGAATGGCGCGCAGGCCACGTGCGCCGGTCCGCCGCGCAATGGCGCGCTGGGCCACCTGACGCAGCGCGTCCTCGGTAAAGGTCAGCTGCACGTCTTCCATCTGGAACAGGCGGGCATACTGCTTGACCAGCGCGTTCTTGGGCTTGGTCAGGATCTCGATCAGGGCGGCCTCATCAAGGTCCTCAAGCGTCGCGACCACGGGCAGACGACCGATGAATTCCGGTATCAGACCGAATTTCAGCAGGTCCTCGGGCTCCACGTCACGCAGCACCGCACCCATGCGCCGTTCATCAGGCGACTGCACATCCGCGCCGAAGCCGATGCCCGAACCCTTGCCGCGCGCGCTGATGATCTTGTCCAGCCCCGCAAACGCACCACCGCAGATGAACAGCATGTTGGTGGTATCGACCTGCAGGAATTCCTGCTGCGGATGCTTGCGCCCGCCCTGCGGCGGCACGGAGGCGACAGTGCCTTCCATGATCTTCAGCAGCGCCTGCTGCACGCCTTCGCCACTCACGTCGCGGGTGATGGAGGGATTGTCCGACTTGCGCGAGATCTTGTCGATCTCATCGATGTAGACAATGCCGCGCTGCGCCTTCTCCACGTTGTAGTCGGCGGCCTGCAGCAGCTTGAGGATGATGTTCTCCACATCCTCGCCCACGTAACCGGCTTCGGTCAGGGTCGTGGCGTCGGCCATGGTGAAGGGCACGTCCAGGATGCGGGCCAGCGTCTGCGCCAGCAGCGTCTTGCCCGAACCCGTCGGTCCGATGAGCATGATGTTGGACTTCGCGATCTCGACATCATTGTTCTTCTGGGCGTGGGCCAGGCGCTTGTAGTGGTTATGCACCGCGACCGACAGCACCTTTTTCGCGTGTCCCTGCCCGATGACATAGTCATCCAGAATCTTGCAGATTTCCCGCGGCGTCGGCACGCCGTCGCGTGATTTGACCAGATGCGTCTTGTGTTCCTCACGGATGATATCCATGCACAATTCGACGCATTCATCGCAAATGAACACGGTGGGACCGGCGATCAGTTTGCGGACCTCATGCTGCGACTTGCCGCAGAACGAGCAGTAAAGCGTATTTTTGGAATCGCCGGATTTGTTATTCATAACCGCTCCTATTCCCACGCGGGGGAACTTCTCCATACCTTGCGGCCGGGCCACGGGGGCACGGCACGCCGCAGGTGATTTTCACCCACAGGGGCAGGAAGCGCACCTGCGCGTGCGCTTCCTTTTGCAGATTACTCCGCAGGTTTTGATGCAACGTTACGACGGACCACTTCATCGACAATACCGAATGCCTGCGCTTCTTCCGCCGACATGTAGCTGTCGCGTTCCAGCTTCTGCTCGATTTCCTCAAGCG
The DNA here is from genome assembly GCF_002173515.1 of Komagataeibacter europaeus. Classification (NCBI taxonomy): domain Bacteria; kingdom Pseudomonadati; phylum Pseudomonadota; class Alphaproteobacteria; order Acetobacterales; family Acetobacteraceae; genus Komagataeibacter; species Komagataeibacter europaeus. The sequence continues at coordinate 1,448,053 of NZ_CP021467.1, forward strand.
TGCGACCGGTATGCTCCTTGTAGATCTCGTTCAGGCGCTTGCGGATGGTCAGGATTTCCTGTGCCTGGATCTCGATATCGCTGGCCTGTCCCTGCGCGCCGCCCGAAGGCTGGTGCACCATGACGCGGGAATTCGGCAGGGCGAATCGCCGTCCCTTTTCCCCACCGGCCAGCAGCAGCGACCCCATGGACGCCGCCTGCCCGATGCACACCGTGCTGACGGGGCAGCGGATGTACTGCATGGTGTCGTAAATCGCCAGTCCCGCCGACACCACGCCACCAGGGCTGTTGATGTAGAACGAGATTTCCTTGCTCGGGTTCACGCTTTCCAGATAAAGCAGCTGCGCCGACACAAGGGCGGAAACCTGATCATAGACCGGTCCGGTCAGAAAGATGATCCGTTCCTGCAGAAGGCGGGAATAGATGTCGAATGCCCGTTCCCCGCGGGAGGTCTGCTCCACCACCATGGGCACCAGAGCGTTATTGAAGATCTCTACGGGATCCCGATCCCTCATAGCCATATTCCCGTCCTGAAAAGCAAGGATCCGCCCTGCGCGCGATCACCGGCAAGAGATGCGCGGACAACGCAGGCGCAGCCGGACCCTTCCCGGTTACTTATGACAAAATAGAGACAAACACGCCAGATACCACCCCACCCCTGTCATTTTGCCATGAACAGGGGTGACAAACTGTGCGCGTTCACCTGTCCGCAAACACATACGGCGCACGGAAGTCGCCTTCCGCGCGCCGTATGCGCCACCTATGCCGCGAAAGCGGATCAGACGTCAGCTTCCGGCATTTCAGCCAGTTCTTCCGGCGTCACTTCCTTGTCCTCGACCTTCGCAAGTTCGACGATGTAGTCGATGACCTTGTTTTCGAAGATCGGGCCACGCAGGCTGTCAACGGCCTGCGGGTTCTTGGAGAAGTACTCGAACACGGCCTGTTCCTGACCGGGATAGCGTGCCGCTTCGGCACGCACCGCATGCACGATTTCTTCCTGCGTCACGGTGATGTTGTTCACACGACCGATTTCCGCCAGCAGCAGGCCCAGCTTCACGCGGCGCTCGGCAATCTTGCGATAGTCGGCGCGCAGCGTGTCCTCGTCCTTGTCCTTGTCTTCCTCATCCAGGCGACCGGCCTTGCGGTCTTCCTCGATGCGGTTCCAGATCTGGGCGAATTCGGCGTCAACCATGCCCGGAGGCGCTTCGAAATCGGTCTTTTCCGCCAGCTTGTCCAGCAGTTCGCGCTTCAGGCGCAGGCGGGACAGCTGTTCGTATTCCTGACCAACCTGCTTGGAGATCAGTTCACGCACCTGCTCCAACCCGTCGAAGCCCAGCTTCTTGGCCAGTTCGTCATCAATCTTGGCCTCGACCGGACGGCGGAGTTCCTTGAGCTTGATGTCGAAGCTGGCTTCCTTGCCCGCCAGGTGCTCCGCGCCGTAATCGGCGGGGAAGGTCACGGTGATCACCTTTTCGTCACCGACCTTCATGCCCTCGATCTGCTCGGCGAAGCCGGGGATGAAGCCTGCGCCACCCAGCTCGACGCTCACGTCGTCGGCGGAGCCGCCTTCGAACGCCGTGCCATCGATCTTGCCCACGAAGTCAACAACGGCCACGTCGCCATTGGCGGCGGGGCGGTCTTCCTCGACCTTCTCGAACTCACGCTGGCGGCTGGCGATTTCCGTCAGGGCCTTGTCCACGGTCTCGGCGTTCACTTCGGACTTGAGACGCACGAGCGACAGGTCCGACAGGTCGGGGATGGTGATCTCGGGCAGGACCTCGAACTCGACCGTGAACTTCAGGTCTTCCTTGCTGCCCGGCTCGCTGCCGGAAACCAGGTCAACCTTGGGCTGCATGGCCGGGCGCAGGCCGCGCTCATCCAGCAGGGTGCGGGTTGCGTCGCTTACAACCTGCTCCAGGACCTCGCCCTGAACAGATTCACCAAAACGCTGCTGCAGGATGCTCATCGGCACCTTTCCGGGGCGGAAGCCCGGCAGCTTCATGGACTGTCCAACTTCTTTCAGGCGCGCGGTGCGCTTGCTCTCGATTTCCGCGGCAGGCACCGTAACGGTAAACCCGCGCTTCAGGCCATCGGAAAGCGTTTCAGTAACCTGCATCTGCCAGGCCATCCTCTCGGTCAGAACGTGTCAAAGAACGCAATAGGCCGGTCAGGCCACCACGTCTGCTCGCATAACGCGACTTGCCGGGATCTTGGTACGGGCGGAGGGACTTGAACCCCCACGACTTGCGTCACCAGAACCTAAATCTGGCGTGTCTGCCAATTCCACCACGCCCGCACTGTGCCCAAGCTGTAAGCGCGGGGCTTTAGCGCACCATTGGCCACGGGGCAATATCCCACGCGGCCCGAATGGCGTTTTCAGCCGAAAACTTTTTTTACCTCTGCTTCCGCCCGCGCCCTCGCCGCCCCCAGATGACGGTCAAAATCCTCGGCTACCGGCCACTCGCCGGCATGCAGCGCCGCATCGCCATGCATCCACACCCCTGCACAGGCCGCATCCCAGCGCGGCATGCCCGCCGCCAGCATGGCCGCGATGATTCCCGTCAGCGTATCGCCCGACCCCGCCGTGCCCAGCATGGGGGTGGCGTGGCTGTTGATCGCGACACGCCCGTCGGGACTGGCGATGATGGTGTCCGGCCCCTTCATGACGGTCACGGCCCCCGTCCGCGCCGCCGCCTGCCGCGCGGCCGCCACGCGATCCGGCCCCGGCCTGCCGAACACGCGCGAGAACTCGCCGATATGCGGGGTGATGATGGCCGCCCCCTTCAGTCGGTCAGGCTGCCCCGCCGCCATGGTGAACGCCCCGGCATCGGCGATCACGTCCCGGCCCGCATGCACCAGCGCCGGAAAGGTCGCCGCCACCTCATCCACCGACAGGCCCGGCCCGCAGACCCAGACATGACGCCGCGTATCGCGCAGCAGGTCGTCCAGCGCGCCGGAATCCACGATCAGCCCCGGCGGCGCGGTCATGCGGTACACCTCCGCGCCATCACCCGCTGCCAGGCGCACCAGGCCCGCGCCCGCCGCCCGCGCGCCCGCCGCCGACAGGCGCGCCGCACCCGGCATTTCACGCCCGCCACATATGCTGACGACGCCACGGCTGTATTTGTAGCTGGTCGGCCCGCATGCGGGCGTGCGCCACAGGCCCGGCGCGTTATGCCATGTCCGAATCGGCACCGACGCCACCGCGTCTTCCCCGATGCCGATATCCGCCAGCACGGTCCGGCCACACAGCGTATGGCCGGGCAGCAGCAGGTGCCCGGGCTTGAGCCGGCAGAACGTGACCGTCATCTCCACCTGTGGCGCATATCCCCGGACCGCACCGGTCGCCCCGTCCACGCCCGTTGGCATGTCGATGGCGACCAGGCGGGGGGCCGCCTTCAGCACATCCGCCACGTCCGGGGCGATGTCGCGACTCAGCCCCGCGCCGAACACCGCATCGACCACCAGATCGAACCGGGCGGCGTTTTCGGGCGTGAACGCCACGACCGGTCCCTGCCACAACGCTGCGGCCGCGGCGGCATCGCCACCGGGATGCGGTGGCGCCATTTCCGCGACCGATACCGGCCAGCCTTCCTCCGCCAGCCTGCGCGCGGTCACGTACCCGTCACCGCCGTTATTGCCGGGACCGCACAGCACCAGCACGCGGCACGGACGCATGTGCCGCCGGATGGCGCGGGCGACGGCCCGGCCCGCGTTTTCCATCAGCACGGCCACCGGCACGTGGCGGGCGGCCGCGGCGTCGATCCGCCCCATTTCATCAGGCGTGGGCAGCAGCAGGTGGCGCGCGGCCGTCCGTGCTGTTTCATCCATGGTCATGATGTCCTTCCCCCTTCTGGCAACTTTGGCTGCGTGACTGGCCTTGCACATGATACAGGAATGGGGAAACAAGCATTCCGCATCCTGCCCCATGGCAGGGACTGTTTTCTTTATCCATCCACCCCGCAGGGAGGCGTCATGTCCTATTCCATAGTCTGGAGCCTTGTGCTCGCACTCCACATAACCGGCATGGCGGCCTGGGTTGGCGGCATGATCTATGCGGCCTTCGTGCTCAAGCCCAGCCTCAGCCTGCTGGATGGAACGCAGCGCGCCTCCGTCCACCTGCAGACGCTCAACCGTTTTTTCCGTATCGTATGGCATACCATGCCGACGGTGCTGATTACGGGCTGGCTCCTGATTTATCACGATGGCGGGTTTGCGGTGGTGCCATGGCCGATCAACCTCATGCAGCTGTTCGGGCTGATCATGGCCGGCATTTTCGCCCGCATCTATTTCGGCCCCTACCAGAAGGCGCGCCGCGCGCTGCGCCCGCAGCAGGGCACGTTCGACTCGATCCGCTCGCTGGTCATGGTCAACACGGGCATCGGCGTGCTGACCATCATCTGTGGCTGCCTTGCCCATCCGTTCTGAAATTACGGGGACAATCCTCACGTCCCCTTGATTTCCGTTGCAAATATGGGTAGGCACAGGGAATGTGGCACAGCAGGGTATCTGACCCGGACATGCCGCACTCCCCTTCCCTGCATTGCTGCAGGTACATCAGGGACGGCAGCCTGATACAGCGCGACACGGTGGCAATCGGACGGGGCCATATTCATCTGCTGATACGTTCGAGAGTAATTTGAGCGCCAAAAAAACGCCCTCCGCCCCGGCCCGCTCCGCAAAGAAGGCGGCAGCCCCGGCCCCCGCCACCAGCACGGACGGGGTCGCCCCTACTGATACCCCCACACCGGAAGACGCCCCGGAACAGGAGGCACAGCCCCTGTTTTCCGAACTCGGCCTGTCCGAACCCATCCAGCAGGCGATTGATGAGATGGGATACCGTCATCCCACCCCCATTCAGGCGCAGGCCATCCCGTATGTGCTGATGGGGCGCGACGTTCTGGGTGTCGCGCAGACCGGGACCGGCAAGACCGCGTCCTTCACCCTGCCCATGCTGGAAATCCTGTCCGGCTCACGGGCACGGGCGCGGATGCCGCGTTCGCTCATCCTGGAGCCCACGCGTGAACTCGCGCTGCAGGTGGCGGAAAATTTCGTCAATTACGGCAAGCACCTCAAGCTGACCCATGCGCTGCTGATCGGTGGCGAAAGCATGGCCGAGCAGAAGGAAGTGCTGAACCGTGGCGTTGACGTGCTGATCGCGACCCCGGGCCGGCTGATCGACCTGTTTGAACGCGGCGGCCTGCTGCTGACCCAGACCAAACTGCTGGTGATCGACGAAGCGGACCGCATGCTGGACATGGGCTTCATTCCCGATATCGAGAAGATCGTGGGCATGCTGTCGCCACTGCGCCAGACCATGTTCTTCTCCGCCACCATGGCGCCGGAAATCCGCAGGCTTGCGGATATGTTCCTGCGCAACCCCAAGGAAATCACGGTCAGCCGTCCCTCCTCCGTCGCGTCAACCATCGAGACGGGACTGGCCATCGTCGATGCCAGGGAAAAGCGCCGCGCGCTGCGCAAGCTTCTGAACGCGGCGGACATGCAGAACGCCATCGTGTTCTGCAACCGCAAGCGTGATGTCGACGTGCTGTGCAAATCCCTGATCAAGCATGGTTTTTCCGCAGGCGCCCTGCATGGTGACCTGGCGCAGTCGCTGCGTTTCTCGACGCTTGAAGCGTTCAAGAGCGGCGAACTGAAGATCCTCGTCTGCTCCGACATTGCGGCACGCGGGATCGATATTGGCGGCCTGTCGCATGTGTTCAATTTCGACGTGCCGTTCCATGCCGAGGATTACGTCCACCGAATCGGCCGTACCGGCCGTGCGGGTCGCACCGGCCACGCCTATACCCTGGCCACGCCGGATGAAGAGGCGCTGGTCCAGGCCATCGAGAAACTGACAGGCAAGCCCATTCCCCGAATCGAAATTCCCGGCGTGGAAACGCTGGAATGGTCGGAAGAGCCCCGCACCGGCAATGGCCGTCGCAAGCCCGCCCGCAAGAGCAATGCCGCAACAGCCACACCGGAGCCGCCTGCGGCACCCGCCACGGCTGAGGAAAAAGCCCCCGCCCCACGCAAATCGCGCAGGTCGCAGGGCAGTGCGGCTGGCGGTTCTTCCGCAGCGCCATCCACGCGTCGCGACTCCGGCCTGCTTCCGTCCGCGCCTGACCAGCCTGTCACCGGCTTTGGCAATGACGTCCCGGCCTTCATGCAACTGCCGCGCCGGGAAAAATCCGTTATTCCGGCGGACGAATAAGCAGTCTGTCCTTCTGGCGATAACAGGAAATGGAAAACGCAGTGGCGCATGCCATCCGGGTGGTGGCGCTCGGCAATGATGGGGATGGCATAGCCCAGACCCCAGAAGGCCGGATATTCGTATCCGGCACGGTTCCGGGTGATGAAATCGTGCTGGCGGCACATGACGGCACACGCGGGACGCTTGATCACGTGGTGATACCGGGGGCGGATCGCGTGCCCGCCCCCTGTCACCTGTTCGGCACCTGTGGTGGCTGCCGCATTCAGGACATGGCGCTGCCTGCCCTGCTGGACTGGAAAACAGGTCGCGTTGTCGAGTCCCTGCAACATGTTGGATTCGACGCCATTCCAGCGCCACAGGCCCATCAGGTCAGCCCGCATGGCAGGCGCCGGGTAGACCTGGCCTTCCGCCGGGTCGGAAAACAGATCATGCTGGGGCTGCACCGCCGTCGTGGCGATGTGGTGGACATGCGCGAATGCACATTGCTCGATCCCACGCTTTTCGCCCTGCTGACACCCCTGCGCGCCCTGCTGCATTCACTTCCGGCCGTGCATGCGGGGGGTGATATCCAGATCAACCTGCTGGATAGCGGCCCCGACCTGCTGATTACGATGGATGGCACGCCAGATGCCAATGACCGCCGTATCCTGGCGCAGTTTGGCAAGGCGCATGGCATCCCGCGCATTTCACTGCAGGGCCGCCCGCCGGAGACCCTGGCCCTGACCGGGCCGGTTTTCCATCATTTTGATGACGTGCGTGTCGTACCGCCGCCGGGTGCCTTCCTGCAGCCCGCACGGGCGGGTGAAGCCTTTATCAAGGCTGCGGTGCTGGCGGGCCTGCCGCGCAAGGGCCTCAAGGCTGGCATTATCGAATTATATGCGGGGTGTGGGACGCTATCCTTCGCGCTGGCCGAGCATGCCAAGGTCCATGCCTATGAAGGTGATCGTGCGGCGCTTGCCTGCCTGAAACAGGCCAGTGGCGGCACGCGTGTCCTGCCCGCGCTGCGTGACCTGAACCGCCAGCCGGTCATGGCGACCGATCTGGCAAAGGCGGCAGCCATCGTGCTGGACCCGCCCCATGCCGGGGCCGGTGCGCAGATTGCCCAGATCGTGGCAGGCAAGCCACCCTGCATCATCTATGTCAGTTGCAATCCCGTGGCCCTGCAACGGGATCTGACGCCCCTGCGCAATGCTGGCTACCAGCTGGATAGCGTGACGGTCATTGACCAGTTCCTGTGGTCAGCGGAAGTCGAATCCGTATGCGTGCTGACCCTGCCGGGGGCAAACCGGCGTAACCGACGCTGAAGGCAAGAAAGTTTCTGGTGAAGCTTTTTTCAAAAAGGCGGCACCCATAAACTTTCATTGCCTTTTCATCAATGCGTTAGACGTGAAAGCTTTCCCCACAGCCACAGCGCCCCTTTTCATTGGGATTGCTGAAGGTGAAGCCGGATTCAAGCTGCTTGACCTCATAATCCATCACCGATCCGATCAGGAACAGCGTCGCCTTGCGGTCCACCAGCAGGGTCACCCCCTTGTCCACCACCACTTCGTCGCCCGGACCGGCCTGCTCGACAAAGCTCATGTCATAGGCATGGCCTGAACAGCCCTTGGTCGAAACGGCGATGCGCAGCAGGTGCCCGGCGTGATTGGTCTGGTACAGTTTTTCCAGCCGCTGCGCCGCCCGGTCCGTCAGGGTCATAAGCGGCGGCAATGCCCGACGCGGGGTGGCAGCGGCGGTGGCGGTCGTGGCGTTTTGTTCAGTCATGGCACGTTCCCCTTGCTGGGTTCAGAACATGTTCAGGGCAAGACGCGCATCTTCACTCATGCGCGACATGTCCCATGGCGGCTCCCACACGATTTCCACCGTGGCGGTGGTGACCGTATCGATCTTTTCCACCGCTTCCTTGACCTGCACGGGCAGTTCCTGCGCGCTGGGACAGTTCGGGGCGGTCAGCGTCATCTCGACCTTGACCGATCCATCCTCATGCAGGTCGATGGCGTAAATCAGGCCAAGTTCATAGATATTGACCGGAATTTCCGGGTCATACACCGTGGCGATCGCGGCGATGACCGTTTCCTCGTCCGGTATGCTGGTACTGGCGGGGGCATCGTTCGGTTTTTCCCCGTCCGGTGTCCACGTTGATACGGGTTCAGCCTTGGGGCTGGGCGTGTCTTCGGCCTCAAGGGAGAAATGCCCGGCTCCCTCTGCCATGCCGATGGCAGGCTCTACCTGATTTTTCTCGTCCATGAGACCTTCACCTGTCTTTATCATCATTGAGCATCCCGATCAGCGCCGACCACGGCAGCATTGCGCAGCGAATACGCGAACGATGCCGGTGCAATGGCGCAAAAACCGAAAGTTCGCCCAAGCCCTCGGGGGCTATACCTGTTTCAACGGCTGTCACAAGTTCCGCATGCATCTGGCTGATCCGCGCGCGATCCTGTCCGGCCACCCGTTCCGCCATGAGATCCGCAGACGCCGCGCAGATCGCGCAGCCCCGCGTTTCATGCCGCAATGCCGTAACCCGGCCCTGCGCATCGACACCGGCCTGCAGCTTCACCCGGTCACCACACAGGGGGTTCGATCCTTCCCCGTGCAACTGCGCACCCGCCAGCGGGCCTGCGTAACGCGGCGTTCTGGCCCGTTCCAGCACCACGGTGCGATACAGATCATCCTGCGCCATGAATATCACGCCATCAGACAAAAAAGCTGCGTATCTGTTCCAGCGTGGCGGCCAGGAAGTCAATTTCCCCGGGCGTGGTATAAATGCCGAAACTGGCCCGTGCCGTGGCCGCAACCCCCAGCCTGCGCATGAGCGGTTCGGCACAGTGATGTCCCGCCCGCACCGCAATGCCGTTGCGATCCAGCAGGGTGGCGATGTCATGCGGGTGGACATCGTCCATGGTGAACGAAATCACCCCGCCACGATCCGGCGCCGTCCCGATTACCTTCAGGCCGCTGACATTGCCCAGCACCTTCAGCGCATGGGCCGTCAGGGCTTCCTCATGCGCGCCAATCGCGTCAAACCCTATGGATTCGATATAGGCAAGGGCAGCGCCCAGTCCAATGGTCTCGATGATGGCGGGGGTGCCAGCTTCGAATTTATGCGGGACACTGGCCCATGTGGACCGTTCGAACGACACGGTGGAAATCATGTCGCCGCCGCCAAGAAAGGGCGGCATGGCGTCAAGGATCTCGCGCCGTGCCCACAGCACGCCAATGCCGGTCGGGCCATACAGCTTGTGCCCGGTCACCACATAGAAATCCGCATCCAGCGCGCGCACATCCACACGACGGTGCACGGCAAGCTGGCTGCCATCGAACAGCACCTTCGCGCCCGCCGCATGCGCCATGTCGGCAATGGCGCGGGCATCCGTGATCGTGCCCAGCACGTTGGACATGTGGGTGATCGCCACCAGCGCCACCCGCCCGTCGGACAGGTTGCGCGCCAGGGCGTCCATGTCCAGCGCCCCATCATCGGTAATGGGGGTCACACGCAGTTCGATACCCGTGCGGTCCCGCAGCATCTGCCACGGGACGAGGTTGGCATGGTGTTCCATTTCGGACACCAGCACCACCTGCCCCGGCTTCAGCAGGGTGCCAAAGGAATGGGCGACAAGGTTTATGGCTTCCGTGCTGTTGCGGGTGAAAACGATTTCCTCCCGCGCCTGCGCACCAAGGAAGGCCGCCACCTGATCGCGCACGGCTTCATAGGCTTCCGTCGTGCGTTCGCTCATCCAGTACAGCCCACGGTGGATGTTGGCATACTGGGTGCGCATGGTGTCCGCCATGGCGTCGATGACCTGCCGTGGCTTCTGTGCGGACGCGGCGCTGTCAAGGAACACGAGATCCTTGCCATGCACCTTCTGCGACAGGATCGGGAAATCGGCCCGGATGTGGCGCAGGCTGCCCGCGATGTCCGTGGGGCTGGCGACAGTCTGGTCCATCATGCGACCTCCCGCGTCCACCATGCCTCGACGGCAAGGTTCAGGCTGTCCTTCAGCCGCTGGTCATCAATCTGGTCCACGACATCATGCAGGAAGGCGCGGATCAGGATGGAACGCGCGGCAGCATCCGGGATGCCACGGCTGCGCAGGTAGAACAACTGGTCATCATCCAGCGCGCCAACGGTGGCGCCATGGCTGCATTTCACATCATCGGCGTAGATTTCCAGTTCCGGCTTGGCGTCGATTTCCGCGCCATCGGACAGCAGCAGCGCCTGGTTCATCTGGTAGCCATCGGTCTTCTGGGCGATACGCTCGACCAGGATCTTGCCCTGGAACACGCCACGCGCGTGGTCGGACAGGACGTTCTTGATCGTCTGGCGCGATACGCAGTCCGGGGCGGCATGCGTGATCACGCTGGTCAGGTCGCCATGCTGGTGGCCGGACAGGAGCTGCGCGCCGTTGACATGCACGCTGGCCCCCGGCTGTGTCAGTCCGGCATGGACTTCATGCCGCGACAGGCTGGCCCCAAGTGTAAGCGTAAAGCTGTCATAGACGCCACCGGCGGCAACCCGGGCATGGCTGACCGCCAGATGCACCGCCTGCCTGCCTTCCGCCTGAACGCGGGCATGGGACAGGTAGCCTTCATCCGCCACCGCAATGTCATAGAGCGGATTGTGCAGGTACTGCCCCCGCCCGGCCGATGCATCCAGCAGCGCCAGGCGCCCGCCCTTTTCCACCACGATGCGGTGGCGCGGGTGGAAGGAAACCGGCTCGGCCTCCCCCGTCTGGCCAATGCTGACCAGCAGCAGGCAGCCACCATCCACACCCGCGGGCACGACCAGATCCAGCCCGTCGCGCGCAAGGATGGTATTCAGCGCGGTGGTGACATCCCCCGCCGGGTCGATCCCGTCATCGGGCAGCGTACCGGCGGCCAGCGTCGAAACCCTGACGCCCCTGGGCAGGCGTGAACGACCGGCATCGAAATACCCGTTCACGAACACCACACGGCTGGCCCCGGCGCCCAGGCCGGAAATGGTCTCGATTTCCGCCAGCAGGGTATCAACGGCCTTGTCATCCGTCGCGTGCGGCGCGGCGGTAAACGGCACGTCCGCCAGTGCGCGCAGGGAGGTGTATTTCCACGCCTCCACGCCCACGCGTGGCAGGCCGACATGGCGCAGGAAATCGGCGGCCTTCTGCCGTTGCACATTGCCCGTTACGTCACCCCGGTCGAGAAAGGCTGAGGCATTGACCCCGACCGGTGCAATGGCGTTCACGCCGCCTCCGACAGGAACTGGGCATAACCCTGCGCCTCAAGCTGCTTGGCCAGTTCGGGGCCACCGCTGTGGATGATGCGGCCCTTCGCCATCACATGGATGCGGTCGGGCACGATATAATCCAGCAGGCGCTGGTGATGGGTGATGACCAGCGCCGAAAAATCGGGCGAACGCAGGGAGTTCACGCCTTCGGCCACGATGCGCAGGGCGTCGATGTCCAGGCCACTATCCGTTTCGTCCAGAATGGCGAAGGACGGCTGGAGCATGCGCATCTGCAGCACCTCGTTGCGCTTTCTCTCACCACCCGAAAAGCCGACATTGACGTTGCGCTTGAGCATTTCATCCGACATGGACAGATGCCTGGTTTCCTTGCGCACGGCTTTCAGGAAGGCCACGGCGTCCAGTTCCTCCTGCCCGCGCGCGCGGCGCACGGCGTTGACGGCAGTGCGCAGGAAGTTGGCGTTGTTCACGCCCGGCAGTTCAACCGGCGTCTGGAACGCCAGGAACAGGCCAAGGGCGGCGCGTTCCTCGGGTTCCAGCGCCAGCAGGTCCTGCTCCTTGAAGGTGGCCGACCCGCCGGTCACCTCGTAATCCTCGCGCCCGGCCAGCACATAGGACAGGGTGGACTTGCCCGAACCGTTCGGCCCCATGATGGCGTGGACCTCGCCCGCCGGGATTTCCAGATCGACCCCACGCAGGATTTCCTTGTGGGTCTCCCCGTCCGAGATGCGGGCGCACAGGCCATTGATGCTTACGAATTGCTTGCTCACGTCTTTGAATCCCTGTTAGCCCACGCTGCCTTCTAGGCTGATCTGCAGAAGCTTCTGCGCTTCCACCGCGAATTCCATCGGCAGTTCCTTCAGGACATCCTTGCAGAACCCGTTCACGATCAGGCCCACAGCGTCCTCTTCCGACAGGCCGCGCTGGCGGCAGTAGAACAGCTGGTCTTCCGATATCTTGGATGTCGTCGCCTCATGCTCCACGCGTGCGGACATGTTGCGGCTTTCGATATAGGGCACGGTATGCGCCCCGCAACGGTCACCGATCAGCAGGCTGTCGCACTGGGTGAAGTTACGGCTGCCCGATGCCTTGGGCATCATGCGCACCAGCCCGCGATAGGTGCTGTCGGACTGGCCCGCGCTGATGGTCTTGGCGATGATGGTCGAACGCGTATTGCGCCCGATATGGATCATCTTGGTGCCGGTATCGGCCTGCTGGTGGTTGTTGGTCACCGCGACGGAATAGAATTCCCCCACCGATCCCTCACCCTGCAGGATGCATGACGGGTATTTCCACGTAATGGCCGACCCGGTTTCCACCTGCGTCCATGAAATCTTGGACCGCGCCCCACGGCACGCGCCGCGCTTGGTCACGAAGTTGTAGATGCCGCCCTTCCCGTTCTCATCACCGGGATACCAGTTCTGCACGGTGGAATACTTGATCGATGCATCTTCCATCGCCACCAGTTCGACCACGGCGGCATGAAGCTGGTTTTCATCGCGCATCGGCGCCGTGCAGCCTTCAAGGTAGGAAACGGACGCGCCATCTTCCACCACGATCAGGGTACGCTCGAACTGTCCGGTATTCCGCGCATTGATGCGGAAATAGGTGGACAGCTCCATCGGGCAGCGCACGCCCTTGGGCACGAACACGAAGGAGCCGTCGGTAAACACGGCGGCGTTCAGCGCGGCGTAAAAATTATCGGTCACCGGCACCACGCTGCCCAGGTACCGGCGCACCAGTTCGGGATGTTCCTGCACCGCTTCGGAAATGGGGCAGAAGATCACGCCCGCTTCCTGCAGCGTCTTGCGGAAGGTGGTGGCGACGGACACGCTGTCGAACACCGCATCCACCGCGACGGGCGCGCGCGCCTCCTGGCCTTCGGGCACTTCCACGCCTGCCAGCATCGCCTGTTCATGCAGCGGGATGCCCAGCTTTTCATAGGTGCGCAGCAGTTCGGGATCGACCTCTTCCAGCGACTTGGGGCCGGGTTTCCTGCGCGGGGCGGCGTAGTAATGCACGTCCTGGTAATCGATGGGCGGGTGCCTGACCTTGGCCCATGTGGGTTCGCGCATTTCCAGCCATGAACGGTAGGCCTTCAGCCGCCATTCCAGCAGCCATTCCGGCTCCTTCTTGCGGCTGGAGATCAGGCGGATCGTGTCCTCGTTCAGGCCCTTGGGGGCGATATCCATTTCGATATCGGTCTCGAACCCCCATTTATAGGTGTTCTGACCCAGGGTTTCGACCGTCTTGCGGGTTTCGGCTACTGCCGGCATGTGTCTTTCCTCCCCCTGTTTCAGGCCGTGGCCGCGGGCCCGCCGGGCATGGACGGCGCGCGCAGGCCGCCCAGTCTGTCAGTGACTGTATGGTTCTTCATGTCCGCCAGCGTGATGGCGGACAGGGCGTTGCGGATGGCGGCGTTGACCATGTCCCACTGCCCGCCCAGGCCACAGGTGGACCGGGCGTCACAATCCCCGCCATCCACGCATGTCGTCAGCGATATGGGACCATCGATCGCCTGGATCACGGTCGCGATGGAGATTTCCTCCAGCGGGTAGGCCAGCCTGTAGCCGCCCCGCGCGCCGCGCTGTGATGTCACGATGCCCTGTGTCGCGAGAATCTTGAGCACCTTGGCCACGGTGGGTTCGGGAATGCCGGTCGAACGCGACAGGACAGGCGAGGTCGTGACCTCTTCCTTCTGTCCCAGCCGGACCAGAGCCACGACGGCATAATCGGTCAGTTTCGACAGTTTCAGCATTCCGCTCTCCCGCCTGTTCCGGCCCGCCTGCATAATTGGACCGAAACAGTACTGTTTCCTGAAGTTTCAGATGGGCTACCAGCCACGCGTCGTCAAGTCCAATCGTTGCATGCAACCCTGCCCTATCCGATACCGGTCCCGAATATCAGCTGTAATAGCACGGACAGCCCGCACCCGGCCAGAAACCCGACCAGCGTGCCATTCAGCCGGATATACTGCAGATCCTTACCTACACGCAGTTCCAGGCGGTCGCTCAGGCTTTCCGCATCCCATCCATTGACCACCGAGTAAATAAACCGCGACATGCGGTCGCGCAGGAACGGCAGGCTGCTCATAATCATGCCACGCGCGCCATCATTGATCCGTTTGCGCATGGTGGCGTCATGATACATCTGTTCCGCCAGGCGCTGCAGTGCGTCACGCACAATGGAGGACAGCCATCCGCGATCCCCCTTGTCCATGTCTTCCTCAATCAGGCGGCGCAGGCGGTGCCACACGTCACTGCTCCAGCCACGCACGCTGTCATGGGTCAGCACGCCCATCACGGCGTCCGTGATATCGCGCCGGCGCACCGGATCCTGCTCGATCCGGTCGATCTCGGCCCGGACCCATGTGGTGAAGCCTTCACGCAATTCTGAATTCTGCGGGTCGATGCGGTCCAGTTCCTGCCCCGCGGCCAGCAGCACCTTGGTCGCGATCGACCCGCCAATGGCCCAGCCCAGCACGCGGCCGCCCTGTTCGCGCACGCGTTCCTCGATCATCATGCGCAGGGCGGGCTCCTTGGCCTTGATGCCTTCCTTCAGCCGCGACAGCAGGAACGACAACACTTCCTGGTGGCAGTCCCCTTCCACCATCGCGCGCAGGCTGCGGGTAATGACGGGGGCGATTTCCTCCCCCCCCAGCAGGGTCGGCAGCATGCGCGCGATGGCGGAACTCGCCCGCCCGTCCTCCAGCCGGTCCAGCACGTGCGGCACCGATCCCAGCACGGCGCGGTTGACCATGTCCGCCGTTTCCGGTTCCTGCAGTATGTTGCCAAGGATGGAAGGCAGGTCGATGCGGTTGAATGCGGCCTCGACCTCATGCTCCGTGAACACGTTGGTCGAGACGAAGCGCCCCAGCGCCTGCGCCAGCCGTTCCTTCTGCGCGGGCAGGATGGCGGTATGGGGAATCGGCAGCCCCATGGGCCTGCGGAACAGCGCGGTCACGGCAAACCAGTCCGCCAGCCCCCCCACGACCCCCGCCTTGGTGCCCGAACGCAGGATTTCCAGCCACGGACGGTCCGCCAGCCAGCCCATCTGCGGCAGGGCGTAACCCGCCACCGTCAGCCCGGCCATGGCTGCCAGCAGGCCGGTCGCAGACCGTTTGTAACGCAGCAGCGTATGCCGCGCGTCCTGATCCGTTTGTGGAATACCGTTCATGAAGTCCTTGATACCATTGTCTCCCCTCCAGCCCAAGCAACACTCGGTGTAACGCGCCAAATAGGCGTGAATATGCCATGGTGGACATTGCGGGCCGCCGCCGAACATGGGATTTGGGAAAGACCATGACGATTTTTCATGACAGGACAACACGATGACCGAAGCCGCCGCGCGGACTGTTTCCGACCTGCTGCAACAGGCGGAACAACTGATTGCCAGCCATGACGAAACCGCAACCGGCAGCCCGGTCATGGCGCTGGCGCGTCAGATCGGCCGCCAGATGGCCAATGGCGCCCTGTCGATGGAAATGGTGGAGGAAATCGTGCGCCTGCTGCGCGACCGGGCCTTTGCCGGGCGGGCGCACCATATCGCCGCCTATCTGGATGGCCCCGACGATGCGGTGGTCGCGGCGCGCATGCGTGACGTCGCCCGCCGCATCGTGCAGCCGGACCCCGATGACAGCCCCGTACCCATCGCGCGCTTCCGCGCCGCCATCGAACGCAGCCGCTTTGCCGCCGTGTTCACCGCCCACCCCACATTCGCGCTGGCCAACCCGGTATACGAGGCACTGGCGGACCTGGCCTCCACCAACCCGGCCGAGGCGCCGGCGCATGTCCCTGCCTTCCTGACGCACCGCCGCGTCGGGCCGCCCACGCTGGATGAGGAGTTCACGCTGGCGACGCAGGCCATCCTGCGCGGACGCAACGCGCTGGACCGGCTGAACATCATCCTGCTGTCCGAAGCGCGGACCCACTGGCCGCAGTTGTGGTCCACGCTGGCGCCGCGTCCCATCATAATGACCAGCTGGGTTGGCTATGACACCGACGGCCGCACCGATATCGGCTGGTGGGACACGCTGCGCCTGCGGCTGCGCATGAAGCAGATGCAGCTTGCGCGCCTGCATGACCAGATCGAACCCGTGAACAGCAGCGCCAATGACCTGCTGCCGCGCGTGCAGACCGCGCTGGAAACCGTCGCGGCCCAGATCGCCGCCTGCCCCACCGGGCCGGAACCCGAAGCGGTGTCACGCTTTGCCGATGTGCTGATCACCCGCAGCGCCGACGCGCTGACCAGCACCAATGACCTGAACGCCGCCTTCAGCGAGGCGATCGACGCCGCGACCCCTGAAGACAAGATGACCCTGGCGGTGGCGCGGGCGGGCTTCATGGCGCATGGCCTGTCGGCAGCGCATACGCATACGCGCCTGAACGCGACACAGCTGCATAACATCGCCCGGCAGCGGCTGGGCATTACCGACAGCCCCGACATCCCGGCCCAGCGCCGCGCGCTGATCAGCCGCATGAACGACGCGCTGGAGACGGTCCAGCCGGTCGAGATCGATTTCGGCTCGCTGCTGATGGAACAGGCCAGCGCCGGGCGGCTGATGATGACGGTGCGCCAGATCCTGCGCCATATCGACCGCACCAGTCCCATCCGCTTCCTGATTGCCGAGACCGAGACCGGCTACACCCTGCTGACCGCGCTGTGGCTGGCGCGGCTGTATGGCGTGGCGGACATGATCGAGATCTCGCCCCTGTTCGAGACACAGGAAGCGCTGGAAAACGGCGAGCAGATCATTGAGGAAGCCCTGCGCTCCCCCCACTGGCGCGCCTACCTGCAGCGCACGCGCAAGCTCAGCCTGCAGTTCGGCTTTTCCGACTCCGGCCGTTACGTGGGGCAGCTGGCCGCGACCTACCTGATCGAACGGCTGCGCATCAAGGTATGCGACCTGCTGCGCAAATGGGATCTGGCCTTTGTCGAGGTCATCCTGTTCGACACGCACGGCGAAAGCATTGGCCGTGGCGCGCATCCCTACCGGCTGGCGGACCGTTTCGACTACCTGTCCCCGCCGCACGCCCGCGCCCGCTTTACCCGCGCAGGCATCCAGATGCGCGAGGAAACGGCCTTTCAGGGCGGTGACGGCTATCTTCTGTTCGGCACGCAGGCCCTGGCGGATGCCACCGTCAGCATCATTGCCGAACATGCCTTCGCCACCACCACGCTGGACCGTGACCCGGTCTATGATGAACCGGATTTCTCGGCCGATTTCTTCGCCACCATCGCCAATGGCATGACCGGGCTGGTGGAAGATCCCGGCTATGCCGCCCTGCTGGGCGCATTCGGGCCATCACTGATCGACAAGACCGGGTCGCGCCCGTCCGCCCGGCAGAGTGACGCGGCATCGACCGTAACCCGCATCAAGCATCCCAGCCAGTTGCGCGCGATTCCCAACAACGCCATCCTGCAGCAGCTGGCATGGTGCGCGAACACGTTGCAGGGGCTGGGCACGGCGGCGGCGCGCCACCCCGAAACGTTCGAGAAATACCTGGCGGAAAGCCCCCGCTTCCGCCGCGCCATGGATTTCGCGGCCCATGCCCTGGCCCATTCCGACCACGGCGTGCTGCGCGGTGTCATCCGCCTGCTGGACCCGGATATGTGGCTGGAACGCGCCACCGCGCAGAAGGACCCCGGCCGCCAGGAAGCCTGCCTGTCGCTTATGCACGGGCTGGAAAACCTGGATTTCTGGGCCAGCACGCAGGCGATGTTCCGGCGCATCCAGTCCGATCACCTCGCCCTGCGGCGCGCATGGCCCGACGCCCCGCGCATGCGCCCTGATGAACTGCTGCTGCATGCCATCCGCATCGCGATCATCGAGCAGATCTGGCTGCTGTCCACACAGGTACCCTATTTCTCGCCCCGGCATGCGTTTTCGCGTGACGTGCTGACGCTGAAGGTGCTGTGCCTGGAAATCCCGGGGGCGCTGGCGGAACTGGAAAATATCTTCCCCTACCGTTCGGATGGCAGTTTCGACCTTGATTTCCATGAACCGCATGGCCCCCGGCAGGAAGGCACCTACCACCGCGAATACACCGAGATTTTCGAACCGATGCAGCGCCTGTTCCAGATGGTGCGCGAAATCAGCACCGGAGTGATGCACCATGTCGGCGCCTTTGGCTGAAGCATCACGCAACGGGTGGCGGATCAGTGAACCGCCACCGCCCTATGGCGTGGCGTTGCCCCAGACACCCACCATATGTCGGGTGGTGGCGAACAATCCCGGTCCCATGACCGGCAACGGCACCAATAGCTGGCTGGTGGACCACGGAAGGGGCTGCGTGGTCGTTGATCCCGGCAGCACCGACCCCGCCCACCTTGACGCGCTGGTGGCCGCGGCCGGCGATCGGCCGATTACCCATATCATCCTGACCCACACCCATGCGGACCATCTGGCTGGCGCACGCCCGCTGGGGGCACGGCTGGGAATCCCGGTCTGCGGTTTCCATGCCAGTGCCGAGCCGGAATTCACCCCCGATATCGGCCTGCAGGACGGCGATGAAATCGCGGGACTGCAGGTGCTGTACACACCGGGGCATGCCAGCGATCATATCTGTCTTGAAACGGCGGATGGCATCATCTTCACCGGGGATCATGTCATGGGCTGGTCCACCACCATGGTGCCCCCCGCCCCGCATGGTTCGGTGCAGCAGTTTCTGGACAGCATGGACTACCTGGCGCAGCGCGACAGCCACCTGCTGCTGCCAGCGCACGGTCCCGCCATACCGCATGTCAAGGCCTGCATCGAAGGGCTGGTCGCCCACCGCCGCGCACGTGAAAACAGCATTATCGCGCTGATGCCGGTCGAACCGCGTACGCTGGATGAAATCGTGGACAGCATGTACCACAACCTGCGCCCCGGCCTGCGCCGTGCGGCACGACTGAACCTGCACGCGCATCTGGAAAAGCTGGAACAGGATGGCCGGGTGCGCCATCAGGCCGGCCGATGGATGAAAATCATTCCCTGAGAGACTGCCTGAAAAGTCAGCTCAGAAAATATCCCTTAATCATCAGGACGTTTTTGAAAAAAACCGGCGCAGCACCGGCAGGGAGCGCGTCCGCCACGGTCACAGCCGCCACCCATTTCCTGCAGGCATCTGATCGGAAATAACGCAGGACAGGCACGCCCTGCCCATGGCGCCATACCGGTCAGGCATAAAAAAAACCGGCCCCCTTGCGGAGGCCGGTTTCCTTTTGATGCTCTCTTTCGAAAAAGATCAGGCGGACTGCGCCATGATCTCTTCCGCGACGTTGCGGGGCACCGGATCGTAGTGGTGGAACTGCATCGTGAAGGATGCACGGCCCTTGGTCATCGAACGCAGGTGCGAGATGTAGCCGAACATTTCCTTCAGCGGCACCATCGCACGGACCATGACGGTCGAACCTGAGGTTTCCTGGCTCTGGATCATGCCACGGCGACGGTTCAGGTCACCCACCACGTCACCGACATGATCGTTCGGGGTGGTCACTTCCACGTCCATGATCGGCTCGAGAATGACCGGACCGGCCTTCTTCATGCCTTCACGGAAGCAGGCCTTCGCCGCGATTTCGAACGCCAGCGCCGAGGAGTCAACGTCATGGTACTTGCCGTCCAGCAGCGTGAACTTGAAGTCCACCGTGGGGAAGCCAGCCAGGACGCCGGTCGTAGCCTGCGCCTGAATGCCCTTGTCCACCGCCGGGATGTATTCCTTCGGCACGGTGCCGCCGACGACCTTGTTCTCGAAGGAGATGCCTTCGTTACGCTCGACCGGCGCGAACTCGATCTTCACTTCCGCGAACTGGCCCGAACCACCCGACTGCTTCTTGTGGGTATAGGTTTCGGTATGCGGCTTGGTGATCGTTTCACGATACGCAACCTGCGGCGCGCCGATGTTTGCGTCCACGCCATATTCACGACGCAGGCGGTCGATGATGATGTCGAGGTGCAGTTCGCCCATGCCGGACAGGATGGTCTGGCCCGTTTCCTGGTCGGTCTTCAGGCGCAGCGAGGGATCTTCGCCGGACAGCTTCTGCAGCGCCAGCGTCATCTTTTCCACGCCGTCCTTCGTCTTCGGCTCGACCGAGATGTCGATGACCGGGATCGGGAAGCTCATGCGTTCCAGCACGACCGGATCAGCCGGATCGGCCAGCGTGTCACCCGTCTGCGTGTCCTTCAGGCCAACGAACGCGGCGATGTCACCGGCGTGGACTTCCTTCAGCTCCTCACGCTTGTCAGCATGCATCTGGAAGATACGGCCGATACGTTCCTTGTGGCCCTTCGTGGTGTTCAGCACGGTATCACCGGTGCGCAGCACGCCACGATAGACACGCACGAAGGTCAGCGTGCCGTATTTGTCGTTGATGATCTTGAAGGCGAGGCCAGCGAACTTGCCATCCGGGTCAACCGGGATGATCGGCAGCTTGTTCTCGTCCACTTCCTCGTCTTCCGGCGGGGCGATGCGGATGCCTTCCACGTCGTCCGGCGCGGGCAGGAAGTCGATCACGGCGTCGAGCAGCGGCTGGACACCCTTGTTCTTGAACGCAGTGCCGCACAGCACGGGACGGAAGTCACCCTTGATGGTGCCCTTCTTGATGCAGCGCTTCAGCGTCGCAACATCCACGTCGCCCTTGTCGAAATATTCTTCCATTGCCGCGTCATCAACGGACAGCGCGGTGTCCAGAAGGTTCTGGCGGGCTTCGTCGGCCTTTTCCTTCAGGTCGGCGGGAATTTCCTCGTAATGGAACTTCGCACCCAGTTCACCGCCTTCCCAGACGATGGCGCGCATCTCGATCAGGTCCACCACGCCAACGAAGTTTTCTTCGGCGCCGATGGGCAGCTGCAGCGGGATCGCGACGATGTCCAGCTTCTCCTTCAGCGTGCTGAAGGCGTAGTAGAAGTCGGCGCCGGTACGGTCCAGCTTGTTGATGAAGATGATGCGGGGCACGTTGTAGCGGTCAGCCAGACGCCAGTTGGTCTCGGACTGCGGCTGCACGCCGGCCACGCCTTCGATGATGAAGATCGCGCCATCGAGCACGCGCAGCGAGCGGTTGACCTCGATGTTGAAGTCAATGTGGCCCGGGGTGTCGATGATGTTGATGCGGCGGCCTTCCCACTCACACGTCACGGCAGCCGAGGTGATCGTGATGCCGCGCTCACGCTCCTGCGCCATGTAGTCGGTGGTGGTGTTGCCTTCGTGCACCTCACCGATCTTATGGGACACACCGGTGTAGTACAGGATACGCTCGGTGGTGGTGGTCTTGCCGGCATCGATATGCGCGGTAATACCGATATTGCGAATCAGGGACAGATCAGACTTGGCGGACACGGGGGAACCTCCACAAGACAACACGGGCGCGAAGGGGAACCTTTCCCTTTCGCGCCTGCCGGAACCGTAAGCTGCTTCCGCCCTCAGTCTTTTTCAACATGGACGACGCAGACCGGCACAGCGGAACAATGCACCAGACTTCAGTCAGGCTTCATCTACGACGGACGGGCCACCGCCACCCCGGCATTGCGGGATGGTGGCCAGCCCTGTCGCGTATCAGGCTACAGCGGCCTTCTTTTCCTGAACGCGCAGGATACGGCGCTTCACCGTCATGGCTTCCGGCGTCAGCTTGCGGTTCGGGGTGGACAGCAGGAACGCGTCCAGGCCGCCATTGTGTTCGACCGTGCGGATGCCATTGGTGGTCATGCGCATGGGAACCGCCGTGCCGAGGATATCGGACAGCAGCGAGGTTTCCTGCAGGTTGGGCAGGAAGCGACGGCGGGACTTGTTGTTGGCGTGGCTGACGTTGTTGCCCGTCAGCACGCCCTTGCCTGTGATCTGGCAGCGGCGAGACATTTTATCATCCTCGGATATAACTGTGGCCGAGGCATAAATGCCCGGCAAGGATCGTCTAGATTAGGCGCGGCTTATCGCCAAACCACCGCCAACAGTCAAGATGCATAAGCATGATTCGGCGTTTTTTGTCCGGCATGGGGGGCAAAGCGTGGCATTTCATCCCCACTTCACCCCTGCGGGATCAGCCAGCCTTCTGGTCGTGGTCGGGGTGCAGTTCGCCCGCCTGCACGCTGTGCAACGCGTTTTCCAGCATGGCCTGCATGGTCTCGCGCCCCATGGTGCGCGAAAGAAGCCCCAGTGACCCGCCCAGCAGGGCGGAGGCAATGGCCACCGGCGGCAGGTTTTCACCCAGCATGTATTCGATGGCCTTGTCCACCACCGCGCCGCAATGGCTCAGTTCGGGGGGGATGGCGTCCCCTTCGGGGGGCGGGTTGTTCGTATCCGTCATGTCGTGGCTCCTTCTAGCGTTCTTCCTGATATGTACTTCCCTGCCGCCGCTGACCAGTGCGGGGCGGTCATGCGCGCGCCACCGCCGTGCCGGCGCGGGTCAGGTCCCGGCGGCTTCCTCCTCCGCCTGGATCGCCCACATTTCGGCATACAGGCCGCCATGTTCCAGCAGGGCGCGGTGGGTGCCGCGCTCCTGTATCCGCCCCTGCCCCATCACAAGGATTTCATCCACATCGACAATGGTGGACAGCCGGTGGGCGATGATGATGGTCGTGCGGTTGGCGGCCACCGTGTGCAGGGCGGTCTGGATTTCCTGCTCGGTGCGGGTATCCAGCGCGCTCGTCGCCTCGTCCAGCAGCAGGATACGCGGATTCTTCAGGATGGTGCGGGCGATCGCCACGCGCTGCTTTTCACCCCCCGACAGCTTCAGCCCGCGTTCGCCCACCCGCGTGGCGTACCCTTCGGGCAGGGTCATGATGAAATCATGGATGCAGGCCAGCTTCGCCGCCTGCTCCACCTCCGCCTGCGTGGCGCCAAGGCGGCCATAGGCGATGTTGTAGCCGATCGTGTCGTTGAACAGGATGGTATCCTGCGGCACGACCCCCACCGCGCCGCGCAGGGCCGCCTGCGAATAGTCGCGGATGTCGTGCCCGTCGATCAGGATACGGCCCGATGTCACGTCATAGAACCGGAACAGCAGGCGGCTGATCGTGGACTTGCCTGCCCCCGTCGGGCCGACAATGGCCACCCGGTGGCCCGCGGGGACATGGAAGCTGACCCCGCGCAGGATCTCCCGGTCGGGGCGATAGCTGAAATGCACGTCCTCGAAGCGGATGTCGGCGGCAGGTGCCTCGTCCAGCCGCGCGGGCAGGCCGAGCGCATGCGCGGAATCGGTAATGTCGGCCTGTTCGTCCATCAGGGCGAACATGTGTTCAAGGTCCACCAGCGAATTGCGCAGCGAGGAATACACGCTGCCCAGAAAGTTCAGCGGCAGGTAAAGCTGCATGAGGTAGGTATTGACCAGCACGAAATGCCCCACCGTCATGTGGTCTGCCTCCACATCGCGCCCGGCCATCAGCATGACGGCGATCAGGGCGACCGCGATGATTGCCGCCTGCCCGAAATTCAGGCCGTTGAGGGAGATCTGGGTGCGGATGGCGGCGGCTTCGTACCGCCGCTGCGCGTCTTCGTAGCGTCTGCGTTCGTGTTCCTCGTTACCGAAATACTTGACCGTCTCGTAGTTCAGCAGGCTGTCCAGCGCCTTCCAGCTAGCCTCGCTGTTGATGTCGTTCATCTGGCGCCGCAGCCCGATCCGCCACGAAGTGAACTTGATGGTGAACAGCACATATGCCGCCACCGCCACCAGCATCACCACCGCGTAGCGCCAGTCGAACAGGCGCCAGATCACGACAATGACCATCAGCGCCTCGATCAGGGTCGGCACCACGTTGAACACGCCCACGCGCAGCAGGGTCTCGATCGCTTCCGTCCCGCGCGCGATCGCCCGCGTCACCCCGCCCGACTGGCGGTTGAGGTGAAAGCGCAATGACAGCTGGTGCATGTGCGTGAAGCTGCGCATGGCCGCGATCCGGCTTATGCGGTAGCGCAGGGGGGCGAACAGCGCGTCGCGCAATTCCCCCAAGCCCGCCGCCGCCATGCGCAGCAGGCCATATCCCACGATCAGGACCAGCGGCATCATCGCCGCGTGTCCCGCCACGGGCTGCAGGGCGTCAATCACCCGGCTGTAGGCATAGGGCACGCCAATGGTGGCGACCTTGGCCGCGATCAGCAGGATGCACACCCCCACCACGCGCAGGCGCGTACGCATGTCATGGCGGGGCCACAGATAGGGCAGAAGGCCGCGCAGGGTGGCGGCGGCGGAACGTTCCGGCAGGTCCTGCCGGGTCTTGTCGGAAACAGCCATATGCACGGCATGTGGCATAGGTCGGGCGTTTTGCAACCCATATCTCCCTGTCACTCCGGCGCGCCCGAAGGATTGTCAGCCCCGGGGGCAGCCGGTATGCCAGCCATGGCCCGAAGCACAGGGATGGATCATGTCACGTAACCTCGATGGTTTTTTTCGTCATATCGCCGCCTGCAACACGGCGGTGCTGCCCGGCGGGCGGCTGGAATTCCGGCTGGGCGCGCAGCCCGCGGGGTGGGTGCAGCCCGACCTGCTGCCGGTCCTGCTGCGCCACGGCATGACGCATGCGGGGGACAGCGTTACCCTGGATGCCCCCGCAAGGCTGGAACAGATCGGGGAAGCCATGGCGCGGGAGGGGGTGTACCGCTCCCACCACGAACTGTTTGACGTCTGGACCGACATGGACCAGCCGCCGGTGGCCCGCATTGACAGGGGGGCGCTGCCGCTGTTTGGCCTCATGGCGGCGGGGGTGCACCTCAATGGCCTCGTGCGCCGGCCTGACGGGCTGTATCTGTGGATCGCCCGGCGATCCATGACCAAGCGGCTGGACCCCGGCAAGCTGGACCATCTGGTGGCCGGCGGCATCCCGGCGGGACACACGGCGGCACAGGCACTGATCAAGGAAGCGGGTGAAGAAGCCAGCCTGCCGCCCGAACTGGTGGCGCGCGCCCGCCCCACGGCGGACATCCGCTACGCGCTGGACCGGCCCGAGGGGCTGCGCCGCGACGTGCTGCACTGTTTCGAACTGGAACTGCCGCCCGATTTCGTCCCCACGCCCGCCGATGGGGAAGTGGAGGAATTCCGCCTGATCCCGCTGCGGGAAGCCTATGTGCTGGTGCGCGATACAGATGAGTTCAAGTTCAACGTGAACCTTGTGCTGATCGACCTGTTCCTGCGCACGGGCATGATTGACCCCGCCACCCCCGAAGGCCAGCGCCTGCGCCGCGGCCTGACCGGCTGGCACGCCCCGAAAACCGACTGATCCACCGCCCGCGCGCAAGGACCATGCGATGACCCTCCCCCCCGTTCCCCGCAAGATACCCCGCACCATCACGCAGCTTGGCCGCACGCGGCAGGATGAATATGCGTGGATGAAGGATGACAACTGGCAGAACGTGCTGCGTGATCCGTCCCTGCTGCGCCCTGACATTGCCGGACACCTGCGGGCGGAAAACGCCTATACGCAGTCCATCCTGGCGGGAACGGAAGCGCTGCAGGAACAGCTGGTGGCGGAAATGAAAGGGCGGATACAGCCCGACGATACCTATCCCGCCATTCCCCACGGGCCATTTTCCTACCAGACCGGCTATGCGGCGGGCGCGCAGTATCCCGTCTACAGACGCTATCCCACCGGCCAGCCGCAGGCGGAGGAGGTGCTGCTGGATGTCAACGCGGCGGCCAGCGGCCACGACTATTACGCCATCGCCACCGCCAGCCATAGTCCCGACCACACCCTGTTCGCCTATGCCGAGGACACGCAGGGGTCCGAAATCTACCGCATCC
The DNA here is from genome assembly GCF_002173515.1 of Komagataeibacter europaeus. Lineage (NCBI taxonomy): Bacteria > Pseudomonadati > Pseudomonadota > Alphaproteobacteria > Acetobacterales > Acetobacteraceae > Komagataeibacter > Komagataeibacter europaeus. Next base: position 1,474,193 of record NZ_CP021467.1, read on the forward strand.
ATATCCGCGGACTGGCCGGGACGGGCGGGACCGCCCTGCCGCCTGTTGACAACTGCAGCGGGGCGTTCGTCTTCTCACCCGACAGCCGGTTCCTGTTCTGGGTCTGGCGGGATGAACATGGCCGCCCGGCCCGCGTCTATCGCCGCCGCATCGGGGAAGATACGGATACGCTGGTCTATGAGGAACCCGATCCCGGCTTTTTCGTGGGCGTGGACGCAACGCGTTCGGGCGGGTGGATCATCATTTCCTCCGGCAACCACGATACGTCCGAATCCTGGCTGATCCCCGGCCATGACCCGCAGGCCGCACCCGCATGCGCCGCCGCGCGCCAGACGGGGCTGATGTACGGGCTGTATCATCAGGGCCAGCACTTCATCATCCTGACCAATGCCGACGGCGCGTATGATTTCAAGATCATGACCACGCCGGACAGCGCGCCGGGGCGTGAAAACTGGCGCGACCTGGTCGGGCATGAACCCGGCCGCTACATTACCGACTGCATGGTCTGGTCGGGCCATATCGCATGGCGTGAACGCCGGAATGCGAATACGCGCATCGTCATCCGTGACCTGCAGGGCCATGCCCATGCGCTGGAACCCGATGAAGCCGCCTATGACCTGACATTCGCCGGCGGCTACGAATACGACACGACCGAACTGCGTTACGTCTACCAGTCCCCCACCACGCCCCGGCAGTGGCATGCGCAGGACATGACGACGCGGGCGGACCGGCTGCTCAAGCAGCAGTCCGTGCCGTCCGGCCATGACCCGGCGCAGTACCGCTGCTGGCGGCTTACGGCGCAGGCCCCGGATGGGGAACTGGTGCCCATAACCGTGCTGGGCCGCCACGACACGCCCATGGACGGGTCCGCCCCGCTGCTGCTGTATGGCTACGGGTCATATGGCCATGCCATCGACCCGGTGTTTTCCACCCGCACGCTCAGTCTTGTGGACCGTGGGTGGTTCCATGCCATTGCCCATGTCCGTGGTGGTTCGGAAAAGGGCTGGAACTGGTTCCTGGGCGGACGCGGGCGTAACAAGCCCAATACCTTCACCGATTTCATCGCCTGCGCCACCACCCTGACCGATGCGGGCTTTGGCGCGCCGGGACGGATCGTGGCCGATGGCCGTTCGGCGGGCGGCATGGTGATGGGGGCGGTCGCCAACATGCGCCCCGACCTGTTTGCGGGGATTGTGGCGGTGGTGCCGTTCGTGGATGAACTGAACACCATGTCCGATGACACCCTGCCCCTGACCCCGCCGGAATGGCCGGAATGGGGCAACCCGCTGAACGACCCGGACGCCTATGACCTGATCGCAAGCTATGCCGCGTATGAACAGGTGGCCCCGCGGGCCTATCCCGCCATCCTGGCCATGGGTGGGCTGACCGATCCGCGTGTCACCTACTGGGAACCGGCGAAATGGGTTGCGCGCCTGCGTGACCACAACCGGTCGGACCGGCCCATCATGCTGCGCACGAACATGGAAGCAGGCCACAGGGGGGCGACGGGACGGTTCGATTCCCTTAAGGAAGCCGCCCTGATTCATGCTTTTGCCCTATGGGCCGTTGAAACGACGCCCCCGACATAGGATTAATGTCATTGCTGGAACGATCCCGTTAACACCAGCACCCATATCGACCGAGCCCGTTTTCCAGAGGAATGACCATGACGGATCCCTACAACGCGGATCAGGATCAGGCAGGCGCCCCCATGCCGGGCCGCCGCATGGATCCTGCATCCACGATGCGAACCTTCCGGTCATTCAGCGAAACCCAGCGCACGCAGCGCATGGCGCGCGCGGGCCTGGCGCTGTTCTTTGTCCTGCTGGCGCTGTACACCGTGCGCGGCTTCCTGCCATCGCTGATCTGGGGCTGCATATTCGCCATTGCATCGTGGCCGCTTTACGTGCGGGCACGCAGGCGGTGGCATTCACGCGCGCACCGGACATTGCTGCCGGTCCTGTTCACGCTGGTCGTCGCGCTGATCTTCCTCGGGCCACTGGCGCTGTTCGGGCTTGAAGCGGGGCGTGAAGCGGAAGGCGTGCTAAGGCTGCTGAACGATGCGCGCCATTCCGGCATTCCCGTCCCGCCATGGGTCGGCCGCCTGCCCTATGGGCAACAGACGATCGAAACATGGTGGAACCAGCACCTGACAAATCCCGCCGATGTCTCGGCCCTTCTCGGGTCCATGAATATCGGTCAGGGCGTGAAGGTGACGCAGCAGCTTGGATCGCAGGTGCTGCACCGTGTGCTGCTGTTCGCCTTCGCCATCCTGACGCTGTTTTTCCTGCTCAAGGACGGGGATTCGGTTATCCGCCAGTCCCTTAATGTCTCCCGCCGCGCCTTTGGCAAACGGGGGGAACGGATCGCGCTGCAGATCATCGCCTCCGTCCACGGATCGGTATCGGGGCTGGTGCTGGTCGGTATTGGCGAGGGCATGCTGATGGGCCTTGCCTATCTGGTCGCCGGCGCGCCCCACCCGTTCCTGTTCGGCGTGATAACGGCCATTGCCGCCATGATCCCCTTCTGCGCCCTGATCGCCATCAGCGCCGTGGCCATATTGCTGGTGATCAATACCGGGGCGGTGCTGACCGCCATCGCCATCGTCCTGTTTGGCATTGCCGTGATCCTGCTGGCGGACCATCTGGTGCGCCCTGCCCTGATCGGCGGCTCGACCCAGTTGCCCTTCCTGTGGGTGCTGACGGGCATTCTGGGCGGGGCTGAAAGCTGGAGCCTGCTTGGGCTGTTTGTCGGGCCGGCCATCATGGCGGTGCTGCACATGCTGTGGCTGAACTGGAGCCGCGCGCGTTACTAGCGCGCCGGCGGCGGATACAAAAAAAGCACCCTGTTACAGGTGCTTTCATCGGGGCGTTCGCCCAAAATCCTTAATCGCAGACAGGGATATCGGGCAGGCGGGATTCGAACCCACGACCCCCAGTCCCCCAGACTGATGCGCTACCAGGCTGCGCTACTGCCCGCCTGTCTGCGATGCGCAGGGTGTAGCAGGCCATCAGGGGGACGGCAAGCCACGATCTGCGCAAAACTGAAAAAAACCGGATAAATCAGACCGGCACCATTTCCCGCAGGGCCTGCAGTTCCACCAGCACGCCACGCAGGCTGTCGCGCAGCACGGTATTTTCCGCCTGCAGGCGCTCAAGTTCGATCATGACGATCTGCTCCAGCGGCATTTCCGCTTCATCCGCCGTTTCGCCTTCCGGCGGTGTCGTGGCCTCGGGCACCGCTGCCGCAGTGGCCGGGGCTTCTTCCGCCACGGGTTTTACCGACGGGGATGCCTGAGGTTCGGCGGGAGCCGTATCGGCTACCTGTATGGTGGTTTCCTCGACAATCGTGACCTGTTCGATAACCGTGGCGGCTTCGACCGGGAGCGCGTGTTCCGGTGCGGGCGCGGGGGCAGGCGCTTCGGCCGCAGCGCGCACTTCCGCCACCGGCGGGACCGGTTCCACAATTGCGTCAGGAATCACCGTATGGACAGCGGGGATTTCCGGCGTGGCTGGCGTGGCTGGCGTGGCTGGCGTGGCTGGCGTGGCCATGCTCGCAGGCGCCGGGTCCGCGGCAAGGGCCACCTGCCCCAGTTCGGCCTGTGCCTGTGCAATCGACAGCTTGCGGACATACAGCAGGTCGGCGATCTGGCGCAGCACCGCAATATCCTGCGGACGATAGTAGCGCCGCCCCACCTGCCCCCGCAGCGGCTGCAGCTGTGGAAAGCGGGATTCCCACATGCGCATGACATGCTGGGCCAGGCCGAGTTCACGCGCGACCTCGTAAATGGGCAGGCTGTCCGTGCCCGGCTGCGTCACGTCATGCGTGGGCCCGGTCCGGGCCGGGTCATGCTGCGTGCTCATTCCTCGTCTCCTTCCGGCGGGTTTTCACCACTGGACTGTCCATTGACATGGGCACGAAGCAGCTGGCTGGGGCGAAATACCAGAACAGAGCGCGGAAGAATCGGGACTTCCACGCCCGTTTTCGGATTACGGCCCGTACGCTGTCCCTTCTGCCGGACAGAAAAGGTGCCAAACCCGCTTATTTTCAGGGTATCGCCGGTTTCAAGTGTCCGTGCCATCCGTTCCAGAATATCTTCCAGAATATCGGCGGATTCATGGCGGGACAGCCCGACCTGATCATATATCTGTTCTGCCAGAGTGGCGCGCGTCACGGTGCTCATGCGTAAACGTTATGCATGCGCGCCACCATCGTCAATTGAATGTATTCAATGAACGGGCGGTTTATTGCGCGCCCATTTCAATGTGGTACCGAAACGACATTACAGCCGCGCCAGCGCCGACCCCCATGTCAGGCCACCACCCAGCGCTTCCATCAGCACAAGGTCGCCCTTGCGTATGCGCCCGTCGCGCACCGCTTCGTTCAGCGCCAGCGGGATGGAAGCGGCCGATGTATTGGCATGCCGGTCCACCGTCACCACCACCCGCTCCGCTGGCAGGGCGAGCTTGCGCGCCACGCCGTCGATAATGCGCAGGTTGGCCTGGTGCGGCACCAGCCAGTTCACATCCGAATGGGTCAGGTTATTGGCGGCCAGCGCCTCGTCAACCGAAGAAGACAGCTTGCCCACCGCATGGCGGAACACCTCGCGCCCGTTCATGCGCAGGTGGGCGGGTCTGTCATGCTGCCCGGTGGCGCCGTCCACATACAGCAGGTCGCCATACTGGCCATCGGAATGCAGGTGGGTGGACAGGATCCCGGCATCACTGTCCTGTGGTCCGGCGGAAGTCAGGAACACCGCCCCCGCCCCGTCGCCAAACAGCACGCATGTCCCCCGGTCCGACCAGTCGAGGATACGCGAATAGACTTCGCTGCCGATGACCAGCGCGGAGCGGGCCTGCCCGCTGCGAATCAGCGAATCGGCCATGGACAGGGCATAGATGAACCCCGAACACGCCGCTGCAAGGTCAAAGCCGAATCCGGATGACATGCCCAGTCCGGCCTGCACGCGCACGGCGGTGGAAGGAAAGGCCTGGTCCGGCGTACTGGTGGCAACGATTACGGCATCGACATCCGCCGGTGTCGCGCCCGCGTATTCAAGCGCGCGGCGCGCGGCCTCTGTCGCCATGGATACGGCGGTATCGTTTTCACCGGCGATATGGCGCTGGCCAATGCCGGTGCGGCCGCGAATCCATTCGTCGGATGTATCGAGCCGGGATGCCAGTTCATCATTGGTAACGATCCGCTCAGGCAGATAACCGCCGAACCCGGACAGAAGCGAGCGTTTCGCCGTCATGCCTGTTTTTTCCACCAATCTCATCTTACATGCACGGGTGGAGACAGCCATGACAGCCTGCCCGCCACACCGGATGCTACAGGGTCAGGATGCAGGAACCGCCTGCTGGTCCGGCGCCACCTTGACGGATGTCAGCTTTTCCATATGCGCAAGACGGTCACGTATGCTGTCGGTAAAGCGGTGGGTGACCATGTCCATCGCCACATCGACCGCGGCGGCGAAGCCTTCGGCATCCGTGCCACCATGTGACTTGACCACGACACCGTTCAGGCCGACGAACACCGCGCCATTATAGCGCCGCGGGTCCAGCCATTCCTTCATCCGTTCCAGTCCCGGACGCACCAGCAGGTAGCCGATCCGCCCCAGCAGGCTGGAGGTAAAGACCTGCCGCAGGAGGGTGAACGCCATTTTCAGCGCCCCTTCCCCGGTTTTCAGGGCCACGTTTCCGGTAAAACCATCCGTCACCACCACGTCGGTCGTCCCCGCCGTGATGTCGTGCCCTTCGACAAAGCCATGGAACTGTCTGGCCAGCGCGCTGCCACGCAGCACCTCGGCCGCCTGGCGCAGGCGTTCGTCGCCCTTCAGTTCCTCCGACCCGACATTCAGCAGGCCGATCGTAGGCGCGGGCAGCCCCAGCACCGCCTTGGCGAAGGCTTCGCCCATGATCGCGAATTCCACCAGGTTGCGCCAGTCGCACGACACGTTCGCGCCGAGGTCGAGCATGACCACGTCGCCGCGTGTCGTGGGGCTGAGCGCCGCCATTGCCGGACGGCTTATGCCGGGGAGTGTCTTGACCACGATCTTGGCCAGCGCCAGCATCGCCCCGCTGTTGCCAGCGGACACGACGCCCTGGGCCGCACCCTTGGCCACCGCGTCCATGGCCAGCCGCATGGAGGAATCGCGCACGCGCAACGCCGCCGTGGGCTTCATGTCCATCGGGATGGCCGAACCGGCCGGAAGGATTGTGCAGATGGCGGCCGCGCGTGGATGGCGGCTCAGAAGGCCGGACAACTTTGCCTCATCCCCCACCAGAAGGATTCTGGCCGAAGGATGTCGGTCTGCCGCAATTGCCAGTCCAGCCACTACAACTTCCGGACCACCATCCCCACCCATGCCATCTATGGCCAGGGTATAGGACCCAGTCTCGGAAAAGGAGGAACCTGTCTCGCTCATGCTCGTCTTGTGCCGGGTAAGAAAGGAACGCGCAAGATCGGGGAGTACAACTTTGACACACCCCTGTCCCGCGCGACCCGGACGGGACGGCCACAGGCACGCCCACAGGCGCGGCCCACGCGGACCGCGCCCCTGACCGGGTAATGACGCCAGTCGCGTCCTGTTATCAGGCGCGGACCGCCGTCTTCAGCGCCTTGCCGGCGGAAGCGACTTCGCGGCCGTCATAATGCCCGCAATGGCTGCAGACGTGATGCGGGCGCTTGAGTTCACCGCAGTTGGAACATTCCGCATGTGCGGGCACGCTCAGCGCAGCGTGGCTGCGACGCATGCCACGACGGGACGGCGAGGTTTTTCTCTTGGGTACAGCCATGGGCCTGGGCCCCTCCGATCTGGATCACAACCGGCAGGCACACCATCGTGGCGATACACCGGTCAGTTATCAATAATTGAGGGGGGCGCTCTAACAGATCATTTGCACTTGCGCAAGAGATGATGCGCAAGGCGCGTAATCCGCGCCCCCCGTTACCTGCCCCTTCCTTTGCGTCAGTTCTGCTTTTTTTTCAACTCGGCCAGGGCGGAAAAAGGCTGCCTGCGCACGGTTTCTTCGGGTTCGGCTTCTTCATTACCCGCGAATTCGGCCGGAATCGCGCATCCGGGCTTGTGCGGATACGGGTCCAGCGCCAGCGAAAGTTCCTCCGCCGCCAGTTCACCAAGATCGATGCTGTCGCGGTCATAGGGAATTTCATCAATGGAAAAGGGATCGATCTCGTCATCCTCGCGGAAACGTTCCGCCGGGATGCAGCGCACGGTGAACGATTCCGCCAGCACGTCCTCGAATGGTTCAAGGCTTACGACACATTCCTGTGTCACATGCGCGGTCAGCCAGCCTTCGGCCAGCACTTCCCCATCCTGTCCCGGCGCCAGCCGGTAGCGGCAGGACAGGTCACGCAGGCCGGGAATCCCGAACCGGCGGGCCAGCCTGTGGCATTCCTCATCCGATGCCTCGACCACCGTTTCCATGCCACGGGCCGGGATGCGGCCCACGGCAAGCGGGCGGGAAAATTCTGCATCCATGTCGTACTACTCCTGCGCGTGTGTTCACGGGGCCTGCGCCTTCATGCCCGCATGGTGGAAATATGGCCCTGGCCGTCGTGTTTTTCCACCGTCGGGGCGATCTGTGATTGACTTCATTTTCCCAATCAGGCACCGGAAAGACGAACCGCATTTTCGCGCCATGCCTTATTTCAGGATATTTTCCGGACCATGAGGTCACCACAGGACACCCTGCCCCGTTCGCGTTCATTACGCCTGTTTTCGTGCGCTGTCATCGGGGCGGGTATCGCGCTGTCGGGCTGTTCGGTGTTCAAGCCCAACACCATCCAGCGCGGCTCCCTGGTGGAAGCGGACGACTACAAGAAACTGAAGATTGGCGAGACCACGCGTTCGGACGTGATGGATGCGCTGGGTTCCCCCACGGGGCGCGCCACGTTCGATGATAATACGTGGCTGTATATGTCCATGAAGCAGGTGATGGTTCCCATCAGCTTCCCGCGCGTGCGCAAGCAGGACATGGTGGTGCTGACGTTTGACCAGGACGGCATCCTGCGCAACCTGCGCACCCTGCACAAGGATGATGCGCGCTACGTCTCCATGGCGCCCGGAAAGACACCCACGCCAGGCACCAAGATCAACATCATGCAGCAGATCCTGGGCAATGTGGGCCGCTACAACCCGCTCAGCCAGATGAGCAGCACGTATGGCGGCAGCACCGGCCCGATGAACAGCATGAACGGCGGTCCCGGCCACGGCGGGGCGGGCAACTCCCTGCCCTGATCTTCCTGCCTGCCGAGCCTGTCAGTTCGGCAGCACGATCCTGACCCGCGCCCCACCCAGTGGACCGGCCTCCAGCGCGATATGGCCGCCATGGGCGTGAATGATGTCACGCGCGATCGCAAGGCCCAGCCCGGTTCCGCCCTCCTTGCCGCTTTCAAACGGGCGAAACACGCTTTCACGCCGCGTTTCCTCCACGCCGCACCCGTTGTCATCCACATACAGGAAGACTTCCCTGCGCCCGCGTTCGGCTGACAGTTCGATGCGCGTGGCATGGCGGCGGGCATTTTCCACCACATTGTTCAGGACGCGGCGCAGGGCATTGCCGCGCCCGGTCACGCTCAACCCCATCGGGGTGATGGAACCGATGCTGGCCTGCGCCCCCATGCGGCGCTGGGCCGCCACGATTTCGTCAAACAGGTCCTCCACGCGGATGACAACGGGCTTTTCCGCCCCCTCGCCCCGTGCAAAGGACAGGTAGCCTTCGATCATATGCTCCATTTCCACGATATCACCGATCATGTCGGCAATATCGGGCTGCAGTCCGGCAGCATCGACCATGCCCGTGCGCGGCAGCATGGCCAGTGACAGGCGCAGCCGGGTCAACGGCGTGCGCAGGTCATGCGACACACCGGCCAGGACGGTCGTGCGCTGTTCCACAAAACGGTTGATACGGTCACGCATGCGATTGAAGGCGACTGCTGCCTTGCGGATTTCCTGCGCGCCCTCGGGCACGATGGGCACGGTGTCGCGCCCCAGACCGAACAGTTGCGCCGCCCGCGCCAGCCTGCGTATGGCGCGGACCTGATTGCGCATGAACAGCGCCGCGATCAGGAACAGCACCAGCGCGCTGCCCGATGCCCATGCCACGAACAGCCATACTGGCGCCACGTCCAGCCGCTTGCGCAGGGCGACCACCTGCAGCACCCCGATGGGCGTCTGCACGCGGATCACCACGCGATGGCGCGCCTGTTTCCAGTCCACGAAGCTGGGCAGGCGCACATTCGCCCGCAGGTCGCGCACCAGATCATCATCAATGGGGCCAAGCACATGGTTGGAACCGCGCCGGTCCAGCCTTTCCCCTTCATGCAATGTCATGGTCAGGCCCGCGCGGTGTCCGGCATCGTCCAGGATCCACTGCCGGTCGGCGGGCGATGGATAGCGTTCCAGCAGGTCGATCGTCATGGCAATGGTGGTGGCCATGTCGCCCGACAGCCGGCGGGAGACGATCTGCAGGTAATTCCCGTAAAACAGTTCCAGCGAGATGGCCTGCGTGGCCAGCAGCGGAATGAAGCCGATCAGCAGCATGCGCCCCAGCAGGGAACGGGGCAGGATGCGCCGGACCAGCCGTTCACGCATCCTGCGCCACCCCTGCACGGGGGGTGGCGTCGGTTCGGTGCCGGAATGCGACTCCATATCCATGGCTTCACCTTGACTGCGGACACAAAAAAACCGGCTCCCTGCTGGGGCCGGCTTTTTTGTGGGTCAGACCCATATTCCGATAACGGTCGGCTTAGAAGCCTTCACGCTCCAGACGCTTGCGCTCCATCTTGCGGGCGCGGCGCACGGCTTCGGCAGCCTCGCGCGCCTTGCGCTCGGACGGCTTTTCATAATGACGACGCAGCTTCATTTCACGGAAGATGCCTTCGCGCTGCATTTTCTTCTTGAGGGCCTTGAGGGCCTGATCAACATTGTTGTCACGAACGAGAACCTGCACTGGGTCGTCAACTCCTGATCTGCCATCCGGTATGGATGATCCATGAAACTGAAACTTGGGGAACGTCCGCCCGAGGCCATTCCCTTCGTGCGATTCCCAAACGGGCCGCACCTATATCACACTCACGCACGGCAACACAAATCATTCCCGCATCCGGGGACAAATGATTTTCGTGCTCCGCATTGCGCGCCAACGCTGTCATATACATGTTCCCCGAAACAGGAAGGGTGTTTGTGTCCATGACGCTGCTCAAGATCGCCCGCATGGGCCATCCGGTGCTGCTGCAGCCCGCATTGCCGGTGGCCGACCCGCAGGCCCCGGCAGTCCGCACGCTGGTGGCCGACATGATCGAAACCATGCTGGACGCAGGCGGGGTGGGACTGGCCGCGCCCCAGGTGCACCAGGGCCTGCGGCTGTTCGTATACCGCGTGCCCGACACCCGCAGCACGGGCGACGACGATCCCCCGCGCCTGCCCGCCGCCCTGATAAACCCCGTGCTGGAACCGGTTGATGATGACATGGTGGACCGGATGGAGGGCTGCCTGTCCATTCCCGGCCTGCGGGGCTGGGTGCCGCGTTACCGTCGCATCGCCTGGCGCGGCATGAATGCGCAAGGGCAGGAAACCCACGGCATTGCAACAGGCTTTTTGGCCAATGTATTCCAGCATGAATACGATCACCTGAACGGAATCCTCTATCCCATGCGCATGACCGACCTTGGCCGGATGGGATTTGATACCGAAATGGCACGTTACGGAGAGCGCCCATGAATCCTTCCGCCCTGGTTGCCGCCGCGACATCCGCGCTGGAACCGCCCGCGCTCCAGAATTCACCGCAGGGTGACGCGCTGCTGCGCCGTTTCCTGGCCGACCCGCGCGCGGGCAGCCAGCCATGGACGACCGCCCTGCTACGGCAATGCGCGGGCGCGGACGCGGACCTGCTGTTCCCCGATGGCATGGCGCAGGTGGCCGAATCGTGTTTCGACCTCATGGACCGTGACATGCTGGCCGACACCAACAGCTTCCGCAGCCGCAAGATCAGCCGCCGTGTCCGCGCGGCCGTGCTGTTCCGGCTGCACCATGCCGCCCCGCACCGCGCCGCCATACGGCAGGCGCTGGCGGTGCTGCTGGTGCCGACCCATGCCCGCGCCCTGGCCCGCACGCTGGGGCGTAGCGTGAACGCGATATGGCAGGCGGCGGGGGATACGTCCGCCGGTTTCACCTATGTGACCAAGCGCATCACCCTGAGCGGTGTGTATGTCTCCACCCTGCTGTTCTGGCTGACGCGGGGCGGCAACCCGGCCTCGGTGGAAGAATTCCTCGACCGCCGCCTGTCTGAAGTCGGGCGCATCACCCGCCTGCGCAACCGCCTGACCGGCCGTATCGCCTGAACGGTTCCGCGGACGTGACAGCCCCTGCCCGACCGCCATCGACCCGTCATGCGCCCGCTGGCGCGGGGGTGGAACTGCTTTTCCTGCGTGATGAGGACATGCGGCAGGCGCAGGACCTCCTGATGCTGGCCTGCCGGTCCTTTACGGCCATCATAGATGACGCCCTGCACGCGCACGGGCTGGGCCACGCGCATTACCGCATCATGCAGGCCGTGGCCCTGCAGCCCGGCATGGCCGTGGGCGCCCTGCTGAATACGCTGGGCATTACCAAGCAGAGCATGAGCCGTGCGCTGGGGGAACTGCTGTCCATGGACCTGGTGCGGCAGGAAACGGCGCAACAGGACAGACGGCGGCGGGAACTGTACCTGACCGCGCGTGGAAGCGAGATTGAAAACCATCTGTTTTCCCTGCAACGTGAGGTCCTGCTCCGTGTGTACCGCAACGCGGGCGGCAAGGCCGTCGAGGGTTTTCGCCGCGTCATGCACGGGCTGATAGACGAATCGGATGCCCCCGGCGTATCCACCGGTGCCCATCACCTTCCCGACCGGAGTTCCCCATGATCCAGACGGCCTGCGACTCCTCCCTGCCCCGCGACAGCATGATCGTGGATGCACACGTGGTGGTCGTGGATGATGATCCCCGCCTGCGTCGCCTGCTGCAACGTTACCTGAGCGAACAGGGGTTTCGCGTCAGCGCGGCGTCGTCCGCGCAGGAAGCGCGCCAAGTGCTGGGTTTCATGCAGCCGGACGCGCTGGTGCTGGACATTACCATGCCGGGGGAAAACGGGCTGGAACTGACGCGCGAACTGCGGCGGGAAAAACTGGATTTTCCCATCCTGCTGCTGACCGCGCGGGGCGAGCCGGAAGACCGGATCATCGGGCTGGAAGCCGGGGCCGATGATTATCTGGCCAAGCCGTTCGAACCGCGCGAACTGCTGCTGCGGCTCAAGGCGCACCTGCGTCGCTTTGTCCCACCCGCGCCAAGCAGCAACCTGCGGATCGTGCGGCTGGGGGAACTGGAATTCGACCCCGTGCGTGGCCTGCTGTCCAACGCGCATGGAATCGTGCACCTGACGGGGGGCGAGTCGGCCCTGCTGTCGGTGCTTGCCCGCCACCCCAACGAAATCCTGTCGCGCACCGACATCGCGACCACGCTGGACATGGAAGAAATCGGGGAACGCGCGGTGGATGTGCAGGTCACGCGCCTGCGCCGCCGGATCGAGCCCGACCCGCGTGAGCCACGCTTCCTGCAGACGGTGCGGGGCAAGGGCTACGTGCTGAAGCCAGGCCTGTAAAACGACTGGGGTCTGTTGGGAATTGTGCTTTTTCAAAGTCACCAAAGGTGATTCAAAATCCGTATGGATCGCTTCGTACTGACAGACACCCAATGGGCGAAAATGGAACCGCTGTGCCTTGGCAAGAAAACAGATCGCGGGCGCAGCGGGCAGGACAACCGTCTTTTTATCGAGGCGGTCTTATGGATTGCCCGGACCGGCAGCCCATGGCGGGACCTTCCGACATATTTCGGGCATTGGAACTCAGTCTATTCCCGTTACAGCGACTGGATGAAAGCCGGTGTTTTCAAACGGCTTTTTGAAGCGGTCTCTGACGATGCCGACATGGAATATGCGATGATCGACGGCACGGTGGTCCGGGTTCACCGTCATGGTCAGGGCGCAAAAGGGGGACCCGAAGTCAGACGATAGGACGCAGTGTGACGGGATGGTCCACCAAGATCATCGCCATGACGGACGCCCTGGGCAATCTGGTCCGCTTTACGCTTATCCCCGGCCAGCATTACGATACGGTCGGGGTGGCGCCTCTCCTTGAACCGGCTGATTTTGAGGGACTTCTTGCCGACAAGGCGTTCGATGTCCACTGGATCGTGGACACCATACGCGCGCAAGGGGCCCGCGTGGTCATTCCCCAGCGTCGGAACCGCCTCGACAGGCGACCTTTCGATGGAGCCCTGTTCAGGGCGCGCCATCTCATCGAGAACTTCTTCTGCAAGCTCAAGGAGTTCAAGCGCATCGCCATGCGAAGCGACAAGACCGACAGATCATTCGCAGCGATGATTTATCTCACCGCCGCAATCATCAATTCGCGTTAATTCCCAACAGACCCTGATAAAAAATAGAAGTTTTTGGGCGCCGCCTTTTTTCAAACAGGCGGCGTCTTCTGAGGCTTTTTGAAAAAAGCCTTACCAAAAACTTCTGTCTGTTTTGAGGGACATTAACAGCGCCAGAATCAAAAACGGGCCGACATGAAGATCATGCCGACCCGTTTCATATCAACGCAATAATCAGGCCGCCTTGTTCAGCCGGTCCAGTTCGGCCACCACGGCCTCCCCCATTCCTGCCGTATTCACTTCCGTCCTGCCCGCACTCATGATGTCCGGCGTGCGCAGGCCCCTGTCCAGTACGTTGGAAACCGCCTTTTCAATCATCGCTGCGTCTTCCTGCATATCGAAGGAATAACGCAGCAGCATGGCGAAAGAGAGGATCTGCGCCAGCGGATTGGCCTTGCCCTGACCCGCGATATCCGGCGCGCTGCCATGGATCGGTTCATACAGCGCGGGCGTGCGGCCATCCTCGCCCTTTGCGCCCAGCGTGGCCGAAGGCAGCATGCCCAGGCTGCCGGTCAGCATGGAGGCAAGGTCGGACAGCAGGTCACCAAACAGGTTGCCCGTCACGATCACATCAAACTGCCGCGGGTTGCGTACCATCTGCATGGCGCAGTTATCGGCCAGCATGTGGCTCAGTTCCACGTCCTTGTATTCCCGGTCATGCAGTGCGGTCACGACCTCTTTCCACAGCAGGCCGCTTTCCATCACGTTGCATTTCTCGACCGAGCACACGCGGTTGTCACGCTTGCGGGCCAGGTCGAAGGCGACGCGGGCCACGCGCTCGATTTCCGCCGTGGTATAGACTTCGGTGTTGATGCCACGACGTGACCCGTCGGGCAGGGTCTCGATCCCGCGTGGCGTGCCGAAATAGATGCCGCCCACCGTCTCGCGCACGATCATGATGTCCAGGCCACGGATGACATCGGGCTTGAGCGTGCTGGCATCGACCAGCGAATCGAACACCTTGGCCGGACGCAGGTTGGCGAACAGCCCCAGTTCCTGACGCAGTTTCAGGATCGCGATTTCAGGCCGGCGGTCAAATCCGGCCGATGCCCATTTCGGGTCCCCCACCGAACCGAACAGCACCGCATCCGCCGCCCGCGCCGCGTCAATCACCTGCTGCGTGATCGGCTGGCCATGCACCGCCAGCGACGCGCCACCCACCAGATCCTCGCTGATATCGAAACGGATGCCACGCGCCTGCGCCATCCAGTCCATGATGCGCCGGGCCTCCCGCATGATTTCGGGGCCAATGCCATCGCCAGGCAGGATCAGAAGCTTCTTGGGTGCGGACATGACGTCTCCCATCCGGATAATCTGTTTATGAATGATTGGCTGGTGCGCGGTGCGCGCCCTCAGTCAAGGACGATGCGCGGAATCCACGGCTGCGCCTGCGCGCGACGTTCCTCAAAGGTCGTGATCGCCTTTTCATGCTGCAGCGTCTGGCCAATGTCATCCAGGCCTTCCAGCAGCAGCTGCTTGCGCAGCGGATCAACGTCAAACGGCACTTCCCTGCCATCGGGGCGGATGATGACCTGCCGCGCCAGATCAACCGTGAGGCGGGAATTCGCCCCCTGACGGGCGTCATCCATCAGCTGCGTGCAGACTTCACGCGGCAGCACGATGGGCAGGATGCCGTTCTTGAAGCAGTTGTTGTTGAAAATATCGGCGAATGACGGCGCGATCACGCAGCGGATGCCGAAATCCAGCAACGCCCACGGCGCATGTTCACGCGACGACCCGCAGCCAAGGTTGTCATAGGTGATCAGGATCTCGGCCTTGCGATACGGCTCCTGATTCAGCACGAAATCGGGGTTTTCCGATCCATCGGGCCGGTAGCGCATCCCGTCGAACGCATGCACGCCAAGGCCGGAACGCTTGGTGGTCTTGAGGAACCGCGCCGGGATGATCTTGTCGGTATCGATGTTTTCTTCCGGCAGGGGGGCGGCGATGGCCGTGAGGACGGTGAATTTATCCATTGTCAGATCAGCTCCCGCACATCAGTCAGGGTTCCGGTCACGGCGGCGGCGGCGGCCATGGCGGGGGACAGCAGGTGCGTGCGACCGCCGGGGCCCTGCCTGCCCTCGAAGTTACGATTGGAAGTGGAGGCACAGCGCTGCCCCGGCGTCAGCCGGTCGGGGTTCATGCCAAGGCACATGGAACACCCGGCCTCACGCCATTCGAACCCGGCTTCCAGGAAGACCTTGTCCAGCCCTTCCTCCTCTGCCTGCGCCTTCACGATACCCGAACCGGGCACGATCATCGCCCGCACGCCGGGGGCGACCCTGCGGCCCGCCGCAACGCTGGCTGCGGCGCGCAGGTCCTCGATCCGGCTGTTGGTGCAGGAGCCTATGAACACGACATCAACCGGCGTGCCCGCAATCTTCTGCCCGGCTTCCAGCCCCATGTAGTCCAGCATGCGCTGCATCTGCCTGCGCCGCGACGGGTCTGCTTCGGCAGCGGGGTCCGGCACGTTGCCGGTTACGGGAATGACGGTTTCGGGGCTGGTGCCCCATGTCAGCACGGGCGTGATGTCTTCCGCGCGCAGTTCCACCACGCGGTCGTAATGCGCGCCTTCGTCGGACGCCAGCGTTTTCCAGTAGGCGACGGCTTCGTCAAACGCCTTGCCCTTGGGCGCAAAGGGACGGCCGCGCACGTATTCGAACGTGGTCTCGTCCGGGGCCACCAGCCCGGCGCGGGCACCGGCCTCGATCGACATGTTGCACACCGTCATGCGACCCGCCATGTCGAGTTCACGGATGGCGGACCCCGCGAATTCGATCACATGGCCCGTGCCGCCCGCCGTGCCGATATGGCCGATGATCGCCAGCATGATGTCCTTGGCCGTAACGCCGGGGCCAACCTGCCCCTCGACCACGACCTTCATGTTCTTCGCGGGTTTCTGCAGGATGGTCTGGGTCGCCATCACGTGCTCGACCTCGGATGTGCCGATACCGAATGCCAGCGCGCCCAGCGCGCCGTGGGTGGACGTATGGCTGTCACCACACACGATGGTCATGCCCGGCAGGGAAATCCCCTGCTCCGGCCCGACCACATGCACGATGCCCTGGCGCGCGGACAGCAGCGGGAAATACGGCACGCCGAATTCCCGGACGTTGCGTTCCAGCGTCTCGATCTGGTTGCGGCTGTCAGCTTCTTCGATCGGCAGGGTGCGGTCTGATGTGGGCACGTTATGGTCCACCACCGCGATCGTCGCATCGGGATGGCGCAGGCGGCGGCCGCTCAGGCGCAGCCCCTCGAACGCCTGCGGGCTTGTGACCTCATGCACAAGGTGCCGGTCGATGTAGAGGATGGCCGTACTGTCCGGGAGGGTTTCGACCACATGGCTGTCCCATATCTTGTCGAACAATGTGCGCGGGGCCATCTTGATATTCCTCTCCCGGACGGAAACAGGCCGCCATCACGCGCAGGATACGCACGCGACAGGCAGCCACAAAATCTTGCATGAAAACGGTTCGCCCGTTTCCACCATGACGGTGGGAAACGGGCGAAGGGTCGGCATATTACTCGGCGGCAGTGGTGGCGGCGGGTGCCGCGACTTCACGCTTGCGCTCGGCAATACGGGCGGACTTGCCGCGACGGCCACGCAGGTAATACAGCTTCGCGCGACGGACCACACCGCGACGGACAACCGTGATGTCCGCAATGGTGGGGGAATACAGCGGGAACACACGCTCCACGCCTTCACCGTTGGAAATCTTGCGCACGGTGAAGTTGCTGTTCAGGCCCTTGTTGGAGCGGGCGATCACAACGCCTTCGTAGTTCTGCACGCGCTTGCGGGTGCCTTCGACCACTTCCACGCCGACGCGCACGGTGTCGCCCGGGGCGAATTCCGGCACGGCGCGCTTGGCGGTCAGGCGGGCGATCTCTTCCGCCTCGTACTTCTGGATGATGTTCATGATCCGGTCCTCGTTCGATAGGATTACATGTTCAGTTCAGCCGGTCCGCATCGGCACGGGGGCCTGCGGTCCGGGAAATGTCTTGACCCGTGCCCGCCCGGTAGGCAGCCCACAGGTCCGGCCGACGCGCCTGCGTCACCGTCTCGGATGCCGCGCGTCGCCATTTCGCGATCGCGGCATGATGACCGGACAGCAGGACTTCGGGCACGTCGCGCCCGTCCCATTGTGCCGGCTTGGTATAAAGCGGATATTCAAGCAGACCGTCGGAAAAGCTTTCCTCGACCGCACTTTCGCCCGATCCCATCACGCCCGGCAGCAGCCGCACGCAGGCATCCAGCAGCACGGTCGCCGCCACTTCCCCGCCCGACAGGACATAATCCCCTATCGAGACCTGTTCAGCACCCGAGGCTTCGAGCACGCGCTCATCCACCCCTTCGTACCGCCCACACAGCACCACGACACCCGGACCCGCCGCATACCGGCGGATATCCGCCTGCATCAGACGCCGTCCACGTGGCGTGGGATAGACCAGCGGACGTCCCGCCAGGTCAATATCGGCTATGGCGCTCGCCACGACATCGGGGCGCATGACCATGCCGGCCCCGCCGCCAAACGGCGTATCATCCACGACCCGGTGCCGCCCCAGCCCGTATTCACGCATGTCGCGCGCATCCACGGACCAGATGCCCCGTTCCAGCGCCCGCCCGGCCAGCGAATGACCCAGCATGCCGGGAAACATGTCGGGAAACAGCGTCAGCGCCGTTGCCTGCCACGTCATGGCCCGTCCCCCTGCCCCGCCGTGCCGGGAAAGCATTCGACGGGAACCTCGATCTCATCAGGCTGGCAGATGGCGACCCATCCCGCGCCGACATTCACCACCGGCACGCAGGCTTCGGTGAATGGCAGCAGGATGTTTCTTCCATCCGCACCGTCAATTTCAAGGCTGGTGCCCGCGCCATAGTCATGGACCGCGGCCACACGGCCAACCACGCGGTCCGTGCCGTGTTCGCGCGCTTCCAGCCCGACCAGATCGGCGAAATAGAATTCGTCCTCATCGGGTTCGGGCAGGCTGGCGCGCGGCACGTACAGCTTGCGGTTGACCATCTGCTGGGCGGCTTCGCGGCTGTCGATGGCGTTGCCCGCCGCATCATGCAACCGGGCCACGCCATTGCCATGCCATGACAGCCGCCACGGGCGCCCCAGGTCATCGACCAGCCCGGCATAGGTGGCCAGGTCTTCCGCCACGGCGGTATAGCTGTGCACATGCACAAGCCCCCGCACGCCATGCGGACGACCCACCACACCCATCAGGACATGATCGCGGTTCATGGGATGACTGCCTGCCTTTCCTGCCTGTCTATCGCGCCAGCAGTCTTACGCTGCGGCTGCTTCAGCAGCGGCGGCGGCACGTTCCTGCGCACGCTTCTTGGGCGCGGACTTCTTCGGCTGCTCGTTCCAGGTCGGCTTCGGCGCCAGGCCTGCGTTACCCAGGAAGCGGGCCACGCGGTCGGTCGGCAGCGCGCCGTTGGATAGCCAGTGGGTGATGCGCTCGGCAACTAGACGCACGCGGTCGGCGTGGTCGGACGGCAGCATCGGGTTGTAGGAACCAACGCGCTCGATAAAGCGGCCATCACGCGGGGAACGGCTGTCAGCCACGACGATGTGGTAGTAGGGACGCTTCTTCGCACCGGCGCGGGCGAGACGGATCTTGAGGCTCATTTAAGACTTCTCCAGACAGAAAAAAGACAAAAGAAAAACGGAAACGACGTTATGGGATCAGCCGAAAGGCGGACGCCCGCCGCCACCGGGGGGGCGTCCCCCATTGGGCATGAGGGCGGACAGGCCCTGACGCATCAGGCCCTTTACCCCCAGTTTGCTGAACCGCTTCATCATGGAGGCCATCGCGTCGTACTGCTTGAGCAGACGGTTGATCTCCTGCACGGTCGTGCCTGACCCGGCGGCAATGCGCTTCTTGCGTGACGCCTTGATGATGGAGGGCGTGCGCCGCTCCTTGCGGGTCATGGATGAAATGATGGCCTGATGGCGCTTGAGGACGGAGGTATCAAGCTCCTTGTCCCCCAGCGCATCCTTCAGCTTGCCCATGCCGGGCAGCATGCCGAGGATACCGGAAATGGAACCCATCTTGTTGATCTGGCGGATCTGGGCCGCGTAGTCATCAAGATCGAACTTGCCCTGCATCATCTTGAGGGCAAGCTTCTCGCTTTCCTCATGATCCAGGGTATCGGCGGCCTTTTCCACCAGTCCGGCAATATCGCCCAGACCAAGGATACGGCCCGCGACACGCTCGGGGTGGAATTCCTCCAGCGCGTCCAGCTTCTCGCCCGAACCGGTCAGCTTGATCGGCGCGCCGGTAATGGCGCGCATGGACAGGGCGGCGCCACCGCGGGCATCACCATCCATGCGGGTCATGACAACGCCGGTCACACCCACCGCCTCGTTAAAGGCCTTGGCGGTGTTGACCGCGTCCTGCCCGGTCATGGCATCGACCACCAGCAGGGTTTCGGCAGGGCTGGTTTCGGCCCGGATCGCCCGGACCTCCTCCATCAGCGCCTCGTCAATCGACAGGCGGCCGGCCGTATCGAGGATGACGATGTCATACCCTTCCCGCCTGCCGGTATCCATCGCGCGCTGCGCGATCTGGACCGGGGTCTGCCCCGCGATGATCGGCAGCGACGCCACGCCCGCGCGTTCAGCCAGCTGCGCCAGCTGCAGCTGGGCCGCCGGGCGCTGGGTATCAAGGCTGGCCAGCAGCACCTTCTTGCGTTCACGCTGCGCCAGACGGCGCGCGATCTTGCCCGATGTCGTGGTCTTGCCCGAACCCTGCAGGCCGACCATCAGGATCGGCACCGGCGGGGCGGCGTTCAGGTTCAGCGGAACCGCGCCCGCGCCGCCCAGCGCGTCGATCAGCGCGTCATTGACGATCTTGGCGACGGCCTGACCGGGGGAGATGCTGTCCAGCACCTCGTGCCCCACGGCGCGTTCACGGACCTTGTTGACGAAATCCTTGACGACAGGCAGCGCCACGTCGGCGTCCAGCATGGCCAGACGCACTTCGCGCATGGCTTCCGTAACATCCGCTTCCGACAAGGCCCCGCGTTTGGCGAGGCCATCGAACACACCGGAAAGCTTGCCTGACAGGGTCTCGAACAAAGTATTTCCCCAAAAGAGGACGCGCCACTGCGCGAACCCTCGCGAAGTGACGTGCCTGATTGTTGGCCGGATTTATCCCCTGCCCCCCGCCATGTCAAGCATTACGGGGCCGCGCATAAAAAAACGGCTGCCCGACCATGCCGGGCAGCCGCCTTGACCCTCAGCCCGCCATGGGCGGGCGGGAGATCTTACTTCTTGGCATCTTCCGGTGCCGGGGGCGCCGTCAGCGCGCGCAGCTGCTCATGCAGGCTGGCGACCTTGTCCTGCGTCTCACGGATCTGGTTCAGCTGGTCCGTGGTCAGGATGTCATGGATGCGGATCGCGGTCTGCAGGCGGGCCGCCTCATGCAGCTGGTGGATCTGGGCAATCTGCTGCTGCAGGCCAACGATCTGGGATTCATCAACCTTGCCCGGCGTGGCCAGCAGGTCCTGGATCTGCTGGTGGAGCTTGTGCTCCTTATCCATGTCGGCACGGAAATCGGGATGGCTGTCCTGCAGGATGGCCTTCAGTTTCTTGTGCTGCGCGGAGGTCAGCTGCACATTGCCAAGGAACGGCATGCCGAACCCGCCGGGGCCACCCGGGCCACCGCAACCGCCCGGCGGCGGGGGAGGCGCATGATGCGCCGCAACGGCCTGACCGGAGAAACCTGCAGCCATACCGCCAACGATCGTGGCGGCCAGAATCATTTTCTTCATCATGGGAACCAAGTCTACTCCTGTTATAACGTATTTGCTACCCTGCATGGCTCAGGCCGGTCATGCAAGGCCTGTAAACGTAACGCTACAACACCCCATGTGTTCAGTGTGTGCAAACCTTGCTACAAAATGTAAGGTATGCAGGCCTAACCGAAACGGCCCGTGATGTAGTCCTGCGTGCGTTTTTCGCGCGGCGCGGTGAACATGCGGTCGGCGCTGTCCACTTCCACCACCTCCCCCATATAGAAAAAAGCCACCTGATCGGCACAGCGCGCGGCCTGCTGCAGGTTGTGGGTCACGATGGCGATGGTGAAATCGGTTTTCAGTTCATCCAGCAGTTCCTCGATCCGGGCGGTGGACACGGGATCAAGCGCGCTGGTCGGTTCATCAAGCAGCACCACTTCGGGCCGGGTGGCGATGGTGCGCGCGATGCACAGGCGCTGCTGCTGCCCGCCCGACAGCGCGGACGCCGAATCGTGCAGCCTGTCGCGCACTTCCGGCCACAGGGCGACGCGCCTGAGCACATCCTCCACCCGGGCATCCATGGCCGCGCGGTCAAGGCGTTCATGCAGCCGCACGCCAAAGGCGATGTTGTCATAGATCGACATGGGGAACGGCGTGGGCTTCTGGAACACCATGCCCACCCGCGCGCGCAGCACGTTCAGGTTCACCTTCGGGCCAAGGATGTTGCAGCCATCGAAAATGACTTCCCCCGTCGCGCGCTGCCCGGGATAGAGGTCATACATGCGGTTGAGCACGCGCAGCAGCGTGGACTTGCCACACCCGGACGGGCCGATCATGCCCGTCACCTGTCCCTGCGGGAAATCGATCGAGATATTCTTCAGCGCGTGGTTAGCACCGTAATAGAAATCAAGGTTACGCACCGAAATCGCGGCTGGCACCGGCTGTTTTTCCGCCACTGTCATATTCATTTCCTGTTACGTCCCAGCCCCAGCCGCACGGTTATGTTGATCATGAGGATACCCGCCGTAATCAGCAGCGCCCCGGTCCATGCCAGCGCGGTCCAGTCCTCGTACGCAGCGCCGGCATACTGGTAGATGGTCACCGGCAGGCTGGCCATGGGGGCCGCGGGGGATACCGACCAGTTCATGTTGCCAAGCGAGGTGAACAGCAGGGGCGCCGTCTCACCCGATACGCGGGCCAGCGCCAGCAGGATGCCCGTCGCCACCCCGTCGCGCGCGGCACGCAGGCAGACAAACAGGATGACCCGCCACCGTGGCGCGCCCAGCGCGATTGCCGCCTCACGCATGGACAGCGGCACGAGGCGCAGCATGTCTTCCGTGGTGCGCACCACGACCGGCACCACCAGCATGGACAGCGCCAGCGCCCCCGCCAGACCGGAAAAATGCCCTGTCGGCACCACCACGATCATGTAGATGAACAGCCCCACCAGAATGGACGGCGCGGACAGCAAAAGATCGGATATGAACCGGACCATGTTGATGAACCGGTTGTCGGTGGCCGTGAATTCCGCAAGGTAGATCCCGACCAGCAGCCCCACCGGCGCCCCGATCAGCACGGCCAGACCAGTCTGGATCAGGCTGCCGACAATGGCGTTGGCAAGGCCGCCCCCCTGCCCCGGCGGCAGGGTCACGTGCATGAAGGTGATCCAGCGCAGCCCCCCCACCCCGTTGCGCACCAGCACGAACAGGATGGAAAACAGCATGAGCAGCACAAGGACCGTGGCAGCCCAGCACAGCCCCGTCGCCACCCGGTCGACCATGCGCCTGCGCATGTCGGACAGGCCGTTGCCCTGCCACCGCGCGGATGCGCAGGGCGCGGTGGTGGCCTGCGTCACGTTATCCCGGCCCGCCATTTATCGGCCCGCCGCCCTGGTGCGCAGCAGCAGCCGCGAGCAGACCAGTGTTCCAAGTGAAATCAGCATGAGCAGGAAGCCCGCGGCCATGAGGGACGAAAATTTCAGGCTGCCCATCGCGCTTTCGGGAAATTCCAGCGCGATCAGCGATGCGATGGTGTTGCCGGGGGAAAACAGCGACCAGCCGATATGGTTGGCATTACCGATGACGAACGTGATCGCCATCGTCTCCCCCAGCGCGCGGCCCAGCCCCAGCATGATCCCGCCGACCACGGACGTGCGTGACCATGGCAGGATGATGCGGCGCACCACCTCCCACCGCGTCATGCCCAGCCCGTAGGCGCTTTCCTTCAGCACGGCGGGCATGGACAGGAACACGTCACGCATCACGGCGGAGATGAACGGCGTGATCATGACCGCCAGGATCATGCCCCCCGTCAGGAAGCCGGTGCCATAGGGCGCGCCACGGAACAGCGGGCCGATGCCGGGCACGCGTCCCAGCGTATGGCTGGCGAACGGTTCCACATAATGCGCCATGAACGGCACCAGCACCGCGAAGCCCCACATGCCGAAGATGATGGACGGCACCGCCGCCAGAAGCTGGATGAGCGTGCCGATGACACCGGCAATGCGCGCCGACGCGATTTCGGTCAGCCAGACCGCGATGCCAAAGGCCAGCGGCACCGCCAGCACAATGGCCAGCAGGGCCGTGACCAGCGTGCCGAACACGGGGGCGGCGGCGCCAAAATGCTGCGTTACGGGATTCCAGGCCTTGTCCACGATGAAGGCCGGGCCGAAGGTCGCGAACGCGCCCCGCGCGCCCCACGCCATGACGGCCACCATGCCCCCAAGCCCCAGCAGGATCAGGACGGCGGCGCAACGCACGATGGTGGCGAATACGGCATCACCGTTGCCCCTTGCCACCCCCGTCAGGGCCGAAGGGGATGTTGCAGACCGATCCATACAGAAGACCTCCGCGCCGCCACACGCTTCACTGTTCTCAACATTCGCGCCCGCGGACGCACCGGAATGCGGGGACCAATACTGGACGGAACGGCGGTTCTGCAACCGTCATGATCGCCCATGGCCCAAGTTTGCACCAGATCGTTGTATTTTTGTGCAATTCCGATGACCCGGACCGGTTATTCACGCACGCCCAGCAGCAGGTCACGCAGCACGCCACGCACGGCCTCGACCGACATGCGTTCCAGCACCAGTGCGTTGGGCTGCACGCCCGGCGGCCCCATGCGGCGCGCGACGGTCATGCCACGGGTAAATTCGCCACGGCATTCCACATCGACATGCGCCAGATGGCCGCTGAAAAGACCGGGGCCAAGCAGCGCCAGCAGCGGGGCCACCGCGCGCAGCGAAATATCCACCCCGCTGCCACGCGCGCCGCCGTTACGCGCGGCCACCAGTTCGGCATGCACCCTGCCCGCGACGGAAGCCGGGACGCGGCCCATCGGCTCAAGCTGTTCCATCCACACCGCATCCGCCGTCAGGCGCGCGGCGCAGTCCAGCGGCACAAGGGTCACCGGCACGCCCGCCGCCAGCACCACAGCCGCGGCTTCCGGGTCGGCCGCGATATTGCGTTCGGCCACGCTGGTGGCATCGCCATGCACGAAAAACGCGCCGCCATTCACAATCACCCCATGCAGGTGCGAAGCCATGTCGGGCGCCTGCACCAGGGCCAGGGCCAGCGTGGTCAGCGGGCCGGAACAGCATACACTCACGCTGTCCGCCGGACAGGCCCGCACCGCCCGCACCAGATGCAGCGCGCCCAGCCCATCCTGCCCCGCGGGCAGGTCATGCCCCACGTTCCCGGCCTGCACCATCGGGCCGGGACAGCCCGCGCACACGGCGACATCATCCAGCCCGTACCGGTGCAGCAGGTCACGCGCATGGGTCAGCGCCACTTCGACTTCGGCGGCCCTGCCGCTGAACAGCACCAGCACCGGGCGCACGTGGTCAGGCACCTGCAGCGCCGCCAGCAGGGTCGCCATTCCCTGCGCGCCGGGTGTCAGGTCAAGAATGATGGGGCGTGTCATTGGGCATCCATCCTGCATTGGGTTGCGCGATTAGCGGTGGTGGTGACGTGTTACAACAGTTCAGTCAACATCAGCATGCCGGGGCAGCCAGTACAGCGCACGCGCCAGCAACCGGTCCACGCCCCACCACAGCAGCACGGTCATGACCGCCAGCACCGCAAGTGCGGCAAACATGAGATCCGTCTGGAATCGGGTATTGGCCGTCTGCATCAGGAACCCGAGGCCGGACGACGCCCCGACCCATTCCCCCACGACGGCCCCGATCGGGGCAATGGCGGTGGCCATGCGCACGCCCGACGCAAAGGACGGCAGGGCCGCGGGCAGGCGCACATGCACCAGCACCCGCCACCGCGTGGCCCCCATGGTGCGGGCAAGGTCCATCCACCCCGGCTCGGTCTGGCGCAGGCCATCGCCAAGCGCCGACGTGACGGGAAAGAAAATGACCAGTACCGCCATGACCACCTTGGACGCCATGCCGAATCCGAACCACAGCACCAGCAGCGGCGCCAGCGCGAAAACCGGCACCGCCT
This sequence comes from Komagataeibacter europaeus, assembly GCF_002173515.1. Taxonomy (NCBI): domain Bacteria; kingdom Pseudomonadati; phylum Pseudomonadota; class Alphaproteobacteria; order Acetobacterales; family Acetobacteraceae; genus Komagataeibacter; species Komagataeibacter europaeus. The sequence goes on from NZ_CP021467.1 coordinate 1,499,882, forward strand.
GGCTGAGCAGCACCATGGGCATGACCCACCGCCGCAGCGGCGCGCAGACCGCCATGCCGATGGCCAGCGCGCCCCCCGCCCCGATTCCCAGCACAAGGCCCAGAACCGTCTCCTCCAGGGTGGTCAGGGCGGCGGGGGCCAGTTGCGCGCGCTGCGTCCACAGCGCACGCGCCACCGCATCGGGGCCGGGCAGCATATAGGGCGGCACATGCCCCCAGCGCGCAAGCGCGCCCCACACGGCCACCAGACCGGCCAGCGTGACAAGCGGGCGCAGCAGGCGCATGCCCCGTGCCGTGGCCTTGCCGGTCATTGCATCATCCGCCGCAGCAGCACGGACTGCGCCGCAAGCACGCCCGCGTCATCCACCGCGCGCGGCACGTCCCCCGCCGGGACGGCAATGCCGTCCAGCCGTGCGGGATGCCCGGCCATGAGCAGCATGTGATCCGCCAGACGGCAGGCTTCCAGCGGGTCATGGGTAATCAGCACCACGGTCCGGCCCGCCAGCATCCGGCCGGCCAGATCCTGCATGCGTGCCCGTGTCACACTGTCCAGTGCGGAAAAAGGTTCATCCATCAGCACGACCGGGCGGTCTTCATACAATACCCGCGCCAGCGCCACACGCTGCCGCATGCCCCCCGACAGCGTGGCCGGAAGGGCCGCCGCGTGCGATGACAGCCCGACACAATCCAGCAGGCGCCCTGCCCTGTCGCGGTCCAGCCGATCGCCACGCAGGCGCGCGCCCAGCATTACATTGTCCATGGCAGTCGCCCATGGCAGCAGCAGGTCCTGCTGCCCCATCCATGCGACCCGTCCGGCAAGGGGCAGCCCGTCCCCGGCCACGACACGCCCGTAATCAGGGGCGACCAGCCCACCCAGCATGCGCAGCAGCGATGTCTTGCCAACACCGCTGGCACCCAGCAGCACGGTCATGGTCCCGGCCCCGATACACAGGTCCAGATTACGGAAAAGCGGCGCGGCCCCGAAATCCAGCCCCACCCCTTCCAGATGGATGGCAGGGGGCGCGCGCATCATTTTCCACGCTTGGGATAGGGAATGCCCAGCGCGTCACGCGCCGAGGTGGCCATCTGGTCCACACGTTCGTTATTCACGTCGCCGGAATGGCCACGGACCCATTTCCACTCGATCTCGTGCTTTGCGCTGACATCCAGCAGCCGCCGCCACAGATCCATGTTCGCCACCGGGTCACCGGATGCATTGCGCCATTTGCGCCGCACCCAGCCCGTGCTCCACCGCGTGATGCCATTGCGCACATATTCGCTGTCGGTGTGCAGCACGACACGGCAGGGACGTTTCAGGGCCTCCAGCGCCTCGGCCGCGGCAGTCAGTTCCATGCGGTTGTTTGTGGTTTCCGCCTCGCCACCCGACAGTTCACGCTCCTGCCCGCGACAGCACAGCAATGCGCCCCAGCCACCGGGGCCGGGATTGGGCTTGCACCCGCCATCGGTCCAGATTTCCACCATGTCGGTGGCAGGTGCCACGTTTTCCACGGGGGCCATGTCCTCGTCCATCACAGGAAACCTTCATCCATGCGGGACGCGAAGAATTCCATGCGCGCCAGATAGTCCAGCGGGTCCTTGCGCGTCACCAGCGCATCCGGGGGCGTATTGATCCAGTCATACAGGCGGGTCAGCGTGAAACGGATGGCAGCACCCGTGGCAAGGGTGGCCAGGGCCGCGTCCTCCGCATCCTCCAGCGGGCGGACATGGCGGTAGGCTTCCACCATGGCGCGCGCACGGGTGGGCACGAAACGGCCCATGTCGTCAAAACACCATGCATTGACGGTAATGGCCAGGTCGTAGGCGTACCAGTCGGTGCAGGCGAAATAGAAATCAATGATGCCCGACAGTTTCCCGTCACGGAAAAAGACATTGTCGGGAAACAGGTCGGCATGGATCTGCCCACGCGGCAGGGACGGGTTGCCACCCGTGCCGGGCCATGCGGGCAGCACGCGCGCCAGCGTATCCGCGATCGCGCGTATCAGTCCGGGCCGGACTTCGTCCCCACGCGCCCGGCATGCCCGCAGCAGGTCGGTCCATGCCTGCGGCCCCATGGAATTGGGGCGTTCGGCCACGTACCCCTCGCCCAGCAGGTGCAGCCGCGCCAGCGCCCCGCCCACCTGCGCGCACATGTCCACATCCACCTGCCGCGACCAGCCGCCGGGCAGGAAGGTGGTGATGGCGGCGGGACGGCCGGACAGCGTGCGCAGCGTGCGCCCCTGCCGGTCGGCCACCGGCAGCGGGCACGACAGGCCATGCTGCGCCAGGTACTGCATAAGCCCCAGGAACCATGGCAGTTCATCGGGGTTCACCCGACGCTCATATAGCGTCAGGATGAAGGTGGCCTGTGTGGTCTTCAGCAGGAAGTTGCTGTTTTCCACACCTTCCGCAATGCCGTGGCAGGCGACGGGCCTGCCGATGTCATAGCCTTCCAGAAACGCAGCCAGCGCATCTTCCGGCACTTCGGTATAGACTGCCATGTGGGAATACGGTTCAGCCCAGTGGCGCCGGCAGGCGGAAGGCCACGTTTTCTTCCTTGACGGTAATTTCCTCGATCTCAAGCGTGAAACGCTTGGCAAGGGCCGCCACCATTTCCTGAACCAGCGATTCCGGCGCGGATGCCCCCGCCGTGATGCCCAGCGTCGCGACGCCATCCAGCGCCGACCAGTCCAGCGCGTTCAGGCGCGGCACCAGCAGCGCGCGCGGCGCGCCCGAACGCTCGGCCACCTCACGCAGGCGCTGCGAGTTGGACGAATTGGGCGAACCGATCACGATCACCAGGTCGCAGCCCGGTGCGATCGCCTTGACCGCTTCCTGCCGGTTGGTGGTGGCGTAGCAGATGTCCTCGCGCCGTGGCCCTTCGATCAGGGGGAAGCGGTCGCGCAGGATATCCACGATTTCCGCCGTGTCATCGACCGACAGCGTGGTCTGGGTAATGAAGGCCAGGCGCGAGGGATCGGCCGGCTGGACCGTGCGCGCTTCCTCGGCGTCGTTGATCAGGGTGACCGCGCCCGCGGGCAGCTGGCCCATCGTGCCGACCACTTCGGGGTGGCCCGCATGGCCGATCATCAGGATATGGCGGCTTTCGGGGCCACCATCGGCAAAGTGACGCTCGGCCTCACGGTGGACCTTGGACACCAGCGGGCACGTCGCATCCAGATACAGCAGGTTGCGGCGCATGGCCTCGGCCGGGACGGTCTTGGGCACGCCGTGGGCGGAAAAGACCACCTGCCCGTCGGCGGGAACCTCATCGAGTTCCTCGACAAAGATCGCGCCCTGGGCTTCCAGCGCCTCGACCACGGTGCGGTTATGGACGATCTCGTGCCGGACATAGACCGGCGCGCCATAGCGGCGGATGGCTTCTTCCACCACGCGGATGGCGCGATCGACGCCGGCGCAGAAACCGCGCGGCCCTGCCAGCAGTACTTTCAGGACACGGGGCGGGGCCTCGGTGGGGGCGGTATTATCGGGCGTATGAATCATCTGGTCGGGCATGGTGTTCCCCAAACATCCGGCGGGCGGTATAGGATACGGGCCGCGATCTGCTACAGTTCCGGCGCCGGTCTCCCGTGCGATGGTCCCGGCCCTACGCAAACCGCGGCAATGGCGCAAGCCATTTTCCCGTTGATCCTAACGTACTGTGCCATGTCTGTCCTCCCCCGTCGCCCTGCCGGTATTGCGCCGCACCCCGGCCATCCCCCGCGGGGCGGGCCTCTGTCCACACCTGACCTACCCGGAATACCCGCATGATTCCTGCCCTTGCGCTATCTCGCCTGTCGCGAAACGCCCTGAAAATCTGCATGCTGGGGGCCGTGCCCCTGCTGGCCGCCTGTTCCAGCGAATCCGATTCGATCGATTTCGCCCCGGCCTGTCCCGTGGTGGAAATCCCCGGTGAAGCCGCCGATTACTACCAGTATTCCGGCAACGACCATGACGTGACCCACCTGGTCGCGCGCGCCAGCCTGACCCGCGTGGTCGGATCGTGCGAGGCGGGACAGAAGCGCACCGTCATGACCAACATGAAAATCGGGCTGCATGTGGAACGTGGCCCGGCATCGAACGTGAATTTCGTCAACATCCCGTATTTTGTCGCCGTGGTGTTCAATGGCGAGATCAAGAGCAAGAAGGAATTCGTCGCCCACGTGTCGTTTGACAACGGGCGCATGCAGGACCTGACCCATACGCGCAACATCCCCATCACGCTGCCGGTGTCGCGCCATATCCACAGCGACCAGTACCATATCGAGATCGGCTTCCAGCTGACCAAGGCGCAGCTTGACTTCAACCGCGCGCATCTTGTCATGCCGACCTTCCACAAGATGTAAGGGGCCGTCTTGGCCAATCCTTCCCAGCCATCCGAACTGACATGGCGCGGCATCGTGATCGGTGCGCTGATCACCGTCGTCTTTACCGCGTCCAATGTCTATCTGGGGCTGCGGGTCGGGCTGACCATCGCCACCTCCATCCCCGCCGCCGTCATTTCCATGGCGGTGCTGCGGCTTCTGGGCGGGGGCACGATCCTTGAAAACAACCTGGTCCAGACGCAGGCTTCCGCCGCGGGCACGCTGTCATGCGTGTTCGCCAGCCTGCCTGCCCTGGTCATGGCCGGGGTGTGGCAGCATTTCCCCTTCGCGCTGACGGCGCTGCTGGTGGCGGCGGGCGGCATGACGGGGGTGCTGTTCACCATCCCGCTGCGCCGCGTCATGCTGGCGGACCCGGCCCTGCCCTTTCCCGAAGGGGTGGCGGCAGCCGAGATCCTGCGCGCGGGCGCCGCGCGGGAGGACCGTGCCGCCATCCGCGCCCTGATGCACGGCGGCGTGCTGGCGGCGGTCATGACCTTCGCCACCACCGGGCTGCGCGTGCTGGGGGATGGCATGACGGCGACTGCTGTCTGGGGCGTGTCGGCCTTCCGCCTGTCACTGGGGTTTTCGCCCGCGCTGCTGGGGGCGGGTTACCTGGTTGGACTGGAAGGGGGCATCGCGATGCTGACGGGGGCGGTGATGACATGGGAAATCATCGTGCCCGTCATGGCGCATGTCCAGCCCAACCCGGCAGGCCTGCCCGCAGGTGCGTTTGCCACCAGCCTATGGAAGGACAAGGCACGGTTCATTGGCGTGGGGCTGATCGGGATCGCCGCGATATGGACGGTGCTGCGCATGGGCCGCCCGCTGCTGGCCAGCGTGCGCGCCCTGCTGGAACGCACGCAGGGCGATACACATGCCGCCCGCACCGAAACCGACCTTTCCCCCCGCGCCATGCGCACCGTCGCCGGTATCGTGCTGATGGTGGTCGGGGGGCTGTTTTTCGTATTCGCGCATCCTTACGTGCCTGCCCTGTCCGCACTCGTGGCCGCGATCGCGGGGCTTGCGTGCTGCGCGGGCGTCGGGCTGTTCGTGGCGGCGGCGTGCGGGTACATGGCGGGGCTGGTGGGATCTTCGTCATCCCCCATTTCCGGCGTCATCATCCTGGCCGCGATGTGCCTGTCCTGCGTATTTGTCATGCTGCGGCTGCTGGGGCTGTTCGCGGGGGCGGACGGGCAGCATTTCGCCATCGGCTTCTGCCTGTATGTCCTGACCGCCATCACGGCATCGGCCGCGATCGCCAATGACAACCTGCAGGACCTGAAAACCGGCCGGCTGGTAGGCGCCACGCCATGGAAGCAGGAAGCCGTCCTGCTGATTGGCTGCCTGACCGGGGCGGTCATCATTCCGCCAGTGCTGAACGTGCTGTACCAGACCTATGGTTTCGTGGGGGCGATGCCGCGCGCGGGCATGGACGCGACCCATGCGCTGGCCGCCCCGCAGCCCGCGCTGCTGCTGCTGATCACATCGGGCATTTTCCTGCATCAGCTTGACTGGAACATGCTGCTGCTGGGCGTGGGAACCGGATGCCTGCTGATCGGGATCGATGCCGGGCTGCGCCGCACGGGACGGGGCGCGCTGCCACCGCTTGCGGTGGGGGTTGGCATCTACCTGCCCATGAGCGTTTCCCTCACCCTGGCCATTGGCGCGATCCTGGGCCATGTCATCACCCGCCTGACCGCGGGTGCGGGCAGTCATCAGGGCACCATGATTGCATCGGGCCTGATCGTGGGGGAAAGCCTGACGGGGGTGGTACTGGCCAGCCTGTCCGCGCTGAGCGGGCGCGACAGCCCGCTTTCACTGCTGCCCGCGGGCATGAATGCGCCCCTGGCCGACTGGGCGGGGCTGGGCGCGTTCTGTGCGCTGTGCGCGTGGTTCTGCGCCATGCAACTGCGGCGGAACCGGCGGTAGGCGCGTCAGATAATCGGGCATGGACGCAGGCAAGGTTTCCATGGCACCCTGCCCGGCATGTTGCGCCATTTTGACAGCCTTGATTTCCCACGCCCCACGCGCGACGCGCTCGGGCTGCGTTTTGGTCAGGTCTCGACCCTGCTGGACCAGGGCAACGTACCGGATGCCGCCCGCCTGTTTGATACGATCCGTCGCGATTACGAAAGCTGGTCCGCGCTGGTCGACCTGCGCTTCGCACAGGACACAACCAGCCCCGCCGCCCGCGCCGACCGTGATTATGCCGATGCCCTGACGCCGCATGTCACGGCGCATGAAGTCGCGCTGAAGCGCAGGCTGCTGGAATATCCCGACCCCACGGCGGTGGCGCAGGTGGTCACGCCCCATACGCTGGAACTGTGGCAGACCGACATCACCACCTTCGACCCCCGCATTGCCGATGCGCTGGAGGAAGAAGCCCGGCTGAGTGGCGAATACACCACCCTGCTGGCCAGTGCGCGGGTGGAAATTGACGGCACCCACGTCAACCTGTCCGGCCTTGCCCCCTATGCCGAAAGCACGGACCGCGCCACGCGCCACGCGGCCGAGCGGGCCAGATGGGCATTTTTCGAACAGAACGCCACACGGCTCGACACCCTGTTTGACCAGATGGTCCGCCTGCGTCACGGCATGGCGGAAACACTGGGCTATGACAGTTATATCCCGCTGGCGTACCGCCGCATGCGCCGGGTGGATTATGGCCCGGCAGACGTCGCGCGCTTTCGCGACGAGGTGCATGAACATGTCGTGCCACTGGTCCATGACATCCTGCGAAAGCGGTGCGGGACGATGGGATGGGACGTCCTGTATTCATGGGATGAACCGCTGATCGACCCGAAGGGCAATCCGCGCCCGGCGGGGGACCATGACGTGCTGCTGGCACGCGCGCAGACCATGTTTGACCGCATGGGCGGCGATCTGGGCGGATTTTTCGGGCGGATGCGCGATGGCGGCTATCTGGACCTGGTCAACCGGCCCGGCAAGGCGGGAGGCGGGTTCTGCACGTCCTTCCCCACGGTGGGCATGCCGTTCATCTTTGCCAATTTCAACGGCACGCAGCACGACATCAACGTTTTCACCCATGAAATGGGCCATGCCTACCAGAACTGGAAAAGCCGTGGGCTGCCTGCCGTTGACCTGCTGTGGCCGACCATGGACGGGGCCGAAATCAATTCCATGGCGCTGGAATTCCTGACATGGCCGCATATCGACCTGATGGTGGAGGCAGGACAGGGCGATCGCTTCCGGCAGATGCACCTGACCTCCTCCCTCTCCTTCCTGCCCTATGGGGTCTGCGTCGATCACTTCCAGACCGAGATCTATGCCAACCCGCACATGACACCGGCGGAACGCCATGCCACGTGGAAGCGACTGGAACAGCGCTACCTGCCGTGGCGCAACTATGGCGGCCTGTCGCATCCGGCCATGGGGGGACGGTGGCAGGCGCAGGGGCATATCTACCGCTCGCCCTTCTATTATATTGATTACGCGCTGGCGCTGTGCTGCGCGATGCAGTTCTGGATCCGCAGCCGTACGGACATGGATGGCGCATTGCAGGCCTATGTCGCGCTGTGCGCACAGGGTGGGGCGCAACCCTTTACCCGGCTGGTCCGTTCTGCAGGTCTGAAGTCGCCCTTCCAGCCGGGCACGCTGGCCGATGTGGTCCGCACGGCGCGCGATATCCTGAACGCCTGATCGCCTGATCGCCTGATCGCCTGATCGCCCATGCGGGCGTCACCTGCCCTTCATCATCAAGGGGAAGTCATGTCTTCCACCCCGCCCCCCACCATTACCCGGACCGTGTGCAAGACGCTGGCGGTGCTTGTGCTGACGGGCTTGTTCATGCTCAGCCTGCGCTTCAGCGCCGTCGTGGCGGGCACGGTGGACCGCATTGCCGGAACCGGCATGTGGCTGGCGCTATACCGTCTGGCCGGGGCGAATGACGCGACCGAGCAGGAACGGCTGATCGTCATGGCTGTAGCCCTTGTATGCTGCCTGCTGGCGATCGCGGTGGTGGAAGTGGCGGACAGGCTGATCAGCCGTCGCCACACCGCCTCATGACGGATCGCGCCGCCAGAAAAAGGTCAGTTCATGCTTGTTGTGCCACAGGTGCAGCACCCGGCCACCGGGAATGGCGGCAAAGGCATCTGCCGTGTCATGGTCGGTTTCACCCTGGAACTTGATGGTCATGACAATGCGGGCGGCGCGGCCTGAATCAATCCACCGCCGCGCCAGCGCCAGCAGGCGCGCGGGATAGGCGATGATATCGGAAAACAGCCAGTCCACGGGATCGCAACTGGCCGGATCCAGCCCGAACGCGCTTTCGTACCGGCACGTCACATTAGGCAGGCCCGCCACGTTTTCCGCCAGGGGCGAGCGGTCGATGGCGGTAACATGCGCCCCGCAACTGGCCGCAACCCATGTCCAGCCACCGGGACAGGCCCCAAGGTCAATGCAGGTTTCCCCGGCCACCGGCCACTGCCCCAGGCGCAGCAGGGCTTCCCACAGCTTGAGATAGGCGCGCGAGGGCGGATCGGTACGGTTTTCGACAAACGGGACCTCGCCATTCATGAAAGGCGAGGACTTGGTCCGCGACAGCAGCAGCCGGTCAGCCGAAAGCAGCGTCCATGCCCCCAGATGCGCATCCGGCCCGACGGCGGGAAAGGCAAAGGGTCTTGGCCGCAACGGCGGCAGCGCATCGGTGACCAGCGCGCTGCGCCGGTGCAGCGTTGGCGCATATCCCGCCCAGTTACGCTGGATCGCCCGCATGATCCGCGCCGCCCCCTTTATGGACGGGACCGCGTGTTCTTCCGGCGCATCCCATATGTCCAGCGCCCACAGGCAGGCCACCGGCGGCATGGCGGACAACGCCAGACGCCCGTGCCAGCACAGGTCGCCAGCACCCCGCCGGGCCAGTTCCTGTTCCATGACGGCTTCAAACCCCGGGGGCGCCAGATACGCGCTGCGTACTGTCCAGGGCGGTTGTGTACTGTCCGTTGCATTCATGAACGCATGACCCCGACGGCCAGAAGCAGCCACGCCAGCATGAGCATGCTGCCACCCGTGGGCGCGACCGGGCCGGGATGAATGCCCCAGAACGCGGTCAGCGCCACGCCCACGCTGAACAGAATGGTGCCCACTGCCATAAGGCAGCCGGACATGGAAACCAGCACCCTGCACCCCTGCTGGATCATCAGGACCGAAATGCCGATAATGGCCAGCGCGTGCCACATCTGCATCTGTATGGCCTGACGGGCCATGTCCCGCCCGCCTTCGGCAAAGAAACGGTCGGGCAGATGAGCGGTCAGTGCGCCCCCCATGACACCGGAAAACGCGGCCAGTGCCGCAAAACACAAGAGGAACCTGACAACAGTAGGCATTCGGGGTATCCGCAAAACAGGGTGACGACCCGCATCGGGCACGGGCGGGCACACCCTACTCCGCGCATGGGTCAATCGTATAGGTCACGCTGGCGGGAAGCTGTCGTGCCAGATGGCGGTATCATGAAATTCCATTCATACACGGGACCGGTTCCCACCGGCACAGTCAGGTCCCGGCATTGCGACGAAACTGAATTCGTTACTGCAGGAAACGAAAATGTTCCATACAAGGCGACATATCCATGAAATTTCCGGAAATTTTACAAAAAAAGACTAATATATTTGATTGTCATTTCATAAACTCATTTAATTTACACTATTTTTTATTATTATACATATATTATTATTTTACATGATTAATTATATATAGATGTATTTTAATTTTACTGATATCTACACGGATACACAGCAGTTTTTATTATCAACACCCTGTCCGGAACTGGTTACGCAAGACCTGCCCCATCCCGCATGGCCGCTTTGTATGGTCCGCCAAAACTGATAAAATGGCATGACATTCAGTAAAACCGCCTGGGTTTCACACGTTAGGAAGATGACAATATGAAACATTACGCAGTCTGGTTCCTTTTTGCGTCTGTCAGCCTTCTTCCTGCCGTCGCCATGGCCCGTCCCACGCCTGCGCCCGCCCCCGCGGCGGCAACCGCGGCGGCACCGACACTGCCGCCGCTGACGGAATCAGATTCCACCTTTGCCGAAAACGTTTCCGCGCTGAACACATTTGAAATGACCATTTCAAAAATGGCCACGACACAGGCCAAGCGCCCGAAAGTGCAGGAATTCGCTGAAAAATCGCTGAAAATGCACACAGCGAACCAGAAGACCCTGTCTGCCATGACGCTGAAGCACGGCCTGGAACTGCACAAGGACATGAGTTCGGACGAAGCCGAGGTCGCAGATGACCTGAAGACCCAGAACGGAACCAAATTCGACCGCACCTACCTTGACCTGCAGGCCCAGGCGGCAAGCGATGCGCTGGCCATGTTCCAGAACGAAGCGGAATCAGCCAGCGACCCGGACCTGAAGGCCTATGCATCCGCCACGGCGGACACGCTTCAGGCGCACCTGAACGAAGCCATGAAGCTTGGGGCCAGCAAGCCCACCCGATAACCGTTGCGACCGGATTTACATACAGGATCATTCATGACCATTCGCATCGACCGGATCGTGACGCGCGGCGGGGACAGGGGACAGACATCGCTGGGCAACGGGGAACGGGTTCCCAAGGATTCGGCGCGGATCGAGGCCCTTGGCGCGCTGGATGAAGCCAATGCCATCATCGGCCTGCTGCGCGGCACCCTGCCCACCGGCCGCAACGCCACGTTCATTGCATGGATACAGGGACTGCTGTTCGATATCGGCGGCGCGGTCTGCATGCCTGCCAGTCCGCCCCGCCCGCTTCCCCATGCGGCAGAAGCCCTTCAGGCCATGGAACAGGAAGTCGAACGCCTGCGCGCGGATATTCCGCCGCTACGCAGCTTCATCCTGCCCGGCGGCACGCCTGCCGCGGCCCACGCCCATCTGGCGCGCACCGTCGTGCGCCGGGCGGAACGAAGACTGGCCACGCTGGCGCGGCAGGACGATATCGGCACCGATATTCCCGCCTGCATGAACCGCCTGTCGGATTACCTGTTCGTGCTGGGGCGCCACCTTAATGACAACGGGGCGGCCGACCTGACATGGGCGCCCGCTTCCCCCCCGCCCGGCCTGAACTGAACGGGCGGGCGGATCCCCGCATCACGCAGGCAGGCCGGACAGATGCGCACTGGCCTGTTCCGCCAAGATATCCTGCGCTGCGTTGACATCCAGCGCCATGACGACTTCGTCATCCATGTCCGGCTCTTCCAATGTCGCGAACTGGCTGTCCAGCATCGCGACCGGCATGAAGTGGCCGGTCCGCTCCTTCAGGCGCGGCGCGATGTCTTCCCTGCTCCCCTTGAGATAGACAAAACAGACATCCTGACTGCCGCCGCCAATATGTTCGCGGTATTTCCGCTTCAGCGCGGAACAGGTCACGATCCCGCACTGGCCCGCATCGCCCCACTGCCGGACCTGCTGCGCGATACGGTCCAGCCACGGGGCGCGGTCTTCATCCGTCAGGGGGATGCCGCTGCTCATCTTGGCGATGTTATGCGCGGTATGCAGGTCATCACCCTCGATCACGGGCCACCCCAGGCGGTCGGCCATAAGCTGGGCCAGGGTGCTCTTGCCGCATCCCGAAACCCCCATGACAATCAGCACGCATGGTCGCTTACCGTGGCGCAGCCTGCGTGAAAGAGAAACCGAAACCGCCTGCTGGTTGATGTTACACATTCCGCATCCTGTCGGATATTATCACGAAAACCCATATTACATCTTATCTGGACCAACCTGCCCCCTGAACGCAAGCGTCCTGCGGCGTACGATCACGCACCGCCAGAATATAAGATGCTATTTTTATACACCAATTAGATGACGCATAAAAATATATGCAAAATTATATTTATATTTTTCTATTTATTATATTATGAAAATATTATTTTACTTATAAAATAACCTTAAATAATAAATAATATGTTATCAGCCCATATTATTCCTTATCCCCTTGCGCAAGTTGGCGGAAAAGAATTATATACTCAGTAAATCACCTAAAGACAGGCGCCATTGGTACACTGGCTGTAGGAATAGATTCCTAAATATAATTTCAGCCACACCGTTCATGGTGCATTGATTATCGAGAGTTCCGCTGTGTCATCATATAATGATTTTCTTTCCTTCCCGAAAGAAGAAGACCAGAACGCCCATCGGGAAGAAGTGAATGAATCCGCATTCCGACAGGCGCTTGAACGACTGGGCAAGGGCAAGCCCGCGCCGCGTGGCGCTGGCGGCACAAAGGCACCGGCACCCAAGGCCCGCCCGGCCCGTCAGGCCGATCCCACGCAGCGTCGGCGCAAATTCGTGCAGGATGGCGATGTCCGGGTTGAACATCACTCCCTGGCTACCGGGCGCGCCACGCCACGCGCCATTCATGCGCAGCAGGAAGACCGTGGTGAAATCGAACAGTTGCGCCACAAGGTGCAGTTCGAGCAGAAACTGCGCGAACAGGCTGAACTGCGCCTGTCGGAAGCGCAGGCACAGATCCGTTCCCTGACCACACGCATTGGCCATGCCGATGTCATCGCGGCGGAACACAAGGGAAAACTGGCAGCGCAGGATACGGAATTACTGGCCGTGCGTGCGGATCTGTACAATGCCCGTGAAGAAAACGACCAGTTGCGTGAAGAACTGGCACGCCTGAAATCAAGACAGCGTACGGCAGATCCCCGCCCCGCACCGACACAGGCCACCACCCCGCAGGACGGGACGCCGGCGGACGAACCCGAACCCGTCAAGTGGTGGCTGCGCTAGGCGCTGGCGGCGCACCTGCATGACTCCGGAACCCCCGCGACATAATCCGGCGGCCCGACAACGTCAGGTTGGACTTGTCATTGTCGCGACCTGTACTTCGGCCAGCCTGGCCATCATGGTCCTGCTGCCACTGGTCAGCGGGCTGGTAAACCTGCTGCGCGATATACTGGGCGTGCTGATCCTGCCCTTTTCGTTCATGTTCGGGCTGGGCGGCGCAGATGGCCAGTCGCCTGCCCTGTTACGCCTGCTGTCGGACATGGGCGTGCAGACACAGGCCCACCCGTTGCGGCTGGGCGGGGCGGCCATACTGGAACTGCTCGCCGTGTTCCTGTTTGTCATTGCCGAACGGCTGGGCGGTCGCACGGGCTACATGGCGGCCTGCGCCGCATCCGCCGGGGCGATTGGCCTGTCGGGACTGCCACTGGCCATGCCGCTGCTGCCCGCCATCGTGACGGAGGGGGTCTTCCTGCTCTGCCCCCCTCCCCCGATCCGGACTGATCGCGCGCCCGTCACGGGCGTCAGTTCAGCCCATCGACAAAGCGTGCGATCCGTGCGCAGCTTTCCTTCAGGATATCGTCACTGGTGGCATAGGACAGCCGCAGGTAAGGCCCCTGCCCGAAGGCCGAGCCATGCACGACCGCCACATGCTGTTCCGCCAGCAGGGCAATGGCGAAATCCTGATCCGTTTCCAGCCGGTGGCCACCAGCCGAAACACGCCCCATGCATCCCGCAATCCCCGGATAGGCATAGAACGCCCCATGCGGCATGGCGCAGGTCAGCCCCGGTATGGCCCGCAATGTGGACACCACCATTTCACGCCTGCGGGCATAGACTGCGCACATCTGGGCGATAATATCCGCCGGACCATCCAGCGCCGCCGCCGCCGCCGCCTGGCTTATGGAACAGATACCTGACGTGGCGCTACCCTGTATGGCCGTCATGGCGCGGATCAGGGGCGTGGGACCACCCACATATCCCACCCGCCAGCCCGTCATGGCATAGGCCTTGGACACGCCATTCAGCGTCAGGATGCGCCCCTTGAGATCGGGCGCCACGGCGGCAAGGGAATGATGCCGCAATCCGTCATACAGCAGGTGTTCGTAAATCTCGTCCGACAGGATATGGACGTGCGGATGGCGGCGCAGCACCTCGGCCACGGCCTCCAGGTCAGCCTGCCCCATCGTCCCGCCGGTCGGGTTGTTGGGAAAGTTGAGGACAAGCCATTTGGTGCGCGGCGTAACGGCCGCCTCCAGCGCCCGTGCCGTCAGGCGGAAGCCATCGGCTTCGTGACAGTCGGCATAGACCGGGGTGCCACCGAACATCTGCACGATCAGCGGATAGCTGACCCAGTACGGACGGGGAATAACGACCTCATCCCCCGGCTGCACCGTGGCCATGAACGCGTTGAAAATGACCTGCTTGCCGCCATTGGACACCATGATTTCGGCTGGCGCGTACTCCAGTCCGTTCTCACGCGCGAACTTGCGCGCGATGGCCGCCTTCAGCGCGGGCGTGCCATCAACGGGCGGATATTTTGTCTGCCCGTCCAGTGCCGCGCGGTGCGCTGCCTCGATCACGGCGGCGGGGGTGGCGAAATCAGGTTCCCCCAGGGCGAGGGAGAGTACCTTCTCCCCCTTCGCACGCAGGTTGCGCGCGCGCTGGGCCATGGCAATGGTGGCTGGTACCGTCAGGCGGTCCATCCGCTGCGCAAACAGCGGATGGGTCCGGTCAGCATCCCTGTCCATATCCCTTACCGCAGCCCGGCGCAGAAACGCTGGATGCGCAGGCAGGCTTCCTTCAGGCTTTCGGTATCGGTGGCATAGGAAATGCGGAAATGGCCGGCGAACATGAACGCGCTGCCATGCACGGCGGCCACGCCTTCCTCATCCAGCAATGCGGTGACGAAGGCCTCATCCGTGTCGATCAGCGTGCCACCCGCGCTGGTTCTGCCCAGACAGCCGACGAGTGACGGAAAGACATAGAACGCCCCTTCCGGCACCGGGCAGTGCAGGCCCGCGGCCTCGTTCAGCATGCCCACCACAAGGTCACGCCGCGCCTGATAGGTGCTGACCATGGTGCCGATGAAGTCCTGCGGGCCGGTCAGGGCTTCCACCGCCGCCGCCTGGCTGATCGAACACGGGCCGGATGTGGACTGGCTCTGCAGTTTGTTCATCGCGCGCGTCATCTGCACGGGGGCCGCGGAATAGCCGATGCGCCAGCCGGTCATGGCATAGGCCTTCGACACGCCGTTCATGGTCACCGTACGGTCGCGCAGGCGGGGTTCCACCTCCACCACCGTCGGCGCACGGAAGCCGTCATAGACCAGCTTGTTATAGATATCGTCCGTCAGGATCCACACATCGGGGTGGCGCAGCAGCACGTCACACAGGCCCCGCATTTCCTCGGCGGAATAGGCGGCGCCCGTCGGGTTGTTGGGGGAGTTGAGCAGCAGCCAGCGCGTGCGCGGGGTGATCGCGGCCTCCAGATCGGCAGGCTGCAGCTTGAAGCCGTTTTCCGCGCTGCACGGCACGATGACCGGCGTGCCTTCGGCCAGCGAGACGATATCGGGATACGACACCCAGCATGGCGCGGGGATGATGGCCTCATCCCCCGGATTGATGGTCGCGACCATGGCGTTATAGATGATCTGCTTGCCACCGTTGGAAACGATCACCTCGTCCCAGGTATAGTCCAGGCCGCTATCGGCGCGGAAGCGTTCGGCAATCGCGCGGCGCAGGGCCGGGGTGCCGGCGACATCGGTATATTTTGTCTCACCCGCCGCGATGGCCTGCATGGCCGCCTTCTTGATCGTGTCCGGGGTGTCGAAATCCGGCTCACCGGCGGAAAGGCTGATAATGTCCTTTCCCGCCGCCTTGAGCGCACGCGCCTTGGTTGAGATGGCGATCGTCTGGCTGGGGCTGATCCGGTCCAGCCGGGCGGCGGTAAGATCCATGATATCAAGATCCATCAACAGTGAAAGACAGACCGGCACGCGGCCGGGTAACGGGCGCGTAGCCTAGTGCGAAGACGCGGCGGTGGAAACAGCAGATATGTGATCGGGCATGCCTGCGGCAGCGCATACCTGTCGCGGCGTCATGCCCGCCGCGCGCATGGCGCGGATGGAGACCGCGCCATCACGCTTGGCCAGCCTCCGGCCCGTGTCGTCACATAACAGGGGATGGTGGCTGTAACACGGCGCGGGCCAGCCCATGACATGCTGCAGCAGGCGATGCAGCGCGGTGGCGGCCATAAGGTCCTCGCCCCTTGTCACAAGGTTTACGCCCTGCAGCGCGTCATCATGCGTGACGCACAGGTGATAGGACGCGGGCACATCCTTGCGGGCCAGTACCACGTCGCCAAACAGCCGCGGCTGACACGGGCGCGGACCGTGGCCAAGTTCATGCCATGTCAGGTCCCGCGCACCGGGCAGGCGCAGCGTGGCCGCCATGTCCAGCCGCAGCGCATGGGGCACGCCCGCCGCCAGCATGTCCGCCCGCAACGCGGGATCCATGTGCCTGCACGTGCCGGGATAGACCAGCGTGCCGTCGGGGGCGTGATGGGGGGCGCTTGCGGCTTCGGCAATGTCGCGCCGGGTGCAGAAACATGGATACAGCAGGCCACGCGCCTGCAGGCTGTCCAGCACGCGGCGGTAGTCGGCCATGTGCTGCGATTGCCTGCGCACCGGCTGTGGCCATGACAGGCCAAGCCAGGCCAGGTCCGTGTATAGGTCGGCAATGAATTCGGGGCGGCAGCGGACCGTGTCTATGTCTTCCACGCGCAGCAGGAAGACCCCACCCGACTCCACAGCCATCCGCCAGCCCCGCAGGGCTGATGCGACATGGCCAAGATGCAGGTGCCCGGTGGGGCTTGGGGCAAAACGGGTCGTGAACGCCATTATCGAATTAAAACAGCAGGATACCTGAAAACACCGTCATTTTCCTGCTTTCCTCCGTGCATGAAGGGCATCTGGACGCCCCGTGAGCATGACTTGCCACGCCATGCGGGGTCTGCAATAGATTCCTGCAGTTATCTGACGACGACGCACAACGCAGGCGTTCGCTTCGCTACAGGATACGCCCAAGCATTGTGCGCGGCATTCGGAAAGGAATGCGTCCGTGCCCTGTGACAGTCAATACCTGCCCGCCCTGGTCCTGAACGCCGATTTCAGGCCCCTTTCCTACTTTCCGCTTTCCCTGTGGTCATGGCAGGACGCCATCCGCGCCGTCTGGCTGGACCGCGTATCGGTGCTGAGCGAATATGACACCGTCGTGCGTTCCCCCACCCACAGCCTGCGCCTGCCCAGCGTCATCGCGCTGAAGGACTATATCCCGTCCGCCCGCAAGCCCGCCTTCACCCGCTTCAATGTCTTCCTGCGGGACAATTTTTCCTGCCAGTACTGCAACACCCGCTTTCCGACACAGGAACTGACATTCGACCACGTCATTCCGCGCAGCAAGGGCGGCCGCACAAGCTGGGAAAACGTGGTGACGGCATGCAGCCCATGCAACCTGATCAAGGGATCGTACATGCCCCACCAGATCCGCATGTATCCCGACCGCACGCCCACACGCCCCACCAGCCGCAGGCTACAGGAAAACGGCCGGGCCTTTCCGCCCAACTACCTGCATGAAAGCTGGCGCGATTACCTGTACTGGGACACCGAACTGGAAAACTGAACGGATCGGGGCACAGGCCCCGACACGTTATTTTGTATAGCTGTAGCCGTATTCGTCCGCCATCTTCTGCAGGTCGGGCGCGCCACGCAGCTTCAGCGGCAGCGGCTCGGCATGCTTGTGGTTCTTGCTGAAGACGAAGTTGTGGTCGCTCATCCGCTGGCAGGTGTTCGCAGCGATGGGAAAGCTGAGCTGCATGGTGGTGCCCATCTGTTCGCGCAGGCACTTCACGTCACTTTCGAAGGGCTTGCGCCCGATTTCAGCGGTACAGCCGCATACCATAACCAGCCCACATGCCAGCAGCCCGAGGCGGGCGGACATTCTTTCCACGATTTTCAGCTTCATTTCGACCCCGTCGCTTAAGCGGTGCCGACACTGCCACGAAAGCGCCGGTTGCGATAGGGGACATGACGGTCATCCACGCCCTGCCCCGTTGGCAGCGCATAGGTCCCCTACCCCCAAAGCCGGGCATGAAAGAAAAACATACCAGCCCATGAAATACAGCAAGGGGCGTGCTGGCATTAACTGAATGCATAGGTGATATTACCGTGAACTGGATGACAGATCACACTTATATTGCCACCCTCTGTCATTATTCTTATTTTTTCTAAATCGTGTCTGATATATAAAAAATACAAATACGGCGCTGGTCCGGCTGTAAATTTGTTATCGGATTGCGTATGCACTGGCGTGCTGTGACACCGTCCCCATCGATGCCCTGAGGTAAAAGAATGAGATTACTGGCCGTTCATCCAAGCTCGCTCATGTACACGAAGGTCTTCCTGCGTCTTGAACCGCTGGGGCTTGAACTGGTTGCCGGTGCCGCGCGCAACAAGGGACATGATGTGGAAATCATCGACCTGCAGGTCGAGAAGCATCCCGATTACTGGGAACGCGTCGAGCGATTCCGTCCGCACGCCATCTGTTTTTCGGGCAACTACCTGGCCAATGTCCCCGAGATCATTGACCTGTGCAAGGAAACGCGCAGGCGCCTGCCCAACGTGTTCCTGTTCATTGGCGGGCACTCGATCTCGTTCATCGCGCGTGACGTGCTCGCACTGTCCGACGGGGCCATCAACTGCGTGCTGAAGGGGGAAGGCGACGCCACCGTCGGTCTGCTGCTCGAGGCATGGGAACAGGGCAAGGACCTGCTGACCGTGCCCGGCGTCGTCACCATGGAAGGCGATGGCCCGCCGCCGATCTTCATCGAATCCCTGGATGAAGTCCGTCCCGCGCGTGACCTGCTGCGCCACCGCCGCAAGTACTTCATCGGCACGCTGGACCCGGCGGCGTCGATCGAATTCGCCCGTGGCTGCCCCTGGGACTGCACGTTCTGCAGCGCATGGACCTTCTATGGCCGGTCCTACCGCACTGCCAGCGCCAAGGTGATTGGCGAGGAACTGGAGGAAATCAAGGAACCCGGCATCTTCATCGTCGATGACGTGGCCTTCGTCCATGCCGAGCACGGCCTTGCCATCGCCGATGAGATCAAGCGCCGCAACATCAAGAAGGAATACTACCTCGAGACCCGCGCCGACGTACTGATGCGCAACAAGGAAGTGTTCGCGGTCTGGAAGGAAATCGGCCTGAGCTACATCTTCCTCGGGCTGGAAGCAGTCGATGCGGAAGGGCTGAAGCGGTTCCGCAAGCGCGTGTCGATGGACCGCAATTTCGAGGCGCTGGAATACGCCCGTTCGCTGGACCTGATCGTCGCCATCAACCTGATTGCCGACCCGTCATGGGATCGCGAACGCTTCGAGGTGATCCGCCAGTGGTGCCTGGAAATCCCGGACATCGTGAACATTTCGGTCACCACCCCCTACCCCGGCACGGAAATCTGGGAAAGCGAGTCCCGCAAGCTGACCACGCGCGACTATCGCCTGTTTGATATCCAGCACGCGGTCATGCCCACCACGCTGCCGCTGCGTGAGTTCTATGAAGAACTGGTCAAGACCCAGCAGATCCTGAACAACAAGCATCTGGGCTGGAGCGCGATCAAGGACACGCTGGGCATTGCCCTGCGTCTTGCGCTGCGTGGGCAGACCAACTTCCTGACCATGATCTGGAAGTTCAACTCGGTCTTCAATCCCGACCTGCAGATGGCCGACCATGCGCAGAAGCCGGAATACGAAATGCCGCTGAAGCCGGAAGGCACCGATCAGAAAATCGATCGCAAGACGCTGTATGTCCATGGCCCTGCCGGCCGCAAGTCGCGCAAACTGGATGATGATACCGAAAAGTTTGTGGATGAAACCCGCATGAGCACGGTTGACTGAGCCGTCACGCCGCATCACGTTCATGACCTGAAAGGCCGGTTGCTTCATGCACCGGCCTTTTTTGCATCCTGACGCTACACACCGTCCCGGTTATCTGTGACGGGCCACTCCCCGCAGGGACATGCTCCACGCCTGCCGACCCGTAGAAACAGGCCCTGACCGACAGCCATGATCCTGTGCAGCATGCTGCTGCGCGTCGTCCCGGCAGGTTATGGGGTGATAGGCTGCGGCATGAATCATGGCTTTTCAGTCCGTAATTCCCGATAATAATTTTATTACGGTCGATAATATCAAAATCCGGAGCATACCCGGTCCGGCCCCTGCTCCGCCAGCCCGTGCAGGACCATCAATCATGTCCTTGACGCGTTTCTGGGTCCGTCGCCTGGGAATAAGGGGATGATGGCGTTAAACGCCCTTATCTGGTGTAATTGGTCCGGTTCTCAACCACAGGCACCCATACAGGCTGCCAGCAGGTGTAAAGGCGATCAGATCATGGAAACAATAACACTGAACATAAGCGGCATGACCTGTGACGGGTGCGCGTCCAAGGTGGTGAATGCGCTGCAAGCCGTGGATGGCGTCTCGATGGTGGAAGTCTCGCTGGAACAGGGCAAGGCCTTCGTCACCTATGACGGACGCGTCACCAATCCCGACGACCTGTTCGCCGCAGTGGACGATGCCGGTTTTGACGCCGGTTACTGACCGGCCGGGACAGGCGTGAAAGAAGTTCCTGGTGAAGCTTTTTTCAAAAAGCTTCAGGAAATGCCGCCTTTTTTCAAAAAGGCGGCCCCCGGAAAACTTCTGTTCCGCATTCAGGCGGGCATCGCCGCGGCGGCCTTGCGTATGGCCTGCGCCATGGCTTCCACCCCGTTGCCCCGGTTGGTGGACAGGGCCTGCACCAGGCCAAGGTCACGCAGGAATCCGGGGTCCGTATTCAGGATCTCGTCCCGGCTGCGTCCCGAATAAACCCGCAGCAGCAGCGCCACCAGTCCCGACACGATGGCCGCATCCGACGCGCCGGCCAGGTACAGCAGGCCATCACGCGGCTGCACTTCCATCCAGACCTGGCTCTGGCATCCCGGCACGCGATGGGCGTCATCCTGCCATTCAGCGGGGAATGGCGGCAGCTTGCGCCCCAGTTCGATGATGTACTGGTAACGCTGCATCCAGTCATCAAACAGGGCCAGTTCCTCGCCAATTTCCGCAATGGCATCAGCGGCGGTGTCGTCCTCGGGCTTAACAAAGGGGTCGGTCATCATCTTTCCTGTTACGCGGGGCCTCATGACGGGCCGGAAAACGGGACGGAACGCAAAAGGCCGCACCCTGTGGCGCGGCCCCCTGCACCGGCAGTTACTGCCCTACAGGATAAAGCGGCTCAGATCACCCTTGCGGGCCAGGGGGGCCACCCGGTTCTGGACATCATCGGCCGTGATCACCACATCCTCCCCGCTCCTGTCGGCAGCAGTGAAGGATACATCTTCCAGCAGGCGTTCCAGCACGGTGGCCAGACGCCGCGCGC
Organism: Komagataeibacter europaeus; assembly: GCF_002173515.1. NCBI lineage: Bacteria > Pseudomonadati > Pseudomonadota > Alphaproteobacteria > Acetobacterales > Acetobacteraceae > Komagataeibacter > Komagataeibacter europaeus. Next base: position 1,521,457 of record NZ_CP021467.1, read on the forward strand.
CGATATTCTCGACACGTTCATTGATGTCGGCCGCCAGTTCCGCCAGCGCGTCAATCGCGCCATCGGTAAAGGACAGCGTGACCTTTTCCGTGCCCAGCAGGGCGACGTACTGCTGCAGCAGCGAATGCTCCGGCTCGGTCAGTATCCGGCGCAGGTCGTCACGCGTCAGCGACGCCAGTTCCACGCGGATGGGCAGACGCCCCTGCAGTTCGGGCAGCAGGTCGGACGGCTTGGCAATATGAAATGCGCCAGATGCGATGAACAGGATATGGTCCGTGCGCACGGGGCCGTATTTGGTGGAAACCGTCGTCCCTTCAATCAGGGGCAGCAGGTCGCGCTGCACCCCTTCACGTGATACGTCGCCGCCACGCGATCCCCCTTCGGACGCACGGGCACAGACCTTGTCGATCTCATCAAGGAAGACAATGCCATGGTCCTGCGCATGGGCCACGGCTTCACGCGTCAGGGTTTCGGTATCCAGCATCTTGTCCGCTTCCTGCCGGATCAGGGCGGCACGGGCGGCAGCCACCGTCATGCGCTTCTGCTGCGGCATGCGGTTCATGAAGCCCTTCATCATATCGGAGAAGTTGATGACCGCACCGGGCGTCATGTTCGGCATGTCGGACGGTGACGGGCTGCCCCCTTCGGCAATCGAGATCTCGACTTCCTTGTTTTCCAGTTCACCGGCACGCAGCATCCGGCGGAACTTGTTCCGGGTTTCGGACGAAGCGCCTTCGCCCACCAGGGCGTCGAGCAGGATGTCCTCGGCCGCCTGTTCGGCGTTCTTTTCCACGTCCTTGCGCCGCAGGTCGCGCAGCATGTTGATCGAGGCCTCGACCAGATCACGCACGATGCTTTCCACGTCGCGGCCGACATAACCGACTTCGGTGAATTTCGTGGCCTCGACCTTCAGGAAGGGCGCCTGCGCCAGCTTGGCCAGACGGCGCGCGATTTCGGTCTTGCCGCAACCCGTCGGCCCGATCATCAGGATGTTCTTGGGCACGACCTCGTCACGCATCGCATCGGTCAGCTGCGCGCGCCGCCAGCGGTTGCGCAGCGCAATGGCCACGGCACGCTTCGCATCGGCCTGGCCGATGATGTAGCGGTCCAGTTCGGCCACGATTTCACGCGGGGAATGATTGGGAATTTCCATTACGCCGCTCCGTCCTGCGCATCCGCGCCCAGTGTTTCCACAATGACGGAATGATTGGTGTAAACACAGATGTCACCGGCGATCTTCATTGACCGCCGTGCGATGTCGACCGCCGGCAGTCCCGCGATCCCCAGCAGCGCGCGTGCCGCCGACAGCGCGTAATTGCCGCCCGAACCGATGGCGATGATGCCGTCCTCGGGTTCCAGCACGTCGCCATTGCCGGTCAGGGTGAAGGAGCGTTCGGCATCCGCCACGGCCATCATTGCCTCCAGCCGGCGCAGGTAGCGATCCGTGCGCCAGTCCTTCGCCAGTTCCACGCAGGCGCGTTCCAGCTGGTTGGGGTAGCGTTCCAGCTTGTTTTCCAGCCGTTCCAGCAGGGTGAAGGCATCCGCCGTGGCCCCTGCGAACCCGGCAAGGATCTGCCCAGTGGGGCCGATGCGGCGCACCTTGCGGGCATTGCCCTTGATCACGGTGGCGCCCAGCGTCACCTGCCCATCGCCCGCCATGGCAACCTGGCCATCACGCCGGACACATAAGATGGTTGTTCCATGCCACCCGACAGGGTCATGGGGAGATGAATGATATTCTTGCATATCAATAGAAATAAAACGTTCTCACGCCAGCACAAGGGGCAAGAACGCCCCGACGGTGCGGCGCCCCTATGCCTCCTGCGGGGCGCGGTGCATGATCCGGTCGATATGGGCGGCCAGATCGGCACGGGTAAAGGGCTTGTGCATGACATCGGCGCTGCCCGCCGGCAGAGCGCCGGCATTGGCGTATCCCGTCAGGTACAGCACCCGCAGTCCCGGGCGCAGCGCCTGCAGGTGATGGGCCGTCTCCATGCCCCCCATGCCCGGCATCATCACGTCCATGATCACAAGGTCGATCAGTCCCAGCCCCTGCTCCATGGCCTGCACGGCGGCGGTGCCGCTGGCGTATTCATGCACCTCATGCCCGCGCGCGCGCAGGAATCCCGCCGTCACCGCGCGCACGCCCGGTTCATCATCCACCACCATGACATGCAGCGCGCGCTGGCCCGCGCCCTCCGCCGGGGTGGCGGCCACGGCGGCGACCGGGGCATCCGTGGCGTTGCCACCGCCCTGCACCGGCAGGCACAGGTCCACGCGCGTGCCCTCGCCCGGCCTGCTGCGCACCTGTACCTCGCCGCCCACGTGGCGGATGAAGCCGTAGATCATGGACAGGCCCAGCCCGGTGCCACGCCCGACATCCTTGGTGGTGAAAAAGGGTTCGAACACGCGGGCCAGCGTCTCGGGCGACATGCCAACGCCCTGATCAGTCACCGAAACCATGACATATTCGCCGGGCACAAGATTCGTGCCCGCCACGATTTCCTTCACCCGCTTCAGCGCCGTGGATACCTTTATCAGCCCGCCTTCGGGCATGGCGTCCACGGCGTTGATGCACAGGTTGAGCACCGCCAGTTCCAGTTGCCCCGCATCGGTGCAGACCGGCGGCAGCATTCCGTCCGACGCTGCCGTATCCACCACGATGGCGCATGGCGCGCCGCCGCTTTTCCCCTGCCGCGACACCACCGTCTGCGCCAGCAGGTCGTTCATGCCATGCAAAAGGGCGTTCACGTCCACCGGCTCAAGGCTGAGGTCGCGCGGGCGGCTGAAATTAAGCAGCCTGCGCGTCAGTGACGCCCCGCGCTGCGCGGCGGCGGATGCATTATCCAGCAGGCGCGCCATCGGCCCCGTTTCCGGCCCCATGTCGCGCACCAGTTCAAGCGAACCGAGGACGGCGGTCAGCAGGTTGTTGAAATCATGCGCGATGCCACCGGCCAGCGTGCCCAAAGCCTGCATCTTTTCCGCCTGACGCAGGCGGGCGGCCATTTCCTGCTGGCGGGTAATATCACGGTTGATCACAACGGAGCACGCCGACCCGTCGCCCAGCGCCCCCAGCACAACACGCGTGATCTCGCGCCACCGTCCCTGCACGCCGCCACGGATATGGGCGGGCAGTTCGACGGTTTCCTCGTCCCGGCCCTCGGCATGCAGGCGTTCATGCGCCGCACGGATAAGGGGCAGCAGGTCCGCGTCACACAGCTCCTCCTCCGTATGGCCAAGGCAGCCTGCGATATCGCGGCCATAGAAATCGGCGGCCTGCCGGTTGATGCGGATGAAGCGGCCCTGCGCGTCCTTGAACCCCAGCCCCGAACGCAGGTTGTCCAGCAGGCCGTGCAGCAGCATGCGCTCGGTGCGCAGTTCACGTTCCAGCCGGTGGTAGTCCGCGGCCTGCACGATCATGGCGCGCAGGGCGTCCGGGTCCCATGGCTTGTGCGAATAGAACGAGATCCGCCCCTGGTTCAGCGCCGCCGCCACCGCCCCGATATCGGCATAACCCGTCAGCAGGATGGCCTGTGCATCGCTGTGCGCACGCGCGCGCGCCAGCATCACGTCGCCACCCATTTCGGGCATGCGCTGGTCGGATACGATCACGTCCACGTCGTTGCGCGCGGCGAGGATGTCCAGCGCCTCGGTGGGGGATGTGGTGGACAGGACGGTAAAGGTATCTTCCAGCAGGTCCGTCAGGGCCACAAGGATCTCGGCTTCGTCATCCACCAGCAGGACAACAGGGCGCGGCTGCGTCGCGGGGTTGGTGTTCATTGGTCTGCAACTCCCTGCACGAAGGCCACGCGGGGTGCCTCAACGCGCTTGATCGGATAAAGGCCGGGACGGGGCTGCCTGCCCCTCGTTCCCCGGACCGGGATTCCATGGCACGGAAATGGTGAAGCGCGCCCCGCCCTGCGGCGCGGCGCCAACCGACAGGCTGCCCTGGTGGGCCTGCACCACGCTGTAGGCGATCGCAAGCCCCAGCCCGGTTCCGGCACCAACCGGCTTGGTGGTGAAAAACGGCTCGAAAATACGTTCCTGCACATCAGGCGCGATGCCGGGGCCACTATCGGTAATGACAAAGACGTAGCTGTCCCGCCCGTCCCCGTTATGCGCAAGGAACGTGTGTATCTCGATTTCCCCTTCCGCGATCCCGCCACGGACAGACATATCATCAGGCTGGGCGGCAAGAATTGCATCGGCCGCATTGCTGATAATATTCATGATGACCTGATTGAGCAGCGCCGCCTGGCAGTACAGCCGGTCCGGGGCTTCGTACCGGCGTCTGACCACAATCCCGTTGCCCAGCTTCTGTGTCAGCAGCGCCATGACGGTTTCCAGCGCCTCCGGCACGTCGATCAGCTGGAACAGCCCTTCATCCAGTCGCGAGAATTTGCGCAGATTCAGCACAAGGTTCTGGATACGCCGCAGCCCCATGTTCATGGATCCCACCCGGTCGCGGCACTTGTTCAGGATCGCGGTCCGGTCGTCATGGCCGGGATCGGCGCTGTCGGCTTCCATCCCGATCACGCGGTCCAGACCACGCGCCACCGTATCCTTGTGCGCCAGGATGAAGGCCAGCGGGTTGTTGATTTCATGCGCGATGCCCGCCACCAGTTCACCCAGTGACGCCATCTTGGCCGTCTGCACCAGCTTGCCCTGTGTCTCGATCAGCTTGCGGTTGGCGTCGGCCAGTTCGCGGTTGGCCTGTTCCAGCGCCTCGGCCAGGGATGCCTTGGACGCGATGGCCGCGGCCTCCGCCCTGGCGCTCTTGACCGCGATCTCACGCGCCTGGCGCTCGACCTCGATCCGGCGCACGTCATCCTGCAACAGCTTGCGGCGCACCAGCACCCGAATGCGCAGCGCCAGCGCCGCAGGCCCCACATCGCGCGAGACGAGATCGTCTATCCCCGCCTCGAACACGCGGGCAGAAAATTCCTTCGCATCGGGCCGGGGTGCGCCATCCACCCCCAGGATACGCGGCGGCACGTTACCCGAAAGCAGGTCCTTCTGCCGCCATTCGTCAAGCTTGCGGCAGACTTCCAGCCCGTCGAATTCCCGGCACGCCAGGTCGATCACCACGCAGTCGGGCACATGGTCGGGGTCATGCAGCAGGGACGGCCTGAGCAGCGAGGGATCGGGGCACAGGGTGACGATATGCCCGTCACGCCGCAACTGGTCGATCAGTTCGGGCACCGCGCGCCGGTGGGCGGGTTCGGGGGCGATGACCATGATACGCGCGCGCCGGAACACGCGCTGCGGCAGGAGGGATGGCGCATGCGCCGCATGTTCACGCAGCAGCGCGCGGATACGGAAGACGATCAGCGCCGGGTCGGATGACTTGGGGATATAGGCGTCCGCCCCGCTTTCCAGCCCCTCGCGCTCGAGCCCCGGTTCGATCCCCTCCGTCAGGATCAGGACGGGAATGGTGCGCGTGACCGCGTTCATGCGCAGCTGGCGGGCCAGCTGCCCGCCATTCATGCCCGGCAGGTGGTAGTCGGCGATCACCAGTCCCGGCAGGCGTTCGTCAAGGGTATCGAGCGCTTCCTCCCCGCTGGCCACGCGGTGGACGTGAAAGCCGTGGCCTTCCAGCATGCGGCGGATACGAAGGGCCTGCGTGTCCGAATCCTCCACCAGCAGCAGGGTGTCGGCATGGTCCTGTTGGTCAGTCAGCGGCATCGGGGCGTCATCATCCTGCTAGGGGGCCTTCGGAAGGGATCTGGCCACCTGCCATGATCCGGAGAATATGCGGGGTGATTTCATGCACCGGCAGGCTTATGCACGCAGCCCCCGCGCGTTCGGCGGCCCCCGGCATGCCGTGGATGACGGCGGTGCTGCGGTCTTCGACAATGGTATAGCCACCGGCGCCACGGATACGGCCCAGCCCCGCCACGCCGTCTTCGCCCATGCCGGTCAGCAGCACGCCAAGGCTGTCCGCGCCAAACACGCGGGCCACGGAAGAAAACAGCACATCGGCCGATGGCCGCTGCCCCTGCACCACCGCATCATCATGCAGCAGCACGTCACCGCGCGGGCCGACCGTCATGTGCCGGTTGCCTGGCGCCACCAGCACCCGGCCGCGTTCCAGCTGCATGCCGTGCTGCGCCAGCATGACCGGCAGGGCCACATGCTGGTCCAGCCAGGCCGCGAACCCTTCCATGAAGGGATGGCCCATATGCTGCACCAGCACCACCGGCAGCGCGAAATCCGCCGGCAGGTCGCCCAGCACGCGGGCAAAGGCCGTAGGCCCCCCGGTTGAGGCCGCAAGGGCAAGGATGCGCGGACGGATATCCAGCGGGCGCGTCCACATGCCCTTGTGCCGGAAGGGTTCGGCCTGCATCAGGCGGCGGCGGATCACGGGCACCTGGCTCATGATATACAACTGCGTGGCAATTCCCTGCGCCACGGCTGCGCCGGCAGCACCCGACAGGCCCTGCGGTTTCTCGATCACCGACAGCGCCCCCGACCGCAGGGCGTTCATGGAAACCTGCGTCGCCTGCGCGCCGACGGTGTCACTGACGATCACGATGGGGGTTGGAAAATGCGCCATGATCTGCCGCGTGGCTTCCAGCCCATCCATGCCGGGCAGGCAGATATCCATGGAAATCACATCGGGGCGCAGGCGCGGGACAAGGCGCAGCGCCTCCTCGGCCGTTTCCACGGCCTCCACCAGTTCCAGGCGCGGGTCGCCCGTCACCACGCGCATGAGCAGGTGGCGCAGCACCGCCGAATCCTCCACGATCAGCACGCGGCGCGGGGGCTGGGGCGTCACATCGTTCACAACAGCCCCTTTATGGTGTCGATCAGTTCACCCTGGTCGAATTTCTGTTTGGTCAGGTAAGCACGTGCGCCGCCTTCCATGCCCCGGCGCACGTCATCCCCCTCGTCCCGTGATGTCATCAGGACAACCGGTATGCCCGACAGGTGGGGATCGGCCCGCATGGCCGCCAGCAGGGCGAAGCCATCCATGCGCGGCATTTCGACATCCGTCACCACCACATCCACATGCCGCGAGGACTGCTGGAGCATCGCCAGCGCTTCCTCCCCATCCACCGCAAGGCAGACATCGTAACCATGGGACTGCAATATAGTTTTCTGCAGTGTCCGGGTCGTGATCGAATCATCCACCACCATGACCAGCGGCGCATGGCGCACGGGCACCACGGGGGCGGCTTCATCCACGTCGCTGAAGCAGACGCCACCACCATTGCCCCGCAGCCGCCAGCGCGCAAACAGCCGGTCGGGGCTGAGGATGAAGACGGGCTGGTCCTCGCGCTGCCAGGCAATGCCGGGGACCAGTTCGCTGTCCAGCCCCACGGCTGTCGCGTCCGACACCAGCAGCGTGCGCACATCCACCATGCGTTCCACCGCAAAGCCGCAGCGTACGCCATCCACCTCCATCACCACGACGCTGACTGCGCCGTCGCGCACGGGCAACGGCGCGTTCTCATCCCCCACAAAGGCCCGCAGCGGCACCAGCGGCACCAGGTCCTCGGCCTGTTTCCCGGCCTGGCCGGCCACTGGCTGCGTGCCGTCATTGGGATGCGGCACCACGGCGAAGGGCGCGCCATTGAGCAGCCGGATCTCATCACGCCGCACCCGCAGCAGGTGGCGGATCACGCGTCCGGGCAGGCCGAGCGACTGCCCGGCATTTTCCACCAGCAGCACGGTGCGCTGGCGCTGGGACACCGGCACGGTCAGGGTGACGGTCGTCCCCGCGGGCTGGCGCTGTTCCATGCGCACGGTGCCATGCAGGGCGCGCGCCGCTTCCGCCACCACCGACAGGCCAACCCCGCGCCCGGCCAGCGTATCCGCCTGGCCACGCGTGGAAAAACCCGGTTCAAACACGCGCGCCAGCAGTTGCCGCGCCTCCAGCGGCGCATCGGCATGGACCAGCCCCTGCCCCGCCGCGCGCGCGGCAATCGCCTGCAGGTCCGGCCCGCGCCCGTCATCACTGACCGCGACCTGCAGCCGCACGCCCGTCAGGGTGACGGCGATGGTGATGTTCAGGCGTTCGGACTTGCCTTCCTTCAGCCGCCGGGCACGGGTTTCATGCCCGTGCACGATGGCGTTGCGCACAAGGTGGACCACCGGGTCGCGCAGGGCCTGCATCACGCGGCGTTCGGTCTGGACCTCCATGCCATGCATGTGCACGTCCACGCCTGCATCCGGCCCGCCATGTTCGCGGGCGATACGCCGGGCCATGGCGGCAAGGGAGCCGAACACGCTTTCGGCGGGCACGAGGGTCACGGCATGGACTTCCTCCCCCAGCCGCAGCAGCGCGCGGTCGATCTGCCCGGACATGAGTTCACGTTCGCGCCCCACCGTCATGAGCCTGCGCGTCATGCGCGCGAATTCGGCCACGGGATCGGCGCGCATGCGTTCGGGCGCATGCATGACCGCGCGGGATTCATCCAGCAGGTCCATCACCTGCGCCCACAGACGTTCATGCCGTTCGGCCACGGACATAAGATCATGCACCGCCGAGGCCAGCGCATCGAGCCGTGCGACAGGCACCTGCACATAGGCCGGGTTTTCCATGGCCGTGGCGGCGGGCGCGTCCTCATCCGGCGCATGGGCATCCGCCCCCGCCGGGGCCGCGGTCATGAGCAGGTCCACCTCGTCAAGTGTATCGGTAATCGCCTTCAGGTCGGCTTCATCTGGCAGGGCGCGGGCCGCCTGCAGGGTCGACAGGCGATTTTCCAGCGCATGGGCCACCCCTTCGACCACCGGCAGTTCCACCGCGCGCGCCGCCCCCTTGAGCGAGTGGACACGCCGGAAGATTTCCGCCAGCCCCTGCGCATCCGGGCAGCCAACGGCCACGATGCCGCGGATCACGCGCAGATGGTCGCGGTATTCCGCATCGAATACCGCCAGAAGTTCGTCGCGAAGGGTATCCACGGCCGGGCCGTCAGGTCTGGTAACGTGCGGAAATGGTCAGAAGCTGTTTTGACAGCTTGCCAAGGTTGCTGGCCGAGACCTCCAGATTGCGGGTGCCCGCCGATGTCTGCTGGCTGGCCTGGCGGATGCTCTGCAGCGCGGTCATGACCTGTTCAATGCCGATCTGCTGCTGGTTGGTCGACGCCACGATCTGCTGGAAGGCATGCACGCCTTCCTCGATCCCGCCGGTCATGCGTTCGATGGTACGGTAGGCGATGTCGGTGCGTTCCTTCCCTGCCGAGACACGCTTGACCGCTTCCTCCGTCAGCATGACGGAGGTGTTGATGCCGCGCTGGATGTCACCAAGGATGGCCCGCACGTTCTGCGTCGCATCGCGCGACTGGTCGGCCAGGATCTTCATCTCCGCCGCCACCACGGCGAACGAACGGCCATGTTCGCCCGCCGCCGCCGCCTCGATCGCGGCATTCAGCGCCAGCAGGTGGGAACGTTCGGACAGGTCGTTGACCGATGCGATGATTTCGCTGATCGCCTCGGTCCGTTCGGACAGGGCCACGATGTTCGACGCCACGGCTTCCGCCCCGTCATGGGTGTGGGCCATGGCGCGGGCCGTTTCCTCCACCGCTTCCAGCCCGCTTGCGGAACTGTGGACAATCACCTCCGCCGAGGAAATGACTTCACGCGCGCGCTTGCTGATCTGTGCGCCGGAATGGGTGATTTCATCCACGGTGGCCGCCGTTTCCTGCACCGCGGCAAACTGTTCTTCCACGCTTGCGGCCTGCTGCTGGGTGGAGGCGCGGATCTCGGCCACGGCGGCGTCAAGGTTCTGGGTGACTTCCCCGCTCTGGCGCGCGATTTCCCGCAGGCCGTCGATCATGCGGTTCAGGCCCGCGGCAAGGCGGGCGACCTCGTCCCGGTCCTCGCCCATGCCGCCCACCTTGGCGCGGGTGGCAAGGTCGCCCTGCCCCACGCGTTCCATCACATGCATGATGGACGAGATCGGTTCCATAATCGAACGCCGCGTCCAGAAGGTCACGATCAGGGCGACGACAACCGCCCCCGCCATGCCGATGGCCAGCGAACGGCGGCTGTAATCATACGATGCCGCCCCCTGCGTTTCGGCCACCTGCACCCCGTGGTCCAGCAGGGACGCCGCCCGCCCCACCAGCAGGTCTATCGACTGTTCGCGGCTGTCGATACGCGATGCCTGTTCGCGCACGCCCGCGTCATTGCCCGCGCGTATGGCCTGGAACAGCATGGCGGCGCCGTGCGTATCCATCTGGAACTGCGCGGAAATGTCACGCAACTGGCTGGCGACGGTATTGAACATCTCGCGCTGGTCGTCGCTGCGGGCCAGCCTGCTTCCTTCTTCCGCGCGCGACAGCACGCCCGCCAGCAGCCTGTCCGCGTCGCGCGCCTTTTCATCCCATCCGGCGATGGCGTCCTCCAGCACGGCGGGGGCGGTTTCGAAATCATGGGCGTAATAATGCGCAAGGATGGCAAGCCTGCGGGCGACAAGGTCGTTTTCATTGGCGCGGATATGCGTCAGTTCACGATAGACCGACAGGTCGCGGGTGACGATGATCGTCATTTCATCACGCACCTCCCGGATCTGTCCCAGCGCGTAGATACCCAGCGATACCATCAGCAGGACACCGACCATGAAACCGAACAGCAGGCGATTGGCGATTGTCACGGGACTTCACACTCCGACATAACGGGAAGAAAACAGGCGCGCGGGATCAATGACGGTCAGGCTCCGCCCATCGGGCAGGCTGGCCTGGGGAAAGCCCGAAGGCGTAAGCGGCGTGGGCGTGCCCGTGATTTCCACGGTGCCCGCGGCACCACTGGCCAGCAGGGCGATGCGCCCCAGCGGAATGCTGGAAACCGAACGCAGCAGCAGCATCACGCCAGGCGCCTCCAGCGGCGCGCCCCCCAGCAGGACCGAAAGGTCGAATACGGTATACAGGTCGGCCTGATAGCCATGCACGCCGCGTACACCGGGCGGGCAGTCGGGCCTGCGGGGCATATCACTCCAGACCGGATCGGTCACGCGCAGCACGGCATGCAGGTCCACCCCGCAGGCCTGTCCCGCAAGGTCCAGCATGACCAGCAGCCGCCCCGCAGCCGCCCCCGCCTGGTCCCGCCCGCGCGCAGCCATGATCCGCGCGCGTTCATGCAGCACCCGCCGGGCGAAGGCGTCCTTGCCCGATGGTGGCGTGATGTCCCCGTTTTCCGTCACGATGTCACCTGCGCATGACGGACTGCCGGTGCCTCACTGGCCTGCCGGGCCAGGCGCAGCAGTCCCCCCGCCGTCATGCCGTCCCCATCGGGCAGCACGGTATCGGGCGGGCGACGGCGGGCCAGTTCCATCATCTGCTGGCGAAGCCGGTTTGCCTCCACGCAGCCCCCTGCATCTTCCAGCAGGCGGGCAAGGTAGCAGCGCGCCATGATATGGTCGCGGCACAGATAGATGACCCGGCGAAACGATTCCTCGGCCTGAAGCAGGCTGCCTTCACCCCATGCCAGCACGGCAAACAGGAAATGGATGCGGGTATCCATGGGATGGCGCAGCAGGTGGTCACGGCACATGCGCATGGCCAGCGGAACCTGTCCCGTATCAGCAAGCTGCCGGATTTCGGTTGCGACAGCCACGCTGTCCACGGCGGGCACGGGCACCAGCGCGCGCGTGGGCCTGCGCCGGGGCATGTCGGACGCGACGGGCGCATCCCGCGCGTCCCCGCCCTGCTTCGCGGGCAGGCGAAACGCCAGCGTGCCCGGCAGGCGCACGGTTTCAAGGCTGGGCGCGAAACAGGACGCGGGTTCGGAATGCCCCAGCAGGATCCAGCCTTCGGGCGCAAGCCGGCCCGCCATGGCATGGACCAGCGCCTGCGCCTGCGCCTGCGCGAAATAGATCAGCACGTTACGGCACAGGATCAGGTCGAATGGCCCCGGCGGCCCACCATCGGGCCGCAGCAGGTCAAGGACATTGCTGTACCGAAACCGGACCATGCGGCGATAGCATTCATGCAGCCGCCATATCCGCGGACTGACGGGGGCGAACCACGCGGCGCACTGCGCAGGGGCTATGTCACGCAGGGTCCATGCGCTGAATTCGGCCTGCCGCGCCTGTTCAAGGGCGCGGGTGCTGATATCGGTGCCCAGGATTTCGACATGCCAGTCAGCGGGGTTCATCCCCGCCTCGTCCAGCAGGCGCGTCAGCAGGATGGCGATGGAATAGGGTTCGGCACCGTTGGAACAGCCGACACTCCATATCCGCAGGTGGCGCGTGGCCCGCGCACGGCGGATCAGTCGTGGCAGGATGGTGCGTTCAAGGGCCGCGAACTGTTCGGCATAACGGAAGAAAAACGTCTCCCCTATGGTGATGGCGGATTCAAGTTCCCGCCATTCCCTGTCGCCCCGCGCCCCATCAGCCAGCAGGGCAAGGTAGTCATGGCAGGTACGGCAGCCATGCAGCGCCATGCGCGCGCCCACCACCTGTTCCAGCAGGTCGGCCTTGTCCATATAGTAGTGCAGCCCCGTGCGGCGGGTGACCGCGTTGAGCAGCCGCCGCAGGCCCGCGGGGGGAAAGGCGGCCGGTCCGGTCATGAACGCCCTTCCCCATGCCCGTCGTCACCGGGCATGTCGGGTTGCGGTGTATCGATCGCGGCCCACAGGGTGGCGCGCGCACGGGTACGTTCCATCAGGGTATCCAGCCGCATGCGTTCATCATCATTGATGATGTCGGTCATGCGCAACATGAATGCAATGCCACCATCCCCAAGTTCCAGTTCCCGCCCTGCGTCACTGTCCCCCGCCATGTCACCGTCAACCGTGCCGGATGCAACGGGAACGGGTCGCGCAACCGCGCATACCGCGTCCACCAGCAGGGCCACGCTGCCCCCGCCGGGCAGGTTGCACAGCAGCAGCGGGCAGTACAGCAGGTCCACGGGCCGGCGCACCGCCTGCGTGCGTTCACCCAGCAGCACGCCAAGGTCGATCACCACCACCATGGTCGCCCCCAGCCGGAACCAGCCCGATACATGTGGCAGCGACACGGCCACCGGCATGAGTTCGGGCACGGGCATGCATTCCCTGACCACGAGGCCCGCGGGCAGGCCGTACTGCCGCGAACCGACGCGAAAGATCATGACGGGCGGCAATGGCAACCGGCCCGATCCATATCCCTTGTCCTGCTGTGGCGTGGCGTAATCCATTAGCGACGGCGCACCTGCTGTTTCCCATATGCACAAGGCAGAAGTTTGCATTTAATACAAGCGGTCGCTACCTCGGTCTGGAATGCGTTTCCAACAATCCCGGGAAGCAACACCCATGACCGGAGTCTTGTTTTAATGGACAGTCCCTTTTCCAACCAGCCGCAGGATCGCACGCTGCCCCCCGCCACCAATGCCGCGGGGAGGGTGAATATGCCACGTATCGTGCGGCTGGCGGTATGGTCGGTTTTCTACTTCCTGTTCTATCTGGTGCAGCAGGTATCGGAACTGGTCGCCCCCCTGGTGCTGATCCTTGGCATCGGGTGGAGCGCGCTGCCCCATATCATCGGGATCGTGAACGGCGCCGTGGGCAGCGACCCGCAGACACGCGACATGATCGCGCATGTCACGCATTCCATTCCCGACCACCTGGAGGTGGGGTCCCACCTGCTGACCCCGTCCTCGCTGGTCTTTGACGGGCTGCTGCTCATGGCGGCCGCGGCGCTGTGCGCCACGCTGTCCACCATTGCCGCGCGCACCATGTAAAGACAGACAGGGCCGCCCGCATGTTCCGCCTGCATGATGTCAGTTACGCCCATGGCGGCAGCGCCGGGGTGGCCGCGCTGTCACATATCAGCCTTGACGTGCCGCAGGGTGAATTCCGCTGGCTGCTTGGCCCCTCGGGTGCGGGCAAGTCATCGCTGCTGTCCATCCTGTCGCTGGAGGTGCAGGCCAGTGCCGGCATGGTGGAAATACTGGGCGTGCCGGTCATGCAGGCGCGGCGCAGCAACCTTGCGCGCCTGCGCCGCCGCATCGGGACGGTATGGCAGGATTTCCGGCTGCTGCCCGACCTGAGCGTGTTTGACAACGTCGCCCTCCCGCTGCGCCTGCAGCACCGCGCGGAGGACGAGATCGCCCACGAGGTCCACGCCATCATGAAATGGGTCGGGCTGGAAAACCGTCTGGACGCACGGCCGCTGCAGCTTTCGGGGGGGGAGCAGCAGCGGGTCGCGATCGCGCGCGCGGTGATCTACCGCCCCGCCCTGCTTCTGGCGGATGAACCGACCAATGCGCTGGATGAACGGCAGGCGGGCCGCCTCATGGCCATGTTCCACCGGCTGGCGGAACTGGGCACGACCATCGTGGTGGCCACCCATAACGACGCGATCGTGGAAAAATATCCCGCCCCCGCCATCGAACTGGCGCATGGCCACATGGTGCGGGATTACCGCTGATGGCACGCAGGCGCTATCATGACGGACTGGCCCTGCACCAGGCATTGCCGGGGCAATTCCTGCCATTTCTTGTCGCGGCCATGTCCTTCCTTGCGGCGCTGGCGCTGGCGGGGGGAATTGCGGCGCATGGCCTGTCGCAGCGCTGGACCCATGGCGCGGGGGCCGTAACAACCGTGCAGGTGCCCGGCCCCGATGACCCCGCCGCCGGTTCGGGCACCCGGATCGCGGCCGTGCAGGACATTCTGACCCATGCCCCCGGCATCATCACGGCGCACCGGCTGAGTGACGCGGAACTGCGCAGCCTGCTGGCCCCGTGGATCGAGCAGACCGGGGATGCATCCCTGCCCCTGCCCGCCGTGATCGAGGTGCATACGGCGGCCGGACAGGACCCGATGCCCCCCCTGCTGCCCCGGCTGGAAGCCATTGCCCCGGGCGTGATGGTCGAACATGACAGTGTATGGAGCGACCGGCTGGCCGCCCTGGCCGCAAGCCTGCAGGCCTGTGCGCTGCTGGCCGTGCTGATCGTGATGACGGTGGCGGTGTGCGTGGTCATGGCCGCGACACGCGCGGGCCTGCAGACCCGGCGGCAGGCCATTGCGCTGATCCATTCGCTGGGTGCGATGGACAGCTATATTGCCGGGCGGTTCGCATCCCGCGTGGGGCTGCTGGCGCTGGTTGGGGGACTGGGGGGCAGTCTTGCGGCACTTCCCATGCTGCTGGCCATGTCGCATCTGGCCGCTCCCTTTTCCGCCGTGACCGATGCGCAGGCCACGGCCCCCGTGGACTGGCGCGATCCCCGTGCATGGGCGGACATCGTGCCGCATGCGCTGTTATGGATGCTGCTGGCGCTGCCGCCCGCGGCAGGCATGACGGGCTGGGTCACAACCCAGCTGACCGTGCGGGCATGGCTGCGCCGCCTGCCATGACACGGTCGCCACACGGCAATGGACGACCTTCCCCCTTCCGCCGCAGGCTGCTGGCCACGGGCATACTGGCCACCGTGCTGGCATGGATGGCGGGACTGGCATGGTTTACCCGTGACGCCATGCGTCCCCCCGCACGGCCGCCGCATGTGGACGGGATCGTGGCGCTGACGGGCGGGCAGGGCCGGATTGACGAATCCCTGCGCCTGCTGGCGCAAGGCGATGCGGACCGGCTGCTGATTTCCGGCGTGGACCTGCATGCGACGCTGGGTGATTTCCTGCGCCACCAGCCACAGCCCACGCCACTGGCATTATGGATGCGCACGACACTGGGCCACAGCGCCACGTCCACGCTGGGCAACGCGGATGAAACGGCGGCCTGGGTGCGGGCCTACCATATCCGCAGCCTGGTCGTGGTGACGGCGGGGTACCATATCCGCCGCGCCATGATGGAAATCGCGCGCACGGTGCCCGATGTGCGACTGTATGGTTACCCGATCCAATCACCCGCGCTGCAGCACCTGCTGCATCCCGCCACCATACGGCTCATGGTGACGGAATATGACAAATGGCTGCTGGCGTGCCTGGATGTCGCGCGCCTGACGCGGCCATTGCACGGCCTGATCAACCATACCGATACCCGCCCCGGCGCGCCCCCCGTCATGGGCTGAATACCGGGTCGCCGCTTGTCCTGACGCCGGTTTTCTGGTGTTAGGAAAACCCATTCACACTGATGGACCCGTTCGTGATGACAGTACTGCGCGCGTTTGCCTTCAACCTGTATTTCCTGCTGCTGACCATCATCATGGGCATTCTGGCCTTTCCCATCCGGCTGTTCGCACCCGGGCGGGCGCTGGCCTATGCCAAGGCATGGACGGGGCTGACCCTGCGGGGGCTGCGGCATATCTGCCGGATCGACATACAGGTCAGCGGCATGGAGCACCTGCCTGCCGGTCCATGCCTGCTGGCGTGCCAGCACCAGTCCGAATTCGATACGCTGGTCTGGATGAACCTCGTGCCGCGCCCGGCCTATGTCATGAAGCGCGAACTGGAGCGCATACCACTGGTCGGCCCCATGCTGCGGCTGAGCGGCATGATACCCGTGGACCGCGATGGCAAGGCAAAGGCCCTGCGCGCCCTGCTGGCCGCAACCGATGCAGCCGTGGCCGACGGGCGGCAGATCATCATCTTTCCCGAAGGCACGCGCACGGCCCCCGGTGCCCCCGTCAGCCTGCAGCCGGGCATTGCCGCCCTTGCCACCCATACCGGGCTGCCGGTCATTCCCGTGGCGACGGATGCGGGGCTGTACTGGAAACCCGGCGGGCTGCTGAAACGCCCGGGCACCATCCATATTGTCGTAGGCGCGCCCCTGCCCGCAGGGCTGCGGCGGGCGCAACTGCTGCCCGCCATTGGCCAGGCGTGGCGGCAACTCTGCACCCGTCACGGACTGCCGGTGCCCGCGCAGGCAACCCCCGCCAATCCCGCCTAGGGACGGCGCACGGCGCGCCCTGCCACGCGCCTGCCCACAAAACCGGCAAGGGCATGGGTCATACCTGCCCCAAGGATCGCATCACAGGCAGCAATTCCCGTTAATGTCACCACCCCTGCTGACGCCAGCAGGCTGATCCCCGTTCCCGCCGCCCATGAAACGAAGGCACGCCAGACCACCGGCCTGCGGGCCGCATGGACCATGCTGTCGTGATCCAGTGCATGCAGGACAAAGAAGTCGACAGTGACGATGCCTGCCACCGGGACAAAGGCGATGGAGAGATAGAACAGGAAAGCGATAAAGTGATCCAGCAGCCCCCCAAACGCCAGCACGGTCCCAAGCAGGCCGCATGCCAGCGTAAGGACAGGGCGACTGGTCTGGTGCGATCGGGCGGGAAACACTGTGGCGGCACTCAATATCACGCTGTACAGGTTCAGTGCGTTGACCGTCCATGTGCCACCGAATACCAGCCCGAAGGCCAGTAGTCCCAGCCCCATATGCAACATGATCTGCAGCATTCCGCCCTGCGGGACCAGAACGCCCGCGACACCGCCCGCAAACATGACAAACGAGGCGGACAGCAGATACGCACACACGGACACCAGCACGACATCCCTGTCGCGATGCAGAAAACGGCACAGATCTGGCATGATGACCGCACCAACCGCCACCCCGCCCACCACGGCGGAAATGACATCGCCCATCCGCAACGCATGACCATGGGGCATATGATCCATGATGCCCGCATGCGGCACATCCAGAGCGCACAGCAGCAGCCAGACGGTCGCAAGGAACAGTAGCGGCGTCAGCACCAGCGACAGCCGGTCAATCGCACACAGCCCCACCGTGGTGGTCAGGGTCATGAGCAGCCCACTGCCCAGTTCCACCGGCCAGATGGGCCCATGCCACCCCCATAGCGTTGCCAGAAGAACGCGCATGCCATCGGCAAACAGGTCGATATTGACCCCGAACCACCCCAGCAGGGACACGGCAAAGGCGGCATTGAGCGCCATCGCCCCCCGTTCCCCGAAGACCAGCCGGGCCAGCATGTATGAACTCAGCCGCGTGCGCGCGCCCACAATCCCCATAAGGGAGCCGATAATGGTCAGGATAAGGCCACCCGCCAGCATGCCAGTCACGAAACCAGGCATGGTGGTCACACGCGCCAGATCGACCCCTGTCACCAGTGTTGGCAGGGACACGCTGAAAGCCGACATCATCAGCGCGACACGCCACCATGGCAGGGCGACACCCTGCGGCACGGTTTCGGTCAGATAATCGCCATCCGGGGACATCGTACCTCCCCCGCCCGTCAGAGCCGGTGCGTATCGTAATCAATCTCCGCATAACCAAACGCCTGCGGCCCGACGACATCCAGCGCCTGCGCTGTCCGCAGCAGATCGTGCGCGGGCAGGCCGATCACCGCGACGGGCAGGCCGTACTTGACCAGTTCCGTCGTAATGGGTTCCCCCGTTTCGTGTTCGACCATCATGATCAGGTCGGGCACGCAGGCCATCACCGCGTCATCCACCCACAGCACCAGGTTTTCATTCTGGATGGCGATGCGTGCCGTGCATCCCGCATACGCGCCATTGCCCGCGACCATGACCATGCCGACGGAAAAACCGCCCTTCATTTCCCGCACGACCGCCGTGACCCTGCCGGTAAACAGCAATGTCGCGTCGGCCACGACCAGCAGGCGTTCCAGCACATCCGCCCGCGTCGCCCGCGCATCGACTATGGCCCGCCCGATACGCAGGGCCTGTGTTACCGTGCCGGGCAATGCCGCGCGCCGGATGAAAGCCATGCCCATGGGGGCGGTGCACATGCCGGCGCTGCCGCCCATCTGCACCGTGACCGCGCGCGCCAGTGCCTCCAGCCGGTACATGGTATCCACCGGGTCGAAGGTGACGACATTACCCTTGTCATCCGCCACGGCGGCGGGTGAGCACGCCTGCCCGTAAATGAAGAACGTCGTCATCTGCACTTCGGGAAAGGCACGGCCCATGCCATCCCCATCCAGTACCGGCAACCCCGCCTGTGCTGCAATCGCGATCGGTTCGATACCGTTTGATCCCCCGATTTCCTCCGAAATCAGGGCATCTGCCCGACGTCCGGTCGTCCGTTCCAGTGCGCGCAGGGCATGCAAGCATTCGTCACCACGCTTTATCTTTTCCACCCCCACCACCGGCGCGCCAATACTGCCTAGGGCATAGACCGTTGCCGTATCATCAAGCGCGTCAAAGGGAATGATACGCACCTGCGCGCCTGCGCGGATCAGTTCGCGCGTGCGCAGCATGCCCAGATAGGGATTGCCCCCACCACCGGTGCCCAGCACGGCACAGCCCAGTGACAGGGGCAGGAGGTCTTCCTCCCCGATCACATAACCCCATTCAGACATGCAGATCCCCGATTACCTTGATACGGATGCGCGTGGCGTTACCCGGCAGGTACGCAAGTGGAATTTCCTCGATATCGATGACCTCCAGCCCGTCGGGGGCCGCGCCGGCGGCAATCGCCATATCCATCGCCCCCTTGCGCGCATCCGCCATCGCCGCGTCACGCGACACGGTCGCAAGGCTGTAGACACGGTCGGTTTCGCCCGAAACCTGCGCAATCGCGGCGCCGACCGCGTTCGCGACCGCGAAATGCGCGGGTTTCATGACCGGCAGGCCCGCAAGGGTTTCATGATCGACCAGGATTGAACCACCACCCACCACCAGCACCGGCAGCATATCGGCGGAAATACGTGCCCGTTCCACGCACTGTTCCAGCAGGGCGGTGATGGCACGCCGGGCGTCACGCACCAGCGCGGGCGGCAGATCGCCCACACGCGACCGGTCCCCCAGCGACGCGCCGCCCGCCGCCACCATGATGTCCGTCGTGGTCAGGGTCGCACCGCCGAAGACCATACCTTCATCCGCAAGACGGTAACCGACCGAGTCCGGTCCCACCGTAATCCTGCCTTCCGCCTGCCGGATGATGGAACCACCCCCCAGCCCTACGGAAAACACGTCGGGCATACGGAAATTGGTCCGTACGCCACCGACTTCCACCGCAATTCCGGCCTGTCGTGGCAGACCGCCCCGCAACAGCCCCGCGTCACTTGTCGTGCCGCCGACATCAACCACGATCGCATCCGCGACACCCGACAGGAAAGCCGCGCCACGCATGGAATTGGTTGGTCCCGATGCAAAGGTCATGACGGGAAAACGCTCGGCAAAACCGGCATCCATCAGGGTACCGTCATTCTGGGTCAGGTACATCGCCCCCTGAATGCCACTTTGCGCCAGCGCGTCACGAAAGGCGGTGATGACCGTGCGCGACAGATCACGCAGACAGGCATTCAGGATGCTGGCATTTTCACGCTCCAGCAGGCCGATACGACCGATCTCGTGTGATTTCGTGACATGAACACCGGGCATTTCCGCGTTCAGGATCGCTTCGGCCCGATGTTCCATTTCCGCATTGACGGGGGAAAAGATGGACGAAACCGCAACTGATCCCACACCCTGCGCCCGCAACTGTGCCGCGATGCCGCGCAGGGCCGTCTCATCCAGCGGTGCTATTTCGCGCCCATCGAACTCATTGCCACCCGCAATCATGTAGCCCCGCCCGGCAATGGCGTCGCGCAGGTCGGTGGGCCAGTCGGTCATGGGCGGCAGACAGGCGGATGCAGGCAGACCAAGCCGGATGGCGGCGGTAGGGGCAAGATCACGGCGCTGCACCACCGCATTGGTGAAATGAGTCGTGCCGATCATTACCGCACTGACGGCAGATGCGGGCTGCCCCGATATTTCAAGTAGCCGGGACAGGGCTGTGCGCACGCCGCTCATGATATCGCCGGTTGTATATATCTTGCACGATGCCAGCACCCCGTCCGGGGTGATCATGGCAGCATCCGTATTGGTGCCGCCGACATCAATGCCAATTCTGATCATGGAAAAGTCCCTGCCATCCGACAGACCGGAAATAACGGTGGAAATCAGTAAATCACCGATGCCATATTGTTATGGTAACGATATGAATGAGCCCGTCAACATCATTCCCTGCGGTCACCATAACCACTATCCCATGCCATCATGCCAGACAGCGCGCACCGATACAGTGATGGCTCCGGCTGGATGATCTTACCGCCCCTGCCGGCATGAAGGTTGTATAGACAGGTGCTGCGCCCATGCAGGGCATCCACGGCAACCATGCGGGGATGAGCGCAACTCACGAAAATGTGCTTTTTATTATAATTGTTATTAACAGGTAATGTGTTTTGTATTAAAATCGTTATTTATTAATCGTTTACTTCATAATCTATGAAAATTTATCTGTTATTTTGAAATTCTCCATCTCCGCGATCAATACGCGGAAATGCGTATTCCATGACACCACAAGGGGGGTCGAAAGTATCCGGGCACAATTCCGATGCATTTTCATACGGCGGGAAATATTCATGGTTACACAGCATGTGCGGTCCCCCAACCGGGATCATTACCTTCCATCTGCCTGCAACCATGAGGCCGCACGACCACGCAGACGCAGGCCCATGTCACGGCACCTGTGTCTTCTTGCCGCGTCCATGCTGTCCTTTTCCAGTCTGGGCATGGCGCAGGCAGCCCCTGTATCCGCTGCGGACGGCGCGACAGACGTGGACAAGCCACCGCCCCTGCCGAAAATTGTCATACCGGATGTGCTGAAGCCCCGACTGACGGCCCTGAGCGATGAACAGAAGGCCTTTCTGACCAGCCCGGCGCTGTACATGTTCGCCCGGCCACCGGGGGGACCTGCGCAACTGTTCGCCAAGCTGGAAAAAGAAACACCTGAAGAAATCAGTGCCTATGTCTCGGCCATGGTATCGGTTGCCGAACAGGTCGATTTCAAGCCGGGCCGGGATCCCGCCAGCATTCCCCTTGATACGAAATCACCCAGTTTCAATGCATGGAATGCCCGCATTCCCCAGCAGCTCAATCCGAAACGTGAACCGGGGCCGATCCAGATCACACGTTACATTGGTGGCGAATACGGGTCGTTCAGCGGCATTCCCACCTTTGCCTATGCCCCCATTGCCCTGACACCCGAGGATCTGAAGGCGGGCAAGGTGGATGTCGCGATCGTGGGGGCGCCACTGAACATGGGATCCGGCTTCCGTGATGCACAGCACGGCCCGATGGACATGCGCACGTCACGCGGCGCACAGGGACCGTGGGGGCCGGACATGTACACCATGGTCGATCCCATCGAGGAACTGAAGATCGTCGATTACGGTGACGTGGCGATAGACAATCTCAGCACCGAACGCAGCATTGACGAAGTGCGGCGCACTGTGGCGGAAATCGCCCGTGCAGGTTCCATCCCCGTGGTCGTCGGCGGTGACCACTCACTGGAATATCCCGACGTGGCGGGCATTACCGATGTCTATGGCAAGGGGAAAGTGGGGGTCGTGCACTTCGATTCCCACTACGACGCCTGGCACAACGAACCCCACCTGATCGATCATGGGCAGCCGGTATACCGGGTCATCCATGAAGGTCACGTGCAGGGGAAAAACTATATTCAGGTCGGCCTGCGCTCACGTGGGCCGGAGGAAGCGGGCTTCAAATGGATGCGCGATAACAACATGCGCTACCACACCATGGTGGAAGTGGAAAAACGCGGCTGGAACGCCGTCATGGAACGCGCACTGGCGGAAGCCAGCCAGAATACGGACAAGCTGTGGATTTCCTTTGATATCGATGCGCTGGACCCGGCCTTCACCCCCGGTACGGGCACGCCCGTTCCCGGCGGCCTGACCCTGCGGGAAGCACAGCCGATCCTGCGCCGCCTGTGTGCCGAGAAGAATGTTGTCGGTTTCGATATCGTGGAGTACGCGCCCTATCTCGACACCAGCTACAAGACCGCGCTGAACGCCAATTTCCTTCTCAACGCCTGCCTGACCGGCATTGCCATGCGCAAGAAAGGCATCACGCAGAAAAACTATCTCAGCCCGCTTACCGTCGATCATCAGCGTGATCACCTGGGGGGAACATCAAAGTGAGAACGGGTAATCCAATGCGCAAAATGCTCTTTCTTTCGACCCTGGCAGCCGTGCTGGCCGGTCCGTTATTCCCCCCGGCGCATGCACAGGCCCCGGCGCAACCCGATGCCCTGGCCGGCCTGACACCAGCGGAACGCGCCTTCGCCACCGATCCACACAAACTGGCGGAATTCCGCCTGACACCGGAAAAGGTGCGCATGGTCCTGACCGGACGCAGCACGGTGGAGGCGAAGGATTATATTGATGCCATGATGAATGCCGTGGCGAAAGAAGCCTTCCAGCCCGGCGATCAGCCCGATATTCCGCTAAACACCACGTCCGCCCTGGCCTTCAATGGGGAAACCGTTGTCCGGCCCGCCATTCTTGATGACCTGCACCGTGACCCCGGTCCCATCATCCTGGACCGCTACATCCACCAGAAAACCGGCATTCCCACCTTCGCGCACGCCCCGTTCGCCCTCCACCCCGAAGATCTGGAAGCAGGCCATGTGGAGGTTGCCTTCGTCGGCGTGCCACAGGATTTCAGCACCGGCTGGCGTGACGCCCTTCATGGTCCCATGATGCTGCGGACCGCGGATTACCTGACGGGCAGCGCCAGCGACCCCGATCCCGATACCGGCATCAATCCCGGCGCGGCGCTCCGTCTGGCCGATTACGGGGATCTCGCGGTGGATTACATGAGCGTGGAACGATCGGAAGCGCATATCCGTGACATGATCGCACAGATGGCCCGTCTGCATGTTGTCCCGTTTGTCATCGGTGGCGATCATTCCGTCATGTTTCCCGATGTATCCGGGCTGTCATCCGTCTACGGGCATGACGCCATATCAATCGTGCAGTTTGATGCGCATGGCGAAACGGACTGGGAAGATGACGGACACCTGCGCGCGGATAACCAGTCCGTACGGCGGCTGGTGGAAAACGGCAGCGTCCTGCCCCAGAATATCATTCAGGTTGGCGTAAGGGATGGCACCCCATCCATCCAGCCCACGACATCGCGTCCCGGCAGCGTTGTCACGCACCCGGTCACCGAACTGGAGCAGCACGGCACGATGGCCCTGTTGCAGACCGTGAATGATGAACTGAAGACAAAAGCGCATAAGGTCATTGTATCATTCGACCTGAGTGTTCTTGACCCCGCATACGCCACGGGCACGGGTCGCCCGCTACCAGGTGGCATGACCATGCGTGAGGCCATTCCCCTTGTCCGGGGCATATGCGCCAGCAACACGGTGGTTGGCTTTGAACTCCTTGATCCCGCCCCGGTACTCGATACCACCTACCAGACCGGCCAGAATGCCAATGCAATCATGCATGCATGCCTGACGGGCATTGCCCTCAACAGGCATCCGCACACATGATCCCATCCCATGCTGAAGGACTGTTGCAAAATACCAGGTTGATGGAAAAATAACAAAAGTTTCCGGGGGCTGCCTTTTCCACAAAGGCGGCATTTCCTGAAGTTGCCGGAAAAGCGTTACCAGAAACGGCTGCATGATCTGCAGGACGTCCTGATACCCCGCCATCCGCCAGATACGGAACCACATGCCGGAGGGGGATGCGCATCCCCTCCGGCAAAGTGCCTTCAGCGGCTGCCCTTTTCATCCGGCGCCGTCCCCTGCCGGGCCTGTAGGGCCGCAACCTGCTGCCGCAGGTCCATGATTTCCTGCAGAAGGTTTTCCACCGTCCGGTTCCCGACCCGTTCCACGGCGTAAAGGGAGGTAAACAGGGACATGGCCTGCCGCACCACCGCGGCGTTTTCCCTTCCCAGCTGTTCCAATCCGTCCGGGGTCGCGGATGGGGACTGCCGGTCCATGAATTCGGCCATCATGCGTTCCAGGTAATCGGAAACCTCGCCCTGCCTGCTGTCACCATAACAGCGGATAAGCTGGCGCAGGAAGGCAACCGGCAGCATGGCGCGCCCACGGGTTTCCTCTTCCAGCATGACCTGCGCCAGCACGCCACGGGTTATGTCGTCGCCCGTGCGGGCATCAAGAATGACGAAGGCACGGTCCTGTTTCACCATGTCCATCAGGTTTTCAAGGGTGATATAGGCCGAAAGTTCGGTATCGTACAGCCGCCGATTGGCGTATTTCTTGATGATTACCGGAACAGAAGATACCGACAAATGCCTTCCTTTCGCATGGATCAGGCCCGTAACACCCCGATGGGCCATGACACCGCCCCCAGATGGCAGCGGCCACCCCGGCCAGACATTGCGCATGCAGGCCAGCCATGGGGACTTCCCCCCCGGCATGGCCCTTTCATACCCACCCCCTGACCATGTCCAGCCCTGCGGCAATGGGTTCAGTGCGCGGCATGCGCCTGTCCCTGCATCCATGACCGCCAGACAGCCTGTATTATGTCATAATATCAGGGACTGGCCATGAGCCGGATCATTAATTGTGATTCCGGATGGGAAAACAATATCGCCCTCCGGCCCGGTTCCCCATCCGCATGTTCCGGCCATGCCGGGATGATGGCCATTTCCGCCCCCTGTCCCGCCATGAAGCCCGTGTTCTCCTGCCTGTAAAACGCAGATGTATCCACCTGCGTTTCCCCGGCCGCGCCAAACATGACGCAGTCTGTCAGAAACTGTCCTTTTCACCGCGCAACCGCGCCAGGGTCGCCACGTCGCCCGCACGCAGGAAGGGGTTGGTCAGACGTTCCACCGACAGCGGCACCGGCAGGGTTGGCAATCCCCTGCGCCGCAGGTCCGCCACCTGGCCCGCACGCTGTTTCAGCGCGGCGTTATCCGGATCGACATGCAGGGCAAAACGGGCATTGGACTGGGTATATTCATGTCCGCAGCAGATCAGCGTGTCATCCGGCAGGGCCTTGATGCGTTGCAGGCTGGCGAACATGTCGGCGGGCGTCCCCTCGAACAGTCGCCCGCACCCCATGCTGAACAGCGTATCGCCACAGAACAGCGCCGGGCCGTCGGGAAAATAATAGGATACCTCCCCCGCCGTATGCCCCGGTGTTGCGATCACCTGCGCCCGGGACTGCCCCAGGGCCACGACATCCCCGTCGCGCACCGCGATATCAAGGCGTGGCAGGCGGGCGGCCTCCGCTGCCGGTCCCACGATCCGCGCGCCATAACGCTGGCGCAGGGCGTCAGCCGCCGCGATATGGTCGGCATGGTGATGGGTCAGGAAAATCAGGTCCAGCCTGCCCCCCGCCGCGTCGATGGCGGCAGTCAGGGGCGCTTCCTGCGCCGGGTCAACCATGCCGGCCGCCCCCGTTACGCCATCATGCACGAACCAGGCATAATTGTCCGACAGGATGGGAATCGCCTTTATGTCCAACTTCTGCGTCATGGCTGTCCTCCAGCACTTTGGTTGCATGGCCTGAATGCCCGGCATGACGTGATGGCCCGGGCGGCGGGGTGTGCTAGTGTGTACCAATGCCAGCGAACATGCACACCGCCGCAAGTTTCTATGCCACCCGCCGGGGTCAGGCGGCCGCCCGCCTGCTGTGCCAGCGCATGGCCGCCTTCTGGCCCGAAGGCACGCAGGGCCACACGCTTGGCCTTGGTTACGCGCTGCCCTTCCTGCCGCTGTGGGACCGGCCCGACAGGCCATGCATGTCGGCGCGGCTGGACACGCACGTCACGCGCGATGCGCTGCCATGGCATGGGCGGGACTGTATCGTAACCGGCACGCACCTGCCATTCGATGACCTGAAATTCGACCGTATCGTGATGATCCATGCGCTGGAGGTCAGCGAGGACAAGAACAGCCTGCTGCGGCAGGTATGGAAAATCCTGAAGGATGACGGGCGACTGCTGCTGGTCGTGCCCAACCGGGCGGGGCTGTGGGCGCATACCGACAATTCCCCCTTCGGGCAGGGCACGCCATTTTCACGCCGGCAGATCACGCGCTGGCTGGCCAATGCCTGTTTCCAGGCGCAGCGCCATGAAGACGCGCTGTATGTCCCGCCCGCCGGGCCATGCCCCGCAGGTCCGGTCCGCATGGTGGAATGGACGGGGCGCAACCTGTTTCCCCGGCTGGGCGGGGTGTGCATGATCGAAGCGGTCAAGGACATATACGCCGCCGTGCCCGCGCGCCCCGCGACACTGGTGCCGACGGGGCTGCGCCTGCGGCAGGCACGGGTTTTTTCACGAAATACCACGCCACGGCGGCAACCGCGCGACATGCAGAATACTTGACCAATTTTACTGAAATCTCCATGAACATTATCCCATGTCGCTGATTCAATCCCTCAAGCTCGTCATCGCCCCGCCGCACCCGGCCGCGCGCCCTTTTCTCCTCGCGTCGGGGGCCGGGGCCATCATCGGTCGGCTGCTGCCGTTCCGGGTGACCCGGTGGCTTGGCACGGCCAGTGGCCTGTTCTTTGGCTTCTGCCTGTATTTCTTCCGTGACCCCGAGCGCGTCACGCCGGCCGAACCGAACCTGGCGGTCGCCCCTGCCGACGGGCACATCGTGTCGATCGAGAAAGTGGCCCCCCCGCCGGAACTGGACATGGGCGACGCCCCGGTGTGGCGGGTTGCCACCTTCCTGTCGGTTCTGGACGTGCATGTGAACCGCATGCCGGTCGCGGGCACCGTGACACGGATCGCCTACCATGCCGGGCAGTTCCTGAACGCCAGCCTGGACAAGGCGTCCGAACTGAACGAACGCAACGCGCTGCGCGTGACGCTGAAGGATGGCAGGCAGGTTGCCGTGGTCCAGATCGCGGGGCTGATCGCACGCCGCATCCTGTGTGATGCCGAGGAAGGCATGCAGTACGAAACCGGCGAACGTTTCGGCCTGATCCGCTTTGGCTCGCGCACCGACCTGTACCTGCCGCCCGATGTCACACCACTGGTTGAAGTCGGACAGACCATGATTGGTGGCGAAACCGTGATGGCACGGCTTTAATCCGGCATGGCCACCCCTCCCACCACACCGGTACGCCGTATACGACGCCTGAAAAAACGCCAGCGCCCCCGCGTCCGGGGTCTGTCGTTCAACCGGATGATCCCCAACCTGATGACCATGCTGGGCCTGTGCGCGGGCCTGACGGGCATGCGATTCGGGCTGGAGGGACGCTTTGGCAGCGCCGCCACCGCACTGCTGATCGCCGCCTGCATTGACGGGCTGGATGGCCGCATTGCGCGCCTGCTGCGCGGCACGAGTCGTTTCGGGGCGGAATTCGACAGCCTGTCGGATTTCCTGTGCTTTGGCGTGGCCCCTGCTTTCGTGCTGTACCTGTGGGCACTGCATGAAGGCGGCCGTTTTGGCTACATCCCGTGCATCATGTTCACGGTCTGCATGGCGCTGCGTCTGGCGCGGTTCAACGCCAGCCTCGATGACGATGCCAACCAGCCCAAATACGCCAGCAACTTCTTTACCGGCGTCCCGGCCCCTGCGGGCGCGGGGCTGGCGTTGTTCCCGCTCTTCCTGGGGCTGGAGGCGCAGCACCTGCATTGTGACTGGTTGTATGAACTGACGCGCGACCCGCTCCTGCCCGCGCTGACACTCAGCGGCACGGCCTTCCTGCTGGTCTCGACCCTGCCGGTCTGGTCATTCAAGAACTTCAAGGTCCCGTCCCCCATGATCCTGCCCACCATGCTGGGCACGGGGGCCTATGCCGCCGTTCTGGTGGCCGAACCATGGGGCGCGCTGGCAGCCGCCGGGATCATCTACATCCTGCTGCTGCCCATGAGCAGGCGGAGCTTCCACCGTCTGCGCCGCGAGGCCGAGGCCCTGCAGGAAAACGACGATCAGCCTCTGGCCTCGCCTTCGGCCTGATCGCCCGTCCCCTGTTCCCGGGACAGCCAGCAGACCGATAAGCGTGTCTGGTGAAGCTTTTTTTAAAGCTTCAGGGAACGCCGCCTTTTTGAAAAAAGAGGCGGCACCCGAAAGCTTTCGTCCTCTTTATATTTCATGCGGACAGTTCGTCTTCACCCTGCATGCGCCAGCGGATAAGGGCGTCAAGTATTTCCGCGGGCGACGGCGGGCATCCCGGCAGCAGCAGGCTGGCCCGCGCACGACCCTCCACCCCGCCCAGCACCGCATAACTGGGCGTGAACACGCCCCCGTCCACCGCGCAATCCCCGACAGCGGCCAGCAGCCGCGTACCGGGCATGGCCTGCCACGCCAGTTCCACGACCGGGGCCATTTCCACCGTCAGGCTGCCGGTCACCAGCAGCAGGCCGGCCTGTCGCGGCGTGGACACGAAACGGATATCGGAATGCCCTTCCACCAATGCGCGCGACAGGCTGCGCAGTTCCAGCGCACAGCCGGTGCAGCCACCGGTTTCCATATGGAAGATGTCCAGCGGCAACATGCGGGGCAGCGCCGTGCCTTCGGGCCAGAACAGGTTGAGATACGCCATCATTCCTTCCTACAGGTCGGCCGATGCCGCCGACAGGCCGAGGGAGGCAAGGATCAGTGGCACATCCTCATACATCGCGCCGGATAACACCTGTGGCAGCGCCTGAAACAGCAGCAGGGCCGGATCGCCACACCACCACGCGGCCACCCGGCCATTTTCAACACGTAGCCAGTGCCAGACCGGCCCGGCCGGTCCTTCGGCACAGCCAATCCCTTCGCCTGATCCATATTCACCCACGGGTGGTGCCGTAAGGGCGACCGCATCCAGCGTGGACAGGATCTCCACCGCTGTTTCGACTTCATACAGCCGCAGCGCAAGCCGGGCGGTCACATCGCCCGCCATTGCGCAGGAGCCATCCGGCCATACTGCGGGCGGGCGCGATCCGTAGGGTCCGGGATCGGATTCAACACCACCGGCCCGTCCCACGCATCCGGCGATCCCCCAGTGACCGGCCACGTCCGCCCGCAGGATACCCCGCCCCCGCGCCTGCATCGCCATGCCACGCGGCCGCCAGAACAGGTGCCGCAGCGCCGTGCAGCCCGCGCGCAGTTCCGCCAGCAGTTCCGTGGGAAGGGACATTCCCCGTTCATTCCCGCCCACAGGCGGCAG
Source organism: Komagataeibacter europaeus (assembly GCF_002173515.1). Lineage (NCBI taxonomy): Bacteria > Pseudomonadati > Pseudomonadota > Alphaproteobacteria > Acetobacterales > Acetobacteraceae > Komagataeibacter > Komagataeibacter europaeus. The sequence goes on from NZ_CP021467.1 coordinate 1,551,201, forward strand.
CACGTCAAACAGCAGGCGACTGCCGCACATATCCCGACAGGCCTGCCGCACCCGTTCCAGCAGGGTTGCCGCAAGAATGACGAAACGCCGGTCCGCCAGCAGCTCGGCGGCAACGGCCAACGTATCCAGATGGGCCATGATGCGCCCGAGTTCCCCCACGAACAGGGCCGCATCGTGCATGCCTTTGGCGCCATTGCCTTCCATCACCGCCAGCGCGTCGGCAAAGGCCTGCTGGTGGGCAACCGTGGCCGTTGCATCAATCCGGGCCACCAGTCGTGCAGCCTGCGCCACGGTCGCCCCCCGCATGCGCGCGCACAGGCCACGATGGGCGTAGCCCATGCGGGAATGCACCTGCATGATCCGCTCCCCCGGCACGCCCAGACGCAGGTGAAAGGGCGCGTTGAAATCCCCCTCCGCCGGGCCATGGCCCAGCATGGTGCCACCGGCCTGCACGATGGTTGCATCATCGATGAATTCCACGCCCTCGGGCGGCGCAGGGGCTGGCGGGGGGCGGTCGCGCAGGGGCCATGTCACCGGCCATCGTCCCTGATCCAGCCACGGGGCGCTGGCTGTCGCCCCCATGGCCTCGATCCCCCACAGATCCTGCATGATGCGTTCAGACGCACTGGCCCCGGCCCGCGCCGGGGACAGGGCAAGGTAGCGCCCGTCCGTTACCGCGACACTTGCCATCAGCGGACGCGTTCCCTCCATGAACAGGGCATGCACCTGCCCCCCGTCCGACCACAGGCCAAGAAGCGGCAGGGTGGAATGGGACAGGGCCGCCGCCATGTCATGCCACCCCTGCTCATCCAGCACGAAACGCCCGGGACAGGCGGCAGGCATGCCGCTGCGGATCAGGTCAGCCACCGGCGTCATCACCACCCGTTTCCCATCTGGTAATATGCAGCACAGCCAAGCACCATGCACCCGATGGCCAGCAACAGCGACGCCTGCCCCCATTCTGACCTGTCATGCCCCGCCCCCGTGCGTGCCGCCATGACTGGCCACAGGCTGGCGCCAGCCAGCAGCGCCACGGGGGGAATTTCCCCCATTTCCCCCACCAGTACCAACACGACCGCCATGCCGGGCAGGGAGGGCGGCCACAACATGGATCCCGACAGCCGACCGCCCCATGGCGTGATACAGGCCATGACCAGCAGGCAGGCGGCAAGCGGCAGCCCCCCGATGGCACCACCCGGCAGCCCCGCAGCCAGCACGGCCCAGCCAGCCCAGTACCCCGCCGGAAAGGATCGTCCCTGCCGCGACAGGACCGCCCATGCCAGGCACACGCACCCCATGAAGGTCAACGCAGGCAACAGGACCGGCCAGGTACGGGCCGCCTGCGCCAGAACCGGCAGGACGGCCAGTATTTCCATGTTCCAGTCCGGCGCAACCGGCCCCGCACGCCCCGGAACGCCACAGGCCAGCAGCAGTCCGCCCACCAGCAGGATCGCCCCGGCCTGATCCTGCACATGCCCCCAACCCGCCTGCAGCATGAACAGGCCACCCTGCGCCACAAGCAGGCCACCCAGCCCCATGCGCAGCGCCTGCCACCCGTCCCGCTCCAGCCCGCGCGGCCCGATCGCCAGTCCAAGCCGCACCACCAGTCCGCAGCCCAGAAAGGCCTCAAGCAGGTCACACCGTCCGAACGCGGTGGCAAGGGCGGCAATGCCAGACAGGAAAAAGGGCAGCACCTCCCTTTCACGCGGGGTGACCCCATCCCCGCGGCGCGGCCCGAAAACCCACACGCACAATGCCAGCGCGGGGCCGCATCCCGTCAGGATCCGCGCCATATCGGGGACGGGGCCGCTGCCCATGCCACACAGGACCAGCAGCAGCACAGCCAGCAGGCCACGCAACGCCAGCGCCCCGCCCGTCACCAGCACGGCGGTCAGGGCCAGCACCATCCAGCCGCCCAGCAGGCTGGCATAAAGCGACGGCGCCATCATGCCGCCCCGCCATGCGACCGGGGATGCGTGGCCAGCAGGATGTTCAGGCCGATCGCCGCCATAATCACCTCCGCCATGACCAGCATGCTGTCCGCCCGCGCCGCCAGCAACATGACGCCATCCAGCCCGCAGGCCAGCCCCGCGCATAATGCGACCGGCCCGCGGGCGATACACGCCCCCCACACGCCACACAGGATGGCGGAAAGCCCCGTCATGCCCATAAGGCGCGCCGTCATGTCCACCTGTGGTCCCTGCATGACGGCCTGCGCCAGCACCGCGATACAGACCAGCCCGCCTGCAAGGCGCAGGCCGCTGCGTTCACGCCCCGCCGCAGGGATATGCAGCATCTGCGCGCCCAGCAGCCCCAGCAGTCCCGCCAGCCCCACCGCCATGACACATGCCGGCCCGACCTGCCCCTGGGTCCAGCGCGACAGGCACACGCATGCAGCCATGCACGCGCCATGCCAGACCGGGCCGCCACCCCGTCCCCCCGACGTCGAAAGCGAAAGAATGACCAGAACGCCAAACAGCAGTACCAGCATGGTCAGCCCATCCCCCGTCCAGCAAACAGCAGTACCCCGGCCATGACGGCGCACAGCAGCGCCAGCCCCGCCCGCCAGCCCGCATGCCGCTGTCCCGACACCATGAAAACCCGTATCGCCGCGACACATCCGCATGCCAGCAGCATATGCACCGCCCACAGCGCGACCGCAGCCAGCATGGGCACCAGCACCCACGCACGCGGCAGGATATCGGGTTCCACAATGCCTTCGGGCCAGATCAGGTCACGCGCCAGCATCATCCACACCACCGCCAGCAGGTCACGCGCGTACTGGGCCACGGCACGGTCGGGACCGGCAAGATCCTCCAGCATGGCCGAGGACAGCCGTGATGTCGTGCCGTCCCCTTCCCCGCCCCCCGCGACGACCAGCGCACCGGCCACCAGCGCCAGCGGCACGCGCACAAGGTTCATGTCCGCCACATGCGCCTGCCGCACCAGTCCCGCCAGCGTGCCATCGGGCAGGCACATGCCCAGCACGGCGCAGGCCAGCAGCATGACCGGCTGGATCATGATCCCCCCGGCCACGACCCGCAGCCCCACATGGCCCGGCCGCGCCAGGCCCGGCGCAAGGGCGGCCACCACCAGCGCGAGGAAGGCCATTTCCAGCAATCCGCCGATAACCAGCACATCCGACAGGTCGCCACCGGGCATGCCAATGGAAAAGGATGGCACCAGCAATACCGCCACCATGCCCGCGGCCAACGCCAGCCAGGGGGCAACCGCCGTCACCTGCGCGCCAGCCGCCGAACGCACGCCCACCTGCCGCCATGCATGCAGCAGGGTGCGCCAGTGCGCGGTCGGGTCCGGCAGGCGGCGTTCGCCCTCCATCACCGCGGCCATCCAGCGCATCAGCCCGATCCATACGGGTACCGTCACCATGACCAGTGCCATGTGACAGCCAGCCAGCAGAAGCGCCTGCATCCGCGCAGCAATGGAAAATGACGTCATCATGCGGCCTTACCCATGCCACGCGATGAATATCAGCGCCGCCATGCACGCCATGGCCATCACCACCGGCGCGGATGCCATGACGCCACCCGGCCGCAGGTCATCCACGTATCGCGCCAGCAGCGGCCATGATCGACCCATCCGCCGCCGCAGGCGCACGTAATCACGCAGGCACCGCCGGCGCATCGCGGGCATCACCACCATGTCCAGCAGCATGCGCGCGGGATTGCCCGGCCCCACCTGCGTCAGCGGGTCGCCAAACACCATCCACGGCGGCACGGGGGGCGCGCCCTGCTGCCAGCCCGCGACCTGACGGGCGGGCGTGGGACAGGCCATGCGCCGCAGCACCACAACCACGCCCCCCACCAGGGCCACCAGCAGGCACAGCCGCGCGGGATGCAGCAACGCCGCACCATCGGGCGAGGCCAGTGCGACATTGTCCACCAGCGGCCACGTCATGCCACCCGGCCCATGACCCGCTACCAGCCCGAGCCAGTATCCCGGCCAGATGGAGGCACACAGCACCGGCAGCACCGCCAGCAGCAACGTCGCCATTTCCCACCCCGACGGATCGGACGCCCCGGCACCGCGCGGCGTGCGCGGCCTGCCGCACAGCATGACCGCGACAATGCGCACGAGTGCAAGCATACGCACCGCCCACCCCACCCCCAGCGCCAGAAGCGCCAGCAGCAACGGCAGGTCCGCCCCCAGCCCACCACCACGCGGCATGGCCGCCAGCAGGTGCAGCAGCATCCAGATAATGGAAAAGCCCAGCAGGGGCGGCAGCCCGCTTTCCGCCAGAAGCCCGATGGAAAACAGGGCCGACAGGCGCGGCATCAGCACGCCCAGCCCCCCCAGGCGGCACAGCACGAGGGCACCGGCCTCGCGCTCCATCGCATCCATGGCGCGCGCCATGAACATCCATGTCAGCAGCGTGCCCACAACCAGCATGAACGTGCGGCTGGCGCATGTGGCCATGGCAGGCAGGTCATCGGCGCGGGCCAGCAGGCCCAGCCCGGCCAGCACGATCACCAGCGCACCCGTGCCCCCCAGCAGTCCCGTCATGACCCTGCGCCCGTCGCCCGCGCACAACGCCCGCCACGACGCTGTCATGTACAGCAGGCAGCCCGCCACGATCAGCACGCCACCCCAGCGCATGTCCGCCACCATGCCACCGGCAGGCAGGCGCCCCCACAGCGCCATGGCGGCGACCATCGCGGCGATATCGGCCATATGGAAGGGACGCAGCCCGCGCGGCGACACGCGCGGGGAAAAGGAAAGGCCCAGCAGCCCACGCGTGGCCAGCCAGCACAATCCGGGCAGCAGCCAGCCCGCATGGGCCGGAAACACCAGCACCGCCACCATGAGCAGCAGGGCAATCAGGTCAGGCGCCTGTCGCACGTCCATGCGTGGCATATCGTCATGCGGGACGCGCGCGATCAGCACCCATCCCGCCCCGATGCAGGACAGGACCGGCCCACCAATCACCGCAAGGGCCGCGCCGGCACAGGCCGCAAGGTCGCGGCCACGGGATGCCGCGAACCCCACGATGCCCAGCGGCGCCAGCAGGGCGATATCATGCGTATCATTTGAAAAACCGCCCCATGGCACCCCCCCGCCGGGCAACGCGACCCCAAGGCAGGACAGGACGGCCATGACGCCCATGGCCAGCCACCCGCCGCGCAGGACGGGCACCATTCCCGCAGCCAACCGTGGCCAGCAGACCGGCAGAATCCCTGCCGCCCCTACCAGCAATACGGTTACGACAAGGATGACAGGAATGATGACGCCCCTCCGGCATGCGCCCGGCAGGCCGGGCGGGTCAGATCATGGCCAGCGGCTCCTTTCGGCGCGGCGGCGCTATGGCTTCATCAATCTCCGCCAGATCATCGCGCGTCAAGGTGATCTCGGTCGCGGCAAGGTTTTCGTGCTGGTGGCGCGGGCTGCCCGCCTTGGGAATGGCCAGCACGTTTTCCTGCCGCAGCACCCATGCCAGCGCGATCTGCGCCGTGGAGGCCGGCCCGAGGGACGTCGTATGCCGCTGCGCGATACGTTTCAGCACAGGCGCGCGCAGCAGGTCGCCCCCCTGCCCCAGCGGGGAATAGGCCATTGTCACGATGCCCGCGTCCCGGTCACGCTGCAGCAGATCGAATTCCACGCCACGGTAATCAAGGCTGTACAGCACCTGATTGGCGGCACAGGGCGTGCTGGCCGGTGTGCTTTCGACTTCACGCATGCCATCGGCGTCGAAGTTGGACACACCCCAGCTACGAATCATGCCCGCGTCAATCAGGTCATCGAATCCGGCCAGCGTTTCCGCCAGCGGCACACTGCCGGGCCAATGCAGCAGGTAGAGGTCAAGATGGTCGGTGCCCAGACGCTTCAGTGACGCGGCACATGCCTTGCGCACGCCATCGCGCGATGCGTTGGAGGGAACGACCTTGCTGACAAGGAACACGTCGTCGCGCCGCCCGCGTATCGCCTCGCCCACCAGTTTTTCGGAACGGCCGGAGCCATACATTTCCGCCGTGTCCACCACGCGGATACCCGCGTCGAGACCCGCATGGATGCTTTTGATTTCATCCGCGCGACGGCTGTCGCTGTCCCCCATGTTCCATGTGCCCATGCCCAGCGCGGGCACCGTTGTACCATTGGGGAAAGTAACCGTCTTCATTACGCAACCTGCCTTTCGTCCATGCCTTCCCCCTGCCATGGCGAACAGGGGAACTATTTACGACGCGCCCAGCCCTTGGGCTGCTGTTGCCAGTAGCTCAGTTCATGGCTGCCTTCGCGCCATGCCACCCAGCGTTTGCGCGCAGCCGTGACGGCGGCTTCATCATGGCCATCAAACAGGTCGAACACCCGTTCGAAAGGGGAAAGATCGGGGACTTCCACCCCGTCCAGCAGGAAGGCGAAGGTGGCGCCATTGGGCACGTCCCCGCCTTCCGTCAGCCAGATCGGCTGCCACTGCCCATGCCCCATGGCCTGCGTGCCATGGGGAAGCCATAGCGGGTCGGTCGCCCGCCACAGCCCGTCATCCAGTTCCTGCACCCGCTGCGCTGTCGCACAGCGGACCACGGCCCGCTTGCCCGCCGCCAGCGTGCGACCCAGCAGCGCGGGCAGGACCGCCAGCGCCGGTGAACGCGTCAGGTGATAGAAGCCGATCTGCGCCATGGAGTTCCCTGTTCCGATCCGGCCTGCCGCGCGGGGCAGGCATTACCCTTCGTAATACATGCCGACCATGCGATCGAGCAGGCGCACGCCAAAGCCGGTCGCACCCCGGGGCGCGTGCGATGTCGGCTTGGATGTAAACGCCGTGCCTGCGATGTCCAGATGCGCCCACGGCACATCATTCACGAAGCATTCAAGGAACTTGGCCGCCGTGATCGACCCGCCGGGACGGCCACCGATGTTCTTGAGGTCGGCGATGTCCGACCGCAGCAGTTCAAGGTAGGCTGCGTCCATGGGCATGCGCCACAGCTTCTCGCCCGTCTGTTCCCCCGTGGCCGACAGATGGCCCGCCAGTGCGTCATTGTTGGAGAACAGGCCCGCGCGCTCGATGCCCAGGCTGACCACGATCGCCCCGGTCAGGGTCGCAAGGTTGACCATGAAACGCGGCCGGAAGCGGTCCTGCGTGTACCACAGCACGTCAGCCAGCACGAGACGGCCTTCGGCATCGGTGTTCAGCACCTCCACCGTCTGGCCCGCAGCCGTGCGCACCACGTCGCCCGGACGCTGCGCATTGCCCGACAGCATGTTTTCCACCAGCCCCACGACACCGACGGCGTTCACCTTCGCCTTGCGGCCCGCCAGCGCCGCCATGGTGCCGACCACGGCGGCGGCACCGGCCATGTCGGTCTTCATTTCGTCCATGCCGGCGGCGGGCTTGATCGAGATGCCGCCCGAATCAAAGGTCACGCCCTTGCCAACGAAGGCCACCGGGGCATCGCCCTGCGCACCGCCATTCCAGCGCATGATGACCGTGCGCGGCGGCGCGTCACTGCCCTGCGCCACACCCAGCAGCGCGCCGAAGCCCAGCTTGTGCATGGCGTCGCGGTCCAGCACCTCGACCTCCACCCCAAGGTCACGCAGGGCGAGGATGCGCTGTTCGAATTCCGGCGGGCGCAGCATGTTCGCGGGTTCGGATACAAGGTCGCGACACAGGCAGACGCCGCGCGCCACCGCCGAAAGCGGCTGCCATGCCGTGCGCGCATGTGCGGGATCGGCACAGGCCACGCTTACGTCCGTCAGCGGTCCTGCATCGCCCTTGCGCGGCTGGGTACGGTACGAATCGAAACGGTAGCTGCCCAGCACGACGCCCAGTGCCACATGGGCGGCCAGGTCGGGGGCCACCGTATCCGCCACCACCACGCCGGCCGTTCCCGCATCGGACAGGCCGCGCGCGGCCGCGACACCTGCCTGTTCGGCCACGGTGGCATCCAGCGCATCCACCTTGCCCAGCCCCACCAGGACCACGCGGTCATAACCCGCGCCGGGGGCAAGCACGACGCAGGTCTTCGCGGCGTCGAAACCGAATTTTGCGGCCTTTGCCGCACGGGTCAGCGCACCACCCACCGCCGCGTCCAGCGCAGCGAAGGCCCCCGCGGGCGCGCCGGGGGCGGCAAGGATGGCAATGGTGCCGCTGGTGGGCAGGCTTGCATCGGAAAAGGCGATATCGAGCATATGGATCACGGTGCTCCGCTACGAAGGTGTTGGGCAGGCAGGATAAATTCCCGTGCCAGCACGCCGCGCCCCGGACCGATACAACCCTGTCCGGAGCCATCGGCACCGATAAGGGCATGACGGCGCGCCATGAGTAAGCTAATGCGAACAGCATGAATACGCCATCCATGCCAGCATATGAGGACGGATTCCTTCTGGATCTGGCCCTGCGCCTTGCCGATGAGGCCGCCGAACTGATCCGCGCCATCCGCGCACGCGGGTTCGCGACCAAGGTCAAGACCGACAGTTCCCCTGTGACCGAGGCCGATCACGCGGCGGAAAAACATATCCTTGCGGGGCTGCGCGCCCATGCCCCCGCCATTCCCGTCGTGGCGGAGGAAGAAGTCGCCGCTGGCATCATGACCGATACCGGGCGGGAGTTCTGGCTGGTGGACCCGCTGGATGGCACGCGGGAATTCGCCGCCGGGCGCGACGACTTCACCGTCAATATCGGCCTTGTGCGCGATGGCCGCCCGGTGCTGGGCGCCGTGGCCCTGCCGGCCTACCACCAGCTATATGGCGCGGGCGCCGGGCGCGGGGCCTTCCGCATCGACGCCAGTGGCACGCAGGCCATCCATGTCCGCAAGCCACCAGCCGAGGGGCTGACCGTTCTGGCGTCGCGCCATTATGCCGATGACCCGCGCCTGAAGGAATTCCTGGGCGGGCATACCATAGCCCACCTGGGCAATATCGGTTCGGCGGCCAAGTTCATCCGCGTGGCCGAAGGGGTGGCCGATCTGTATCCCCGCCTCGGCACGACCATGGAATGGGACACCGCCGCCCCGCAGGCCGTTGTCGAGGCCGCCGGCGGCTCCATCACCACGCCCGATGGCAAGGTGCTGGGCTATGGCAAGGCAGGCTTCCGCAACCCGCATTTCCTGTGTCGCGGCGCGGCCTGACCCGGGGCCATGCACACACGCCTGCTGCATAACGACCCGCAGGGGATCGCCACCGCCGCAGCGATCCTGCGCGCGGGCGGGCTGGTCGCCTTCGGGACGGAAACGGTCTACGGCCTTGGGGCGGATGCGGGCAATGATACCGCCGTCGCCGCCATCTATGCCGCCAAGGGGCGACCGGGCATCAACCCGCTGATCAGCCATTTCGCCAGTGCGGACGCCGCCTTCGCGCAGGTGGCGGCCACGCCGCTGGCGCGCAGGCTGGCCGAACGGTTCTGGCCCGGCCCCCTGACGATGGTGCTGCCGCGCGCGGCGCATTGCGGCATTTCCCCCATCGCCACCGCGGGCCTGCCCACCGCCGCCGTGCGGGTCCCGGCGGGGGACGCGACGCAGGCGCTGCTGGCGGCATGCGGGTTTCCCGTCGTGGCGCCCTCGGCCAACCCGTCGGGGCGGGTCAGCCCGTCCGACGCGCAACATGTGCTGGCGGGACTGGATGGCCGCATTGACGCGGTCCTTGACTGCGGCCCCTGCCGCGTGGGCGTGGAAAGCACGATCATCGGCCTGGGTGGCGACACCCCTGTCCTTCTGCGCCCCGGCGGCATCACGCTGGAGGCGCTGGAGGATGCATGCGGCATGACGCTGGCCCTGCCCGCCCGCGGCAATGATGTCCGTCCCAGCGCCCCCGGCCAGCTTTCGTCGCATTACGCGCCCGGCCTGCCGGTGCGGCTGGAGGCGACGGCGGTGGAACCCGACGAGGCCCTGCTGGCATTCGGCCCCCCCCTGCCCGGCAGCGGGCTGTCATGGAACCTGAGCGCCACAGGTGATTTGCATGAAGCGGCAGCACGCCTCTTCGCGGGGCTGCGGTTTCTTGATATGGAGGGGCACCGCCGGGGACTGGTCAGGATTGCCGTGCAGCATGTGCCCGAACATGGGCTGGGCCGTGCGATCCGTGACCGCCTGATCCGTGCGGCCAGCCCGCGAGCATAATAGTTTCAACCGCATGATCCGATCCCGGTGCCCCTGAAATGAGCGACACAATCGACCCCAAGGAACTGAAAATCCTTTCGGATATCCTTGCACTCGTACTGGAAGAGCATGCTGGCCAGTCGGAAAACGCGCTGGCTGCAATCCGCACGCGGGCGAAAAAGAACCAGGTGACGGGCGGCGCGCTGAAAAACCTGTTTGCCGCCATCGCCCCCAATCCCCCCAAAAAGGCACCGCCAAAGCCCCGCGCGCCCCGCGCCACGAAGGCCAGTGCGGCGGCCGCGAAGGAGATTCAGGAGTCGCACCAGCGCATTTCCCAGCTGACGGAAAGCATCCGCCGGCTGGATACCGAAATACGCGATCTGAAGGTGAATAATGAGGCGCTGCAGTTCGAACTGAACCAGACGCGGCAGGCCCGTGCCGAAACGCAGGCCGCCCTGTCATCCGCCGTGCAGTACCGTCCCCCCCGCGCCGTTCGGGCCTGCTGGTGGCGGCGGCGGTGGGGGCCCTGACCGGCTTCGCCCTGACCGAAACGTGGCACCTGTTCATGTCCGGCAGCCCCGCGCAGGCCAGCGCCACCTACCCACCCGTCCATCATCATGGGCAGGCCTGGCTCATGCCGCCCGCCCATCCCCTTCTTGCAGGAAACATGCCGTCATGACCGTCTCCCCCCCCACCACACCGGCACGGCAGGACCTGATTGCCCGTTTTACCGACATGCTGGGACCCGTGGGCGTGATTACGGGCGAAACCGATACCGCATCCTACTGCACCGACTGGCGTAACCTGTACCACGGCCGCGCGCTGGCGGTGCTGCGGCCCGCCAGTACGGAAGAACTGTCACGGCTTGTGCGGTTCTGTAACGAACATGACGTGCCCATGGTGCCGCAGGGTGGCAACACCAGCATGGTGGGCGGCGCCACCCCCGATGGCAGCGGGCATGAAGTCGTCATCTGCCTGTCGCGCATGAACCGTATCCGCAACATCGACCCCAATGACCTGACCATGGAAATCGAGGCGGGCGCCACGCTGAAGGCGGCGCAGGACGCGGCAAGGGAAGCCGGGTTCATGCTGCCGCTGTCCATCTCGTCCGAAGGATCGGCGCAGATTGGCGGCGTGCTGGCCACCAACGCGGGTGGCAACAACACCCTGCGTTACGGCAATGCGCGTGAACTGGTGCTGGGGCTGGAAGCGGTCATGCCCGATGGCGGGGTGTTCCATGGCCTGCGCCGCCTGCGCAAGGACAATACGGGCTATGCCCTGCGCCAGTTGCTGATCGGGTCCGAAGGCACGCTGGGGTTCATCACCACGGCCATCCTGCAGTTGCACCCGCAACCACGCGCGATCGAGGCCGCCCTGTGTGCGGTGGATGACGCGCAGGCGGCGCTGAAACTGCTGGGGCTGCTGCGCGCGCGCGACCCAGCGCTGCTGCAGGCGTTCGAGTTCATGTCCGGCACCGGCATGGACATGGTGATCGACCTGATCCCCGGCACGACCCTGCCGCTGGGGGAACGGGCCCCTGCCTACGTGCTGCTGGAACTGGCCACCCCCCGCCCCGACGCCGACCTGCGCGAATATGCCGAGGACGTGCTGGGCGATGCGCTGGAGGAAGGCATCATCACCGACGCCGTCATTGCCGAAAGCGAGGGCCAGCGCACCGGATTGTGGAAACTGCGTGAGGAACACGCCGAAGCCCAGCGCCGCGCGGGTGCCAGCGTCAAGAACGACGTATCGGTGCCCGTGACCCATGTGCCCGAACTGATCACGCGCGCGACCGTGGCGTGCGAAAAGCTGATACCGGGCATCCGTCCCGCCCCGTTCGGCCACATGGGCGATGGCAACATCCACTTCAACCTGGTCCAGCCCGAAGGCATGGCGCCCGACACGTTCCTGGCCCGCAGCCATGACATCATGGATACGGTGGCGGCGATCGTTAAGGAACTGGATGGTTCGTTCTCGGCCGAACACGGGGTGGGGCAGCTCAAGCCCTACATGATGCCGTCATGGCGCGGCGGGGCGGAACTGGCGGCCATGCGCCACATCAAGACCGCCCTGGATCCGAAAAACCTCATGAACCCCGGCAAGGTCCTGCCGCCCGTCACGCCGGGGACATGAGGCCGTCACCCTCTGCACGGCAGAGTGAAGGCTGGGGCCAACCCCAATGCATGAAGGGATCACCCCTTTTGCACCGGCGGGAACAGGGTTAGACAGGGGCATGCCTGCCGTCCGCCCCGTTCCTGACCGCCTTGCGCCGCGCCTGTCGATTCTGGACAGCTACATGCTGCGCCAGCTTCTGCTGGCGCTGGTGGCGACGACGGGCGCGCTTGTGACGCTGATCTGGCTGACCCAGTCCCTGCACTTCGTGTCGCTGGTGGTGGGGCGCGGGCTGTCGCTGCGCGTCTTTCTGGAACTGACCAGCCTGCTGATCCCCTCCTTCGTCGCGGTCATCCTGCCCATCACCACGTTCGTGGTGGTGCAGTTCATCTACCAGCGCCTTGGCACCGACCGGGAACTGACGGTCATGCAGGCGGCCGGGCTGTCACCTGCCATGATGGCGCGGCCCGGACTGGCCTGCGCCGCCATCGCGACAGCGACGTGCCTGGTGCTGAATGTCTGGATCGTGCCGGTTTCTTACCATGCCTTCCGCCAGTACGAATTCCAGATCCGCAACCGCATGGCCGCCTTCCTGGTGCAGGACGGGGTGTTCACGCAGGTATCGGACAACATGACCGTGTATATCCGCGCACGCGACAAGGACGGCACGCTGCACGGCATCATGGTGGAAGACGACCGCACCCCCGGCGCCGAGGCCACCATCCTGGCGGAAGAAGGCAACCTGGTCATCATCAACGACCAGCCACGCGTGGTGCTGTTCAACGGATCGCGGCAGGAAATCGACAGCCATACCGGGCGGCTGAACGTGCTGACCTTCACCCGCAACACGATCGACCTGTCCAGCCCGCATACCGCGCATACGCGCCTGCCCGACGCCAATGAACTGCCGATCTCGCAACTGCTTCACCCGGACATGCGGCTGTATTCGCGCCGGGACGAAAGCAAGATGTTCATCGAGGCATGGCGCAGGCTGAGCACCCCCTTCTGCGCCTTTTCCTTTGCCATGATCGGGCTGGTGGGGGCGATGGGCGGCAGCTATTCCCGGCAGGCCAGCATCATGCGTCCGGTGCTGGCCATACTGGCCGTGGTCGCGGTGCAGGCATTGACGCTGCTGGTGCAGAACCTTGCATCGCGCAACCTGCAGCTCATGCCGCTCATGTGGGTGTGCACGATCGGGCCGGGCGTGATCTGCGCGGGCATCCTGTTCTGGCCCGAACTGCGCGCCGACCGTGAAGCCCGGGCGATCGCGGGCGGCACGCGCCCATGAAGCCTGCCTTCACGCTGTCGCTGTACATCGCCCGGCAGTTCACCTATGCCACGGTGTCGGTGATCGCCTTCCTGACCGGGCTGATCACCATGTTCGACTTCATTGACCTGCTGCGCCGGGTTTCCACCCGTCCCAACGTGCCGACCTCGCTGGTCAGTGAGATCGCCTTCCTGCACATCCCCTTCGCCTGTCTTGAAATCCTGCCCTTTGGCATCCTGCTGGGCGGGATCATATGTTTCTGGCGGCTGGCGCGTTCATCGGAACTGGTGGTGGCGCGGGCGGCGGGCATTTCGGCATGGCAGTTCCTGGCGGGGCCGGTCACCTGCGCCGTGCTGATCGGGACGTTGGCCACCACCTGCATCTCCCCGCTTTCATCGGTCATGTACCGGCGGGCGGAAATGCTGGACCGCCAGTTCCTGCGTGACAACAATGGCAAGTCGCTTAACCTGAGCGGGGGGACGCTGTGGCTGCGACAGGGGGATAACGGGCTGGTGGACCATGGGGTGGACATCATTCACGCACGCCATGTCAGGCTGACGGGCAGCGTGCTGCATATCCGCGGCATCACCATTTTCCGGCTTGGTCCCGATGACAACCTGCTGACCCGCATCGAGGCCGACCGCGGCTATCTGGGCAAGGAGCGCTGGGTGCTGGAAGGGGCGCGGCAGCTGCGCCCCGATGAACTGCCCGTCGACATGGGCGAAATGACGCTTCATGCCGACCTGACGCTGGCAGGGGTGGAGGAAAGTTTCGCCTCGCCCGATACATTGTCTGTCTGGGCGCTGCCGGGCTTCATCCGGCAGCTGAAACGCTCTGGCTTTTCCACCATCCGCCACCGGCTGCATTTCCAGACCCTGCTGACGCTGCCGGTGCTGTCGGGCACCATGGCGCTGGTGGCGGCCGGTTTTTCCATGCGGCCCGCGCGGCGTGGCGGGGTCATACGCATGATCAGCTTCGGGGTCGCGGCCGGTTTCGCGCTGTTCGCGCTGTCCAAGATCGCCGCCCAGTTTGGTGAAACGGGCACATTGCCGCCCCTTCTTGCCGCGTGGGCCCCCACCGGGGCCGGGCTTTGTCTTGCGGTCACGCTACTTCTTCATCTAGAGGACGGTTAATGGACCGTCCTGCTCCCCTCATGCGCGCGCCGTCATCGCCACGGCTTTCTGCCGTCCTGCGGCAGTTCCCGCGCGGGTTGCTGCTTTCGGCCACCATGCTGGGGGGGATGATGTGCGCGCTGCTCCCCGGGACAGCCCAGGCGGATACGCCACCCGACGGTCCCAGGCGCAGCAGGCCCATCCACGCCCCGAAAAGTCAGCCGCAGGCGCCCGTCACCTTCTCAGGCACGGTTTCCAATACCGACCCGATGACGTTCCAGGCCGACCATGTCGCCTATGACAGCCGCAACGGCATCGCGACATGGACCGGAAACGTGCAGCTGTGGCAGAATGACCAGATCATGCGCGCCGACAAGGTGGTGTATGACCGCAACACCGGCATAGCCTCCGCCCGGGGCAACGTGGCCATGGTGGAACCAGACGGCACGGTGCTGTTTACCGAATATGCCGAACTGAGCAACGGCATGCGTGACGGCATCATGACCCGTCTGTATGTCCGCATGCAGGATAATGCACGCATGGCCGCGAACGGCATGCGCCGCACCGGCGCCAAGGTCAACGACCTGACGCGCGTGGTCTATACGGCGTGCGAGATATGCGCCCGCCACCCCGAACGCGCGCCGTTCTGGCAGCTGCGCGCCTATGACGCCACGCATGACATGCAGCACAAGCGGCTGGAATTCCGTGACGCATTCGTGGACTTTTTCGGGGTGCCGATTTTCTACCTGCCCGCCTTCTCCATGACCGACCCGTCGGTCCGGCGGCAGAGCGGCTTCCTGACCCCCGGCTTCACGCCACATGACCGTTACCTGGGCACGTATGTCACCATTCCCTATTACTGGGTCATCGACCGGCAGTCTGACGTAACGCTGCAGGGCCTGTTTTCCACCCGCACCGGGCCGGAGCTTACGGCAAACTACCGGCGCTATTTCAGCAATGCGCGGCTGAACCTGACCGGTGGCATCGCGTACGATACCCATCATGACACCGACTACGTCAACACCTTCGGGCAGGAGGTGGACAGTTCGGGAAACCATGGCGTACAGGGCTATATCTTCGCCAATGGCCAGATTTCGATAAACAAGACGTGGCGGGCCGGGGCGAATATACGCTGGGCCAGTTCGCCCAATTTCATGCGTGACTACCGTGTCAGCGGATACGGGCAGGACACGCTCAATTCCAACGTCTACCTGGAAGGGTTCGGCACGGGATCGTATTCCCGCCTTGATGCCGAAGGCTACCAGGGCATGAACCAGGGCGTCATCCACAACCAGGACCTGCCGTGGGTGCTGCCGCGCTACACCTACAGCTATTTTGGCCAGCCGGATTCGCTGGGTGGGCGGTTCAGCCTCGATACGACGGATTTCTACGTCTATCGTGAAAACGGGACATCGGACCAGCGCGGGCAGCTTTCGCTCAACTGGGACCGGCCGTTCCACAATTCGCTGGGACAGATATGGGACCTGACCCTGCATGTTGAATCGGCCATCCACCGCGCGACCGAACTGAACCAGCAGCCCAACTACGCCCGCACCACCCGCGCGCAGGTGGAGGGACAGGTGCTGCCCACAGTCGGCCTGAAGATGAACTGGCCCTTCCTGCGCAGCTTCAACCACAATACCGGCACCCAGATCCTCGAACCCATCGTACAGTTCCTGGCCGCGCCCAACACGGGCAACAGCACGTCGCGCAACATCCCCAACGAAGACAGCCTGTCGTATGAATTCACGGATTCCACGCTGTTCTCGCTCAACCGCTATGCCGGCACGGACCGGCTGGATGGTGGCCTGCGCGCCAATGTCGGGCTGCATAACAACTGGACATGGAACGGCCACCAGATCGACGTGCTGATCGGTGAAAGCTTCCAGGAACATATCGACCACAACCGCCTGCCCTATTCCGGCCTGAACCACCACCTGTCGGATGTGGTGATGGGCACGCATATCGTACCCAACCAGTTCTTTGATTTTGACGGCAAGATGCGGCTTGACCCCTATGGCGGCAAGGTTGACTTCGCCGATGCGCTGGGCAGCGCGGGCTTCAGCCATTTCCGTGTCACGGGCGGCTATCTGTTCGAACCGGTCACGCCCTATTATTATTATGCCCAGCGTCCCTACACCACGGCGGCGCCCGACATCTATTACAAGCCCGTCAGCGAACTGACGGTGGGGGCGGCGTCCAACTGGGACAACTGGCACATTGCCGCCTACCTGCGCCGCAGCCTGTCACGCAAGGAAAGCGTCGCGGTGGGTGGCGACGCGGGATACCAGAATGACTGTTTCGGGCTGGATGTCATGTATCTCAAGCAGTACACCACGATTGGTGGCCAACAGAGCAATTCAACCGTAATGTTCTCCCTTACGTTCAAAACCATCGGTACATTTGGTATCAATGGCTGACCTGATGCGCGAAAGACCGAGCTGGATGTCCTTCTTCCCCACCTCCCGTGGCGCTGTCCCCTCCCCTGCATCGCGGCGGGGCCGCATGGGCCGCACCCTTGCGGCAACCCTGCTGGCGTGCGTGGCGCTGGTGGGTCATGAACAGGCGGCCAGCGCCCGCACGGCCCGCGCCATTGCCCAGCAGGCGCAGGCGGCGGAAGACCAGGACGCCATCATCGCCACCGTGAACGGCGCGGTCCTGACCAAGCGCGATGTCGATACGCGCGGACGGCTGTTTGCCCTGTCATCGGGGCTGGATGTCAGCGACGACGTGATGCAGCGGCTGCGCCCGCAGATCGTGCGGCAGCTGATCGATGAAAAACTGCGCATGCAGGAAATGCTCGACCGCCATATCAACGTGCCGATCCAGCAGATCGGGGACGCCATTGCCGGCATCGAACAGCGTAACGGCATGCCCCAGAACGCCCTGCGCAACAAGCTGGCGGAAGATGGCGTCTCGCTGACCACGCTGATTGACCAGATCCGCGTGCAGATCGGCTGGTCGCAGGTGCTGCGCCAGGAAACGGCCGAACATGGCCGCATTACCGCATCCGAGATCGAGCAGCGCATGGCCGCGCTGAAGCGTGAGGATGGCAAGCCGGAATACATGATCAGCGAGATTTTCGTACCGGTGGAAGATCCGCGCCACACGGAAAACGAACTGAAATTCACCGAAACCATCATTCAGGAACTGCGTGCGGGCGCGCCCTTCCCCATTGTCGCCGCCCAGTTCTCGCAGGGGCAGAGCGCGCTGGATGGCGGCATGATGGGCTGGACACAGGAAGACGGGCTGGATCCGCAGGTGGTGGACGTGGCGCGCAAGATGCCTGATGGCGCCATTTCCAACCCCATCCGCGTCGCGGGTGGCTATGTCATCGCCACCATTGCCGAACGGCGGACGGTCGGCCACCAGATGGCCACCATCCTGACCATCCGGCAGGTTTTCTTCCCCTTCGACGCGCCCCTGGATCCGGAAAACCCGACCGACCAGCAGAAAGCGACGCTGGACACCGCCACGGCGTTCGCCAACGAAGCCAAGAACTGTGACCAGATGGAAGCCGAGAACAAGAACCTGGGGGAAAAGCACCCCAGCGATCCCGGCGAACTCATGCTGAACCACCTCAACCCCCAGATGCGCGAAATCCTTGAGCCACTGGGCCCGGGCAAGACCAGCAAGCCGCTGGTTTCAAGCGAAGGCATCCTGGTGCTGATGGTCTGCACCCGTGATGAGCGCAACATCGCCATCCAGACCCCCAGCCAGATTGCCGACCACCTGATGAACGAACGCGTGGAACAGACATCACGGCAGTTGAACCGTGACCTGCAGCGCCGCGCGATCATCGACATGCGCTCCAAGACCTGATCGGCCCATGACCATGACCGAACGGCCCCGTGGGCTGGAACCCCTGCGCGAGACCATTGCGCGGCACGGGCTGGATGCGCGCAAGGCGCTGGGGCAGCACTTCCTGCTGGATCCGGCCATTACGGCGCGTATCGCGGCGCTGGCGGGGGATCTGGCGGGACAGCACGTGGTGGAAGTCGGCCCCGGTCCCGGCGGCCTGACCCGCGCGCTGCTGGATACCGATGCCACCAGCATTGTCGCGGTGGAGGTGGATACACGGGCGGTTGCCGTCATTACGGAACTTGCCGCCCTTGCGCCCGGTCGCCTGCGGATCATCGAAGCCGACGCCATGCGGTGCGACCTGACCACGCTGTGTCCCGCCCCGCGCCAGATCATTGCCAACCTGCCCTATAACGTCGGTACGCCGCTGCTGGTCGGGTGGCTGCGGCAGGCGGCGGCGTGGTCGCGGCTGACATTGATGTTCCAGCAGGAAGTGGCCGAACGTATCTGCGCCGCTCCCGGTTCGGCGCATTACGGCAGGCTGGGCGTGCTGGCGCAGTGGACGTGCCGCTGTGGCGTGCAGATGCATATTCCCCCCGGCGCGTTTTCCCCGCCGCCCAAGGTCCATTCCGCCGTGGTCGGGCTGATCCCCCACGCGCAGCAGCCCGATACGGCCGTTTTTCGCGCCATGGAACAGGTTACGGCGGCGGCATTCGGCCAGCGGCGCAAGATGCTGCGCGGCGCGCTGAAATCCATCGGGGGGGAAACCCTGCTGGCTGAAGCGGGCATTGACGGCAGCCGCCGGGCCGAGACACTGGATATTGCAGAATTCGACCGCCTGGCCCGCCTTCATGCCCGCAGGGCCGCGACGCCGTCCTGATCCGGCACAGCCATGGGCTGCGGGGCGTACATGTAATCGCGCGACAGGGGCACGGCATCGATTTCGCGCACCAGTTGCAACTGGAAATTCAGGTGCCCCTGCACGCGAAAGGCCAGCTCGGACACCACAAGGTAGAATTCGAACATGCGGCAGAAGCGTTCGTCATACAGCCGCGCGACCTGCTGGCGCCGTGCCGCGAAACGGCTGCGCCAGTGGGCAATGGTGCGCGCGTAATGCAGGCGCCAGATCTCGCAATCCGTCAGCCATAGCCCGGCGCGTTCCACGGCGCCGACGGCTTCACTGACCGCCGGGGAATAGCCACCGGGAAAGATGTAGCGGTCAATCCATGGATTGGTCACACCCGGCCCTTCCCTGCGGCCAATGGAATGCAGCACCATGACCCCGTCGGGGCGCAGGGCCGCGCGCATGGTGGCGAAAAACGCCGGGTAATGGGCCACGCCCACATGTTCGAACATGCCGATGGAAATGATCCGGTCGTACTGCCGGCTTACGGCGCGGTAATCCAGCAGTTCAAAGCGCACGCGCCCGTCCAGCCCCGCGGCCCGCGCACGCTGGCGGGCAATGTGCAACTGTTCCACCGACAGGGTAATGCCCGTCACCTGTGCGCCATAATCGCGCGCCAGCGTCAGGGCCATCCCGCCCCAGCCACACCCCACGTCCAGAACGCGCATGCCGGGGCGCGACAGGTGCAGCTTGGCCGCCAGGTGATGTTTCTTGGCCGCCTGCGCCTGTGCCAGCGTTTCATTGCCCGTGGGAAAATAACCGCATGAATACTGCATGTCCCCATCCAGGAAATGCCGGTACAGCCTGCTGTCCAGATCATAATGATGCGCCACGTTCCGCCGGGCGCGCCGCAGGGTGTTATCCTGCAGCCATGTCCGCGCAATATAGCGCAGGGAACCAAAGATCCGTTCCCCCGCGGGGCTGCGCCGCATGACATTGAGCATGAGCACATGCAACAGGTCATACAGCGTGCAGCCCACCGGGCGCAGCGTGCCCGCCATGTAGGCTTCCCCCACCTTCAGCGCGGGATCAAGCAGCAGGGCACGCACCGTTTCCCCATCCGCGATCCACAGGCCGGCCTGTGGCCCGGGGCCACCTACATATACGCGCCTGTCGCCGCCGGGGTAATAGACATCCAGCCGCCCCAGGGTAATGAAATGTGCAAAGGCGCGGTCCAGCAATACGGATGCCATCACTCGTCCCCTTCACGCATGCCCGCCCGGCAACAGGCCGATGCACCCGCCCCGGAAACGACAAAAGCCCGGAAGAGTTTCCTCTTCCGGGCTTTCGCAACCGGTCAGGCACCCCGTATGGGGCGACAGGATCAGGTCAGTCAGGCAGCCGGGGTTTCCTCGACGGCGGTTTCTTCCGAAACCTCGCCTTCGGTTACCGCGCCTTCTTCGGCCAGAACCTGCTCGTCGTCCTGATCGACGCCGATTTCCTCACCACGCGCCTGACGTTCCGCTTCTTCTTCGGAACGGGCAACGTTGACGGTGACCTGCATGGTCACTTCCGGGTGCAGGGCGACGCTGACTTCATACAGGCCAAGCTGCTTGATCGGCTCGGGCAGGATGACCTGGTTGCGGCCGATGGTCAGGCCAGCCTTGGTCGCGGCTTCCGCGATGTCACGGGTCGTGACGGAGCCATACAGGCTGCCGCTGTCGCCAGCCTGACGGATCAGGATGACGGACAGGCCGTGCATCCGCTCGGACAGGCGCTCGGCCTCCTCGCGGTTCTTGAGGTTCTGGGCCTCAAGCTGTGCACGTTCACGTTCGAAACGCTCGCGGTTGTGTGCGTTGGCGCGGATCGCCTTGCCCTGGGGCAGCAGGAAGTTACGGGCATAACCCGGCTTCACCGTGACGATCTCGCCCATCTGGCCCAGCTTCTCGACGCGCTGGAGCAGGATGAGTTCTACTGCGGACATGGTTCTGCCTCCCTCAGCTTACAATGTAGGGCAGCAGGGCCAGGAAACGCGCACGCTTGATGGCCTGGGCCAGTTCACGCTGCTTCTTGGCGGACACTGCCGTGATGCGGCTGGGAACGATCTTGCCACGTTCGGACAGGAAGCGGCTCAGCAGGCGCACGTCCTTGTAGTCGATCTTCGGCGCATTGGGGCCGGAGAACGGGCAGGACTTGCGACGACGGTAGAACGGACGGCGCGCGCCAACCGCAACGCGGCGGGCGGCGGGATTGATCTCGGTTGATTCGGACATCAGCTCTTACTCCGCTTCGGCGCTGGCAGTGGCGTTGGCGCGCTGCTGTTCTTCACGCTCGTTACGGGCGCGGAACTCCTCGCGGTCATCGAAATTACGGCGCGTGCCGCGACCGCTTTCAAACCGGCCGGAGGGCTTGGGCCCACGGAAGCCACGCTCACGCTCGTCACCCTTGCGCGACAGGATGACCGACGGTGCTTCGTCAATCTCATCCACACGCAGGGTCAGCACGCGCAGAACGTCTTCGTTCAGGCTGAGCTGGCGCTCGATTTCCTTGATGGCGGCGGAAGAACCATCCAGGCCCAGAAGCATGTAATGCCCCTTGCGGTTCTTCTTGATACGGTAAGCCAGCGTACGCAGGCCCCAGTATTCACGCTTCTTGACGGAACCGGATTCCGCTTCAAGCTGGGCGGCGATGCCATCGGCGATGGCTTCGACCTGCTGCTGCGACACGTCATTACGTGCAATCAGCACGGTTTCATACAACGGCATTGGGACTCCCTTCGGATCACTTCAACCCCCGCATGGACGGACACGGTCCGCCATGTTGCCACCAGGGCACGGGTATAGCCGGGGACGATGCCACGCACCCGGCAGGGAAGAGGCGGTTTGAAACACAAACCCGGCCAACAGACAAGGAAAAAGTCAGGTCAGCGACCTTTTAATCGGCGCCAGCCACGTAAAGACCGGCGTGGGCCTGACATCCTGCGGGCGGTCATGGCGGAATCCGGTCACGGCCCTGACCAGTTCCAGCGGCACATCAAGCATGCTGCCCGGGCCACGCGGGTCGACCAGCCCCTGTTCCACCGCGGCAAAGGCCTTTTTGTGCAGGTCGGGCAGTGCGTCCGGCGCGTCCCCTTCTATATCCAGATCCAGGTGGTCGTTGTTGCGCCCGTCATGCTGGACGGTCCAGATTTCTTCGCCATTGGCATAGCCTGCGGCCCGGCTGACCGGGTCAACCGTCGCCACGTCGCATGTGACCAGCCTGCCCTCGCGGCACAGGGTCTTGCGGTCATAATCGGAAATCAGGCCACTATCGTTATTGGTGCGGATGACAAACCAGCCGTTGGGAAGGTCCGCAATGGCGTACGGCGCTTCATCATCCGGGTCGGGCTCACCGGTATCGCGCAGGCCGAGGGCGTCCAGCAGCGCCGCGCGATCGACACCGTGGAACTTGTAGTACGACATATCGAAATCCATGCTCTCCATTCCTCGCTGCTCCGGGAGGAGAGATGGTCACGTCATATTGTTATAACAAGTATTGAAATCACGGATCCGTGCACCATGACCGTCTTTCATTCAGTCCAGACGCAGGTGCGCCGGCACCTTCAGCCCCAGCGTATCGGGAATGGTCCAGATTTCATGAATCGTCCGCACCCTGCGAAAACCGGCCCGCCGGTAATTGGGCAGCGCGCGCGGATGGTCAGCCGAACAGGTGTTGACCCGCAGCACCGCCGGATTCATCGCCCATGCCCGCGCCACCATCTGGTGCAGGAAAACCTGCCCGACCCCGCGCCCGATCCATGCGGGCAACAGGCCGAAATAGGCGATATTGATATCGGGGGCATACCGGCTGTCGAGTTCACAGAACCCCGCGGGCGTGTCGCCATCATACAGCACATGCACGCCAATGCCCGGACTGGACAGCAGGGCCGCAAGGTCACCGTCGGGCATGACGCGGCGCAGCCACCAGCAGTAATCCGCCCCCACCGCGTCATACAGGCCACGATACCACGCAACACCGGGGCGAAAGGTCTGCCGGATACTGTAGCCATGTGGCAGGACAGGCGGAATGCCGGGGGGCGCACGGTCCATGCACAGGAACGTCACATCCACCCCGACCCGTGTTCCTTCACCGCCCGGTTCATCACGGGCGGCCGGGCATGGAACCTCAGTTATCATCAAGGAAGGAACGCAGCTTACGGCTCCGGCTGGGATGCTTGAGCTTGCGCAGGGCCTTGGCCTCGATCTGGCGGATACGTTCACGCGTCACGTTGAACTGCTGGCCCACTTCTTCCAGCGTGTGGTCGGTGTTCATGCCAATGCCAAAGCGCATGCGCAGCACACGTTCCTCACGCGGGGTGAGCGAGGACAGCACCCGCGTCGTGGCTTCACGCAGGTTGGTCTGGATCGCGGCGTCAAGCGGGATGACGGCGGCCTTGTCCTCGATGAAATCACCAAGATGGCTGTCTTCCTCGTCCCCGATCGGGGTCTCGAGCGAGATCGGCTCCTTGGCGATCTTGAGCACCTTGCGCACCTTCTCCAGCGGCATGCCCAGCTTTTCGGCCAGTTCCTCCGGTGCGGGCTCGCGCCCGATCTCATGCAGCATCTGGCGCGACGTGCGGACCAGCTTGTTGATCGTCTCGATCATGTGGACCGGAATACGGATGGTCCGCGCCTGATCGGCGATGGAGCGCGTGATGGCCTGGCGGATCCACCACGTGGCGTAGGTGGAGAACTTGTAGCCACGACGGTATTCGAATTTGTCCACCGCCTTCATCAGGCCGATATTACCTTCCTGAATCAGGTCAAGGAACTGCAGGCCGCGATTGGTGTATTTCTTGGCGATCGAGATCACGAGACGTAGATTGGCCTCGATCATTTCCTTCTTGGCGCGCGCCGAATCCCGTTCACCACGCGACACGGTGGCATAGACGCGGCGGAATTCGCCCACCGGCAGGCCGGTTTCCTGTGTCAGTTCAGCCACCTGGTTGCGCAGGCGGATCACCGTCTCGCCATGCTTGGCAAGGAAGTTCTTCCATGACTTGGCCGGCAGGGTGGCGACCATGTCAATCCAGCCGGGATCGAGTTCGCGGCCACGATATTTCAGCAGGAAGTCATCACGTGACACGCGGGTGCTTTCCGCCAGCCGCAGCATGCGCCCTTCCAGGCCGTTCAGGCGCTGGAAGATTTCCTTCAGGTGTTCGACCAGCACCTCGATACGCGCATTGTGCAGGTGAACCTGCTGGACCTTGCCCACCAGTTCCATGCGCAGCTGCTCGTAACGGCTTTCATCATCGGCGGAGATTTCCTCACCCGCCGTGAATTTTTCCAGCCGCTCGGCCTGCACCCTGTGCAACGCGTCGTACAGCGCCTCGACTTCCTCGAACTGTTCAAGGATTTCGGGCTTCAGCTTTTCCTCAAGCGCCGACAGCGACAGGCCGGCCCCTTCGCCTTCGCCCTCACCTTCGCCCTCGGTTTCCTCGGCTTCCTCGTTTTCGGCGCCTTCGTTTTCACCAAAGGCTTCCTCGCCTTCCGTGGCCTCGACGGGGTCGTTGCCGCCGGACTGCATGGCCTCGAGGTCCACGATGTCACGCAGCAGCATCTCACCGGCCTTGAGCCGCTCATGCCACGAAATGATGGCGCGGAAGGTCAGCGGGCTTTCGCACAGACCGCCGATCATCTCGTCCCGGCCGGCCTCGATGCGCTTGGCGATCGCGATTTCACCTTCACGCGACAGTAGTTCGACCGAACCCATTTCGCGCAGGTACATGCGCACCGGGTCATCGGTGCGGCCCAGGCTTTCGGTATCGACGTTACCGGCGGCCGGTTCCTCGCTCTCGCTTTCTTCCTCGGCGGTGTCGTCGCTCTTGGTTTCGGCGGGGGCCGGGGTTTCGGTTTCGTCGTTGTCCTCGTTCTCGACAACCTGCATGCCCATTTCCGACAGGGCCGCCATCACGTCCTCGATCTGCTCGGAGGACATCTGGTCCTGTGGCAGGACGGCGTTGAGTTCGTCGAAAGTGATGTAACCGCGTTCCTTGCCGCGGGCGATCAGTTTCTTGACGGCGCCGGACCGGGTGTCCAGCAGGGTCGTATCGTTATCCTGATCCCCCGAAGCCGTGTCCGTACCCGTGGCTGTCTTTGTCGCCATGCCCGATCAATCCCTACCCAGCAAATCCGTTTACGCAAGCGCGCACACCCTGCCCGCGCACAGTGGCCGTTCCCTTTTCCGCCCGCCGGTATGTAGCGGGACAGGATACGGCCAATCATACCGTTTTCATCTGCTTTTGTCTGGTGCAGGTGGTCGATAACATGGCCGAAGTCAAGGGTTGCCCCGGTTCATTTCATGCATTCGGTCAATTTTCCGCCTTATTCATCAAGGTCGGTACCACCCCGGCGCAGGGTATCAAGCGCCAGCAGGCGGGTGCGCAGGCTGGCCCATGCGGCTTCATCCAGATCGCCCGCGCACATCCGTTCAGTATCGGCGCGAATTTCGGCGGCAAAGCGTTCAACATTCAACAAAGCGTAAAAATGCCACCACTCGTGCCGTGGGTCGGTACCGAACAGGTCGTCATCCCCCTGGCCACCTTCGCGCCGCCCGCGCACGGCCCGCACACGCAGGCATACGTCATCCAGCCCCGCGGTGGACAGGCAGGCCGCCAGTTCATCAGGTGGCGGCAGTTCGCCACGGGCATCATACAGGTCCAGCAGGTCCTCACGCAGCGCGGCAAGATCGGCTGGCAGTTCAAGGCGGCAATAGGCGTCCTGCACTTCATCCAGCACGCCGGGCTGTTCGAGGATGATGGCACTGAGGATGCACTGGCGCTGCAGGTCCGCATCCATGATGGCCACGGGCGACGTGGCGACACCGGCTTTTTTCACGCTGCCGCGCACACCGCTGCGGCGGAAGGTCTGGAAAAAACTGTCCAGCAGGGTGGAGCGGTATTCTGATGCCAGCGCCTTGTCGGGAATCAGGCCCGCGACCTCCACCAGCCTGCGGCGCAGGGCCGCGCGCTGTTCCGGGCCGGGGTTGCGCACGCCCTCGCTCAGCAGGCCGAACAGCACGTCCCCCATCGGGCGCGCCCCCGCGATCAGGGCGGCCATGGCGGCGGGACCGTCCCGGCGCACCAGGCTGTCGGGGTCATCATTTTCAGGCAGGACGCAGAACCGCAGGCTACGGTCCACGTTCAGCAGCGGCAGCGCGGTTTCCGCTGCCTTCACCGCCGCGCGCTGTCCCGCCGCATCACCATCGAAACACAGCACCGGGGCCGGAGCGACCTGCCACAGCGCTTCAAGCTGTTCGGATGTCAGCGCCGTGCCCAGCGGGGCGACCGCGCCGCGAAAGCCCGCCTGATGCAGGGCGATCACATCCATGTAGCCTTCCACCACCAGCAGGTCGGACGCGGCCCCCGTGCCGCGCACGGCCTCCCGCGCGCGATCGAGGCCGAACAGCACCCGGCGCTTGGAAAAAATGGCGGTTTCCGGACCGTTGAGGTATTTGGGCTGGCCATCGCCCAGTATGCGCCCGCCAAAGGACACCAGCCGCCCGCGCCGGTCACGGATGGGAAAGGTCACGCGATTGAAGAACAGTTCGCGCGATGGCGTGCCGTCTTCATCCGCGCGCATCACACCCGCGTCGCGCAGCATGACGGGGGTTATGTCCAGCGCCGCCATTTCCGCCACCAGGCCGCCACGCCCTTCCCCCGACCAGCCAAGGCCGAAGGCGGCGATGGTTTCGTCCGTCAGGCCACGGCCCTGCAGGTAGGCCAGTCCCTCGCGCCCTTCCGGCTGGTACAGCCTGCGCTGCCACGATGCCTGCACCGCATCCAGCACCTCGCCCAGCGTGCGGGCGCGTTCGGCCTGTTCGCGCTGGTTGCGGTCAGGCTTTGGCATTTCCATGCCGGCGGCGGTGGCCAGTTCCTCCACCGCTTCGGGGAAGGAACGGCCCTCGCTCTGCATCACGAAGGTGATGACATCGCCATGCGCCTGACAGCCGAAGCAATGGTAATGGTCATCATACACATAGAATGATGGCGTCTTTTCCCCATGGAAGGGGCAGCATGCCTTCCAGTTCTTTCCCGAACGCACCAGCTTCGTCCGCCGCCCGATAATGGGGGCGATGGGCGTGCGGGCACGCAGTTCGTCAAGGAATGCGGGATCAAGCGCCATCGTGTCGCATGCCCCCGCTTCAGGCGGCCAGGCGTGCGCGCACCACGGCGGAGGCGCGCGCAGGATCAAGGGCCGCGCCAAACTGCTGCTTCAGCGCCGCCATGACCTTGCCCATGTCCTTCATGGATGTGGCGTCGGTGCGTTCGATGGCTTCGCGCACGGCGGCCTCGATGGTGGCGTCATCCAGATCGGGCGGCAGGTAGGCGCGGATGATCGCGATTTCGGCGTTTTCCTTTTCCGCCAGTTCGGGGCGACCGCCCTTTTCATACATGGAAGCTGATTCCGTGCGGGACTTGATCATGCCACGCAGCATGGACATCACGGCTTCGTCGCTCACCTGGTCTTCCCCCTTGGCGCGACCGGCGATATCGACATCCTTCAGCTTTGCGGTGATCATGCGGATGGTGCCGACCTTTTCACTCTGGCCTGCCTTCATGGCTGCTTTCAGATCATCCATGAAACGTGCGCGCAAGGACATGACTGTCAACTCCTCTGCCCGGCGGGCGGGGCGGGATGCCCCGTTCGTGCCGGGAATAATTTTCCCATCATCTCATTTCGCAGGTACGTGGGAATTTTCTTCCCAATTACCAGAGACGCTGTTAGGCAATACTCCCGGAAGGGACATCATCCAATGCCGATGACGATAGAAAGTATTATCGAACGCCTCGGCGGCGCCGAACAGGCCGCCCGCCTGACGGGCGTCAGCACCGAGGCCATTCGCAAATGGCGGCAGGCCCGCGCCATTCCGCCCAAGCACTGGACAACCGTGCTGCGCGCCACCGGCCTGTCACTGTCCGACCTGCAACCCGATACAGAATCCGACCGACCGGAGCCCATGATGAGCACGTCAAACCCGATCGCACCGGCCGACAGGCCCAAAGCCGCGACAGCCGCCCTGATCCTGGCGGATGGCACCATTATGTGGGGACGCGGATTCGGCGCGCACAGCACGGAGCGCGCACTGGGCGAAATCTGTTTTTCCACCGGCATGACCGGATACCAGGAAACGCTGACCGACCCGTCCTTTGCGGGACAGATCATCACCTTCACCTTCCCCCATATCGGCAATACCGGCACCACGCCGGAGGATGATGAGGCAGCGCGCGTGCATGCCCGCGCGCTGGTGGTCAAGGAAGACCTGACGGCGCCGGCCAACTGGCGCTCGACCGAATCGCTGGATGCATGGCTCAAGGTGCAGGGCATTCCGGGCATCTGCGGCATCGACACCCGCGCCATCACGCGGCGCATCCGCGAAGGCGGCCCGCAGACGGCCGTGGTGGCCTATCCCGCCGACGGAAAGTTCGACATCCCCGCCCTGCAGGAACGCGCCCGCGCGTGGCCGGGGCTGGAGGGCATGGATCTGGCGGGCGAAGTCACCTGCGCAAAACCCTATACATGGGCCGAAGGCGTGTGGCAGTGGCCGCACGGCACCGTGGCCCTGCCTGAAAAGCGCCGGAAGGTGGTTGCGGTCGATTACGGGGCCAAGCGCAACATCCTGCGCTGCCTTGCCACCGCGGGCTGCGACGTGACCGTGGTGCCCGCGACCGCGACGGCGCAGGACATCCTCGCCCTCGATCCCGCTGGCGTGTTCCTGTCCAACGGGCCGGGCGACCCGGCGGCGACGGCGAAATACGCGGTCCCGGCCATTCGCGGCGTGCTGGAAGCGGGCAAGCCGGTATTCGGCATCTGCCTTGGGCACCAGCTGCTTGCCCTGGCCCTTGGGGCAAAAACCTACAAGCTGGCGCGCGGGCACCGTGGGGCGAACCAGCCGGTCAAGGACCTGGCGACGGGCAAGGTGGAAATCACCAGCCAGAACCACGGTTTCGCGGTGGACGACAAATCCCTGCCCAATGACGTGCGCGCCACCCATACCAGCCTGTTTGACGGATCGAACGAAGGCATTGCCACCAGCCGTTACCCGGCATTTTCGGTGCAGTACCACCCCGAAGCCAGCCCCGGCCCGTCCGACAGCCATTACCTGTTCCGCCGTTTTGTCGACCTGATCGACACCACAACCAAGACCGCGTGAAAGCCGACCCATGCCAAAACGGACAGACATAAGCTCCATCCTGATCATCGGCGCCGGCCCGATCGTTATCGGCCAGGCGTGCGAATTCGACTATTCCGGCGCGCAGGCGTGCAAGGCCCTGAAGGAAGAGGGCTACCGCGTCATTCTGGTCAACTCCAACCCCGCCACGATCATGACCGATCCGGGACTGGCGGACGCGACCTATATCGAGCCGATCACCCCGGAATTCGTCGAACGCATCATACTGCGTGAAAAGCCCGACGCCGTGCTGCCCACCATGGGCGGCCAGACCGCGCTGAACACGGCCATGGCGCTGGACAAGTCAGGCTTTCTGAAAAAGCACGATGTCGAACTGATCGGCGCCAATGCCGAAGTGATCGACCGTGCCGAGGACCGGCAGAAATTCCGCGAGGCGATGGACGAGATCGGGATCGAAAGCCCGCGCAGCCTGATCGCCCATACGCTGGAGGAAGCGCGCAGCGCGCTGGCGACCGTCGGCCTGCCCGCGGTCATCCGCCCGTCCTTCACCATGGGCGGCTCGGGCGGCGGCATCGCCTACAACAAGGAAGAATTCGACCGCATCGTCTCCTCCGGGCTGGACGCCTCCCCCACCACGGAAGTCCTGATCGAGGAATCCGTGCTGGGCTGGAAGGAGTACGAGATGGAGGTCGTGCGCGACACGGCTGACAACTGCATCATCATCTGCTCCATCGAAAACATCGACCCGATGGGCGTGCATACCGGCGATTCCATTACCGTCGCCCCTGCGCTTACGCTGACGGACAAGGAATACCAGCGCCTGCGTGACATGTCGCTGGCGTGCCTACGCAAGATCGGGGTGGAAACCGGCGGGTCGAACGTGCAGTTCGGCATCAATCCCGTTGATGGCCGCGTGGTCGTGATCGAGATGAACCCGCGCGTGTCGCGTTCCTCCGCCCTGGCGTCCAAGGCGACAGGCTTCCCGATTGCCAAGGTCGCGGCCAAGCTGGCGGTCGGCTACACGCTGGATGAACTGACCAACGACATCACCGGCAGCACGCCGGCGTCGTTCGAGCCGACGATTGACTACGTCGTGGTCAAGATCCCGCGCTTCACGTTCGAGAAATTTCCGGGCACCCCCGCCCTGCTGTCCACCAGCATGAAGTCGGTTGGCGAGGCGATGGCCATTGGCCGTTCCTTCCCCGAGGCGCTGCAGAAGGGCCTGCGCTCGATGGAAATCGGGCTGGCCGGCCTTGATCCGGTGGAAGCACCGGGCGATGGCGGCCCCGACGCCTTCCGCGCCGCCCTGTCGCAACCACGCCCCGAGCGTATCCTTATGGCAGCACAGGCCCTGCGCGCGGGACTGAGTGTCGAGGACATCCACGACGCCTGCCGGTTTGAGCCGTGGTTCCTGCGCGAACTGGCGCGGATTGTCGAGGCTGAACACACGGTCGTGCGCGACGGCCTGCCGGAAGACGCCGACAGCCTGCGCACGCTGAAGGCCATGGGCTTTTCCGACATCCAGCTGGCGCGTCTGTCGGGCACCAATGCCGATGAAATCGCGAAGCTGCGCGAAAGCCGTGGCGTGCTGCCGGTCTACAAGCGCATCGACACCTGCGCCGGTGAATTCGCGTCCCCCACGCCGTATATGTATTCGTCCTATGAAGGCGGATATGGCGTGCCGGAATGCGAAAGCCGCCCGACCGACCGCAAGAAGATCGTCATCCTTGGCGGTGGCCCGAACCGGATCGGCCAGGGGATCGAGTTCGATTACTGCTGCGTCCATGCCGCCTACGCCCTGCGCGAAGCCGGGTTCGAGACGATCATGGTCAACTGCAACCCCGAAACCGTCTCGACCGACTACGACACGTCCGACCGCCTGTATTTCGAACCGTTGACGGCGGAAGACGTAATCGCCCTGATCCGTCGCGAACAGGCAAACGGCACCGTGCTGGGCTGCATCGTCCAGTATGGCGGCCAGACGCCGCTGAAGCTGTCGCACGCGCTGGAAGCCGCGGGCATTCCCCTGCTGGGCACGCCGGCCGATGCGATCGACCGTGCGGAAGACCGCGAACGCTTCCAGGCCATGCTGCACAGGCTGGGCCTGCGCCAGCCCGCCAACGGCATCGCCCGCAGCCCGGCGGAAGCCGAAGCCGTGGCCGAGAAGATCGGCTACCCGGTCGTGGTCCGCCCGTCCTATGTCCTGGGCGGGCGCGCGATGGAAATCGTGCATGACCGTGCCAGCCTGCAGCGTTACATGCGCGTGGCCCTGCAGCTTGCCGGCGCGGAAGTCGCCAACGGCCCCGTGCTGATCGACCATTACCTGAATGACGCGATCGAGGCGGATGTGGACTGCATCGCCGATGGCAACGAGGTCTATGTCGCGGGCGTCATGGAACATATCGAGGAAGCAGGCATCCATTCCGGTGACAGCGCATGTTCGTTGCCGCCCTATACCCTGTCGCCCGCCATCGTGACCGAACTGAAAAGCCAGACCGAGGCCATGGCCCGGGAACTGGGCATTGTCGGCCTGATGAACGTTCAGTACGCGATCAAGGGGCAGGAAATCTTCGTGCTGGAGGTCAATCCGCGTGCCTCGCGCACCGTGCCGTTCGTGGCCAAGGCCACGGGCGTTCCGGTGGCCAAGATCGGCGCGCGCGTCATGGCTGGCGCGAAGCTGGGTGAATTCCGCCTTGATGACCGGGCGGTCGCCCCGCATGTGGCGGTGAAGGAAGCGGTTTTCCCCTTCAACCGCTTCCCCGACGTGGACACGATCCTCGGCCCGGAAATGCGCTCCACGGGTGAGGTCATGGGCCTTGACGCCTCGTTCGAACGGGCATTCGCCAAGTCGCAGCTTGCCGCTGGCGTGAAGCTGCCCCTGTCGGGGACAGTGTTCCTGTCGGTGCGCGACAGCGACAAGCCCGCAGTCAAATCCATTGGCCGCCTGCTGTCGGAAATGGGCTTCCGCATCGTGGCGACGCGCGGCACGGCCAAGTGCCTGCGCGAAGCGGGCGTGAGCGTGGACGTGGTCAACAAGGTGCTGGAAGGCCGCCCGAACTGTGTCGACGCCATCCGGTCGGGTGAGATCCAGATGGTCATCAACACCGCGCAGGGGGCGCAGGCCGTCAGCGACAGTTTTGACATCCGCCGTTCGGCGCTGACCCATGGCATTCCCCACTACACCACCATCGCGGGCGCACGCGCCGCAACGCATGCCATTGCGGCCATGCGCGAGGGGGTTCTTGAAGTCGCGCCCCTTCAATCCTATTTTAAGGGATCATTCTGAGCGTATCGTATCGAAACGGGTGGCCTGCCGGTCCGAAAACCGGCGGCCACCCGCGTTGCATTGATGCGATAGGCCCGGACACGGCAACCAACAGTCAGTTGTGGAAACTGACCTTCACCTCGGGGACAAACCTTGCAGAAATTTCCGATGACGGGCCCCGGCCTGGAACGGCTTGAAGACGAACTGCGCAAGCTCAAGAGTGAAGAACGCCCCGCGATCATTCGTGCGATCGCCGAAGCGCGGAGCCATGGCGATCTTTCGGAAAACGCGGAATACCACGCGGCCCGCGAACGCCAGTCCTTTACCGAAGGCCGCATTCAGGAACTGGAGGAAATCGTCTCCTCCGCCGAAGTCATCGACCCTGCCTCCCTGTCGGGCGACCAGGTGAAATTCGGTGCGCGCGTCAAGCTGGTGGATGAAGAAACCGACAAGGAAGCCACCTACCAGATCGTTGGCGTGTACGAAGCCGATATCAAGCAGGGGCTCCTGTCCATTTCCTCGCCGCTTGCCAAATCCCTGATTGGCAAGAGCATTGGTGACAGCGTATCCGTCCCCGCCCCCGGCGGCGACCGGACGTATGAAATCCTGGAAGTCACCTACGGCTAGGCATACCAACCGTGATCACGCTTGAAGACATCACCGCCGCCGCACAGCGGATAAAGGGGCGCGTGCTGCACACGCCCACCGTACCCTGCCAGACACTGTCGCGCGCGACCGGCGCGGATATCGTGCTCAAGCTCGATAACCTGCAGGCTGTCGGTTCGTTCAAGGAACGCGGGGCGGCCAACAAGCTGGCCCTGCTGACCCCGCGCGAACGCGAACGCGGCGTCATTACCGTATCGGCCGGCAACCATGCGCAGGGCGTCGCCCGCCATGCCTCCCTGCTGGGTATCGACGCGGTCATCGTCATGCCGCGCTTCACGCCCGCCGCCAAGGTCACGCGCACCGCCGCGTGGGGGGCGACCGTGGTGCTGGAAGGCGACAACTTCGCCGAAGCCACGGCGCACGCCAACATGCTGTGCCAGCGCGAGGGCCGGGTGTTCGTCCACCCCTATGACGATCCCGAAGTCATGGCGGGACAGGGCACTTTCGCCCTTGAACTGTTCGAGGATGCGGGACCGCTGGACACTTTCGTCTGTCCCATTGGCGGTGGCGGCCTGCTGGCAGGCTGCGCGGTAGCGGGGCAGGCCCTGCAGCCGAATATGGACATCATTGGCGTGCAGGTGGAGAATTTCTCCTCGCTTGCCGGTTTCCCCGGTGATGAGGTGCTGCCGCCGGGTGGCCCCACCATTGCCGAAGGCATCGCGGTGCTGCAGATCGGCCGCCAGCCGCTTGAAGTCATCCGCGAACTGGTGTCGCGCGTGCTGGTCGTGCCCGAAAGCGCGATCGAGACCGCGATCACCATGCTGGCGGAAGGGGCCAAGCAGGTCAGCGAGGGCGCGGGCGCCACGGCGCTGGCCGCCGTGCTGACCTATCCCGAACTGTTCCGGGGCAAGCGGGTGGCGCTGCCGGTGACCGGCGGCAATATCGACAGCCGCATCCTGGCCAACACGCTGCTGCGTTCGCTGCTGCGTGACGGGCGGCTTCTGTGCCTGAAAATGGAAATCCCCGACCGCCCCGGCGTGCTGGCCGATATTTCGCGCAAGATCAGTGATGAAGGCGGCAACATCATCGAGGTCTCGCACCAGCGCCTGTTCACCACGCCCAGCGTGCAGGCCGCCGAACTGGAGGTCATGGTCGAAGCCCGCGACCCCGACCACGCCCGCGCGCTGGAAGCGGAACTGGCCAAGACCTATATCGTGCGCCGCGCCTGAACCTGCGGGTTCAGGCAATACCACGACATAAAAAACCTGCGGGGCATATTTCCCCGCAGGTTTTTTTAATTTGAAGAATAATAAAAGGTTTTGGTGAGGCTTTTTCAAAAAGCTTCAGGGAACGCCGCCTTTTGAAAAAAGGCGGTACCCGGAAACTTTCAT
The DNA here is from genome assembly GCF_002173515.1 of Komagataeibacter europaeus. NCBI lineage: Bacteria > Pseudomonadati > Pseudomonadota > Alphaproteobacteria > Acetobacterales > Acetobacteraceae > Komagataeibacter > Komagataeibacter europaeus. The sequence goes on from NZ_CP021467.1 coordinate 1,585,812, forward strand.
TACTTGGTCCCGAACAGCCGGTCGCCCGCATCGCCCAGGCCGGGACGGATATAGCCATGTTCATCCAGCCCCCGGTCAATGGCGCAGGTGACAATGCGCACATCCGGATGGGCCTTGCGCAGGCAGGCGATCCCTTCGGGGGATGCCAGCAGGCAGACAAAGACCATGCGCGCGCACCCCGCCTGCTTCAGCCGGTCAACGGCGGCGACCGCACTGTGCCCCGTCGCCAGCATGGGATCGACCACCAGACAGATCCGGTTGCCGACATCATCGGGCAGCTTCAGGTAGTATTCGACCGGTTCCAGCGTTTCGGGATCACGGTACAGCCCGACATGGCCAATCCGCGCCGAGGGCACAAGATCCAGCAACCCGTCGAGAATCCCGTTCCCCGCGCGCAGGATGGAAATCAGGCACAGTTTCTTGCCCGCCAGCCGCCATGCCTGCATGCGTTCCATGGGGGTGTCGATTTCCACCGGTTCCAGCGGCAGATCCCGCATGGCCTCGTAACCAAGCAGCAGGCTGAGCTCACGCGCCAGGCGGCGGAACTCGCCCGTTGACGTGTGACGTTCACGCATGAGTGTCAGCTTGTGCTGCACCAGCGGGTGGCTGACGACAACGACGCCTTCATCATGCGTGGCGGCAGGCTGGGTCATATCCATTCCTTCAATCGGGTTCGTTCTGATCAGGTAGCGCCATCACGCGGGACGAAAGTCAATGCCAGTCCGTTCATGCAGTAGCGCAGGCCCGTCGGTGGCGGCCCGTCGGGAAAGACGTGGCCGAGGTGGCCATTGCAGTGGGCACAGTGTACTTCCGTGCGGGTCATGCCATGGCTGGTGTCGGTCGTGGTGCCGAGCGCACCCGGAATCGCATCGAAAAATGACGGCCATCCGCTGCCGCTTTCATATTTCGTGCCGGAACGGAACAGTGGCGTCCCGCAGCCCGCGCAACGATATTCCCCGGCACGCTTTTCATTGTTCAGCGGGCTGGAACCGGGGCGTTCCGTCCCATGTTCGCGCAGGATGCGCAGCTGTTCGGGGGTCAGGCAGCCACACTGCGCCCCACTGGTATTCGCGGTATCGGTCATGACGATTTCCTTCCTCCTGCACACGGGCATTTCGCACCCGCTTCTTTTAGGGCATCATGCCACCCAAAATAAAACAGGGAGACAATACCCATGAACGACCAGGCTCGCGTAAACAAGACACCCCGTCCCGTCATGCTGGCCATCCTTGATGGCTTTGGCTGGCGCGAGGACCCGGCGGACAACGCCGTGCGCTCCGCCCGTACCCCGGCATTCGACCGGCTGTGGCAGGCGGGACCGCATGCCTTCCTCAAGACGTGTGGGGAGGATGTGGGCCTGCCGCAAGGGCAGATGGGCAATTCGGAGGTCGGTCACCTGAATATCGGCGCGGGCCGGGTGGTGATGCAGGAACTGCCGCGTATCTCCACCGGGCTGTCCGACGGGTCGGTGGCGCGCAGCGCGGTCATGCGCGATTTCATTGCCGCGCTGAAAAAAAGCGGCGGTACCTGCCATCTCATGGGCCTTGTCTCCCCCGGTGGGGTCCACGCCCATCAGGACCATGCCGTGGCCCTTGCGCGGATCGTGCGCGAGGCGGGCGTGCCCGTGACCTTCCATATCTTTACCGACGGGCGTGACACGGCCCCCCAGTCCGGCCATGGCTATGTCAGCCAGCTTCTGTCCGCCCTGCCCGACGGCGTGCGTGTCGGCACCGTATCCGGACGCTACTACGCCATGGACCGTGACCGCCGCTGGGACCGGGTGGAAAAGGCCTATAACGCCATTGTCGCGGGCGATGGCCCCCATGCGGGCGATACGCTGGAAGTACTGGACCGCGCGTATGAAGCGGGCACCACGGATGAATTCGTGCCCCCCACCGTGATCGGGGAATATGGCGGCATGCGCGACGGTGATGGCGTGCTGAGTTTCAATTTCCGCGCCGACCGCATCCGCCAGCTGCTCGATGCCCTGCTGGAACCGAATTTTGATGGCTTCAGACGGGCACGGCTGGTCAACCTTGCCGCCGTAACTGGCATGACGCGCTACAGTGACCGGCTGGCGGAACTGATTACCGTGCTGTTCCCGCCGCAGGAACTGCATGACCTGCTGGGCGATGTGGTGTCGGCGGCGGGGCGTAAGCAGATCCGCATGGCCGAGACCGAGAAATATCCCCACGTCACCTATTTCCTCAATGGCGGACGCGAGGGCGAACTGCCGGGCGAAGACCGGGTGATGGTGCCCTCGCCCAAGGTCGCGACCTATGACCTGCAGCCCGAAATGTCCGCCCCGGAACTGACGGACCGCGCGGTGGAAGCCATCAACAGCGGCAAATACGACCTGATCGTGCTGAACTTCGCCAATGCCGACATGGTGGGCCACACGGGCGTGCTGTCGGCCGCGATCCGTGCGGTCGAGGCCGTGGACCAGGGGCTGGGCCGCATTGCGGATGCGATCCACCATGCTGGTGGCGCGCTGCTGGTCACGGCGGACCATGGCAATGCCGAAACCATGTTCGACCCCGAAACCAATGGCCCGCACACGGCGCATACGCTCAATGTGGTCCCGGTCGTGCTGGCCGGGGTGAAGGACGCGAAACTGCATGACGGGCGTCTGGCCGATCTGGCCCCCACGCTGCTGCAGCTTATGGGCCTGCCCCAGCCCGCGGCCATGACCGGCCATTCCCTGCTGGATGGGGCGACGCCATCCTGACATCCGGCCTGACCCTGACTGCCCGCTGGCGTGGCTGCATGGCCAGCGGGATCATCCTTGCCTGCTGCATGGCACCGTCGGCATGGGGCGCGCCCGTCGCCCACCATGCCGCGACCGGGACCGGTGCCCATACCGCCACCCATGCGCCCACCGCGCGCGAACAGCGCATCCGCCAGCAGCTTGAAGCCGCGCGGAACGCGCGTGAAAGCCTTGTCGCGCGCCAGCAGCAGCAGGCGCATGACCTGGAAGAACGCCGCAAGGTGGAACTCGAAGCCCGCGAACAGGCCCGTCAGGATGCGCAGAAGGCCGCCAGCCTGTCCGCCGCCACGGTCGACGCCACAGCCCGCCTGCAGCGTACCGAACAGCAGGCCGCCGACCTGGACAGCCGCATTACCGGCCTGCACACCGAACAGACGGCCCTGCGCCAGCAGCTTGCCCGTGAGGTCGCGCGCCTGTCGCCGCTGCTGCCACTGGCCGAACGCCTGTCGCTTTACCCGGCGGATACGCTTCTGGCCGTGCCACTGCCGGCCGACCGCGCGGTCACCGGCCTGCTGGTCGTGCATGGCATGATGGGCGATATCGCCAGCCAGACCCGTGCCATCCATGACCGCCGCACCCAACTGGCCCGGCTGGATGGTGAACTGGCCCAGCAACAGCAGCAGATGCGCCAGGTGGTCAGTGAACGCGAAAGCCAGCGCGATACGGTCAATCGCGCCGCCCACGCGGCGCTGGAGGCGCAGCAGCGGTCCAACGCCGCCGCCGCAACCGCCACGCAGGCCGTGGAAGAGGCCGCCCGCCGCGCATCCAGCGTGCAGGACGCCATTGCCCGGATCGAGGCGACGGAAGAACAGGCGGAAAAGAACCTGGAAGAAGCCGCCCGCGCCGCCGAACGCGCCCACAACATGCAGGCCGCCGCCGCCGCCCGCAGGCAGGCGCATGAAATGGCCACGGGGGCAGGCCCCGGCATTACGCCCGCCACCAGCGCCAGCGCGGGCGCGCCCGTGGCGGGCACGGTGCTGACCGCATGGGGCCACCCGACCGAAAGCGGCCCGGCCACGGGCATCACCTATGCCCCGCCGTCACGCGCGACCGTACGCGCGCCATGCACGGGACGCATTGATTTCGCGGGTGCGTTCCGCACCTATGGGCAGATGATGATCGTTGACTGTGGCAAGCATTACCGTTTCGTGCTGGCGGGACTGGGTGAAATTGCGGTGGCGGCGGGGCAGCAGGTCAGCCATGGCGCGGCAGTGGGACAGATGCCACAATGGAACGGCGGTGGCAGCAGGCCCACCCTGTTCGTGCAGCTGCGCCATGGGGGCGGCACCGTCAATCCGGCCCCCTATCTGTAATATGGGCACGAGACGGTTTTATCCGCATGCAGGTTCGGTATATGCTGCGCCCCCGTGACGGATGGGCAAGACCACGTTACAACGCAACGCGAAGAGTACATGCAGGCCAGCCAGATCATGATGGCAGGCATCCAGGAGACAACGACGCATGAAGTTCCGTAATGGCTTGCTGATCGGTTGCGCCTTTCTTGCAGGGATCGCGGCAGCACCGCAGATTGCACATTATTCAGCAGGCAGGTGGGGCGATATCGCCCCCATGGCCCATGCGGCGGACACTGTCTCCAAGGATGACAATTCCCCACACGAGATCGAACAGCTCATGTTCCTGTTCGGTTACGTGCTGGAAAAGGTGAAGGCCAATTATGTCGAGCCCGTCTCGACACGCGACCTGATCACCAATTCGCTGAACGGGATGCTCAGCGGTCTCGACCCGCACAGTTCCTACATGACGGAAAAGCAGTTCTCCGACCTGCAGGTCCAGACCAAGGGATCGTTCGGCGGCCTGGGGCTGGAAGTCCAGGGGGAAGACGGGCACGTGCGCGTCGTCTCCCCCATTGACGACACGCCTGCGGCCCGTGCGGGCATCAAGCCCGGGGACTTCATTGTCGCGATTGATGGCAAGAACATTGACGGGCAGCCGCTGGATCAGGTCGTGACCCAGATGCGCGGCAAGCCCGATACCCGCATCACACTGACGCTGATCCGTGAAAAGGCGCCCAAGCCCATCATTGTCACCCTGACCCGCGCCATCATCCCGCTGCAGGTCATCAAGTCCGCGCTGTACGACAATGTCGGCTATATCCGAATCGCGCAGTTCAATGAGGAAACGCAGTCCGGCCTGCTGGCCGCGTACAAGAAGCTGCAGGCCCAGACCCATAACAAGATGGCGGGCCTGATCATTGACCTGCGTTCCGATCCGGGCGGGCTGCTGACACAGGCGATTGACGTGGGGTCCGACTTCATCCGCAGCGGTGAAATCGTCTCCACCCGCGCCCGCCACCCGCAGGACAGCCAGCGCTGGGACGCCCACAATACCGACATCACCGGCGGCCTGCCAATTGTCGTGCTGATCAATGGCGGTTCGGCCTCGGCCAGTGAAATCGTGGCCGGTGCGCTGCAGGACCACCAGCGCGCCGTGCTGCTGGGTGAAAAGACATTTGGCAAGGGATCGGTGCAGACCATCCTGCCCATCCCGGGCGAAGGCGCGATCCGCCTGACCACGGCGCGGTACTACACGCCGTCGGGCCGTTCCATCCAGGGACTGGGCATCATGCCCGACATCCCCGTGCGTGAAGCCCATGACGATGCGGGCTACAGCATCCATGAAGCGGATCTGGCGCATATCATCAAGAACCGGGGCGGCAACACCGCGCAGGCCCCGTCGCGCACCGACCTGCCCGCGATCGCCAAATCCATCCCGGCACAGCCGCCCGCCAACTGGCCCACATTCGACCCGACCAAGCCCACGACCGACTTCCAGCTACAGGAAGGGCTGAGGGTCGTCCGTTCCATGGCGGGGCTGCCCGTTGCGGCTGAACCGCCAATCCATGATGACAGGGCGAAGGCAACCCCGGTGCCGTCCGCTTCCGTCCCGCCCAAGGCGGCAGCACCTGCCGCGCCAGCAGGCACGCCCGCGACGCCGACAACACCCGCCACCCCTGCCGCCCCGGCGGAAAAGGAAGGCCCCGCGGCGCCATCCGCCCCTCCGGCGACGGCGCCGGCCGTCCCTGCCCACCCCTGATCCAGCCGGAAGCCGCCGCCATGACCGACCTGCCCTATCGCCCCAATGTGGGGGCGCTGCTGTTCAACCGACAGGGCATGGTGCTTGTCGCGCGCCGCACCGACATGGAAGGCGCGGGCGGCCCACCGGACCAGGGTGTATGGCAGTGCCCGCAGGGCGGCATTGACGAAGGGGAAGACCCGCAGACCGCCGTCCTGCGCGAACTGCATGAGGAAATCGGCACCAATGCCGCCGCAATCATCGGCACCTACCCGGAATGGCTCAGTTACGACCTGCCCGCGCACCTGATTGGCAAGGCGCTGGGGGGACGTTACCGGGGCCAGACACAGAAATGGTTTGCCCTGCGCTTTACGGGACAGGATTCCGATATCAGGCTGGATACGCACCTGCCTGCCGAATTCGACATGTGGAAATGGGTCAGGCTGGAACAGCTGCCGCAGCTGAATGTCGGTATCAAGAAAGATATCTACACAAGGCTTGCGGCGTATTTCGCCCGCTACGCCGTGGCTGCCTGAGGCATAAGCCCCGCCTGCACCAGCGCGGTCATCGTCCTGCCCCGCAACAGGGGTGCCAGATCCAGGCCTGCCATATCCCCTGCCCCGATCCAGCGCAGTTCCGCGATTTCGGCGCTCGCGTCCGGCGTGCCATGCAACTGCCCGGTCCAGATGCGCGCATGAACGCTAAAGCCGGGCTCATTGGCCGCAACATCGATAAAATCACCGGGCAGTTCCGCGCCCAGCGTTATGCCACAACCCAGTTCCTCGTGGATTTCACGCATCAATGCCTGTTCGGGCCGTTCCCCCGCATCGGGCTTGCCTCCGGGCAGCATGAAGGCGGTCGTGCCGCGCTTGCGCACGACCAGCAAACGTTCGCGCACGATCACCGCCGCACAGACAACCCTGATGATACCCGGCATATGTCCTGTCTCCTGCTGTCCCGGCAGCCTGTTTCAATACAAAAGTCCTGGTGAGGCTTTTTTCAAAAAGCCTCAGGGAATGCCGCCTCCCTGAAAAAAGGCGACACCCGAAAACCTTTGCTATTTATCCCCACCCTTGAGCGGCGACATGAGGAAACAGAAGGGTACGACAAGCATGCACCCGATGCCAAGGATCATGAAGACCTCATTATAGGCAAGGATGGCCACCTGCCGCTGGAATTCCTTGTACAACCGTCCCATGGCCACGTTATTCACCACCCCCTGCGCATAACCGCGCGCGACCGCGACCGCACGGCTGTGGGCCAGGTATTCGTTGAATGGCTGGTGATACGGCGTCATCCAGTGGACCATCTGGTTCTGGTGCGCCTGCCGCAGTTCGGTCACCAGTGCCGTGGCCCCCGAAATACTGAGTGACCCCAGCACGTTACGCGCCATGCTGAACAGGGCGGATCCGTCGGCGTTCAGTTCACGTGGCAGGGTGGCATAGGTAATGGTGGAAATCGGCACGAACAGGAAGGCCATGGTGCCGGTCTGGCTCATGCGGAACAGGACCAGATGCCGGAAATCCAGATCGGGCACCAGTTGCGCCGACCACAGCATGGACACCCCCATCAGGAAAAAACCGAATGCGATGATGTAGCGCAGCTGGATGTATTTCATCCCGATGCCCACCAGCGGGATCAGCACGATCACCACCATGCCGCCAGGCGACAGGATCAGGCCGGACAGGGTGGCGGTATAGCCCATGATCTGCTGTGAAAACTGCGGCACGATAATGGCCGAGGAATAGAGCAGCGCCCCCACCGCACCCATAAGCCCCGTGCCCACCGCGAAATTGCGGTCCTTGAACACCCGCAGGTCCACAGCCGGGTTCTTCGCCCGCAACAGCCAGACAACCGCCCCCCCGATGCCAAGGAAGGCAAGGATGGCCATGACGACGATCATGCGCGAACCGAACCAGTCCTCGTCCTCGCCCCGGTCAACCGCCACTTCCAGACAGCCGAAGCCAATGGTGATCAGCCCGATGCCCACGAAATCCAGCGGCGCCTTCTGCTTGCGCGCCCATGGCGGGTCCTCGACCATGATCGACACCGCGATCGTGGCCAGAATGCCCACCGGCACATTGATGAAGAATACCCACCGCCATGAATAGTTATCGGTAATCCACCCGCCCAGTGACGGGCCAAGCACCGGGGCGACCACGGTGGCGATGGCGGTCAGGCCGAACGCGGCGGCCCGTTTGTCGGGCGGGAAGGTATCAAGGATGATCGACTGCTGGTTGGGCTGCAGGCCGCCACCAAAGAAACCCTGCATCAGCCGGAACATGATCAGTTCGGGCAGGCTGGTGGAAATGCCGCACAGGAAGGACGACAGCGAAAACATGGAAATGCAGATCAGGAAATAATGCCTGCGCCCGAACAGCTTGCCCAGCCAGCCCGAGATCGTCAGCACGATGCCGTTGGCCACAAGGTAGGATGTCAGCGTCCATGTCGCGTCATCATACGTGGATGACAGGTTGCCCGCGATATGCGGCAGCGCCACGTTGACGATGGTGGTATCGAGAATTTCCATGAAGGCGGCCACCGTCACGACCACGGCGATCAGCCATGGATTGTGTTTCGGTTTCCAGTTCGTGCCATCCGCCGCCCCGGTGGACGCTGCCTGCGCGCTCATTCCGTGTGGACCGTCGGTTCAACCGACAGGCCGATCGACAGCGGCAGGTCCTGTCGCAACCCTTCGTCAATCAGGATCTTGACCGGTACGCGCTGCACGATCTTCACATAGTTGCCCGTGGCGTTTTCCGGCGGGAAGGCGCTGAAGGTCGCACCCGTGCCCAGCTGCAGCGAATCAACATGCCCCTTCAGCTTCAGGAACGGATAGGCATCAATCGCGATGTCCACCTTCTGGCCCGGACGCATGTGGGTCAGCTGCGTTTCCTTGTAGTTGGCCACCACCCATATTTCAGGTTCGACAATGGACACCACGGTCTGGCCCGCCGTGACATAGGTGCCGCGTTCGATGTTGCGCTGGGAAATCCAGCCATCATGCGGGGCGCGGATCTGGGTCCATTCCACGTTCAGTTCCATCTCGCGCAGCCTGGCTTCCGCCTGCGCAAGCTGGGCCTGCTGTTCGGTCACGCGGGCTTCGGTGCTGGAAATATTGGGAATGACCGGCAGGGCGGTTTCAAGGTTGCCCTGTGCCTCAAGCACCTGCGCCTTGGCGGCATTCAGCGCCGCGGTGGCGTAGTCGATATTCTGCTGCGATGTCGCCTCACGCGTTACGCCATGCTGGCGGCGGTAATCGGTTTCCGCCTTGAATTCCTGCGCCTGCGCCTGCGCAAGCTGGCCCTGCGCCACCATCAGGTGACCGGGGAAGTTCTTTTTCGCGACTTCGGACAGCAGGCTGTAATTGCGCACCTGCGCACGCGCGATATCCACGGCCGCCGCCGCCTGGTCACGCTGGGCGCGCCAGTTGCGATCATCAATGCGGGCAATGACGTCACCCTGATGGACAAACTGGTTGTCGTTCACCAGCAGTTCGGTCACGTAGCCGGACACATGCGGGGCGACCGCCACCGCGCGACCGGCGGTAAAGGCGTCATCCGTTTCGACTTCATTGCGGTGCAGGAACCAGTAAAGCCCGCCCAGGACAAGCAGCGCCACCAGGCCACCGATCAGGATCACCTTGCGCCGGGGGGATGCTTCCTTGGCCTTTTCCTGCTCGTGCCCAGTGTCCTGTGCGGTCTGTCCGTCTTCAGCTGCCTTGCCTTCGTCCGCGGCCATCTGCTTCCCTCATCATCACTTTTATTGCAGCCCCTGATCCTGTCATCCACGCATTGACCGAACGGGTCGGTCAATCCATTGCACGAAGCTTGCAACACTTCAACCGCCATCACCGGCCCGGGCGCACATTCAGCGCAGTTTACAGCGTAAAGGCCTGATTGCGTACCATGCGGGCATACAGCCCGTTTTCATCCATCAGTGCATCATGCGTGCCACATTCCACCGCGCGGCCCTGCGCCATGACCACGACCAGATCGGCTGAACGGACGGTGGACAGGCGGTGGGCCACCACGATGGTCGTGCGCCCGTGGCGCAGATGCGTCAGGGCGTTCTGTACAATGGCCTCGCTTTCGCTATCCAGCGCGCTTGTCGCCTCATCCAGCAACAGCACGCGCGGATTGCGCAGCAGGGCGCGCGCCAGCGCCACGCGCTGCCGCTGGCCACCCGACAGGCGCTGCCCGCCGGGACCAACCACCGTGTCATATCCCCGTGGCAGGGCCTGAATGAATTCATCCGCCGCCGCCGCCCGGGCCGCTGCACGCACCTGCCCGTCATCCGCCTGCGGGTTGCCCATGCGGATATTGTCCATGACCGACAGGTCAAACAGCAGCGTGTCCTGACTGACATAGGCGATCGCGTCACGCAGTTCCGACAGGATCAGGCGGCGCAGGTCCACGCCATCGAGCGTGATGCGCCCCCCCGATACGTCATGCAGGCGCGGGATCAGCGACAGCGCCGTGGACTTGCCTGCCCCCGACGGGCCGACAAGGGCCACGGTCAGGCCGGGACTTGCCACGAAATCCAGTCCCTCCAGCCCCATGCGCCCATCGGGATAACGGAACGTGACCCGTTCAAAGCGCAGGTCGCCCCCGCCGGGCGGCAGGTCGATCGCATCGGGCGCCTGCGCCACGGCCACGGGTTCGTCAATCACGTCAAACACGCGCTGCAGGCCGCCAAGACCTTCCTGCAGGGCGATATTAAGCGTGCCAAGCGCGCGCAGCGGCCGCGCGGCCAGCAGCAGGGCCGCGACAAACCCGGAAAAATCACCCAGCGTGGCCCCGCCCTGCGTCGCGCGCCACCCGGCAAAGCCCAGCACGGCCGCAACCGCGATCCCGCCCAGTATCTCCAGCATCGGGTCCACGCGCGCACGCCCCCGGGCAATGCGCAGCAGCCCCGCATGCAGTCCGTCCAGTACATGCCCCGCCCGGCGTTCTTCCGCATCTTCCAGTCGATAGACGCGGATGGTGCGCGACTGGCTGAAACTTTCGGTCAGCATCGCGCTCGTCTCGCCCACCTGTTCATGCACGCCACCGGACTCGCGGCGCAGGCGCTTGCCCAGCCTGCGCACCGGCATGGCCGCGATGGGATACAGCACGGCGGCAATCAGGCTGAGTTCCCAGTCCATGTACAGCATGGAGGCAATCAGCCCCACCACCGTCACGGCGTCACCCAGCGCATTGGTGGCACGGATCATCGCCTCACGAATCGCCACGGCGTCGGTGGTGAAGCGGGCGGCGATCTGGGCCGGGGCCTCGGTTTCAATGCGCGATATATCGGCATGGACCAGATGGTGGAACATGCGCTGCTGCAGGCCACGGATCACCAGCAGCACCAGCGACTGCACCGCGATCGACTGCCCGTACTGCGATATGGCCTTCGCCACCGTGATCACCACCACCAGCAGCGGCACCTGATACAGGATACGCGGATCATGGTCGGCAAACATGTCCAGCGCACGCTGGATCACCAGAGGATACAGCGCACTGAATATGGCCATGAGCGCCGTCAGCACCATGACGGTCAGTATGCGCAGCTTGTGACAGGCCAGTTCATCATGCCACAGCCGTCGCATCAGGCTGCGTGACGACACCGTTTGCGTGGGTGCGGCCTGCCTGTCGGGCATGGGCGTTTGAATCGCGTTCATTAACCGGCCTATAGCCGCATGGCCGCCCAAAACAAAGGCCCGCGACACATGGTTACAAATTATGTCTCGGCAGGGGGACCGTCACGCAATACCCCATCCATGCGCGCCACACAGGCCGCATGGCCTGCCGTGCAGCCATTTTCCAGCCACCATCGCCGCACCTGCGCCAGTACCCGGCCCACCATTGCGCCCGATGCGCGCCCGGTCGCCATGACATCGCGGCCCGCCAGCGGGAAGACCGGCTTTTCCATTGCTTCCAGCCCGGCCCGCAGGGCATCCCACGTGGCCGCCCGCTGCCCCGCCATGTCGGCCTGGCGCAGCCATGTACGCCATGACAGGTCGCGCAACGCATGATCGGCCAGCATGGGCGCAAGCACGTCCGCCCCCATGCCGGGCAGCGGCACGGGTTCGCCGCGCGTCTGCGCCAGCGCCGTGGTATCGGCGCGCGACAGCTTCAGCCGCCGCGCCACCTCGCGCACATCCCCCGACACCAGGGCGGCAAGGCGCAGCACGGCATCCGCCGGCGCGCCACAGGCCAGCAGGCGGCCAAGGCGGTTGATGTCGTAGCCTTCGGGCAGGACATGGCCCAGCACAACGGCATCATGCATCTGGGCCAGCGTGCGCGCCACATGCGGCCCGACAAGGATACGGCGCAGTTCCGACCACACCCGTTCGACCGACAGCCGGTCGATCATGCCCGACAGGGCGGCAATGGCGGCAATCGCTTCCTGTTCGGGCGCATCCCCGCCGTAACGGGCCTGGAAACGGAAAAAACGCAGGATGCGCAGCGCATCTTCCGTAATGCGCAGCCGCGCATCCCCCACGAAGCGGATCCGTCCCACCGCCAGGTCTGCCCGCCCGTTGAAATAATCATGCACCACGCCCGCGCTGTCGCACGACATGGCGTTTATGGTGAAATCGCGCCGGGCCGCGTCCTCGCGCCAGTCACGGGTCCAGGCCACGGTGGCGTGGCGGCCATCGGTTTCCTCATCCCGGCGCAGGGTGGTGATCTCGAATGGACGCCCCTCCAGCACGGCGGTGACGGTGCCATGCGACAGGCCCGTGGGCACCACGCGCATCCCCGCCTGTTTCAGCCGTGCCATCACCACATCGGGCGCAAGCGGGGTGGCAAGGTCGATATCCGACACCCCGCGCCCGCACAGCAGGTCACGCACCGCACCCCCCACCAGTCGCGCATCGGGCAGGATGGACCATATCCGCGCAAGCTGCCCCGACACGTCCGGCATGTCCCGGCGCAGGCCGTCAAGCGGGTTGATCCCGGTCATGGTCAGGTTTCGTCCGGCAGGGTCGACAGCGGGAAAAACACATGCTGGCTCCACACCCCCAGGCAGGGCACGCCACGGCAGTTTCCTTCCACCGCCAGCGCGGCCAGTTCGTAATAGACCGGGCGCGCGATCCGTGCCTCGATCGGCAGCGCGCCATCCCCGTCACGCACATGCAGGTAGGGCACCGGCCCCGTGCCGCAGCCTTCGCACGGCACGTCCCACGCACAGCGAATCGGGTGATCCGGCCCCGCGCAGATCACCTGGTCCACATTGGTGCGAAACGACAGCACCTGCCCCCGCCCGCAGCCATGCCATTCCAGGTGGTTTGCGACGAAGGGCGCGTCCTCCACCTCGATCGTGCCCTGCTCGACCTGGGTCTGCAGGCGGTAGCCCCCCTGCGCGTCACGCCGCAGGGTGGATGCAAACAGGCAGACCATCGGCTTGCGACGGATGGGGGAGCCACGGTACAGCCATGTCCCGTCACGCCTGATCAGGAACGGCAGCGCGCCGCATGTGCCCGCCCGCCCCGTGGAAAGGGAGGGCATGGTCTCACCTGTCTCGAAATCGTCCATCAATTGCGTTAACCCGACACTATGGAAGCTGCTGGACTTGATATAGGGATCAACACCGGGTTGATGAAACCCCCGGACCTGTCAGACTGTTGGAATGATGACCATGGATGATACCCCTCCCCTCCATGCGGCGCCGCAGGCGGGCATGACATCTCCCTCCGCCCCCACGGGCGAGCAGATTGCAGCCCAGGCCGAAAGCATGGGCGTGCGCCTGCGTGACGCACGTGCGGAAATCGGCCGCGTCATACTGGGGCAGGACCGCGTGATCGACCTTGTGCTGACATCCATCCTGTCGGGGGGGCATGCGCTGCTGGTGGGCGCGCCGGGGCTGGGCAAGACGCTGCTGGTCACAACGCTGGGTCACGTGCTGGGCATGGATGCGCGGCGCGTGCAGTTCACGCCCGACCTCATGCCATCCGACATCCTGGGCAGCGAGATACTGGACGAGGACGAAAGCGGCCGCCGCAGCTTCCGCTTCGTGGCGGGGCCGGTCTTCTGCCAGTTGCTGATGGCCGATGAAATCAACCGCGCCAGCCCCCGCACCCAGTCCGCCCTGCTGCAGGCCATGCAGGAACACGAGGTCGCGATCGCCGGTACCAACCACCTGCTGCCCCGTCCCTTTCACGTTCTTGCCACCCAGAACCCGATCGAGCAGGAAGGCACCTACCCCCTGCCCGAGGCGCAGCTTGACCGCTTCCTCATGCAGGTGACGCTGGACTTTCCCGATGCCGGGGCGGAACGCGCCATGCTGCTGGCCACGACCGGCACCACCACGGCCACGGCTCGGCCCGTGCTGGCGGCCAGCGACGTGCTGGCGGCACAGGAACTGGTGCGCGCGCTGCCGGTGGGTGAACAGGTGGTCGATGCGATCGTGCGGCTTGTCCGCGCGGCCCGGCCGGAAACGACCGATGACCCGACCATACGCGAAGCCGTGGCGTGGGGCCCCGGCCCGCGTGCGGCGCAGGCGCTGATGCTGGCCACCCGCGCGCGCGCGCTGCTTGATGGCCGCCTGTCCCCCACCATCGAGGACGTGGCGGCGCTTGCCCACCCCATCCTTGCCCACCGCATGGCGCTGTCCTTTACCGCGCGGGCGGAAAATGTACGCCTGGGCACGCTGATCGACACGCTGGTCGGACGGATCGGCTGACATTGCGCGCGGCCCTGTCCTTTCTCACGCGCCTGTCCGGGCGGACCCCACGGGACGCCGCCCGGACGCCCGCCCCATCGGGCCATGGCGGGGATGATGCCGGCTTCCTGCCCCGCCACCCGGTTTCAGCCACGGCGCTGGCTGATTCGCTCGCCAGTCGCCTGCCATCCCTGATCGTGGCGGCGCGCCGGATCGCGCAGAATGCGGGTGCTGGTCCCCACCCACGGCGCAAGGCCGGCACGGGCGAGGAATTCTGGCAGTACCGCCCCGCCATGTCGGGCGAGGCCGCGACCCATATCGACTGGCGGCAGTCGGCACGCGGTGACCGGGCGTTCGTACGCGAGCACGAAGCCCAGACCCCGCATACCATATGTATCTGGTGCGATAACAGCGCATCCATGCGCTGGCGGTCCGATGACAGCCTGCCGCTGAAGGCCGAACGTGCCTTTCTGCTGGCGCTGGCCTGCGCCGCCATGCTGCTGCGACAGGGGGAGGACATCCGCCTGCTGGGGCCGACCGGGGCGCCCCCGCTGCGCCTGCGCGGGCGGCAGGCGCTGGAACGCATGGCCCACGCGCTGATCGCCGCCCTGCGCGCCACGGCGGACGAACCCGCCCTGCCGCAGGCCGCCGCCATTCCCGCGCGCAGCCGGGTGCTGCTGTTTGGCGACGGGCTGTATCCCGCGACGCAACTGGCGGCCTTCCTGCGCGCGGCGACTGCACGGCAGGCGACCTGCACGCTGATCGAAGTGATCGACCCGGCGGAAACCGCCTTTCCGTATGAAGGGCATACCCGCTTTACCGGGCTGGAGGATGACACGACCGTGCTGCTTAATGGCAGCGCAGCCCTGCGCCATGACTACGCCGCGATATGGGCCCGCCATCAGGACCGGCTGCGCACCCTGTGCCAGGCGGCGGGCAGCCCGCCGGTGCCACACCTGACGGACCAGCCACCGGAAAAAGCCCTGCTGGCGCTGCACGCCCTGCCGGGCATGGGGAACAGGCCATGATGCTCCTTGCGCCATGGATGCTGCTGGGGCTGCTGGCGCTGCCCGTCGTGTGGTGGCTGCTGCACGCCCTGCCGCCCGCGCCACGCGTACAGTCCTTTCCGCCCATGGCCCTGCTGCGCGCGCTCAACGCCCCGCCGCCGGATGCGACCTCCGCCCCGCTGTGGCGACTGCTGCTACGCTGTGCCGCCGTGGGGCTGCTGGTGCTGGGACTGGCGCAGCCGATCTTTCCACGCGGGCAGGCGGGATCCGCTGATGCCGACTGCCTGATCGTGGTGGATAATGGCTGGGCCGCCGCGGGCACCTGGCCCCAGCGCATCCATGCGCTGGATGGCCTGCTGGATCACCTGTCGCGCACCGGGCATGGCGCGCGCCTGCTGCTGACCGCACGCAATGACGCGCTGGACCCGATGACGGTCCAGCCCACGCAGCAGGCACAGGTGCTGCGTGGCATGATCGACCCGCTCCTGCCCCGCGCATGGTCAGTGGACCGCGCCGCGGCCACACATGCGCTGGGGCAGCTGATGCAGCAGAACTGGCATGGGCCGGTCATCTACGTTGCAGACGGGCTGGCCACACCGGCGGATGCCGCGTTTGGTGCGGCACTGGGCAAAATCGGGCCGGTGCGGGAAATGTACCTGCCCGGTTCGGACATTACGCTGCTTGCGCCGCCGGACGGTGGTGAAAATGGCCTGGCCACCCGCCTGCGCGCCGTGCCGCGCCCGCATGCGCGCACATGGCAGCTACGGCTTGAAACCACCACCGGGGGTACGCTGGCCCTTGTCCCCGCGACCCTGCCCGCGGGCAGCGACCATGTGGACATCACGCCCGACCTGCCGGCCGAACTGCGGAACAAGGTCGATCACCTGTCGCTGGATGGCGTGAACGGGCCCGGCGGCCTCCGCCTGCTGGATGAACGTGAACGCCAGCGCCCCGTGGGGCTGATTTCCAGCACATCATCCGACACGCCGCTGATGGGCAGCCTGTTCTACCTGCGCCGCGCGCTGCAGCCCACCGCCGAACTGCGCGAAGGGGATCTGGACACGCTGCTGGCCCGCCCGCTTTCGGTCATCATAGCACCCGACGGCACGCTGGGCAGTCCCGACAGCCGCAGGAAGGTGGAAGCATGGGTGCGCGGTGGCGGTACCCTGATCCGTTTTGCAGGCCCCCTGCTGGTCAAGGGCAGCGACAGCCCCGCCCCCGACCCGAAACCCGCCGATACGCTGCTGCCCGTCCCCCTGATGGGGGGCGAGCGAGTGCTGGGCGGCACCATGTCATGGAGCAGGCCCGAACACCTTGCCCCCTTCCCCGCGTCCTCCCCGTTCCATGACCTTGACATCCCGGGCGACGTCACGGTGTCGCGGCAGGTCCTGGCCCAACCCTCCACCGATCTGGACAGCCATAGCTGGGCGCGGCTGACCGATGGTACGCCGCTGGTGACCCATGCCGCCCTCGGGGCGGGGCAGGTCGTGCTGTTCCATGTCACCAGCACGGCGGAATGGTCCAACCTGCCGCTGTCGGGGCTGTTCGTGGGCATGCTGCAGCACCTGATTGACGAGGCATCGGGGATCGAAACGCCAGCAGGCGCCACCCTGCTGGCCCCATACATGACGCTGGATGGCGATGGCGCGCTGGTGACGCCGCCCGCGGGGGCGCAGGCGCTGCGGGCCGATGCCTTTGGCCACACGGTCCCCACACCGGAACACCCGCCGGGGCTGTATGGCCCGCGCAACAGCCGCCGTGCGCTCAACCCCGGTGATGGCCCGGCCCCGCTTGTGGCGCAGAACACCATCGGCACGGCGTCTGACCTGCGTGGTCAGGTGCCTGATCTGGCCATCGGACCGCTGCTCATGGTCCTGGCCGCCCTGCTGCTGGTCGCGGATGGCGCGATAAGCGTGCTGCAGCGCGGGCGGAAATGGGCCCGCCGCGCGACGGTCGCCGCGCTGGCGCTGGCCTGCATGCCGCACGGCCACGCGCATGCGGCGGACATTCCCGCCGACGTGCCGCGCGCGGCGCTGGAAACCCGGCTGGCCTACATCATCACCGGGCATGCGGATGTCGATGACGTCTCGAAGGAAGGGCTGCAGGGGCTGTCGGATTACGTCAATGCCCGGACCTCCGCCGTGCTGGGCCACCCTGACGGCGTGGTGCCGGAACGCGACGACCTGTCTTACTATCCGCTCATCTACTGGCCGGTGACGGCGGATGCCACAACCACGCCCGCCCGCACGGCGGCGCTGAATACCTACATGCGTCATGGCGGCATCCTGATGATCGACACGCAGGGACAGGATCCCGCCACGGCAGGCGACGGTACGGGCAGCTATACCGGTTCCGCCCCCGGCACGGCGGCGGCCCTGCGGCGCATGACGGCGGGGCTGGATATCCCGCCCCTTGCACGGATGGATAACCACCATGTGCTGTCGCGCACGTTCTACCTGCTGCACGATTTTCCCGGCCGGTATGACGGCATGCCGGTATGGGTGGCGCAGGAAGGCGACAGCACCAATGACGGCGTCAGTCCCGTCATCATCGGCAGCAATGACTGGGCGCACGCATGGGCGGTGGATGACAGTGGCAATACCCCGTATGCCCCCGTGCCCGACGGTGCGGAGCAGCGCGTGCTGGCCTACCGTTTCGGGGTCAATGCGGTGATCTATGCGCTGACGGGCAATTACAAGGCGGATCAGGTCCATGTGCCTGCCCTGCTGAAACGGCTGGGGGAATGATGGGCATGCCCGACCTGTCACGCCACATGATGGCATTCAGCCCGCAGGTGCCGCTGTGGTGCATCTACATGTTGCTGGCCGCCGTGACCGTCATGGCGGTTGCGGGTCTGGCGCGCCGGGTGCGCGGCAGCGTGTGGCGGCTTCTGGCTGGCCTGGGCGTGATCGCGTGGCTGTGTGACCCGCAGCGCATTACCGAAACATGGCATCCGTTGCCTGAAACCGCGCTGATCGTGGTGGACCAGTCGGCGTCCATGTCCGAACGCAACCGGGGCGACATGGCGCGCAACACCGCCGAACGCCTGCAGGCCGAAATGAACCGTGTGCCGGGGCTTGTCCCGCGCATTGTCACGCTGCGCGAGGCCCGGCATGGCGGCACGCGGCTGTTTGGTGCGTTAAGGCAGGCGGCGGCGGATATCCCGCCTTCCCGCCTTGCGGGTGCAGTGCTGGTGACCGATGGCGAGGACCATGACATCCCCGCCAGCGTGCCCGACATGCTCAACCCCGATGACGGACACGGCCACCGCACGCTGCTGCCGCTGCATGTGCTGCTGACCGGCAGGGGAGAGGAAACGGACCGCCACCTGCGCGTGCTGCAGGCCCCGCCATTCGCCATCGTGGGCAAGGATGTCACCATCCGTGTAGAAATCGATGATCAGGGCGCGCACCCGGTCCCGGACGCCACCACCCAGCTTACCCTGACACAGGGCGATGGCACGACCTTCTCGCGCCCCGTGCGGATCGGGCAGCCACAGGACATCACCCTGCCCGTCACCCATCCGGGCGAGATGCTGGTCGGCCTGTCGGCCCCGGAACTGCCCGGCGAGGTCTCGACGCGAAACAACCATGATGTCGTGCGCATAAACGGCGTGCGGGACCGGCTGCGCGTGCTGCTGGTGTCAGGCACGCCCAACCAGGGCGAACGGGTATGGCGGCGGCTGCTGAAGGCCGACCCGTCGGTTGACCTTGTCCACTTCACCATCCTGCGCCCGCCCGACCGTGATGACGGCACGCCGCTGTCGGACCTTGCGCTGATTGCCTTTCCGGTGAACGAACTGTTCCAGCAGAAGATCGACCAGTTCGACCTCATCATCCTCGACGGGTTTGAAAACCGGGGCATCCTGCCCGAAGCCTACCTGCGCAATATCGTCAACCACATTCGCGCGGGCGGCGGGCTGCTGCTGATCGGGGGACCGGAATTCCTGACCCCCGGATCGCTGCAGGACACGCCGCTGTCGGATATCCTGCCCGCCCACGTGGCATCCGGCGATGGCATGACCGTGCGCCGCTTCCGGCCTGACCTTACGGAAACCGGCATGCGCCATCCCGTCACCTCTGGCCTGCCGGGGGCGCCTGACAGGGCGGGCGCGCAACCGGGATGGGGGCCGTGGTATCGCGGGCTGCGCACGGATTCCGCCAATGGCGAGGTCTTGATGACCGGCCCGGACCAGCAGCCCCTGCTGGTGCTTGACCATGCAGGCAAGGGGCGCGTCGCCTTCCTGCTGTCGGATCAGGCATGGCTGTGGTCGCATGGCGAAGGCGGCGGCGGACCGCAGTCGGAACTGCTGCGGCGGATTTCACACTGGCTGATGAAGGAGCCAGAGCTGGAGGAAAACCAGCTTGAAGCCGCAATATCGGCAGGGCAGATGACCATCACGCGGCGTTCGGTCACCGCCGGGCCACCGCCGGTTGTGCACGTGATCGCCCCCGATGGCGCCACGCAGGACATCACGCTGGAACCCGCGGGCAATACCGGCCTTGCCCGCGCCCGCCTGCCCGCGCGACAGGAAGGGATATGGACGGTGCGCGATGACGCGGGCCATGAAGCCTTTGCCGCCCCGCGCATGGAAGACCCGGTTGAATTTGCCGACCTGCGGGCAACGGCGTCCCTGCTGGCGCCCATGGCGGCGGCAACCGGCGGGGGCGTGCACTGGCTGGGTGATGATCCGCAGGCCCCGTCCCTGCCGCGGGTGGTCATGGAAAACGGACGTGTCAGTTCGACAGCCGACCGGTTTGCCTTTCCCGCGCGCAACGCCCACAGCGTATCGGGACAGCAGGCCGCGTCCATGCTGCCTGCCTGGGCGGTGGGGCTGTTCGTGCTGGTCATGCTGCTGCTGGCATGGTGGCGGGAAAGCCGTTCCTGACAGAAAGATGATTAGGCATCGCATCCGCCGCAATTTTGCGGTAATCAGCAGAACTGTCGGGTGGCATGCGGCCGTTTCGCATGCCTGGTCGAACGCTCGCTCACTCTCGGGACAGGACATGATTTCCAGATCCGGTATTTATCTTCTTGCCGCCGCCCTGTTCGCAGGCGTCCCCTGTCTGTGCATGCCCCTTCACATGGCGTACGCACAGGATGCCGACGAAGCGGAAGCCGAGGGCGAGGCCGCTGAAGCCGCGAAAAAGGCCGAAGCCCGCCGCGCGGCCAAGGCAGCCGCCCCGCCTGCCGCCCTGCCCGGCGCGGAATCGCGTGAAGAAGAACATGGTCACGCCAGCGCGGACATGAACCCGACCGATGCGCTGTTCGACGCCATCAACCGTGGCAGCCTGGGTGCCGCGAAGGAAGCCCTGAACCGGGGCGCGGACATGACGGGCCATAACGTGCTGGGGCAGACGCCGCTGGACATGGCGATTGACCTGAACCGCAACGACATCACCTTCCTGCTGCTGTCGATGCGTACCTTCTCGGATTCGGACCCGCACTTCGCATCGAACAGCCTTGCGGAAGGCGAGGATGACACGCCGCCGCTGACCATGCCGCGTCATGCCTCCACCACCACCACCATCGACCACCGTTATGACGCATCCGGCGGACATGCCGACCCGTCCATCGGGTTCCTCGGCTTCGGGGGCAGCTAGAAGGCGTTTTTTGGTGAAGCTTTTTTGGAAATAACGGCGACACCCGAAAACTTTTATTCTTTAATCAACACGTTATTTTCAAGCATCGCTTGGCGGGTTCAGTCGGGCTTCCATGGCCATGATTTCCTGCACGATCTGATCCGGGGTGCTGGCGCCACGGCCGCGCGTATCGGTCAGCAGGATGAATTCAACGGTCATCGGGCGCGCCGAATAACGCTGGCGGCTGACACGATAGCGTTTGTAGCCACGGGTAAAGACCCGCACAGCGCCGCGTTCACAATTCGCACGGGCCATATCGTACAATGGAATGAAGCCATCGGTGCTGTAGCTGGTGGCGATCCAGCGCGTATCCAGCACGGCCAACAGGTCACGATAGGCCGCAAGCGCCTGCCGGCGGTGGTTGTACGGACTACGCCGCTGCGTGCGCCAGTCCTGCCGGATCGCGGCCTTGTCGCGCCCCGTGATCTTTGGCGCAAGGTCGGGCTGGTCCCACAGCGTGACCGTATTCAGGACATGGTAATTCGCGCCGTACGGGTGCTGGTTGTAGGGCGGGTCCACATAGGCAATGGCCGCCTCCCCCACCTGTCCGGCCAGTTGGGTGGCAAGGGCGTGCGCATCCATCCGCACGACCGTATTGTCGCGCCCATTATCGATAAAACACGCGGGCTGCAGGTGCAGGTCGGCTGCGATGCGGTACAGCGCCGTGCCGGTACGCCCGCCCCAGCCCCGGTGAAATCCCTTGAACAGGCCGCTGGTATTGCTGTTGTAACTGGCGCTGTACAACAGGGGGGCAAGCAGGCAGGCCTTCTGCCCGGCATCCAGCAGCCCGTCATGATCCCACTGCGCGATCCGTTCGCGGATGGCGTCAATGCGCATGCCATTCTTGCGCATGTAGAACATCCGGTCACGCGCCGTATCATACTGCACGTCATCATCGGGGCACAGGTGACGGGTCACCCACCCTTCCCGTGGTGGCAGCGCATTCAGTTCGGCCATGACCTGCGCATAGTCGCGGCCACCGTGGAAACGCGGCGGCGCAGACGTGCCGACATGGCAGCGGTTCAGTGCCTCGCTATACGGTTCCCAGTCATTGGTCAGCACGCGGAAACCAAGCCATTTGGCCAGGCGGGAGACAACGCCGGTGCCGGCAAACAGGTCCACGAAGTCGGTCCGGGCGGGAATTTCTTCCGTGGCAGCGATGGCCTGCGCGATCAGGCCCAGCAGTTTACGCTTGTTCCCGATATAGGGAATAAGCTGGCTGTACAGGTAGTCATCGGTCTGCAGGGCGGAATGGCGGGCCGCGTTCCATTCCATCGCGGACAGGCCATGCGGGCCGCCATGATCCGGGCGCCGGTTCACGCCGCCATGTCCTTGAATGTTGCTGTCCGCCCCTGCCCCATTGTTCAGGAGGCGACGGCTGCCTGCTCCGCCCGGATTTCACCGCGCAGCACATCAAGCTGGGTCTGTTCGCCCTCACGCTCGAAATACCAGAAGGTCCAGCCATTGCATGACGGTGCATTGGTCAGCAGCGCGCCCATTTTATGGATCGACCCCCGGTGCCGTCCACTGACCAGCGTGCCATCAGGCGATACGGTGGCGCGCACCCGCTTCTGCCGGTCCGTAAGCACCGTGCCCGCAGGCACCATGCCCCGTTCCACCAGTACGCCAAAGGGCACACGCGGGCTTTCGCGCCGGGCGGGCGTGGTCTGCACGCTGTCCAGGGGCACGGGCTTTTCACGCCGGGCGCGGCCGATCGCAGCCTCGGCATAATCGGGATGGCGCTCGATCCCGATAAAACGGCGGCGCAGCCTGCGCGCCATGGCGGTGGTGGTGCCGGTGCCGGTAAAAGGGTCCAGTACCACGTCATCCACATTGGTTGACGCCACCAGCACGCGGTGCAGCAGGCTTTCGGGTTTCTGGGTGGGGTGCAGTTTCAGGCCGTGTTCGTTACGCAGCCGTTCGCCACCGGTACATAGCGGCAGATACCAGTCCGAGCGCATCTGCACATCGTCATTGAGCGCCTTCATCGCCTGGTAATTGAAGCGGTAACGGCTGTCCGGCCCCCGTGCCGCCCAGATCAGCGTTTCATGCGCGTTGGTGAAACGGCGGCCCCGGAAATTGGGCATGGGATTGGACTTGCGCCAGATCACGTCATTGAGGATCCAGAACCCCAGATCCTGCAGGATCGCGCCAATGCGGAAAATGTTATGGTACGATCCGATCACCCATATCGTGCCGTCCTTGCGCAGCACGCGGCGCGCTTCGGTCAGCCATGCGCGGGTGAATTCGTCATAGGCCTGTAGGTCGGTGAATTTGTCCCAGTCATCATCCACCCCATCGACAACGCTGTCATCGGGACGGCGCAGTTCACCCTTCAACTGCAGGTTGTATGGCGGATCCGCGAACACGCAGTCGATCGACCCTGCGGGCAGGGTGCGCATCATCTCGACACAGTCCCCCCGCAACACCTGGTCCAGGGGCAATTCCATCATAACCGCACCGCTCATGAATTGTTCAGCATGATGGCTGCTCCGCGCTTTGGGGTGAAGAAGGGGAAACGGAAGCCTGCATGATGCGGCGCACCGTGCCGAACGCCGCGCGATGGTGGGGGCTTACGCCATCCGCCATCAGGGCCGCGCGGTGGATCGCGGTACCATAACCCGCGTTGCGGTCCCAGCCATAGCCGGGCCAGCGCCGGGCCAGCCGTGTCATCAGCCGGTCGCGCACGACCTTGGCCACCACGGACGCCGCCGAAATGGACAGGCTGATCGCATCACCCCCCACGACGCATTGCGCCGGACACCCGAAATCGGGTGCGGCGTTTCCATCAACCAGAACCAGTTCAGGGGATTGCGGCAGGCGACCGACCGCACGCTGCATGGCGATCCATGAGGCGCGGAGAATATTGTAATGTTCGATTTCAGCGACGGATGCGCCCGCCACCCCGATCAGGACACCGGGGGTGGCGTGCAGCGCATCATAAAGCTGCTGCCTGACTTTCGGCTTCAGCTTCTTTGAATCATCCAGCCTGTCCGCCAGCGCGCCCGGAACGCCCGACAGGAACATAACCGCGGCGGCGATGACGGGTCCGGCCAGCGGGCCACGACCTACCTCATCCACACCGGCGACACGTCCCCCATGGGCGTTTTCAAGCGCGTAATCGGGCATCCATTCCTTCCTGATCGTATGCGAATCGGACCATGATGGCCCGATTCGCATCGAATTTCCGTTCTGGAAGGATGGAAACCATTTTTATGCAGGGTTGCGCAAGATGCTGTGGACTCATCGAGTCCCTTAAAATGAAAAAAAAACGACTCGACCCGGTTCAGCCCTTGCGACGGGGCAGGAAAATCAGCCCCATGATGGTGCCCAGCACGGCTGCAATCCCCAGCGAAAACAGCGGGCGTTCGCGCACGAACGTCACCGCGCGTTCAACCTTGCCTTCGCCTTCCTCATACAGGTCGGCGAATTCCTGGCGCGCCATGCCCGAAAGCTGGTCCATCTTGCCTTCCGCCTGCATGCCCATGTTGCCCGTCAGGCCACCGGCGGCGTCCTTCAGGCGGCCAACGCCTTCGTCCATGACGCCTTCGGCCTTTGTCTCGATGGTCTTTGCCTTGTCTTCCGACATCGTTCACACTCCGTTGTATCGCTTGGTTTGTAGCGTTGGCCTATAACGCCATGATGGCGCTTACGGTTCCGTACCGCCTATATCATGCATGATCATGTCCCCCTTGACGACCGCCCCCGCCACATTCCCCCCACCTTCGCCCGGCGTGACGCCCCCGTCACGCGCCCGCAAGCGGATCATGGCGCTGATTGTCGCAAGCCTCATGATGATGGAACAGATCGACGGCACGGCCCTGACCACGGCGCTGCCCGCCATGGCGGGGGATTTCCATGTCGATATTCCACAGACCAGCATCGCGCTGACGGTGTACATGCTGGGCCTTGCCGCCCTGATCCCGGCATCAGGCCACGTGGCCGAACGCTTTGGCAGCCGGACCACGCTGCGCTGCGCCATCGCGCTGTTCCTGTCGGGTTCGCTCCTGTGCGGCTGGGCGCCCAGCCTGCCGGTGCTGGCGCTGGCGCGGCTGGTGCAGGGGGCGGGTGGCGCGATGATGGTCCCCGTCGGGCGGCTGGTGATCCTGCAGAACGTGCCCAAGTCGGAACTGCTGTCCGCCATGGCGTGGGTCATGCTGCCCGCCACCATCGGCCCCATGGCCGGGCCCGTGCTGGGGGGCGTGCTGACATCGTGGCTGTCCTGGCGGTGGATTTTCTACATCAACATCCCGCTGGGGCTGCTGGCCATTGCCCTGACGGGGCGGTTCATTCCGCAGATCCGCGCGGCCCGGCCGCCACCGTTCGACCTGCGCGGCAACATCGTGTCCGCAACCGGGCTGGCGGGGCTGATCTTCGGCATGGAAATGCTGACCCATCCGGGTTTCCCGCCCATCATATCGGCGGGGCTGCTGCTGCTTGCCCCGCTCTGCGCCGTGGCCTACCTGCGCCATGCGCGTGGGACGGACCATCCGGTGCTGGACCTGTCGCTACTGCGGGTGGCGACATTCCGCATCTCGGTCATGGCGGGCGGGTTTACGCGCATTGCGACAGCGGGGATCATCTTTCTCCTGCCATCCCTGCTGCAGACGCATTTTGGCGCAAGCGCGGCGCAGAGCGGGCTGATCACCTTCATCGCCCCCGTCGGCGCGCTGGCCATGCGGTTTGCCGCCCCCCGGATCTACCGTGGCCGGGGCTTCCGCGCCGTCATGTGCGTGACCTGCCTGGTGCTGCCGGCCGCCTGCCTGCTGCTGGCCGGGTTCAGGCCGGGCATGGACATGGGCTGGCTTCTGGGCCTGCTGGCGATCAACGGCATGGGGCAGACGCTGCTGTACACCGGCTACAACACCATCGCCTATGCCGACATGCCAAAGACGCGGATGGGCGCCGCCACCAGCCTGTATTCCACATGCCAGCAGGTCATGCTGACAATGGGCATATGCCTGTCCGCGGGCATTCTGGCCGCGGGCCGCGCAGTATTGCCCACGTCGTGGCTCGAACAGGACTACACCGTGGCCTTCGTGGCATGCGCGCTGATCTCGTCCATGGCGCTGCCGATCCTGCTGCGGCTGTCAGCCAATGCGGGGGCCACCATCAGTGGACATGACAATGCCATTACCACAAAGAAACGGAATTGAACCGTTGTGCGGTTTTCCCCTTCCCCGCCACAGATACAATGTTACATTCGCTAACTTCGACCCATTCGAAGCCATGTTAATACTGCGGCAAGGCGAATCAGAAACCTTGTCTTTATCAGCATGGCCCGGTCCTTCAGAGGCGTAGCCTTCGACAGGACGCCCGTTCGACAGCAGGCAGAAAACCGACCGCATGGATACAACTCCTCCCCCGCCCCGCAGTACCCCGGAAAACAGCACGCCGCCCACTGGCCGTCCACGGCGCGGGCGGCGCGTCCTTTATCTGGCGGGCGGGGCGCTGGCTGTTGTCCTGGCGGTGGCCTTCCTGCGCCCCCATTCCACCACCAAGAAACACGCGGCCAGCGGCGACCAGCCGGTGGCGGTCACGACCGTCAGCCGTGGCGACATGCCCGTCATCCTGACGGAACTGGGCACGGTCGTGCCGATCACCAATGTCACGGTGCAGTCGCGTATCGACGGCTACCTCATGCAGGTGCTGTTCACCGAGGGGCAGCACGTGCACAAGGGCGACCTGCTGGCCCTGATCGACACCCGTCCGTACGAGGTGCTTCTGGCGCAGTACGAAGGGCAACTGGCGCAGGACATTGCCCAGCTTGAGGCGGCAAAGGTGGATAACGCCCGTTACCAGCGCCTGATCCGCCAGGACAGCGTCGCGGCCATGACGGCGAAGGACCAGCAGTACAAGGTCGAGCAGCTGGAAGGCACGGTCAAGTCCGACCAGGCGCAGGTGGATAACGAAAAGCTGCAGATCACCTACTGCCACATCCTGGCCCCGGTGGACGGGCGCGTGGGCATCCGTGCGGTGGACATGGGCAACTACATTACCGCAGGCCAGACCAACGGGCTGGTGACCCTGACGCAGATGCAGCCGATCTCCGTCATCTTCACCCT
The DNA here is from genome assembly GCF_002173515.1 of Komagataeibacter europaeus. Taxonomy (NCBI): domain Bacteria; kingdom Pseudomonadati; phylum Pseudomonadota; class Alphaproteobacteria; order Acetobacterales; family Acetobacteraceae; genus Komagataeibacter; species Komagataeibacter europaeus. The sequence goes on from NZ_CP021467.1 coordinate 1,612,975, forward strand.
GCCTGAAAATGACATCGGCCCCGTGGCGGACCGCCTGCGTCAGGGCACGCCCCTGCCGGTGGAAGCATGGGACAGCGCCAACCTCAACAAGATCGCGACCGGGCAGGTCAGCGTGCTGGATAGCCAGATCGACACCTCCACCGGCACGGTGCGCATGCGCGCGCTCTTCGCCAATTCGCAGGAAGAACTGTTCCCCAACCAGTTCGTCAACGCCCGCCTGCTGGTCAGCACCGACCATAATGTGCTGCTGGTGCCCACCAACGCCCTGCAGACCGGACCGAACGGCCAGTTCGTCTATGTGGTCAAGGCCGACAGCACCGTTGAGATGCGCAACGTCAAGACCAGCCATGCCAACAACACCATGACCGTGCTGACCGACGGGGTGAAGGAAGGCGAGCGCGTCGTGACCGACGGGGTGGATCACCTGCGCGATGGCGTGAAGGTCAGCATCCCGCAGCCGGGCGACACGACGACGGGCGCCACCACAAGCAAGGACAAGGGCTAGAGTGCGCGCGTCCACGCCAGCCCCCCTGCCTGACCGCCTGCCCCTGCCGCCGCCGGAGATTGCCGCGTGAACCCGTCCCGCCTGTTCATACACCGTCCGGTCGCGACCACCCTGCTCATGCTGGCCATCCTGCTGGCGGGGCTGCTGGGGTATCATTTCCTGCCTGTTTCCGCCCTGCCGGAAGTCGAATATCCCACCATCACGGTGCAGACCTTCTATCCCGGCGCCAGCCCGGACGTGATGGCGACCTCCGTCACCGCGCCGCTGGAAACCCAGCTGGGTGAAATGTCGGGGCTGGAGCAGATGACCTCGCGCTCGTCGGGCGGGGCATCGGTCATCACGCTGCGCTTCGGCCTGACCATGACCATGGACATTGCCGAACAGGAAGTACAGGCCGCGATCAACCAGGCCAATTCCCTGCTGCCGACCGACCTGCCCGCGCCACCGGTCTATGCCAAGGTCAATCCCGCCGACACGCCGGTCATGACGCTGGGCATTTCGTCCAAGACGATGCCGCTGACGGAAGTGGAGGATTACGTCGATACCCGCCTGGCTGAAAAGATCAGCCAGATTTCGGGCGTGGGGCTGGTGACCCTTTCGGGTGGCAACCGCAAGGCGCTGCGGGTGCGGGTCAACATTCCCAAGCTGACATCGTTCGGCATCGACCTTGATACGCTGCGCACCACCATCGGCAACGTGAACGTCAATTCCCCCACCGGCACGTTCGATGGCCCGCAGCGCGCGACCACGCTGCGCATTGACGGCCAGATTTCGGGCGTGGACCAGCTGCTCAATCAGGTCATCGCGTACCAGAACAACGGTCCCGTGCGCATCCGCGACGTGGCCAGCGTGGTCATCGGTCCCGAAAACACCGAACTGGCGGCCTGGGCCAACCGCACGCCAGCCCTGGTCATGAACGTGCAGCGCCAGCCGGGCGCCAACGTGATCGGGGTGGTGGACAACATCAAATACGCCCTGCCGCGCCTGCAGCAGTCGCTGCCGCCGGGCATCACCATAACCCCCCTGACCGACCGGACCACGACCATCCGCGCATCCGTCGAGGATGTGGAGTTCGAACTGGGCCTGGCGCTGGTGCTGGTGGTGGGCGTGATCTTCGTGTTCCTGCGCAACGTGCCGGCGACACTGATCCCCAGCCTGTCGGTGCCGCTGTCGCTGGTGGGGACGCTGGCGGTCATGTACCTGTTCGGCTTCTCGCTCGACAATCTCTCGCTCATGTCGCTCACCATCGCCACGGGTTTCGTGGTGGACGATGCCATCGTGATGATCGAGAACATCGCCCGTTACATCGAAATGGGCGACAGCCGCATGGAAGCCGCGCTGAAGGGCGCGGGTGAAATCGGGTTCACCATCATCTCGCTGACCATATCGCTGATCGCGGTGCTGATTCCGCTGCTGTTCATGGGCGACGTGGTCGGTCGCCTGTTCCATGAATTCGCCATGACGCTGGCGGTCACCATCATCCTGTCCGCCGTGGTCTCGCTGACCCTGGTGCCGATGATGTGCGCGCGCCTGCTGCACGAACGCGACACCAAACATGCCGAACCGGCATGGTCGGCCGCGGTCGAACGCTGGACGGTCGCGACAATCAATGGCTATGGCCGCGCGCTGGATGTGGTGCTGCGCCACCAGCGACTGACACTGGCGATATTTGGCGCGACCCTGTTGCTGACGGGCGCGCTGGCCGTGGTCATTCCCAAGGGCTTTTTCCCGGTACAGGACACGGGCGTGATCCAGGGCATTTCGGTCATGGAACAGTCCACGTCGTTCGCGGCCATGAAGCGCCACCAGCAGGAACTGGCCGACCGGATCCTGCACGATAAGGACGTGGCCAGCCTGTCCTCCTTCGTCGGCGTGGACGGGCAGAACGTGACGCTGAACCAGGGGCGCTTCCTCATCAACCTCAAGCCGGTGGACAGCCGCTCCGACACTGCGCAGGAAGTCGCGACACGCCTGCGCGCGGAAACGGCGGATATCGCGGGGGCGGACCTGTACCTGCAGCCGGTGCAGGACCTGTCGCTGGATACATCGGTCGCCGCGACGCAGTACCAGTTCCTGCTGGAAAACCCCAGCTATGACCAGTTCACGACATGGGTGCCGAAATTCATCGCGCGCCTGCAACAGGAAAAGGCTCTGTCGGACGTCACATCCGACCTGCAGGCCGCGGGCCTTGTGGCGCATGTTGACCTGGACCGCACCACGGGGGCACGATACTCCATCACGCCCCAGACAATCGACAACGTGCTGTATGACAGCTTTGGCCAGCGCCAGATCTCGACCATCTTCACGCAGTCCAACCAGTACCGCGTGATCCTGGAGGCAACGCCAGCGTTCCAGCAGGACATGGGGTCGCTCAACCAGATCTATCTGCCCGGCATCAGCGGCAACGCGGGGGAAAGCACGTCGGGGCCGACGCGTTCGCCCACATCGGGGCTGGTGCCGCTGGCGTCCGTTACCAGTGTCACGCGCGATACCGCGCCGCTGCTGATCACCCATGTGGGGCAGTTCCCGGCCACGACCGTCTCGTTCAACGTCAGGTCCGGCTATGCGCTGGGAGATGCGACGGATGCGATCGAACGCGCGGCGAAGGACATCCACCTGCCATCCAGCTTCCAGACATCGTTCCAGGGCACGGCGGCGGCATTCCGCAGTTCGCTGTCAAACGAGGCATGGCTGGTGCTGGCTGCCCTGATCGCGGTCTATATCGTGCTGGGCATCCTGTATGAAAGCTTCGTCCATCCCATCACCATCCTGTCCACCCTGCCCTCCGCCGGTGTTGGCGCGCTGCTGGCGCTGTGGATCACGGGATCGGGGCTGGATGTCATGGGCATCATCGGGCTGGTGCTGCTGATCGGCATCGTCAAGAAAAACGCGATCATGATGATCGACTTCGCGCTGGAAGCCGAACGGGTGGAGGGCATGACCTCGCTGCATTCCATCCGCCATGCCGCCCTGCTGCGTTTCCGCCCCATCCTGATGACCACGCTGGCGGCCATGCTGGGGGCCGTGCCCATGATGCTGGGCACCGGCACCGGTTCGGAACTGCGCCGCCCCCTGGGCATCGCCATTGTCGGCGGGCTTGCGGTCAGCCAGTTGCTGACGCTGTTCACCACGCCGGTCATCTACCTGCTGATGGACGGCATCAGCCAGAAGCTGTCGCGCCGCTTTGGCAATGCTGATGACAAGGGCAAGGATGGACTGCCCGGACCACAGGCGCAGGCATGACGCCGCTTTCGATCTTTGTCCGCAGGCCGGTGGCCACGGTGCTGCTGACGGTGGCGCTGATCATTGGCGGCATCATCGGCTATACCACGCTGCCGGTGGCCGACATGCCCAACGTGGATTTCCCGGTGATACAGGTGCAGGCCCAGCAGGCCGGTGGCTCCCCCGAGGAAATCGCCAGTTCCGTCGCAGCCCCGCTGGAGCGGCATCTGGGCGCGATCGCGGGCCTGAACGAAATGACATCGCAGTCATCGGCCAACCAGGCGCGGATCACGCTGCAGTTCTCGCTTGACCGCGACATCAACGGGGCCGCGCGTGATGTGGAGGCCGCCCTGCAGGCGGCCCATGCGGACCTGCCCTCCTCGCTGCGACAGAACCCGAGCTATTTCAAGGCCAACCCCAACGGCGCGCCGGTCATGATCCTGGCGCTGACATCGCGCACCCGTACGGCTGCACAGCTTTATGACCTTGCATCGAACGTGCTGCAGCAGCACCTCTCGCAGATACAGGGCGTGGGGCAGGTCGAGATCGGTGGCAGTTCGCTGCCTGCGGTGCGGGTGGAGATGAACCCGCTGGCGCTGTACAAATTCGGCATAGGGTTCGAGGATATCCGCGCCGCCCTCGCCTCGGCCAACGCCCATACGCCAAAGGGCTTCATCGACCAGGGCGACCACCGTTTCGTGCTGGCGACCAACGACCAGGCGCATAATGCGCAGGCCTACCGTGACCTGATCGTGGCCTATCATGACAGCCGCCCCGTCAGGCTGGAGGACGTGGCCTATGTCCATGATGGTGTGGAGGACGTGCGCAACGCCGGTTACGTGGATGGCAGACACGGGGTCCTGGCCATCATCTTTGCGCAGGCCGGCGCCAACATCATCAACACCAATGACCAGATCCGCGCCAAGCTGCCCATGCTGCGCGACGCCCTGCCGGCCGACGTGGACCTTGGCAAATTCATGGACAGGTCCACCACAATCCGCGCGGCCCTGGCCGATACGCAGTTCACGCTGGTGCTGTCGGTCTTCCTGGTGGTGCTGGTGGTGCTCCTGTTCCTGCGTTCGCCGCGCATCACCATCATTCCCGCCATCGTGGTGCCGACATCCATCATCGCCGCCTTTGGCGCGATGAAGCTGCTGGGCTATTCCATCGACAACCTGTCGCTCATGGCGCTGACCATTTCGACCGGTTTCGTGGTGGATGACGCCATTGTGGTCGTTGAAAACATAAGCCGCCACATGGAAGCGGGCATGGACCGCCTGCAGGCCACCCTGCTGGGCACGCGGGAGGTGGCGTTCACGGTCCTGTCCATTACCGTATCGCTGATCGCGGTGTTTCTGCCCATCCTGCTGCTCAGCGGCGTGGCGGGGCGCCTGTTCCATGAATTCGCCATGACGATGTCACTGACCATTGTCATTTCCATGATGCTGTCGCTGTCGCTGACGCCCATGCTGACCTCCCGCCTGCTGCGCCCGCATCTGGCGGCCCCGTCAAAGGGGGTTTTCGGCCGGATTGGCGCATGGCTGGAACATGCGCTGGGCGCGGCCCAGCAGGGATATGCCAGTTCGCTGGAATGGGCGCTGACGCACCGGCGGATCACCATCCTGTCGCTGCCCATAACCATTGCCATCATGGTCGGGCTGTTCATCAAGATGCCCAAGAGCCTGTTTCCCGAATCCGATACCGGCATGCTGATGGGACACCTGATGGGCGATCAGTCCATTTCGTTCCAGGCCATGCAGGGCAAGATCGCCACCACGCAGCAGGCCATCATGGCGGACCGGGACGTGGCGCATGTCATGGGGTTCATGGGCGGGCGCGGCAGTTCCAACCAGGCCAACATGTTCGTGACGCTGAAGGACAAGTCGCTGCGCAATGATACGCCCGCGCAGACCATTGCCCGCATCACGCGCCGGTTGCACAACATGGTGGGGGCGACATTCTACATGTCCGCGCCGGGACAGCTGCGCATAGGCGGACGGCAGAGCAATGCGGCCTACCAGTATTCGCTGCATTCCGATTCCTCCAAGGACCTGTACAAATGGACGCCGCTGCTGGTCAGCGCATTGCAGAAGCATCCCGAACTGTCCGACATTTCATCGGACGTGCTGCAGGGCGGCTCGGCGCTGGATGTGCAGATAGACCGCGATACCGCAAGCCGCCTGAACATTACGCCCCAGCTTGTGTCCAACACGCTGTATGACGCCTATGGCCAGCGTTCGGCCTCGGTCATCTACAATGCCCTCAACCAGTACCGCGTGGTGATGGAAGTCGAGCCACGATTCTGGAAAGACCCGACCACGCTCAAGCAGGTCTGGGTCAGTGTTGCCGGCGGTACGGCGGGTGGTGGCACGCAGTCCAATACCATCCGGGTCAAGACGGATACGGGCACCACGGAATCACAGCTGAGCGAAGAATCCTTCCGCAACCAGGTGGCCAACACGCTGGCGGGTGGCAACAGCGCCTCCACCGGGTCGGCCGTGTCCACCAGTTCGGAAGCCATGGTGCCGCTGACACTGGTATCGGTGCTCAAGCCCACCAAGACGGCGCTGAGCATCAACCATGACGGGCAGTCGGTTTCCAGCACGGTCTCGTTCAATCTGGCCAATGGCGTCCCGCTGAGCCAGGCGGTGCGGATCATCAACGAGGAAACCGTGCGCCTGCACATGCCCGCCAACATCCAGGGCAATTTCGCCGGTAACGCCGCGCAGTTCCAGAAATCGGTCAACAACGAACCGCTGCTGATCCTTGCCGCCCTGGCGGCGGTGTACATGACGCTGGGCATTCTGTACGAAAGTTACGTGCATCCGCTGACCATCCTGTCCACCCTGCCCTCGGCCGGGGTGGGGGCGCTGCTGGCGCTGCAGTTTTTTGGCGAGGCCTTTTCGCTGATCGCCATGATCGGGGTGATCCTGCTGATCGGCATCGTCAAGAAAAACGCCATCATGCTGGTGGACTTCGCCATCACGGCCGAACGGGAAGAAGGCCATAGCGCGCTTGATTCGATCCGCATGGCCTGCCTGCTGCGTTTCCGCCCGATCATGATGACCACCTTTGCCGCGGCACTGGGCGCGCTGCCCCTTATATTCGGCCATGGTTATGGCGCCGAACTGCGCCGCCCGCTGGGCATCGCCATTGTGGGCGGGCTGCTGGTCAGTCAGGCGCTGACGCTTTACACGACGCCGGTTGTCTATCTCTATCTCGACCATCTGGGGATAGCCTGCCGCGCATTCTTCAACCGGCTGTATGGACGGCTGTCCCGACGCCATCGTCTTTCCCACCAGCAGGATTCCTGAACCGGATGACACCTTTTTCGCCATCCCCCGGCCGTGCCGCCATCCGCCCGTCCCGTGTCTTCCGCCGCTCCGCCGCGCGCCTTGCGCTGGTGGCCCTGCCGATCATGGCGCTGGCGGGATGCATGGTGGGGCCGAAATACCATCGTCCGGCCGCGATCGTGTCCCCGCGCTTCAAGGAACTGCGCCCCGAACCGGGATGGGAAGTGGCCAACCCCAAGCTGGCCGAACTGCCCAAGCATGACTGGTGGACGATCTATAACGATCCCATCCTGAACGGGCTGGAATCACAGGTCGCGATTTCCAACCAGAACATCAAGCAGTACGAAGCCAGCTACCGTAACGCCCGCGCCATGATCGACAGTGTGCGCGCGCAGCTTTTCCCGACCATCAGTGGCAGCCTGGGCTTCAACCGCGATGGCCATGGCGCGGGTTCGCTGTCCTCATCGGGCAGCAACTATGCACGCGCGGGTTCGACGTACAACACCTATGACATCGGCCCCAGCGCCAGCTGGGATCTGGACATATGGGGCAAGATCCGCCGGCAGGTGCAGGAACAGGTCACGGCGGCACAGGCCAGCGCCGCCGATCTGGCCAACGCCACGCTGTCGTATCAGGCACAGCTGGCGACGGCCTATTTCAACATGCGCTATCAGGACAGCCTGACGGACCTGTTGCAGCGTTACGTCCATTTCAACGAACAGGCGCTGCAGATCACCCAGAACCAGTTCGAGGCGGGGACCGCCGACCCCACCGCCGTCCTGCAGGCCCGCACGACACTGGAGCAGAACCGCGCCTCCCTGATCCAGGCCGGGATCAACCGCGCGCAGTATGAACATGCCATTGCCGTGCTGATCGGCAAGCCGCCCGCCGATGTCACCCTGCCCCCGGCGGAACTGTCACGCACGGTGCCGCCCATTCCGGTCACGGTGCCAGCCGACCTGCTGCAGCGCCGCCCCGATATTGCCGCCGCCGAACGCACGATGGAGGAATACAATGCCATGATCGGCGCGGACATGGCGGCGTTCTATCCGGACATCACCATCAACGCCAGCTATGAACAGAGCGGCGGCGACCCGGTGACGTCGCTTATGTCAGCGATGAACCGCGTCTGGTCGCTGGGGGCATCCGCCACCGAGATCCTGTTTGAAGGCGGGTCACGCACGGCCGCCGTGCATGAAGCCAATGCCCAGTACGACAGTGCCGTGGCGACCTACCGCCAGACCGTCCTGACCGCATTGCAGAGCACGGAAGATCAGCTATCCAACCTGCGTATTCTGGCGCAGCAGGCGCAGCAGCAGCAGAAGGCACTGGATTTCGCCAACCGCACGGTCGAGGTCTCGCTGAACCAGTACCGGGCCGGGACCGAAATCTATACCACCGTCATCACCAACGAGAATTCGGCGCTGAGCGATGCCGAAACCCTGCTGGGCATACAACAGCAGCGCATTGTGGACAGCGTAAGCCTGGTGCAGGCGCTGGGCGGTGGATGGGATGCTTCGCGCCTGCCATCGAAGAACTCGTTGCAGAAGGACAATCCCTTCCTGCCCGCCTTCATCCAGAAGGACACCAACAAATAGGCAGAAAAAAACCCCCTGCGCCGGTGGCGACAGGGGGTTTTTCATAAGAATGGGCCGCTAGCCGTTAAAAAGCGATTTGGCCGAAAACAGTACGATCAGGACCACGACCACAAAAGCCAGGATGGCGATAAAGAACAGTATTTTCGCCATTCCGGCCGAAACGGCGGAAATGCCACTGAAGCCAAACAGCCCGGCGACCAGCGAAACAATCAAAAAGAACAGCGCCAGTTTCAGCATGGCATTTTTCCCTGCAAATCAGTCATGCTGCCTTAAACGCGACAGCACCATATATGTTGCCCTATGCCCGCCGGCGCAGGAACACGCTGGCCAGAAAGCCCAGCACCGATGCGCCAAACAGCGCGAACAGCGGTCGGTCGGCCGTCACGTCACGCAGGGTATCAAGAATTTCCCCCATGCCCCGCTGGGCTACGCCACCCGCGCCCTGCAGCCGCCCTGACAGCGGGGTGCCCGTATCCCCGACAAAGCCATCCAGACCATCCTGAAGCCGACCGATGCCTTCTTCCAGATGCGCTTCAAAATTGGGGGGATTTGCCATGTTCGATATTCCCTTGCTTGCCATCGGGGGATAAGGGAAATCCCGTCTCCCCCCTGCCCATGCCGTCATGCCCGCAGGCAACAGGCCCGTGACAGCAGACTTATCATATCTCCGATGCCTGCCAATAGGCCGCATCCGCGCCGGGATCCGGCTCCCCCGCAATCAGTCGGCGCATGCGTTCCGCCATTGCGCGCATGCCCGGCGCGGTGTTGTCGCGTGGCCGTGCACCCACCGCGAAATCCCCCCGCAGCCCTGCAGGCTGTCCTTCCAGAATGATGATCCGGTCCGCCAGAATCAGGGCCTCGTCCAGATCATGGGTCACGAACAGCACCGTTCCGTGCCGCCGGGCATGGATACGCAGCAGTTCATCCTGCAGGGCACCGCGCGTGATGGCGTCCAGCGCACCAAAGGGTTCGTCCATCAGCAGCAGGTCCGGCTCCACCGTCAGTGCGCGCGCAACCCCCACGCGCTGGCGCTGCCCACCCGAAAGCTGGCGTGGCCACCTGTCCGCCGTATCCGCAAGCCCCACCAGTTCCAGCGCTGCCATGGCCCGTTCGCGCCGCTGCGGGCGTGTCAGTCCCAGCCCTTCCAGACCCAGTTCCACATTGCGCAGCACGCTGCGCCACGGCATGAGCTTGGCGTCCTGAAACACCATGGCCGCCGGGCGATGCGCCGCCGTGGGGGACGCATGCAGGCTGACCGTGCCCTCGCTGGGCTGGACCAGCCCCATGATGACCCGCAGCAATGTGGACTTGCCCACGCCGGACGGACCGAGCACGGCCACGAATTCGCCACGCCTGATTTCAAGATTCACATGCCGCAGGATAAAGCTGCGCCCATGGTCATGCGACAGGCCGATATTTTCCAGCCTGACCACCACATCATCCGTGTCCGTTACCACCGCGTTCATCCCTGCCAGCCCAGCAGCCTTTTGCGCACCAGCATGAACGCCGTGTCGGTCAGGGCATACAGCAGCGCCATGGTCAGCATGTAGACCACCACAAGGTCGGTCGCCAGCAGACTGGACGCCTGCATCATCCGCGCGCCAATGCCGGGCACGCCGAACAGTTCCGCCGCGACGACCGACATCCATGCCTGGCCCAGGCCGGTGCGCAGCCCCGCCAGCACGCCGGGGGCCGAAGCCGGAATGACCACCGTGCGCAGTCGTGCCCAGAACCCGCCATGGCCAAAGGACGCCGCAACTTCATACAGGTCCGGGTCAATCGCCTGCACGGCCCCGTAGGCGGCATAAAAATTGATCCAAAACACTGAAATGGCGATCACGAACGTGGCCCCCGCGGTATCCAGCCCGAACCACAGGATGGCGAACGGCACCCATGCCAGCCCCGGTATGGGCCGCAATACCCGCACGACACCGGACAGCAATCCGTCCAGCAGTGGCACCGTGCCGCATAGCAGTCCGGTCAGCATGCCCAGGAGCGAACCGATGACCAATCCCATCACGTAATGGGTCAGGCTGTCCCTGATGGCCTGTATCCATGCCCCGCTGCGCACTTCTTCCAGCCATGCCGGGCCAAGGCTGCTGGGTGCTGGCAGAAGGCCGGATGGCACCCAGCCCAGCCGGATGGAGGCTTCCCATGCCCCGAACAGCACAATCAGGCCCACCGCCCCGAGCAGCGGTCGCGTCCAGATGGAACGGGAAGGCGTCATTGTGCGATCTGCCGGTAACTTTCAAGGTCGAACAGCGCCGCCACCGGCTCCGCCTTACGCAACAGGCCGCTCTGCACCTCGAAATCCTGTAATTTGCTTACGGCGTCCATGATGCTGGCGGGATCGGACACATAATCATGCGCCGATACCTTCAGCGCCTCGATAATAATGTCCCTGGGCAGCATGCCCCCACCCAGCGCCTGCTGGACATAGGGTTCCGCCTGTTCCGGATCAGTGGCCAGCAGGTGCGTGGCCTTCACGAAACCGGCCAGGAACGCGTTTTTCCATGCCGCGCGATCCGGTGCGTCCTCGTTGACGATCGCCAGCACGGAGCCCGGCTGCCCTGGCATGAGATCATGCCCCGACGCCAGCACCCGCATGCCGGGCATGCGATGGCGGATAATGGTCAGCGCCGGTTCGCGCAGGATAGCGCCATCGACCGCACCGGCCAGAAAGGCCTGCTGGGCTGCATCAATATCAATGCCGACAATATCTGCCACCTGCGCCGGATCCAGTCCGTTGCGAACCTTGAGCCAGTATCGCAGCAGCGTATCGGGCACCGACCCAAGGGGCTGGGCCGCGATCTTGGGCCTGTGCCCCGCCTTCGTGGCGAAATCCGCGAAACGCTGACGGACCTCATCAGCACCCAGCCCCGCAGGCTGTTCCGGCAGGCCATCCGCCAGCGCACCGCGGGAGACGATTTCGAGTTCCTCGGTCGCGGCACTGGCCACGACCTTTACATCTGCCCCATGCGCACGCGCCTGCAGCAGCGGCAGGACACCCGCCACATAGGCGTCAATCTTGCCCGATACCAGCGCCTGGATGGCCTGCGGCCCGGACTGGAACCGGACCAGTTGCATGTCGATACCCGCGTCGCGTGCCCAGTTCTTGCCCTGCATGACAAACAGCGGCGCCGACCCGATGACAGGAATATACCCCACCCGCACTGTCGCAGCCTGGACACTGCCACACAGGCCGATCATGGCGGTCATGGCATAAAGCCCGCGGCGTATCACACGCCCGAAAACTGATCCTGTCATGGCTGAAGCCCTGTCTGCTGCGCAGGGATGGTCCTGCATGTCGAAAGCGTATCGAAATATACATATCGTGATCGAATATCCATATCACGACGACAGAATGCCGGACTGGCTGCCAACATAAAAAAACCCGGCCAGAGGCCGGGCTTTTTCACGCAGGAACCGAAGTGCCTCAGGCTGCCAGATGGTCTTCCTGAGTGGCTTCCGGACGCGGACCGCTGTCCTTGCCCTTTGCCGACACATCGCGGTCGACCAGTTCGATCACAGCCATGTCGGCTGCATCACCGTGGCGCATGCCCGCACGCAGCACGCGGGTGTAACCACCCTGACGTGCCTTGTAACGGTCAGCCACCGTGTCAAACAGCTTGGACACGATCTTGTCGTCACGCAGCTGGGCGAAAGCCTGACGGCGGGCGTGCAGATTGCCACGCTTGCCAAGGGTGATCAGCTTTTCCACAACCGGGCGCAGTTCCTTCGCCTTCGGCAGCGTGGTGGTGATCTGTTCGTGCTTGATCAGGGCGACAGCCATGTTGCGAAACATGGCCAGTCGATGGGACGAGGTAACGCCGAGCTTACGGCCGGCAACACCGTGACGCATGATGTAATTTCCTGTTTTATCCGGTTCCGAGGATCAGAACGGCTCGTCGAGCCTCTTGGCCAGATCTTCGATATTTTCCGGCGGCCACGCCGGGACATTCATACCCAGTGAAAGCCCCATGGCGGTCAGGACTTCCTTGATCTCATTGAGCGACTTGCGGCCGAAGTTCGGCGTACGCAGCATCTCCTGCTCGGTCTTCTGAACCAGATCACCGATATAGACGATGTTGTCGTTCTTCAGGCAGTTCGCGCTACGGACCGACAGTTCCAGTTCGTCAACCTTGCGCAGCAGGTTACGGTTGAACGGCAGGTCATCCTGCGGCTCTTCCGTACGCACGGTGCGCGGTTCGTCAAAGTTGATGAACAGCTGCAGCTGGTCCTGAAGGATACGCGCGGCAAGCGCCACGGCATCTTCCGGCGTGACCGCGCCATTCGTCTCGACCGTCAGCAGCAGGCGATCATAGTCGGTGACCTGACCCACACGGGTCTGTTCCACCTTGTAGGATACGCGCCGCACGGGCGAGTAGATGGCATCAACCGGGATCAGGCCGATCGGCGCGTCTTCCGGGCGGTTGGCCGCCGCGGGGACATACCCCTTGCCCATGTTCACGGTGAATTCCATCCCGAACTTCACCCCTTCATCAAGGGTGCAGATCACGAGGTCGGGGTTCATGACTTCGATATCATGACCCGTCTGGATCTGTCCGGCACGCACTTCGCCCGGGCCCGTGGCCGTCAGCACCATGCGCTTCGGCCCCTCACCATGCATCCGCAGCGCAAGCTGCTTGATGTTGAGGACGATGTCGGTCACGTCTTCACGAACACCCGCCACCGACGAGAATTCATGCAGCACGCCGTCAATCTGGATTGCCGTAACCGCAGCCCCCTGCAGGGACGACAGCAGAACCCGACGGATCGCGTTACCCAGCGTCATGCCAAAGCCGCGTTCCAGCGGTTCGGCAACGACTGTGGCAATGCGTGAAGGTTCCGCCCCCGGTTCGACTTCCAGCTTTTCCGGCTTGATCAGGGATTGCCAGTTTTTCTGGAGGACCAAGGTAATGGCCTTTCAAGACTGATCTGCCACCCGTTACGATGGCAGATGGTACCCTGCGGCAGGATACCGGAATGACAATCTTCCCCCGCATGCGGGGGAATACGACTAAGCAGATTGCGGTTCAGACGCGACGGCGCTTGCGCGGACGGCAGCCGTTGTGCGGAACCGGCGTCATGTCACGGATGGCCGTGATCGAGAAACCGACAGCCTGCAGGGCACGCAGTGCGCTCTCACGCCCCGACCCGGGACCGGAAACCTCGATTTCCAGCGTCTCCATGCCGTGTTCACGTGCCTTGCGGCCCGCATCCTCGGCGGCAACCTGCGCCGCGTACGGCGTGGACTTGCGCGATCCCTTGAAGCCCTGGGCACCGGCGGACGACCAGGCAATTGCATTGCCCTGTGCATCCGAGATGGTGATCATGGTGTTGTTGAAGGTGGACAGCACATGCGCCACACCGGAAATGATGTTTTTCCGCTCTTTCTTGCGAATACGCGGAGCCGCAGCTTTCGCCATAGTTTTCTCGATCCTGTCAGTTCAAACGGCGCATGGGGCGGGCTGCCCCCCATGCTTACATACCGGACAATCCGCTGATTAGCGGGTTGCCTTCTTCTTGCCCGCAATAGCCACGGCCTTACCCTTGCGGGTACGGGCGTTGGTATGAGTCCGCTGACCATGGACAGGCAGCCCACGCCGGTGACGCAGACCACGGTAGCAGCCAAGGTCCATCAGGCGCTTGATGTTCATCGCCACTTCGCGGCGCAGATCACCTTCCACGCGATACTTGCTGTCGATCAGTTCACGGATCTTGCCGATCTCGTCATCAGACAGTTCGTTCACGCGCCGCTCAGCCGGGATTTCCAGCTGGTCGCAGATCGCCTGGGCCTTGGTGGCCCCGATACCATAGATATAACGCAGGCCAATGGTGACCCGTTTGTTGGTTGGGATGTTCACGCCGGCAATACGTGCCACGCCACTTACTCCTCGTCCGCCCTGATACAGGGCACTAACTATCAGGCAGGGCTGCTTCACACCACCTGCCCTATTGGCAGGAGCGCCGTGAACATACCGGTTTCGAACCGGCCAACCCCATCATCATTCATTCTGGCCATACGAGCCGCACCATCAGCGGGCGACTCATGTGACGCTCATACCTTGAGGGCGCGCAATATACTGCTGCCCCCATGCGAGTCAATTATTTTTCATCACTTTTTCGTGATACGATCGATAACAGCGAAGACTTCCTTGGTCACTGTATCGATATCCGCCATCCCGTCGACACGGTACAGACGCTTCTCTTCCTCGTAATAAGGCAGGATCGGCGCAGTCTGTTCGCGGTAGGCCTTCAGGCGCGCGGCCACGGTGTCCCGCCGGTCATCTTCCCGGCGAATGAACTCATGCCCGCCACAGACATCACACGTGCCTGCGACCTTCGGTTTCTTGAACAGGTCATTATAGCCCGCGCCGCACTTGGCGCAGGTATAACGACCCGCAATGCGGTCAGCCAGTGCGTTCTCGTCCACATCCAGCAGCAGCACCGCATCAATATGCTGGCCACTGCGTGTCAGCATCTGGTCCAGTGCTTCTGCCTGCGCCCGGGTGCGCGGGAAGCCATCCAGGATGAACCCCTTCGCGCAATCAGGCTGCCGGATGCGCTTTTCGATCATGGCGATGATCAGGTCATCAGGCACAAGCTGACCTTCCGCCATGATGGTCTTGACCTTCTGCCCCAGCGGGCTTCCGGCCGCGACTTCCGCACGCAGCATGTCACCCGTTGAAATCTGGGCGATACCATACCGTTCTTCCAGCCGCTTTGACTGGGTGCCCTTACCGGCACCCGGCGGGCCAAGAAAAATAATATTCACCGCATTCTGCCCTTTCTGCCCCGTCCCCGGCGCATAAGTCCCTGATACTGATGCGCGACCAGATGCGACTGCACCTGCGTCACCGTATCAATCGTCACCGTCACGATAATGATCAGACTCGTGCCGCCGAAATAGAAAGGCACGTTGTAATGGCTGATCAGGATCTGCGGCAACAGGCAGACTGCGACAAGATACAGCGCCCCGATGGTCGTGATGCGCGTCAGGATCCGGTCAAAGAACGCAGCCGTATTCGCCCCCGGCCGGATGCCGGGCACAAAGCCCCCCTGCTTGCGCAGGTTTTCCGCCGTTTCCTGCGGGTTAAAGGTAACCGCCGCATAGAAATAAGAGAAAAAGACGATCATCGCCGCATAGAACAGCATGTAGAGCGGCTGCCCCTGTCCCAGTTCCTGACCCAGAAAGGACAGCCAGCCGGGCATGGAACTGTTGTTGACGAACCCCGCAATCGTGACCGGGATCAGCAGCACGGACGATGCAAAGATGGGCGGAATCGAACCCGCCGTGTTCACCTTCAGCGGCATGTGGGTCGAATCGCCACCGAACATGCGCTGGCCGACCTGGCGCTTGGGGTACTGGATGACCACCCGGCGCTGCGCCAGTTCCATGAACACGATGAAGGCGATCGTAACAGCCGCCAGCACCAGGAACACCAGCACGAAGAACGGGGACAGAGCGCCCGTATAGCCAAGCTGGAACAGGCTGGCCAAGGCATTGGGCAGGTTCGCCACGATACCCGCAAAGATGATCAGCGAGATACCGTTGCCAACCCCCCGCGACGTAATCTGTTCACCCAGCCACATCAGGAACATGGTGCCACCCACAAGGGTCAGCACACAGGACACGATGAAGAAAAGCCCGGGGGAGACAACGGCAGACCCGGCTTCCGTATGCATGTTCTCAAGCCCTATGGCGATGCCGTAGGCCTGGAACAGCGCAATCACGACCGTCAGGTAGCGCGTATATTCATTCAGCTTGCGCCGTCCGCCCTCCCCTTCCTTCTTGAGTGCTTCAAGCGAGGGAATTGCCGCCGACATGAGCTGTACGATGATCGAGGCACTGATATAGGGCATGATGTTCAGTGCAAACACGGTCATGCGCCCCAGCGCACCACCGGTAAACATGTCGAACATACCCAGAATACCGCCCTGATGCCGGGCCAGAAGCTGCCCCATCACCGTCGCATCGACGCCAGGGACGGGGATATAGGTGCCAATCCGATATACGATCAGCGCACCCAGCGTGAACCAGATACGCTTTTTCAGTTCCGTTGCGTTGGCAAAGGAACTGAAATTCAGATTGGCAGCCAACTGTTCGGCCGCGGAGGCCATGCGCCCATCCTTTCACAAGAACAGCGCCACCGCTGGAGGCGGGACGCTGTCATGATAAAAAAAACCGCAAAAAGTAATAAAGCGATGCGCCCGCCGAGTGCAAGCAGCATCGCTTTTATTATGCTCCGGGTACAGAACGTGCCTGTGCCCGGGACCGGTCATTCCGCGGCAGGAGCCTGCTGCTTCTGCGCCTTGACCTGCACCTTGCCGCCTGCCTTTTCAACAGCGGCAACGGCACCGGCCGAAGCACCCGACACTTCAATGGTCACGGCATGGTTCAGTTCGCCATCCGCCAGCAGGCGGATGCCGGCGAAGCGGCCGGAACCGACCAGACCAGCCTTGGCCAGGGTCTCTTCCGTCACGACAGCCTTGGCATCGACCTTGCCTGCCGCAATCGCCTTGTCCAGCACGCCCAGATTCACGATCGCATATTCCTTGCGGAAGATGTTCTTGAATCCACGCTTGGGCAGACGACGGTAGATCGGCAGCTGACCGCCTTCAAAACCGTTCAGGGACACACCGGAACGCGCCTTCTGACCCTTCACACCCTTGCCCGACGTCTTGCCCTTGCCAGAGCCGATGCCGCGACCAAGACGCTTCTTGGTGTAACGCGCGCCTTCGTTGTCACGAAGTTCGTTCAGGTTCATCTCAATCCTCCACCTTGATCAGGTGGGACACCTTGCGGATCATACCGCGAACCGAAGGGGTATCCTCCAGTTCACGCGTACGACCAATCTTGTTCAGGCCCAGACCAATCAGTGTCGCCTGCTGGCCCGGCTTCTGTCCGTTCCCGGAATGCACCTGGGTGACGCGCACTTTTGCCTTGGTATCAGACATCAGCCGTGGCCTCCGTCGTTGCCGCAGCCTCGCGACGTCCCAGGATGTCCGAAACCTTCTTGCCACGGCGGTTGGCAACCGAACGCGGGCTGGCGCAACGCTCCAGCGCGGCGAATGTCGCCTTCACCATGTTATGCGGGTTCCGGGTCCCGAGGGACTTCGCCACCACGTCATTGATGCCCAGGCTTTCGAACACCGCGCGCATCGGACCACCGGCAATGATACCCGTGCCCGCATCAGCGGAACGCAGGACAACCTTGCCCGCACCGAAGTGACCGGCCACATCGTGATGCAGCGTGCGGCCTTCCTTCATCGGAACGCGGATCATCGTCCGCTTGGCGCGATCGGTCGCCTTGCGGATTGCTTCGGGAACTTCACGGGCCTTGCCCGCACCGAACCCGACGCGACCCTTCTGGTCACCAACCACAACCAGCGCGGCGAATGCAAAGCGACGACCGCCCTTTACAACCTTCGCAACGCGGTTGATCGTGACCAGCTTGTCGACCAGATCATCGCCTTCGCGATCACGGTCGCGACCACCCCGGCCGCCTTCTCTCGGTTCACGTGCCATTATGCGTGACCCTTTCGTCAGAACGAGAGACCGCCCTCACGGGCAGCCTCCGCCAGGGCCTTGATACGCCCATGATAGAGATACGCGCCGCGGTCGAAAACGACCTTCGACACACCTGCAGCCACTGCGCGCTCTGCCAGAAGCTTGCCAACCGCACCCGCCGCCTTGACGTCCGTACCACCCTTGAGGGCGGTACGCAGGTCCTTGTCCAGGCTCGATGCCGCGGCCAGGGTCCGGCCAGCAGCATCGTCGATCACCTGCGCGTAGATGTTCTTGCCCGAACGGAACACCGACAGACGCGGACGGCCACCGCTCTTGCGGCGAAGCTGGAAACGCAGGCGCTGACGCCGCCGTTCCCGCAGATCCTTCTGCGTGCTCATTATTTCTTCTTACCTTCCTTGCGACGGATGGTTTCCGTTTCGTAACGGACACCCTTGCCCTTGTAGGGCTCGGGCTTGCGGAAGCTGCGGATGTCAAGTGCGACCTGACCAACCCGCTGCTTGTCAATGCCTTCGACCGTGACCGCCGTGGGGCGGGGCGTCGTGATCTTGATCCCTGCCGGAATCGCATAGACGATGTCATGCGAATAACCGAGATTCATGACCAGGTTCTTACCCTGCACCGCGGCACGATAACCTGTCCCGGAGATTTCCAGCGTCTTGGAAAACCCTTCGGACACGCCCTTGACCATACCCGCGATCAGGGAACGGGTGGTTCCCCACATCATGCGGGCCTGTGCCTGGGTATCGACCGGCTTGACGGCAACCTTGCCATCCGCGACATCAACCGAAACGTGGCTGGACAGCGGCAGCTTGAGTTCACCCAGCTTGCCTTTTGCCGTCAGCACACCGTCAGCAATGGAAACCTGAACGCCCGACGGTAATTCGACGGGATATTTGCCCACTCGCGACATTTATCCCTCCTCAGAATACACGACAGAGGACTTCACCGCCAACATTGGCAGCGCGGGCCTCCGCGTCGGACAGAACACCGCGCGGCGTCGACAGGATCGACACGCCCAGCCCGGCATACACGCGCGGCAGTTCCTTGATCTTGGAATAGACGCGGCGTCCCGGCTTGGACACACGGTGGATTTCTTTGATGACCGGCTCACCATCGAGATACTTCAGCTCGATGCGCAGCTGGGCCACACCTTTGCGCAGTTCCTCGCGTGAGAAACCACGGATATATCCCTCGCGGCGCAGCGCCTCGAGAACACTGGCGCGCAGCTTGGAAGCTGGCGCCACGCAGGCAGCATGCCGTGCACGCTGCGCATTGCGGATCCGGGTGAGCAGATCACCCAAAGGATCAGAAAGTGACATCGTTCCCTGCCCTTACCAGCTCGATTTGACCATGCCCGGGATCTGACCATTGGAGGCCAGGTCGCGCAGGGCGATACGGCAGAGTTCGAACTTTCTGTAATTGGCGCGAGGACGCCCCGTCAACTTGCAGCGCAGACGCACGCGGACGCGCGAACCATTGCGAGGAAGTTCAGCAAGCTTGAGCGACGCATCGAAGCGATCTTCAACCGGCAGAGACCGGTCCATGATGATATTCTTCAGTGCAGTCCGCTTAGCCCGGTCCCGGTTTGCCATGCGCTCGCGCTTGACATTCCGGTTAACGGCGGAAATTTTGGCCATGCCTTGTTTTACCCTCCGGAACCTGTCGGGCCAGTCCCAACGGTTTTCCAAACAACGTGTGTATTAGGTCTTCTGGACTTCAGACGGAAGCCCTTTCGCTACATTTTTATGCAGCGAAGGGCAGATCAAACGCCTTGAGCAGAGCCTTTGCTTCCGCATCCGTCTTCGCGGTGGTCACGAAGATGATGTCCATGCCACGGATTTCGTCGACCTTGTCGTATTCGATTTCCGGGAAGACAATCTGTTCTTTCAGGCCCATCGCAAAGTTGCCACGACCGTCGAAACCCTTGTTCGCCGGCAGCCCGCGGAAATCACGCACGCGCGGCAAGGCGATCGTCACGAAACGATCCAGGAACTCGAACATCTGCGCACGACGCAGCGTCACCTTGCACCCGATCGGCAGCCCTTCACGGATCTTGAAACCGGCAATGGCCTTCTTGGCCACGGTCTTGACCGGCTTCTGACCTGCGATCAGGGTCATTTCCTTGACGGCCGCATCCAGCTTCTTCTGATCGCCGGCCGCTTCGCCCACGCCCATGTTCAGGACAATTTTCTCAAGACGCGGAACCTGCATCTCGTTCTTGTACCCGAACTGCTCACGCAGCTTCGCGCGCATCTCATCCTGGTAGCGCTTCTGCATGCGCGGCACAGGACGGGCTTCTTTCACTTCAGACATACCCGCCTCCTCAGCCTTCGATAACTTCGCCGGTCGCCTTGGCGACACGAACCTTGCGACCATCTTCCAGAACGCGGAAGCCGACCTTTGTCGGGTCGCCGCTCTTGGGATCGATCAGCTTCAGGTTGGACAGGTGAACCGGCATTTCCTTCTGGACAATGCCGCCCTGCTCACCCATGCGGGAAGGACGGGTGTGACGCTTTGCAATCGCCACGCCGCGCACGACAGCCTTGTTGGCTGCGGGCAGGACTGTAACAACCTCGCCACGGGTTCCCTTGGAACCACCGGTGGTGACCAGAACCTGATCACCCTTCTTGATACGAGCAGCCATTACAGCACCTCCGGTGCCAGCGAGATGATCTTCATGAACTTGCGCGCACGCAGTTCGCGCACGACCGGGCCAAAGATACGGGTGCCGATCGGCTCCTGCTGCTTGTTGATCAGCACGGCCGCGTTGCGGTCGAAGCGGATGGCGCTGCCATCGGCGCGACGCACGGGGTAAGAGGTGCGGACGATCACCGCCTGGTGCACGTCGCCCTTCTTGACCTTGCCGCGGGGGATGGCCTCCTTGACGGACACGACAATCACGTCGCCGACCGAGGCAGTCTTCCGCTTGGAACCGCCCAGCACCTTGATGCACTGCACCTGACGGGCGCCGGAATTGTCGGCCACGTCAAGGTTGGTCTCGGGATGGATCATGGTCTATGCCCTTCTTTACGCCTGCGCACCAGACGTGGCACCGGCGGCAGCCGCGAGCGGCTGGCCATTCCGGACAACGACAGTCCAGGTCTTGCGGCGGGAAATCGGCTTGCATTCCTCAATGCGCACCGTGTCGCCCACCTTGCATTCATTCAAGCCATCATGCGCCGCATACTTTTTCGAGCGACGAATGAACTTCTTATACAACGGATGGATAACACGACGATCGACAAGAACCGTTACGGTCTTGTCCATCTTGTCGCTGGTTACCCGTCCGGTCAGGACGCGCCTTGGCATCGCCCGTCTCCCTTCAGGACTTTACTGCCGGCGCGTGGCCAGCGGAACTCTTCTTCACAACCTCGGTTGCAACAGTCTTCACACGCGCGATTTCACGACGAACTTCGCGCATGCGGGACTGCCCCTCGGTCTGACCGGTCGCATGCTGGAACCGAAGATTGAACTGCTCGCGCTTCAGATCGACGAGAAGCGTATCCAGTTCTTCAACAGTCTTGGCACGCAGATCGGCCGGCTTTGTTGCCTTTGCCATCTCACGCCTCTCCGATACGGGTCACGAACTTGGTCTTGATCGGCAGCTTCGCCGCACCCAGAGCCAGCGCTTCACGCGCGACTTCCGGCGGCACGCCTTCGATCTCGAACAGGATACGACCCGGTTTCACACGAGCCACCCAATATTCAGGCGACCCCTTGCCGGACCCCATACGCACTTCTGCAGGCTTTGTCGAGACCGGAAGATCAGGGAAAATCCGAATCCAGACACGACCGGCACGTTTCATGGCGCGGGTAATGGCACGACGGGCAGCTTCGATCTGGCGGGCAGTGATCCGTTCAGGCTGCAGAGCCTTCAGGCCAAAAGCCCCAAAATTCAGGGTCGTGCCACCCTTGGCCAACCCATGAATACGCCCCTTGTGGGCCTTGCGGTACTTTGTCCGCTTGGGAGAAAGCATTTTCTAAATCCTCACGCGCCGCCTGGCGCATTTAGGTCCATTGGACCCCGCAGATTAGCGCTGCGGGGCCTGTTCGGCGGCGCGACGGTCCTGCGCCAGCGGATCATGGGCAAGAATCTCACCCTTGAAGATCCAGACCTTCACACCACAGGTGCCATAGGTCGTCTTGGCGGTCGCCACACCATAATCAATGTCCGCACGCAGCGTATGCAGCGGCACGCGGCCTTCACGATACCACTCGACACGTGCGATTTCCGCACCGCCCAGACGGCCGGAGCAGTTGATCCGGATCCCCTGCGCACCCAGGCGCATGGCGGACTGCACGGCACGCTTCATGGCGCGACGGAAGGCAACACGACGTTCGAGCTGCTGGGCAATGTTCTCGGCCACCAGGGTCGCATCGATTTCCGGCTTGCGGATTTCGACGATGTTCAGCGCGACATCGGTCTTGGCCATGCGGGCCAGATCCTTGCGCAGCACATCGATGTCCTGGCCCTTCTTGCCGATCACGACGCCCGGACGGGCCGCGTAGATGGTCACGCGCGGCTTCTTGGCCGGGCGTTCGATCACAACGCGGGATACGCCGGCACCGGACAGCTTGCGGCGCAGGTAGGACCGCAGCTTCAGGTCATCATGCAGCAGACGCGCATAATCGGCATCAGCATACCAGCGGCTGTCCCATGTCCGGTTAATACCGAGCCGCAGCCCGATCGGATTAACTTTATGTCCCATGGATCAGGCCGCCTTCTTTTCGGTTTCAGCTTCGGGCTTCTTTTCCGCCACGACGATGGTCAGGTGGCTGAAGAACTTCTCGATGCGGGCCGAACGGCCACGACCACGTGCGTGGAAACGACGCATCACGATCGACTTGCCCACCTCTGCACGGGCAACGACCAGCTGGTCAACGTCCAGCTGATGGTTGTTCTCGGCGTTGGCGATCGCGCTTTCCAGGGTCTTCTTGACCTGCTGGGCGATACGACGCTTGGAGAATGTGAGGGTGGCGATCGCCTGCGCGGCCGGCTTGTTGCGGATCAGGCCCGCAACAAGGTTCAGCTTGCGCGGGCTGATGCGGATGTTCCGCGTCAGCGCCTGCGCCTCGGTTTCCGCGAGCGTGCGCGGATGCTTAGGCTTGCTCATGATCAGCCCCGCTTCGCTTTCTTGTCCGAAGAATGACCCGTGAAGGTACGGGTCGGTGAAAACTCACCGAACTTGTGCCCCACCATGTTCTCGGAAACCTGCACGGGCAGGAATTTGTGCCCGTTATAGACGCCGAACGTCAGTCCGACGAACTGCGGCAGGATGGTGGATCGACGCGACCAGATCTTGATCACTTCGTTACGGCCCGACGCGCGCGATGCATCGGCTTTGTTCAGCAGATACCCGTCCACGAACGGGCCCTTCCAGACGGAACGTGCCATCTTAAATGCCCCTTACTTGCCGGTCTTCCGGCGACGGATGATCAGACTGTCCGTACGCTTGTTGACCCTGGTCTTGTAACCCTTAGTCGGCTTGCCCCATGGCGTAACCGGATGACGACCGCCCGAGGTCCGCCCTTCACCACCACCATGCGGGTGATCAACCGGGTTCATGACGACACCACGGTTATGCGGACGGCGGCCCAGCCAGCGGTTACGGCCGGCCTTGCCCAGATGCTGGTTCATGTTGTCCGGGTTGGACACGGCACCGATGGTGGCCATGCACTCCGCACGGACGACACGCAGTTCACCGGACTGCAGCTTGATCTGGGCATAGCCCACATCCTTGCCGACCAGCTGCGCATAGGTGCCAGCGGAACGGGCGATCTTGCCACCACCACCGGCCTTGAGCTCGATGTTGTGGATGATCGTACCCACCGGAACCGACGACAGGGGCATTGCATTGCCCGGCTTGATATCGGCGCGGGTGCCAGCAACAACCTGATCGCCTACCTTCAGGCGCTGCGGTGCGATGATGTAAGCCAGTTCGCCATCTTCGTATTTGATGAGGGCGATGAAGGCCGTACGGTTCGGATCGTATTCCAGGCGTTCCACCGTGCCGACCACGTCGAACTTGCGACGCTTGAAATCGACATAGCGGTAGGACTGCTTGTGTCCGCCACCGATGAAACGCGAGGTGGTGCGACCGTGGTTGTTACGGCCGCCGCTCTTGTTCTTCCCCTCGGTCAGGCCCTTGACGGGCTTGCCTTTCCACAGCTCCTTGCGGTCGATCAGAACCGTTCCGCGCAGGCTGGGGGTAACTGGATTAAAGTGCTTCAATGCCATTTCTTGTCACCCCACGTCAGACCAGCTTCGCTGTCAGGTCGATGGACTGACCTTCAGCAAGCTGGACAAACGCCTTCTTCACATCCGAACGCTGGCCGGGACGTCCCTTGAAGCGCTTGGCCTTACCTTTCTGGATGAGCGTGTTGACACCCAGAACCTTCACGCCAAACAGCGTCTCGACCGCTACCTTGATTTCCGGCTTCGTCGCATCGATCGCAACCTTGAAACCGACCTGATTCTTCTCGGACAGGGCCGTGGCCTTTTCCGTGATCAGGGGCGCGCGGATGATGTCGTACATTGCTTCGCGCGACATGCGTTCCGCCTTCTTGCGGATTGCCAGGATGTTGGTCATGCCAGACGCTCCTTCAGTCCCTCAACACCTGCGCGGGTGATCGCCAGCACATCGTGGTTCAGGATGTCATAGACATTCGCACCGATGGTCGGGAGAATGTCGATCTTCGGAAGGTTGCGCGCGGCGCGGCCGAAGTTTTCTTCAACGGCGGCATCCACGATCAGGGCGGATGTCCAGCCCAGAACCTTCAGCTTCTTCGCAAGCTCAGCGGACTTGCCCGAGGCAGTCGCCGCATCAAGCACGACCAGCTTCCCTTCCGCCGCCTTCTGCGACAGCGCGGAGATCAGGCCCAGACGGCGCACCTTCTTGGGCAGGTCATAGCCATGGTCGCGCACGACCGGGCCATGAACCACGCCACCGGTGCGGTACTGCGGCGAACGCAGCGAACCCTGACGGGCGCTGCCGGTGCCCTTCTGGCGGTACGGCTTCTTGGTCGTGCCGGAGATTTCCCCCATGCCCTTGACCTTGTGCGTACCTGCCCGGCGCTTTGCCAGCTGCCAGTGCACCACACGCGCCATGATATCCGTGCGCGGTGTTGCGGCGAAAATCTCGTCGGGAAGGCTGGCCTTGCCTGCGCTTCCGTTATCGAGGGTTTTGATATCGTAATCCATTGCCCTCTATCCTCAGCCCGCAGCCTCAACCAGGGCCGCCGGATACGGCGCCTCGGCATGACGGGCCTTCTTGATCGCATCACGAACCAGAACCGCCTCATTCTTTCCGCCCGGCACGGAGCCGCGGATCATGATCAGGTTCTTTTCGGCGTCAACAGCCGCAATCTCGAGGTTCAGCGTGGTCACACGCTCGGAACCGAGATGGCCGGCCATCTTCTTGTTCTTGAAAACCTTGCCCGGATCCTGACGGTTACCCGTCGAACCGTGCGAACGGTGACTGATCGAGACACCGTGGGTGGCTTCGAGACCGGCAAAGTTCCAGCGCTTCATCGCGCCGGCAAAACCCTTACCCTTGCTGGTGCCGGTAACGTCCACCTTCTGTCCCACCACAAAGTGGGTAGCGGACAGAGAAGCCCCGACTTCCAGGACGGCGTCATCCGCAACGCGGAATTCAGCCAGCTTCTTCTTGGGCTCGACCTTGGCCTTGGCAAAATGGCCGCGGTTCGGCTTCGACACATTTTTGACCTTGGCCTTGCCCGAACCAAGCTGGACGGCGGTGTAGCCATCACGCTCGGTCGTACGGACATCAACCACCTGCAGATCATCAACCTGCAGGACAGTCACCGGCACATGTGTGCCGTCTTCCTTGAACAGCCGGGTCATACCCAGCTTTTTTGCGATCAATCCGGTGCGCATCGTCTGGACCTTAGAGTTTAATCTCGACATCCACGCCAGCGGCGAGGTCGAGTTTCATGAGAGCGTCCACGGTCTGCGGGGTCGGCTCGACAATGTCGAGCAGCCGGCGATGGGTCCGAATTTCGAACTGCTCGCGGCTTTTCTTATCCACGTGGGGGGAGCGGTTCACGGTGAACCGTTCAATATGCGTCGGCAGCGGGATAGGACCCCGAACCCGCGCACCCGTACGCTTCGCCGTGTTGACGATCTCTTTCGTGCTGTTGTCAAGCACCCGATGATCGTACGCCTTCAGGCGAATGCGGATGTTCTGGTTGTCCATCTTTCTGTTTCAGTCCAACTTTACCTGATTCGGGGGAACCCGATCCGCAATGGAAACCCGGCCGGATCGCTCCGACCGGGATTCCACACTTCAGTTACTGTCCAATCACGCCGTGATGGAAGCAACAACACCTGCACCAACGGTGCGGCCACCTTCGCGGATAGCGAAGCGCAGGCCTTCATCCATGGCGATCGGAGCGATCAGCTCCACATCCATGGCGACGTTATCGCCAGGCATGACCATTTCCGTGCCTTCCGGCAGGTGAACGACGCCGGTGACGTCGGTCGTGCGGAAATAGAACTGCGGACGATAGTTGGTGAAGAACGGCGTGTGACGGCCACCTTCTTCCTTCGTCAGGATGTAGGCTTCCGCCTTGAACTTGGTGTGCGGGGTGATGGAACCCGGCTTCGCCAGCACCTGGCCACGCTCAACGTCTTCACGCTTCGTGCCACGCAGCAGCGCGCCGATGTTGTCACCTGCTTCACCGCGATCAAGCAGCTTGCGGAACATTTCAACGCCGGTCACGGTCGTCTTCTGCGTCGGGCGCAGGCCAACGATCTCGATTTCGTCGCCAACGTTCACGGCGCCACGCTCGACACGACCCGTCACCACGGTGCCACGACCGGAGATGGAGAACACGTCCTCGATCGGCATCAGGAACGGACGGTCGATCGGACGTTCCGGCTGCGGGATGTATTCGTCAACGGCGTTCATCAGGTCCATGACGCGGTTTTCACCGACTTCCGGATCGCCATCTTCCAGCGTCACCAGGGCCGAACCCTTGATGATGGGGATATCGTCACCGGGGAACTGGTAAGCGGACAGCAGCTCACGCACTTCCATTTCGACGAGTTCCAGCAGTTCCGGATCGTCAACCTGGTCAACCTTGTTCAGGAACACGACCAGCGCCGGCACGCCAACCTGGCGGGCAAGCAGGATGTGCTCACGGGTCTGCGGCATCGGGCCGTCAGCAGCGGACACAACCAGGATCGCGCCGTCCATCTGCGCGGCACCAGTGATCATGTTCTTCACATAGTCAGCATGGCCGGGGCAGTCGACGTGTGCGTAGTGACGCTTCGCGGTCTCGTACTCGACGTGCGCGGTCGAGATGGTGATGCCACGGGCGCGTTCTTCAGGTGCGGCGTCGATCATGTCGTACGCCTTGAATTCCGCACCACCGGCCTTCGCCAGCGTCTTGGTGATAGCAGCGGTCAGCGAGGTCTTGCCGTGATCGACGTGACCAATCGTGCCGATGTTGCAGTGCGGCTTATTCCGCTCAAATTTAGCCTTTGCCATCGTTTTCTCCGTTAACTCGGCCTCGTGCCGAGAGTCGGGTTGGAAAGTTCCGTTTCGGAAGCCGGGCCGGTCAATAGACCGACCAGACCGCCTTTACCAGCGGTAATGACTGAATGCCTTGTTGGCTTCGGCCATGCGGTGCGTGTCTTCGCGCTTCTTGACCGCGGCGCCACGATTGTTGACGGCATCAAGAAGTTCATTCGACAGACGATCCTGCATGGTGTTCTCGCCACGCTTGCGCGACGCGTCGATCAGCCAGCGGATTGCCAGCGCCTGACGGCGCTCGGCCCGGACTTCGACCGGAACCTGGTAGGTGGCGCCACCAACACGGCGGGAACGCACCTCGACAGCCGGCTTGACGTTGTCCAGCGCGCTGTGGAACATGACCACAGGGTCCGCAGCAGCGCCACCACGGCGACGCAGCACCTCAAGGGCGCCATAGACGATCCCTTCGGCTGTGGACTTCTTGCCGTCGTACATCAGGGCGTTCATGAAACGCGTAATGACGACATCACCAAATTTCGGATCGGGAAGAATCTCGCGCTTTACTGCGCGATGACGGCGACTCATGCCTCGTTATTCCTTTTACTTAGGACGCTTCGCGCCATAGAGCGAGCGACGCTGACGACGCTTGGCGATACCCTGGGTGTCCAGAACGCCGCGCAGGATGTGATAACGCACGCCAGGAAGATCCTTAACGCGACCACCACGGATCAGGACAACACTATGTTCCTGGAGGTTATGCCCCTCACCCGGAATATAGCTCACAACCTCATACCCGTTGGTCAGGCGAACTTTTGCCACCTTACGCAGAGCCGAGTTCGGCTTCTTCGGTGTGGTTGTGTAAACACGAGTACAAACGCCACGCTTCTGCGGACAGCCCTGCAGAGCAGGAACCTTGTTGCGTTTGGCTGCGGGCTCGCGACC
The DNA here is from genome assembly GCF_002173515.1 of Komagataeibacter europaeus. Classification (NCBI taxonomy): domain Bacteria; kingdom Pseudomonadati; phylum Pseudomonadota; class Alphaproteobacteria; order Acetobacterales; family Acetobacteraceae; genus Komagataeibacter; species Komagataeibacter europaeus. The sequence goes on from NZ_CP021467.1 coordinate 1,641,567, forward strand.
TTTCGCGATCAACTGGTTGATGGTCGGCATACGCCTTTCCCGATCCTTACAAAATTCGGCCGGCCAACCCCATATCTGGTTGCCGACTGTCGTTCACAACAAAACCCCAACGAATGACAACCATCCGTTCGGGCATCATATTTACATCCGGCCTGGGCAGCCCGATTCCCGGACTGCGGCACCGCATGTCTGCATGCTGCATTCGACGGCCAACGACGTCTTTCAGACAGGGCTAGCCGAGGGCGCGTTACCTACGGGCAAACTGACCAAAAGTCAAGCCTTGCGCAGGATTCGCTAGCAGTCCGACAGAGCGACTCTGTTCCACCGGACTCGGAGCACCGCTCCGTCAGGCCGCTGATACCGCCTGAATCGGATGGTGACAATAGTGCAGCACCGAATCTTGCCAGATACCGGCCTGCGGTACCTGGCATTTCACTCGTATTGTTATTCGGCGGCCTTGGTGGTGGCCACCGCAGCGCGCGCCTGGGCCAGGCGCTGCTTGTCCTCGCCCGCCGCAACGGCACGGAGCTTGTTCATCACGCTGCCCGTCCCTGCCGGGATCAGGCGGCCGACAATCACGTTCTCCTTCAGGCCGTTCAGCGTATCCTTCTTCCCTGCCGTCGCGGCCTCCGTCAGGACACGCGTGGTCTCCTGGAAGGATGCGGCGGAGATGAAGGACTGCGTCTGCAGCGACGCCTTCGTGATGCCCTGCAGCACAGGCATGGCAACAGCCGGACGCTCGCCCATGTTCAGGCGCTTGGTGTTCTCTTCCTCGTACTCGATACGGTCCACCGTCTCACCGATCAGGTAGGTCGTATCGCCCGGCTCAAGGATTTCCACCTTCTGCAGCATCTGGCGGACAATGACTTCAATGTGCTTGTCATTGATTTTCACACCCTGCAGTCGATAGACGTCCTGGATCTCGTTGACGAGATAGTCGGACAGCGCCTCGACCCCCAGAACCTTCAGGATGTCGTGCGGCACGCGCGGACCGTCGACCAGCGGATCGCCAACCTGGACAAAGTCGCCTTCCTGGACGGAAACGTGCTTGCCCTTGGGGATCAGGTAATCCGTCTCCTCGCCCGTCTCGTCGTTCTTCACGATGACACGGCGCTTGGACTTGTAGTCCTTGCCGAATTCCACACGCCCCTCGGTTTCCGAGATGATGGCGTGGTCCTTCGGACGGCGGGCCTCGAACAGTTCGGCCACGCGCGGCAGACCACCGGTAATGTCACGCGTCTTGGAGCCTTCACGCGGGATACGCGCCAGCACGTCGCCTGCGTTGACCTGTGCGCCGTTCTCAACCGACAGCAGCGAGTCAGGCGACAGGAAGTAGCGGGCGTCGTTGCCGTTGGCCAGCTTCACCACATCGCCATTGGCGTCCTTCAGCTGCAGGCGAGGACGCAGGTCGATCCCCTTGGATGCCTGCTTGTAGTCCACGACCACCTTCGACGTCAGGCCGGTCACCTCATCCATCCGCTCCACCAGGGTGATGGAGTCGATCAGGTCAAGGTATTCGACCTTACCGGGCTGTTCGGTAATGATCGGCAGGGTGTACGGATCCCACTCGGCCATCTTCTGGCCACGCGTGACCTCGGCCCCGTCTTCCACCAGCAGGCGCGCACCATAAGGTACACGGTAGCGGGCGCGTTCGGTGCCGCGGTCATCCGTCAGCAGGATTTCGCAGTTACGCGACATGACGATGGGCACGTTCTGACTGTTATGCACAACGTTCTTGTTGCGGATCGTCACCTTGCCGTCACGCGACGCCTCGACCATCGACTGTTCGGCGCCACGCTGCGCCGCACCACCGATATGGAAGGTACGCATGGTCAGCTGGGTGCCCGGCTCGCCAATAGACTGGGCGGCGATGACGCCCACGGCCTCACCGATATTGACCGGCGTGCCGCGTGCAAGGTCACGGCCATAGCAGTGGCCACACACGCCCACACGGCTGTCACAGGTCAGCACGGAGCGGATCAGCAGGCTTTCGACACCCGCCTTCTCGATCTGCTCGGCCTGGGCTTCCTCGATCAGCGTATTGCGCGGGAACAGCATCTTGCCGGTCGCCGGATCCAGCACGTCGGCGGCAAGGGTACGACCCAGCATACGCTCGGACAGGGACGCGACAACCTCGCCGCCATCCATGACCGCACGGACCGTCAGGCCGCGTTCGGTGCCGCAGTCTTCCTCGACAATGATGCTGTCCTGCGCCACGTCGACCAGACGGCGGGTCAGGTAACCCGAGTTCGCGGTCTTCAGCGCGGTATCAGCCAGACCCTTACGCGCACCATGGCTGGAGGTGAAGTAATCGAGAACCGACAGGCCTTCCTTGAAGTTGGCGATGATCGGCTGTTCGATGATCTCACCCGACGGCTTGGCCATCAGGCCACGCATGCCGGCCAGCTGCTTCATCTGTGCTGGCGACCCACGCGCACCGGAGTGGCTCATCATCCACACGGAGTTGGTCGGCTTGCCGATTTCCTGCTTGGAAATCTCCTTCATCATCGCGGCCTGCACTTCGTCCGTGCAACGCGACCAGGCATCGACCACCTTGTTGTAGCGTTCGCCCGCGGTGATCAGGCCGTCCTGATACTGCTGTTCGAACTCCTTCACCTCGGCAGCGGTGCGGTCGACCAGTTCCTTCTTCTCGGTCGGGACGATCATGTCGTCCTTGCCGAAGGAAATGCCCGACTTCGCCGCGTGACGGAAACCAAGGCCCATCAGGCGGTCACAGAAGATCACGCATTCCTTCTGGCCACAGTGACGGTAAACCGCGTCGATGACGTCCGACACGATCTTCTTGGTCAACTGGCGGTTGATCAGCGAGAACGGCAGCGCGGCGTTGCGCGGCAGGATCTGCGCCACCAGCATGCGGCCCGGCGTGGTCACGACGGTTTCGCGCGTGACCTTGCCCTCGGCATCGACATTCTCGATACGCGCGCGGATCTTGTCATGCAGCTTTACGGCGCCCGTGCTGAGCGCATATTCCACTTCGCCCACGCTGGAGAAGGAAGGCGCACCCGCAACCGTCACCTGCCCCTTGTCATCATAGCTGTTCTGGTCGGGGGTCGCACGGAATTCCGGGGTCTCGAGGCTGAGATAGTAAAGCCCCAGCACGATATCCTGTGACGGCACGATAATGGGCTTGCCGTTGGCGGGGCTGAGGATGTTGTTGGTGGACATCATCAGCACGCGCGCTTCCAGCTGCGCCTCAAGGCTCAGCGGCACGTGAACGGCCATCTGGTCACCGTCAAAGTCCGCGTTGAACGCGGTGCAGACCAGCGGATGCAGCTGGATCGCCTTGCCTTCGATCAGCACCGGCTCGAACGCCTGGATGCCCAGACGGTGCAGCGTCGGCGCACGGTTGAGCATGACCGGATGTTCGCGGATCACTTCCTCAAGGATATCCCAGACTTCAGGACGTTCCTTTTCCACCATCCGCTTCGCGGCCTTGATGGTGGTGGCATGACCGTATTTTTCCAGCTTGGAGTAGATGAACGGCTTGAACAGCTCCAGCGCCATCTTCTTGGGCAAGCCGCACTGGTGCAGCTTCAGTTCCGGACCGACCACGATGACCGAACGGCCGGAGTAGTCAACGCGCTTGCCAAGCAGGTTCTGACGGAAACGGCCCTGCTTGCCCTTGAGCATGTCAGACAGCGACTTCAGCGGGCGCTTGTTCGCCCCCGTGATCGCACGGCCACGACGGCCATTGTCAAACAGCGCATCGACCGATTCCTGCAGCATGCGCTTTTCATTACGGACGATGATGTCCGGCGCACGCAGTTCGATCAGCCGCTTCAGACGGTTGTTACGGTTGATGACGCGACGGTACAGGTCATTCAGGTCCGATGTCGCGAACCGGCCGCCATCCAGCGGCACCAGTGGCCGCAGTTCGGGCGGGATGACCGGCACCAGTTCCAGGATCATCCATTCCGGGCGCGATTCACTGTCGGCAAAGGCCTCGACCAGCTTCAGGCGCTTGACCAGCTTCTTGCGCTTAGCCTCGGACGTGGTGTCCTTCAGTTCCTGACGCAGTTCTTCCTTTTCGACCTTGCAGTCAATGCGTTCCAGGATCTTCTTGATCGCCTCGGCGCCAATTCCGACCTCGATCCCCTCGTCGCCATGCTCGTCCATGACGTCAAGGTACTGGTCTTCCGTCAGCAGGCTGTACTGCTTGAGCGGCGACGTGCCGGGTTCCAGAACCACATAGCTTTCGAAATACAGGATCTTTTCCAGATCCTTCAGCGTCATGTCGACCATCAGGCCGATACGGCTGGGCAGAGACTTCAGGAACCAGATATGGGCGACGGGGCTTGCCAGTTCGATATGGCCCATGCGCTCACGCCGGACCTTGGCCAGCGTGACTTCAACGCCGCACTTTTCGCAGATGATGCCGCGGAATTTCATCCGCTTGTACTTGCCGCACAGGCATTCGTAATCCTTGATCGGACCGAATATCCGCGCACAGAACAGGCCATCACGTTCCGGCTTGAATGTCCGGTAGTTGATGGTCTCGGGCTTCTTGATCTCGCCGTACGACCAGGAACGGATCTGCTCGGCCGAAGCCAGCTGGATCTTGATCTGATCGAAGGTCATGGCCTGGCCGCCCTGACCAAGGATCTTCATGAGTTCATTCATGCGCCGCAAACCCCCTGAGGGAATGAAGCGGAAGCAGCCGCGTTATCTGCTTCCACTCCTGAAAGAAAAATGTATGGACCGACGTGCAACACAAGGTCCGGTCAGGAACCGCTCTGTTCCAGGTCAACATTCAGGCCAAGGGACTTCAGTTCCTTGATCAGGACGTTGAAGCTTTCCGGGATACCGGCTTCGAAATCATCCTGCTCGCGCACGATGGCTTCATACACCTTGGTACGACCGGACACGTCATCCGATTTGACCGTCAGCATTTCCTGCAGTGTGTAAGCCGCGCCATAAGCTTCCAGCGCCCACACTTCCATTTCACCAAAGCGCTGCCCACCGAACTGCGCCTTGCCGCCCAGCGGCTGCTGGGTCACCAGCGAGTACGGGCCGATGGAACGGGCATGGATCTTGTCATCAACAAGATGATGCAGCTTGAGCATGTAGATGTAACCGACCGTGGTCTTGCGTTCGAACGGTTCACCCGTGCGCCCGTCGATCAGCTGCGACTGCCCGGATTTATCCACGCCTGCCTTCTGCAGCATGGTCTCGATATCCGGGATGGACGCGCCATCGAACACCGGCGTTGCAATCGGCACGCCCTTGCGCAGGTTGCCACACAGCTCCAGCAGCTGGGCGTCGGTCATGTCGCCGATCTGCTCGTCATAAACCTTGTCGCCATAAACCGACTTCAGTTCATCAAGCAATTCCTGGCGCTTTTCGCCATGGCGCTGGTACTCATCGGCCAGCTGGGCTACCTGCCGGCCAATATTGGCGCAGGCCCAGCCCAGATGGGTCTCAAGGATCTGTCCCACGTTCATGCGCGACGGCACGCCGAGCGGATTCAGCACGATGTCAACCGAGGTGCCATCCTCAAGGAACGGCATGTCCTCAACCGGCACAACGCGGGAGACGACACCCTTGTTGCCATGACGGCCAGCCATCTTGTCACCCGGCTGCAGCTTGCGCTTCACCGCGACAAAGACCTTGACCATCTTCATCACGCCCGGCGGCAGTTCGTCACCACGCTGCAGCTTCTCGACCTTGTTGTCGAAGCGGGCCTGAATCTTGGAAACGGCGGCATCGAATTCACGACGTAGCGTTTCCAGTTCCGCCATGACCTCATCGGACATCACGGTGATGTTGCGCCATGCGCCACGGGGGTGCTCGGACAGAACCTCATCCGTGATCTCGGTGCCTGAACGGATGCCCTTGAAGCCCGTACCGGCCGTCTGGCCGATCAGGTGCTCGCGCAGACGGTTGTAGAAGGAACGTTCCTGGATGGCGCGTTCATCGTCGCGGTCCTTGGCCAGGCGTTCGATCTCGGCGCGCTCGATCGCCATCGCGCGCTCGTCCTTGTCCACGCCACGGCGGGAGAACACGCGCACATCCACGATGGTACCCGTCGTGCCGGGCGGCAGCTTGAGCGAGGTGTCACGGACATCGGACGCCTTTTCACCAAAAATGGCGCGCAACAGCTTTTCTTCCGGCGTCATCGGGCTTTCGCCCTTTGGCGTGACCTTGCCGATCAGGATATCGCCGGGGTTCACCTCGGCGCCCACATACACGATCCCGGCTTCGTCAAGGTTGCGCAGCGCTTCCTCACCGACATTGGGGATGTCGCGGGTGATTTCTTCCTGGCCCAGCTTTGTGTCGCGGGCCATGACCTCGAATTCCTCGATATGGATCGAGGTAAACACGTCATCACGCGCGATCCGTTCGGAAATCAGGATCGAATCTTCGAAGTTGTAACCGTTCCAGGGCATGAACGCGACCAGCACGTTACGGCCCAGCGCCAGTTCACCCAGTTCGGTGGACGGACCATCGGCGATGATCTCACCCGCGCGGACCTGGTCACCCACGCGCACCAGCGGACGCTGGTTGATGCAGGTGGACTGGTTGGAACGCATGTATTTGCGCAGGCGGTAGATATCCACGCCCTGCGTCGCACCGGCATCATCCGTCGCGCGGACAACGATACGCGCGCCATCGATCTGGTCCACCACGCCATGGCGGCGGGCCACGATCGCGGCACCCGAGTCATGGGCCACGGCAGCTTCCATGCCCGTGCCGACCAGCGGCGCGTCCGAACGCACCAGCGGCACGGCCTGACGCTGCATGTTCGAGCCCATCAGCGCGCGGTTGGCGTCATCGTTCTCAAGGAACGGAATGAGGGCCGCGGCAACCGAGACAAGCTGCTTGGGCGAGACGTCACACGCCGTCACGTCGGTCGGCGGAACCTGACGGAAGTCACCGCCACGGCGCACCGAAACCAGGTCGTCCGTCAGGTGACCCTGCGCGTCCTGCTTCGCATCCGCCTGGGCAACGACCAGCTTTTCCTCTTCCATGGCGGAAAGGTATTTCCAGCCATCCTGAAGAACGCCGTCCTCAACCATGCGGTACGGGGTTTCGATGAAGCCGTACTTGTTCACCTTGGCATAGGTGGCGAGGGAGTTGATCAGGCCGATGTTCGGGCCTTCCGGCGTCTCGATCGGGCAGATACGACCATAATGCGTCGGGTGCACGTCACGGACTTCGAAGCCCGCACGCTCACGCGTAAGCCCACCCGGGCCGAGTGCGGACAGGCGACGCTTGTGCGTGACTTCCGACAGCGGGTTGGTCTGGTCCATGAACTGGCTGAGCTGGGATGAGCCGAAGAACTCACGCACCGCGGCCGCCGCCGGCTTGGCGTTGATCAGGTCATGCGGCATGACCGTGTCGATATCGACCGAACCCATGCGTTCGCGGATGGCGCGCTCCATGCGCAGCAGGCCAACGCGGTACTGGTTTTCCATCAGTTCGCCAACCGAACGCACGCGACGGTTGCCAAGGTTGTCGATGTCGTCAATCGCGCCGCGACCGTCCTTCAGTTCGCACATGATCTTGACGGTGCGCAGGATGTCTTCCTTGCGCAGGACGCGCACCGTATCGGGCACGTCCACGCCAAGGCGCATGTTCATCTTCACGCGGCCAACGGCGGACAGGTCATAACGGTCGGGATCGAAGAACAGGCCGGAGAACATGGCTTCCGCCGTCTCGGGCGTCGGCGGCTCACCGGGGCGCATGACACGATAGATGTCGGTCAGCGCCTCATCGCGCGAGGCGTTCTTGTCCACAGCCAGCGTATTGCGGATCCATGGGCCATTGGCCGCGTCGACCGCAAGGGTGGACAGCGTGGTCAGGCCAGCTTCCTCAAGTTCTTCCAGCTTCTGCTCGGTCAGTTCGTCACCGGCTTCGGCAAAGATCTCGCCCGTGTGTTCGTTGACGATGTCGGACGCGATGAAACGCCCGATCAGCCCGGCCGGGCCGACCAGCACTTCCTTGGTGGTTTCCGCGATCTTGCGGACCATGCGCGCGGTCAGCTTCGCATCGACCGGGGCGACTTCCTCACCCGTCTGGGCATCGATCAGCGGCTCAAGCAGCTTCATGCCACGGAAGGAATCGGCGTCAAAACGGCGGGCCCAGCCCTTTTCCGTCTTGGTGAACTCGACCTTGCCATAGAAGTAGCTCAGGATCTCGTCGGGATCCATGCCACGGATTTCCATGGACTCCACGTCGCCACCCTCGGCGGCCTTGGCGGCGCGGGCGGCTTCGGATGCCGCGCCTTCCAGGGCGTACAGCAGCGTGGTGACCGGCAGCTTGCGCTTGCGGTCGATGCGGACGTAGATCAGGTCCTTGCTGTCGAATTCGAAATCGAGCCACGACCCGCGATAGGGAATGACGCGCGCAGCGAACAGGAACTTGCCCGAAGAATGGGTCTTGCCCTTGTCATGATCGAAGAACACGCCGGGGCTGCGGTGCATCTGGCTGACGATGACACGCTCGGTCCCGTTGATGATGAAGGTGCCGTTATCGGTCATGAGCGGCATGTCGCCCATGTAAACCGGCTGTTCCTTGATATCGCGGATCGAGCGTGACCCGGTATCTTCATCCACGTCCCACACGATCAGGCGCAGGATCACCTTCAGCGGCGCGGCAAAGGTCAGGCCACGCTGAATACATTCCTCGACGTCGTATTTCGGTTCTTCCAGCTCATAGCTGACGAATTCCAGACGCCCGCGCCCCGCGAAATCATTGATCGGAAAGACGGAACGGAACACTTCCTGCAGGCCCGTCGGCGTCCGGCTGTCGGGCGCCACATTCATCTGGAGGAACGTCTCGTAGCTTGCCCGCTGCACGTCGATCAGATTGGGCATCGGAGCGACCTCGGGTATATGCCCGAAGCTCTTGCGGATGCGTTTGCGTCCCGTGAACGATTTTGTAATCGCGTTCATCGCCTATCCAGCCCCCATCCACACAGGTCCGCACGACCGTGACACGAATGTCACGCGGACTGCGCGGCCCGTAAAAATCCTTGGCGGATCAACCGGCCCCATGGCCCGACCAACCCTTCACTACCGCCAAAGGCACCCGAAGCCTCGCGGCCAGGGTGCCTGTAACGCCCAAGGGGGCGGAAACCAGACGGTTTCCACCCTCACCTGAACAATCAGCCTGAGTGCGTCATAAACGACGCATCCCGATTGGCCAACTTATTTGATTTCGACAGCAGCGCCGTTGTCTTCAAGGGTCTTCTTGATCTTTTCGGCTTCATCCTTGCTGGCGCCTTCCTTGATGGTCTTGGGCGCGCCCTCGACCAGATCCTTGGCTTCCTTCAGGCCCAGACCCGTGATCGCGCGGATTTCCTTGATCACGTTGATCTTCTTGTCGCCCGCCTTGGTCAGGACAACGTCGAACTCGGTCTTCTCTTCAGCCGGCGCGCCACCAGCAGCGGCACCCGGGGCAGCAGCCACAGCAACCGGAGCAGCAGCGGAAACGCCCCACTTTTCTTCCAGCAGCTTGGACAGCTCGGCAGCTTCCAGAACGGTCAGAGCGGACAGGTCTTCAACAATCTTGTTCAGATCGGCCATAATTTTGGTCTTCCTAATTTATACACTGGTTGGCACGGCACAATCCCGTTTTTTCAGGAAAATGCCATTTTTTTGATAACCCGGCGGGCCGGGTCATAGGTCTCAGGCTGCTTCGCCCGTCTTGGCATAGGCACCAAAAACCCGTGCAAGCTGTCCGGCCGGCGCCTGCAGCACGCCTGCGATACGCGTTGCCGGCGTGGAGATAAGCCCCACCAGCTGCGCGCGCAGAACGTCCAGGGACGGCAGCTCGGCCAGAGCCTTGATGCTTTCGACGCTGAGCGTCTGGGCACCAAGCGATCCACCGAGCAGAACAAGCTTTTCATTGGTTTTGGCGAACTCGACCAGCACCTTCGCCACTGCTACGGGTTCATCCGCCCACGACAACGCGGTCGGCCCCTTCAGCAGCGGCTTGATGCCTTCGAACTGGGTCCCTGCCAGGGCGAGAGAGGCCAGCCGGTTCTTCGCGACCTTGTGTGTAGCTCCTGCCGCACGCACGCGACGCCGGAGTTCCGTCACATCAGCCACGCTCAGCCCGTCATTACGGGTGACGATGACCATGGACGTCTCAGCGAACACGGCTGCGAGGGAGGCAACAAACTCCCGCTTCTCCGTACGGTCCAAATCCCGTCTCCATCATCACCTGCCAGCAAGAAGCCGACAGGTAGGGTTTACCCTTGGGATATTCCGGCGTGCCGGTCATATCCCGGTTCGCCTGTCCTTTCAAACGGAACAACCAGTGCGGGCTTTCGCCCCGATCCGGCAATCCCCGTCTCCCGGTTGCAGCCCCTGCGGGCAATCAAGGCTTGCGCCACATCCGGTCATGGACAGGTTCGGAAAATGACGGCCAGGCCGTCATCCCCTGTTCCCCCGCCCCTGTTACAGGGCAGGGTCATTCTTCAGCTGACGTCAGCCCGCGGTGAAAGCGGACGTGTCAACCGTAACACCCGGCCCCATGGTGGAGGACAGGGCGATCTTCTTTACATACGTGCCCTTCGCGCCCGTGGGACGGGCCTTCTGGACGGCGTCCACGAACGCACGGATGTTTTCAGCCAGCTTGGCTTCGTCAAACGACGCCTTGCCAACGCCCGCATGCACGATACCGGCCTTTTCCGCGCGGTATTCGACCTGACCGGACTTGGCCGCGGAAACCGCGCCCTTCACGTCCATGGTCACGGTGCCCAGCTTGGGGTTGGGCATCAGGCCACGCGGGCCGAGGATCTTGCCCAGACGACCGACCAGCGCCATCATGTCCGGCGTCGCGATGCAGCGATCGAACTCGATTTCGCCAGCCTTCACCTTTTCGGCCAGGTCTTCGGCGCCAACCACGTCGGCACCGGCCGCCGTTGCTTCCTCGGCCTTCGGGCCACGGGCGAACACGCCAACGCGCAGGGTCTTGCCCGTGCCGTTGGGCAGGGACAGCAGGCCACGGACCATCTGGTCTGCATGACGCGGGTCAATGCCCAGGTTCATGGAGATTTCGACGGTCTCGTCAAACTTCGCCTTGGCGTTGTTCTTGACCAGGTTGATGGCTTCATCCAGGCCATACTGCTTCGTGCTGTCGACAGCGGCGCGGGCTGCGGTCAGACGCTTGTTCTTTGCCATTGTAATCAGCCCTCCACCACGTCGAGGCCCATGGAGCGGGCGGAACCCGCCAGCATGCGCACGGCGCCGTCGATATCGTTGGCGTTCATGTCTTTCTGCTTCGTCTCGGCGATCTCGCGCAGCTGCGCGATCGTGACCTTACCGACTGCCGCTGCCTTGCCTACCGTGGAGCTGCCCTTGGAAATCTTGGCGGCCTTCATCAGGAAGTAGGTGTTCGGCGGGGTCTTGGTAATGAAGCTGAACGTACGGTCGGCATACGCGGTGATGACGACGGGAATCGGCATACCGGGTTCGAGACCCTGCGTCTTTGCGTTGAACTCCTTGCAGAACTGCATGATGTTCAGGCCGCGCTGACCCAGTGCCGGACCAACCGGCGGGGACGGATTCGCCTTGCCGGCGGGGATTTGCAGCTTGATGTAGCCAACGATTTTTTTGGCCATATCCGGGGCTCCTGACTGTTTCACCCGGACCGCGGTTCTGGTGGCCCGCCCCCGCCCCGCATGGACAGGAAGCGCGACCTCCCGCGTTCCGATAAGAGGCGCGCACCTACCGCTATTTGGCGGGGGCTGTCAAGTCCCCGTCATGAAATCCCTTGCCCGACAGGTCGAGGGAATCGGGGCCATTATCGACATTCACGCCACTGAAGGACCGTGGCATGCGCATATGCGTGTACTGCATGGGGTCGAAAGGCTTGAGCTGCTTGTTGTTCGGCAGTTCCGCCGTGCTCCATCCACCGCCCAGCGCGCGAATCAGTTCCACCTGCGCCTGCATGTAGCGGGTTTCCACCTGCACTTCGGAAATGCGCGCCTGCAGGGCCGCGACCTGCGCCACTACCACGTCGAGGTAATTGGTCAGGCCACCGGTATAAAGCTGCATGGTCATGTTCTGCGTGCGCATGGAGGCCTGCACGGCCTCCGCCTGCTGGGCGGCCTCTATATTGAGGTCATGCGTCAGACTCAGCCCGTCTTCCACGTCCTTGAACGCATCCAGCACGATGCCGCGGTACTGGTCTTCCGCCTGACGGTACTGCGACCAGTTGCGCTGCACTTCCGCGCGCCGCAACCCGCCCTGGAACAGGGGCATGGCCGCCTGCGCGGCGTAGGAGTACATGCCGTTGGCGAATTTATCGAGCGTGAAGCCGTTATCCATGAAACCGGCTGTCGCGCTGAAGGTTACACGCGGGAAGAACGCCGCGCGCGAAACGCCGATGGCCCGGTTGGCCGCCGCCATGTGCCGTTCGGCGCTGGCGATGTCGGGCCTGCGTTCCAGCAGGGTGGCCGGAATGCCGACCGGGGTCGCCACCTTGGGGAAGGTAATCTGGTTACGGGGCTGGATATGGAAACTGGTCGGGGTCACGTTCACCAGGATCGCAATCGCGTGCTCCATCACGGCGCGCCGGGCCTGCAGGTCCGTATCCGCCGCCTGGGTGGACGAAAGCTGCGTCTGGGCGCGCGATACGTCGATACCGGCCGCGATGGCGCCAGCCTGCCGCATCTTGGTGATCTTGACCGCGGTTTCGTAATACCGGATCGAGTCGAGATAGACCGCGTGCTGCGCATCCATCCCGCGCAACTGCATGTAGTCATTGGCCAGTTCGGACTGGATGCTCAGCCGCGCCACCGCAAAATCGGCCGCCGCCGCCTGCGCCAGACGCTGCTGCACGCGCCTGCGGTTACGGATGGCGGACCAGAAATCCGGTTCCCACCGTGCCGCGGCGCTATACTGTTCGGATGACATGTAGATCGGGCCGGTCGACCCCACGCCACGCCACAGACGGTGGTTGGATGCCTGGTTCTGTGACGCGCCGGCCCCACCCGAGATCTGTGGGTACAGGTTCGACTGCGCTTCCGCCACGATGTCCCGCGCCTGGGTGAAGGCTTCCGCGTCCGCCTGCAGGTTCGGGTTCAGGTGGCTGGCGCGTTCTTCCAGTTCATCAAGGGTGGAGTCGTGAAAGACCTTCCACCAGTCCCCCCTGGCCACGCCATCCTGCGGGGTGCCGAACTGCACCACGGCATCCCCCTTCCAGTTGTCGGGCAGCATGTAATGCTGGCCATGGTATTTCGGGGCCAGGTCCACGCAGCCACCCAGCGTACTGGCGATTGCGGCGCATCCGGCCAGCGAAAGCATGCGACGGGACAGCATGGGGCATGACGGGTCGCGTGGTGCGCCGTTCATTGGCGCACCCCCGTGTCGCCCGCGTTGCTGTCGCCCGCGGGCATGGCCCGCACGTCATCCCCCTTGTCCACCGCGGGCGAGGCGGTCGCACCTGCGTCGTTATATCCCGGCGTCGCACCGACCAGATAGACCTTCTGGCCTTCCAGCAGACCCGCCGACGGGTTGTTCACAATCCGGTCCTTTGGACCGATACCTGCCAGAACCTGCACTTTTGTCCCCAGATTGGTACCAACCGTTACATTGCGCAGGCGGATGCGGTCATCGGCGTCCACGACCGCCACCTGCATGCCCTGCGCGCGGAACACAAGGGCACCTTCGGGGATTATCAGGATATCGGGATCACCGGGTGCGACAAAGTGTACATTGGCATAGGAATCCGGCCACAGTTCGCGCTTGTCATTATCGACCACCAGTTCGGTCGTCACCGTACGCGTGCCCACATTGAACGCCTTGGCGGTCGCAAGGAACTTGGCCTTGAACACCCGCCCCGGATACTGCGGCACAGACACGTCACCTTCCAGCTTGGGGCTGATGATGTCGGCATAATCCTGTGGCACGGACACGAACACGCGCATACGGTGCACGTCCGCCACGCTAAACAGTTCGGTTGCGGTGCCACGGGACGAGACATCGCCACCGCCCGCGTTCACGTAATCGCCCACATCTGCCAGGCGCGATGTCACCACGCCGTCAAACGGGGCCACGATCTGCTTGAACGCAATCAGGGCGGCGTAGCGGGACACTTCGTGGCGCGCGGCCTCGACTTCCGCCTGCCGGGCTTCGGCATTGGCGGCCTGCACGTCCACTTCCTGCTGTGACACGGCCTGCGTGCCCTGCAGCGCACGCCAGCGTTTGGCGGTGATCTGGGCCAGCCTGTACCGCGCCATGGCCACGTCGAAATTGGCCTTGGATGCCGCGTACTGCGCATCCAGTCCCGGCGTGTCGATGGTGGCCAGGATCTCGCCCGCCTTCACCTTCGCGCCGATATCCTTATACCACATCTGCACATAGCCCGAGACCTGCGCGAAGATGGGCGCCTGGTACCAGGCCGAGATATTGCCCGGCAGGTCCAGCGTGCGGGTCTTCGGTCCCTTCTGCGGCATGATGACCTGCACGCGGGGAATGGCCGCGTCCTGCGCCACGTCCTTCAGGTGCGAGACATGGATCCGGCGTTCAAGAATGCCACCCGCGACAATGGCGGCCACCACAACCCCACCCAGGGTGACATACAGCCGCGCGCGCCCGGACATGCGTGGCTTGGGGGTTTCGCCTGTGGCGGTCATGCGTGTTCTCCTTCGCCAGCGGCGGACTTCTTGGACTTTCTGGAATGGATCAGGGCGAATACGCAGGGAACGAACAGCAGGGTCGCGCATGTCGCCACCAGCAGGCCGCCCATCACGGCGCGTCCCAGCGGGGCATTCTGCGAATTGCTCAGCGACATGGGCAGCATGCCGATGATCATGGCCGACGCCGTCATCAGCACGGGACGGATACGTTCATACCCCGCCTCGATCGCGGCGCGCAGCGCATCGCCATGCACATCCATCCGTTCCCGCGCGAAGGATACGACAAGGATGGAGTTGGCCGTGGCCGTGCCCATGCACATGATCGCCCCCGTCAGCGCCGGGACCGACAGCGCCGTATGCGTCAGGAACAGGCTCCACGCGATCCCCGCCAGCGCCCCGGGAAGGGCCGTGATGATGATGAACGGGTCCAGCCATGACTGGAAGTTGACCACGATGATCAGGTACACCAGCAGGATCGACATCGCCAGGCCGCCGATAAGCTGGGTATACGCCCCGTTCATGGTCTCCGCCTGACCACGGATGGTCAGGCTGGACCCCGCGGGCAGGTCCTTGCGCACATCGTCCACCACGCGGGCGACCTGCCGGGACACCGCGCCAAGGTCCAGCCCCTCGGTCGAGGCGTAGATGTTGAACACCGGCATGATGTTGTAGTGCGAGACCTCGCCCGGGGTGCCGGTCTGCACGATGTCGCTCAGCCCGCCCAGGATCTGCGGCGCCTTGTCCGACGGGTTGCCGTCGCCCTTGTCGATGGGAATGGTCTCAAGGTCGTTCATGGTCTGCAGGAACTGCAGCGGCGTCTGGATATCCACCAGATGTGAAACCCCGGTCTTGGGATCCAGCCAGTAGGTCGGCGCCACCTGCCCGCTGCCCGACAGGACGGCCAGCGCGTTGTTCGCCACGTCCGCTTCGGTCAGGCCGGTACCCAGCGCGTAGGTCCGGCGCGCATTGACGCGCAGCGTGGGCGTATTCAGCGGTTCCTGCACCGCCACGTCGGCAATGCCGGTGACATGGCGCAGCTTTTCAGCCAGCTTTTCGGCAAAGTCGAAATTGGCGTACAGGTTGCGCCCCGTGACCTGCACGTCCAGCGGTGCGGGCAGGCCGAAATTGAGGATCTTGGCCGTCAGGTCGGCCGGCATGAAGGTGATCTCGGTGCCGGGAAATTTCTCCGCCAGCCCCTTGCGCAGGATCGTGCGGTATTTCGCGACGGGCGCTTCCTCATCCTTCAGCGTCACGGTCAGGTCACAGTCCTGCGCACCAACGGTGGGCGTGGGGATGAATGCCTGGTTGAGCGGGCTGAACGGCAGGCCGCAGTTGTTGACGATATTTTCGACCTGTCCAGGCAGCAGGCGTTCGATCTCGTAATTCACCAGCATGGAAATCTTGCCGGCTTCGGCGATCTTGGTGCCCATCGGCGCGCGCATGTGCAGCGCCAGCGCATTGGAATTGATTTCGGGAAAGAAGTCCTGCCCCGCGAACACCAGCAGCACGAGCGAGCAGAACGCCCCGAGGCCGAATATCGGCACGAACCGCCCGCGTATGCTGATCAGGTGTTCAAGGATGGCGCGATAACGGTTGCGGAAGGCAATGAACTTCCGCTCGAACCCCTGCTGGAAGCGACCGAAGATATTGCGCGGTTCCTGGTGTCCCCCCGCCGCCCTGGCCGCCGCATGGGCCGCGACCTGTGCCGCCAGCATGTATTTGGCCATGGTCGGCACCAGCGTGCGCGACAGGATGAAGGATGCGATCATGGCGAAGATGATGGCTTCGGCCATGGGCATGAACAGCCAGCCTGCGACACCCGTCAGCTGGAACAGCGGCATCCACACGATACAGATACATAATGTGGACACGAAGGTGGGGATAACGATCTGGTTGGCGGCGTCAATGATGGCCGTTTCCAGATCCTTTTCCATTTCAAGGTGGGCGTCGATGTTCTCGATCATGACGGTGGCGTCATCAACCAGGATACCGACCGCCAGCGCCAGGCCACCCAGCGTCATGACATTGATGGTCTGCCCCGCCATGCCCAGCCCGATGACCGAACACAGCATGGCCAGCGGAATGGAGGTGGCGATGATGACCGTCGATCGCCACGACCCCAGGAACAGAAGCACCACGAGACTGGTCAGCAGGGCGGCGGTGCCCATTTCCTGCACCACGTCGCGCACCGCTTCCTTCACGAAGGTCGAGGCATCGCCCAGCACGGTGATATCGACGCCCGGCGGCAGCGTGCGGACAATGGAGGGCAGCAGCGCCTTGATCCCGCTGACCACCGACAGGGTGGAGGCGTCGCCACTTTTCATGATGACGATCAGGACGGCCTGATGCCCCTTGACCAGCACCATGTTGGTCTGTGGTGGCCCGCCGGCATGCACCCACGCCACATCACGCAGGTAGACGACGGAATTGCCTTCCTGCTTGATGGGCATGTTATTGAAACTGTCTATTTCCTCAGGCGAGGCATTGGTCTGGACCATCCAGTCGAATGCGCCGATCTGCTGGTCACCGGCAGGCAGCACGATGTTCTGCTTGCCCAGCGCATTGCCGATATCGGTCGCAGACAGGCCATGGGCCAGCAGCTTGCTCTGGTCCAGGTCAACCATGATATTGCCTGGCTGGCCGCCATACGGGTTGGGGATGGCCGCCCCCGCAACCGATACCAGCGCAGGGCGGATCAGGTTGGAGGACATGTCATAGATCTGCGACGCCGTCATGGAATCGGACGACACCTGCAACGTCAGCACCGGCACGGATGATGCGTTGTAGGTCAGCACAAGCGGCGGGGTCATGCCCGCGGGCATCTGCTTGATGACCGTCTGGGAAACGGAGGTGATCTGCGTCTGCGCCACGGCGGTATCGGTGCCGGGCTGGAAGAACACCTTCACGATGCCGCGCCCGTAATAGGACTGGCTTTCGATATGTTCGATATTGTTGACCGTCGCGGTCAGGGCGCGTTCGTAATAATAGACGACGCGGCCGGACATGTCCTCGGGCATGAGGCCGGTATAGGTCCAGCAGATCGCAACGACGGGAATATTGATGCTGGGGAAGACGTCGGTTGGCGTGCGCAGCAGTCCACGGACACCGAATACGACAATCAGGATGGAAAGGACGACGAAAGTATAGGGCCGCTTGAGCGCGGTAACAACGATACCGTTCATGCGTGGCCTGTTTCCCTCCGCCCGGTCGGCTGACCTTCCACGGACCCGGGCCGGGACAGGTGGTGTTCGTACATATCTCGTCTCCCCGTCTGTCCTTCCGGTGTTAACGGGGGCATGACGGGTCGCAAATGAAATTTCAATTTAGTTTCCAGCCTGAATCAAGGTCGATGGTGGGAAAATGATACCCATTGTAACCCCTGGCAGGCTGTCATGCACACGCGACGGCATGATGTCGAGCCGCGCGTGATGCAGCGCCAGGATGGCCGACACCAGACTCAGCCCAAGCCCGCTGCCGGGAATATGGCGACTTTTATCCGAACGGTAGAAACGCCCCATGACCGCCTTGCGTTCCCCCGCCGGGATACCGATTCCGGTATCGACAACCTGCAGCAGCGCGCAGTCCCCGCTCATGCGGGTGCGGATTTCAACCCGGCCGCCTTCGGGCGTGAACTTGATCGCGTTGTCCACCAGGTTGGCCAGCACCTCGATCAGCAAGTCCCTGTCCCCCTGCACCTGTATCGGCGTGTCCGCGTCCCCATATGACAGGATGATACCCTTGGTTTCGGCTATGGGTTCATACAGATCCACGATATCGGCCACCAGCGCGCCAAGGTCGACCGTGCCGAATCCCGCGCGCCTGCGGCCGTTCTCGATCTCGCCAATGCGCAGCAGGGCGGTGATGATGGAAAAGGACTGGTCCAGGTCGTCGATGGTGCGGGAAATGACATTGCGCAGCGCCTCGGCCGAGTGCCCGGCATTCAGGGCGCGGTCAAGGCGCGCCCGCACGCGCGCAAGCGGCGTGCGCAGGTCATGGGCGATGTCATTGCCCACGTCGCGTATTTCATCCAGCAGCTGTTCCAGCCGGTCCAGCATGCGGTTGACGCTGCCCGCAAGGCGCTGGAGGTCGTCATTCTGTTTTCCCGCCGGCAGGCGTTCATGCAGGTCGCCTTCCATGATGCGGTCGATCGCCTCATGCATGTCCTTGACCCGCGACAGGGCGCGATGGCTGAGGAAGATGCCGGTCATAAGCGCGAACAGGACGGTCGGCACGATCGAGACCAGCATGGAATGCCGCATCATCAGCCGCAGTTCGGTGCGCATGTGCCGGCTGCGCCCCAGCACCAGATAACGTCCCCCCCGCACATGCACCGCCACCATGCGCAGCAGGGTGGCGGAACCACCGCCCATTGCCTCGGGTTCGACGACATGGACATGCCCGTCCGCCACCAGCCCGGTGGGCCAGTTGTGCAGGTCGCCCACGATATAATGCTGCTGTGCGTCAAACAGCGTGGTGACGTTCATGATGATGCGCAGGTCGTCGGTCGCGCGGTCGCGCACCTGCTGCTCAAGTTCGGCAGGGGGTTCGCGCTGCAGGATGCTGGCTTCGCGCAGCAGCAGCATGTCGGACCGCCGGGCCTCGAACACGCTGGCCTGGCTGTAGCCGAAGAAGAACTGCAACGCCGCCGAACAGATCATTGCCGCCACCACCGCCAGTGTCAGGCGGAAGGTGGCGGTACGGAACAGTTCGTTACGAAGCACGCAGCATGAACCCCGCGCCCCGGATGCTCTGGATCAGGGGGGGCTTGCCGCTTTCATCGATCTTGCGGCGCAGCTTGCCGATATGCACGTCCACAAGGTTGGTCTGGGGAATGAAGCGGTAATTCCACACATCCTCCAGCAGCATGTTGCGGGTCAGTACCTGTCCCGGCCGGCGCATGAGGTATTCCAGCAGGCGGAATTCCCGCGGCAGCAGGTCGATCGGCACGCCATCGCGCGTGACCGTGCGTTCGATCAGGTCCATTTCCAGCGGGCCGACGCGCAGCATGGTATGGCGTGAATTGTCAGGCCTGCGCAGCAGCGCCTCCAGCCGCGCGGCCAGTTCCTCCATCGCAAACGGCTTGGTCAGGTAGTCATCGCCGCCCGCCTTCAGCCCGCTGACCCGGTCATCCACCGCCGACAGGGCGGACAGCACCAGCACGGGCACATGCACCCTGCGCTCACGCAGGGTCTCGATCAGCGTCAGGCCATCGAGTTCGGGCAGCATGCGGTCCACGATCATGACATCGAAATGCGCGTTCAGCCCCATCGCCAGGCCGGCGGCGCCTGATTCCTCATGCTGGACGTGGAAATGACGGCTTTCAAGTTCCTCCACCACTTCCTGCGCAATCTTGCTGTCATCCTCCACCAGCAGGACACGCGGCGCGGTCCCGCCCGTGGGGGAAACGGGCGCGCTTTCAGGACGGTGGGCTTCGGACGGAACACTCATCATCCCTTCCTTATGCAGCGCGTGCCGGAGCGGGGCCAATTAAAATCGTTTTCAGCTACGTCCCATGCCCACCCGCCCCTTCGCGCGACCATGACGGCGCCATGTCGGCCTGCGCGCCTGCCCCCTCCCCCATGGCGGAAGCCGGGTTCACCCCGTCATC
This sequence comes from Komagataeibacter europaeus, assembly GCF_002173515.1. NCBI lineage: Bacteria > Pseudomonadati > Pseudomonadota > Alphaproteobacteria > Acetobacterales > Acetobacteraceae > Komagataeibacter > Komagataeibacter europaeus. Next base: position 1,661,786 of record NZ_CP021467.1, read on the forward strand.
CCCGGCAGGGGCGGCGGCGGTATCCACATCCAGTTCGCGCAGCCTGCGGGTCACGAGGCCGGTGCGCCTGCGGGCTTCGTCAATGGAGGATGACATGGCAGACGCATTGCGGGCCAGTTTTTCCAGCACCCCGTCCATACGCAGCATTTCCTGGCGCGTGGCGCCCAGCAGGCGCGCGATGTCATCCGTGCGCCGTTCCAGCGCCAGCGTCACGTAACCAAGATGGATGGTGCGCAGCATGGCGGGCATGAGGCCCGGCCCCATCACGATGACGCGATAGGTCCGGCCGATTTCATCCAGCAGGCCGGGAATACGCGCGACCTCCGCGTACAGCCCATCAGTGGGCAGGTACAGGACGGCGAATTCAACCGTCACGGGTGGCACGATGTATTTGGTCGCGATCTTGCGCGCCTCGATCCGCAGGGTAGTTTCCAGCGCGCGGCGGGCGGCGCGTTCGGCGTCGGGGTTGCAGTCGTCCACCGCCTGCAGAAGACGTTCATAGGCTTCGGTCGGGAATTTGGAATCAATCGCCAGCACCGGCGGGACGGTGGCCCGCACCGGCATGCGCACCGCGAATTCCACCACCTCGCGGCTGTCATCACGCAGGCGGCGGTTGGTTTCGTACGCGCCTTCGGGCAGCACGTCGTCCAGAATGCTGCGCAACTGGGATTCACCCCATCCGCCACGGGTCTTGACGTTGGAAAACAGGCGCTTGAGGTCCCCCACCTGCGCGGTCATGGCCGAGACCTCGCCCATCGCCTTCTGCATCGCGCCGATCTGTTCCAGCACGCGCTGGAAGGATGTCTGCATCTGCTTTTCCACTGCCTGATGCAGGCGTTCATTCACGGCCGCACGCAGTTCATCGCTCTGCCGCCTGCCCTCCTCCGCCATTTCGCGCAGGGCTTCGGACTGCGTCACACGCATTTCCGCAAGGTCGCGGCCCATCATGCGGGCGATGCGGTTGAAGGTTTCGGTCATTTCCTGATGCCGCTGGTCCAGCCTTGTCGACAATGCGCGTTCGATTTCCGCCATGCGGGCGCGCTGGGCCTCGTTTTCCGCCACGCGGGCGGCGGTCTCCCGCTCCGTCATCACGCATAGCCGCGCCAGCTGGTCCGCATCTTCCGCCTGTCCCGCCATAAGGGAAAGACGGCGCAGCACGATCAGGGACAACAGGCATGACATGGCGGCAAGCAGCATTCCGATCCACAAGACGGGCGATGCGGACAGATCGGGCATGGCGGATTGTTTCCCATCGTAAAGAACAAAACATGTCCGTGCCCTGTAATACGGGTGATGTAAACCCATCATGTTTTTTTGGAATATCTGGCAACCGTGATATGCAGCGACCGTAACGATCCGCCTTTCACCTGATTTTCAGGTTCGCATGGCGCCAAAACACACTAGCGTGCCCCGACATGCCTTCACCCCGCCCGTTCGCGGTGCCGGAAACCGAACCGTTCTTGAGGACCCATCCACCATGCCCGAGGAAACGCAGACCTGCCCGCAAGCCCGACCGGCGCGGCGCGGATCCCTGTTTCGCAGCCTGTATGCGCAGGTTGTCATCGCGGTGGTGGCGGGCATCGCGCTGGGATATTTCTGCCCGCATGTGGCAGTGACGCTGAAACCGCTGGGGGATGGCTTCATCCGCCTGGTCAAGATGGTGATCCCGCCGGTCATCTTCCTGACGGTGGTGACGGGGGTGGCCAGCCTGTCCGACCTTGGGCAGGCGGGACGGCTGGCGGCCAAGGCAATGGTCTATTTCCTGACGTTTTCCTCGCTGGCGCTGGTGGTGGGCATGGTCATGGCCAACGTCGTGCGTCCCGGCGCGCATATCCATGCCGACCCCGCGACACTGGATACCCACGCGGTCGCCGCCTTTACCGCGCGGGCACAGGCGCATTCGTTCAGTGACTTCCTGCTCAACATCATTCCCGACACGGTGGTCAGCGCCTTTGTCTCGGGCGATATCCTGCAGGTGCTGCTGATCGCCATCCTGTTCAGCATCAGCCTGTCGCACATGGGGGCGAAGGGGCATGCGATCCTGTCGCTGCTCAAGCAGCTGACGCAGCTGGTGTTCGGGGTGGTGCGGCTGGTCATGTATGCCGCGCCCATCGGGGCGCTGGGGGCGATGGCGTTCACCATCGGGCGGTTTGGCATCGGTTCCGTGCTGCACCTCGCCTTCCTTGTGGCGACCTTCTATGCCACTTCCGCGCTGTTCATACTGGTGGTGCTGGGGGCGGTCGCGCGGTGGAACGGGTTCCGCATCCTGCCGCTGCTGGCCTACCTGCGTGAGGAACTGCTGATCGTTCTGGGCACCAGTTCATCCGAATCAGCGCTTCCCAGCCTTATGACCCGGATGGAGAACGCCGGCTGCGCACCGTCCGTCGTGGGGCTGGTGGTGCCGATGGGCTATTCCTTCAATCTTGATGGCACAAACATCTACATGTCGCTGTCTGCGCTGTTCATTGCGCAGGCGACGGATGTGCACCTGGGCCTGGGCCAGCAGGTCAGCCTGCTGCTGGTCGCCATGATCAGTTCCAAGGGGGCCGCCGGGGTCACGGGGGCAGGTTTCGTCACCCTCGCCGCGACGCTGGCGGTGGTGCCCGACGTGCCAGTGGCGGGCATGGGGCTGATCCTGGGCATTGACCGTTTCATGTCGGAATGCCGGTCGCTGACCAACATCATCGGCAACGCGGTGGCCACCATCGTGCTGGCCCGGTGGGAAGGCGCGCTGGATACCGAACGCCTTGCCGCCGCCCTGTCGGGCCGGATCAGCGATACGCAGGCCGACACCCCCATCATGACCGGGACTGGCGCCGTATCCGGCAGCAGTCCCGCACGCGCGGCCCCGTCCCCATCCCATTCATCCTGACGACCCTTACGCCCCCATAGGTTGAACATCATGCCTGTTTTCAAGACCCAGACCGGCGCGCTGACCACTGCGCAGAGAATACGAAGCATTATTGCGGGTTCGTCCGGAAATCTGATCGAATATTACGACTGGTACGTCTATGCGGCATTTTCCATGTATTTTGCCCATGCCTTCTTTCCAAAGGGCAACCAGACGACGGAACTGCTGCGCAGTGCGGCGGTGTTCGCCATCGGCTTCCTCATGCGGCCGGTGGGCGGATGGCTCATGGGGCTTATGGCGGACCGGCATGGACGACGCGCGGCGCTGAGTGTTTCGATCATCGCCATGTGCGCAGGCTCGCTGGCCATTGCCGTGTGCCCGACATACGAACGCATTGGCGTTGCGGCCCCGTGCGTGCTGCTGTTCGCGCGCCTGCTGCAGGGGCTGAGCCTGGGGGGCGAATACGGGGCCAGCGCCACGTACCTGTCGGAAATAGCCCCCTCCGCGCAGCGCGGGTTTTACGCCAGTTTCCAGTATGTCACGCTGGTCATGGGGCAGCTTCTGGCCCTTGTCGTGCTGCTGATCCTGCAGTTCGCGCTGCTCAGCCCGGCACAGCTCGGGGCGTGGGGCTGGCGCGTTCCGTTCTGCATCGGCGCGCTGCTGGCGCTGTCCATCCTGTGGTTCCGTCGCGGCATGGCGGAAAGCGAGCAGTTCAATACGGCCAGCCATGACCGCAACGCCCATGGCGGTCTGCGCGTGCTGCTGCGCCACCCGCGTGAGGTACTGGGCGTATGCGGCCTGACGCTGGGCGGGACGGTCGCGTTCTACACCTTCACCATCTACATGCAGAAATACCTGGTCAACACGGCGGGGCTGAGCAAGGAGCAGTCCACGCTGGTCTCCACCGCGTCACTGGTGGTGTTCGCCATGGTCCAGCCCGCCTTTGGCGCGCTGTCGGACCGGGTGGGCCGCAGGCGGCTGCTGCTGTCGTTCGGCATCATCGGCTGCGTTGCGACCGTACCGCTCATGCAGGCCCTGTCCAGCGTGCATTCCCCACTGGTGGCTTTCGGTCTGGTGACGGCGGCGCTGGTCGGGATTTCGGGCTATACCTCCATCAACGCGGTGGTGAAGGCCGAACTGTTTCCCACGCGCATCCGCGCGCTGGGGGTGGCGCTGCCCTATGCGCTGACCGTTTCGGTCTTTGGCGGCACGGCGGAATACGTGGCCCTGTGGTTCAAGCAGATCGGGCATGAAGGACTGTTTTACTGGTACGTGACCGGCTGCATCGCCTGTTCGCTGCTGACCGTGCTGTTCGTGCTGCCCGGGCATGATCGCATTACGCAGGAACACTAAAAACCATTATCAAAAACAAACGTTTATGGGTGTCGCCTTTTTGAAAAAAGCTTCACCAAAAACGTCTTCAGTGAATATGCATGAGATTGCGCAGGAAACCGGGCAGCAGCATGGCATAGGGGTTCACATGCACCGCCGGGTTGTCCATCGGTCCCGTGACCTGATAGGTGGCGGAAACGACGCCCCCGTTCTTTTCAGGGCTGAACAGCCAGCCCAGCAGGCCCGGCAGGTGGCCCGGCGCCGCATTCACCGCAAAGGCGGGGATGATGGTGCCATCCAGATTGAGCGTCTTCTTCTCCAGATTCACATCCCCTGACACCGTGGCCCCAAGGGATGCGTTGCTGACCAGACCGTCTGCGATATGGACGTTGCCTTCATCCAGCGTGACCGGCGCATCAAGCTGCTCGACCTGAAAACTGGGCGCATGCGGCGCGCGCAGCCAGCCATAGATCGAGGCATTGTTGGCCATGCGCACCACCGCCGGCACGTTGCGCAGCTTGAACGGTCCCATATGCACCTTGCCGGAGAAGGGCGCGGTCGCAACGCTGTCATCAAAGCTGCCGGTGATGTCGGTGACACCGCCCTGCATTTCATCCGTGACCTTCATGTCCTGCAGCAGCGCGCCAAGACTGGCCACATGCACGTCCAGCACGCGCGTATTGCCCTTCGGGTTCAGGTGTGCCGCAGCCGCCACCGGCCCCTCGACCGTCATGACGCCGCGTGTCAGGCGCACGCCGTCGGTTTCCAGATGGCTGTGCACGTTCGTCAGCATATCTTTCGGGCTGTAGTACAGGGTCTGGGCATCAACATTCAGGTCCCACCTGCGTCCCGGCGGCCCCTTCACGCGTCCGCTGGCCATTTCAGGCACATGGTAGCCACTATTGCCCTGCCCGGCCGCCACTTTGGCTGAAGCCGAACCGTCAGGCGTGGTCTGGAATGACACCAGCGGCGACAGGTCCAGCACCCTTGCCGCCACATTCACCCCGATCGCGTCACTGTCACGCAGCGGCAGCATGACCGAGGCATTGCCCATTGACCGGCCGACATGGAAGCCGCGCAGGATCAGGCGGCGCGCGACGCCGGATGCGGTTTCGGCATGGCCATCAATCAGCAGGTCGGGGCCTACGGCGCGGATATTCTCGATGCTGGAGATCTGGCCATGGTCAAGGTCCAGCTCGACCGAGGCATTCGCCTCCTGCCCCACCTTCTTGGACCAGATGGGAATGTTCAGCGCCGCGCGGTCAAGGTCCAGATCGATATTGACCTGCGCCTTGCCGCCCACATACCGGTCGTAGTCCACATCCAGCTGGGCGCTGCCGGCAAAATGCTCGCCCATCTCGAACCCCGCGCGCCGCACGCCCTCGGGGGTGACATGCCCCTGCAGGCTGGCGCTTTCCACCGCGTGGACCATCGGCCCGTTACGGAAATCCATGGTGTAGATCACGCTGGACGGAATGCCCGCCAGCACCCCGGTCCCCTGCAGCAGCAGGCCGTTGATCGTGGCGTCAATGCCCAGGCTGCCGTTATCCAGTGGCCGCCCCACCACCACATTGCCCAGATGCACCTGCGCCAGATCGGTGTGGCTGCGCAGGTCAATCTGGTCCAGCCGCACATGCGCATCCAGCGGCAGGGCGATATGCAGCGACACATTGGCCCGGCCCGCGGGGTGCGTAAACGACATGGGATGGCGCGAAAGCACATTCAGCCGGGGTTCGGCCAGCAGCGCCAGCACGTCACGCGCGTTGCCCAGCAGGGTGACGTTGATGTCGCCCACCTGCACCTTTTGATTCAGGCCCGTGATCCGCATGGAACCGGGGCCGACCTCGATCCGTCCCGTGCCGGTGGCATCCACGTGCCGGTCCGCGAGGTCCACCAGCTGGTAGGCGTGGCCAAAGCGGATCATGATCTCATCCGGACCGTCAAAGGTCAGGTGGGCATCCATGTCATGCATGGGCGGTATGGGACGCAGCCAGTGCAGTTCCATCCTGTCGGCGTCGATCGTGCCACCCAGCGAGACAAGGTCGAGCCCGTTCCAGCCCTTGTGGCTGGCCAGCCCCATGTTGACCTGCAGTTCCTGCACGTGCCCCTGCGGTATGTTCTGCGTGACCCACCGCCGCGCGCCCTTCATCGCGCGCGGGGGCCAGAAATCGCCCAGTGTCGCGAAATCCAGCGACCGTGCGCGCGCGTCAACATTCAGCTGCGCCGTTTTCGGATCCAGCAGGGATGTCGATTTCAGGTCCGCCGTCGCGTCCAGCGTGGGACCGCTGCCATCATCAGCCGCATGCCCCGGCGCGCGCAGGTGCAGTTCCAGACGCTTCAGCATGACATGCAGCGGGCCATCAAACGGTGCGTTGCGTGGCCCGGCACCCAGCGAGCCGACCAGGTCGGCCTCCCCTTCCCCCACCAGGAACTGCCCCGCCTTGCGGGTGGTGACCTTCCCGTTGCCTGCATTGAGGTGCAGGGCGAAATCCCGCGGCATGAGGAAGGGAATGTCCCGCACGCCGCCGTTACGGAAGGCGACCTGCAACTGCCCGCCCACGGGCAGGCCGAGTGGCTCCACCTCCTTCCGTCCCGGCGCAAAGGCGGCCGGGCTGATCGGGTCAAGCTGCAGGGTCCAGTTGATCTGGCCCGGGCCGGTATGTTCCCCCATGCCATGCACCACCAGCCGTTCGCCATTCCCCTCCAGGCCCAGGCGGATATCACCCGTCACCCCCTTCTGCCCGGAATCGGTCACGACCTTCAGCCGGGCATCGGCTTCACCCAGCCGCCATGCACGGCCGGTCATGCGATCGGCAAAATTGACGTGGGTGTCGGATATGACGGCCTGCCGCAGCGCCGTCAGGTCCACGGGCGCCGGCTGTTCCGGCTTCTGTGTGGAATAAGGCGTGTCCGGGCCCAGGTCGAGACCGAATTTGCCCTCCTTGTTGCGCGCAAGTTTCAGCCGCCCGTGCGAGACCGAAAGTTCCAGTATCCGCACGCTGCCATGAAACAGTGCCGGGCTGTCCAGCGTCAGGCGGCCACGGCGCAGGGTATCGGCCATCTGCCCGTCACGGCGCTGGATGCGCACGTCCTCCACCCATATCACCAGCGGCGCGCGCAGGCCTTCATGCACGGCGTTCCAGCCCATGCGCACATGCCCCGCCGACAGGGTGCCGATGATATCGTCATGCGTCGGTCCATGCGCGACCGGCAGCGGCATGAGCAGGCTGACCACCGGCGTCACATCCAGCGGCCCCGCGGACAGCCGCACCGTCAGCACCAGCAGAAGCACGGCAGGCAGCGTAATGCACAGCAGTACCAGCCAGATCACCACGCGCCCGGCCGCCATCACCGCGCGGCGCACGCGGCTGGGACTGGACATGGCGTTCCGGGCGGGAGAGGGTTGGCCGGCTTCCGTCATGCCACCCACGCCATGCCATCATGCGGACCTGCATGGTTTTCCAGCCCCTTAACGGACCCTTTCCCATGGACCAGCCTGCCCTGCCCCCCTTCGTGCCGCACCCTTCGTGGCGTGGCTGCACATGGCCCCATGCCGCCGATACGCGCGCGGCGCGCATCGTGCGTGAAAACCTGACGGATGCCTGCGCGCGCGCGGGCCTGCCCGATATCGCGGCCGTGCCGGAACTGGGCGCATTGCTGGATGCCATGGGGGGAAACAGTCCCTACCTGTCCGACCTGGCGCTGCGCGACACGCTGGCTTTTGCCGACCTGCTGACGGATGGGGCGGATGCGTGCATACGCCGGATCCTGTCGGGTCTGGACGCCCTGCCGCCCGACACCGCCCGCGCGGATGTCATGGCTGCATTGCGCGTGGCCAAACGGCAGGCGGCGCTGGCCATTGCGCTGGCCGATATCGGTGGCGCATGGACGCTGGAGCAGGTCACCCTTGCGCTGAGCCAGCTGGCCGAGAACGCACTGGGGGCGGCGGTCAGACATCTGCTGCTGCATGCACACGACACCGGGCGACTGCGCCTGCGTAACCCCGAAACCCCGTGCCGGGGCAGCGGCTTCGTGGTTCTGGCAATGGGGAAGCTGGGCGCGCGGGAACTGAACTACTCCTCGGACATAGACCTGATCATCCTGTATGATCCGGACCGTCACCCCGGCAACGGGGAACTGCGGCATACCTTTGTGCGCATGACTAGCGATCTTGTCACGCTTATGGAAGCGCGTGATGCAAATGGTTACGTATTCCGCATGGACCTGCGGCTGCGCCCGGACCCGTCCGCCACCCCTGCCGCCGTGTCCTTTCCCGCCGCCATCCAGTATTACGAAAGCATGGGCCGGACATGGGAACGCGCGGCCATGACCAAGGCGCGGCCGGTCGCGGGGGACATCACGGCGGGGCGCCGTTTTCTCAAAAGCATTCATCCGTTCGTATGGCGCCGCCATCTGGATTTCGCGGTAATTGACGATCTGCATGACATGAAAGCACGGATCGACCGCCATCGTAACGCGGGACATGCCAACCTGAGCAGCCTGCCGCCCGAATTCATCCATGACCCCGACGCCGCCACGGGCTGGCTGCTGGGACAGAACGTCAAGCTGGGACAGGGCGGCATACGGGAGGTCGAATTCGTGGCCCAGGCGCTGCAACTGGTATGGGGCGGCAGGCGGCCCGAACTGCGCGATCCCACCACGCTTGGCGCGTTGCGCAGGCTGCGCCGCGCGGGCCTGCTGACGCGTGAACAGTCCGCAATACTGGCCCGCAATTACCGCATGCTGCGACAGGCCGAACACCGGCTGCAGATGCGCATGGACCACCAGACCCATACCCTGCCGGACACACAGGACGGATTCGCGCGCTTCGCGGTCTTCATGCTTGCGCCGGATTGCGGGCAACTGGCCAGTAGCATGCTGTCGGTCATGCAGCGTTCGCGCCGCAATTTCGACCTGCAGTTTGCCGAAAACGACGCGCAGGCGGACATCACCATAGCGCCCGAGGATGCCGACGCCGCCGACAGGCTGCTGGAACAGGGTTTCCCCGCCGCCGATATCACCGACGCCCTCGTCATCCTGAACCGGTGGGAAGGCAACCGCCTGCGCGCGCTGCGTTCGGACCGGGCGCGCAAGCTGCTGCGCCGGCTGCTGCCCGCCATCCTGACGGAAATCGGCAAGCGCCGGCAGCCGCTGACCGTGCTGCGGCGATTTGACGCGCTGCTGGAACGCCAGTGGGCGGGGGTCCAGTTCCTGTCGCTGCTGGAACGCAATCCCGCGCTGATCCACCGCATTGTCACGGTTCTGGACTGCGCGCCCTTCCTGGCGGACCATCTGGCGCAGACCCCTTCCGCGCTGGATGGCCTGCTGGACATGGATGGCGGTCCCGGCGCGCTGGGCACGGTCACGGCGCTGGTGCGACGGCATGTGGCGGCCGCGCTGTCGGCCGAACAGGTGCTGCCCGTCCTGCGCGGCCTGGTCTGTGGCGAGGAATTCCGCCTGTCGGTCGCCCGCCTTGAACACCGCATGAGCGAGGAACGCGCGGCCCGCGCGCGCACCGCCATGGCGGAAACGGTCATGCGCGGCCTGCTGCGCGTGGTCAGCAACGAACACAGGCGCCGACACGGCACGGTGCCCGGCGGGTCGATGGCGGTCGTGGCGCTGGGCAAGGCGGGATCGTGTGAAATGATGCCGGGATCGGACCTTGACCTCATGCTGGTGTTCGACCACCCCGCCGATATCGTGGAAAGCGTCGTGCCCGCCATCACATATGCCGACGGCCTGACGCCACGCGCGCTGGCGGCGGGCACGTATTACGTCCGGCTGGCGCATGCCTTTGTCGCGGCCCTGACCGCGCCGGGACGGGAGGGGCCACTGTATGAGGTGGACATGCGGCTGCGCCCGTCCGGGTCCAAGGGGCCGGTTGCCGTCTCCCTGTCCGCGTTCCGCCGCTACCATGCGGAATCCGCGTGGACATGGGAACGCATGGCCCTGACGCGTGCGCGCGTCGTGGCGGGACCGCCATCCCTGCGCGCTGAACTGCGCGCGGCCATCGCCACCGCGCTGGGCCACGGCGCACGCACCCGGCAGGAACGCGACCAGATCGTGCATGACGTGCGCCATATGCGCGAACGCCTGGCCCGGGAACGCCCCGCCACCAGCCCGTGGGACATCAAGCGTCGGCGTGGCGGGCTTATGGATGTGGAATTCATTGCCCAGGGGCTGCAACTGCTGACCACCCATTGCACAAGCCGCAGCCAGTCCACGCGCCTGGCCCTGCTGCGGCTTGCCCATGCGGGGGACATCACGGACGCCGATGCGCGGCTGCTGCGCCGGGCCGACCTGTTCTGGCGTGCGCTGCAGGGGCTGATCCGCATCATATGTGGCAGCGAAGTGCCGGACACCATCCCTGCCGCCAGCCTTGAAATCCTGACCGGGGAATTCCGGGTGGCGGATGCGGACAGGCTGCTGGCGCGCATGGACCGCATGGCCACCGATGTCAGGGGCGTCTTTGACCGCCTGCTTCCGCCCGCCCCGGACACATCCACGCGGGCGGCGCACGACAGCGGTTCCCCGACGGGGCAAGGCGGTGCATGATCGTCCCCACAACCATGCCGCATGTGTCCACCCCATGGGAACGACGCATGCACCCAGATCAGCAAGGCAGGCCATGAGCAACCCGACACCCCCCTTTCCCGAACCCGGCAGCGCCGTTCCCGATTTCAACATGCCCGCGAGCCACGGCCGCACGGTCAGCCTTACCGGGCTGAAGGGACATCCGTTTGTCCTGTATTTCTATCCCAAGGCCAACACATCGGGCTGCACCAAAGAGGCATGCGAATTCGAGGCGGCACTGGCCGACCTGCACAAGGACGGCGTGAATGTCATCGGCGTTTCACGTGACGGGATGCCCGCGATCGAAAAATTCGCAGCCGACCATAACCTGACCTTTCCCCTTGCATCGGACAGCGATGGCAGGGTGACGGAGGCCTATGGCGTGTGGGTGGAAAAATCGATGTATGGCCGCAAATACATGGGCATCGAACGCGCGACCTTCCTGATCGACGCCACCGGCCATCTGGTTCAGGCGTGGCGCAAGGTCAAGGTCACGAACCATGTCGCCGCCGTGCGCAAGGCCATCGCGACCCTGACGCTACAGGCGGCTGGTGGCTGAAGTTCAGTAATACGGCCGTCCCGGGCCGCCATAGGGACCATACATCACCACGGGCGGCGGCGGAGGCGGGGGTGCGTAATAGGCCATGGGCGGGGCCGGACGGTAATATACCGGCGGCGGAGGGGGCGGCGGCGGTCCGTAGGCATCCACCATCGCGCCCGCCACGGCACCGCCAACAAGGCCGCCCACCAGACCACCGACAAACGCATCGCCACCGCCACGCCCATGGGCATGCGCCTGCGGGGCGGCTGTCGCCAGCCCGGCAAGAACCAGAAGCCCCGCTGCGATACGTCCTGTATTCTTCATCAACCTGTTCCCGTTACTGATCCTGATCCGGCGGGAAAAGCGCCCCGCCGGAATCGGTTAGACAGCACCGCGATGGCGATTTACGGGCAGGTTGCGCCCTTTTCATGCCATAAAGCGGACCGGGCCGGGTCCGTATCAGGGATGGGCCGCGTGCAGTTCCTTCAGTCCCGACGGGACGGTGAACACGCTTTCATCCTGCGGCGTGCGTGTAACGGAGGCCGCCTCGACCATCACCTTGCCGTCACGGATGACTTCCATCATCACGCCATCATCGGTGTAACAGATCTCGCTCGAACGCTGGTCGGTATCCTGTGTCTGCCACAGGGCGCAGGGAATCCCCGCAACCTTTGACACGCCGGTGCGCAGCCACGTGCCCTGCGCACGCTGGCCCATCTGCACATTGGCCGCCCCCGGGGCGGGAATGACCGTCTTGACCTTCTGGCCGGGATTCACCACCGTCAGGGTCCCGGCATGGTAATCGGTAATCATGTAGGTGGCGGCATTGGCCGGATCGACACGCTGCATCATGCGGCTGGCGGACCAGCGCATGCGCTGGCTCATGACCTCGCTCGTGTCATGGGGGGGATAGATTGTGTAGGTCACGTCCACATCATTCTGCGGGGTGACATAGGGGCTCTGGGGATCGGGGTCGGCGGCGGATGCATGGCCTGCCATTCCTGCCAGCAGCAGACAGACCACCAGTGCAGCCCGGCGGCCGCCATGCGCAAATCGTGTCACTTCATGTCATCCTTGAAAACTGGCCTTGAACAACGGCATCAGCCGCCCTTTTTGTCCGCATCCTTGCGGGCGGGCGGCGTGCCGGGCGGGGGTGGCGGGTCGATCTTGCGGTAACCCTCCGGCGGCTGGAACATGCTGTCGGGGATCGGGGCGTACACCACCTTCGTCGCTTCCAGCCGCCCCTTCAGCCCGTCGCCATCCACGCCGATTTCCTGCAGCACCACGCCGTCATCGGTCACGCAGGCGGTGGCACTGCCCTGATCGGTCGTGACATCCCACTGCGTGCAGGGCACGCCCGCCACGGTGGAACTGCCCTTGCGCGAGAAGGTCATGGACAGGTCGAGCAGGAAGGGATTGCGGATGCCATAGCGGGCGTCAAGCTGGCTGTACACCTTCTGCGGGTTGATGATGATCGTGACCTGGCGGCTCATGCGGTTGAGGATCGTCTCACCCATGCCCTGCGGGCTGTCGATTCGCATCAGGCCGCCGTTATAGGCGAACCATGTGCGCACGGCCTTGGGTTCGGGCACGCCATCGGGCTGCACGTTATAATCCACCTGCACGTCACGGGTGGGGGTCAGCGGGGGGTGAACGCTGGAAGGGTCATCCGCCCGCGCGGCGGGAATGTCACAGCCGGACGCAAGACCCACCGCCAGCGCCGTCATGCCCAGCCGCAGCGCGCCCGTCCTTGTCCACTGCCATCGCGGGCGGGCCGTTCCATGCTTCATCGTGTTTTCCCTTTCATCTGCCAAGACGGAACCCCGCATGGCCGGTTGTGTCAACCGCCCGCCGCCCGTCACATGCGCAGGGCGCGGATGGCGGTTTCCAGTTCCGTTACGCGATCATTCCCAATCCATGCCGCCTGCCCCCGCACCGCATGGGCCAGCTGGCGCATATAATCCCGCGCCGGAATTTCCACCCCGCCGAAACTGGCCAGGTGGTCGGTGCCGAACTGGGTGTCCAGCAGGCTGAATCCCCCCACACGCAGGCGCGCGACAAGGTGGACAAGCGCGACCTTGGACGCATCGCGCATGCGGCTGAACATGCTTTCGCCAAAGAACGCCTGCCCGATCGCCACGCCATACAGGCCGCCAACCAGCCTGCCTTCGTGCCTGACCTCCACGCTATGGGCATGGCCCATGTCATGCAGCGCGCAGAACAGGGCGCGGATGCGTGGGCTGATCCATGTCGTCTCACGCCCCGGCGCGGGTTCGGCGCAGCCATCCATGACGGCGGGGAAATCCTGGTCCGTCGTGACCGCAAAGCGCGCCGACAGCACGGTGCGCATGAGCCTGCGGCTGACATGGAACGCGTCCAGCGGCAGGATACCACGCATTTCGGGGCGGTACCATTCCAGTTCATCCGACCCGGCATCCGGCGCCATGGGAAACAGTCCGGCCATGTAGGCGCGCAGCATAAGTTCCGGCGTAATGGGAACCGTCTCTTGACCCGTCATGTTCTTAGGATAACCCTTTTCGCATGCTTTCATGGGCATGATCGCCCATGGCATGTCCGCCTGCCAGGAGAAACCACCCCATATGTCCGATACCCGTCCCCGCGTATTGCTGACCCAGCGCCAGACCACCCCGGTCATGCAGCGCATTGAACAGAGCTTTAACATACCCGCCGTTCCAGACCAGCTGATGACAACGCGCGAACTGCTGGATGCGGCGCGCGCATTCCAGCCGCAGGCGATCATGACCGCCACCGGGCTGCCGCTGCGGGGCAGCGACGTGCTGCTGCTGCCCGACAGCGTAAAGGTTGTGGCGACGGTCAGCGTCGGCACCGACCACCTGGACATTCCCGCCCTGCATGCGCGCGGCATTGTTGTCACCAACACGCCCGACGTACTGACCGAATGCAACGCGGACATGGCCATGCTGCTGATGCTGGCGGCCGCGCGGCGGGCAAGTGAATATGGCGCGCTGATGCGCGGGGGCTGGGGCCGGTCGCTGGCCATGGACGAACTGCTGGGCACGCGCATAAGCGGCAAGCGGCTGGGCATTGTCGGCATGGGCCGCATTGGCCGGGCGGTGGCCAGGCGCGCCCGCGGCTTCGACATGAAGGTCATGTATTCCAACCGCCGCCGCCTGCCGGCGGATCAGGAAGCGGGTGCGACCTTTTTCAGCACCGTGACCGACATGCTGCCGCATTGCGATATCCTGAGCCTGCACCTGCCCGCCAGCCCCGAAACCGATGGCATGATCAATGCCGACCTGCTGTCCCGCCTGCCGCGCGGGGCGATCTTCATCAACGCGGCACGTGGGGCGCTGGTGGATGAGGATGCGCTGATCGACGCCCTGCGCAGCGGCCAGCTTGCGGCGGCGGGGCTGGATGTCTACCGCAACGAACCCAACCCCGACCCGCGCTTCCTTGAACTGCCCAACGTGTTCCTGACCCCGCATGTGGGCAGCGCAACGGTGGAAACCCGCACCGACATGGGCATGATGGCGGTGGACAATGTGGAAGCCGTGCTGGCGGGCCGCGACGCGCTGACACCGGTCCAGGCCTGATCCGGCACAATGACAGGAAGGACAGGCTCATGATCGGACTGCCCGGTGTGTTCGTGGTGTTCGCGCTGATTACGGTGCTGCTGCAGTATTTCGCCCCGCGCTTTCACGGGATATGGGATACGCTGCTGGCGTTCTACGCGCTGTTCGCGCTGGTGGCCGCCTTTATCGAACTGCGCGTCCACCCGAAGCCCGCGCCAGCCGTGCCCGATAAATCGGCCTGACCAGCTGAGGGAAATAAAATTTTTGGGTGCCGCCTTTTTTTAAAGGCGGCGTCCTTTTGAAGCTTTTTGAAAAAAGCTTAACCAAAAACTTTCCCATGATTACCGGATGTTGTCCGGACCGACTTTTCAATCAGTCTTCCGACGCTTTCAGCTTTCGCGGACCTGCGCTGCCGCATGGGTCTTCAGGTCCATTGCGGTGCGGCGGACTTCGGGGCCGTATTCACGCTCCAGCCTGCGGATGGTGAAATGCGCCTGCGCCACGGCGCGGTAATGCGACAGGAACGCCACATTCAGCGACGCCCCGCACAGCGCGCCGGCCACCGGCATCATCTGCAATGCGAATTTGCGTGACAGACCCAGCCCGTAATGGGTCGCGACCTCACTGACCAGCATGACGACCGGACGGCCGCGCAGCATGGCGCGGGCAGAGAAATAACCCAGTTCGTTATCCTCGCCCTGCCCCTGGCCCTTTGCCGCCCCAAAGGGGAAGGCGCGCAGGGCGAATACTTCCAGACAGGCGGCACGCGCGTCTTCCTGCGACAGGTCTTCACCCTGTTCCCGCGCGATGCGGGCGATTTCACGCATGATGGTCAGGGTGGTGAAGCCCACATCCGCAACAAGCCCCGGCAGGCCGGTAAAGCCACCCACGGCCCCCGATACCGTGACGGCGGCCTTCAGCGCCGGGTCGCGCCAGCCCGTGCCGTCATCAGGGGTGGCGGATACGTCCCGGGGGCGGTCCATGCCGACAACCGCAAGGTCGAACGCGCGCCTGATCGCGGTTTCCGCCGTGGCCTGCAGCCGTGCCTGCAACCCCGGCGCCAGCCCCAGCGTGCGCATGCCCAGCATGGCCGCCTGCCCCACGGCCCCACCCATGAGGTCGGCAAGGCGCACCAGCACGCCGCGCCCTGATTCAACCCGTTCCAGCGCCTGCTGGAGTTCAGTGATACACGCGCTGTCCAACGTCAGCGGCGCCAGTTCGTTTGAGGAACCTGCACTCATTACAATGCCCTTCGCCTGATCTTCCGTACCTTCACGGACCGGTCGCGCCATGCCCGCCATATGGACAGGGCATGGGAAACCGCCCGCGACACCCATGCGGCAGTTCCCACCGTTTCAGCACCATGGCGGCGTTCTTGCAACGTGCGTCACCATGGTGCTGCCATGAAACGTGACATGCCCCTAGCTGTTCCAGCCACCCATCCGGCACAGGTGCCCCCAGTGCGCATCCGAAACCGGGACGACGGACAGGCGCGACTGCCGAATCAGCGCCAGGTCCGCAAGATCCGGATCGGCCTTCATGGCTGCCAGCGTGACCGGATGCGGCATGGGACCAATGGCGCGCACGTCAACGCAGACCCATCTGCCATCCGTCGCGGTGGGGTCGGGATAGGCTTCGCGCACGACCTCCACCACGCCCACGATTTCACGGCCCACGTTGGAGTGGTAGAAAAAGGCCCGGTCGCCCACCTTCATGGCCGCCAGGTTTTTCTTCGCCTGGTGGTTGCGCACGCCGGTCCACGGTTCAATATCGTTTTCAACCTGCTCGGACCATGAAAAGGCATCGGGCTCGGACTTGATCAGCCAGTAAGCCATGACCGTTTTTTTACTCCACCCGAAGCCCATCACGAAAAACTGAACGGAACGGACGGATCACCACGCTCTCGAACAGGTCAACCTTCGCATAGGGATCTTCCACCGCGAATCCCTCGGCCGCGGCGCGGTCGGCCACATCCACCACCAGCAGGCTGCCACAGGGGCGGTTTTCCGCGTCCAGCAGCGGCCCGCCATGGATGATGTGACGCTTCCACCGCTCAAGGTAGGCAAGGTGGCGTTCACGCGTTGCCTTGCGGGTTTCAAGGCTGGCGGGCTTGTCGGTGCAAATGATCGCAAACAGCATGTTTTCTCCTCCTGTGGCCCGACCGTACCATGATGGGACAGGACTGGCCGTGTCTTTTTTAACGCGATAGTGTAGAGCAGGAAAACGCCAGCCCCCACCCACGCAAGGGTGATGGCACGAATTTCTTGACCGTTTTCATTGCAGGGACAGGTGCCCCGGGCACGGATGGATCAACCTTGAACGCAACGCAGAGCCTTACCGCACGAACCGGTAACCTTTTTCACCGTTACGCCAACCCCGGCCGCTTCCTGCGCATGGGGGCGAAGCTGCAGCCATGGCTGACATGGCCCGCGCTGGCGCTGTCCCTTGCCGGAATCGTGTGGGGACTGTTCTTCTCCCCCGCCGACTGGCAGCAGGGCGACAGCGTGCGCATCATGTACGTGCATGTGCCGACCGCCTGGCTTGCCTCCTCCGGTTACATGGGGCTGGCGGTCTGTTCGCTGCTGTCGCTGGTCTGGCGGCATCCGCTGGCCGACCTGGCGGCGGTGGAAATCGGGCCGGTGGGCGCGTCCATCACCGCTGTCTGCCTTGCCACCGGTTCGCTGTGGGGCAAGCCGATGTGGGGCACGTGGTGGGTGTGGGATGCACGCCTGACATCCGTGCTGGTGCTGTTTTTCCTGTATCTGGGCCATATCGCGCTGATCCGTGCGTTCGATGAACCGCAGCGTGGCTACCGCGCCGCCGCCATACTGGGGCTGGCGGGCGCGGTTGACCTGCCGATCATCAAATTCAGCGTACAGTGGTGGAACACCCTGCACCAGCCTGACAGCATCACGGTTACGGGGGCGCCGACCATGTCCACGTCCATGCTGTGGCCGCTGGGACTGACCACGCTGGGCTTCACGCTGGGGTTTGGCGCGATCGTACTGGCCCGCCTGCGCGCATCGGTCATGGAAAGCCGCATCCGCACGATCCTGGCCGCCAACCGTGGCCGCCAGTCCGCCAATCCCGCCCCCAAGCCTGACAGTGCCGCCGTATGACCCACCTGCCCTATATCCTGGCCGCCTATGGCCTGACGCTTGGCGTCGCGACGGTCCTGTCCGTCAACGCCGCCATCCGTCTGCGCACCGCGCGCAGGCGCCTGGCCGCCATTGAACAGCCCCGGACACGCCAGCCGTCATGACCCGCAAAAGCCGACGCCTGTGGCTGGTGGTGGCGTGCATGATCGGACTGGGGTCCGCCGCGGCACTGACGCTGAACGCCTTTTCATCCAATATCGTCTTCTTCATGGCCCCGTCGCAGGTCCATGCCAAGCCACCGCCGGCCGACCGCACCATCCGCCTGGGCGGCATGGTCGTGGCCGGTAGCGTGCGCCGTGAAAAGGTGAAGGATTCGCCGGTCGCCATATTCGACGTGACCGATGGGCAGGCCGCCGTGACCGTGCGGTACGAAGGCATCCTGCCCGACCTGTTCCGCGAGGGGCAGAGCGTCGTCGCCGTGGGCACCGTCAACCCTGACGGCACCTTCCGCGCCAGCGAGGTGCTGGCCAAGCATGACGAGACCTACATGCCCAAGGAAGTGGCGGAGGAACTGCGCCGCAGCGGCAAGTGGGATCCCCGTTTCGGCAAGGCCCCCGACGCGGCCAGCTGGAACACCATGACGGCTGCCGATACCCCGAAAAAACCGGCCACCCAGACACCTGACGGAAACTGACATCCGACAATGAACCCGGAACTTGGAAATTTTGCGCTGGCGCTGGCATGCTGCATGGCCGCCGGACAGGCCATCCTGCCCCTGATCGGGGCCAACCGGCGTGATGCGCGCCTGATGGCGTTGGCCCCGGCGCTGGCGGTGGGGCAGATGATCGCGCTGATCACCGCCTTTGCGTGCCTGATCCACGCTGCCATCACCAATGACTTTTCCGTGCAGAACGTGGCCGCCAACAGCGCGGTCAGCAAGCCGCTGCTGTACAAGATCACCGGCGTATGGGGAAACCATGAGGGGTCGGTCCTGCTATGGGCGATGATCCTGTCCATATGCGGTGGCGCGGTGGCCCTGTTTGGCCGCAACCTGCCGTCCGCCCTGCAGGCGCGCGTGATCGCGGTGCTGGGTGGCGTCGCGGCAGGGTTCGAGCTGTTCTGCCTGACCACGTCCAACCCGTTCGCGCGCGTGTGGCCGGCCCCGCTGGATGGGCAGGGCATGAACCCGCTGCTGCAGGATCCCGGCCTGGCGTTCCATCCGCCCATTCTCTACACCGGCTATGTCGGTTTTGCCGTGCCCTTCGCCTTTGCCATCGCCGCCCTGATCGAAGGGCGCGTGGATGCGGCATGGGGCCGGTGGGTGCGCCCGTGGGCGGTCGCGGCATGGTGCTTCCTGACCTGTGGCATCGCCATGGGGTCGTGGTGGTCGTACTACGTGCTGGGCTGGGGTGGCTACTGGTTCTGGGATCCGGTGGAAAACGCATCGCTGATCCCGTGGCTGACGGGCACGGCGCTGGTGCATTCGGCCATCGTGGTGGAAAAGCGCGAGGCGCTGAAGATCTGGACCGTGCTGCTGGCGATCGGCACGTTCTCCTTCTCGCTGTCCGGCACGTTCCTTGTGCGTTCGGGTATCCTCAATTCCGTGCATGCCTTCGCCAATGACCCGGCGCGCGGCGTGTTCATCCTTGGCCTGCTGGCACTCGTCATTGGCGGGTCGCTGCTGCTGTTCGCCATCCGCGCCCCGCAGTTGACCACCGGCGGCCTGTTTTCGCCCGTATCGCGTGAGGGGCTGCTGGTCCTGAACAACATCCTGCTGTGCTCGATCTGCGCGGTGGTGCTGACGGGCACGATGTATCCGCCGTTCATGTCGCTTCTGTTCGGCAAGACGATTTCGGTCGGCAAGCCGTTCTTTGACGCGACCACCATCCCGCTGGCCATACCGCTCATGGTGTTCATGGGCTTTGGCCCAATGGTGCCGTGGAAACGGGCACAGATGTGGCCGGTGCTGCGCCGCCTGTGGTGGGCGGCCTGCGTGGCGCTGGTGGCGCTGGTTGTCGCAACCTTCCGGATGCGTGACATCCTGGCGGTGCTGGCCACGGCGACGGCGGTCTGGGTGATCTGTTCCAGCATTGCCGATGTTGCCGAACGCCTGCGCCTGTTCCGCCAGCCACTGGCGCAAAGCTGGCAGCGCGCGCGCAGCCTGCCGCGCGCGGTGTTTGGCGCGGCACTTGCCCATGCCGGTGTCGGGATTGTCGTGCTGGGCATTGCCGGGATGTCACAGGCCGCCCACCGGATTGTGGAAGTGCATGTGGGCGAGAGCGAGATGCTGGCCGGTGACAGCTGGACCCTGACCGACGTGCACCCGGCGGAAGGCCCGAACTACAGCGCGCTGGTCGCCACCATCGAGGTCCGCCATAACGGCCGCCTGATCACCACGCTGCACCCTTCCAAGCGCACATTCGCCAGCCAGCACCAGACCACGACGGAAGTGGCGATCCACACCAACCTGCTGGCCGATATTTACGGCGTGCTGGGTGACAGGCATGGTGATGACGCCAATCCGACCTATGTGCTGCGCCTGCATTACAACCCGCTGGCGCCATGGATGTGGCTGGGTGGGCTGATCATGGCCTTTGGCGGCGCGCTGTCGCTGTCCGACCGGCGCGTGCGCGTTGGCGCGCCCCGCCGGGCGAAAACGGTTGACGTAGTGGTGGTGCAATGAGCGGCCAGCCTTCTTCCCCCACCCGTCGCCGCCTGCTGATGGCGGCCCCGCTGGTTGTGGCTGGCGGGGTGGGCGTGGGGTTCTGGCGCATGCTGTCGGGCATGACAAAGGGATCATTCGATCCGCATGACATCCATGCCCCGGCGCTGAACCGCCCCGTGCCGGATTTCGCACTGCCGGACCAGGCGCCGGGACAGGGCTTTTCGGCACGGGACCTTCGTGCGCTGAAATCCCCGGTGCTGGTGAACTATTTTGCATCCTGGTGCATTCCATGCGTTGCCGAAATGCCGGTGCTGAACGCACTGAAGGAACGCCTGCCGATCTGGGGCATTGCGTATAAGGACAAGCCTGAACACGCGCTGGGCTTCGTGCAGCGCGCGGGCAATCCCTACGCCCGCATCGCTGCTGACCGCGATGGTCTGGCTGCGATCGACTGGGGCGTGTCCGGCGTACCGGAAACCTTCCTGATCGGGCCGGGTGGCGTAATCCGCTGGCATACGGCCTCGCCCATTACCGAAACCATGATCACCAATACGATCATGCCGCTGGCGGACAGCCTGAAGTCATGAAAACACACCCCCTGCGCCGTTATGGCGTGATTGCCCTGCTGGCCTGCCTGCTGTTTGCCCCGTTCGTGGCGATGGCGGTGGATGACCCATCGGAAATGCTGCCCGACCCGGCGCAGGAACAGCGCGCCGAGGCGATCGGGTCCCAGTTGCGCTGCCTTGTGTGCCAGAACGAATCGATCGAGGACAGCAGCGCCGACCTGGCCCGTGACCTGCGCCATGTCGTGCGTGAACACGTGGCCAAGGGCGAAAGCAACCGGCAGATCATGGACTGGATGGTCAACCGCTATGGCAATTTCATCCGCCTCAGGCCGCCGCTGACCATCGGCACGCTGCTGCTGTGGGTCATGCCGCTGCTGGCGCTGTGCATTGGCGTCGGGGTGGCGTGGTGGACATTCCGCAGGCCCCGCACGGCAACGCCCACGCCCCTGACGGACGCGGAACGCCGCCGTCTGTCCGACCTGACCGAAACACGCTGAGAGTCTTATGATCTGGATTGGTATCTGCCTGCTTGGCGTGATCGCACTGCTGCCCGCGCTGATCTCGTTCCGTCGCACGACCCTGCTACGGGATGAGCGCGAGACGGCCCTTGTCCTGCATCAGGCGCAGCTTGCGGAACTGGAACGCGATCTGGTCGAAGGCATGATCGCGCCGTCCGAACATGACAGCGCGCGGCTGGAAATCCAGCGCCGGGTGCTGGGCACCGACATGCTGCCTGCTTTCGTCGCGGGCAAGGGTTCCTCTACGGGCGTCATTACCGCGGCCCTGGTTGCGCTGCCTGTCGCCGCCATCGGACTGTACCTTACGGTCGGGCATCCGTCGCTTCCGGCGCAGCCGCTGGCCCCGCGCCTTGTGGCGCTGCAGCATGAGGAACACCGCAATGACGCGATCATCGACCGGCTGCGCGACCAGTTGAAACAGATCCCCGCCGGTGATCCCAGCCTGTTCCAGGGCTACGTGCTGCTGGGTCAGGCCGAAGCCGGGCGCGACCATTACGCCGCCGCAGCGCAGGCATGGCGCAGCGCCATAGAACAGCGCTTCGACCCCGAAGTCGCCGCCCGCGCGGCCGAAGCGCAGATGATGGCCGATGGCGGCCATATCTCCCCCGAGACGGCGGACCTGTACCGTCGTGCGCTGGACGCGGCCCCCGCGAACGCCCCATGGCGGATGACGGTGCAGCAGCGCATCGCGCAGTCCGAACATCAATAACGCGCTACCCCGGCACCCACAGGGGCGTTTTGGGCTTGTCAGTTCCGGGGCGTTGGGCGGACACTGACGGCATGAGCAAGGACAAGACCTCCTCCCCCGCCCCTGCCGCCGATACGGCGCAGGACGAAGCGGCCAAGGAAGCCGCGCTGCTGAAACAGCCTGCCGAGGCGGATGAAGTCGGTGGCCCGAAGGGGCCGGAACCGACCCGTTATGGTGACTGGACGGTCAAGGGACGGTGCGTGGATTTCTGAAAAACACGCCCTGAAAACCACTGATAAAAATAAAAGCTTCTTGGGTGCCGCCTTTTTTCAGAAAGACGGCGTTCCCTGAAGCTTCTTGAAAAAAGCTTCACCAGAAACTTCTTGCAGTTTCTGACCAACGCCCGGCATGGCGGTCAGCCGATTTCGTTGGGCAGCGGCCCACGCCCGAAGGACGTCTGCCGTGCCCGGTGCCCCGGTGGTGGCACGTTGCATGAAATCAGGTAGATCCCGGCAACGAATACAAGCTGCGACAGGGAATTGAACCACAGGGCAAGTTCATACGCCCGGTCCGCCGTAACCGCCTGATAGAAGGCATAGGCCGCAAACGGGATGGAAATGGGCCGCATGCCCGCCAGCATGACGCGCAGCGGATTCTGGTACCCCGGCTTTACCAGCCTGCGCATACGGTGGATGCCGATATAGAAGACCACTTCGAAAAACCAGCCGAGCACGTTGGCGATCAGGTTATCCAGCGTCATGCCCTCCAGCACCAGCAGGGCGGAAATGGACGCGGCCGACAGGACGATGGACCCGACCTGAAAGCTCATGCCCATTTCCATGGCCGTCAGGCGTTCGGGCAGGGCGTCGGCAAAAGGCTGGAAAACCCGGTCCAGCAGCCAGGCGTCAAACTGGTTGACGCGATCACCAAATGACATGACAGTTCCCAGTATCCTCATATCCGTCGTAATGCGGGCGCATGTCCCGTCATGCACCACAGGCGGCGGCGACGACCGCGTCAGGATACGCCCCCGCCATGCCCGCCAGCGCGGTATTGCTGAGCATGACAATGCTCATGCCGCGCGCGCGGTCCACCGCCCATTGATGCCCGTACACGCCCCCCCATGTAAAACTGCCGGGGCTGAGTGGCGTGCGTGCAAGCGACGGGTCCGCTATGACCGCGGCCCCATAACCGAAGCGCCGCCCGCGCGCCAGCGGCCCCATATCAATGTCTCCAATGGCGTTCCGGCCAAACAGCATGGCGGATGCGGGCGACAGCATGCCTTCGCCACCAATGCGCACGGCTTCCAGGAATGCAAGGAATTCCGCAGCCGTCCCCACCATGCCCGCACCGCCGGATGGATAGGAACCGGGGTTGCGGATGCGGTCGGGCGCAAAACGGATTTCCCCCACCCCGCCACCGGGCAGCAGGCGCGGCATGGCGTATTCCGCCCCCATGCGGATGGGTACGGGCCTGGCATCGGCATAGCAGGCGGCGGGGGACTGCAATGGCGTCAGCATGAAGCCACTGTCGCGCCAGCCCAGCGGCGCGCCGACATGACGCCGCACCGCAGCAGGCAGCGACAGGCCGGATGCCTTTTCAATCACGCCGCCCATTACATCCAGCCCCAGCGAATAGGCCCATCCCTGCCCCGGCGCGAAGATCAGCCGGGTTGATGCCAGCCGGACAAGGTTGTCCGCCAGCGACAGTCCCGGTTCCGCAATCCCGTCGGAGACCCCGGCGCGGGTATAGGGATTGTCATCGCGCGGGAAAGCGAATCCATAGGTCAGGCCGCTGGTATGGGTCAGCAGCTGGTGCAGCGTGATCTCGCACGCGCCCCCATCGGGCAGGGCGGGACGAAAATGCGGCAGGTAACGCGTGACCGGGGCATGCAGGTCCAGCAGTCCTTCCTCCACCATGGCCAGCGCCACGGCGGTCACGACCGGCTTGGTCAGGGAAGCAAGGCGGAACAGGGCATCGGCCTGCATGGGAATGCCGCCCTCCCGATCGGCCTGGCCTGCGGCTTCCGCCACCACGACCTCGCCATCCACGGCCACCATGACCACGGCACCGACCAGCCGGGACGTTTCCACGGCCGTATCCATGACATGGCGGATACGTTCACGCATGTGGACTTTCTCCACCGGAACACGGGACATGGTCTGATCCTTTATAACGGGCCGTTATGACAGGTAGGGGCTGCATGAACTGGTCGCCATGGGTAAAGCAGCGTAATCTGGGGATATGATAGCACGCCTGTTTTCCAAAACATTATGCCTCTCCCTCCTGCTATGTGGCAGTTGCCTGGTACCGCCTGCGGCCCACGCCGCGGCATCTGCGCCCACCGTTGCCCAGCCTGAAGCCCCGTTGCAGGCCACGCTGCCCAACGGGTTGCGCGTCGTGATCGTGCCCGACCGCCTGGCCCCGGTTGTCAGCACCGAAATCAATTACCTGGTGGGTTCGGCTGCGGCGCCCGCAGGCTTTCCCGGCACGGCGCATGCATTGGAACACATGATGTTCCGTGGCAGCAAGGGGCTGGACCGTGACCAGATGGCCGCCATCGGCGCGCGGCTGGGGGGCGATTACAATGCGGACACGACGGAAAACGTAACACAGTTCTTCTATACCGCGCCTGCGGACAACCTTGACGTCCTGCTGCGTATCGAAGCCATGCGCATGAAGGGCCTGACGCTTGCCGCCGGAGACTGGACGCATGAACGTGGCGCGATCGAGCAGGAAGTCTCACGCGATCTGTCCAGCCCCGGTTATGTCTATCTGGCGCGCCTGCAGTCGATCCTGTTTGCCGGCACGCCCTATGAACATGATGCACTGGGCAGCCGCCCGTCCTTTGACAGAACGGATACGGCCCTGCTGCGCCGGTTCTACCGGCAGTGGTATGCGCCCAACAATGCCATTCTGGTCATAACGGGTGATGTGGATGCAGCCCGCACGCTGGCGATGGTACGTGACACCTTCGGCCCGATTCCGTCGCGCAAGCTGCCCGCACGCCCGCAGATCCACCCCGGCCCCGTGCATGCCCAGACCCTGCAGTTCCCGACTGATTACCCCGTGGGCCTTGTCGCCATTGCCAGCCGCATGCCGGGACAGAACAGCCGGGATTACGCCACCGCGCGTATCCTGTCCGATGTGCTGAGCAGCCAGCGTGGCGCGTTATATGATCTTGTGCCGCAGGGACGCGCGCTGCTGTCCAGCTTCGATTTCGTGACCAAGGCGGATGCCGGGATCGGCATTGCCATCGCGGCCTTCCCCAAGGGGAGCAACCCCGCCCCGCTTCAGGCGCGCATGCAGGACATCCTGCGCAACCTGCGGGAAAACGGCGTACCGTCCGATCTGGTCGATGCGGCGAGGCGCAAGGAACTGGCGCAGCTGGGCTTTGCCGCCAACAGCATTTCCGGCCTTGCCGAAAGCTGGTCGGAAGCACAGGCCATCATGGGCCTGCAGTCCCCCGATGATGAAGCCGCCGCCTTTGCCGCAGTCACACCGGAAGACGTCAATCGCCTGGCGCGCACGGTGCTGGACCCGCAGCAGTCCATCACGGCCATCCTGACCCCGCGCGATGGCGGGCACCCGGTGGCCGACAAGGGATTTGGTGGCGCGGAATCCTTTGCCAGCACACCCGACCACCTCGTGGCCCTGCCGCGCTGGGCCAATGACAGCCTGCTGGCGCTGCGACCGCCCGAGGCATCGGTCCAGCCTGCCCGGTACACCCTGCCCAATGGCCTGCATCTGATCGTGCGCCCGGCTTCCGTCAGCCATACCATCAACCTGTACGGCACCATCCGCCAGAATGAGGACATGCAGGAACCACCGGGCAAGGAGGGCATTGCCGATATTACGAATGAACTGTTCAATTACGGCAGCACGACGCATGACCGGGTCGGGTTGCAGAAAGCGTTTGACGATATTGCCGCCAGCGAAAATGCCGGCGCCGATTTCAGCCTGAACGTGCTGACGCCCGATTTTGACCGGGGGCTGGAACTGCTGGCGGAAAATGAACTGCACCCCGCCCTGCCCGAACAGGGGTTCAAGGTGGTGCGCGCCAATACGGCCGCATCCCTGTCCGGTCTGCTGCATTCGCCCGAATACCTGTTCCAGCGCGCGATGCAGGGCGCGGTGTCACCCGCGGGCGACCCGTCGCTGCGGCAGGCGCAACCGGACGAGGTGATGAAACTGACGCTGGCGGACTGCCGCGCGTTCTGGAAAGCGGCCTACAGGCCGGACCTGACCACCATTGTCATTACCGGCGATATTACGCCCGCCGCCGCCTATCGCGCGGTTTCACGCACATTTGGCGCATGGCGCGCCAGCGGGCCGATGCCTGTGGTTGACCTGCCCCCCCGTCCCGACAGCCATACCAGCGTGATGAAGGTGCCCGATCCATCCAGTACGCAGGCCACGGTTTCCCTGCCCGAAAGCCTGTCACTGAATGTCGCCAACCCGGAACATTTCGCGCTGAACCTTGGCAACGAAATCCTTGGGTCGGGTTTTTCGTCCCGCCTGTACCGTGACCTGCGGGTTCGGAGTGGCTACGTCTATACCGTACGCAGCCACCTGACATGGAAGCGCCACCGCAGCGCCTACAGCATTTCCTTTGGTGCGGATCCCGACAAGGTCGCGGCGGCACGTGATGCGGCCATCCATGACATCATGGCAATGCAGGCACAGCCAGTCAGCGAAGACGAACTGGCCATGGCCCGCGCGGGCATGCTGCGTGGCCTGGCCCTGCAATCCGCCAGTCTGGACACCATTGCGGCGGGTTACCTGCATTTCAGTGACCTGGGCCTGCCGCTGAACCAGAATGATATCGCAGCCCAGGCCTATTACACGCTGGACGCCACGGCCATACGCGATGCATTCCGTAAGTGGATACGGCCCGCCGATCTTGCAGAAATCATCAAGGGACCGGCGACAGCGCCCTGATGGCTTTACGGGGCTGGCATCTGCCAGCCCCTGCACAATCTTATTTTCAATAGTTAAGAAATATCGAAGGGCACCGTTTCCATAACAACGGAAAACCCGGCCATTCCTCCAGAACGCAATTCCATATTGCACAGCCAATTTTTGCAATATCGTGCAAATTATAAAGATGTTTCTGGGGTCTTCCGGGAATTGTCATGAATTGATAATTGCGGCGGCGAGATATATTATTAAAGAAAATATATAAATTCGATCTATATCAGCATTACTTGCATGGACCGCTTTAGAGATGGCCTAGAAATTTAATTAAAAGTTCCTGAGTATTACCATGTCCTGAAAAGACAGCGTTTTTCGAAGCTTTTTGAAAAAACCTTCACCAAAAACTTCTTTATCATTTGCATGATGTTGCCAGGTCTGGCTTTTCAGACAGCCTCTTGCATTGTGTTCCGTGCATGGATAGCGGGATTTTATCTTCCTGCTTTCTCATACAGGGGCATCAGTCCCTGTAACATGCGCCCAATAATACCCACACCCATACAAAAAGGGGCGATGCATTCCTGCATCGCCCCTTTCCCGACGTATCGCCCGACCTGCCAAGGCAGGCCGGGTCATACGGACGGGATCAGCTCTCGGCGTTACGGCGACGGATCGCGGCACCCAGAATGTCACCCAGCGAAGCCCCGCTATCGGACGAACCGTAGTCGGAGATCGCCTGCTTGTCTTCCTCGACCTCACGGCCGCGGATGGTCAGGGCCAGCTTGCGGGCTGCGCGGTCAACCGACACGACCTTCGCATCGACGCGTTCACCAACGGCGAAACGCTCCGGACGCTGGTCGGCCTTGTCACGGGCCAGTTCCGCACGGCGGATGAAGCCGGTCAGGACGTCGTCAACCTTCACTTCGATGCCGTTCGACTGAACAGCGGTGACAATGCAGGTCACGATCGCACCCTTCTGCACCTTGCTCAGCGTGTCAGCAGCAGGATCTTCCTGCAGCTGCTTGATGCCCAGCGAGATACGCTCCTTCTCCACGTCCACATCCAGAACCTTGGCCTTTACGACCTGGCCCTTTTCGTAATGGCTCATGGCGACTTCGCCCGGCTCGTCCCAGGACAGGTCGGACATGTGAACCATGCCGTCGATGTCCGCGGACAGGCCGATGAACAGGCCGAATTCGGTGATGTTGCGGATCTCGCCTTCCACCACGGAACCAACCTTGTGTTCCTCGGCGAACTGCTCCCACGGGTTGCGCTGCACCTGCTTCAGGCCCAGCGAGATGCGGCGCTTCGCGCTGTCCACATCCAGAACCATCACATCGACTTCCTGCGAAGTGGCGACGATCTTGCCCGGATGGACGTTCTTCTTCGTCCAGGACATTTCGGACACGTGCACCAGACCCTCGACGCCCGGCTCCAGCTCCACGAATGCACCGTAGTCGGTGATGTTCGTGACACGACCGGTGTAGCGGGCACCCGGCGGGTACTTGATCGCCACGTTTTCCCACGGGTCAGCTTCAAGCTGCTTCATGCCCAGCGAAATACGCTGCGTGTCGGGGTTGAAGCGGATGACCTGCACGCGGACCGGCTGACCGATCTGCAGGGCTTCGGACGGGTGGTTGATGCGCTTCCATGCGATATCGGTCACATGCAGCAGGCCATCGACGCCGCCGAGGTCCACGAACGCACCGTAATCGGTGATGTTCTTGACCACGCCATCAAGGATCATGCCTTCCTTCAGGCCCTGGATCAGCTCGCTGCGCTGTTCCGCACGGGTCTCTTCCAGAACCGCACGACGCGAGACGACGATGTTTCCACGCGCACGATCCATCTTCAGGATCTGGAACGGCTGGGGCACGCCCATCAGCGGGGTAACGTCGCGCACGGGGCGGATGTCCACCTGGCTGCCGGGCAGGAACGCCATCGCGCCACCCAGGTCAACGGTGAAGCCACCCTTGACGCGGCCATAGATGGTGCCGTTGACGCGCTGGTTGTTTTCGAACGCCTTTTCAAGGTTCGACCAGGCTTCCTCGCGGCGGGCCTTCTCGCGCGACAGGACGATGGACCCGTCACGGTCTTCGTACCGCTCGACAAACAGTTCGATAACGTCGCCCGGCTTGACATCGGGGGTTACACCCGGCGGGCCGAATTCCTTCAGGGCGACGCGCCCTTCGCTTTTCAGGCCGACATCGACGATCGCGTATTCATCCGTCAGGCGGACAACGCGGCCGGTGACAACGGAACCGTCAAATGCGGAGTCGCGACCAAGGGTTTCCTCAAGAAGGGCGGCAAAGTCCTCGCCACCCTTATGGTCGGCGACGGGCTGTGTTGTGGCTGAAGCCATGAGCTACTCGTAAATCCTGTAACCCTGTTCCACCCCGTGGGGTGGATAAGGGACAATCCTGCGCCCCGCCTGCCCGCATGGAATGGGACAATGGGAACGACTTGCCCGGCGGATACGCCACGACACGGTCGCGGCTCGCCTGACGGCCAAAATTGACGCCATGCCCCGCGCCACGCGGGCGCGTGGGGCATATACCGTTCAGCACAGACACCCTATGGGCGGCGCATGTCAATAAAAACCCGCAATATGGGGCCGGGTTCCCGCACAAAATCACCCTAGCGCGTCATGCGCGCCACGATCCGCAGGGCTTCGGCCAGCACCTCATCCGCGCTCAGGCCATCGGTCTCGATGCGCACGGCGTCCCCGGCGGCACGCAGGGGAGCGACGGCACGGCTGGAATCGGCCATGTCGCGTGCTTCGATCTCACGCTCGACCCGGGTGATCTGGTCCTCGCGGTCGGGTGCGTGGGGATCGGTCGCCAGCTGTTCCCACCGGCGCGTGGCGCGCGTGCGCGGTGACGCGGTAATGAACAGTTTGACCGATGCATCGGGGAAGATGACCGTCCCGATATCGCGCCCGTCCAGCACCGCGCCATGTTCGCCTGCAAAACGGCGCTGCACGTCAACCAGAACGCGGCGCACGGCAGGCTGCGCCGCGACAAGGCTGGCCGCGCGATCAACTTCGGGCACGCGCAGGTCGGTACGGCTGAGATCCTCCAGCCCGACACTGGCGGCGAATTCCTGCGCTTCCCCCTGCGCCGGGTCATGGCCCGCGTCGATCATGCGCCGCCCCGTCGCGCGATACAGCAGCCCCGTATCGAGGTAAGGCAGGTCGAGGGCCTGCGCCAGCCGCTTCGCCAGCGTGCCCTTGCCCGCAGCCGCGGGTCCGTCAACCGCTATGACCAGCCGCCGGGTCATGCCGGCAGCCCGGCGCCAATGCTGTTCATGAGCGTGATGAAACCGGGGAAGCTGGTGTCGATGAACGCGGTATCATCCACACAGACCGGCTTCCGGGCGGCAAGGCCCATCACGATCGCGCTCATGGCCAACCGGTGGTCCATGCGGGTCTGGACCAAGCCGCCGCCGGGAATCGCCCCGCCCGTGCCGTGCACGATCATGTCATCGCCTACGACCTCGACCTTCACGCCGTTGGCTTCCAGCAGGGCGACGGTGGCGGACAGGCGATCGCTTTCCTTCACGCGCAGTTCCTCCAGCCCGCGAAAGCGGGACTGACCGGCGGCGTGGGCCGCGACCACCGCAAGGACGGGATATTCGTCAATCATGGACGGCGCGCGGGTGGCGGGCACGTCCACGCCATGCAGCGCACCGGCGGTGGCGGTGATGTCGCCCACAGGCTCGCCGCCTTCCACGCGCTCGTTGCTGATGACCAGATCCGCGCCCATTTCCTTCAGCGACGTGAACAGGCCGGTGCGCAGCGGGTTCAGCCCCACGCCGCGCACGCTGACCTTCGATCCCGGCACCAGCAGGGCCGCCGCCAGGATGAACGCCGCCGATGACGGATCGCCCGGCACCACGATGTCACGCGCCACCAGTTCGGGCCGCCCCTGCAGGGTAATGACCCGGCCACCGGCCCCCATGGGTTCGACGCGCACGGTGGCGCCGAAATGACGCAGCATGTTTTCGGTATGGTCACGGGTTGCCACGGGTTCTTCCACCCGGGTCTCCCCCACCGCGTTCAGGCCGGCCAGCAGCACGGCCGACTTCACCTGTGCCGACGCCACCGGCAGGCGGTACGACAGCGGGGGCGGGTTGGCGTTGCCCTGTATGGCCAGTGGCAGGCGACCGCCCTGGCGCGACAGGAACACCGCGCCGGTAGCCGCCAGCGGGTCCATCACCCGCTTCATCGGGCGACCGCGCAGGCTGGCGTCCCCTGTCATGACGGATGTGAAGCCATGGCTGGCCAGAATGCCCGACAGCAGCCGCGCCGCCGTGCCCGAATTGCCCATGTCCAGCACGTCCGCCGGTTCATGCAGTCCATCCAGCCCGCATCCCTGCACCGTCCAGTTCCCGGTTCCCGTGCGGGTGATGTCCGCGCCCAGCGCGCGCATCGCATCGGCGGTGCGCAGCACGTCCTCCCCTTCCAGCAGGCCGGTGATGTGGGTCGTGCCACGCGCAAGGGCCGCGAACATCAGCGAACGGTGGCTGATCGATTTGTCACCCGGCACCTGGAGCGAACCGGAAAGGGGCGCGCGCGGGGCATGGACCGTCAGCGCGCGGACGGAAGATTGGACGTGATCGGTTTTCATACGTCCTCCAATTCCGTATTCCGGGTGGCAAAGTCAATCACAGATCGGCATGATCGGCCTGCCGGCGCATGCCCCGGTGTTTGACATTGCGCCTACAAACTGGCATGGGGCTGCGCCTTTTGCCACTTCCGGATATCGTGGCTTCATTCATAATCAAAACAGGATCGACAGGTTCAAGATGGCTCAGTCCAACCTCGGCACCAAACGTGTCTGTGTCTCCTGCAGCGCCCGTTTCTACGATCTGAACAAGAATCCGGCCGTCTGCCCCAAATGCGGCGCTGAACAGCCCGTGGAACTGCCCCGCGTCCGTCGCCCGGTGGAAGCTGCCCCCGAATCCAAGCCCAAGACGGCTGATGACGCACTCGAAAACGATGTCGACGTCGATCTGGATACCGACGCCGATGATGATGATGCCGCCGTCCTGCCGGACGATGCGGGCCTTGACGACGATGATGACGACGATATCAGCCGCGCCGACATCGACGTGAAGACCGACCAGGACGACCACGACAACTGACCTGATCCGGCCCGGGGCTTACTGTCCCGGGCCGTTTTTTGCATCAGGCGTGCGGGTTGCGGCGCTCGATTTCGACGCCGACCGATTCGGCATCGTCAAAGATATCCAGCTTTTCCACGCAGACGCGCGTGATGCGGATGCGCCTGTCCTCCAGCACGCCCGCCGCGATTCGTTCGGCCAGCGTTTCCACCAGCGCGACATGGCCACGCGCCACGATTTCGCGCACCAGCAGCACCACACGTTCATATGATACCGTGCGTTCCAGATCGTCCGGCCCCACGTCCAGTGTCGCACTGTCCGGCACACCGAAGACCACGTTGACACGAATGCGCTGGGTCACGCCCTGTTCATGTTCAAACACGCCAATATGGGCGTCCAGCACCATGTTGCGCACAAACAGGCAGCGCAGCGGTTGCGGTTCATTCCATGGCGGCAGCAGGGACATGGCGGATCCAGTCGGTTGAAATGTTCAGGCCGGGCGCGGGGCGGGCGACCACTGCATGTGCTGCCCCCCGTCAAGGGCAAGCATCTGCCCGGTTACGGACGGCAGGCACAGCAGCGACAGCGCCGCGCGGGCGATTTCATCCACCGTCGCCCCATGCCCCAGCGGGACGGAGGCGCATTGCCGGGCGAAATGGTCCGCCGTCTGCCGTGGCGTGGGCAGTACCGGGCCGGGACCGATGGCGTTGACCCGGATACGATGCGGCGCCAGCGCCAGCGCCATGGTCTGCGTCAGGGTCCACAACGCGGCCTTGGACACGGTATAGCTGACAAAATGCGGGGTCAGCGACCATACGCGTTCATCCAGCATGTTCAGCACCATGCCTTCCGCCCCCGGGGGCAGCAGACGTGCGAATTCCTGCATCAGCACGAATGGCGCGCGGGTATTGGGTTCCATATGCCCGTCCCACCCTGCCCGTGTGGCGTCATCCCATTCATCGCGGCGGAAGGTGCTGGCATTGTTGACCAGCATACCCACCGGCCCGAGCGCGTCCGTGACGGCGGGCAGCAGGGGACGGACCGATGCTTCATGTGACAGGTCGGCCTGAAATACCTGCGCCCTGCGGCCAAGGGCACGGATTTCCGCCGCCGCCTGTCCGGCCGCATGGGCGGATTCATTGTAATGGATGGCGATATCGAAGCCCGCCCGCGCCAGTTCCAGCGCAATGGCGCGGCCAAGCCGGGCAGCACCCCCCGTCACCAGCGCCACGCGCGGAATGGCGGCGGGCACGGGCCATGCAGCGGTGTCGCTCACGCCGGCCTGCGCGCCATGATGGCGGCGGCCAGCGTCCCGTCATCCAGCACGTCAAGCGCGCCGCCTACCGGCACGCCCTGCCCCACGCGGCTGACCTGCACATCGAAACGGGCCAGGCGTTCATGCAGCCAGTGCATGGTGGTCGCGCCTTCCACCGTCGTGCCCAGCGCAAGGATGACCTCACGCACGCCACCTGCGGCGATACGGTCGAACAGGGGCTGCACGTTCAGGTCATCCGGCCCCATGCCCGACAGGGCGGACAGCGTACCGCCCAGCACCTGGTACACGCCGCGATGCACGCCCGCGCGTTCCAGCGCCCACAGGTCGCCCACGTTTTCCACCACGCAGACCAGTCCGTCATCACGCGTGGGATCGGCGCAGATACCGCACGGATCCGTCGTGTCGAGGTTACCGCACGTTGAACAGGTGCGCACGGCGCGGGCCGCCTGTTCCATTGCTTCGGCAAGGGGCAGCATCCGCGCATGGGGCTGGCGCAGCAGGGCCAGTGCCGCGCGGCGGGCCGAACGTGGCCCCAGTCCCGGCAGGCGGCCCAACAGGGTCACCAGCCGGTCAATTTCGCCCCTGCCGCTCATGCATGTCCCCCGGTGTCATGGATCAGAACGGGAATTTCATCCCGCCCGGCAGGCTCAGGCCACCTGTAACCTTCTTCATTTCCTCGCTGGCAGTGGCGTCAAGTTTCTTGCGCGCATCAGCACTGGCCGCAAGGATCAGGTCCTGCAGCATTTCCATCTCGGCCGGGTCAGCCAGCTTGGGGTCGATACGGATCGCCTTCATGTCGCCCTTGCCGTTCATGGTGATGGTCACCAT
The DNA here is from genome assembly GCF_002173515.1 of Komagataeibacter europaeus. Lineage (NCBI taxonomy): Bacteria > Pseudomonadati > Pseudomonadota > Alphaproteobacteria > Acetobacterales > Acetobacteraceae > Komagataeibacter > Komagataeibacter europaeus. The sequence goes on from NZ_CP021467.1 coordinate 1,696,314, forward strand.
GCCAGCGCCCGCGCTGCCTTCGATCGTCATGTCTTCCAGCTTGGCCTGCATTTCTTCCATGCGGGCCTGCATCTGTGTGGCCTGCTTCATCAGGCCGGCAAGATTTTTCATGTTCAGTTGCTCTCCTCAGGCAAAATCATCTGAATCCAGATCGTCCTCTTCTACCAGATCGGCATCAAGAGGCGCGAATTCGAGATCCGGGGCCAGATTTCCGGCCGCCATTTCTTCCGGTGGCAGGCCATAGTCATCCAGCGCGTGGTCCGTGACCTCACCCAGGCGGGCCGTCGGGAAGACCTGCATCGCGGCCTGCACCAGCGGATGGGCCTGCGCCGCGGCACGATGCAACTGGATGATCTCCGCCCCCTGTTCGGCCAGGGTTGCTTCCCCCTGCTCTTCCGACAGGCGCACCTGCCATGCGGAATCGCCGGTGCCCTCACGCAGCACGGTTTCCAGCCGCCGGGCAAGACCGGGCAGGCTGTTGCGCTCGATCCGTATCTCGATCAGTGGCGGGGCAAAGGACACCAGATGCGTCGCATGGCGCAGGTGCCCATGCAGCATGGCGTCACGGCCTGATACAAACGCCACGGTCTCGCGCCATGTGCGCGGCGGGGCGACGGGTTGCGGCGTGGGGGCGGTTTCCGCCACCTTTCCGGTCCGGGGCGCGGGTTGCGGCGTGGTTTCAACCCGCATGCCGCCATTGGCCACCATGCGGATCCCGCCACCATGCGGGTTCCCGCCGGTGGGGGACGACGCGGAGACAGCTGACATGGTCGCGCCGCCGCCATCCCCTGCCGGTTCCGACACATGCAGGGGGGCCGCCGCGGCATCCTGCCCCAGCATCCTGCGCACGACATCGCCCGGCGGCGGCAGGTCGGCCACGTAACACAGGCGGATCAGCACCATTTCGGCCGCCTGCCTGCGGTCAGGGGCCTGTTCCACTTCCGACAGGCCCTTGAGCAGCATCTGCCATGTCCGCCCCAGCACCGGCACGGGCACGCGTTCGGCCAGGGCCGCGCCCCGCTCGCGCTCGGCTTCAGGCAGTTCGGGGTTATCACGCAGTGCCGGAATCGCCTTGATACGCGACACGGTATGCACCAGTTCCAGCACATCGCCGAGCAGCACGCCCAGATCGCCGCCACGCACATAGACATCCGCCGTGATGGCCAGCGCCCGGTCGGGCTTGCCCGCCAGCACTGCATCCAGCAGGTCGAACACCAGCCCCCGATCCGCCAGCCCCAGCATGCCCGCCACGAGGTCCACGCCGATGGGGGCCGCATCCGTGCCACCTTCCCCATCCAGCGTGCCCTGGGCAATGGCCTGGTCCAGCAGCGACAGCCCGTCCCGCACCGACCCGTCCGCAGCGCGGGCGATCAGCGACAGCGCATCGGGGGAAAAGCGGACATGTTCAGCCTGCGCCACCCGGTCGAAATGCGCGGCCAGTTCCACCTGCGGCACGCGACGCAGGGCAAAGGTCTGGCAGCGCGACAGGACGGTGACCGGAACCTTGCGCAGTTCGGTGGTCGCAAAAATGAAGGTGACCTGCGCCGGCGGTTCTTCCAGCGTCTTGAGCAGCGCGTTGAACGCGTTGCGCGAAAGCATGTGCACTTCATCGATGATGAAGACCTTCATCCGTCCCTGCATGGGACGGAATCGGGTCGCTTCGATGATTTCGCGCACGTCATCGACGCCGGTGCGCGACGCGGCGTCCATTTCCAGCACGTCGGGGTGCCGGTCCGCCAGGATGGCGACGCAGTTGGGGCAGACGCCACACGGGTCGGCCGTGGGGCCACCCCTGCCATCCGGTCCGGTGCAGTTCAGGGCGCGGGCGATGATGCGGGCCGTGGTGGTCTTGCCCACCCCCCGCACGCCGGTCAGCATGAACGCGTGCGCGACCCGCCCCAGCGCAAAGGCATTGCGCAGGATACGGACAGTCGTTTCCTGCCCGATCAGGTCGTCAAAGGTTGTGGGACGGTATTTCCGGGCCAGTACCCGGTAGGGCGCCGCAGGGGCCGCATCCGGCGTGGTGGGGGCGGGCGATGGCCCTGCGTCACCAAAAAGTCCGGGACCGTCTGCGGGCGGTGCAGGCAGCCCGGCCTCCTCGGAACGATCCTGATCCGACGGGACGGTCATTGATGCATCCGGGCTGGAGAAGTGGCAACCGCGCCCAGGGCGCCATCGCGACATGGAAACTTTCGGGTGGAAGACCGGCCATAACCCGGACGAAACTCACTACGGCTGCTTCCTTCCGGACCTGACCAGGTTAGCAAGGTATCCGTCTACAACCGATCTCCCGAGCGGGTTCTAACACATACACCCGCCCCATGCACAAGGGGGCGTTGGAAAAAATCACACCCTTCGTCCACTTATTCCCCGACGGCCGCACCGGACTGGTGGCGCATGTCCGCCCCGCCGTAATAACGCGCCTGCCCCACCTTCCCGATGCGCGGGCCACCGGACAGGATGCTTTCGGCCAGCCCCCACGGGGCGTGTTCTTCAATATGGTACCCCTCACGCGTCAGGGCATGCGTCACGGCGGGCGACAGCGCGCCATGTTCCACCTGCACCACGTCAGGCTGCCACTGTTCATGGATGCGTGGCAGGTCAACCGCCTGCTGCACATCCAGCCCGTAATCCACCATGCCGGTCAGGACCGACAGGATGATGGTGGGAATGCGCGAACCGCCGGGACTGCCCAGCACCATGACCGGCTGCCCGTTGCGTGAGACGATGGTGGGCGCCATGGATGACAGTGGCGTCTTGCCCGGTGCGATGGCATTGGCGGCGCTGCCGACGATGCCGAACATGTTGGGTTCACCCGGACGGCTGGAAAAATCGTCCATCTCGTCATTCATCACGATGCCGGTCTTTCCCGCCACCACCCCGGCCCCGAACCAGCCATTCAGGGTATAGGTCACGGCAACGGCGGTCCCGTCCTGATCCGCGATGGAATAATGGGTGGTCTCTTCCTTCTCGCCCCCGGCTTCACCCGGGTGCAGGCTGGCGGAGGATACGGCATGGTTGAGCGGCAGGTACTGACGGACCTGCCGTGCATAGTCCGGGTCGGTCAGGTGGGAGACCGGGTTGGTCACGAAAGCCGGGTCGCCAAGGTTCTGCCGGTCGGCATAGGCATGGCGCATGGCCTCGACCTCACGCTGAACGCTGGCCGCCGTGTGCAGGCCAAGGGCATGCATGTCGTAGCCCGACAGGATGTTGAGCATTTCGCACAATGCGACACCACCGCCGCTGGGTGGCGGGGCCGTGTCGATATGATAGCCGCGATAGTCACAGGACAGCGGCGCCATCATGCGCGTGTGGTAACTGGTGAAATCCTTTCGCGACAGGATACCACCGCCCTTCTGGCTGCTTCTGACAATTTCCCTTGCAATCGGGCCATCATAGAACGCCCGCGCGCCATCACGCGCGATCCGTTCCAGCGTCCGGGCCAGATCGGCCTGCACCAGCCGGTCGCCTGCCTCCAGCGGCGTGCCATCGGGGTGCAGGAAGATCGCGCGCGCATACGGGTCCCGCGCAAAGGCCGCGGTCATGGTATGCAGCAGCTCGACATCACTCTGTTTCAGGATGACCCCGTCACGCGCAAGGGCAATGGCGGGAGCCATGACATCGGCACGCGACAGCTTGCCCCAGCGGTCATGCACGTCCTCCATCCCCGCAACGGTGCCCGGCACCGCCACGGCCCGCCAGCCTGCGGTGGACGCCCCGGCGATGACATGGCCCGACGCATCCTGATACATCGTGGGGGTCGCGGCACCCGGCGCGTGTTCGCGGAAATCGACAAAGGTGACATGCCCGTCCGGCGTGCGCAGGGTCATGAACCCGCCGCCACCGATATTTCCCGCCGCCGGATAGACCACGGCCATGGCGTACCCCACGGCAACGGCGGCATCCACCGCATTGCCACCACGCGCCAGGATGTCCGCGCCCACATGGGATGCAAGATCCTGCGCGCTGACCACCATCGCGTGCCGCCCGGGCACGGGGGCAAGGCCCACGGCCTGTCCCGTCCGGGTGGTTTCAAAGGCCAGCGGGTCGGCCACTGCGGCCTGCCCGGCATCCGGCATGCCGGTCACAAGGCAGGCAAGAAGGATCGCGCCATACCGCAGGTTACGGGGAAAAGGCATGTTGGCTCGCTCCGTTGCTGATTTCCGTTTCCCCTGCGTGTCAGGCAGCGGGCCTGTCCCTGAAGGCTGCCTGAACAGCCAGCCCCCGGGACATCCTTCAGTCATAAGAACTTCTGGGGGACGCTTTGTGCAGAAATCGTCAGGAAACGCCGCCTTTTTTTTAAAAGACGGCGCTTTAAAACGTTTATTTTCCATCAACTGGATAAGGCGGGCAGGTATAGCCCGCGGGTGACAGGGTAAAGACCTCGCACCCGTCCTCGGTCACGCCCAGCATATGCTCGAACTGGGCTGACAGGGAACGGTCGCGCGTAACGGCGGTCCATCCGTCTTCCAGGATCTTCACATCCGGACGCCCGGTGTTCAGCATTGGTTCGATGGTGAAGAACATGCCCGGACGCAGGACCAGCCCCTCACCAGGGCGGCCATAATGCAGCACGTTTGGCGGGGCATGGAAGGTACGCCCGATTCCATGGCCACAGAAATCCTGCACCACCGAAAAACGGCGTGCTTCGGCATAGGTCTGGATGACATGCCCGATATCACCCAGCGTCGCGCCCGGACGCACCGCATCAATGGACAGCATGAGGGATTCGTACGTCGCCTCGATCAGCTTCTGGGCTTTTATGGGTATCTTGCCGACCGTGTACATGCGGCTGGTATCACCAAACCAGCCATCCAGGATAACGGTCACATCGATATTCAGGATGTCACCATCCTTCAGTTCCCGATCACCGGGAATGCCATGGCAGACGACATGGTTGATCGAGATGCAGCTGGAGGCCGGGTACCCCCGGTAACCCAGTGTGGCCGGCACCGCGTCATTGGCGATCATGAAATCGTGGATCAGCCTGTCCAGTGCACCCGTGGTGACCCCGGCGCGCACATGCGGCGTGATCATGTCCAGCGTCCGTGCGGCAAGCTGGCCTGCGGCACGCATTCCGGCAAAATCCTCGGGGGAGTGGATCTGCACCCCGCCGCCGCGCATATCGCCTTCCATGGCGTTATCCTTTCCTGTGTTCGTCACATGACCACCCGCCCGCAGTCATGAACGGGACGACAGGAACACGCCTGACCCGCATGCCAGCCGCGCCGGATGGATAATGTCATGCCTTCTATACAGCGCCCGGAACGCGCTGTCAGCTTCGCGCCTTCGCACGGGCATGCGTGGCATGGGCGACATGCCCCATGCCAACCAGGTGCACACGCGCATGCACGGTCGCGGGATGGACATGCACGACCGTGCCATGCCCCCGGCGGATGCGGGTGTAGGATGCGGGAATCGAGGGGGCCTCGGCCACTTCGTCAGGCTGCACGGGGTTCAGCCGCATGGAAGCAAGGCTTACGCCATGCGCGCCATGCCGCCCCGCCACGGTGCCACCCCCCGCACGTGCCAGCAGCAGCGGACGCGTGGCGGGACGGGCAGCGGGTGTCGGGGCGACCGGGGCGATCCCCTTTGCCTCGAAACCGTTATCCAGCAGGGCGGTCATGGTGGCGTTGCGGCGGTTGTTGGATTTCGCCCCCATCACCACGCCGATCAGGCGCACGTTATCGCGCACGGCGGAGGTGACGAGGTTATGCCCCGCCACGGCGGTATAACCGGTCTTCAGCCCGTCCGCGCCGGGATAGGCACCCAGCATCGGGTCATGGTTGGGGACTTCATGCCCATGGAAATAGAAGCCGGGCACCGCGAAATAATGATAGTACTCGCCGTAATCCACGATCAGGTGACGCGCCAGCACCGCAAGGTCGCGCGCCGATGTCATCTGTTCGGGATTGGGCAGGCCGGAGGCATTGCGGAACACGGTGTCATACATGCCAAGACGCCCGGCCTCACGCGTCATCATCGCGGCAAAACGGGTTTCATCCCCGCCGCCCAGGAATTCACCCAGCGCGCAGGCGGCGTCGTTGGCCGATTTGGTAACCAGCGCCAGCACCGCCTGTTCCACCGTCAGGGTGCTGCCCGGCCGCAGCCCCAGCTTGGATGGTTCCATGGAGGCGGCATGTATCGAAACCGGCATGGGCTGGTCCAGCGTGACCTGACCCGTACGCACGGCCTTGAAAGCAAGGTACAGAGTCATAAGTTTTGTCAGGCTGGCGGGATAACGCCGCAGGTCGGGATCCTGCTGTGACAGGACGGCACCGGTGCGGGCGTCCAGCACGATGGCGCTGACCTGCCCCACATACTGGGCACGGGCGGCATGCATGCCGCCAATGCCGACACACAGCCCGACAGTTGCGGTTACCTTCAGGCGGGAAAGACGGGACATGGGAATACGGCTCATGGAATGGTGAAACCTGCGCGTGCGATGACAATCATACGGCTTCCGAGCACACGGGTATTACCCGGCGCCCCTCCATCCATTCATGGGTTGCTTGGCTGCAACCATTCTAAAAGAAAGGTTTTCTATTCGTCCAGAGCGTATTTCCATGCCCGCCGATTGTGGCGGACAGAAGGCCCGGGACCGGGATTGCAAAAAAAATCCTTGTATCCATGTCGCGCCACCCCTTCCAACTGACGGCAAAGTTCCAATATGGTACCTGTCATGTCTGCTATTGCTCGCCCTTCCCTGTTCCGCCCCGTGTCGTCGCCCGAAATGGGCGGCACGTATCCGCACGGACATGGTGGCAACACGCCACCACGCCGCAACGGTGGGCAGGATTCCCCCCCCGGCAATGATGACGGCATGATTGACGTTGTCATCCGCACCCGCCCGCAGACCCGCAAGCCGGCGATGTACAAGGTGCTGATGCTGAACGATGACTACACCCCGATGGAATTCGTGGTGCATGTGCTGGAACGCTTTTTCCAGAAAAACCGCGAGGAGGCGACGGACATCATGCTGCACGTTCACAAACGTGGCGTCGGCGTGTGCGGGGTCTTTACGTATGAGGTTGCGGAAACCAAAGTAACACAGGTGATGGATCTGGCGCGCCAGAACCAGCACCCGCTGCAATGCACCATCGAGAAGGACTGACCCCACGGACAAGCGCATCTTACCGCCCCCGTCGCGATCCGATCGCGTTCCATGGCATTTTGTGCTGGCATTTCCACTACAACGGGGCAAGGATTGTCCTGACCTACCGGTTATGATCTCCGGGGCCCGGGTGGCCCCTCTTGGAAAAGGAGCGTCTCGGCATGTTGTCACGTAATCTTGAACAGACGCTTCACCGTGCGCTGACACTGGCTGGCGACCGCCGGCACGAATACGCAACGCTTGAACACCTCCTCCTCGCCCTGATCGATGATCCGGACGCCGTGACGGTATTCCGCGCCTGCGGGGTTGACCTGACCAAGCTGCGCACCGACCTGACCGACTTCCTTGACAAGGACCTCGCGGGGCTGGCCGCCGACCGTACCGTTGATCCCAAGCCCACTGCCGCCTTCCAGCGCGTGATCCAGCGTGCCGCGATCCATGTGCAGTCCACCGGGCGGGACGAGGTGACGGGGGCGAACGTGCTGGTCGCCCTGTTCGCCGAACGCGAAAGCCACGCCGTCTATTTCCTGCAGCTGCAGGACATGACGCGGCTGGATGCGGTCAACTTCATCTCCCACGGAATCGCCAAGGCGCCTGATCGTTCCACGCGCCGGCCTGTTGCCGGTAGCGCGCCCGAAGGCGGTGAAAGCGAGGAACGCGGCAAGACCGGGCAGAAAAGCCAGGATGCGCTGTCCACCTACTGCACCAACCTCAATGAGAAGGCGCAGGAAGGCAAGGTTGATCCGCTGATCGGCCGCGACTCCGAAATCGAGCGCACGATCCAGATCCTGTGCCGCCGCACCAAGAACAACCCGCTGTATGTGGGCGACCCCGGCGTGGGCAAGACCGCCATTGCCGAAGGGCTGGCCAAGCGGATTGTCGAGGGCGACGTAACTGAAGTGCTGCTCAATTCCACGATCTACTCGCTGGACATGGGCGCGCTGCTGGCGGGCACCCGCTACCGTGGTGATTTCGAGGAACGGCTGAAGGCGGTCGTGACCGAACTGGACAACAACCCCGGCTCCATCCTGTTCATTGACGAAATCCATACCGTCATTGGCGCGGGCGCCACGTCGGGCGGGGCCATGGACGCGTCCAACCTGCTCAAGCCCGCGCTGGCTGCTGGCACGCTGCGCTGCATGGGTTCGACCACGTACAAGGAATACCGCCAGCACTTTGAAAAGGATCGCGCGCTGGTGCGCCGGTTCCAGAAGATCGACGTGGCGGAACCCTCGGTCGATGACGCGGTCAAGATCCTGCGTGGCCTGAAGGTCAATTACGAAAAGCACCACAAGGTGCGTTACACCGATGATGCGATCAAGGGCGCGGTGGAACTGTCGGCCAAGTACATCCATGACCGCAAGCTGCCGGACAAGGCCATCGACGTGATCGACGAAGTCGGTGCATCGCGCATGCTGGTGCCTGAAAACCGCCGCCGCAAGACGGTCACGCTGAAGGATGTGGAGGATATCGTCGCCAAGATCGCGCGCATCCCGCCCAAGAGCGTATCGTCCGACGACAAGGAAACGCTGCGTTCGCTGGAGCGTGACCTCAAGGGCATGGTCTACGGGCAGGACAAGGCGATCGAGGCCCTGACGGCCGCGATCAAGCTGTCGCGCGCCGGACTGCGTGACCCGGAAAAGCCGATTGGCAACTACCTGTTCTCCGGCCCCACGGGTGTTGGCAAGACGGAAGTGGCCAAGCAGCTTGCCAGCACGCTGGGGATCGAACTGATCCGTTTCGACATGTCGGAATACATGGAACGGCATTCGATCTCGCGCCTGATCGGTGCGCCGCCGGGCTATGTCGGCTTTGACCAGGGTGGCCTGCTGACCGACGCCATCGACCAGCACCCGCACGCGGTCCTGCTGCTTGATGAAATCGAGAAGGCGCATCAGGACCTGTACAACGTCCTGCTGCAGGTGATGGACCATGGACGGCTGACCGACCATAACGGCAAGACGGTCGATTTCCGTAACGTGGTCCTGATCATGACCACCAACGCGGGCGCCGCCGACCTGAGCAAGGAAGCGATCGGCTTTGGCCGCACGTCCCGCGAAGGCGAGGACGAGGATGCGATCAAACGCCTGTTCACGCCGGAGTTCCGCAACCGGCTGGATGCGATCATCCCGTTTGCCAACCTGTCGCCGCATGTGGTTGACCGGGTAGTGGAGAAGTTCATCTTCCAGCTGGAAGCCCAGCTGGCGGACCGTAACGTGATGATCGAGATTTCGTCCGCAGCACGCGAATGGCTGGCGGAGCGGGGTTACGACCGCCTGTATGGTGCGCGCCCGCTGGGCCGTGTCATTCAGGAATACATCAAGAAGCCACTGGCGGAAGAACTGCTGTTCGGCAAGCTGACCAAGGGAGGCGTGGCCAAGATCACGCTCAAGGACGGCAAGCTGGACTTTGAATACATCTCGCAGGCGGAAAACCCGTCCACCGAAGGGGATGAAGGCGATAGCACGCGGGAAGAAGAAGCCGCCGACTGATAAAGCCCTTGTGGCGATATCCTGAAAATGACAGGGACCAGAAATGGTCCCTGTTTTTTTGTACCCCTGCCCCGGAAAGGAACCCCATGCTGACGGCCGCCATTTATATTCCCGCCGCATTCGCGGAAATCTGCGGGTGTTTCTGTTTCTGGGCATGGATGCGTCTGGGGCGTTCGGCACTGGTACTGGTGCCGGGCTGCCTGTCGCTGGTGCTGTTTGCATGGCTGCTGACATTCAGCCCGGCCGATAACGCGGGCCGGGCCTATGCCATCTATGGGGGGGTCTATATTGCCGCCAGCCTGATCTGGTCATGGCTGGTGGAAAAGCTGCCACCTGATCGCTGGGATATCGGCGGGGCCGCGATCTGCATTGTTGGCGCCGCCATCATCCTGCTGGCCCCGCGCGGCTGAATGATGCGCCGATAAAGGTAAAAGTTTTGGTGCAGCTTTTTCAAAAAGCTTCAGGGAACGCCATCTTTAAAAAAGGCGGCACCCAAAAACTTCTCCAACATCTCAAACAGTCCCTTACTGGTAACGCGTGCCATTGACCGTCACATATCCCGCCACAGGCCACGTGCGACCGGTGCCGTGATGGGTCCAGTCAATGCCCTGGCTACGGGCGTTGTCGTAATAATACCGGCCCAGCACATCCGCCTGATCCCCCTTCGCCACCCACGGCCATGCGGGTGCGGACATACGATCCAGATCGGACACGATGCGGATGGACACGCCATTGCCGACATCAACATAGAAATAGCCATGCAGGCCGCTGCGGGTCCGTTTTGACGCGGATACCGCGATCACGCGGCCACAGATATGTTCGACACGATCAGGCTGGTCGCCCTGCCTGCCTTCCGCCGCCTCGACATCGGCAAGGAATTTGCGGTCATCGCAGGTTTCCGGCACGGGACTGGCGATGGCCTGGGTCTGCGCATTGTCCTTCTCACTGCCGGACTGCTGGTATTCTTCCCCGGCCTGTTCCCGCCTGTGGTGATGATGGCGACGCGCCTCGGCCGGTACCATCAGCGCGCCCTGCACCGCCAGGACCGCCGCCAGTCCCATCACCCCACGTATATGCCAGCGCGTTGCCGCCATGACTGTTCTCCATTCACACAAGATCACAATCTTTTGCGGGGTGTGGGCACGCACGTCAATGAACGGCGTGATGGGGGGCCTGTGGTGCCTCCGCTTCAAGCTGTTTGCGGGCCTTTTCCATTTCCGCCGCCATGGCGGGATCGGATGCCGGCATTTTCAGGTGCAGTTTTTCCAGCGCATCAATAATGGCCTCGATCACTACCAGACGCTCAAACCACTTCTGGTCGGCGGGCACGACAAACCATGGTGCATCGGGGTGGGCGGTGCGACGGATCGCTTCTTCGTACGCGCTTTGGTAATCATCCCAGTACTGCCGTTCATGGATGTCGGCTGGCGAGAATTTCCAGTTCTTGGCGCGATGGTCGATCCGGCGCAGGAAGCGCTTTCGCTGCTCCTCCTTTGACAGATGCAGGAAGAACTTCAGCACGATCGTGCCCTGACGCGCCATGTACTGTTCGAAATGGCTGATATCCTGATAACGGTCCCGCCAGAATGTCGGCTTCCTGCGCAGGGAGGCGGGCAGGCATTCATGATCCAGCAGTTCGGGATGTACGCGGGTGACCAGTACTTCCTCATAATGACTGCGGTTGAAAATGCCGATGCGGCCTGCCGCGGGCGCCGCCAGATGTTCGCGCCACAGGTAACCATGCGACAGTTCAACCGGGCCGGGCTGCTTGAACGACGTAACACTGACACCCTGCGGGTTGATGCCGGACATGACATGCTTGATCACGCCATCCTTGCCCCCCGCATCCAGCGCCTGCAGCACGACCAGCACGGACCATGTGCCATTGGCGTACAGCACCGACTGCAATTGCGACAGGCGGCCGATGCGTTCCTTCAGCAACTGCTTGCCGGTTTTCTTGTCCAGTCCGCAGGCTTCCGCCGCCCGCGTGGGACAGGACGCCAGGGAAAAATCATGTCCGTTGCGCACGCAGAACTGGCGCGCAAGCCTGTTACTCATATCCTTGGTCTTGCGGGCCATGATCAGTCCTTCATCCCCCGCGCCACCGCAAGCCCGCCCGCCGCCTGACAGACCGGCATCATCTCGATTTCATTGATGTTGACATGACGCGGCAGCGACAGGACCCAGGCCACCGTCTCGGCAATGTCGGTCGGCAGCAGCGGCTTCGTGCCTTCATACACCGCCGCCGCCTTTGCTTCGTCACGCAGGCGCACCTGACTGAACTCGCTCCCCCCGCACAGGCCGGGCTCAAGGTTCGTCACGCGCACATTATGGCCCAGCAGGTCGCAGCGCAGGTTGCGCGTGAACTGCCTGACAAACGCCTTGGTCGCGCCATACACATTGCCGCCCGTATAGGGATAGGTGCCAGCCGTGCTGCCCAGGGTGACGACATGCCCGCGGTCACGCGCCACCATGCCGGGCAGCAGCACACGGGTCAGTTCGACCATGCCGGTCACGTTGGTGGAAATCATGGTCTGCCAGTTGGCGATATCCGCGTCCTGCGCCTTTTCCATACCCAGCGCCAGCCCGGCATTGTTGACCAGCACGTCCACATCGCGCCATCCCTCCGGCAGGCTGCCCGGCAGGGCCGCGATGGCAGCGGCATCATCCATGTCCAGCCGGAAGGGCAGCAGGTCCGGCCCCAGTTCCGCCGCCAGGGCGTCAAGGCGTTCCTGCCTGCGGCCGGTGGCGATGACACGGTATCCATCATGCACAAGACGGTGGGCAATCGCCTTGCCGAATCCGGCTGTGGCACCGGTTACCAATGCGGTCTGCTTCATGGTCGATCTCCTTCCTGCATGTAACGGCAAGCCTTGCATATTGCAGGACATCCGTCATTGAGAACAATCACACCACGGATCACGCCTGAAATGGTTGCAAAGGAGGACAAATCCGGTTCTATGGTGGTGTATGGCTTCCTTTGCGACAACTCCAGGCTGCAGCCTGACGGGTCACCTGCTTGTGGCCACCCCTGCCCTGACTGATCCCGCTTTCGCGCGCAGTGTCATCTATCTGTGCGCCCATTCGCCCGAGGACGGGGCCATGGGTCTGGTCGTCAACCGTCGCCTGTCCCAGCCTGTCCTTGATGATGTGCTGGAACAGCTTGGTATCGCCCCCGTCCCCCCGCGTCGCCGCATCAACCTGTGCGCGGGCGGACCCATGGATAACGGGCGGGGATTCGTGCTGCATACATCGGACTGGAGCGGTGACGGCAGCCTGCCGGTGGACCGCACCACCACGCTTACGGCCAGCCTGGACGTGCTGCGTGACATAGCCGATGGCAATGGCCCCGCCCATGCGCTGCTGGCCATGGGCCATGCCAGTTGGGAAGCGGGACAGCTTGAAGAAGAAATGCTGCACCATGATGCATGGATCGCGGCCCCGGCCACAGAAAAGATCGTATTCGGGGCCGATCACAACGCCAAGTGGCGGCAGGCGCTGGCCAGCGTGCACATTGACCCCGCGTGGTACAGTTCCGCCACCGGCCACGCCTGAACGCAGGCGCGGACCGGCCGCTTACCAGCGCAGGGAGGGCACGCAGGCCACCGGCGCAAGCCCGGCGGCCGTGGCTTCTTCCACCGCAAGATCGTAATCCGGGTTACGCCCCTGCGCCCAGCTGCCGCCCAGCATTTCCTGATGGATGCCGCCCAGTACCCAGCAGCCGTCAATCCCGACAGTCGCCGCGCCACGCATGTCGGTCGCCAGCGCATCCCCCAATGCCAGCACCCGGTCGCGTGGTACATCCAGCAGTGACAGCGCCAGCCCGTACACTTCGGGATAGGGCTTGCCGATCCAGCGCACGTCACGGCCATGTTCCGCATACCAGCCCGCCATGGCCCCGGCACAGATCAGGCGCTGCGTGCCCCGGATGACCTGCTGGTCCGGGTTGGCGCAGATCATGGGCAGCCCGTGTACGGCGCAGCGTTCCAGCAGCGGCAGGTAGGGGGCGATGTCTTCTTCCCCCAGTTCGGCATCAGGCCCGGTATTGAGTACGAAATCCGCATGGGCCGGGTCGGTGACCACATCAAGGTCCAGCCCGGCATAGACATCCACGTCCTTTTCCGGACCCAGATGGATCATGCGTCGCCCCAGTGCGGCAAACCACGGGTCATCGCGGCTGGCCAGCATGCGGTGGGTGCATTCGCCACTGGTCATGATGGCGTCATACAGGTCGGCGCTGACGCCCATGCGGCGCAGGTTTGGCTCCACCGTTGCGGTCCGGCGTGGCGCGTTGGACAGCAGCACGACACGACGGCCCGCCTCACGCAGCCGCTGCAGGCATTCCAGAACACCGGGATAGGGCTGCACCCCATTATGCACCACACCCCACAGGTCGAGGATGTAGCCGTCATAATCATCGTTCAGCGTGGACAGCCCGTCATGCCATTTCATTTGAGTGCGGTCCCCCTGGCGTCGGCCAGCGTCTCGAACCCTTCGGCGCGCAGTGCGCGCAGGGTTTCGGCCTTCAGGCGCGCAATGATGCCCGGCCCTTCGTAAACATAGGACGTGTAGATCTGCACAAGGTCAGCGCCCGCACGCACCCGGTCCACGATATCCGCCCCGGTTTCGATCCCGCCACAGGCCACCAGCGCCACGCGGCCAGCCGCCACCTGCGCCACACGGGTCAGCATGTCCTGCGCCAGCGTGCGCAGTGGCCGACCGGACAGGCCACCAGCCTCATCGGCATACGGGCTGCGCAGCCCCGCCGGGCGGGAAATGGTGGTGTTGGAGACAATCAGCCCCTGCGCGCCACCGGCAATCGCGGCCTCGACCACGGCCGCCACGTCATCATGCGCGATATCGGGTGATATCTTGACCAGCAGCGGTGGCCGTTCGGGGTGGGCGACGTTGATCGCGTCCAGGATGCCCTTCAGCCGCGTGGCCTCCAGCAGGTCACGCAGGCCCGGCGTATTGGGCGATGACAGGTTGATGACGATGTAGTCGGCATAATGCTTAACCCGCCCGACCAGCATGGGGTAATCGCGTTCGGGGTCCGCCCCGGTCTTGTTGATGCCAAGGTTCGCACCTACCGGCACCTGCGCGCCCGGCGTGCGGCGCGGGGACGACACGCGGTGCAGGCGGGCCATGCGCACGGCAAAGCGGTCGATGCCCTGATTGTTGAAGCCCATGCGGTTGATGATGGCGCGGTCTTCCGTCAGCCGGAACAGGCGCGGCCGCGGGTTGCCGGGCTGCGGGCGCGGGGTCACGGTCCCGGCTTCGACAAAACCGAAGCCCGAACGCGCCAGCAGGCGCACGACCAGTGCATTCTTGTCAAACCCCGCCGCCATGCCGATGGGGTTGGGAAACCGCAGGCCCATGGCCCGCACCGACAGCGCCGGGTCATCTTTCCCCGGGCACGATACCCCGCCCAGCCCAAGCTGCAAGGCATCAAGGGCGACACGATGGGCGGTCTCGGGTTCCAGACGCCGCATGAGCGGCAGGATCATACGCGACATAATATTCATGGCTGCGATTGTTGCCGCAATTCAGCGTCGGGGGAAAGGGGCAACTAACCGTGCGCGGGCTTTGTCGCGTCCACGGGCATGGGCGCATCGGTGGGAAAGCGGATCAGGTAATAGGGCGGCACCCGCAGGTCATGCCCGCCATTCAGCCCACCCAGCCGGTTCCACTGTCCCAGCGTGCAGTAAACCATGTCGCCATCAACGAATATTCCGTCGGGCGAAAGGATACGCGGGTCATGCACCATGGTGTCGAACGTCCCGTCGGCATTGCGGCGGAAGATGGCGTCATGTTCGAAATTGGTGGTGTAGATCCGCCCCCTTGCATCACTGGCCAGGCCATCGGCCACGCCCTTTTCCCCCAGGTCACGGATCCCGGCGGCAAGCTGAGCGTCGGTCCTGGAAAAATCAGCCAGAAGGCTGGTGGGAATGCTGTACAGCCGCCTGCTGGTCAGGGGACTGTAATACAGCGTGGCGCTGTCGGGTGACAGGGTAATGCCATCCACACCGCCCCAGACAAAGGCGGGCGGGTGCTGCGGGGGGTCGAATACCAGCGGCCGTCCCTCCACCACCGCCATGAAGGGGCGCTCCGCCTGAATGGAGGGATGATCGGCCAGCACCCGGCGCTGCCGTCCTGTCGCGATATCCACCACCACAAGGGCGGGTGACAGGCCGAAGGAGGAATCAGTCACATAAACCGTGCCCTGCGCCCCATGCGTCAGATCCACCCGCAGGTCATTCATGTGGCTGTCCGGCAGCAGGGTTGGCGCGCGCAGGATGATGCTGGCGAATATCCGGTCCGTTTCCGGGTCGATCCCGATCACCTTCGCCGCACCCGGCGCCAGTGGCTGCCCCGCCAGCTTGCCATCATCAATGGCCCATAACCGGCCCCGCGCATCGGTTGTCATGCCGTGCACGGACATGAGGCGGTTGGCGGGAACCTGATCGGAGGGCATGCTGTGCGCGGCATCGGGATAGGGATACAGCTTCCCGTCCTTCAGTTCCGCCAGGGTCGCCCCGTGGTGATTGACCGCATGGCGGGGAAAGCCCACGAATACGCGCCCATGCGTCACCGCAATCCCCGACGGGCCGGGACCATCAAACCGGGCAACGATTTCAAACGGGCCGGACGGCGCCACGCCGTGGTCACGGTTGGTGGTGTCATGCGCCGGTTCCGCCGCATGCGCGACACCTGCCATGCCAATGGCCAGTGGCAGGATGGCGCGGAACAGGTCACGCCTGTGCATGGACATGGTCATCGTCTCCCCCCGGTGCCGGATATCAGGCCATTCATGCAAGTCCGGGGCACAAGGGCAACCGAACCCGTCCCCGCGCATGGTTCACAATCAGTTCATGGGCACGGATACAGGCGGGTGTTCGGGCGACAGTGTGCGCCGTATCCGCGCGACATCCGTAACTGTTACGGCGGGCGCGTCATTACCCCATGCCGCGCGGATGAAGGTGACGGTATCCGCAACGGTACTGTCATCCATGCGCGCGGCGAACCCGGGCATGACAAAGGCGGAGGGCGCCTGCCGCGTGGCGCGCAGGGTATTCCCCTCCAGCACGATGCGGATCAGGGAATCGGGCTTGGGGTCCATGACCACCGGATTGCCCGCCAGTGGCGGGAACGTGGTGGGATAGCCATGGCCGTCGGTGCGGTGGCAGGCCGCACAACTGTCGACATAGGCACGCGCCCCCCGGGCGGAGACATTACCCGCGTGCAGGGCGTCGGTCACTGCCGGGTCATAGGTCCAGCCCCGCGCCAGCGCCGGTGCCGCGGGAGAGAGGGTCTTGAGGTACCGCGCGATCGCCAGGCGGTCCTCATCCGTCATGTGCTGCGTGCCATGGCCGATGGCGTCCGTCATGCCACCAAAGGCAGCCCCCAGTGGCATGCGCCCGGTGGCCAGGAAACGCACGATGTCCTGTTCATTCCACCGTCCCAGCCCGGTGCGGTTTTCCCCGCGCAGGCTGACGGGACGCCAGCCATCCACTGCATCCCCCCCCGACAGGTACAGCGGCCCGTCCTCCGCCGTCAGGGCCTTTTCCTGCATGGTCAGGGCGCGCGGCGTATGGCATGCGCCGCAATGTCCCGGCCCTTCGACCAGGTAGCTGCCACGGGCGACCAGCGGGTCGGCAAAGGTGCGACGGTCCATGTCTTGCCGCACGGCCTTCGGGTCGGGGGCATACAGCATGCGCCAGATGGAAAGCGGCCAGCGCATGGACATCGGCCATGACATGCCATCCTGCGCCACCACATGCACGACGGGTTTCACGCCCTGCATGAAATAGACATACAGCACATGCACGTCCTCATCCGTCAGGCGTGCATAGGATGGATAGGGCATGGCCGGGTACAGCGTCGTCCCGTCGCGCCGGATGCCCCGGCGCAGGGCACGGCGGAACTCGGCTTCGGAATACTGGCCAATGCCGGTCTGCCGGTCCGGCGTGATGTTGGGCGCGTACAGCGTGCCGGTCGGCAGGTGGAAGGCCATGCCCCCGGCAAATGGCGCCTCACCGGGTACGCTGTGGCAGGCCGCGCAATCGGCCACGCGGGCCACGTATTCCCCGCGCGCAATCACATCATCCCGCGCCGGTTCCTGCGCGCGTGCGGACGGCCCGCACACCATCACCGCAAGTATTGCACTGGCCAGCATGCAGAACCGGCCTGCCCATGCCACGGCCCTCATCCCGCCAGCGGCCCGGGATGGGACAGGTAGGTCGTGCGGATATGGTGGGCGGCCCAGTACGCCAGCGCCGCGACCATGCCCGTGGGGTTGTACCCCGTTCCCTGCGGAAAGGCGTTCGCCCCGATCACGAACACATTATGCACATCCCATGACTGCAGGTAGCGGTTGAGCGCGCTGGTCCCGGGGTCATTGCCCATCACCGCCCCCCCACCCAGATGGGTGGTCTGGTACTGTCTTGTATCGAACGGCTTGCCGAATTCACGTTTTGTCAGGTTGACACGCCGTGCGCCCATGGCCTTCGCCACATCGCCGATCCTGTCCACCACATAGCGGTTCATGCGGATGTCATTGTCTTTCCAGTCAAACGTCATGCGCAGCAGCGGCTGTCCGTAGGCATCCTTCCATGTCGGGTCGAGGTCGAGATACACGTCCCGATAGGCCATGTTCGCCCCATGCGCATCAATCCGCAGGGAATGGCGGTAGGTGTCGATCACGCCCGCCTTCCACGCACTGCCCCAGCGCGGCGTGCCCGGCGGCCCGCCGGAACGGGCGGCGGCAATGGCCTTCACGCCTGCCTGGTTCACCCAGACCGGCGATCCCCCCACGAAACCCAGCGGTCCATGGTCGAAGTTTTCACTGTTGAAATCATCAAACGCGACACCACCACCGCCAGCGCCGATATACTGGTTCGTATCAATGCTGCGGTCGAGCCAGACATTGCTGGTCGTCACGTTCTGGTAGACGAAATTGCGCCCCACCACCCCTTCGTTGTGTACGGGATCATAAGGTCTGCCGATGCCCGACAGCAGCATGAGCCGGACATTATGGAACTGGAAAGCCGTCAGGATCACCATTTCCGCAGGCTGGGTCACAACCCTGCCGTCGGGGTCGGTATAGGTCACGCCGGTCGCGCGCCTGCCATCCGCATCCAGTTCGACCTTCAGCACATGGCAGCCTGCGCGCAGTTCAAACAGCGGATGCCGCCGCAGCACCGGCAGGATGTTCACGTTGGGCGATGCCTTGGAATACATGTAACAGGCATACCCGCTGCAATAACCGCAGAAATTGCACGGGCCCATCTGCGCGCCATACGGGTTGATGTACTGCCGCGATGCATTGGCCGCAGGCAGGGAATAGGGATGGAAGCCCACTTCCTCGGCCGCCTTGCGGAACAGGTGGGCGGTATAGACATCCTTCAGCGCGGGTAGCGGGAAATGGTCCGAGCGTGAGGGAGAGAACATATTTCCCTTCCCCACGACCTGTCCCTTGACCATGTACGCTTCGCCCGATGTGCCAAATACCTTTTCCGCCTTGTCGAAAAAGGGTTCCAGTTCCTCGTAGCTGACGCCGTAATCCTGAAGGTTCATCCCTTCGGGAATGAATTTGGCGCCGTATTTCTCGATCACGCGCGTGCGCAGGCGCAGATCATCGGGTGGCATGCGGAAATGCACGCCCGACCAGTGCAGGCCCGCGCCCCCCACGCCCTCACCGGGCAGGAAGGCGGCCATGCGGCGATAGGGCAACGCCGTCTGCTGGCTGTTGTTGCGGATGGTGACCGTGTTTTTCGACAGGTCCTGGAACAGTTTATAGCGGAAATTGGCTTCCAGTTCGTCGATCGAGGCAGGATAGGCCCCATCTGCCGCCGTGCTACGGTCCGGCCCGCGTTCCAGCATGACGACCGACCGCCCGGCCTCGGTCATTTCCTTGGCCATGATCGACCCGGCCCAGCCACCGCCCACGATCACCACGTCAACCGGGTGCAGCCTGCGTGCGTCGTCGCTCATGCCGTTTCCCCCGAGATGGAGACACTGCCCAGCGGGTAATGCGCGCCGTAGCGGTCCACCCAGTCCATGAAATCCGCCCGCGCACCGGGAAAGCCCAGCATGGTCCAGCCCCCAAGGCCGGTATTGCCGCCATGTACGGGATCCGAAAATGCGCCTTCCATCACATTGGCCAGCAACTGGTCAAAGAACACGGTGGACGGCATGTCGCCAAAGATCATGCTGCCGTTTTCGGCACCATGCAGCAGATCGTCCTGCAATGCGGGCGCAAGCCCGGCGAACGGCCTGCCATGACGAGTGGCGGCGTGCGCGTTCATGCCCGCGATCCCGCGTCGGTACAGGTCACGCGGGGCATAGGGCAACTGGTAGCCAAGGTTGTCCGGCCCTTGCACGAAGGGCCCCTGCATGTACCACTGCGCGCCAGAGGCGTAGGGGGTATCCATCTGCATGTCGATGAAACGGGGCACATCCAGCGCCAGTGCGCCGGGGCCGTTTTCATCGGCCGGGATCAGGCGGTCACAGGCGGCGATCAGGAACGCCCATTCGGCAGGGGTGAAAAAACGCGGGGCATAGGGCGTGGGCCGACTGGCATGACCCGAGGGGGAGGCAAGAACCGTACTGCATGCGGCAACCCCTGCCAGTCCCTGCATGAACTGCCGCCGCGACGAAGTGAACCGTAAACCACTGATACCCAAAAATGCCTACCCGTTTGTCATGTCTCTCTTGATCCGAATGCTCACTATATCCGTGAGGTATGGATAAATGCCTAGTCCATTTTTCCGACATATTTATTAATGCAAGAAATATTGATCACGGCAAAACGGGTGCGGGTAAACTTTTCCACATTCCGCCAGTCCGCTCCGCAAGGACGGCGGTATCCCGGCATTCCCGGTTTGATCGGTTGCAGATCGTATCAATTTTCCAGGGATATTTTTTAACAAAATTTCAGCGAAACGCCGTCTCTTTGAAAAAAGGCAGCACCCGGAAGAACTTTTATTATTTTCATCAACAGGATATTGCCAGATACGCCCTGACATGACGCGCGCCCTTGACCCGTTACGGGGCGCACCATATCCACGCGGGCATGCGCCCTGCCCTTTTCATGCTGCGAAATCTTGGCACCACCTGCATCGCGTCAGTGACCGACATGGCCGTGGGTTACCCGCAGGCGCTGGTGCGCCGTGTCGGACATCCGGTCATGTGGACCGGGGGGCTGATCGGCCTGCTGGACAGGCGGCTCAATACGCCAGACGCCACCCCGGCACGACGCCGGGCCAGCGGTTTTGTGGCCAGCGTGCTGATTGTATCGGTGCCCACGGCAACTGCCATACTGGTGGATCGTGCCATCCACCGCATCCTCCCACGGTGGCTGGCGCTGCCACTGACGGCGGTGCTGGCCAGTTCCCTCGTGGCCCAGCGTTCGCTGCATGACCATGTCAAAGCCGTGGCGGTACAGGCGCAGGACAGCCTGCCCGCCGCCCGGCGCGCCGTCTCCCACATTGTCGGCCGCGATCCTGAACAACTGGATGAGGCAGGCGTACTACGCGCCGCGACCGAGACACTGGCCGAAAACTTTTCAGACGGCATCGTGGCCCCCCTGCTGTGGATGGTGGTGGGCGGCCTGCCGGGCGCGGTCTTCTACAAATCGGTCAATACGGCGGACAGCATGATCGGCCACCGCACGCCCCGGCATGAAGCCTTTGGCTATGCGGCGGCGAAGCTGGATGATCTGGTCAACCTGCCTGCGTCCCGGCTGTCGGCACTGTGGATCATCCTTGCCGCCCTGACCCTGAAGGGCATGAATGCGCGGGACGCCGTGCGCATCCTGCGGCGCGACGCCCGTCACCATCGTTCCCCCAATGCCGGGTGGCCGGAGGCCGCGATGGCAGGCGCGCTGGGCGTACGCCTGTCCGGTCCCCGCGCCTATAACGGTGTCAGCGTGGCGGAACCGTGGGTGGGGGATGGCCGGTCCGGACTGCTTCCTGCCGACCTGCACCGTGCCCTTGCGCTGTACCGTCGCGCCTGCCTGATCCAGACACTGGCGGGTGTGACAGCCACGGCCCTGCTGGCCCGGGCGTCACGGCGGCGCTGATCCGGCGCCTGTCCTCATCAATGCCAGACCTGACCAGTTCCAGCTGTCCTTCCACATAAACAAGAAAATTGCGGATATTGTTTTCTTCAATCGCGACGATCGCACATTCGGCAGGCTGGATGGCGCGCGGCACCCATCAGCCGATGCCAGCCCGACGAGATGTTCCGAACAGACGGCCCGGATTTCAGCAATGACATCCGGACAGACAAAGCGATGGGTCACCGCAGACCGCTTCCCGCGATGATGATGCGCGCCCCGCGCGATCGGGATGGCGACGGACGTTTCAGCCCCGTACCGGGCGCGTCATGGCCAGCAGGCCGTCGATATCGAGATGCATTTCCAGATGATCGGCAAGCGCATCCAGCGCCGCGTCCACCGTCGCGTCATGGTCATGCCCGTCCGACCGGCCGCCCAGCCGCGCCAGCAATGCCGCCCGCGCCCCGCCATCGGCCAGCAGGCCATGCACATAGGTACCCCATATCCGGCCCGACGGACTGACCGCGCCATCATACCGCCCGCCCAGGTCAATCAGGGGACGCGCGTCATGATCGGGGCCGGTGGTGCGGCCGATATGCATTTCATATCCGCGCATGGCGGCCCCTTCGGGCAACAGGTGACCGGCCACATCCTCCAGTCGCTTGCTGCCTTCCAGCACCGTGGCGACATCCAGCAGCCCAAGGCCATCCACGGTGCATGGCGCGCCCTCGATCCCCATCGGGTCGGCAATGCTGCGCCCCAGCATCTGGTAGCCACCGCATATGCCCATGACATGCCCGCCACGCCGCACATGGGCATGGAGGTCGATATCCCACCCTTCATCCCGCAACGCCGCGAGATCGCCGATGGTCGCCTTCGCCCCGGGCAGGATCACAAGGTCACAGGGCGGCAGCACCTGTCCCCGTTGCACCATGGTCAGGCTGACCCCGTCTTCCGCCGCAAGCGGGTCGAGGTCATCAAAATTGGCGATCATAGGCAGACAGGGCACGGCAATGCGCACGCCCTGCGTCCCACTGCCGCGACTGGCGCGCAGGTCGGCGGCATCTTCCGCCGGCAGGTCACGCACGCGGTCAAGAAAGGGTACAAGCCCCACGGCCCGCCAGCCGGTCATGTCGGCAATCGCCGTCATCCCGGCATCAAACAGGGATGGATCGCCACGCATGCGATTGACGATAAAACCCTTTATGCGCCGCGCGTCCGCATCGGCCACGACCGCCTGCGTGCCGACAAGGCTGGCGATCACGCCGCCCCGGTCAATATCCCCCACCAGCACGACATCAACGTCCGCCGCCTGCGCAAAGCCCATGTTGGCGATATCATCGGCCCGCAGGTTGACCTCCGACGCGGACCCCGCCCCTTCGACCAGCACGATGTCCGCCTGACCGGCAAGGGTATGGAAACTGTCCAGCACCTCGGGCATCAGGCCGCGCTTGAAGGACTGGAAATCGCGTGCGCGTACCTGCCCGCGCATGCGCCCGCGCACCACAAGCTGCGATCCGGTCATGCCCTGCGGCTTGAGCAGCACGGGATTCATGTCCACCGACAGCGCCACCCCGCAGGCCCGCGCCTGCAGCGCCTGCGCGCGCCCGATTTCGCCCCCATCCGCTGTGACGGCGGCATTGTTTGACATGTTCTGCGGCTTGAACGGGCGCACGCGCAAGCCACGGCGCGTCAGCGCGCGGCACAACCCCGCCACCAGCACCGACTTGCCCACGCTGGACCCGGTGCCCTGGAACATGAGCGCGCGCGGGGCCATCAGAATTCGATCCCGGCCTGCGCCTTGACCCCGTTTTTGAAATGATGGGCGACCTGCGTCATTTCGGTCACCAGATCGGCGGCCTCAATCATGGCGGGGCGGGCGTTGCGGCCCGTCACGACGACATGCTGCATGGCGGGCCGGGCGGCGATATCGGCCAGTACCTCATCAACCGGCAGGTAGTCATACCGCAACGCGATATTGAGTTCGTCCAGTATCACCATCGCCACGTCCGCGCGTCTCATGGCTGCGCGCGCCTGATCCCATGCCGCACGGCAGTTGGCGATATCGCGGGTGCGGTCCTGCGTGTTCCATGTAAAGCCTTCGCCCAGCGCATGCCATTCCACCTGATCGCCAAAGCGTTCCAGCGCCTTGCGCTCCCCCGTGTTCCACGCCCCCTTGATGAACTGGACCACCACGATGCGCCCGCCATGGGCCAGCGTGCGCAACGCCATGCCAAAGGCGGCGGTGGACTTGCCCTTGCCTGCGCCGGTATGCACCGCCAGCAATCCCTTCTCGATGGATTTGCTGCTGACTTCACGGTCCTGCACGGCCTTGCGCCTGGCCATTTTTTCACGGTGACGGATTTCTTCGGGGGTAAGGGTCATTTCATCTCCATCGGCAGGCCAGCCACTACAAAAACCACGCGCGCGACATCCCGCGCAACAGACTGGTGCAGCCAGCCTGCCTCATCACGGAAGCGACGCGCCAGCGCATTATCGGGCACGATGCCCTGACCCACCTCGTTTGACACCAGCACGGTCGGACCCGCGCGACGCCCCAGGGCGGCCAGCAGCGCCCGCGTGGCAGCGGCAATATCATGTTCGCCCAGCATGAGGTTGGTCAGCCACAGCGTCAGGCAGTCCACCAGAACGGGCGATGTCCCGGCAGCGTCAAGGGCCACGGGCAGATCCAGCGGTTCCTCGACCGTATGCCAGCCAGCCCCCCGCCGCGCGCGGTGATGGGCCACGCGCTCGGTCATTTCCCCGTCATGGGGCTGACAGGTGGCAAGGTAGGTCCATGGCGCGGGCCATTGGGGGAACAGGTTTTCGGCAAAACGGCTCTTGCCCGACCGTGCGCCCCCCAGCACGAAAATGCAGCCCTGCATACCGGACATCGTATCGGATTGGGCCGCCATCTTCATTTTATCCTCCGCCATCTTGCATCCGGGCGCATAAGACCACACAACGCTGCCCATGCCATCCCGTCTTTCCTTTCCATGCGACATGGCCGCGCTGCGCCAGCTATGTCGTGACCTGCCGCCGCCCGACATGGGGGCGGATGCCGCCATAACCGGGCATGACAGCCAGCTGACCAAGCCACCGGGCAGTCTGGGACGGCTGGAGGAACTGGCCCGCTGGGCCGGACAGTGGCAGCATACCGACCGCCCCCGCACCGAACGGGTGGATATCATCGTCTTTGCCGGCAACCACGGCGTGACAGCGCAGGGCGTGACACCGTGGCCCGTTGACGTCACGCGCCAGATGGTCGCGAATTTCCGCAATGGAGGGGCCGCCATCAACCAGATCGCCCGCGTAAGCGGCGCATGCCTGCATGTGGTTGAGGTCGAGGACCTGCGCCCCACCGCCGACATGACCCATGCCCCGGCCATGGACGAGGCGACATTCCTGCGCGCCCTGGCCGCCGGCATGCGGGCCGTGCGGCCGGATACGGACCTGCTGTGCCTGGGGGAAATGGGCATTGGCAACACGACCCCCGCCGCTGCCCTCTGTGCCGCCCTGTTTGGCGGCGGGGGCGCAAAATGGGCGGGACGCGGCACTGGTCTGGATGACGCCGGGGTGCGGCACAAGGCAGCGGTGATCGACCGCGCACTGCACCACCACGGCATGTACCTGACCGATCCGCTGGCCATTGCGCGTTGCCTTGGCGGGCATGAACTGGCGGCAATCATGGGGGCGGTCATCGCCGCGCGGTACGGGAACATTCCCGTTCTGCTGGACGGGTTCATCTGCACGGCGGCGGCAAGCCCGCTGGCGCTGCTGCACCCCCACGGGCTGGCGCATACCCGCCTGTCCCACTGTTCGGCCGAAGGGGGACATGCCCACCTGGCGGCAGCACTCGGCCTGTCCCCCCTGCTGGAACTGGGACTGAGGCTGGGTGAAGGATCCGGCGCGGGGCTGGCCATTCCTCTTGTCCGTTCCGCCATCGCCTGCCTGTGCGGCATGGCGACGTTCGCACAGGCGCGGGTCAGCGAAAAGGCATGACCATCATGGGCCGCCTGCGTGCCGACCTTGTCTGCGGGATCGGGCTGCTGACCCGCCTGCCGGTGGGGGGACTGGCGCGGGACGACCTGCCCTATTCCATGACGCGCAGCATCTGGTGCTGGCCGCTGGTCGGCGCGGGGGTGGGGGCATGCGGCGGCCTGCTTTATGCGGGGCTGCTATGGATGGGCATCGCGCCCCTGCCAGCCGCGGGGTGGAGTGTCGGCATGCTGCTGCTGGCCTGTGGCGGACTGCATGAAGACGGGCTGGCGGACATGGCCGATGGTTGTGGCGGGGGGCGGGACAGGGCGCGCAAGCTGGAAATCATGCGTGACAGCCGGGTGGGCAGCTATGGGGTGATGGCGCTGGTCATTGCGCTGCTGGTGCGGGTTACGGCACTGGCCGCCATGCCGGGGGCCGTGGCCGTCATGGCCATGCCGGTGGCTGGTGCGCTGGCGCGCGCATCCATGGTGGTGGTGCTGTGGCGCCTGCCGCCCGCGCGCGGTGACGGGCTGGCCAGTTCCATGGCGCGCCTGCCGGGTCAGGCGCTGGCAGCCTGCGTGGTTCTGGCCGCCGCAAGCGCGGTCGTACTGCTGCCCCCTGCCCGTGCGGTCCCCGCCTGCGCCGTCGCGATCATGGCGGCCCTTGTCATGTGCCGGTTCGCACGACGGCAGGTTGGCGGCCAAACCGGAGACGTTCTTGGTGCAACGGCAGTTGTGACGGAATGTGCGATTCTGGCTGCCCTGTCCTGATGCCGGGTGGCCCCTGTTCGATCACCCGCACCGAACCCATGGGCGGCGACGGGGCCAGCAGGCTACCGGGCATGCCATGGACCATCCCCTGCATGAGGCGCAGCGGCCCCCCATGGGTCAGCACGGCGCAGGACTGGCCATACTGCTGCATATCATTCCAGAACTGCCGGACACGGGCGCGCAGGTCGCGACCGCTTTCGCCACCCGGGGGGGTGAAATCACTGACATCGGCCGCCCATGCATCAAGCGCGGTACGTGAAATGTGAGTCCATGGACGGCCTTCCCATTCACCAAAGCTGATTTCACGCAGACGTGAATCCACCTTCAGTTCCAGGTTCATGAACTCCGCCACCCGTTCCGCCACCATCTGGCAGCGCCGGGCCGGTGAAGAGAACAGAATCCTGCATCCCACCCCCTGCATGACGGTGCGCAGGCCATCGGCCATGCGCTCCCATCCATCCGCCAGGGCAACGTCCCGCTGGCCGTAACACAGGCCTTCCGCCCCGATGACCGCGGGATGGCGCGCCAGCACAATTGCAAAACGGTCAGTCATCCGCTCCTGCCTTCCAATCTGTCCTTCTGAACATCCGCGAAGTTCGTGAACATCGCCATAAGTCGGATAAGGGGGCAGCCCCCCGATAAGGACATGCCACTTTTTTGCCCCACGATGCCGGGACAGGATCGATACCGACAAACAGGACTAAATAAAGCCTGTTTACAAAAAGATATGTATTCTGCATATCGGCATCTGTACATTAACACATTCCAATTTGCTGATACCCCGGGTCTGCACATTCCCGTTCCCAGACCGGAAGGATAACGAGCATCATGCGGATATGGGCCAGTGCCTGCCTGCTTCTGTGCCTGCCGGCAAGCGCGAGCGCCGCGGGCCTGTTCAGTGCCGTCCATCCCACACTGGCGTGTGGGGATGATGCCATCCTGCGTACCCTGTCCGACCGTACCATCGCCGCGCAGCAGTCACCCGCATCGCGCAGGACGCTGATCCGGCAGGGCGACTGCCATAATGTCACGCCCGATATCCGCTGGGAAAAAATAGCCAACCGCAACGGCCTGCCGCTGATGCGGCGCGTGCCGCCGGTGCCGGGCCTGCCGCCGCTGTATTTCATGACGGGCGACATCGTCCCCATCGGGTCCGTCCCGTCCCCCGCGGCCGAGGAACGCCCTGCGCCCCGCGCCCCGGTCGCGCCACCCGCGCCCGCCGCCGTCGATACGCCCACCCCCACCGGCCCGCAGCATACCGAAGCGGACGACAGTCCACCCCCTGCCCCTCCGGTCATCGTGCAGCAGGCGGAAACGCCGCGACCGACCGACATCTTTTTCATGACGCGCGGTTTCCAGAAACTGGGATCGCTGATCCTGACGCTGATGCTGGTCTGCGGGACGGGATGGATCATGGTCCTGATCCTGCGGGCATGCTGGCTCATGGCGCGGCGGCGCAGGGCCATCAGGATCTGCCTGGAACTGGCGCAGCGGCATTCCGCCATGCTGGGACGGTGGTACCAGAATGCGCATGACACGACGGCGGCCGCGCACTCCCATACCTCATGGCCAACATATCTGGACCGCTTCGTGCGCAGCACGCTGCTGCCCACCCTGACGCGGCAAGGATATCACACGCTGTGGCCCAGCATTAACAAGACCGTGCAGGGACACATCACCACCCTGGCCGCCAGCACGTCCAGCAAGCCGGCCGTTGCCATTACGCCCTGCACCTATCACCAGGACATGAACCAGGCGGAATACGCCGCCTTCTGTTCACAATGGATTGAAAAGGCGGGATGGGATACCCACCCCCCCGTGGCCACGGGCCTGGGGTCCGTCATCCAGTGCAACCGCAACAACCTGAAAATGCTGGTGCACTGCTGGATGGATCGCAAGCCGGTGCATGATGACGTGATCTGGCAGGGCATAAAGGAAAAAACCGACAGCAAGGCCAGCGTAGGCGCGATCGTATCCAATGCGCCCTATACGCAGGAGGCGCTGCAACTGGGCAAGAAACACCGTATCTTCCTGCTCCATCATGAAGATGTGTTCAAATTCGTATCGGGCATAGAAGTGCCCGATGTCGCCTGAAGTCCCCACGCAAACGTAGCGCCCGTTATTCCCGCCGCGCCTGACGGGCGGCAAGCACGTTGAAGCACAGCGCCGCGCCCTGTGCCTGAACAGGGTTGCCATCCAGAAAACGGGTATCATCCTCACGCTTCTGCCCGGTCATGCGCTGGCTGCAGTAATCGAATAGCGCACGGCTGTCACGCACGCGCGTGCAGTTCAGCAAGCCGACAAAACTGACATATCCCGCATGGTCATGCAGTCCCGTGACATAGGCTGCGCACTGTTTCAGGACAGGCGGGGCAATCCGGCGGGACATGATGGTGGCGTATGCCGCTTCTTCGCGCGTTGTGCAGGCATTCACCCCCGCACTGTCATGATGGAGGGTGCAGTACTGCGCCACAGCCCCATGCAGGTACCCCCCTTCGGCCGCACTGTGCGCCCACTGCGCATCCGCCGCCCGGCGGTAACTGAACACCGCCGCCGCGCGATCGGGCGTAATGGCCCGAAACGGCACGGGACGTGATCCGCAATACAGGGTCATGCGATAGCTGTCCGCATCATCGGGCTGGCTGGCAAAATCCAGATAGACCGGATTGAGCGGCGGCGGGCAGAGCATCCGCCCCGATGGCAGGGTCGGGTTCTGTCCATAATCCACCTTGTACACAAGATGGCTGTCCCCGCCCCGTTCCAGCGATACTTCCAGAAGTTCGCCATTTGTAAAATCGATCCCGCTTTCCGACAGCCGCAGTTCCCCTGTCGTGGCGGCGGTCTGGCTGTCCTGCGGGCGCAGCACGAAATACTGCGGGGCGTCCCGTGTCAGTTCGCTGCCTTCAAAACGCTCGTTATCAGCACGGGCGGGCACTGTTGCCAGACCGGCAACCACCAGCGCCCCCATGATCACACCGGCGCATAATACCCGTCGTGCAGATTCCTTTTTAAGCATGTCGAAAGGCTTTCTCACTGATTAACCATTGTGCATTTACTGCCAAAGTTTTGGAAAAAATGTTTAATTTTTAATCATAGCGCTTTTATTAAGGCATCCGTACTTGTCAGTGGTTATTTCGTCTGACAATGTTCATGACAGAACAACCAATTGATGCTGCATGATATTTCGTTCTGTTTCTGCCCCGTTCCATATCCCGTACCGTGCAAATGCCCTGTTTCCGGCGGCGGTGGCCCGCCATCCGATCCCGGAAACAGGGACTGCATATTTTTTATACAGTTCCCCTCACGGAGACCGTGCAGATGCCTGCTGAATTCACGGTAAGCCCTTCGCTTTCCATCCTGGCGGAAACAGTCCCTTCGTTCTTCCTTTCCCCCGCGCCGACCATGGCGGAGACCAGAGCATGAGCAAACCGGACCCCGCGCTGGAAGACAGCATCCCCATCATACCCGAAGATGACGATGGCTATCACAAGGGGCTGGGCGCGCGCCAGATCCAGATGATTGCCGTGGGTGGCGCGATCGGGACGGGCCTGTTCATGGGGGCCGGGTCGCGCCTGCAGGTGGCCGGCCCCTCGCTGGCGCTGGTCTATCTTATATGTGGCGTGTTCTCGTTCCTGATCATGCGCGCGCTGGGTGAACTGGTGATGTACCGCCCCACCTGCGGCAGCTTCGTATCGTATGCACGGGAATTCCTGGGGGAGAAGGCCGCCTTTGTCGCAGGCTGGCTGTCCTTCATGAACTGGGCCACGACCGGGATCGTCGATATCACGGCAGTGGCGATGTACATGCATTTCTGGGGAACGTTCGCCGCCGTGCCGCAATGGGTGTTCGCCCTTATGGCGCTATGTATCGTCACCACGCTGAACATGGTGGGGGTCCGGTGGTTCGGGGAGATCGAATTCTGGTTTTCCCTCATCAAGATCGTGGCGCTGTGCCTGTTCCTGGTCATTGGCAGTGTCATCCTGGGCGTGCGCATGCCGGTGGGCGGCCACACGACGGGGCTGCACCTGATTGCCGATAATGGCGGCATTTTCCCCCACGGCCTGATCGCCAGCCTGCTGCTGATACAGGGGGTGGTGTTCGCCTATTCCGGTATTGAACTGATCGGGACGGCGGCCGGGGAATGCGCAGATGTACGCACCGTGCTGCCCCGCAGCATCAACAGTGTCATCTGGCGTATCGGCCTGTTCTACGTGCTGTCGGTCGTGTTGCTGGTCAACCTGCTGCCATGGACGGCCTATCATGGTGGAACCAGTCCGTTCGTAACCTTTTTCCAGGCCCTGGGCGTACCCGGCGTTGATACGATCATGAACATCGTGGTGCTGACTGCGGCACTGTCCAGCCTGAATTCCGGCCTGTATTCCACCGGGCGCGTGCTGCGCGCCATGGCGCTGGGCGGGGCCGCACCGCAATCCCTTGCCCGCATGAATGCAAGTTCGGTGCCCGCAAACGGCATCTGGCTGACAGTCGCGGTCTATCTGGTGGGGGTCGGGCTGAACTATGTCGTCCCGTCACAGGTGTTTGAAATCGTGCTGAACATGGCCGCGATCGGCATCATCAGCACGTGGGGTTTCATCGTGGTGAGCCAGATGAAACTGCGCCAGGCGGTCCGCAGCGGGCGCATCCGGTCAGCCGGTTTTGAAATGCCTGGGGCGCCCTTCACCTCATGGCTGACGCTTGGCTTTCTGGCCAGCGTTCTGGTGCTGATGCTGTTTGACTACCCCAACGGCACCTGCACGCTGGCCACCATGCCCGTGGTCGCCATCATGCTGGTGCTGGGATGGAAATACCTCAGCAGCAACGGCACGACATCAGACAGCACGGGCGAACAGCCACGGATCCCGACCACCTGAAAGGAAACTGGCGGGGGAACTGCCATTCCCCCGCCAGATCAACCGGCCTGCCGGCCAGGGAGCACAGCATTGATGTCCTGATATCCCCATACCTGCCGCTGCAGCGCATGTAGCAGACACCCCAACCCTGCCCCCAATACCAGCAAGGCCCGGCACGCACTGCCATGCGTGAAGGGACGCCCCGATCAGGAAATGGCCACAACCATGATTTCCTTCATACGTGCCCACGCCGACAGGCGGCGGGGCAGCGCATCCCTGCGCAATGCAACCGCATCACCACATGATGCCGGTCGCCCCCGCAAACGAGCATCATATATTTCGATATCGGAATCAATGTTATTTGTTGCGGTATCGATTGCATCGACCTGCGCCGGCCTGCCCACGGCCCATGCGGGTGGCACGGGGAATGGCACGGCCGCCGGGTCACAGGGACTGCATGAGGATTATGCCCAGTGGTACACCGGGTCACTGGTATCACCGTCGGGCGCCCTGACGAAAAAGGGTGTGTTCGCGTGGGAACCCTATTTCGCCTATAGCCAGCCTGTCGGCTACCTGGACAGCACGGGACGGGGCATGTCGCTGAAGGACAAGGCGCATAGTGTATCGAACTTCACGCTGTACAAGTATTCCATCACCAATTCGATCAGCCTGCAGATGACACCGGACATAAGCTATGGCTGGCGCAGGGGGCACCATGGCGGCACGACCAGCGGGCTGAAAATGGGCGACCTGCCGGTGGATGTGATGTGGCGCTACCTTGATGCCGACCCGAAGCGTTACATCCCGGCCCTCAGCCTGTTCGTGGGGGTGGCGTTTCCATCGGGTGACTACACCAAGCTGGGACGGGATGAGGACGGGGTGGGCACCGGCACCTATACCTTTCGCGTGGCGCTGACGGAACAGTCCACCTATACCCTGCCCGGTCATCATGAACTGCGGCTGCGCATGTGGGGCACGTTCCGTCGCGCGCTGACGCAGGCGCATATTGCCGATGTCAGCAGCTATGGCACCTCGGCCGGGTTCCGGGGGCTGGCGCATCCGGGCATGTACGGGGAAAGCGGCTTTTCGCTGGAATATGGCGTCAACCAGAAATGGGTGATCGCCATGGACATGGCCCGCGACTGGGCCAACGGGTCCGTGGTGCGCGGTTACAATGCACAGGGAAAATACCAGAACATTCTGGGGCAGGCATCGGGGGACTGGGTCATCGCCCCCGCAGTCGAATATAACTGGTCCCCCCGCTTTGGCGTCATTGCCGGTGTCACCGCGATGTTTGCGGGTCACAATACCGGACAGGTCATTTCACCGCAGGTCGCGTTCAACAGCGTGTTCTAATGCCGCCGGCATATGCAGAATGACAAAGGTTTTTGGGTACCGCCATTTTTCAAAGGGCGGCCTTACCTGAAGCTTTTTGAAAAACGCTTCACCAAAACCTTCTTTCCGGAACCATCACTTACGGCATGTCGTACAATGCCTGTATGGCATCCCCGTCTGCCCCGGTCATCAATGCAAGGGACAGCAGGATGCGGGCCTGCCGGGGGCGCATGTGACCGGCGGCAAGGATACCGCGCTGGCATAATTCCTGTCGCCGGACCACGCCGCCGCAATATCCGCTGCTGGCCTGCACCACCACGACACCGCGGGCCACGGCTTCATCCAGCGCCACGTTTTCCGCAGGCGTACACATGCCCGGCAACATGCCTGCCGTGATGATACCGCGCGCTCCGGCGGCCATAAAAGCCCGTATGCCCACGCCATCCGCGCCCGCATGGCTGTAGCTGATGTCCACCCGCGGGATTTCACCCCCGCTGCCATACCCCTCCGGCCAGCCGACATGACGGCGATACCCCGCGGCACGCCCGAAGAACACACGATTGGCCTCGATCATGCCAAGCGGCCCGAAATCGGGGGATCGGAAAGTTTCAAGCTGGTAGGTCGATGCCTTGGTCACTTCCTGCGCCGCATGGATTTCGTTATTGGCCACCACCAGCACGCCGCGCCCGGCCGCATCGGGGCATGACGCCACCAGCAGTGCGGCATACAGGTTGGCAGGACCATCGGCGCTGATGGCGCTGGCGGGACGCTGCGCGCCCACGACCACCACGGGACAGGGCGCATCCAGCACGAGATCAAGGAAGCAGGCCGCTTCCTCCAGCGAGGAGGTGCCATGCGTGATGACGACACCATCCAGATCCGGCCGGGCCGCGATGGTCCGGTTCACAACACTGGCCAGATCAAACCAGCGCGCCAGCGTCATCTCAACACTGTCGCAGCTTGAAAAGGGAATGTCGCACACCGCGAACCGCGCCCGCACGGCTTCCGGCAGGGCGGCCAGCAGGTCGCTGCCCCCTATGCTTGCGCCAATTTCCGCGTAATCGACCGTATCACGGGGATCCATGGACCGCCGGGCAATGGTGCCACCGGTCGAGATAATGGCAATGACAGGTCGCTGCATCTGGCTTGTCCCCCGGTTCATATCCTGCCCGTGATCAATCACGTAGACATGAGCAATTGTTTTAAATTAACTTGTTGATAAATAAATATAAAAGTTTTTAGGTGTCGCCTTTTTTCAAAAATGCGACCTTCTTCGAAGCTTTTTGAACGCGCGACCGGGATTACTGATAGGCACCCGGTTCCGGTTCCCACCCGGTCAGCAGATGACGCCCTATTTCGGCATTTTTCCAATCCACCGGGTCATGCAGCGACAGCGTACGGGCATCGCGCCAGTAGCGGTCCAGCCCGTTCACGTTATCCGTACCCCGCGCCCCCGCTGCTGCCGGGGCATCCGACGCCGCGCGCAGGGCAGCGCGGGTTGCAACCGAACGGGCGGCACTGGCGGCCATGGCGACCGCATTGCGCGATACCTGTCCATTTTCGTACTGCACCAGCATCGTACCCGCCTGCATCACGCTGCAATAGGCGGCAAACAGGTCCGCCCCGATTTCACCCAGCAGTCGACGCACATAGGGGTCCTGATCCGCGCTGTCCACGCCCGCCGCACCCCACGGTCGCGCGCGGACGGGCACGAAGGCACAGACCGCGCGCACCGCCCCGATGCCGATTCCGGTCAGGATGGCGCTGAAACCGGCCTGAAAACGCAGGGCGACATGCTGGAGCAGCGCCGCATCCGGGTCCAGCGCGTTCCATTGCCCGTCCACCTTCACGTCTGCCAGCGTTACGGTGCCGGAATCCGTCGCGCGCTGGCCCATGCGGTCCCAGTCATGATGAAAGACAAGGCCGGGCGCATTACGTGGCACAAGGTCCATGCGTACGCCCGCGCGAACCGATCCCAGCCGTTGCGCCCGCACGGGATCAAAGGACGACACCGCGATCAGGTCCGCCCCGGATGCGCCGGTGGCATAGATCTTGCGTCCCGACAGGACATGCGTGCCATCGGGACAGGGTCGTGCCAGCGTTTGCAGGAAACCATCAGCCGTGCGCCCGTTTTCCGCTACCGCCATGCCAAGGATGACGTGATCGTGCACGATGCGATGCGCGAGGCGCTGGCGCAGATCGGGTGGGGCATAGGCGAAAATCTCGCGCACCAGGTCATCATGCACCTTGTAGATCTGGGCCACCGCCGGATCGGCCACGGCAATACGCAGCATGAGTTCCAGCGACAGGTCCTGCGCCATGCCCAACCCCCCCCATGCGCATGGAACGGCCAGCGCAAGGATGCCCGTGGCCTTCAGCGCCGCTACGGCCTGATGGGGATAGCCCCCCGCGCGGTCATGGACTGCGGCAGTCGGCGCGATTTCGCTATCAAGCACATGCTGCACCTGCAACATCACCGCGCCCACTGGCCCG
Source organism: Komagataeibacter europaeus (assembly GCF_002173515.1). Taxonomy (NCBI): domain Bacteria; kingdom Pseudomonadati; phylum Pseudomonadota; class Alphaproteobacteria; order Acetobacterales; family Acetobacteraceae; genus Komagataeibacter; species Komagataeibacter europaeus. Next base: position 1,731,407 of record NZ_CP021467.1, read on the forward strand.
GAAACCTGCCGCACGGGGAACAGGTCACGCAGCAGGGGTGGCAGCGGATGATCCCGCATCGGTACAGTTGTCATGCAAAAAAGATAGGCATGATGGGACAGGGCATCAACCGCCCTGCCCCGGTCGGGTCAGCCGCCAGCCTGCCTGCGGGCGGCGGCGCGAATATCACTCAGCGTCAGCAGCCATATCACGAACCCGCCCATGGCCAGGCTGCACCCGACCCAGCCCACGGATTCCCAACCCAGACCCGCGCTGATCGCCATGCCGCCCAGCATGGGGCCAATCGCGTTGGCCATGTTGAATGCGCTCTGGTTCATGGCCGCCGCCAGTGCCTGCGCATCGACCGCGACACTCAGCAGTCGCGACTGGATCACGGTACCCAGTCCGCCCCCGCACCCGATCATAAACACGATCGGCATCATGCCCCACACGGAATGCACCGAACCGGGAAAACCGGCCAGGGCGGCGGCATTGACCAGCAGCGTGCCGCCAATGGTCGGCATCATCTTGCGATCCGCCGCCCATGCGCAGGCCATGGTGCCCACCGTCATGCCCACGCCAAAGACCGCCAGCATCACCGGCGTCATGTAGGCTGGCGCATGGGTCACTTCCTGCAGGATGGAAGCAAGGTAGGTATAGACGCAGAAAATCCCCCCGAACCCCACGACGCCAATGCCCAGTGTCAGCCAGACCTGCCGGTTGCGCAGGGCGCGGATTTCGGTCATGGCGCTGGCATTGGGGCGCGCCGGGTCGGTGGGCACGAAACGCATGATCAGCAGCATGGTCAGCAGCGCCAGCGCCGCGATCAGCACGAAGGCCCATCGCCACCCCACCAGCATGCCCAGCCCGTTGGCCATGGGCACGCCACCAATGGTGGCGATGGTCAGGCCCAGCACGACCCGCGCCACCGCCTGCGTGCGCCGGTTTTCCGGCACCAGCGAGGACGCGACAATACCCGCCGTGCCAAAATACGCGCCATGCGGCAGTCCACTTATGAACCGGCACAGCAGCAGGCACAGGTAATTGGGGGCCAGCGCGGTCAGGCCATTACCAATTACATACAGGACCATCATGCCGATCAGCAGGTATTTGCGGCTGTATTTCGCACCCAGCATGGCGATCAACGGGGCGCCGACACACACACCGGCGGCATAGGCCTCGATCGCATGACCGGCCTCGGGCACGGTGACATGCATGTCCGCCGAAATCATGGGCACCAGGCTCATGGCCGCGAATTCGGCCGTGCCGATGGCAAATCCGCCCAGCGCCAGAATGAAGAAGATCAGGCCGGGATGACCGGAAGGCTGCACGGGCGCACGAACGCCCCCACGCGCGATGGTGATTGTATCAGTCATGCATATGCTCTGGACAAAAATAAAAAAGCGCACTTCCGTACGCTTCGTTTTGTCGCCGATACACCCATGCCGGGCTGCCTACAAGCCTGCGCGGACACATCCCATCCGGGCGGTTTCGCCCGTCAATGGCCATAAAGGGCGGAAAACGTTTCTTCCGCCTTTCAGTGACATGTTTTTTCAAAATATTACGTGGCCTGCCGCGCTATCCGCAGCGTCCTGCCCCATCCTGTTCCATGGCTTCGGCCCGTTGCCGGATGCGGACCAGCATACGCTTGCGGATCAGGCCGCTTACGGGCCGGATCATATACCAGTACGGCGCGAAACGTCGCCGCAAGGCTGGCGTGGGGCAGGACACCCGTGTCTCGGTTACCAGCAGGGACTGCCCGGTTGCAGCGGGTCCGACCGTAAAACCCATGACCAGCCTGCAGACATTCCTGTGCCGGCAGGCCAGAAAATCCGCAACCGATGCGATATCGACCAGTCCGTAATCCATCCGCCAGAACGCCCCGGCCAGTCCCATGACCATTTCCCGGTCGCCCACACGGCCGAGCGGTGTGAAGTCGTCCAGATCCAGTGTCTTGCGCTGCGACAGGCCCAGCAGGCGCGCAGGGCCTTCGCGCAGGCTGATGGCCAGACGGATCAGGGGATCATCCTGGGCACGATAACGACTGACGCAATCCATAATGGTTGCACCCGTGGCATGGATGCGCAGCGCGTGGCGTTCCGTGAACGTAAAACAGGGCAGCAGGTCGTCAATCAGGGCCATCATCATGCCTTCATGCAGAAAAGGGCGTTCCAGCCCCATCCTACAGGCATAAAAAAAGACGCCGAAGCGTCTGACCCGTCTTATTCATCATGACCTGCTGGCCGCCGGCCATTCCCACATTAACGTGGGAATTCCGGCTGCAGGGGTATCAGGACAGAAACCCCCGGGCTCAGGCAGCGCGATCGGACACGATGGTGGCAACCATCAGGGCGGCGATCATGGGCAGGAAAGCAACCATGGTCAGGGAAGACATGGCGTTCACGGAATGGGCAATCATGGTGCTGACGTTTTCAATAAACATGTTTCAGTTCCTTTGGTGTTGAGTTGGTAAGCCGGAAAGAACACCAGAACCGAAATACTCGCAATGGAAATCATATGCCCGCTTAGGGCGTTTTACCGATCATTACATGATGAAAATATTATAACTGTCCAACAAATACTCAGAAGACCACAAGCCATCAGGTCTTTATTTTGGACAGACGGAAGAAGATGCCAAAAAAAATGGCAAACCCTTTTACATGCCTGCCATCGGCATCATAAAGCAGATTAAAATCCATGCATGTGCATAGAATTTAATCACTTCACTTCACGATTTCGTGAGGTTGATTGGGTCTTTTTCGCCTTCTGCCGGACCAGACGGGAGGCACCCGAACCCCGCCTTGGAGGCGCACTGAAAAAACAGTCGTATTTTCAATAACCTGACTTACTCCTCCCGTCCAGCCTAAAAACAGGTCATTCCCGATTAATCGAAAAATGACCTGTCCGCCGCCAGTCAGGGCAATTCAGGGGTTTCGATTCCATAATCGTACCGCCGCACCGCCTGCCCCATCACCTCCAGACCGGCCGGGGCATCCATGGGGGTAAAGCCGACTTCGATAAAGGCGAGTCCTTCATGCTGCCGCGCCTGTGCCAGCGCGGTATCCAGTGTCGCCCGGTCACCGGCCTTCAGCGACAGCACCGCAGCGGCATCACCGCCCATCGCCGCGGGAAGGGCTGCATAATTCCAGTTGGCAATGTCGTTATAGGCAGCCTGCGGGCCAAGGATCATCCGTTCAATGGTATAGCCACCGTTATTGACCAGGAAGATCGTGATATTGCACCGGTGCCGCAGCAGGGTGGACAGTTCCTGCGCCGTCATCTGGAACGATCCGTCGCCGATAAACAGCACATACCGCCGCTCCGGCATGGCCAGGCATGCCCCAAGGCTTGCAGGCAGCGAATAACCGATTGCGGCCCAGACCGGCTGGACCAGCAGGCTGCACCCGGCAGGCAGGCGGGCATGCAGCATTGCCACCATGGATGAACCGTTATCGGCCCCCACGATGTCGCCCGGCCGCAGGAAGGCTTCAACCTGTTGCCAGAACGCCGCCTGCCCCCATGGCTGCGCATCAGGCAATGCCGGCGCGGCATGATCGGGCGATGCAGGCAGCGTCGGACACGCGGGCGGCATGTCCCCCATTTTCCGCGCCACGGCATCAAGCAGGTCGGCGGCGACAAGGCCCTGCATGTTTTTACCGTCACAGGTCAGGCTGAACGGCTGCACGTCAATCAGCGCACCGGGCTGCAGTTCCTGTGAAAAATAACCCGACGTGGAATCGACAAACCGGACACCCAGGCCGATCACGCAATCAGCGTTCTTCACATAATCCGCCACACCCGGGGCGGATGCATGCCCCCCATATGGACCCAGCCACAATGCCCCGGTTTCCGGCAGCAGCGTACGCGCGGTGGACAGGGCGGCATAGGGAATGCCGCGCTGCGTACACAGGCGTAGCACGAGATCCTGCAATCCGTACTGGCGCACCATGCCATCCACCAGCACCACGGGCTGGCGTGCCTGCGCAAGACGCTGCACAATCCATCCTGCCGCCTGCGCCAGCAGGGCGGGATCCGGTTTTGCAACCGCCGCTACCGGCGCCGGCGCATCAACATCCACGTAACAGATGTCGGAAGGGAACTGGATATATACCGGGCGCTTCAGCGTCTGCACGGCGTGCAGCATGCGATCGGTTTCCATCACTGCGGTTTCAGGCCGCAGGCGGGCGCTGGCTACAGTAAACTGACGGTAGCAGGCCATGACGTTATCGTAATTGCCATCAGCCAGGGTATGATGCACCAAGGCGCGTGATCCGATGGCGTGCAGGGGCGGCATGCCGGAAATCACCACCACCGGCACGCCTTCCGCGCACGCACCCGCCACGGCTGACAGCGCGGACAGGTCCCCCACGCCATAGGTTACCAGCACGGCCCCGATACCCGACATCCGCGCATCGCCATCGGCCGCATAAGCGGCATTCAGCTCATTGCAGGTGCCAATGAACGTAATGCCGGGCGTGCGTTCGACCAGTTCAAGGAATTCGAGGTTGTAATCCCCCGGGACGCCATAAATGCGCGAAACACCGATATGCCGGAGCCGGTCCAGCAGCATACTTCCGATTGATCCGCGCATGCCGTCACTTCCCTAACCTGTTGCTGCCCGGCCTGAATTGGCCGGGCGGGATTCAATAGATATCAAAATCATTGTTTCCCGTGGATGAAAAGGCCATGCGACGTTCGGTCAGGTTCAGGATCCATGAAGACATGTCCGACCGGGTCCGGGGGAACGGCAGGCGATGCACCATGGAACGCATGCTGTAGAATTTGCGGTACATGGTCTGGATGCGCTGTTCCATCTGGCCGGGCGTACAGTTCTTGGGCCAGATATGGCAGACCTGCCCGGGCCAGCGGTCGATGTCCTCGGGGTCGATGATGCGACCGGCCTTTTTCATGCGTTCGAACAGGGCCGTCCCCTTGGTAGGGGTCAGGATGTTGAAATAGGCCGCGGGCACCTTGTGCGCCTCAAGAAAGGACAGGGTCGCATTGTAGACATCGGGATGTTCATCATCATACCCGAAGATGAAGTTAAGCGAGTAGCTGATGTCGCGCTTGCGCAGGTTGTCAAACATCTCGCCATAACGGCTGGCCTTGTTCCAGCCCTTCTTCATGCCCTGCAGCATTTCTTCATCAATGCTTTCGATGCCGATATTGACATGCATCACGCCACTGCGCTGCGCCAGGTCAAGGAAATTGGTATCAAGGCACAGATTGGATGACCACAGCGTGGACCAGCGGATCTTCAGCGGCACCAGACCTTCCATCAGTTCCATCGCACGGCTTTTCTTGCCGCCGAAATTACTTTCCCCGAAGAAGAAGTGGCTGCCCTTGTTCTTGATCCGCTCCAGTTCGGCCACCATCTGGTCCACCGGCCGCCAGCGATAGCGCCCGCCAAGATAGAAACGTTCCGAACAGAAATCACACACGAACGGACACCCGCGCGAGGACTGCACCGCGAACGTGCGGAAGGGACCGAATTTCTTCAGGTCCAGCAGGTCGTACCGCGGTGGCGGCAGGTCGTTGAGTTCCTTCAGCGGGGCGGCGCGGTAGATTTTCTGCAGCCGGTCGCCGGCCGCGTCCTCCAGCATGGTCTTCCAGATCGGTTCGGCTTCGCCCACGCCCACGGCATCGCAGTGTTCGGCGGCTTCATCGGCATAGAAGAAGGCATGCGGGCCACCCATGATGACCTTGACCCCACGGCGGCGGAATTCAGCCGCGATGTCATAGGCGCGTGGGGAATGCAGTGTCCACGCCGACAGCGCGACCACATCCACCGGCACGTCGAAGTCAATGTCCTCAAGCTGTTCATCCAGCAGGGTGACGGTCCATTCCCGCGGCGTCAGGGCGGCCAGGTATGGCAGCGCGAGTGGTACCATCTGCCGTCGCTTGGTCTTGAAAATGGTCCGGTCGGTCTTGGACCGGTAATGCGACGGCTGGATAATCAGCAGCTTGAGATCTGTCTTGGACATGCTTCAGCTCTATGGACCCGAATGTGGTAAGGAATATCCTGATAAATAACTCTTTCTCATATCGTACGTTTTTTGTCCCACATGTCCACTGCACGAAATAAACAGCACCTAATCATTCACCTTTGTATAGAATGAACACATTTCACTTATCAAAAAATTGCATGATTATTTATTGCATTATTACTATTATTACTTTTTTATTATTTATATAATTTCTTATTATTATTTAAACCGCCATCTAAACTCGAATATTACACATATCTGGTTAAAGCCTGCTGCATATCTGCATTCCAGTCCAGGGAATGCCTGCCGCCTGCAATGTTGCGACACCTCGCATCATGGGCGCGCGGGAAAACATCACGACGCAAGGCACGCCCGCCCCGTCCATTGATGCGCAGGCGACACGGCATCCCCACGGGATGTCGCGGATCATCCATCATTTCTGTCGGAAATACTGGCGGACCATACGGCATGGCCCGGTTCAGCCTGCCGCGCCACATTCCATGACATCCGGCAGGCTGTATTGCAGTCCCATGCCACGCAGAATGGCACGTTCAACCCAAGGCGCGCGAGCTTACGGTCCGGGCCAGTCCAGATCCGGTGAGGTACCGGTCACGCCATCATGCTCCAGCATGTCGATAATGGCGGCGGCCGTTTCCTCTACCGAACGATGGGTCACGTTTATGACCGGCCATTTATGTCGTGTGCACAGACGCCGCGCCCATTGCAGTTCTTCCTGCACGCTCTGCGGATCGATGTAAGGCCGGACCGAGGTGGCGGACATGCCGGGAGTTGCAATCGAACGGCCGGGCAGCATCATCCCCACGCGCGAACGCCGGATTTCCAGCAAGGTATACGGGTCGATAGTCAACCCCACCACCAGGCCGGGAAAATCCTGCAATGCTACCGGCAGGGGCGCATGCGGCACCAGCGGGATGTTGGCCGCCCGTATTCCACGGTTGGCAAGGTAGAAACAGGTTGGCGTCTTGGAAGTGCGCGACACACCCACCAGAACCACATCCGCCTTGGTCAGGTCCGTCGTCTTCTGTCCGTCATCATGGGAAATGACGTACTGCATCGCGTCGATACGCCGCCGGTAGGTATCATCCATCACATACTGGCCGCCGGGATGGCGTTCGGCCACGATCCCGGTCTGCTGTTCCAGGAAATGGATGGTGCCATCCAGGATGTTCTTGACCTGCACCCCCATGCGCGCGCACCCCATGCGCAGCATGTTCTGCAGGTCTGGTGAGGTCAGCGAGGACAGCACCGGTCCCGGTTCATCCCCGATCCCGGCCAGCACGCGCGCAACCTGCACGCGCGTGCGGATCAGGTTCCAGTTACGTGGCGAAAACGCCGCCCCCTGAAACTGGGCGCTGCAGGCGCGCATGACCGCCTCCAGCGCCTGTCCTGTCGCTTCGGAGACAAGATGCAGGATAACTTCGCCCATGGCCCTGCCTGACAGGACGCCCCACCACGGGTGGGGCGTCCTTAATGGTTATGTTGCGTCCGTTCGGCCTGCCTCAGGCAGCCTGCCCGGCCTTCTGCCGTGTGGCCAGCGCCGCCTGTGCCGCGGCAAGGCGGGCCACCGGCACGCGGAAGGGCGAGCACGAGACGTAATCCAGCCCGACTTCATCAAAGAAGGCGATGGAATCCGGATCACCGCCATGTTCGCCACAGATGCCCAGCTTCAGGTCCGGGCATGTCTGCCGCCCGCGTTCCACACCCAGGCGGACCAGCGCGCCCACACCATCACGGTCAATGGACACGAACGGGTCGCGCGGCAGCAGGCCGTGGTCGACATAGTACGGCAGGAACGATCCCGCATCATCGCGCGACAGGCCGAATGTCGTCTGCGTCAGGTCGTTTGTCCCGAACGAGAAGAAATCGGCATATTCCGCGATCTTGTCCGCCTGCAGCGCCGCGCGGGGCAGTTCGATCATGGTGCCGATGTCGTAGTTGAGGTTCGTGCCCTCCTCCTTCAGCACGCGTGCGATCTCATCTTCGGCGGCACGGCGGGTGGTGGCCAGTTCCGCCTGCGTAGCTACCAGCGGGATCATGATTTCAGGACGGATGGGCTTGCCCAGTTCCTTTTCTACCATGACCGCCGCCTGGATCAGTGCGCGCACCTGCATGGCATAGATTTCCGGGCTGGTCAGACCAAGGCGGCAGCCACGGTGGCCCAGCATCGGGTTTGTTTCAGCCAGCGCGGCACAGCGCGTGCGCACGTCGTCCACGCTTTTGCCCAGCGCCTGCGCAACCTCGGCCATTTCGGCTTCGGCATGCGGCAGGAATTCATGCAGCGGCGGGTCCAGCAGGCGCACCGTCACCGGCAGACCCGCCATGATGCGGAACAGGCTGGCGAAATCATCGCGCTGGAACGGCAGCAGGGCGGCAATGGCCTTCTGGCGCACGCTTTCGTCATCGGCAATGATCATCTGGCGCACGAAACCGATCCGGTCGGGACCAAAGAACATATGTTCCGTACGGGCCAGACCAATCCCCTCCGCCCCGAAGCGGCGGGCAGTCCGCGCATCGTCCGGCGTTTCGGCATTGGCCCGCACACCAAGCCGGCGCACCGCGTCCGCCCAGCCCATGAGCGTATTGAAATCGTCCGACAGCGTGGGTTCGATGGTCGGCACACGGCCAAGATAGACCGCCCCCGTCCCGCCATCGAGCGTGATCCATTCACCCTGCGCCACGGTATGCGACCCGACCGTCATGGTGCCCGCCGCGTAATCGACATGGATGCTGCCCGCGCCCGCCACGCACACGCGGCCCATGCCACGCGCGACGACGGCGGCATGCGACGTCATGCCGCCACGGGTGGTCAGCACGCCACGGGCGGCATGCATGCCATGCACGTCCTCGGGCGAGGTCTCGATCCGGACGAGGATCACGTCCTCCCCCTTCGCCGCGCGCGCTTCGCATTCCTCCGCAGTGAACACGACGGCGCCAGCGGCGGCACCGGGCGAGGCCGGAAGGCCACGGGTCAGCTGTACGCGTTCGGCCTTGGGGTCCAGCGTGGGATGCAGCAGCTGGTCAAGGGATGCGGCGGGGACGCGCTGGATGGCTTCTTCCTGCGTGATCAGCCCTTCGCGCGCCATGTCGATGGCGATCTTCAGCGCGGCCGCGGCCGTGCGCTTGCCGTTACGGGTCTGGAGAATGTACAGGACATTGCGCTGGACGGTGAATTCGATGTCCTGCATGTCCTTGTAATGGGTTTCCAGCACCGAACGCACGCGCAGCAGTTCGGTATAGGCTTCGGGCAGCGTGGTTTCCATCGGGTGCTGACCGGCCTCGGCGCGGGCGCAGGCCATGGGCTGCGGGGTGCGGATGCCCGCCACCACGTCCTCGCCCTGCGCGTTGATCAGGTATTCACCGTAGAAAATGTTCTCACCCGTGGACGGATCGCGCGTAAAGCATACGCCGGTGGCGCAGTCATTGCCCATGTTGCCGAACACCATGGACTGCACGTTGACCGCAGTCCCCCACGAAGCCGGGATTTCATGCAGCTTGCGGTACGTATTGGCGCGCGGGTTCATCCATGAACCGAATACCGCGCCAATGGCGCCCCACAGCTGGTCATGCGGGCTGGTGGGGAATTCGGTCCCGGCATGGGTGCTGATGATATGGCGGTAGTCCACCACGATGGCGCGCCACTGGTCAGCCGTGACGGCCGTATCATCTTCCACGCGGTTCGCGCGCTTGAACTGTTCCAGCACGTCCTCGAAATGGTGATGCGGAACGCCCATCACGACCGAGCCGTACATCTGGATGAAACGGCGATAGCTGTCCCATGCGAAACGCGCGTCACCGGAAGAGCGGGCAAGCCCTTCCACCGTATCGTCATTCAGGCCCAGGTTCAGCACGGTATCCATCATGCCCGGCATGGACACGCGCGCGCCGGAACGGACCGAGACCAGCAGCGGCGCATCCGCATCGCCAAAGCGCAGGCCCATCGATTGCTCGACCCGCTGCAGGGCGGCGGCGACCTGCGCCTCCAGCTCGGCAGGGTACTTCCGGCCGTTTTCATAAAAGGCCGAACAGACTTCCGTTGTAATGGTAAAGCCCGGCGGTACGGGCAGGCCGTTTGCAGCCATCTCCGCCAGGTTGGCACCCTTGCCGCCTAGAAGGTTGCGCATATCCGCGCGTCCCTCGTTCAGGCCATCTCCAAAGCTGTATACCCATTTGGTCATGTCTGTTCGTTCCTACGCGCGTCCGTCTGTCAGAAATGACGCCTGATCCGGAACAGGGTAAAAAACAGGCGACCGCGCTATTAGTATTGTTTGTTGTTGGCAGGTCCGGGCATTGAAAATAACCGGCACGGGCAAGCCCGGGCAATCACTATTTTAGCGACCCGTGCGCTCCTTGCCGCCTGCCACTGGTATGGCGGCAGGCATGACCAACAGGGAAATTTTAAATAAAATTGTTATATTACAACATTCTGTATTAATTTTTTCATCCCAGGCGAGCGAAGCGGGCCGTGACGAGGCACCTTAAATATTACATTTAATTATATTAGTTATTCTTTTTTTAAATAAATTTCCGGATAATCCCGCTCCGGCAAAGCACGTTCAGTGGTTGTGCAATGCAACAAAAAGATTGCGCAGCGCACAATAATAAAAACGTAATTACAAAATATATCCCTAAAAATTTCAAAATTACTTTGAAACCATCTCAATTATGTTGACACCCATGCCCTGTTTCCAGAAACATCCCCTGCGGCCACACAAAAAAACAAGAAGTCACGGTCAAAATGAAAAAAACCATATTCCTCCTCCTGCCCTTCGCGGGCCTCCTGTGGGTTCCGTTGTACAACCGGCATGACCCGGTGCTGTTCGGCTTCCCGTTCTTCTACTGGTACCAGTTCGCGTGGGTTCCGGTCACATCCGTCCTGATCTGGATTGCATGGAAAACGGATCGTCAGTCATGAACACGTCAATCCTGCCTGGCAATGCCGCCATCAGCGTATTCGTCGTGTGTTTCGTCGCCACCATCATGCTGGGCAGCACGGTGCGACTGTGGCGGCCGCTGCTGAATCGCCGCACGCGCACAAATAGTCATAGCGAAGGGGAAGAATGGGGACTGGGCGGGCGTGAATTCGGCGCCTGGGTCACATGGTTCCTGGTGGGAGGGGATTTCTATACCGCCTATACGGTCATTGCCGTGCCGGCGCTGGTCTATTCCACCGGGGGGTTTGGCTTCTTCGCGCTGCCGTACACCATTATCGTCTATCCCTTCATTTTCGCCGTCATGCCCCGGCTATGGACCATTGCGCGTGATGGTGGCCATGCCACGGCCGCGGATATCGTACGTGCGCGCTTTGGCAGCCGGACGCTGGAACTGATGGTGGCGGTCAGCGGGCTTGTCGCCGTACTGCCCTATATCGCGCTGCAGCTGATCGGGATCCGCACGGTGATCGAGGCGCTTGGCTTCACCGGCATGCTGCCGCTGCTGATCGCGTTTGTCTCCCTTGCCGCCTATACGTGGCTGGGCGGGCTGCATGCCCCCGCGCTGACCGCCTTCATCAAGGACGTGATGATCTATATCGCGGTGCTGGCGGCGGTCATCATCGTGCCGATCCACCTTGGCGGGTATGGCGCCATGTTCCATTCTGCCGCCGGGCACCTGCCCAGCGTGCCGGAAGGCCATATCGTGGCGCAGGGACAGGTGGTGCCCTATGCAACACTTGCGCTGTCCTCCGCCTTCGCCGCCTTCCTGTACCCCCATACGCTGACCGGGATCCTGGCTGCGAAATCGGCCGATACGATCCGGCAGAACGCGGTTTTCCTGCCTGCCTATACCATTGTGCTGGGGCTGATCGCGCTGCTGGGGCTCATGGCGCATGCGGCGGGGATCGTGACCACCTCCTCATCCCAGGTGGTGCCGCAACTGTTCCTTGCGATCTTCCCGCCATGGTTCGCGGGGTTCTGTTTCGCCGCAATCGCCGTGGGGGCGCTGGTGCCGGCTTCCGTCATGGCGATCGGGGCGGCCAACCTGATCATGCATAACATCCTGCCCCACCGCAGCGACTCGGTAACCGGTTCGCGCGTGGCCGGATTCGCGGTCAAGGTTGGCGCGCTGGGCTGCGTGATCTTCCTGAACGCCAGATTCGCCATCGACCTGCAACTGCTGGGCGGTGTCATCATCCTGCAGACCTTCCCCGCGTTGATCATGGGGCTGCTGCCACTGCGCCTGCCCGCCCCCGCGCTGGTCGCGGGCTGGGTGATCGGATCGGTTGCCGGACTGGGGCTGTGCTGGATTGATGGGCTGAAGCCGGTGCATCCGGTCGCGTTTGCCGGTTTTTCGGCATCCGTTTCGACCGGACTGCTGGCGCTGGGCATCAATATCGCCGTGACCCTGATGCTGGGGGTCGTGATCCGGCTGGCGCTTGGGGCGTCCCCTTCCACCCTGCGTCCGGGCAGCATCCGCCGCTGAATCCTTTTCCGGCGTTCACGTGGCGCGCCGTCACGCGAACGCATCCCTGCCATTTTCACAAGACCACGGCCCCTGTCGCATGACCGGGGCCGTTTTTCGTATCGGCGCATCACAGGCCACGCAGGCGGGACAACCCGGCGGGCCTACATGGCCTGTGACGGAACTTCTGCGTGCCTGTTCATGGTATCGGCAATGCTCGCGCGGCCCTGGCGGGCGATCTGGCGCAACAGGCACACCACGCCGGGCACGCAGTTACCGCACTGGGCGCGACATCCCTTGGATTCGTAAACTTCCCTGGGCCGGACGGCTCCGTTACGCGCGGCTGTTTCCACATCTGTATCGGTCAGCATATTGCAGGAGCAGACAAACATTTATCTATCCCAATCGATGATGTGGGCACACCATAATCACGAATGAGAACAAATCGCAATACACTTATTTCATTCTATCTGAAGCAGCGGGCGCTTTCAGATCCCCACGCCGGATTCATATTCACGCAATCCCATTATCATTACGTGCGATAATTTTTATGAAATGCTGAAGGCACGTTACGGTATCGTGCCGTGATGAAGGTCCGGGCAAACCGGCCGTCGTGTCTATGCCCCCCCCTTCCCGCGCGGTCGCGATATCGCGACGGCAACAGATGCAGGGCAGGAGCCTGCAATCCGCGCCATCCGCAGGCGAACAGAAGGGCCAGCCATGGGCACGTCGTTGCACATTCCGGACAAGATCGACAGGATAACAACAATAATCAGTCACCGGCATTGGCGTAGCCATTGTCAGATATCCATACCGACAGGACGGTGGGCATGAAAATTTATTCCGATCAGGAAACGGGCGACTTCCTGCCATTTTCCCCCCTGGTCAACGCGCTGGCGCTCGCCATGCAGGAACTGGAACGGGGCCAGATCCAGTGCCCGGAACGGACAACCGTGCGCACACATGACCATGCTGGCGCACTGATGGCCATGCCATCGGTCGGGCGGGATATCATGGTCACCAAACTACTGACCCTGTTTGGCGGCAATCCCGCCCTTGGCCTGCCAACCATACAGGGGCAGGTCATCTGCGCCGAAGCCTGCACCGGGCGCTTCCTGTTCACGCTTGACGGGCCAACCGTCACCATGCGCCGCACCGCCGCGGTCAGCATGCTGGGCATCCGCACGCTGGTGCGCGGCCCGGTCCGGCGCGTGCTGGTCATTGGCACCGGCACGCAGGCAGTGGCGCACCTGCAGGCGCTATGCGCCCTGTATCCCGGCATTACCGTCGTCATTCGCGGGCGCACACCCCAACGGGCACGCGATTTCTGCATGCGGCACCAGACACCTGCCCTCACCCTGCGCGCGGAAGACACGCGGGAGGAACCGTTTGATGTCGTCATCACCGTCACGGCCAGCACATCGGTCATTTATAATGAACCTGCCCGCGCGGACTGCCTGGTCATCGGCGTGGGCGCCTACCGGACCGACATGGTCGAAATCGGGCCGACGACCATAGCGGGCAGCGCGCTGTACGTGGATGACGCCATCGGCGCACCGGTCGAGGCAGGCGACCTGTATCAGGCTGGCGTGGACTGGAACACCGTGAGCCCCCTGTCGCGCGCACTGGATGACGGGGCGCCCACTGATGGCAGGCCCGTTTTCTTCAAATCCGTCGGATGTTCCGCATGGGATCTGGCGGCCTGCCGGGTGGCGCGCCTGCATGGGGCGGAGTGAACCCGCGCGTGCATCCATTTCCCATCCCCTGAGAGGATAGTGGCCGTGAGCCAGATACAAAGCCCCAACCAGACCATCTATGTCGCGCATGAATATTACGACATCCGCGCGGAACTGGAAAAACGCCCCGGCAGTCCGCCCTGCGTGCAGGTCCGGACATTCGCGCAACTGGAACAGATCATACCGCAGGCGGAAATACTGGTGATATCCATGTTATGGCGCGATAGCCTGCTGGAGCGCGCGCCTCGGCTGAAACTGATACAGTCCATCAGTTCCGGGGTGGAGCAGTTTGACCTGGAACAGATCAGGACACGCGACATCCACCTGTGCAATGCACGTGGGGCAAATGCCGCCGTGGTTGCCGAACATGCGCTCGCCCTGATGCTCAGCCTGTCACGCCGCCTGTATGAGGCACGGGACAACCAGCACCGCGCCCACTGGTCGGGCACTGGCATGGACGACCGCCCCCGCCTGCAGGAACTGACTGGCAAAACGGTGCTGATAATAGGCATGGGCACCATTGGCGACCGGCTGGCGCGGATCTGTCTGGCGCTGGGCATGCAGGTCAGGGGCATGCGCCACAGTTCCCGCCCGCTCGATGTGCCGGGTGTTACGCAGGTCATGGCCAGCGACCTGCATGCCGCCATGGGCCAGGCCGATCATATCGTGCTGACCTGTCCCCTGACCCCGCAGACCGAAGGATTGATGAACCAGCGCGCCTTTGCCGCCATGAAGCGCGACGCCTGCCTGATCAACGTGGCGCGCGGGCGGGTCGTGGATGAAAGCGCCCTGATCGCCGCCCTGCGCACGAACGCCATCGCGGGCGCGGCCCTCGATACCTATGCGGATGAACCGCTGCCATCCACTTCCCCGCTCTGGCAACTGCCCAACCTGGTCATGACCAGCCATGTCGCGGGAGAGACGCAGTTCTATGAACGCAATGTCGTGGATATCCTGCTGGACAATACCAGGGCGCTGGAAACCGGCGGCCCGTTGCGTAACCAGATTGTATGAAGAAGTTTTTTTGAAAAAGGCGATACCCGGAAACTGTTATTACTTTTCAGATGCTTGCCCTGACATGCTTTTTCAGCATGAGCAGGGCAAGCAGGTACACAATCAGTCCACCTGCCGAAAACAGCGCCCCACCCCAGCCCAGCGCACCATAACCGAACTGCCGCGCCAGCAGGAAGCTGCCCCCGGCCGCCCCCACGGCATTGGCGATATTGAACGCGGAATGATTGAGGGAGGCCGCAAGCGTCTGCGCATCCCCCGCAAAGTCCATCAGGCGTGTCTGCAACGCCGGCCCAAGCGCATTGACGAAGGTTGGCACCAGGAACACGTCAACCATCAGGGCGATCTGGCTGTGCAGGATATAGGGAAACACCAGCATGGCCGCCGCACTGCCCGCCAGCGCGATCAGTGCGGCAAGATCAAGGTTGCGGTCCACCAGCCATGCGCCCGCATTCGCGCCCGCCAGCATGCCCGCGCCCCACACCACCATATACACCATGGATTCCCATTCGGGCACATGGGTCACGTTCTGCAGCACGCTGGTCAGGTAGGTATAGATCGTAAACATGCCGCCAAAGCCGATTGCCGCGGTCAGCAATGTCAGCAGCACCTGCACGTTGCCCATCGCGCTGACTTCCCTGAAGGGGGAATTCTGCCGGTTTGGCGGATCGGCAGGAATATAGCGCCATACCCCCAGGAACGTGACGAAACCCAGAATGGCGATCGTAAGATACGCCATGCGCCAGCCCAGGTGATTGGCGGCGAATGTTGAAAACGGCGCGCCGATCAGGGTCGCAATGGCGATACCCGACAGCACCCGCCCCACGGCCCAGCCGCGTCGCGCACGTTCCACCATGGATGCGCCAACCAGCGCGGAAATCCCGAACAGCGCCCCATGCGGCAGGCCGGTAATGAAACGCGCGACTTCCACCAGTCCGGGCGTCGGCATGACGATGCTCAGGATATTCCCGAAACAGAACAGCAGCAGCAAAACCAGCAGCAGTTCACGCCGCGAAAGCCGCGCGCCCAGAATGGTGATGAGCGGCGCACCGATCACCACACCCAGCGCATAGGCGGTGATGACATAACCGGCATCGGCCACGGACAGCCTGAGGGACGTGGCGAATTCCGGCAGCATGCCCATGATGGCGAATTCCCCCGTCCCGACGACAAACGTGCCAAACGTCAGGATGAAGAAAGCGGCGGTTTTCCCGTGCGGGGGCGCAACCTGCGTGATCGCGCCCCCGGCCTGCGTGTTATCTGACATGACGCATCATCCAAAAAGGGCAATCAGGCGGCTGGCTGCGCGGCGGCACGGGCAATGGCGATGTCGTCTTCCGTACTGGCACCTGACACGCCGATCGCGCCCAGCACGCTGCCATCCGCCCCCTTCAGCACGACACCACCACCGAAGCTGGTCAGGCCACCATTGGTGTTTTCCAGGCTGTAGGCCGCGCCACCCGGCTGCGCGATCGTGGCGAATACGGCGCTGTCCATCTGGAACAGGACGGCCGTGCGGGCCTTCTTCTGGCTGACCTCGATCGCACCGAGCGGACAGCCATCCATACGGATGAAGGCCACGGGCCACGCCGCCGCATCCATGATGGAAATACTGACCGTAACGCCCAGACGCGCCGCCTCTGACCGGGCGGCGTCAAGCAGGGACATGGCATGGGAAAGCTGCACTGTGAAAAAACCCTCTGTCTCGCGAAGAATAAGAGACAGGTTAGACACACGCTGGCGGAATGGAACATGCAAAGACGTGACCGCGTCATTTCTTCAACATTGTTGAACAGATGCCTGTTCCACATGCCGCATCATCATCCACCCCAGCCGCACAAGACGCGCGCGGGACAGGCGTGACGCCGGGCCGGTCAGGCCGATGCTGGCGCGGACTTCCCCCTGTTCGCGCCACGGAATGGCGACACAGTTCCAGCCGGGGCGGCAGGCCCCGGTATCAATCGCGTAGCCCTGCACCCTGACCGCCTCGATCCGGGTCAGGGTCAGGGCGTCCAGCGCGCCGACGCGCGTCGCCATGACCCGTTTGCGCAGGCCGGGCACGAACGCAAGGAACACCAGCCCCACGGCGGAGCCTTCAAGCTGTTCATGCAGCGGTGGCCTGCCGTTGGCTGCCCCGTCACCGCCTTCGAATACCTCCAGATACGCTGCTTCGTCCCCGCTGGGCACGGCCAGGTAGACGGTCATGCCACTGTCGCGTGCAATCGCCTGCATGACGGGACGCAGCCGTGCCCGCAGGGCATTGTCGTCGCCCGCGATGCGCGCAAGGTTCAGGATACGCCCACCCAGATGGTAGCGCACATCCCCATGCCTGCGCTGCACATATCCCAGATGGTCAAGGGTCTGGAGGATGTTGTGCGCCGTCGTCTTGCCCAGTCCCGATATCTCGGCAATTTCCTGCAGCCGTGCGCGACCGCCCTTCTGTGCGATGATTTCCAGGATGGCGGCTGACCGTTCAATGGACTGGATCAATCGGGGTGTCTTTTCCACGGGCGATACGTTTCCAGCCATATCAGGGACATCCTCCCTGCTTTTGCAGTATGCTGTCAGGTTCCGGACCGGAATGATCCCTACAGGATTTCGTCACCCCGGAATAACCTGGAACAGAACGGAAATCTGTCGAGTTATATTGTTCCATGGGTCTGGCAAAAATATGCAGATCGTATATATCTTCTTTCATGCGCCTGACCCTGCATACAGATTACGCCCTACGGACACTGATCTATCTGGGGATCCATACGGATCGCCTGACGTCCATCCGTGAAGTGGCACAGGCCTATGGCATTTCGGAAAACCATCTTGTCAAGATCATACACAAGCTGGGTCAGGCGGGTTTTGTCGAAACCATCCGGGGCCGTAATGGCGGCCTGAAGCTGGGACGGCCGGCGGCCTCCATCGTGCTGGGGGACGTGGTGCGCCACACGGAAGAAGACATGGCGCTGGTCACATGCATGCACCCCACGGAAACAGGCAGCAAGGCCACCAGCTGTATCCTGGCGGATGTCTGTCGCCTGCGGGGCGTACTGGGAGAGGCCCTCGGCTCCTTTATCGCCGTCATGGACCATTATACGCTTGCTGATGTCATAACAGACCAGGAACGCCAGCGCCTGCGTCGTCCCCTGCCCGCCTGACCTCCATATTCCCGTTGGGGGTGTGGAATGAACTCCATTTTACAATTCCACTCCAACCGGGGCCGGCCCCCGGCATAACAGCGAGAAAACCGGCGGCTTTTCCCTGTCCCGCATATTCCGCCTCCATGCGGGACAATGATTTTTTGCACGTTTCAAGGGTTGGTGATACCTGAAACGATTCTTGCACGCCTGCTGGTGAAATATATACTTCTTGAAGAAACTCTGAGGAACCTACTGCCAATGGCTTATGCTACGACCAACCCTTATACTGGCGAGACGCTCGAGACGTTTCCCAATGCCACGGATCAGGAAGTCCAGACCGCACTGACCGAAGCATACGACGTCTTCAAGACATGGCGGCATACGTCCTTTGCCGAACGCGCGAAGGTCATGACGGCGGCAGGCCAGATCCTGCGCCGTGATATCGACAAATACGCCCGCCTGGCGACGCTGGAAATGGGCAAGACCTTTGCCGAGGCAAAGGCCGAGACCATCCTGTCTGCCGAAATCTTTGAATACTACGCAACACATGCCGAACGCCTGCTGGCGCCGGAAAAGCTGCCGGTCGCGGATCCGAAGGAAGGCGACGCCATCCTGATCCATCAGCCGCAGGGCATCGTCTTTGCGATCGAACCGTGGAACTTCCCGTACTACCAGATCGCCCGCATCATCGCGCCGCAGCTTTCGGCCGGTAACACGGTGCTGCTCAAGCATGCTTCCAACGTGCCGCAGTGCGCGGCGGCTTTCGACAGCCTGATGGCGGAAGCCGGCCTGCCCAAGGGCGGGTTCCGCAACCTGTATGCCGCGCGCCACCACACGGAAATGATCCTGAGCGACCCGCGCGTGTGCGGTGTTGCCCTGACCGGTTCCGAAGGTGCAGGGACCATCATCGCGGGCGTCGCGGCCAAGGCGCTGAAGAAATCCACCATGGAACTGGGCGGTTCCGACGCCTTCGTGGTGCTGGATGACGCTGATCTGGAAAAGACCGTGAAATGGGCCGTTTTCGGTCGTCACTGGAACGCTGGCCAGGTCTGCGTGTCCGCCAAGCGCCTGATCGTGGCCGACGCCATTTATGACAAGTTTGTCGAGCTGTACAAGAAGGGCGTGGCCGAACTGAAGGCTGGCGACCCGATGGACCCGACCACCACGCTGGCGCCGCTGTCCTCGCAGAAAGCGGCTGACGACCTGATGGCGCAGGTTGAAGAAGCCAAGAAGCATGGTGCGGTTGTTGAAACCATCGGCGCGCCGGTACCCGAAAAGGGCGCCTTCTTCCGTCCGCTGCTGATGACCAACCTGCACAAGGACAACGAAGCCCGTCACTGGGAATTCTTCGGCCCGGTCACCCAGCTGTACCGTGCGAAGGATGATGCGGACGCCATCCGTATCGCCAATGACTCCCCCTACGGGCTGGGCGGCGCTGTCTTTACGCGCGACACCCAGCGCGGCGTGAAAGTGGCCGAACAGATCTATACCGGCATGGTGTATGTCAACCATCCGACCATGGTGAAGGCCGACCTGCCCTTCGGCGGTGTCGCCCGTTCGGGCTATGGCCGCGAACTGATCGGCCTTGGCATCAAGGAATTCGTCAATCACAAGCTGATTGATGTCGTGGATATCGACGCCCCGTTCTGATCGGGTCAATATTCCCGGACACGCGGCCTGTCATGAAGACAGGCCGCGCCACTGGCTGACCCGCAAGGCAGCCGGTGGCCTGTCTGGCTTCCTTTTGCCAGACACCTTAATTTCCCTGTTGATTTACAATACAGAATAACCATCCATTTCCATTTTATGTAAAACTTATCCAGTTACATAAAAAACGGATGCCTCCAGCCCCATGAAATACATGGCTCATGCGCATCCTGAGGTGGCGCCATGCATCATGTACAAAGCAACAACCCGCAATCAGACTGTCAGGGGCAGTCCTGTATTGCCGTATGATTTCCGCGTGGATCGCGCGATGTGTGGGTCAGGGCAATGTTTTTTTACGGCAGATAACAGGAACCTGCCTTTTGGATTTTCAGGAAAAGGCGACGTTTCCTGAAGCCTCCTGAAAAAAGCTGCGCCAAAAACTTCTTTATGATCTGCCGGATATCATGATGGGAAGCTTTTGAAACAGTCTCTCGATCAGATCGGGAAACATTATAAATAACCATGCCTGATGACGGGCATAACCGAACAAAAAAATCCCGACAGCCCTTGCGCCATATCATGCGGCGTTAGGCCTGTCGGGATTTCGTATCATGTTACGGCGTCTTGGGAAGCTGCTTGCGCATCTTTTCAACCTGGTCCGGCGTCACCCCATGGTCGCCGCTGCCAAACGTGGAGGTCACGTAATTGACCAGAGCCGCGATCTCGGTATTGCTCAGCCGCTGCACGTCGGAACCATGGTCAAAGCCGGGCATGTAGGCATGCAGGCCGCCGGCAGTCCGGTCCACACCGTTCAGGACGGTCATGATCAGGTCATCCGGATGCGCGGATCCCACAACCGAATTATGGAACAGCGACGGCGCGTAATGGTCACTGGTGCCCGCCCCGTCACCACCATGACAGGCGGCACAGTTCGCATCATAAATATGCGGGCCGGTCATTTCATCAAGCTTGTCGATCCGTGTCAGTTCGCCCGAACGGATATCCGGCACATCAAGCGCCTGCCCGAACTGCGCACGGGGACTATGTTCCGCCTCATCTTCCTTGGCCGGGACCTGAAGGATGTAGGCGGCAAGGGCATGCAGGTCATCATCGGTCAGGTGGCTGGTGCTGTGTTCAACCGCCTCACCCATCGGCCCTGCGGCCTGGCTCAGACCCGCGACATGACCGGTCTTGAGATAGGTGACGAGATTATCCTCGCTCCAGGTACCGATGCCGCTTGTCTTGCTCGACGTGATGTTGGGCGCATACCAGCCCAGAAGCGGCGCACCGGCAAGGTAGCTGTCCTGCTCCTCGCTCAGCATCATGTTGCGCGGCGTATGGCAGGTGCCACAATGTTCAAGCGCATTGGCCAGGTACCTGCCACGACGCATCTTGTCATACGTGGCGGAATCCCCGGTTTCGGGCGAGACACTGCCCGCGACAAGGTTCCACACCGCCATGGTGATACGCAGATTGGCGGGGAAGTTCAGTTCCGTCACCGGCGGCGTTACGGCAACCGGCTTCACCCCATGCATGAACCAGGCATACATGGCCTTCACATCATCATCCGTCATGCCGGAATAGGACACATACGGCATTGCGGGATAAAGGCGGCTGCCATCGCGGCGGATGCCGTGGCGCACGGCCTTTTCAAAATCCTCTTCGGTATATTTTCCGATGCCATGGTCGGGGTCGGGCGTGATGTTGGTCGAAACGACATCACCCATGGGCGTGGTAATGCGCAGCCCCCCGGCAAAGGCCTTGCCACCCGGCGCGGTATGACAGGCGACACAGTCACCGGCCGTCGCGATATATTCGCCACGCGCCAGAAGGTCCGCCGAAGGGGCGGCCGGTGCGGCGGCTGCCGGGGCCGCCGGCGGAGTCTCCGCAGGGTCATCCGCCCGCGCAGGCATTGCGGACAGGGAAGCAAGGGCAGTACCCGTGACCAGAACCGACCACAGGATCTTGCGTTTAACGTCAGGCATGGGTCAGTTCTTTTTTAAGTGTATCGGCAACACGCAAGGCAAGTGCTGCGACCGTCAGGGTGATGTTGCCGGTTCCGACCGATGAGAAAACGGACGAACTCGCGATGAACAGGTTTTCGTGGTCGTGTGTGCGACAGAAGCCGTCAACCACGGAATCCTTGGGGTCGGTGCCCATGATGGTACTGCCGGCGGGATGATCCTGCGGGAAGTAACCCGGTGTCCACTGTTCATCCGTGCCATGCATGAGACCGATCAGGTCCTTGAACAGGCCACGGGTATGTTCGCAGCTTTTCACCGTATATTCAGGCAGCTTGTAATAGACTTCCGGGTGGGGAATGCCCAGCGCGTCCTTGTATGTGGCACTCAGGGTCAGCCGGTTTTCGGGATCGGCCAGCCCTTCGTTATGGCTGAACAGCCGCACGGTATGGGAAGCAAGATAGCGGATCTGCTCCTCCAGTTCCCTGCCGACATACCCCTTGGAAATGGCAAGTGCGGTTGCAAGGTCCACCTGGTTGTCATCAACCATGTGCACCAGGTACGCACCGCGTTCATTGCGCCAGTTCCCATCACGGAAATTGTCGATCACGTTGGTTTCAAGCGGGCCACGGCCGGGCCACAGCGCCTTGTCACCACTGATGAACGTGACCTGCACACCGGTATGGTCCATCATGTTGCGACCGACATGGCCGGAACTGTTGGCGATGCCGTCGGGGCTCTGTTCATCGGCCGAGTACAGCATGAGCTTCGCGGTTTCGATGCAGTGCGCCG
Organism: Komagataeibacter europaeus; assembly: GCF_002173515.1. NCBI lineage: Bacteria > Pseudomonadati > Pseudomonadota > Alphaproteobacteria > Acetobacterales > Acetobacteraceae > Komagataeibacter > Komagataeibacter europaeus. The sequence goes on from NZ_CP021467.1 coordinate 1,754,068, forward strand.
CAATGACGAAATACTTGCCGGTCACACGGTGCGATCCCTTCTCGGGGTCGTAATAATGCACGGCGGTGACACGCTTGTTCGCGCTGTCACGTTCAATCCGGTACACCACCGCGTTGGGGACGAACTTCGCACCCGCCGCCTCGGCATGATAGACGGAATAGCTGCCGTTATACATCGCCCCGATGGGGCAGATCGGCATGCAGTTGTTATGTCCCTCGCAGGTCGGGCGGTTGTCATAGGGCCGCGTGTTGCGGGCCTGCGGTTCATGCACGACGCGATACGGGGTCTTTTCACGGATCAGGTTGCGAAACTGCTCCGCGGCATAGGAAATGGGCAGCGCATCCATCGGATAGGGCTGCCTGCGTGGCGAACCGAGGTCTTCCACCGCCGGGTCCGGGCCACAGACGCCCATCATGACCTCGGCCTGGTAATAGAACGGCTCGAGATCGTCATATTTCAGCGCCCAGTCACGGCCCTGTCCATAACGGGTCTTCAGTTCAAAGTCCGACGGCAGGTAACGCCATGCGCACCCGGCCCAGTGCCATGTCGTGCCACCCATCATGCGCAGGTAGACCTGCTGGTAGGCTTCGGCATCCGGCCCGGTCGTGTGCAGGTACTTGTTGGGCGTTATCTGGTTGGGCGGATGTTCGGCCCAGGGCACGCAGGGAAAGGGCCCCTGATAGGAGGGCTTGTTTTCCAGGTTGCGGAAATTATCGACAAAATGCTGGCGGTCGACACGGGGGCCGGCTTCCAGCACGATGACGGAAATACCCGCGCGCGCCAGTTCATTGGCAATGGAACTGCCAGCGACGCCGGATCCGACGATCACGACGTCTGCGGAAAGGTCTTGTTCGGAAGGCATGGGGGATGCTCCGGATATCAGGTGGGTTCTACAACGAATTTCGAAGGCGAAAGGGCAGGCTCGCCAGTTGGAACGGCCACTTCCGGTGGGGTCTGGGTCCAGTAGAACGGCCCGCCCGCAGCATAGGTCTTGGGATAGATGGCATCCTTGGTGATGTCGAACATCAGCGCGGATCGGTACACAACCACCTTTTCATCGGCGACACCACGGTACCATGCCGTCATGATGTCATGAATGACATCCTTGAACGCGACATCGCTGTGTTCCGCGGCCCTGGCCAGTTCGCGGGCGCTGTCGAATTTACCGCCCGCCATCAGGTCATGCAGCTTCTGCATCTGGTCACGGCGTTCAGGCGTTGCCTTAATGATGCGGGCGTACAGCGCGCTGCTGATACGCTCATCCAGCACGTCACGGTCGGTCAGACGGCGCGAGAGCGCAAGGAACAGCGGCGCGACCGCATCCTGCGCCCCTGCATCAGGGGTGGCGGCAATGCCCCGGCCCGCGCCAAGCACCACGGCGGCGGCCCCCATCGCACCCAGCAGCACATCGCGACGCGACATGCGCAATGCGCGGTTCATCCGTATGGCATTGGGGGTGGACAGGTGGATACTGGTGGGAAAACTGGGCTGGTCTGCAGCCATCTGGCGTCGCCTCTCATGCATGTTGGTCCAGCAGGAATGCCGGAAAACAGGCATGACCGTGCGGGATGCAATAATGCCATCACCGATACCGCCACTCACGCCGGGTCTGCAACCTTTTATACTCCCATATTAACGTATAGCAGATTCACGTTCAGCGAGTAAAAGCGGCGAAACCGCTATACAGACATGTTTTGTAAAGACATCTGCCCCCGTTAAATATGTCACGCACTGCAAAGTCGATCACATATCATTTATGCCATCCCACGCAGGACGCCACCGGGGCTTGAACAATACCGGGCAGCACATGACAAACATGCACATGTCGTGCATAATTACTTTCCCATGACAAGAGAACTGCATTCCGGCAATACGCATTTCCATGTATTGCCGTGCCGGTATCATTTATTCATTCAGGAACCGGAAATACGCGAAGCCTTGCAGGCAACCGGAATGCATCTGCCGGAACAATACTCCCCTGCCCCGATACTGGCGACGCGGAAATTCCCGACCGGATACCCATATGGGCTCCGGCCCGGTGGCATTGCAAATCCCATTGCACCGCGCGTGATCTTCCCTGACTGTTGTCCCCGCAACAGGCCGGAACTGGATTCATGCTGACACGCAGACTGATTATGACAGGCGCCCTGTCGGGCATAGCGACCATGACGGCACGCCGGGCGTTCGCCGCCCCCTCACTTGCCCCCCTGCCCTGCGTCATGGCGCATCGTGGCGCGTCTGCCCTGCGGCCCGAACACACGCTGGCCGCCTATGCCAGGGCGATCGCGGATGGCGCGGATTATATCGAACCCGACCTTGTACCCACAAAGGATGGCGTGCTGGTCGCCCGTCATGAAAGCCATATTACCGGCACCACGGATGTCGCCAGCCACCCGGAATTCGCCACGCGCCGCCGCACGCAGACCATTGACGGCGCAAGCGAAACCGGGTGGTTCACCACGGATTTCACGCTGGCCGAACTCAAGACCCTGCGTGCGCGCGAACGCCTACCCGACATACGCGCGGCCAACACGCGTTATGACGGGCATTTTGACATTCCGACCTTCGAGGAAATCATCGATTTCGTCGCCGCCGAAGCCGCAACCCGCGGGCGCATGATCGGCCTGATCCCGGAAATCAAGAACGCCACGCATTTCCACCAGCTTGGCTTTGCACCGGAAGAGACGTTCGTGCGCACCATCGCGGCGCACGAATACACCCGCTACTGCCCGCTGGAGGTCCAGTCCTTTGAAATCAGCCCCCTGCGCCTGCTGCACGGGCGGGTGCAGGCCATCAACACACAGGCGCGCCTGATGCTGCTGATGGGCGAACGCACGGAACATGTCCCCGACACGGCGGGCACCGCCACACCGCTCACCTTTGGTGATCTCATGACGGCTGAGGGCCTGCGCCACGTGCGGGATTATGCGGACGTGATCGGCCCGTCCAATGCGGACATCATACCGCGTGACGCAACCGGCGCATGGCTTGCGCCGACATCGCTGATCGATGATGCGCACCGTGCCGGCCTGCTGGTGCATTCCTATACCTTCCGGCCCGAAAACCACTTCCTGCCCGTCCACCTGCGCAATGGCGCGGGGGACAATGCGCGCAACCCGCAGGGATCAATCGCGGAAATCCGGCATTATCTGGATATGGGGCTGGATGGCTTCTTTACCGATGATCCCGCCATCGGCCGCCTTGCCCTGCGCGGCTAGGCGGCGCCCCATCAGGCACGGGCGGCAGGCCGCCTGCGCACTAGGCGGGTCGCGATGATCATGGTCGCCAGCGTCACCGCCCATGTGATGACCTGCACCCCCATGGGCCGGTCGGAATAGCCCAACAGCGCCTTGGCCGCACGCCCCACCATGCTGCCATCGGACAGCAGCCACGATGTATCCCATACCTCATAGCCAAGGGCGGGGATCAGGTCGTCCCCCGCCAGCAGGCCCGCCGCCTGGCTGGCCATGCCCGCCGCCAGAAAGGCGATCAGCAGTCCCGTCACGCTGAACAGGCGGCTGAGCGGAATGACGATCAGCCCCCGGTACAGCAGCCACGACAGCGCCGCCCCCGCCGCAATGCCCAGCGCGCCCCCCGTCAGCATGGCCGCTGGTCCGGAATGGGTCGAGACCGCAATGCCATACAGGAACAGCACGACCTCCACCCCTTCGCGCAGCACCGCCACGGCGACGACGACGGACATGGCGGCCAGCGAGCGTTCACCGGATACGACCTCTGCCCCCAGCGTCTTCATCTCACCCGCCATTTCGCGCCCGTGACGGGTCATCCACACCGTATGCCAGCCCAGCATCAGCACCGCGATGCACAGGATCGTGGCAGAAAATACGTCCTGCCCATTGCCCGACAGGGCCGCGGACAGGCTGCCCGCGAATACGGCCACGATCGCAGCCCCCGCAACACCCGCCGCAATGCCACCGGCAACCCAGCGCCCACGCCCTGGAATGCCCTGTGTCGCCGCCAGCACGATCCCGACAATCAGACCCGCTTCCATGACCTCACGAAAGACGATCAGCAGACTTCCCAGCATTCTCAGGGCTCCTGTGTCACGGTGACGGTGCCCGTCGCCTGATCGGGGTGATAGTCGTCAAAGAATTTGTAGGTGCCGGGATGCAGCGGTCCCGCATGAACGGTGATCGTGCCGCCGGAGACCACGATCTTCTCGAATTTCAGGTCGTAGCTTTCGAATTCATCCGTCGTGTCGTCATGGTTGTCCAGCACGATCAGGAAACGCTGGCCCGCCGGGACCGTGATGTGGTCGGGGGTGAAATGGTGGTCCTTCACCTCCAGGTGGACGGGATCCATCGCCCTTGCCGCCGGTGCAGGCAGGAGTGCCGCAAGCCCGACACATGACAGAACGGTTAGGTAACGCATACGGCACACTCCAATAACGCGCGCATGTTATGCGATTTATTATCACTGTCAATTACACCAACACCCGAACGCGCCCCCGTGCGCGCCAGCAATACGGATCGTGCATGAGGGATATGTGCGCCAATAAAGATATACATCGTTGACATCTTTTTAACAGCCATTAAAGGTGTTTTTATTATACATCTTAAAGGACCCGAACATGGCATCGCCCCTGGATGACAAGACCCGCAGCATCATCAAGGCCTGCGTACCCGCGCTGGAAGCGCACGGCCTGGCGATCACGACGGAAATGTATCGCCGCCTGCTGGCCAATCCGGACATCCGCGACCTGTTCAACATTTCGCACCAGAAGGATGGGGAACAGCCACGGGCGCTGGCGCTTGCGGTGCTGGCCTATGCCCGCAACATCGACAACCTTGGCGCCATGGCCGGTGCGGTCGAACGCATTGCGGAAAAGCATGTCGGGCTGAACATCCTGCCTGAACACTATCCCTATGTTGCCGATGCCCTGCTGGGCGCCATCGCCCACGTTCTGGGGGATGCGGCAACCCCCGAAATCATGGAGGCATGGGGCAAGGCCTACTGGTTCCTGGCTGAAATCCTGATCGGGCGGGAAGAACAGATTTACGTGGCCCATGCCGCGGCACCGGGTGGCTGGGTCGGCTGGCGTCCCTTCCGCGTCAGCCGCCGCGTGGCGGAAAGCGAAACCGTCACGTCGTTTGAACTGACGCCCGAAGATGGCAGGCCCGTCATGTGCCATGTGCCGGGGCAGTATCTCAGCTTTCGCCTCGACGTGCCGGGATATGGCTCGGAACGGCGGAATTACAGCATTTCTTCTGCACCCGGTTCACAGTCCTACCGCATCAGCGTCCGTCGCATCGACAATGGCGTGGTATCCGACTGGCTGCATGACAGCGTGCACGAAGGTACGGTACTGCAGGTTTCCGCCCCGGCGGGTGATTTCACGCTGGACAACCCGGTTGACGCACCCATCGTATTCCTCAGCGCAGGATCTGGCCTGACACCCTTCATATCCATGCTGGGCGCGCTGGATGCGGGTGCGGCCAGGGGCGTGCGTTACATCCACACGACCCGCACGCCCGCAACGGAAGCCTTCGGCCCCTATATCCGCGACCTTGCTGCAAGGGGCATGCTGCGCGCCGACCTGTTCTACAGCCGCGCGACACCGCAGGCGGCACAGGACGCCACGGGCGTCACCACCCATGCAGGCCGCATGACACCGACATGGCTTGCACGGGAAATCGACCGGACCGCGACCTATTATATCTGCGGCCCCGACGGCTTCATGCGTGATGCCATAGCCACGCTGAAGGCCGGTGGCGTGCCCGAAAGCCAGATCCGTTTCGAATTCTTCGGTTCGGCGGCCGATGCGACACTGGTCGGATAGGCATGGCGCACACCATTCACGTCAGGCGGATCTACGACCCGCCCGAGCCCGATGATGGCAGCCGCGTGCTGGTGGACAGGCTGTGGCCCCGTGGGGTCAGCAGGCAACGCGCCGACCTGACCATATGGCTGAAGGACATCGCCCCCAGCACCGCCCTGCGGCAGTGGTTCGGCCATGATCCGGCCCGGTGGGACGGGTTCCGGGAACGCTATATCGCGGAACTGCAGGCAAATCCCCAGCCGGTGCGGCAGTTGCTGGACATGGCGCGCGCCGGTCCCGTGACCCTGCTGTATGGCGCACGTGACACGCAGCATAACGAGGCGGTCGTGCTGGCCGCCTGCCTGCATCGCCTGCTTGACCACGCAGCCTGAACGATCCCGCCATTTCCTGTGTCATCGTGACAGAAGGCATGCCTCCCGCCCCAACCGGTCGCGGGGACATGCCTTTTTTCATGTGCAATGGCAGGGGAACCAAAGCCATGGGCGCTGCTTAGCAGAACATCGGCATCGTCCTGACCGGCACATTATTCCTGTGCCGCCGGCTGTCCGTCACAACGGGCCTGCCGGGCGGGGCCGCCTGCCAAATGGAAGGACCGCGTATCATGATTACCGTGCATCATCTGGACAATTCACGTTCCCAACGGATCCTGTGGCTGCTGGAGGAACTGGAAATTCCCTACGACATCCGGTTTTACAAACGCGACCCCAGGACCATGATGGCCCCCAAATCCCTGCGCACCATTCACCCGCTGGGCAAGGCCCCGGTCATAACGGATACGGATGGCAACGTGACGCTGGCCGAAAGCGGGGCGATCATCGAATACATCATTGATAAATATGGCAATGGCAGACTGGCGCCCGCGCGGGACACGCCCGAATACATCCGGTTCATATACTGGCTGCATTATGCGGAAGGGTCCGCCATGCCGCCGCTGCTGCTCAAGCTGATATTCGGGCTGCTGCCCAGACGCGCGCCCATGCTGCTGCGTCCCTTCGCCTTCCTGATCGCCTGCGGGGCGCAGTCACGGCTCATCAACCCGCAGGTCAAGCTGCATATGGATTACTGGGAACGCAGCCTGTCGGAAAATGAATGGTTTGCAGGCCAGGACTTTACCGCGGCCGACATCCAGATGAGCTTCCCCCTCGAGACCGCCGCCGCACGCGCCGGGGCCACCGACAGACGGCCCCACGTGGCGGCATTCCTGCGCCGCATCCATGACCGTCCCGCCTATCAGCGCGCCCTGCTGCGGGGCGGGAAATATGCCTATGCCAATGCCGGAAGCCCGCCCGTGTCGTGACAGGCGGACAGCGCGGCATGGCCCGGGTGATGGTTTACGCTCGGTGCGCGTTCGTATTAAGTGCGCGGGCATTCCCATCCGCCCGAGGTTCCATGATTCGCCTAGACAACATCACCAAGCATAATGGCCAGCGGCTGGTCTTTATCGAAGCCTCGGCCGCCCTGCAGAAGGGGGAAAAGATCGGTCTGGTCGGCCCCAACGGGGCGGGCAAGACAACCCTGTTCCGCATGATCACGGGACAGGACGAACCTGACGAGGGCAATATCCTGATCGATCGCGGGGCCACCATCGGCTTTTTCAGTCAGGACGTGGGCGAGATGGCCGGACGCAGCGCCGTGGCCGAAGTCATGGACGGCGCGGGCGCGGTGTCCGAGGTCGCGGCCGAACTGTCTGTGCTGGAAGCCGCCATGGCCGATCCCGGGCAGATGGACCAGCTTGACAGCATCCTTGAACGCTTTGGCGAGGTACAGGCCCGTTTCGAGGAACTGGGCGGTTACGCACTGGACAGCAGGGCGCGCGAGGTGCTGCACGGCCTTGGCTTCAGCCAGGAGATGATGGATGGCGACGTGGGGCGGCTTTCGGGCGGGTGGAAAATGCGCGTGGCCCTGGCGCGCATCCTGCTCATGCGGCCCGATGTCATGCTGCTGGATGAACCGAGCAACCATCTCGACCTTGAAAGCCTGATCTGGCTGGAACAGTTCCTGGCGGGTTATGATGGCGCGCTGCTCATGACATCGCATGACCGGGCTTTCATGAACCGTGTCATCAACAAGGTGATCGAGATTGATGGCGGCAGCCTGACCAGCTTTTCGGGTGATTACGAGTTTTATGAACAGCAGCGCGCCCAGAACGAAAAGCAGCAGCAGGCGCAGTTCGACCGCCAGCAGGCGGCGCTGGCCAAGGAAATCAGTTTCATCGAACGCTTCAAGGCCCGTGCCTCCCACGCGGCACAGGTACAGAGCCGTGTAAAGAAGCTGGAAAAGATCGACCGTGTCGAGCCACCCAAACGGCGGCAGGCGCTGAGTTTCGATTTCCCGCCCGCCCCGCGATCGGGCGAGGACGTGGTCAAGCTGCGCGGCGTGGACAAGCGGTATGGCGAACGCATCATCTACCACAACCTTGACCTGCTGGTGCGGCGCAGGGAGCGGTGCTGCATCCTTGGCGTCAACGGCGCGGGCAAGTCCACGCTGCTCAAACTGGTGACGGGCACGACACAGCCCGACGCCGGCACGGTAACACTGGGGGGCAGCGTGAAGATGGGGTATTTCGCCCAGCACGCCATGGACCTGCTGGATGAAAGCCGCACGGTGTTCGAAACACTGGATGATGCCTTTCCACTGGCCAGTCAGGGATCACTGCGCGCACTTGCAGGCAGCTTCGGCTTTTCGGGCGATGAGGTGGACAAAAGCTGCCGCGTGCTGTCGGGCGGTGAAAAGGCGCGGCTGGTGATGGCGCTGATGCTGTTTGACCCGCCCAATTTCCTGGTGCTGGATGAACCGACCAACCATCTGGACATCGCAACCAAGGAAATGCTCATCAACGCGCTGGCCCAATACGAGGGCACGATGCTGTTCGTATCGCACGACCGGCATTTCCTGTCCGCGCTGTCCAACCGGGTGCTGGAACTGACCCCTGACGGGATCCACCAGTATGACGGCGGCTACAGTGAATATGTCGCGCGCACCGGGCACGAAGCGCCGGGACTGCATGCCTGATCATGGCCACACATGACTTGAAAATACCATAGGGGGGTATAAATCAGGATCAGTACGCGAAGGAGTACCGCCGTGTCCCAGACCCTGAGTTTCCCCGTGGGCGGCATGTCATGTGCCGCATGCGCCGCGCGTATTGAAAAAATCCTCAACCGTCAGGACGGCGTGCAGGCATCCGTCAACTTCGCCACCGGGCGCGTGCAGGTGGTGCTGGACACGCCCGCCGCCACGATCGATGCGGTTGTCGCCGCCATCCGCAAGGCCGGTTTCACGGTGGATGAAAGCAGCGTGGACCTGTCGATCACCGGCATGTCCTGCGCGGCGTGTGCCGCGCGTATTGAAAAAATCCTCAACCGCCTGCCCCTGACACAGGCCAGCGTGAACCTGGCCACCGAACGGGCGCATATCGTATTCGTACCCGGCATTGCGGATGCGGACACCTTCATCACCCGCATTGAAAAAGCCGGTTTTGGCGCATCACTGGTAAATGACAGCGCGCCGGATGACACGCACGCCCGGCGTCTTGCCGCATGGCGGGCGGAACGCGCCCATTTCCTGCTGCTGCTGGCCCTGTCGCTGCCGTTTTTCGCGCAGATGGTGCTGATGCCATTTGGCACCATGTACATGATGTCCGGCTGGCTGCAGCTTGTACTGGCGGGCGTGGTGCAGTTCTATGGCGCGCGGCATCTGTACCAGCGCGCGTGGAATGCCGTGCGGGGTGGTGGCGCGAACATGGACGTGCTGGTGGTGATGGGGACCAGCATCGCGTACGTCTTCAGCGCAACTGTCGTGATCGCCCACCTGCACCAGCCACTGTATTTCGAGGCCAGTGTCGCGATCATCACCCTGATCTCGCTCGGCAGGCTTATGGAGGCCCGTGCGCGTGACCGGACCAGCGCGGGGCTGGAAAGCCTGCTGAAACTGCAGCCGCCGCTTGCCCATGTCCTGGTCAATGGCGCGATGGTGGACCGCCCCGTGGCGGATGTACGGGTGGGGGATATATTCGTGGTGCGCCCCGGCGAAAGCATCCCGGTTGATGGACAGGTGAGCGAAGGCACGTCCGAAGTCAACGAAGCCATGCTGACGGGGGAAAGCCTGCCAGTGCTGAAACAGGCGGGGGCCCGGGTCTTTGGCGGCACCATCAATACCAATGGCGTGCTGCGGGCCACCGCTACCGGCGTGGGGCATGACACGGCGCTGGCGCATATCGTGAAAATGGTTGAACAGGCGCAGGGGTCAAAGGCGCACGTGCAGCGACTGGTGGACCGGATATCGAATATCTTCGTGCCCACGGTCATCACCATCGCACTGGTTACGTTCGTGGTCGGCTGGCTGGTGACGGGCAATGCGACGTGGAGCCTGGTTTCCGCCGTGTCGGTACTGGTCATCGCCTGCCCGTGCTCGCTCGGGCTTGCAACGCCCACGGCCATCATGGTGGGCACGGGACTGGGCGCGCGCTGCGGCATCCTGTTCCGCAATGCGGATGCACTGGAACGCGCACAGAAGCTGACCACCATCATCATGGACAAGACCGGCACCCTGACCGAAGGCCAGCCAACCGTCAGTGACGTGGTACCCGCACCGGGCGTGGATGCCAGCAGGCTGCTCAGCGTCGCCTGCGCACTGGAGCAGGATTCCGAACACCCGCTGGCCCGCGCCATTGTCGATCACGCCACGGCGGCGGGCCTGTCGCCACTGCCTGCAAGCGATTTCCGCGCCATGCCCGGCATGGGGGTAATGGCCACGGTTGACGGCGTGCCTGCATGCCTTGGTTCCCCCCGTTTCATGGCGGATCATGGCATGACGCCCGATGATGCCGTAACGGCCCGGCTGGAACACGAAGGCCGGACTGTCATCGCAGTTGCCGCAGGCGGCCATCCTGTCGGCCATATCGCCCTGACGGACCGCCTGCGGCCCGACGCCATACGCACCGTAAGCGCACTGAAGGCAGCGGGCATCCGCGTCATGATGCTGACGGGCGACAACCCGCGCAGCGCGGCCATCGTGGCGAAACAGGCTGGCGTGGATGATTTCATGGCGGGCGTCCTGCCTGGTGACAAGGCACAGGCCGTCAGGGCCTGCCACGATCAGGGCGGCGTGGTCGGCATGGTGGGGGACGGGATCAATGATGCCCCGGCGCTGGCCGCTGCCGATGTCGGCTTCGCCATCGGCGCGGGGGCAGCCATTGCGCTGGACACGGCGGATATCGTGTTGATGAAAAGCGAACTGACCAGTGTGCTGGACGCCATTTCCCTGTCGCGCGCCACGCTGTCCAAGATCCGGCAGAACCTGTTTTTCGCTTTCATCTACAATATCCTTGGCCTGCCGCTGGCGGCCTTCGGGCTGCTCAACCCGATCGTGGCGGGGGCCGCCATGGCCATGAGTTCGGTATCGGTTGTCAGCAATTCCCTGCTGCTCAACCGCTGGAAGCCCGGCGGACGGATATGAGCAATGCCACAGCGTAGGCACATGGAATGGCTTGTGATAGCCATATGGACGCGACAGGACAAAAACGGCGAAGGCACGCATGGCAAAGCACGAAGAACTGGCGACACAACCGGCAGGCTGCGCGCATTGCGCCCCGCCCACTGACAAAAAAGTGGAACAGCCGCACAAGAAGGCCCTGATAAACCGTGTCCGCCGGATTGAGGGACAGGTGGGCGGCGTGCTGAACATGATTGAGGATGACCGTTACTGTGTCGATATCCTGACCCAGATTTCAGCGGTGAAATCGGCACTTGATGGTGTCGCCATCCAGATCCTGTCCACCCACGCCAAAGGCTGCGTGCGCCAGTCGGTCATGGATGATGGCGGGGATGAGGCGATCGAGGAAATGCTGGGCATCGTGCGCAAGCTGATCCGCTGACAAAAGACTGGCAGATGAAAATAAAAGTTTCCCGGTGTCGCCCTTTTCCAAAAAGGCGGCGTTATCCTGAAGCTTTTTGAAAAAAGCTTCACCAGAAACTGCCTTATGATTTGCATGATGGCGCAGGGGCGGGTTTCTGGAACACCCCCTGATGCCTGCATGCGCAAAACAGGCATCTGTCCTGTAATGCCTGCGCCATTACGCGGAAAAACACTTTTCTTTATGCCCCCCATGGGTATTATGCAGACACGTTCTGTTATGCGATTTGCCTGTGCGTGGGAGCCCTGAATGATCAGGACACATGGCCGGATCTGGATTGGCCTGCTGGCCTGGCTGCTGATGCAGACCGGGCTGCTGGTCGCATCCTTTCCCGCTACCGCACAGGCGCATGATGCGATGGTGCCCTGCACCGTCGCCACTGCCCCCCATTGCATGACACCGGCACAACTGACCCACATGGCGCACATGCACCATAAGGAAGGCCAGTGCTGCCATGTCCATGTCAGTTCAACCGACATGCCGACCCCACCGGCCACCCTGCTGCCCCCGCAACCCGGGGCTGGCACGCAATCCTACCTGCCACCGCCGCAGGCCCGCCTGGCGGGCGGTGACTGGCTGCGCCCCATGCGGCCACCCAAATCCCGGAACGCGCACGCGCCATCAGGCGTATGATGTACCCGCCATCCCATCGGGATGGCGGGATGTGACTGCCCTGTTTCCGGAATTTTTCCCATGTTCAATGCCTCTCGCACGCGGGACGGCCTGACACGTCGCCGTTTCGTCACGGGTCTGGGGGCGGGCGGGCTGCTTGCCGCCATGCCCCTGCCCGCTTCCGCCAGTCCCGTCACATCAGGCATGGTCCCTGCCGCATCCAGTGCGACATGGAACCTGCGTGTCGGCCGCAAACGTATCGAACTCGACCGCAAGGTCCTGCACGCTCCCTGTATCGGGGGGAATGTACCTGGTCCCATCCTGCGCTGGCGAGAGGGGGATACCGTGACCCTGAACGTCACCAACATGCTGCGGGACGAGGATACCTCCATCCACTGGCATGGCATCCGCCTGCCCACCAATATGGATGGCGTGCCGGGGCTGAGCTTTACCGGCATCCCGCCCGGTGAGACCTTCACCTACCGCTTTCCCGTCCAGCAGGGCGGAACCTATTGGTACCACAGCCATTCCGGCATGCAGGAAGCGCAGGGGCTGTACGGTGCCATCGTCATCGACCCGCGCAGTCCTGACCCGAATGCATGCGCGCGGGATTATGTCATCGTCCTGTCCGAATGGACCGACGTGTCGCCCATGGACATGATCAGCAACCTCAAGATGCAGGATGATTACTACGTTTTCCGCCAGCGCACGCTGGCGTCCCTGCCGCGTGAGGCGCGTGCGGCGGGCAGTATCGGCGCGGCGCTGAAGGACCGGCTGCAATGGTCGCGCATGCGCATGGCCGCGACCGATATTTCCGATGTCACGGGCATCATCTACACCTACCTGCTGAATGGCCATGCCCCCGACATGAACTGGAGCGGCCTGTTCCGCCCCGGCGAGCGGGTGCGGCTGCGGTTTGTCAACGCCGCGTCCATGACGTTTTTCGATATCCGTATACCCGGTCTGGAAATGCTGGTGGTCCAGGCTGACGGCAATGATGTCGAACCCGTGCCGGTGGATGAATTCCGCATCGGCGTGGCCGAAACCTATGACGTGATCGTCCAGCCACGCGACAGCCAGGCCTATACGATTTTTGCCCAGAGCGAGGACCGCACCGGCTATGCCCGTGGCACGCTGGCCCCGCAGCCCGGCATGGCCGGTCCCGTTCCCCCCATGGACCCACGCCCGGTGCGCACCATGATCGACATGGGAATGGGCGACATGAAACCCGGTGAAGACATGAAGGGCATGGATATGCCCGGCATGACGAAAAAAGACGACCGGACGGGTGACATGCACATGCCTGACATGGACCATGAGGACATGGGACAGATGGACATGGACCACATGGACCACATGGACCATGCCATGCCCGCGACGCCGGTCATGGAAGTGGATGATCCGGGTCCGCCACCCATCAATGTCGAAAACCAGAATGTCGCGAAAATGCCGGTGGACCGTCTGAGCAGCCCCGGTGACGGGCTGGAACACAATGGCCGCCGTGTGCTGGATTACCGGCAGCTACGCGCCACCCGCCCCGGTACCGACCCGCGCCCGCCATCGCGTGAAATCATCCTGCACCTGACCGGCAACATGGAACGCTACATATGGGGGTTCAATGGCCGGAAGTTTTCTGAATCCGGGCCGATCCGTCTGAAACTGGGCGAACGGGTGCGCTTCACCCTCATCAACGACACGATGATGGAACACCCCATTCACCTGCATGGCATGTGGAGCGAACTGGAAAACGGACAGGGTGACCACCGTCCCTACAAGCACACCATCATTTCCCAGCCGGGATCGCGGCTGAGCTACCTTGTCACGGTCGATGCGCCGGGCATGTGGGCCTATCACTGTCACCTGATGCTGCATATGGAACTGGGCATGTTCCGCACGGTGATCGTGGCATGAGGCGCGCGCTTCTGCTGGTGGTCCCCATCGTGACCATCATGAACATGCCTGCGCTGGCACAGATTCCCTCCACCACCACGGCCACGACAACGCAGGCGACGAAACCGACCTACCGCGCGGCCGACGCCCCGTCGTCGACACCGGTCGTTTATCTGGGCAACATGAAGCCGGTCATGGATCATGCCAGTTATTTCCATGGTATTCTGGATGAGTTCGAGGGGCGTTACGCGCCCGGCGGCTCGGATTTCCGCTGGGATGGCGAGGCATGGTACGGCACGGATTACAACCGGGTCTGGCTCAAGACCGAAGGGACGCTGGAACATGGCCGCCTGCATGATGGCGACCATGAACTGCTGTACAGCCGCGCGGTCTCGCCCTATTTCAATGTGCAGGGTGGCGTGCGCGCGGATATTGACGACGGGCCGACACGTACATGGGGCGCGCTGGGGGTGCAGGGACTGGCGCTGTATGAATTCGAATTCCAGGCAACCGCCTATGTCAGCGACCGGGGGCGGTTCGCCACCCGCATCGAAGGATCTTATGATTTCCTGCTGACCAACCGGCTGATCCTGCAGCCGCAGGCGGAATTCAACCTCTATACCAAATCCGATCCCGCACGCCAGGTTGGCGCGGGCCTGTCGGATGTCGATGCGGGATTGCGCCTGCGTTATGAAATCTGGCGCAAATTCGCGCCTTATGTCGCGGTATCCTATGCCGGCTATCTGACGCAGGCCCGCCGGATCGTGCATGACCAGCGCGGGGAGACGGGGGCGTTACGTTTTACCTTTGGCATTCGAAGCTGGTTCTGATCCACCACAAGATCCATACAACATGACGAAGGTAATTGTCGCGGCGCATTCCCGACCCTATATTTTGATGCATGGATGCATCCCGTGGTGGTGAAGGGCCTATGCCTTTCGCGTATCATGATGCAGCCATGGACCCTTCATGGTCGTGCAAAACCGTACCCATGAGTTTTTCCTGATGGAGGATTGGGAAAATGCCTATCTGTAAACCTGCCAGAACAGGCGCGTTCTGCGCGCTGGCCGCCATGCTGATGGGTGGTGGCCTTGTCACACGCCCGGCACAGGCCCAAACGCTTACGGTCATTGATGCCAGCGGGCACCCGGTGGGCGTGATCGTTCCCCGACAGGTGGAAGCCCCGCCAATGCTTGATGCGATCGACCAGATGATGGATCGCGAATTGGCCGAGATGGAAGCACGGCAGCAGCGGATGATGCGCCTGATTGACCAGGCCATGCCCAACCCGGCGGCCGCCCTGCCCACCCCTGCCCTTGATACCCGTGACGGTCACGGACAGGCCAGCATGTACCAGAGTGTCACGACCATATCATGGGACAGCAATGGCGCCCCGTGCAGCCAGACCGTGACCAGCACCAGCAATGGCCGTGCCGCCCCCGTCGTTCAGGTCGCGACCCGTGGCGATGCCGCCTGCGCCGCGAAAATGGCCCCGGCCACCAACCGGCAGGCGCCAGCCACGCGAACACAGGACCTGACCCCGGCCATGGATACGACCCCTGCACGGCAGGCCGTGGCGCATCCTTTCTGAACCAGACTGTCTCCGTGTCCCCGCCCATGCCATACCGGCATGGGCGCTTTATTGACCTGGACAGCCATCTGACAGAAAAACAGAATTTTCTGGTGAAGCTTTTTTCCAAAAAGCCCCGGGACAGGGTCATCCAGCATGCGGTTTCCGGGCATGGCGGGTATGGACGCAGCCTGTCCGTCGTCCATACCCGCATCATGACGGCATTTATTTACTGAACAGGGATCCGATGCGATCCCATACATACTTCGCCATTACTTCATGCCCGGCCTGATTGGGATGCGTCGTATCGGGATCCCATGTTTCATGGTCAAGCACGTTGGCAAGGGGCTGCCCGGCGGCAAAGGGATCGATGGTGATGTCGGCACCGATGGTACCCTTCGCGATCGCATCATGAACGGCGGCACGGGGGGAGCCGCCAGTCTGGGCCTCGTCAATAATGGCGACGGTATAACCCGCCGCCTTCAGGCGACTGACAATCTGCTTCAGGTTACCCACCGTGTCGGCAGCAGGGATATGGTAGGCAGGCAGGTGGTCATTATAGCCGCCAAAGACAACGGCCACCTTGCGCGCGGCGCCACGGGCCACGGTTTCGGCAGCGGGCAGCATGTCGAGCATCTGCCGCGTCGTAGCCCCCGACACCGCGAAATCATAACTCTGGTAACGCGCGAAGCGCTGCATGAGGTACGGCCAGTTCCGGCCATCATGCACCCGGAATCCCTCGGTCCGGCTGTCACCGATGGCGACAAAGACATCACGCAACTGCGGCATGTAGTCCCCTGCCGCCGCAGCAGACGCGGCAAAGTCCTGCGTCTGCGCTGTCGTCGGGGCGTGGTCGGCTATGACAATACCGGTCCACTGCCCGGTATTGCGCCCCTGCACGAACCATGGCCCGCCATCTGCATTGTAGCCGATATACCCGCCCGACAGCGTGCCACCGGGCAACATGCCCGGCAGGGTGACATGCGCATTGCCCGCCTGCAGCGTGTAGCCACCGGGTCCCGCCGCCACGCCAGTCGCCGCGGGCGAACTGGTAATGACCAGGTCGGTACGCAGGTCGGGGCTGCGCGTGTCGGCAACATGGACAAACCCGTCAAGGGTATAGCTGCCGATGAAGGCCTTGAATTCCCGCCCGCTGCCCGCCTGCCCCAGCAGGACCGGCATGGGAACGGCCGCATTGCCCGAATTGGACGAGGCATAGGTGCCGGTGGTCCCGAAGAAGAAGCCATCGGCCGCGACCTTCAGCCCCTCCGGCAGCACGAAGCCGCCAGCACCGTTTTCCTCACCCCATGACAGGGTATCGATCCCCCCGACCCTGACCGCGCCGATATGGACGACATGATGGCCCGGCGTTGCCGTAATGTGGTTGCCATGGCCGGACTGGTCATACACCCGCACCACATTTGCGAACGTACCGGGATCGCGGGCGGACAGCGCGCGTTGCAGGGCCACGGTATCCAGTCGGCCGTCGCCGCCAATGGCCAGCGTGGTGATGACCATCTGGCCAGCCGACACCGTCTCGATATCAAGGGCAGGGCCGGCATAGCCACTGACCAGCCGCATCGGGCCGCCAGCAAAGACGGTATGGGAACCGAATGCGTCACCCGGCAGGCGGACCGCGACATTTTCCCACCGGGCATCACCGGGCGCCACCGACACCGCGCGCCATACCCGGCCCGATGCCTGCCACAGGTCACCTGCGCCATAACCCCGGCGGCTGTCGTCATCACGCCGGGGGGCGCGGTCCAGCCCCCCGCCCGCATGGTCGGGTGCGGGGATACATACCGTATCCCCCCCCGCCAGCCCGCATCCCGCCGCCTGCGCCTGTGCCAGAAGCGATGGCGCGGTCATGGCCGCAAGGAAGACTGCCACCTGTCTGCGCGTTTTCATGTCATGCTGTTCCCGAAAGGTGATGGGACCGTGCTGGCGTCCCGGCATTGAAGGATCATGGCGTTACTGGCCATCAAGGGTATAGTGCGCCATCCACATGCCGCTGGTCTCCGACCAGCTGCCCGCACGGCTGTAACCACCTTCCAGCCCCACACGCAGCCGGTGGTCCACCTGGTAGACAAGCCGCCCGCGCACGTTGCCCGCAAGGCCGCTTGCGCTCTCGTCGCCATAATAGCTGGGCGGGTTCTCATCGCCCTTTGCCTGCAACACATTGCTGGTCGGGAAATATGGCTCGCCATTACTGCGATAATACTGGTATCCCGCCTCCCCACGCAGGAACCATGTCCAGCGCCTGTCATGTCCCGACCATTCGACTGGCACCATGGCACCGTAATACTGCTGGGGCGAGAAGTATCCGCCCTGCCCCCATGTAAAGAAGTAGGCATTGCGCTTGTACCCGAAATACATAAGGTCAAGGCCAACACGCAGCCACTGCCGGTCATGGAACTGCCATACGGTGGCGCTGCCACCCGCACCGGCCTCGGTCTCGGTATTGCCGATGACGTTGGTCCCGCTGAGATAGGCGAAACCGCCACCCGCATATGCATTCCACCCCGGCGCGGACCATTCCAGCGCGCCATGGCCGAACAGGCGCGTCACCCCGCCCCACAGCTTGCCGGTGCCCGGGTCGCGTTCACCCGCATAGGACAGTTCGCTGTCCGTCACCATGCGTCGCCCGCCACTTATGCGCAGGCCAAGGTTACGGGTCAGGCGTGGCGCGAATTCCAGCCCGCCCACCACATTGGTGATGGGAAAGCCCAGCGGGGAAGACCCTACATCGGCCGAGAACCAGTGGTTGACGTAATTCAGGCTCAGCCCCACGCCCTGCGTATAGTAATGGTGATAGCCCCATGGTTGCGCGCCATTAACCGCGACCGTCCCGAACTGGTGGGCGGAATAGGCGTTATCCAGCGGGTCACCCGTAAACAGCAGCGTTGGCGTCACGGAAAAGGACAGCCGGTGTTCCCACGATTCAAACGGCAGGGTGGCGGTGATGGGAATGGCGAATTCCGTCAGTTGTCCCAGCCCCGCAATCCCCGTTCGGCTGCGCACGAAGGTGTTGGCGTCGAACTGCGGCGAAATGGAATCCCGCAGGTAGACGATCTGCCGGTCCATCGCCTCGGGGCTGTCATCCTCGGGGATGTAATGGTAGCTCGCGGGCAGGGTCGCGCCATGCAGGTCGAGGTATTCGCTGTCGATATAGGGCCAGCGGTAATCGGGCAGGAAGCTTTCATGCCCGCCACATTCGCCTTCCCCGTCAAGACTGCACTGGGCATGCCGGGCATGTTCCACATCCACCAACTGCGCGCGCGAATTGCCCTCGATACGTTCGATGTCGGATCGCACTTCCCAGCTCATCGGGCCATCGGGATCCTCCTGGGCCAGCCGTGTGGCATAGCCCTTCGCCTGCGCCAGATGGTGGGCGCCACCGGCGTCACGCGCGGCGGCGGCCAGCGCATAGATGTTGGTGGGCTTCAGCCGTAGCGCGATCTCGTCCTCCTCCAGCGCGCGCGCGGCCATGTTCCGGGTCTGGTACACACGCCCCATGGCCAGGTGGGCCTCGGCGGAATCCGGGTGGGCGCGCAGCACGGGGGCAAGCACCTGCGTCGCCTGCGCCGTCTGGCCATAGCGGTCGAAATTGTCGGCGGTCATGACCGCAAGGCCAATGGCGATCTGGTCACGCGCACGCGTCTGTTCGAACGTGATATCGGCGGGATGGGCCTTTGCCATGGTGTCAAAGGCGTCGAGGCAACGCGTCGTATCGAAGGACGAGCGCATGCGCAGGTACATCCCCGCATAAGCCAGCATCTGGGCCGCATGGGGTGGCTGCGTCAGGCTTTCCTCACGCGCCAGCGCCTGGCCCGCCTCCTGTGGCGCATGCCGCGCCAGCAGGGCCGCGGCAATGCGCATGCCGCGTTCACCCGTCGGGTCAGGCCGGTCGGCCAGCGCCACAAGGGCGGCGTTGTCCGCGGCGGGCGGATGGTTGAGTTCGGCTATGCGCCGGTCAAGGGCAAGCAGTTCGGCCACGCTGTCCATGCCCGGCGTACGGCCGGTCCTGGGCAGGCGGTCCAGCAGCGCACTGGCGGTGGCCGTGTCATGGCGGCCCATGGCGTAGATGATTCCCGCCTGCAGCGCCTCGGCCGAGGCATTGCGCGGTGCGGTCAGGTCGTCCATCAGGCTTTGCGCCGCCGCATGGTCACCCGCGTCATCAAGCGCATGCGCCAGCTTGAGCCGCACCCACGGATCATTCGGTTCCAGTGCATGCGCGCGACGCAGCAGGGCAATGCGACCGTCACTGTCCGTAGCCCGGTCGGCCTGAGCGGACAGCGCGGCAACCGTCAACCGCCGCGCCAGCGCCGGGTTCAGCTGGTCAAGGCGGGCAATGATCGCATCCAGTTCCGTACCATTACCCGTCTGCACCTCAAGCATGCCGAGATTGAACAGGGCCTCGGCATTGCGCGGGGCACGGCGCACGACCTCGCGATACAGCCGTTCGGCCTCGTCCGTGTTCCCCAGCCTGCGCTCGAGCATCGCCTGCAGCGACAGGACGGTCAGCGTATTGCCCGGACGGCCGCCAAGGGTGGCGAGATCGGTGCGCGCCGCATCGTAATGCCCGGTGTTGATGGCATGCACGATACGTGCCACCAGCGGGTCCATGCCCGTGCCGCCGGCTTCCAGCGCCTTCAGCGCCGCGCGCCAGTGTGGGGCGGTTTCCGGGTCGGCCTGTATGGCCTGCATGAAATACTGCCGCGCGAGCACCGGTTGCTGGCGGGCCTGCGCCACCAGCCCCAGCCCGCCCAGCGCATCGGGATCATGGGGGTTGAGGACCACGGCGCGATGGAATGCCGCCGCCGCCGCATCAAGGTTATGACGCGCCAGCTGCACGTAACCCTGCTGGTGGAAGTTCGCGGCATCAACGACGTTCTGCGTCTCCTGCGCCTTTTTCAGGCGCACAGTGAACTCCGTATCATCGGGGTGCAGGGCCAGCCATTCATTATAAAGCGGGATGCTCTGCCCGGTTATCGGTTCCCACAGCAACGCGTCACGCCATGCCGCGACCGCGTCATTGCGGATCTGGGCCGATACGTTGGATTTCGCAAGCATGCGCAGCCCGTTCAGACCTTCCTCCCGCGAGGTGACGCGATAGGTCAGGATCCGGTCAAGGCACAGCCGCGCATCTATATCACGTGGGTTACGCGCCACCCATGCCGCAAGCTTGGTGCGGGCTTCCTGATAACCAAGGATGGTCGCCCCCAGCACGCGGTAATATTCCAGTGCAAGGTCTGGTGGCGGATCACCATTCTTGAAGAGCGCCTTGTACTTGAACATCGCGGGCATCATCTTGCCCGACGCTGCCAGCGCGCGGGCTTCGGCCAGGGCCTTCGGGTCCACCGGCCCGGCCTGGATCTGCGCCTTCAGGTCGGCCACCAGACCGGGCGCATCGCCCTTGCGCTGCAGGCGTTCCAGCGTGCGCGTGGCCTGGACGGTGCTGCCTTCGGCCATCTGCAGCCGTCCCTGCAGGAACAGGGCCTCGTTATTGTCCGGTTCAATGGACAGCGCGCGCTGGATCGTCTCATGCGCCTTGGGCAGATTATGCTGGCCCAGCCAGTAATACCCCTGGTTGAGCAGCAGTTCGAGCACCGCCGCCGCATGCGCAAGATGCGCGCTGTTCGCCGTCATGGCGGGCGTAGGTTGCGGGCCGACGGGGGCCTCAGGCTGAGCGGGCGCAATCGCGACCGTATCCGCCGGGGCGGCTACAGGTGCGGCCGGATCGCCCGCCACCGCCATGCCCTGCGCCGCGGCATGGCCGCCCGACAGGATAAGGCCCGCCATCACGGCGCAGGCCATGCGCATCCCGCCTTCACGTATGCATGAATGCGCCAGCATGTCGCCGCGCACCAGCACCCATGCAGCGGGCGCGCACCGCCACGCCACGCCTTCACGCAGGCTGCGCCCGCGTGGTCGTGTCAGGTCATGATTAATGGACACGAGACACATGGGAAATATAGGCGAGGATTGCCGCAAGCAGGAGGCAGCCACCCACCAGCAGGCCCGCGCCACGGTTGCGCGCGGCGATGCTGACCCGGTCTTCATAATCAAGGCCGGTCCGCTCGACAAAGACGTAGCTCAGCAGGCTGACCACCATGACCAGCGCCAGCACGCCCGCCATCACGGCCCCATGCACCTGGAAGAACAGCAGGTAGTTCGCCACGACAATACCCGGCCAGTGCCACAGATAGACGGAATACGAAATCACCCCCAGCGGTGAAAGCGGCACAAGACACCACTGCCCCATTTTCGTGTCAGGCAGCATGATGATGACCGCAACCGCAACGCACGGGAACACCGTCATGTAGGACGGGCAGGCAAAGCGCAGCGGATAGAACAGTCCCGATCCCACGATGACCGCAAGGGCTGCGGCATAGACAAGGTTGGCCATGCCACGCGACAGCCGCAGGCGGGGCAGCATCCAGATCATCGTGCCAAGCGAGAACTGCCACAGCCGGTCGAAAATGTTGTAATAAGCCTGGCTGTCGCCCTTGTACCAGGCATAGGCGCAGTATGCCGCCGACGCGGTGAAGATGGCCGAAAGCACCAGCCTGCGGTGATGCGTCAGCGGCAGCAGCAGCGCCATGACGAAGATGATGGCGTAAAACTGCATTTCCAGCGACAGCGACCATGTATGCAGGAACGGGTAGGCAATGGCCTGCCCCTGGAAATACCCGACATGGCCCGATGCCCAGATATTGGACAGATACACCAGCGCATACGCGCCATTGAGCGCGATATCGGCACGATCACTTTGCAGCACCCACCACAGCATCCCTGCCGAGATCGCCGCGATCATGCACAGCAACGCCGGCAGCAGGCGGTACAGCCTGCGGCATACGAAGCGCACCGGCTGGAACGGGTGCTGCATGAGCGCCGAACGCCCCATGAAATAACCCGAGATCACCACAAAAATATCGACGCCGATAAACCCGCCCTGCAGCCACCCGGCATGGAACAGCACCACAAGGGCAATGGCCAGCCCCCGCAGGCCGTCAATGTCGCGCCGACGGTTCCTGGGAAAGAAGTCGTTTTCCAGAATGGTGCGCCAGCGGCTGGGCGCGGGCTGAATGGGAGTAAGTTGCAGCATCAATATTTTCCACGGCTTGCGCCAGTCTTGGGCAAAGCGGTGGGCGCCCGGCATCCCGGGTCACCCACCACGTCGGGATGGGCTTACTGCGCGGCCGCTGGCGGCGCGTCCTTCAGCTTCTCAAGTTCGGGCAGCGTCGCCTGCACGATCGCATCGCCCCAGACCTTGTAGCTGTCCGGGGTGGCATGGATGCCGTCAATCGTGTTCACGCTCCCCTGCTTGAGCAGCGCGGTGCCATCGACATAAGTACACGGCGCGACCTCACCCTTGAGGAAGGTCGCCATTTCCGTCGCCCGCTGGTCGGTCTTGCCGTAACGCGGGCTGAACTGCCCCCATGTCGGCCCGACCCAGATGCACGCCGTCTTGCCAATGGCGTAGGTCAGTGTCTTGACCTGCTCGTCCACCCAGTCCTTCGACATCGCATTCTGGCCATACGCCGCCATCGTGTCGCCCAGGACCACCATGACCACATTGGGGTGCCATTTCTCGATCAGCGAACTGATCGGCGGCGGAGACGCGGGCTTCATGTTGGCCGCGCCGATCGGTGCGTCCCCCACGCGTTCGGCGGCGCCACAGCCGTTGTTGGGATTGGGCACGACCCAGTCGGCAGCGGTGGACGAGCACACGCCATACGTCACGACCTTCGCCCCCTGCTTGGTGAATTCATCGGGCAGCACGGACAGGAGCGAGTCCTTGAAGGTGACATGACTGTCGCCAATAATCAGCAGGGTCAGGCCTGCAAGAAGGGCATTCATCTATTTCTTTCTCCAATACCAGAATTATTTTGGCTGTACGTCGGCACATCCGCCATGTACGGCATGTGCAGCCGGCTTTCCGCCGTCACGCCGAGTGCAATCGCAGATGATGGGGAAGACTGTATATGACCTATCACAAATCCCCCGTCAGGTCGTCATGCTCAACCCGCTTGCGCGACCAGCCACGCAGCCACGCCCAGACCCCGAGCGCGGCAAGCCCCGCGCCAGCCAGTCCGGTCAGGTAAAGCACCGTAGGATGACGGCCGAGATACCAGTCAAGGCGCATCCACAGCGGCAGGGAACCTACGGTATAAAGTGGCGCCGTGCGGTAACTGGTGAACTGGTTGCCATTCTTGAGCACAAGGTCGCCCTGCAGCGAGGGCAGGTCCGTCTTGTCGCGCAGGCTGAGCACCATGTCATGGATGCGTTCGGGCGTATCCCCCATGAAGGCCACGACCGAGCGATGGCTGTCATAGGGCGACTGCGCGGCCAGCAGCACGCCCGCTTCCGCGATCGGGGCGTTCAGGTTGGCCGTCACCCCATCCTTCAGCCCCGTATGGTCACGGTCCTGGAACAGGTACCAGATCCCCTGCAGTCCCGTGCGCTGGCCCACCGTGATGTGCTGGTCCTGGATCACATAGGGCGAACGGGCCAGCAGCCCGGTTGCGGCACCCAGCTGCGCCGCCGTGCCCAGCACGACAATGTCCCCCTTCGGCGGTGCCTGTTCCACCTCATCCGCCTTCATGATTTCCACGCCCGCCGCCGGATACCATGTCGATGCGCCAAAGAACCCCATGAGGTCGAGGAACGCGCCGGTCGTACCCATGTCGGGACGGGCGGGCAGGACAATGGTGGTTTCCGACAGGTCGGCCATGCGCGAGAACGGGAAGGCCGCTTCGGCAAAGTAGGACAGGTTGGGCAGCTGGGCAAAATGGTGGCCGCGCCGGAAGTCCAGCGTGGAATCCGAATCCACGCTCATGCGGATATCGCCCGGCGTGCGGCGGCACGCACCACGGTCGATGGGACGGGCGTCAAAGTTGAACTGCAACTGGTTCTGCCCGAACAGAAGCCATGGCGGCAGCGCCGTGACATGGCCAACCGCCCCTGCATGCTGGTTGACCAGGCGTTCGGACCATTTCTGCCACAGGCCCGGCGGCGAGAGCGTATAGCTCTGCAGGTAGTTGTTATTGACGCTGACATCGACGCGCGATGTCTCAAGGTCGACCACGGGGCCGCCAGGCGCGCGGACCCACATGTTCATGAGGAACGGCCGCCCGCGCCACGTATACAGGTCAGGCGGCAGGTGGAACGGCAGCGTCATGCCCGCGGGCGTGAAGCCGCCACCCTGCAGGTCAGCCGCGCCCACCAGTTCGCCAAAGCGTACCGGGCGGTCCGTCGGCACGAAGGCTGGCGCATCATAGGGGTGGCGTGTCTCGAGATTGACATCACTGACCACTTTCGAGGCCACGCCACCCAGCGTATCGGGCGAGAACACCACCGCGCGCGCCGCAACTTCCACTTCCTGCGCGTTACGTCCCGTCACAACCAGCACCGTGCCCCAGCGGTCATTGGGGTTGGCGATTTCCGCCACCATCGGCCCGGAAGGTCGCGCGCCGCTGGCATCGACAGCCAGGTTTTCGCCCACTTCCACCGCATTGCCCGAAGCCGGAATGGTGGTGGAGACAGGGAAGGACAGCTGGCGGAAATCGGCAACCTTGCCAAACCACGATGCAATCAGCCCCGCCGCCCTGAGCGCCGCCTTGTCCCCCGTCGCGGGCAGCACGACAGGCACGCGCAGCGTGGAGCGCAGGTTGGGATCAAAGAAGGGGGCGGGCAGCCGCGAAAGCTTGCGTTCCGGCGTGATGCGCACCGTTGTCAGCGTAATGCGTGACATGTCGGAGATACGCGCCCACAGGATCTCGTTGAACAGATCGTTGCAGTCACGCCGGTATTCGCCGGCAAAACGGAAATTGAGCTTGTTGTCGCCCGTGAAATACAGCGGGTCGATATCAAAGGTCAGTGGCCCGAACTGCGGATGCTGCGGATCAACCTTGATGGTGCCCACGTACTGTTCGTTCAGCGTGACCGTCACCGCACTCGCCTCGGGCAGCAGCGAGGGCGACAGCGCGCCCGACAGCGTCAGCTGGGCATGCGTCACCACCCGGTTGGCCGGCACGACCACGTCCAGGCCCTGCAGCGGGGAATACCCGCGCAGTGTCAGTGGCCCGGTCGTGGCGCCCAGGTTGCGGAACGAGATGGTGCGTGTCACCTCCGTATCACTGATGCGGTCGGCGGCGAGGGGATCGATCGTCGGCGCCTCGTCCGGGACATTGCCGGTATTGCTGTCCCCGAACGGGGCCTCCGCCGTGACACCGGTCTGGTCCGCGACGGGCGTCATGGCCGGGGGCGCACCCTCCTGCGCCATGGCGGCGGGCACCAGGGCCGTAAAGGCGACAAACAGCGCGGCAGATGCGGTAGCGCCATCACGAACGCTACGGGGAACAGGTTTCAGCACGAGGCTTTGTTTCTCCAGTTTTTCTTCCGTGGCGGGAAGGTCTTCCTCCCCCCCGTCTGGCATGGGGCGCGGTGCCTCGGGCCCGCGCCGCTTCAGCAGGCCGCCAATGCTGCGGAACACCATCGCAAGGCTGCGCAGCGGGCGGTCGGGCGCAAAATCCGCCCAGTTCGCCCAGGCGTCATTGCGACCAAAGACCATGTTGACGATCTGCCGCTCATCATGCAGGTCGCGCCGGATCCACTGCAGGCGCAGCATGTCCCGGCCTGCCCCCACCGCCCGCGCGGGAACGTTGACATGGATACCATCGCGCGCATTGTCATAATGGACCGTAACTTCGGTCCCTTCCATTTCCGCCGTGGCCCATGCCCCCTCTACGGCCAGTCCACCGAGGGAGATGTCGCGTGTATGCGCGTCAAACCTGCGGCCCCGGGCATCGGTCACCGCAACGGGCAGCCTGACCGTGACGCGTGGCGCGTGGCGTGTCTGCCGCGTTTCCCGCCCCACCGCGATCGACGCCAGCACGATGATCATGCTTATGGCCACCCATACCGTGTTCAGCACGAAGGACTGCAATGCCAGCCGGTCATGAAATTGCCAGAAGATGCCGAATATCCCGCGCACGAAGGCGACGGACAGCAGCAGGGCAAGGATGACGTTGGGATAGACCGCGTCCCAGTCGAAATAGCTGCGTTCAAGCAGGCCGCCCTTGTCCGTCACGTTGAACTTGCCCTTGTACGGCTGCAGCAGGGTGACGATGGTGATGCGGATGAGGAACAGCGCGAGCGATGTCTCGTAGATCTCGCTCCAGAAGGAATAGCGCCACCGCCCCTCGATCCGCGACAGGGTCACGACCGAATGGAAGATGTGCGGCAGCGCATAGACACTGATGGCCAGTGGTGACGCCGCAATGATGTTCTGCCCAAGAAACAGGAACGCCAGCGGCGACACCAGGAACGTCACCCGTGGTATGGCAAACAGGAAATGCGACATGGCCGACAGGTAGCAAAGCCGCTGTTCCCACCGCAGGCCGCCGCCCAGCATGGGATTGTCCACCCGCATGATCTGGATCATGCCACGTGCCCAGCGCACGCGCTGACCGATATGCAGGATCAGCCGTTCGGTGGACAATCCGGCCGCCAGCGGTTCGCGCAGATAGGCCGTCCCCCATCCCTTGCGCTGCATCTTCAGCGCGGTGTGCGCATCCTCCGTCACGGTTTCCGTGGCGAAGCCGCCAATGCCCGTCACGGCCTCGCGCCGGATGACGGCGCAGGAACCGCAGAAGAACGTTGCGTCCCAGAAATCATTGCCATCCTGCACCAGCCCGTAGAACATGTTGCCCTCGGGTGGCACATGCATCCCGCTTTCAAGATTACGCTGGAACGGATCGGGAGCGTAGAAATGGTGCGGTGTCTGCAGCAGGGCGAGGTTGGGATCGGCGATCATCCAGCCGATGGTGCGCTTGAGGAACCCGCGCGTCGGCACGTGATCGCAGTCGAAAATGACGGCGTAGGGACTGTGCGTCACTTTCAGCGCGTGGTTGAGGTTGCCAGCCTTGGCATGGTTGTTTTCGGAACGGATGATATAGCCCGCCCCCGCCGCCATCGCGAAATCACGGAACGCCTTACGCCGCCCGTCATCAAGGATGTAGACATTGAGCTTGTCCTCGGGCCAGTCGAGGTCAAGCGCGCCAAGCACCGTCGAGCGGACAAGGGAGAGTTCCTCGTTATAGGACGGGACAAACACGTCCACGCTCGGCCATAGCGCCGGATCGTCGGGCAATGGGTGTTCCTTGCGCCGCAGGGGCCACGCCATCTGGAAATAACTCAGGCACAGCGTCACCAGGGCATAGGTTTCCGCCGCCAGCAGCAGGATGGCCAGCCCCGTCTGCAGCCAGTTGCCGAACTGCACCGTCGTGGTCAGCCGCCACACGATGTAGCGCAGCGATACCAGCAGGGACAGCATCATGAGGAAAATGGTGATTCCCCGTCCCGGTCGACGGTTAAGTACCAGCAGGACCGTAACCGTACCGATGGAGATAAAGCCCTGCATCGCAGGGTCAACCGCCACCGAGCCAACAAAAGCCATGATGGCCACACCCAGCACGACCGGCACCCAGACCGGAACACGGTCCAGCCCCGTACGTGCCAGCAGCCCGGCAATCCTGCCAGTCATGAATCCTGTCCTGTATGCATCGCCTGCTATGTCACTGCCTTAATACATGAGAATATCTGGTAATTCGCCGCCCGCAGCCATGTTGTTGTATCAACGGGACTGACACCGGCATACTTTTTCCCAGAATACGACCAGCCGTTTCCTGAAAAACAAATACTCTTCATTTATGATCCAGGAGAGAATCCTGGTGACCCGAATCCCCTATCATGCAATACTGAAACAATGCATTTGCAATGCCGCCAACGCGCTGCGCTGGCCTTGCACCCGAACAATGCGAACGGTGTTAATTTTGCATTAACCTTCTGTCAAGAGAAAAACCAGAGAGCGAAAGCCAGCTTTTCACCTTACCTATCAGCAGGACGCGCCCGGATCATTGTGCGGGACATGGAAAGATGCATTTATATTTTTGTTTCATAGGTAACACTTATCGATATTTTTGTTTCATTATCAGTGCTATAGGCAGGGCACCCGTTCCCATCGCGCCCGTCAGGACGCGCCCGGGGCCGCCGGATGCCCCGCAGACAGGAATTTATATGAACACTGTTCATTGCCATCAACACCAGATATCCACAGATGCCAGCATGAATGCCGACCGGACAGGCCTGATGCGGCCTGTCCATTTTCCCGTATGGAGCGGCATGCAAAAAGAATGGTCATGAAAACCACCCGGCCCGTCATGCGCAACGGCAACTATCACAAGGGACATGTCGCGGAAGACCTGCTGCGCACGGCCCGGAACCTGCTGGATCAGGAAACGGCGGAAAGCGTTTCGGTGCGGCGCCTGACGCGGGAAATTGGCGTGACACCCGCCAATTTCTACAACCACTTCAGCAGCATTCACGACCTGCTGTTGCGGATCGCCGCTGATTCATTCGTGCAATGCACCCGACAGCTACGCTATTTCCAGCGCAATACCGTCACGCGTGCGGATGCGCTGAAGGCTGCGCTGGTGGAATATGCCAGCTTTGCTCAGCGCCATCCGCAGATATTCCGGATCATGTTCGGCTTCGTGCCCAACGCCATTTCCCACAAGATCTACCATCACGCCGCGATACAGGCATTCGCGGTATTGCTGGAGATTATCTATGGCCGGGAGATGCTCCACCTTCATGACATTGAAGGCACCCGGAAGCGTGCGCGGATCGGATACGGCCTGTGTGCAATGGGTCATGGACTGGCGATGATGCTGTCGGATGGCCGGTTGCCGTTTGGCAGGGAACAGGGTCTGGAACAGCAGCAAATGATCGAGGATATTGTGGATGCCTTCATTCACAACGAATTGCATGAAGCCCTGACCCGACCGGCAGGGCAGGAAGCATAAGGCCCGGGCAGAAGCCATTCCCCGGTTTCCCAGCAGGGCTGACCTAAAAAATTGGCATTACGGGCCATGGCTGTAATAAATTAAGGAATGAATCAACCGGGGAATTCAATCAGATGAAATTTTGTATTCCAGATATACCTTTTTACTGCCATATTTCTGCAGTCATAAGCCCCCTGGTCCTGTCCCGGTCATGTCGACCGGTGACCGCCTGCCCCGTTCATATGGATTGATTCGCCAGATCCGCTCACGCCCACAAGGATGACTTCCCATTTCGAGAGCCTACCATAAAGGAAACGTCGCCGAAGATTTGCGGATCGCCACCGTCAGAATACTGAAAACCGAACGGCTGGAAGATCTGTCGGTGCGTCGTCTTGCGCGGGAAGTCAAGGTGGCGCCAGCGAATTTCTATAACCATTACGGCAGCCTGAACAATCTCCTGCTGGAAATTGCCGCGGATTATTTCGAGGTTTTCCGGGATCAGGCAGCCCATATCAGCCGCACGTCCGCAAACAGGACGGAAGCGCTGAAGCGGACTGTTTTCTATTTCGTTGACTTCGCGCGCAGCCATCCGCAGCTCTACCGTCTGATGTTTGGCTATATACCCGACGCCTATACCTATCCCCGGTACCGTCTGACGGCGGGCGCTGCGTTCGAGGACCTCATGGAACTTATATACGGCTACAAGGTCTTTACCATCAGCGATGATTTCGGCCCCAACGACATGGCGGTACTGGGAAGCAAGGTACAGATCGGCTATGGGATGTACGCCATGCTATGCGGCCTGTCGAACCTGTTTGTTGCCAATGACAGCGAGGGACCATTCGCGAACGCCAGCGATCCACGTGAAAGCATCGTCGCGTTCCTGAACGGCATTCTGGATGCTTTTATCAAAGGTGACCTGCCCAAGATCCTTGGGGCGGAACCCTGAAACAGTCCGTCTCTTTCCTGTATCCGGGATAGATGATACTTTTCGCGTCCCACACGCATATCATTCCTGTGAAAGTTGGACCGATTGAAGGGGAAGGATCTGGCTGCCATGGTTTCAGCTCCTCCCAAGACCCCTGCCGCGCGACCGGAACTGACCCGATCACAGATCTGGCTTTTCGCCTTTCCGGCGCTGCCGGGGGCCTTCATCATTTTGCCGATGAACATTTTCATTCCGGCCTTCTATGCCAGCCATACGGCTGTCACCCTTGTGCAGATCGGTACGGTTACATCCTTATGCAGGGTCATTGATGCGCTGATGGACCCGGCCATCGGTTTCATGTCCGACAGCCTTGATAACCGGCGGGGTGGTCGGGGCATATGGGGCGTGGCCAGCGCCATCATCTGCTGCATCGCCCTGTATTTCCTGTTCCAGCCATCCGCGCACACGACGGTCCTGTATTACGGGACATGGGCCTTCGTGCTGTATCTGGGATATTCCCTGTTTGAAATTCCCCGTAACGCATGGAGTGCGGAACTTGGTTCACGTCCATCCATGCGCACACGCATCAACGCGGCAGTTGGCCTGTCTACTGTTGCGGGCAGCCTGATTTTCTGGCTGGTTCCCGTCATCCTGTTCCGGGTCTATGGCACGACGGGTTTCACGCAGAAGACACTGTCCATCATTGTCTGGTTATATATGGCGCTTATGGTGCCTGCCGCGCTGTGCATCATGCATTTCATTCCCGGTGGACCACCCGGACGCGCCACCGCGCCAACATGGCGCGACCTGGTGCATTCCCTGAAACGGAACCGTCCCCTCGCCCTTTATTTCCTCGCCGTCGGCCTATGGGCCACGGGACAGGGCATATGGCTGTCCACGACATACCTGTTCCTGAATGACTACCTGCGAGTCGGCAGCGCATTTCCGTTCATAATGATCGTGTTTTTCCTGTCCACCATTGTCGCCATCCCGTTATGGGCACGATCGGAACGCAGGCTGGAACGCCATGGCATATGGGCCATCAGCATCGTTCTGACCGCGGCAACCCGTCCCCTTGCGTTACTGCTGACGCCAGGCATGCAGAACCTGCCCGTCATCCTGCTGTTGACGGCCCTGGGCGGGGCCTTGTCCGCCCCCACGAATTTCGCGCCCGCCGCCATACTGGGGGATGTCGTGGACTATGATATCTGGAAAACATGGACCAACAAGTCCGGTATCATTTATGCCCTCAATACACTCATCACCAAGACCACCCTTGCCATAGGCGGTGGCGCGGGGTTCATCACCCTTGGCTGGGTCCATTATCATGCCGGACGGGTGAACCATGGCCTGCCACTGACCGGCCTGCTGTCATGCTACACTGTTCTGTGCAGCATTCCCCAACTGATCGCGACGGCTATCATTTTCCGTTTCCCTATTGGACGGCGCGCGCATACCCTGATCCGCCATCGCCTGCATGGACGCTGACATCATCCGGATGCCTGTTAAAGAATGATACCTGCATATTCCTTTCCTGATTACAGGGAACGACAGGCCCGCAGGATCCCATGGCCTGCATATTTGCTTTTTTTTATTACGTTACATTCCGTATTATGTCCTGCCAGAGCCACAGCCCAGTCGCCCCACAAAAAGAACCGGAAACTTCCCGTCGCCCATCTGGAACATGGCACGCCACAGGCCGAACAGATGGAAGTCACGGCCCGGCGCACCACGCAGCGCCTGTCTGACGTACCGGCCCCCGCGACTGCCATAAGCGGCCAGACGCTGCATAATTTTGATATTCTTGATATGAAAAGCATCATGAACATGGTGCCGAACGCCGTGGTGCCGACTGACCCGCAGAATATCAATACATACATCAATATCCGTGGCATCCGGCAGGTGGATAACAATGCTGATCCCAATTTCGGCATGTACCGCAATGGCATTTACGATGGCGGCCTGCGCACCAATCTCGGCCCGCAGGTGGATGTCGCACGGGTCGAGGTCAATCCCGGCCCGCAGACGGGCCTGTACGGACGTGACGCCGTGGGCGGGGCGGTCAACATGGTATACGCGACGCCGGAACAGAAAACCGGGGGATACCTGACCGGATCCTACGGCAATTATGGCCGGGGTGAATTGCAGGGCGCAATCAATGTGCCGCTGTCGCGTCATTTTGCACTGCGCCTGACAGGGTGGTACATCGGCCAGCCACGGGGTGCGCTCTACAACGCCACATTACATGAATATGAAGACCGCTATCGCCAGCAGGGCCTGCGGCTGGGGGCGAAATGGACACCCAATGATAACCTGTCCCTGACATGGATGGCGGAATATGGTGATGTTCACGGGCCGTCCCTGGCCGGTTACGCACCCAATGGTGTCGCCAACCTGATCCAGAGCGGCGCGGCAGAGACACCGGGCGTGGTGTACCGTGACACCCCCGACCGTTCCCACAATCACCAGCTCTACCTGTCACAGGATCTGACATACAGGTCACGCTGGGGCACGTTCCAGTGGCTATCCGCCTATCGGGATTATCATCTTGATTCCGTGGAGGACGGGGACCGGACGGACCTGTCGGTATCATCCTATCCCCTTACGTTACAGAACCAGTTTGTCCGCCACGAAAATACACGCAATTACTATACCGAACTGCTGTGGTCATCGCCCCGGAACCGCCGCCTGACCTTTATGGCGGGGGCATCCTATTTTCACGAATATTTCTCATTTCAACAGATATACAATACAAAAATCGACCTGAGCCTGCTGCAGGGCATGTGGGGCAACATTGCCTGTGATGCATTACAGGGTGACCCGACATGTTCCGCCATTCCCGGTGGCGGCTTTCCCAATACCGGCCTGCAGACGATCAGCGAATATGCCCCGGGGCCCGGATCGGGTATCGGGATACAGTCATGGTCCGGGTTTGTTTCTTCCACATTCCATATTACCCCGTCCCTCAGCCTGACGGCGACGGCACGCTATACACATGACCGGAAAACGCTGTCCTACAACCAGTACAATAATCCCGTGAATGCCAGCGGTCGGGCCATTGCCGCCCTGTTCGGGGATGTCTACCCGGACATGTCGCTAAATGACACGGCAGCCTATGGCAACTGGAGCCCCAGCGCCGAACTGAATTACCACCCGTTCCACAACGTCAACCTTTATGCCCTGTACAGCAACGGCTTCCGCGCGGGCGGTTTCAGCACGACTACGACGACACCTTCCCTGATACCGTATGGGGAAGAAACGGCAACCAATTACGAACTGGGCGGACGCACGCAATGGCTTGGCGGCCGTCTGGGCGTCAATGCCAGCCTGTTTTACATGACACAGAAACACCTGTTGCTGGATGAAGCCGATCCACGCGCCCCGGCCGCATTCAGTTTCTATTACCTTGCCAATGTCGGCAGTGCGCGGACATACGGCGCGGAACTGTCGGCACAGCTTATGCTGACCCGATGGTGGTCACTGTCGGGCAATGTTGGCTGGCTGCATGCCCGCATGGCTGGCGGACAGTCATATAGCAGTTACGTTGCCGGGCAGTCCCTGCCCGATACACGGACATGGACAACAAACATACGATCCGAAATGGCGTATCCCATCACGCCCACCTATAACCTGCTATTCAATGCCAACTGGCATCATGAGGCAGGTGGCGTGCTGGATATCACCAATGTCCCGTGGCATTCGCTTGACCGCCTGGACCTGACACTGGGCATGGCATGGAAAAAGAACCAGCTTGTGGTCTTTGCCAACAATGCCTTCAACAACCGCGTCGTGGATTATGCACTGACCGATGGAATGGACATCCTGACTGCGCCCGCAACCTATGGGGGGCGCTTTACCGCAGCCTTTTAGGACCCCATCAATCCAGCGCAACGTTCACCCGGAAGCTGTTTGAAAACAGCCTCTCAGTCATCGCGTGATCCGGTCAGTGATCTGATCTGCCGCCTGAAATCGTCCCGCATGGCGTCTTTTTCCGTATCCGACAGCCACGTCGCATCAATCGTTTGCAACGACAGGTCCGCCACCGCATGCACGTCCAGTGACAGGACACGGGCCATCGTAACGTACGCTGTCCCGATATCCGTCGCGAACATGGCAGGATCATCGGTGCAGGGAACCATGGACAGGCCCGCCCGGGCCATGCCCTTCAGGGACATCCAGCGCTGTTCCAGACGTTCAGGCACACAGGTCTGCGGACAGACCGTAAAGGCCACGCCACGTTCACGGCAGCGACAGACCAGTTCGGGATCGGCCAGCAGGTTATAGCCATGGTCGATCCGGTCACAGCCCAGCACGTCAAGGCACGTCATGACGTTCCGGGGAGGAGCCTGTTGCAATGTCTGGTTATCTTCGCACGCATGGGCCGTGCAGCGCAGTCCGGACGCGCGCGCCAGTGCATAGGCATCACGGAACAGTTCTGGCGGTCCCTTGCATTCCGCGCAGTCCATTCCGATGCCGATGACCTCCGCGCGTGGATTGGCCACGACTTCCCGGACCATGGCCATCGCAGCATCCGGCCCCAGTTCGCGGTTGATGGCCGGGATCAGTCGCCCAACCACACCCAGTTCCGCTTGCGCCGCCCGCAGGCCATCAATCAGCCCATCCACCATTGTCGTGTACCTGACCCCATGGGGATAATGATAATCGGGGCTGAAAAAAAACTCGGCATAACGCAGGTTGCCCTGACGGTATCCGTCCTCCATCGCTTCATAGGCTACGCGCGCGAAATCATCACGCGTGACAATGCATTTTCCAATGATCTCAAGCCGGGACAGGAAATCATAGAAATCCACGAAACGGTAAAATGCATCCGGATCGGTGGTGGGCAGTGTGACACCGTTCCTTGCCGCCAGGGACATGACCGTCGTGGCCCGCACCGCACCCGCCAGATGGCAATGAAGATCAATTTTTGGAATCTTCCGTATAATCGCATCCATATTCACACTCGATCATCCTTTCCGGGCACCGTCATGTAACGCGCTTCCTGCGCCACAGCGGACAGAACACAACCGCACAATTGACAAGAAGCCCCATAAAACCCGGATTGATGCCCCCAACGGACAGGCCACTGGCGAACAGGGCAATCGCAGTAACGGCCCCACACACGACCCCGCCCCCCGCGACACGCGCTGGAACAGGCCGGTCCAGCAGGACAACAAACCATAACGATGCAAACTGGATGCCGACATAACCACTGACGTTCAGCGCTGTCAGCATGATGGCAGGGGCGTGCGCCGTCGCCACCAGCGCCAAGACCAGAAACAGGATAACACCCAGATTGATCGCCCGGCGTGGATGCCCGTGCGCCAGACGGGGCATGATGCTGCGTGTCATCATCGCCGCAATGTTCAGTGATGTCGCGGCCAGAACCAGCAACCCCGCCAGTACCGCGCCCGCCATGACCAATGCCACCACCCATGGGGGCAGCAGCATGCCCGCCACATGGAAAAACACCCCGTTTACATCACGCAGCGGGGGTAATGAACGGATAGCAAAATACGTTGCAAACACCGCAAAGGGATACATCAGCATGTAAAGCGGCATGAACACCATGGCCCTGCGCACCGCCTGCGCCGAACGCGCCGTAAACAGGTACGGTGTCACGGATGGCTGGAAATAGAACCCGACACCCTGATAGACAATCGTGCTGACGGCAAAGACCATATCCGTCACGGCAGGCTGCCGGAACACGACAGGATGGGCGACATATGTCCCTGTCCCACCATATTGTGCGCAGATCGCCGCCACACCGACAGCCGCAATCCCGAACAGCATCAGGCTGTCCTTGAGAAACGCGACATAGGTCGATGCACGCATGCCGCCCAGCGCCACGTATGCAAAGGCAATGACGGCACATGCCGCCAGCCCTGCCGCCGGCGCGCCAGGCAGGCCCATCATGCCCAGTGTCGCCCGCAACCCGATAAACTGGAACTGTCCCCATGGCACCAGTGCGGCGATACAGCCCCATGCCGTCAGGCGTTCGAAAACGACACTTCCGAAATACCTGCCAAAGACTTCGGGCACCGTACAGGCATCATATCGCCGGGCCCGTTCCCATATGGCGGGACCGACAAAATACCCGACCGGAAATGCCAGCAGAAGATAACCCAGGAACCAGTATCCATAACTGATCCCATGGGTGTAAAGCCCGGCGGGAAAGGCGACAATCGACCCGATACTGTAGATTTCCCCCACTGTCAGGATGAACAGCATGGGCGCGGGCAACGCCCTGTCCGCCACCAGCAGCGTTTCCACCGACAGGTGTTGCGAACGCGACCGGGCAAGGCAGGCCGCGCCAAGCGACAGAAGAACAACGCACGCCACAATCCCTGCCATCATGATCGTTGCTCACACAGCCACAGGCATAGGGATGTCAGCGGGAACCAGGCGAACATCCAGATCAGGATGACCGGAATCCCCATAATCGTCCATGACAGGAACCCCAGAAACGCGGCGACAGGAACAATGGCCACGAACGGAACACCCAGCCCCAGTGCGATACGCCGCCAGTCCGGTCGGCCTGACTGACGATCCCCGTTCATGACTGTCCCGTATCATCATGCCGGCTGGCTTCAGCACGGGTTTCACGCAGGACAAGTTCGATCGCCCAGCTA
Organism: Komagataeibacter europaeus; assembly: GCF_002173515.1. Classification (NCBI taxonomy): domain Bacteria; kingdom Pseudomonadati; phylum Pseudomonadota; class Alphaproteobacteria; order Acetobacterales; family Acetobacteraceae; genus Komagataeibacter; species Komagataeibacter europaeus. The sequence goes on from NZ_CP021467.1 coordinate 1,791,264, forward strand.
ATGACTGCGCCCGCATCCTTGCCGTTCATGCCGAATTCTTCCTTGAGCGTAAGCCACGACAGCACGTTATCCAGGCAGGCCACGACAGCTTCCGCCCGCCTCCGGGCCGCTGGCGGCACATCGGGCGTGTCACGCCACAACGCCTTGCGCCGGCGGAGCGCCAGTTCATTACGGAACCGGATGCGCATTGAACGCCCGATACGGGTCAGGGCAAGGATGCGGGCAAGATTGGGACGGCTGTCGAATTTTTCCGCCGCCGTACGGAAGCCCTGCACCAGTTCCTTTTCATTCGTACCGGATACCAGCCCGAAGACTTCCGAATTCAGCCAGTCACCCGTTGCGCGCAGCAGATCATCGCGTGAGGGAAAATACCGATAGACAGTCCGCAATGACACATCCGCCTTCTTTGCAATGGCGGACGTCGGGACTGTCACATCATCCAGTTCTTCAAGCAGGGCAATGAAGCTGTCGATAATGCGCTGTCGGGTCAGGGCAGCATATTCTTCGCGTAACATATGACACACACATGCAGTTGTGGCACATGTGTGTCACAATAGCGTAAACGAGTCAATTACGCACATACGTCGTAGCATTTGCAGTATTCGTGTCGAGACTGACGGGATGATGGCTATGGGACGCGACAAGGATCAGGCTATTGCAAAGACAGCCTGAAAAGTTCAGCAGGTCGCATCCCGGACCGTTAACCAGAAAAAACGCAGTTCCCTGATCCGGCCACAGGTCGAGAACACGCCCCGACCCGCCAGAAGACCTATTTTTCCAGTTTCATCAGGCGTGACGCACGGCTGAGCGCCATGATCGGGAAAAACTGCCGGTACAGGTCATAACGCAGCATGAACGCACGTGAAAGTTCCGCCCCCTGCTGCAACCGCTTTGACAATGCGGGATCATCCAGCTTGATGGTCTGCCCGACCCCGTAACCGGGGAATCCGGTGCCGGTGAATTCCTTTTCATCCCAGCTTCCATCAGGCTGCTGCAGGTCGATCAGGTACCGACAGCCACGGGCAATGGCCCCGTAATCCTGCGGACGATTGGCCGCAATCAGGCCCATCAGCGCCCATGCGGTCTGCGATGGCGTCGTCACCCCCCGCCCGACCATGGACAGTTCCATATAGGATGCGCAGCTTTCACCCCACCCGCCATTTTCCTGCTGGTGGGCCACCAGCCAGTCACAGGCCTTGGTGATATAGGGCTGGGTCATGTCCTCGCCAATGGCGGCCAGGGCGGGCAGGACCGCGCCCGTACCATACAGGTAATTGACGCCCCAGCGACCAAACCACGGGCCATCGGGTTCCTGTTCGGCGCGGATATAGGCCAGTGCGCGCTGGATGGTGGGCATGTGACGCGGCAGGCCCAGAATGCCAAAGGCTTCCAGAACATGCGCCGTCACATCTACGGATGGGGGATCAAGGGCTTCGCCAAAATCACAGAACGGAATTTTTGACAGGATGCTGCGATTATTGTCCTTGTCGAACGCGCCCCATCCGCCGCATTCGCTCTGCATGCCGATCAGCCAGTTCACCCCACGGCTGATGGCTTCCTCCACTCCCCGTTTCTTCCATTCCTCGCGGTTGCGGCACGACGAAAGGGCGATCAGGGCAACGGCGGTGTCATCCGTATCGGGATAGCGGTCATTGGCGTATTCAAACGCCCAGCCACCGGGTTCCACGTCCGGCAGCTTGATGGACCAGTCACCCTTTACACGCACCTGACGGTCCAGCAGCCAGCCCAGCGCCTTTTCCATTTCCGGCGTGAACCGGGTTTCGCCATCGGCATCATGCAGGGCCATGATCGCCAGCATGGTATCCCATACCGGGCTGTTCGTGGCCTGGATCCAGCTTGCATCGCCCCGGTCATGCCGCCAGCCGGGATCATTCAGGGCGGACAGCGCCTTGGCCATCACGGGGTGGTGGAACTGGTAATCCTCCCCATGCAGCGCCATCAGGCCGTACACCCATGGCGGCTGGATGCCACCCCATCCACCATCGGCATCCTGATGGCGGATGATCCATTCCAGCATGTGCCGGATCGCGGCTTCACGCAGGGTATTGCGCTTGAGGAATCTGGACTGCAGCCAGTGCAGGCCCCGGTCCGTGGTGCGGAAGAACCGGCCCCACAGGTCGCGTTCACCCCTGGCGGGCAGTTCGTAGTCAAAATTCGCACGCCCCCCCGGAAACAGGGCGTCCAGACGGTCCTGCGGGCGCAGCGGGCGGGCAGGCCTGCGGGCGGACAGGATGGCCAGCGGCACCAGTGTCGCACGCGCCCACTGCGCGAAGTTGTAGATGGAGAAGACGAAGTTGTTGGGAAACCAGATGACTTCAGGCGGCAGGTTTGGCGTCTTTTCCCACGGCCATTCCCCGATCAGGGCCAGCCAGTACCGCGTGAAGACACGGATGTTCTTCAGCCCGCCCTTGCTGGCGATCCATGTGGCGGCCCGGCTTATCGCCGGATCATCGGCGGGATAACCAAGGGAGCGCAGGGCGGCGTAGGATTCGACGGTGGCGTTGATGTCACCGTTCCCGGCGCCATAATAGGTGCCCCATGACCCGTCCTCGCGCTGCATTTCCAGCAGGGCCTTGCCCAGACGGGGGCGCAGCGGGTGATCTTCAAGGCCGAGGAACCACAGGGCCAGGCACCATTCCGCCTCCATGGAGGCATTGGACGCGACCGGGCCAACCCAGTGGCCATCGGGCTTCTGCTGCCCGATCAGCCAGTCACAGGCAGAAGATATGGCATGGGACAGGCTGTTATCCATCGCCCGCAGCCCTGCGGCCGCAGCCATGCCTTTTCCGCCCCCGTTCACGGACTGAATGCCAGCAGCGGGAAAAGTGGTGCCGGAAACGGTGTTGTCAGAAGATGTGGCTGTCTTTGTTAACGGGCGACTTTCCCTGGTCATGTTTTCCATACCTGTGTGAAATGTCATGGAGGATTTGAATAATCCTGCGGGCCTGAATTATGGCGTGCAGGGGTCGGACAGGATCAGCCGCTGAAAATCGGCAAAGGTGGTTTTCCACCATTCCTGATCCATTTCCAGAAAACCTAGGCTTCTTAGAAAAAACGCTCCTTCAGCAGCAAATATCGCGGTGCGGGCCTGACGCGCTTCCCGACAGTCAGGGTCGCTCCCGTTGAACCATCCTGCGTACCATGCGCGTATCTTCTGTAAATATTTTGGCGACTGAAGCAAGGTGACAAGCATGCCGGCCATTCTGGCCTGGGTTGTATCATCGATCTGGCTGATGGTCAGGACATAGGCGCGGGCGCGGTCAATGATACCGGCATCAGGTCCGATATGCCGGGCGACACTGGCATCGAACGCCGCAAGCCAGCGGTCGATCAGCGCGGTCATCAGGTCGTCCTTGCTGCCGAAACAGTACTGCAGGCCGCCCTTGGTAATGCCTGCCTCCCTTGCCACGGCGTCCAGCGTCAGGGCGGCCACGCCCTCGCGGTGGACAAGCTGTTCGACACAGTCCAGGACGTTTTCGCGGTCGATGGTTCTGGGACGCGCCATGCGGTGCCTCTGCCGTTTCAATCCAGGCGTATGGAAATAAAACACGCACAATCATCCTGCAAGCCGGAATCAGCAGCCCCCTCTGTCAGGCGGATGGCCGCCGGTTCCGCACCATAAGCCCGACAATCATGAGGAACGCCAGAAACATGAAGCTGCTGCTGACACTCAGGCTGGCGCTGATCGCAGTCTTGTAGGCCTCCCTTACCTGCAGGCGCATTTCAGGCGACAGCCCATGGACGGCCGCCATGCCCTTTTCCAGAAATGCGGTCACATCAATCTTTTCCGGCAACGCATGCAGCCGGTTCTGCAATGTCAGCGCCATGACGCCACCCGACAGCGCCACGCCAAGGGATCCACCAAGTGACCGGATGAAGGACATCATGGCGGTGGCGATTCCCAGCATGCCGGGTGGCACGGAATTCTGGATGATGACCGTTGCATTGGGCATGCCGATCCCCATGCCCACGCCCAGCCCGCCAAGGCTGAGCAGGAAGAACAGCGCGGGCGCGCCATGATGGGCGCACAGCGCGATCAGGGTCAGCGCCGTAAATTCGATACCGACACCCAGCGCAAGCAGCGGCGCGTAACGCTGCGTTCGCGATGAGACGTATCCCCCCACCACCGAACTGACCATCATCGTGCCGACCTGCGGCAGCATCATCAATCCCGATATTTCCGGGGTCTGCCCAAGGACAAGCTGGTAATAGAGCGGAAGGAAAACAAGCGACCCCATCATCGCGAAAGACATAATGCCGGTGGCCGCGACACAGACGGAAAAACTGGCAATGCGCAGTAGGCCCAGACTGACCAGGGGTTCAGGCGCGCGCCGTTCCTGACGGATGAACAGCACGAAAAACGCCACGCTGGCGCCAAGCAGCACGAATGTCAGCGGAGATGTCCACGCAAGCGTCGTGCCGACCGAATTGAACAGCAGCAGGAAACCCGCCGTTGCCACACCCAGCAGGGCAGCCCCGGCATAATCAATCCGGGGCCTTGCCTCGGTCCGGGCCGCAGGCAGGCCCAGCATGACCAGCGCCATGGCCAGGCCACCGACCGGCAGGTTGACAAGAAACACCCACCGCCACGACAGCGCACTGGTCAGCACGCCCCCCAGAAAGGGGCCGGTCACGCTGCTGACCGCGAACGCACCGGTAAACAGGCCCTGATAACGCCCGCGCTGCTGTGGCGTGACCATGTCGCCGATCACCGTCTGTGACAGTGTCATAAGTCCGCCTGCCCCGATGCCCTGCAACCCGCGGAACACGATCAGCTGCCACATGTCCTGCGCCATGCCGCACAGCAGGGACGCGGCAAGAAAGGCCCCGATGCTGAACGCCAGCAACGGCCTTCTGCCAAACATGTCGGACAGCTTGCCATACATGGGCGTGGCGATGGTGGAGGTCAGCATGAAGGCCGTAACCACCCACGACATATGCGCCAGCCCCCCAAGGTCGGTGACAATGGTGGGCAGCGCGGTCGAGACGATGCTCTGGTCAAGTGCCGCCATGACCATGGTCAAGATCAGGCCGCTGAAAACAAGGATACGGGTCGCGGGCGTATAGGCGGAAACGGTTGCCACCGTGGGAGAAGGCTGCACGAAAGGATCCTGTAACGTCAAAAACCGATCATGCAGCCAGTCATGCGGGGCAGGCAAGGCAACGTCCCTGATCGTGCTGAATGAAAAGCCCGCCCGTAAAGCATCCAGCAAATCATGAAGGCGTTTCCGGTGAAGCTTTTTTGAAAAAAGGCGGCACCCGGGAACTTTTATTTTTTACAATTCCTTACATATCCAGCGTCAGGGACGGACTGCGGCTGCGTGAACAGCACAGGGCAATATGACTACCCTGTTCGTCTTCCGTCAGGACCATGTCCCGGTGGTCCCCTTCACCGGACAACAGCGGCACGACACAGGCCCCGCACATGCCCTGTTCACATGACAACGGCACGTCCACCCCCGCCGCAAGCAGGGCGGAGGCGATGCTCTGCCCCGCCGGGACGGCCACGGTCTGTCCCGATTGCGCCAGAACCACCTCAAACGGCTGATCCGACCGGGCATCGGACGTTTCCGTGGGCCGGAAATATTCGGTATGGATCTGATCCGTCCGCCATCCTGCCGCGACGGCATGGGCATAAACGGCATTCATGAATCCATCCGGCCCGCACAGCATGATGGCCGTATCGGCACATGGCGTACCCAGCGCATCGGGATACCCGTCTTTCAGGCTGGTACCGAAGCGGACCTGCGCTGCATAAGGGGGCGCGCGCAGCATGTCCCCAAACGGCGCGTGTTCGGGCGCGCGGGCGTAATAATAAAGCTGCCAGTCCGCGCCGTTATGCTGCAACCGCGCCATCATGGACAGCAGCGGGGTCACGCCAATTCCGCCTGCGACAAGAATGTAACGTCGTGCCCGTGGCAGGGGAAAGGCATTACGGGGACTGGATATCTGCAGTTCCATACCCTGCCGGACCTGCGTGCATAGCGATTCCGACCCGCCACGGGAATCCGCTTCATGCTTGATGCACAATTCATAGGCGGAGGGATCATCAGCCGATCCGCACAGGGAATACTGCCGGATCAGGCCCGAAGGCGTCATGACATCAACATGTGCGCCGGGTTCAAAATCAGGCAGGACGTCATCACCGGCGCGCGCAACCAGACGCAGGCGGACGCACCCGCCCCCTTCCGGCGCGACATCATCAACAAGAACGGGAAACAGGGAAGACATGGGCCATGTTTCCTTCAGGCCGTAAAGAACTGGCTCAGCCCCATCGTGCGCAGGGCACGGCGATAGGCGATCGAACTGCGGTCGGCCATCACGTGCGCCTCCAGCGTCGGGTCCAGTGGCAGGTTCTCCGGCTTCTGGGCTTCGACCAGCGCGCGATCTTCCTCGAACACTTTCAGGTTGAAATCGTACACATCCTGCAGCGGCAGGTCCCTGTCGAAGTTACGGCACATCGGTGCGAACATGCGTGTCTGGCGGGCCGATACGGGTGACGCCGCATTCATGATGACAAGACGGCCGTTATCGGGAAAATGGATTTCCAGCGTCGCGGTAAAGGGCACATGCACCCGGAAATGCCGCAGCCATTCAAAACCCGGTCGCCCGCGATCGGATTTGCCGATGGGGTAGTTGCCGACGCTGCTGCGGTATTCGGCTTCGAACCCGTCCGGCGTGATGCGGGTCTTGTACGGTGGCACGACAGGGTTTTCAGGATCGGCAAAGGTATCGGTATGGACGAAAGCGAAATGCGCCACGTCAATGAACCCTTCGACCTGCCTGCCTGCAAAACCGGCGATATCGATCCACGGGCAGTTGATCTGCTGGAAGGCCGGGTCATTCCAGTGTGGCATGGGGGGAATGGCGACCGCATCCCCCTCCGGCCGCAGGCAGGTCCAGATCAGGCCATAGCGTTCCACAGCCGGATAGGTGCGCAGGTTGAGCTTTGACGGAATCCCGCTGTCGGGATGGGCGGGCACCCTGACACACTTCCCCTGCCCGCCAAAACGGAACCCGTGATAGGCGCAGGCCACGGTCTGCCCGTCGCCCTTTCCCATGCTGAGCGGGACACCACGATGGGGGCACAGGTCATCGGCAATGACAATATCCGCACCTGCCCGATAGACCACCAGCGGCGCATCCAGCAGGGTCACGCCCAGCGGCTGTTCGCCCAGTTCACGCACAAGCGCTACGGGATACCAGCACCGGGCGAGAATGTTCCAGTCATCCACGTCAAACGTCATGGTGCGGGGCAGGCTGTGGGTTGTGGCGGGGCGGGTGCTGGCGGCGGTGGTCACGATCGGTTCTCCTGAACGGGCCGGGGCTGCCCGGCGGCTTTCAGAAAGATCATTTCACACGCGATGTGCTCTCAGATATATCATAATTGATCATTTTCCATTCTCGAAATGAGAACGCATGCAGCCTTTTTCCCGCTTTCTGGTCTATTTCCTGGCTGTCGCGCGCCACCGGTCCATCCGCAGGGCGGCCGAGGAACTGCACATTGCCGGGTCCGCCATCAACCGGCACATCCTGCTGGGTGAAAAACAGCTGCAGACCCCGCTGTTCGAACGCCTGCCCACGGGCATGCGCCTGACGGCGGCGGGCGAACTGCTGTATGGCTGCGCGCGGCGCTGGGTCAGGGAGCTTGATGACCTGAGCCGCCAGATTGATGACCTGAAGGGCATACGTCGCGGTCAGGTTGACCTGCTGGCGCCCGAGGCCCTGTCGCGCGCCTTCCTGCCTGAACTGGTCACACGCATGAAACACAACCATCCCGGCGTGGTGCTGAACCTGAACATCCGCGATAACCGGCGGATCCATCATGCCCTGCTATCTGGCGAGGGCGATCTTGCCCTTGTGCTGGACCCTGAAGAGATGCGCGACCTCACGATCCTGCGGCGCATGTCCTTTCCGCTTGGTTTCATCTGCCGTCCCGACCATGCGCTGGCGCGGCATGCTGCTGTCCGGCTGACGCAATGCGCGGATTATCCCATGGTGGCGCCGGAACAGCCTCTCGCGCTTTCGGTCGTCTTCTCGCGACTTATGGATGCCCGCCGCATTATCCCCGACGTTGCGGCACGGGCGAATAATGTCCAGATGATCATTTCCCTTGTCACGGGCGGGATCGGCATCGGTTTCCTGAGCTATCTGGACGTAATGTCCGAAGTGATGCGGGGGGACCTGGCCTTTGTGCCACTGGTGGGGACGCACGTGCCGCACCTTACGCTGGCGCTCGTACATGACCGCACGCGCCAGCTTTCACGCACCACGCATGTGGTCGAAAACATTATTGAAGACATCATGTCCCGGCATGTGACCTGAGCCGGCATATCCAGAAAGCGGAAACTGCCTGGAAAAATCATTGATAAAAAATAACAACATGTTCTTGGCACTATTTTTTAAATATGGCGTTCTTTTGAAGCTTTTTGAAAAAATCTTCACCAAAAACTTTTTTATTATTTTCAGAATTTTTTAAAGATGGACCAAAAATGCATTGCGTGATTTCTGTCAATTATGATCCATGGGCCTGCGACATGTTATCGAGGCCATTCTTTATAATGTCACGACCGGATGCCCGCGGCGGCGATGACCGCGGTTTTCCTGCCCTTCATGACCGTGCAGGGAATGCCGCCTTAAAATATAAGGCGGCACCCAAAATCTTTTACTTTCAATTCGGCGACACACAACTGAAGCTGGCTGCATTATCCATATCGCCATGGCCATCATAACGCGCGACCTTTGGCCATGCGCATAGTGGCCGTGTGCGCACGACCTGTCCATTATCCACCCGTGCGGCAATGATCTGCTCTGGCGCCTGTCCGTGACTGACCCAGTTATCAATCGCACCCAGCTTGCTGAACGTGTCACACGCTGCACCGCCATAGCAGTGACCCATCCCCGGAATGGTTATCAGCCGCACCGCATCCGTGCCCGTAGGTCCGGCATTGCGCTGCACCGCCTGATAATATCCCGCCAGCTGTTCGGGATTATGCCCGTCGTTCCAACCGATATACATGAGCAGCCTGCCCCCATGACGGAAGAAAGGTGTCAGGTTGTCATCCACATGCAGGAGCGGCCCGACCCTGCGCGTGGCTTCCTGAATGTCCGTGTCCCATTTCAGGGTTGTCCAGTCCCAGTGCGGGTTCTGGAAGGCCGCGTATCTGAACAGGTCCAGGGCAACGGGGAACGGCTTGCCATCGGCCGCGAACCCGTCCTCGCTCCCCTTTGCCGGGCCGGGGAAAATGACCTGGTGCGTCTGCGGGTCAAGTGGCCCCTGATAGATATTACTGGCGGCCTGCACCTCGTTCGCAGTCAGGCATCCTGCCGTGTTCCTGCCCTTGCACTGCAACTGTTCGGGGGTGAAGGTGCATTTGTCCGGTTCATCCAGAAAACCCTGTTTCCTGCCAACCGGTGACGCGCAGGCATTCATGACCGCCGTGTTCAGCAGATGGAATTTGTCACGTGATACACGCAGGGCCGGGTTATGGTAGCTCATCCACCCCGCCCATAGCTGTTCGGCGTTGAAGTTCACGATCGGATTGGGCGGCGCACCGGCCACGATCCCGTCATAGTCCTCAGGGTAGCGCCGGGCCTCGATCAGTCCCTCAAGCCCACCCAGCGAGCAGCCGATCCAGTAGGCATGCGCTGCCTTCCGACCATAGAAGTTCCGGATCAGCGTCTTTGCCGTCACCGTCATCAGGTGATCGGCACGATAGGCGTAGTCAATCATCCTTTCCGGATGACCCAGCGTAAAACGGCCCCCCTGCCCGTCGGGGGTGGAACTGTCATGCCCGGTATCGGTGCTGGTTACGGCATAGCCTTCGGCCACCCCCGTCGCCATGCCGTAATACATGAGCGAACCGGCCCAGCCGAAATTGCCAACCCCCAGCAGCTTGCCATTCCAGCCCTTGAGCGGCAGCCAGACTTCCGTGCGGATATGGGAATCAGATGATGGATGCAGCGTAATGGCTACACGGCAGAATGCGGGATTGGCGGCCTGTGTCGGGTGCCCCGCCACATTCATGCCCGGCGCCGACATGATGCGGGTCAACTGGTCCTGTGGTGGCTGCCAGCTTCCGGCGGGCACGGTCTCCACCGTGGTGAAGGTCGCATCCGGCATGGCGCGGTGGGCAAGATCGGCGCAGTCCATGGCATGGGCGCCTGCGGTTCCCGGCAGCGCAAGCGGCACCGCAAGGGCTGTCCCCGCGACCAGCAGGGACAGCAGGCGGGACAGCCCGCATGAAGATTTCGAATATGGCGCAGGACGGGACATGACGGTTTCCTGACGGGTCATTGCAACAGGGCGGCAGTCATGCCGGACAGTCCGGCAAAACGGATACCACCATGACAACAGGCCATATTCTGGACAGGAAAACCACAAAAGGGAAAGCCCTTGATCCCGCAACGGGAGGCGGGCAGTGTTCGGCCACACGACAGCGACCCCATGCAACGGCGAAAAGCAGAGGACTGATGCGAAAGATTTCCCTGATGGCTGCTGGACTGTTTCTGGCCACACACCCCATCATGGCCGGAACGGTCCCGGCCATGGCTGCCGTGGCTTCGCCCGGCGCGGGGACCGATATGGCCGCCAGCCAGACACAGGCCGTCGCCAGCGCCGCACGGTCCTTTCTTGCGACATTTGATGCCACCAGCCGTGCGAAAGTACAGTTTCCATTTGTTACACAAAAATCCGGCATACCTGCCCGTTTCCGGCGCAGCGCCCCCGACCGGCCCGTCCAGCCGGTAACGGACGCGCAGGCCAGCACCCCAGCCGCGCGCGGACCGGGCATGGGACCGCCCGGCGGTTTCATTGGCGAGCGCTATGGCATGTCGGTGTGGTCCAACTTCCCGGTCAGTGACGTGCCACGACCGGGATTACGGATGGGCCAGTTGACACCCGCCCAGCGCGCTGCGGCATTCCATCTGTTGCAGACCGTGTTAAGCCCGAAAGGCTACCGGAAGGTCATGGACATCATGGGGGGCGATCAGGCGCTGGCGGATGCCGGCACGCCGTTCGCGTCAGGCAAGGCCGTCTACACCATCGCGATTTTCGGCACTCCGGGTACGACCAGCCCATGGATGGTGCAGTTTGGTGGCCATCATCTGGGGCTTAACATTGTCATTGACGGCCAACATGGCGTCATGACCCCGACCCTGACGGGCGCACAGCCTGCGATCTATCAGGCGGACGGCAGGACGGTGCGCGTCCTGGCGGGCGAAAATGACCGTGCCTTTGCCCTGCTGGACGCCCTGGATGCAAAACAGCGCCAGCAGGCCATCCTTTCGTACAGGGTGGAGGACCTGGTGCAGGGGCCGGGCCATGACGGGGAAACCCTCATTCCCGAAGGGATAAAGGGATCCGCCCTGACCGCGACACAGAAGGACCTGCTGATGGGTGTAATCGGGGAATGGGCGGGAATCATAAACGATGCCTATGCCACCCCGCGCCTGCAGGAAATCAGGGACGATCTGGACAATACATGGTTTGCATGGAGTGGCCCCGCCACGCATGCCCCGGACCATAACGGATCGTCCTATTACCGTATTCAGGGGCCACGACTGCTGATCGAATTTTCACCACAGGGCGTGGGTGATGACCCGACCATGCATGTGCATACCGTCTATCGCGATCCGACCGACAGCTATGGCAACCGGTATACCATGCCATGAACCGGGCCAGGTTCCTGTGGCTCGCAACGGTCGGGCTGGCGGCAGGTGGCAGCCCGGCGCATGCGCACCGGCTGGATGAATACCTGCAGGCCACGGTCATTGATGTCACACGGCAGCATATTGCCGTGACCCTGCGGCTTACGCCCGGTGTGGATGTGGCATCCGGTGTCATTCATCAGATTGACGGCAACGGGGACGGCATCCTGTCACCACAGGAACAGCAGGCTTATGTTGCACGGGTCAGGCAGGGACTGTCAGTTGCCATTAACGGCAACCCGGCTGTCCTCACCACCGCTGGTGCTGCGTTTCCATCGGTCGCGACCCTGCGGACGGGCAGCGGTGTGATCAGCCTGCGCTTTCATATAGCGACCAGGCTGGCGCCGGATACATATCGGCTGACCTATGCCAATCATGGCATGGGAACGGATACGGTCTATCTGGTCAACGGATTACTGCCCCATGATCCGGCCATTCATGTCGAACGGCAGCAGCGTTCGGTCAATCAGTCCACTTACGAACTGGATTTCACGGTGGCACCGTAAAAGGGGCGGAATATCACAACCTGTATCCCGCCAAAGAAAAACCGGAAAGCGGAACCACCGTGCAACTGGCATCTGTAAAAGAAATGCCATCTGATCGAAAATGTGTTTGCAAGGAACCATTCATGTCCATTCGCGTCGGTGTTGCCGGCTGGTCAATTCCCTCCGCACTGGCCAGCCGGTTTCCCACGGCCGGCACACATCTGGAACGCTATGGCGCACGTATCCCGACTGTCGAGATCAACAGCAGTTTCTATCGACCGCACCGGCGCGCGACCTATGCGCGTTGGGCAGCAAGCGTGCCGCCCGCGTTCCGCTTCTCCGTCAAGCTGCCCAAAACGATCACACATGAACGCCGTTTCATTGACTGTCAGGCACTTGTCGAACGCTTTGCCGAGGAAACCGGCGGCCTGGGTGACAAACGTGGTCCCATACTGGTCCAGCTTCCCCCAAGCTTTTCCTATCCCGGTGAGCGTGCCGAACAGTTCTTCAATGATTTGAAAGCCGCGATCACCGGGCCTGTCGTTGTGGAGCCAAGACATGCCAGCTGGTTCACACCCGAAGTCAACCATATGCTGGAAAGGCTGCAGATCGCACGGGTTGCGGCCGATCCGGCCCGGCCATCAGCCGCGGCGCAGCCCGGGGGCTGGCGTAACCTTGCCTATTTTCGGCTGCACGGTTCTCCCCGCATCTATGAATCAACGTATACAAAAGAAACCATTGAAACCCATGCAGAAATCGTCACGTCACTTGCCATGCGCGGCATTGATGTCTGGACGATCTATGACAATACAACCTATGGCGCGGCCACACGGAATGCATTTGAACTTATGGAAGCCCTTGATAAGGACAGACCCGGAAATGGATTGCCCGGTTCCGCATGGACATCTGTATCCTAGGTATTTTTAAACAGCTGCCATTGCTTGTGAATGACCGCCGAATTACCAGCGATGATCATTTATGTGACCCGTAACGGACTTCAATGGCACGACGTTCCCACTGGGTTCAGGTCATCGGCACAGGGAACGAATATCCTGTTCGCGGCCGGATACGATGCGCCGGACGCTGCAACCGCTTTCCGGTAAGGGCGGGATCGAGATAGTGGCCGCATGCTGTGTCAGGGGCTTCCTTTCCCGCCGGATGGCACCCCTGCGCCCCTGTTACGACCCTACGGTGACACGTGCCGGATTATCGGGATGTTCGGGCCATGTCAGCCTGCCTTCGACAGGCTGAGGCTGCATGGTGATGCAGTCATCTATGGGGCATACATGCGCGCACAGATTGCAACCGACACATTCCTCATCAATCACTTCGTAATGCCGTTCCCCATCAACACGGCTTTTTGTGATTGCCTGATGGGATGTATCCTCGCATGCGATATGGCACAGGCCACATTTGATACAGGCGTCCTGGTCAATGCTGGCGATGGTCCTGAACTTCATGTTCAACTGGTTCCACGGCACGAACTGCCTGACCGCACGCCCGGTTACATCATTGATCGTGGCGTAGCCTTTGTGGTCCATCCATGCGCAAAGACCATCCTTCATGTCCTCGACAATGCGGAAACCGTAATGCATGGCGGCGGTGCAGACCTGCAGCGTGGTTGCCCCCATGGCCAGAAATTCAGCAGCATCACGCCATGACCCAATCCCACCGATACCGGAGATCGGGAGACCCGCCGTGTCCGGTTCACGCGCGATATCCCCGATCATGCGCAATGCAATGGGCTTGACCGCCGGGCCGCAATAACCGCCATGCGTGCCCTGTCCGTCCACCACGGGCATGGGCGCCATCTGGTCCAGATCGACGCCGATGACCGACTGGATGGTATTGATCAGGGATACCGCATCCGCCCCACCCCGCAGGGCGGCGCGCGCGGGCATGAGGATATTGGTAATATTGGGGGTCAGCTTGACGATAACGGGCATGCGGGTGTTCTGCTTGCACCACCGCGTGACCATTTCGACATATTCGGGCACCTGCCCCACGGCCGCACCCATGTTGCGTTCGGACATGCCATGCGGGCAGCCGAAGTTCAGTTCGATGCCATCCGCGCCGGTTTCCTCCACGATGGGCAGGATGGCCTTCCAGCTTTCCTCCACGCAGGGCACCATCAGGCTCACGACAACCGCCCGGTCGGGATAATCACGTTTGACGGACTTGATTTCGGCAATATTGGTGGCAAGCGGACGGTCGGAAATCAGTTCGATATTGTTCAGTCCCATCATCCGGCTGCCATTATAGTTCAGTGAACCATAGCGGGAACTGACATTGACCACCGGCGGGTCTTCGCCCAGCGTTTTCCAGACCACGCCGCCCCAGCCGGCCTCGAACGCGCGACGGACATTGTATTCCTTGTCCGTGGGGGGGGCGGAGGCAAGCCAGAACGGGTTGGGTGAACGGATACCAGCAAAATTCGTGCGTAGATCAGCCATGTCCGGTTTCCTTACTTGCCTGTCGCCGCCAGATAGGCCGCGTTAATCGCCTCGGCCGCGTTGCGCCCGTCGCGCACGGCGGCAACCGTCAGGTCCTCGCCCGGGGTGCAGTCACCGCCCGCGTAAACGCCCTGCATGGTGGTCTGGCCCGTCTCATCAACCATGATGCGCCCACCGGAAATGGCGATACTTTCCCCATTCAGCGGATCGGGCATGAACGTCTGCCCCACGGCCTTGAGCACCATGTCCGCCTCCAGCACGAAGGTATTGTTCTGATCGTAGGCGGGGCGTCCGTCCGGGCCGATCCGGCCACGCGCGAATTCAATACCGGCCAGCACGCCATCACGCGCCACAAGCCGGACCGGGGCCGCCCACAGCTTGACCGTGACGCCATTGATCTGCGCCCATTCACGTTCCACCGTCGTGGCGGACATGTTTTCCGCGCCCCGGCGATAGACAAGGGTGACATCCTCCGCACCCAGCCTGCGGGCCTGGACTGCGGCGTCCACCGCGGTGTTGCCACCGCCGATCACCACCACGCGGCGGCCCACCGGCACGGTCCGGCGGTTGACCGACCGCAGCCCCTCGATGAAGTCCACCGCGTTCATCACGCCCTCAAGGTCTTCCCCCTCGATCCCAAGGGAGCGGACACCAGCAAGCCCGACCGCTAGGAAGACCGCATCATACTTGCGCCGCAGGCTGGCCACCGTCATGTCGCGGCCCAGAACTTCCCCCCCGACAAAGGAGATGCCACCAATCGCCAGCAGGAAATCGACCTCGCGCCGGGCAAAGTCATCCGCCAGCTTGTAGGCGGCGACACCGTATTCATTCAGCCCGCCCGCATGGATGTGACGGTCAACGATAATAACGTCATGACCATGCATGGCCAGGCGGTGCGCGCAGGCAAGCCCGGCTGGCCCCGCCCCGACTATGACAACGCGGTATCCCGTGGCCGGGGCACGGGCAAAGGGCTGGCCGCCATGATCCATCTGCCAGTCCGTGGCATGGCGCTGGAGCATGCCGATGCGGATGGGCTGGCCATCCTCACGCATGTTATGCACGCATTTCTGCTCGCACAGGATTTCGGTCGGGCAGACACGGGCGCAGGAACCGCCAAGGATGTTGGATTCAAGGATGGTCCTGGCCGAACCCGCCATATTGTCGGTCGCGATGGCCCGGATGAAGCGGGGAATGTCAATACCCGTGGGACAGGCCTCGATGCACGGCGCATCATAGCAGTAGAAGCAGCGGTCTGCCTCTACCACGGCCTGTGCATGGGTCAGCGGGGGATGGGCGTCGGAAAAATTAAGCGCCAGCTCGACATCTGAAAGACGTCCGGGCGCTATATCGGGACCCTGCGACATGATCGCTCCAGCATCTGTGTGTTGAGGACAGCTTAAGACCGTTCAATGCGTGATCGCAATGTTTTTCTGACTATATGGTCAGGTTTTTCCTGATTTCCGTTCGGCCAGACCATTCCGTCCGTTCCCGGCAAATAACAGGCCCGTGCAATGGTTCCGGTTCAATGACGCGCATGCGGATGACAGGCCCTGTTCGCCTGCATCAAAAACACAGCATGGGCGAATGGAAGTGATTGACGCGAAATGCCCGGCTTGGGAAATTGATCCTGACCTCCCTTCCCCCCCTGTAAGGTGCCCCCGGCCAGCCCATGCCCTCTTCCACCGCAGACCGCCCGGCACGCAACAAGCGCACCGGCATGCCCCGCCAGAACAATACCCGTCAGATCCTGGATGCAGCGGAGAAGGTTTTCGCAGCGCATGGCCTGTCAGGCACGCGGATGAGTGACATTGCCGAGGCCAGCAACCTGCCCAAGGCCAATATCCACTACTATTTCCGCACCAAGGAAGACCTGTACCGCGCCACATTGCAGCAGTTGCTGGAAGACTGGCTGGGGGATGCCACACGGTGGCTTTCGGCCGACAGGTCCCCCCGCGAAGGGCTGGAGGGCTTCATCCGTTCCAAGATGGAATTCTCCCGCCTGCGCCCGGAAGCCTCGCGCCTGTTTGCCCATGAACTCCTGTCAGGGGGGCATTATGTCCATGGTTTCCTGACTGGAACGCTGCGCAGGCATGTGGAACACCGCAGGGAAGTCTTTGAACAGTGGCATGCAGCCGGCCTGATCGGATCTGTTGACCCCACGCATTTCCTGTTCTGCCTGTGGGCCATGACGCAGGCCTATGCCGACATGCAGGTGCAGATGGCGGCCGTGCTCGGCAAATCCCGGCTGGGCGCAAAGGATTTTGAGACAGGCAGCCAGACCATCATGCAACTGGCGACCTCCATCCTGTCTGATCCGGTCGACCTTTCCGTGAAAAAAACACGCTGAATCGCATACAGGCAACGACAGGTTGCCCTCCGCTTTCCACAACAGCACGAACGCCGCCCGTCCCGGCGTGGACAATATCACCATCGCACTCAAAGCCGGACTGATCCGCCAACCTGACCGCAGACAGGTTGGCTGCCACTCCATGACCGCCCACGTC
The DNA here is from genome assembly GCF_002173515.1 of Komagataeibacter europaeus. Lineage (NCBI taxonomy): Bacteria > Pseudomonadati > Pseudomonadota > Alphaproteobacteria > Acetobacterales > Acetobacteraceae > Komagataeibacter > Komagataeibacter europaeus. The sequence continues at coordinate 1,808,436 of NZ_CP021467.1, forward strand.
GTGTCCATTGGCCATCGAGCGAGACGTAATCAGGCCACCGCACAAATGAGTGGTTCACCTACACCGGGGGCTGTCCGTGCGATATCGCCCGGCATGGCGATGCCTTTGCGCTCCGTTGGGCAGGAGATATAATCTTGACCATCTGGTCAGAATAACAATACGGTTCCGATATGGAATGACAACCCCGTTTCGAATCCGCAATACCAGACAGAAGGAAGACGGTCATGCTTCATGTAAGGGGCGGTACGATTGTCACAGCCGAACGGATGTTCAGGGCCGACATACTGTGCGGTGATGACGGGCGTATCGCCGCGATCGCACCCGAAATCGACACGCCTTCCAGCTGCGAGGTAGTGGAAGCGGATGGCCTGCTGGTCATGCCGGGTGGTATTGACCCGCATACCCATATGGAAATGCCCTTCATGGGCACGGTCGCCAGCGATGATTTCCATACCGGAACGGCAGCGGGACTGGCGGGCGGCACGACCTGCATCATCGACTTTGTCATTCCCAAAGCGGGCGGCTCATTACTGGAGGCATGGAAGGCATGGCGGGTAAAGGCCGAAAAGGCGGCCGCCGATTATTCATTCCATGTGGCGGTCACCCATTGGGATGATCAGGTCCACCGGGACATGGCGACCCTGGTGAATGAATGCGGTGTCAATTCGTTCAAGCATTTCATGGCGTACAAGAACGCCCTGATGGTGGATGATGACGTGCTGCTGCATTCCATCCGTCGCGCAGGGGAACTGGGCGCGCTGTGCACCGTCCACGCGGAAAATGGCGATGCCGTCGCCTACATGCAGGCGAAATTGCTGGCGGAAGGCCGTACCGGCCCGGACGCGCATCCCCTCTCCCGCCCGCCCATGGTGGAAGGGGAAGCCGCCCAGCGCGTGATTGCCCTGGCGGGGCTGCTGGATGCCCCGATCTATATCGTGCATGTTTCTACCGCCGAAGCGACCCGCGCCATTGCGGATGCCCGCATGCGGGGACAGCGGGTATATGGTGAAGTGCTACCGCAACATCTGGTGCTTGATGACAGCGTGTATTCCTCTCCCGACTGGCTGACTGCCGCGCGCCATGTCATGAGTCCGCCCTTCCGCCCCAGGCATCACCAGCATGCGCTGTGGGCAGGCCTGACATCGGGGCAACTACAGACCACGGCCACCGATCACTGCTGTTTCTGTGCAGGCCAGAAGGAAAATGGCCGCACCAATTTCACCCATATCCCCAATGGCACCCCCGGTATCGAGGACCGCATGAGCATCCTGTGGCACCATGGCGTAACCACCGGACGGCTAAGCCCGCAGGAATTCGTGGCCATCACCTCCACCAACACGGCGCGTATCTTCAATATGCTGCCGCGCAAGGGCTGCATCGCTGTCGGGGCGGATGCTGACCTGGTGCTGTGGGATGGGCAGGGCACACGCACCATCTCGGCACGTACCCATCATCAGAACGTGGACTACAACATTTACGAAGGCATGACTGTAACCGGCGTTGCCCGACGCACCATCAGCGCGGGACGCGTCGTATGGGATGATGGTGATCTACGGGCCATACGCGGCGCGGGCCGCTATATTGAACGTCCTGCCCTGCCGCGCCGTTGAACACCAGGCCGGGCGGCAGACGGGATGCTGCCGCCTTTCGTGTATGGGTCACGGCCCTGTTCCGGCTCCTCAAGGTTCCGGGCGTGTCGCGCATCAGAAAAACCACGGGACATATGCCGTTCAGCGCTGTCCATCATGTTGCGAGATCTGGTCCGCCGCCAGCCCGCCAAGCCGGGCATATGGCCTGCCGCCCGAGGCCATGAACAGACCAAACAGCAGTTCATCGCGGCGCGGCCCGTCCCATAATGTCATTTCGGCTGTGTACAGGTGGCTGCGTACATAACTGGCATGAATATGGCCCAGCGGCACCATAAGGCGCGTCCCCGGCCCCCCGATGGTCTTGGCCGCGGGAACAATTGCCCTGGGCGCACCCAACGCCGCGCGCATGGCCCATCCGCCCGCCTCATGCCAGGCCGCCGCATGTTCGATCTCGCCATCTTCACCGGCAATCGCCCCCTTGCCATAAGCCTGCACGTTGTCCGGCCCGCCCATGACTTCAAGCAGTTCATGGGCAAGGCGTTCGCCAACACTGCGTAACCTGCCCTGAAATGGCATCAGATCGGGCTCATACCTGTTGGCAAACGGGTTGTGCACGACCGCCATGGCGCAACCGACACGCAGCGGCATGGCCAGCGGGGGACCACGGTCATGATATGTGGTTTCCAGTGTTATCTTGGTTTTGCGTATGTCGATTTCATTCATGGACAGTGTTCCCGGCTTTGCATCAGGATGGAAGCGGTCCAGACAGAGCGTACCTTTGCATGGCGGCGTGTCATCGCAGGCCGTCTTCGCCCTGTATGTCCTGCGCCGCAAGGCCGCCCACGCGCGACAGGGGACGCCCGCCGCAGGTCAGCACCACGGCAACAACAATCTCGTCATGGCGGGGGGCATCCTGCACGCGCACTTCCATGGCATCGAAATGGCTCCTGACGAACGCGGCATCCTTATGCCCCGTCGGCACGTCAAGCGCACACCCCATGCCCCCCATTTTCTTGGCGCTGGGAATCAGCGCCCTGCCACCGCCCAGACTGGCACGCAACGGCGCGCCCATGGCCGGATGCAACAGTGCCGCGGCATGTTCCAGTGCGCCCCCTTCCCCCACGATCGCGCCCTTGCCATATCCATCGGCCCGGACATCACCAAGCGCCACCATGGCGCGCCGGGACAATTCCGCTCCCAGCGTTGCCCCCATCGCCACCAGGACAGACAGGTCCCGTGCATAATGACCAGCAAAAGGATTGGTGATGACCGCCATGGCAGCCGCCCTGCGCACCGGATGCCGGATGTCGTGGCCTTCATCCATCACGGTTTCCGACGTTATGGTCACGTATTTCCTGACAGCCGGTATCTTTACCGCCATGTCTTCATCCTGGGGGGAATGTATCGTCATGCATCTGACCTTCTGGACATTGGCGGCCATGATACGGCCGGTTCAGGACACCGAATCATAGCGTATACATTATAAAAACGATTCGGTATCGAAAAGTAATATTGACGGAAATTTTTATTTGATCGATGCTTTCATGACCAGTCCAGACGGTTTTCATATTTTGCAACGGGAAACCCGCAACTTCTGGCCTGATCTCCGTTGGCAATGCAGGAAAATACCATGTCCCTCTCCAGCCCGGCCCCATCGTCCGCCCGGAAAACCGTCATCCGCAATATCGGCCTGCTTCTGTCGGGCATGCTGGAACAGCCCGTTCTTGATGCCGACACCATTATTATAGAGAACGGAAATATAAAGGAAATTGGGAAAGAAAAGGACTGCGACACCGATAATGGAGACAGCATTATCGATGCCATGGGTGTTACGGTTACACCGGGCCTGATCGATAGTCATGTACACCCTGTATGTGGGGACTGGACGCCGCGGCAGAACCAGATGAGCTGGATCGAAAGCAGTATGCATGGCGGCGTCACGACCATGATCTCCGCTGGTGAGGTACATATGCCGGGGCGCGCACGTGATATTGTGGGCCTGAAGGCCACGGCCATCGCGGCGCAGCGGGCCTTCAGCAATTTCCGACCGGGTGGGGTCAAGGTGCATGCCGGCGCCCCTGTTATCGAACAGGGCATGGTCGAGGAAGACTTCAGGGACATGGCCACCAGTGGCGTCAGGCTGCTGGGGGAAATCGGACTGGGGTCGGTCAAGTCCGGCTATGAAGCCCGGCAGATGGTGGCATGGGCACGCAAATACGGTATCAGCAGCACAATCCATACCGGCGGCCCCAGCGTGCCCGGATCGGGATATATCGATGCCGACATGGTGCTGGAAGCCGACGCCAATGTGATCGGCCATATCAACGGTGGCCATACGGCCCTGCCCCTGAACCAGATCCGCTGCCTGTGCGAGGGATGTGGACGGGGTATTGAAATCGTCCATAACGGGAACGAACTGGCGGGGCTGTCAGCGCTGCGTTACGCCAGGGAACTGGGTCAGTTGGATCGTGTGATCCTTGGCACGGATGGACCGGCCGGGTCGGGCGTGCAGCCGCTGGGCATTCTGCGCATGATTTCCATGCTGTCGTCTTTCAGCGATACGCCTGCGGAAATCATGTTCTGCTGCGCCACCGGCAATACGGCGCGCATGCGCGATCTTGATGTGGGACGGATCGAGGTCGGACGCCCGGCGGATCTGGTCTTCATGGACAAGGCCCAGCACAGTTCGGGCAAGGACATTCTGGACAGTATCCAGAAAGGGGATATTCCCGGCGTGGGCATGGTGATGATTGATGGCGTTGTCCGTTGCCAGCGCAGCCGCAATACACCACCGGCCGAACGTATTCCCACCATCATATCCGCCTGAAATCATTACTGCATCAGTAATGGCAGATAGAACCCGTTGAAATAACGCACGCCAGGATATGTTTCCGCAAGGGATATCGCATCGTGATACGGATGGGATATCCCTTCGTGCATTTATGCCATCCGGGTACCAGGCTGGTGACGCCCCTGATCGAAAGGGAGCGCTGCCATATCGTGGCTGCTGATCAACCTGCATCCGGCATGGCTGAACAGGATCTACGCACCCCGCAGCCATAAACCCATCCCTGGCAAAGCCGTAAAGGCTTTCGCTGGGAACATGAGAAGCCGTTTAAAAAACAACTCGTTGATAAAAAATAATAAAAGTTTTTGGGTGCCACCTTTTTTCAAAAAGGTGGCGTTCTTCGAAGCTTTTTGAAAAAAGCTTCACCAAAAACTTCTTTATGATTGCGGGATTGTTCCCGATCTGACTTTTCAGACAGAGCCTCCAGATCAGCAAGCGGCCTGCCCGTACTGCACCGAAGCAGGATGAATGTAATGACCAGGAGGACAACCCGCAGGTCATCCTCCCGGTCAGGTTTACGCAGACAGATCAGAAATCCGCGCTGATGGTGCCATAAAAGGACCGGGGCGCGCCAACCTGAAGGCTGTTGTAATCACCCGAAAGCGGGTTGCCACCACTGCCCATGTTGGAAATGTAGCGTTCATCGGTAATGTTGTAGATGTTGAAGTCAAACTTGAGGTTCCGGGCAACCGACACGTCATGCAAGGTGTAGCTGACGCCGAAATTCTCCAGCCAGTAGGACGGCACGCGCGTGTCGTTGGTATAGCTGAGATATCTTTTGCCCATGAACAGGGTATCGAAGTGAATATTGATCCCCTTGATCGAATAGTTGAGGGAGTTCTTGTACATCAGGTGAGCATAGTTGGGTTCCTGCTTGCCCTTAAGATGATACAGGACGCCACCCGAAGTCAGGTTGTTTTCAAACTTGGAACTGTTGTAGCTGATGCTGTTATAGATCGACAGGTGCCGTACCGGAATGAATGTCACACTGGCATCCACACCGTTCATGTTGACGCTGCCAACGTTTTCAAACAGCGAGTGAGCCGTGACCAGCGGCCCAACCGAGATCGACTGCTGGCGATTTGAAAAGTCGGTATGGTACAGGTTCAGCAGCCCGATGACGCGACGCGTCTGCAGGCGATAGCCGATTTCGTACACCCAGTCGGTTTCAGGCCGGAGGTTTTTCTTCAGGGCATTGAAATCGGACTGCGTTTCGGCGCCCCACGGCGAGAACATGTTATAGCCACCTTCCGGATAGGCCTGCATGTTCTTGGAAATATCGAAATAGAATTCGTTATGCGGGGCAAAACGCCAGTTACCGCTGAACTGCGGCAGGGCGGCGGCTTCCGCCGTAAGCGAACCGGCCGGAATCTGTTGGCCGCCCGTGTAACGTGCGTCGTTATAGGTCACGCGGTCGCTTGCATTGACGACCATGGTGCGAAAGCCGGCATGCAGGGTCAGGTTGGGCAGGACCTTATAGGTATCCTGCAGGTGAAAGACATAGGTATTCGTATTGAAGGCCTCGCCATACCCGATCATGAACGGCTCGCCCTTATGGGCGATTTCGTTATAAGGCGTGCCATTGGCGGAATTGGGTTCGTTGAAGTAATCCATTTCCGGGCTGTAGGTGGAGTTCTCGTACCAGAAACCCGCATCAAAGGTATGATGCCTGAAACGGTAGATGAGATCGGTCTGGAACCCCAGCCTGCGTGAACTCATGGCCTGGTCCTGCGCCGCCAGCGGCGCCCCGCTGGGCGAACTGACATAGGGCGAGGTCCACCACGCATCGTAACGCTTGCCAACACCGTAGAAGGTGGTCTTGGATTCAAGATTCTTGTTGAGCTTGCTGTCCAGGCTCATGCCGCCCACGTAATAGGAGCTGGTTTCGATGCCACGGTAATAGGCCGCGTTCTTCGGATCGGACAGGCCCTGATATTTGGAGGGGTAGTTACCATTGGCCGCATTCAGTGCCGCGCCGTAATTCGGATAGTAATAATCTGAATCGTATCCAACCTTGTTCAGCATCTCGAGCGAATTGTCGAGGTAGGAGGCGGCGGCCTCGCTCGACCAGTCGAAATAGGCCTTGAAGGTGGTGTGATCGTTGATCGGCTGCACCAGCTTGGTATTCACCATCTGCTGAAACTGCGAATCCCCGCCCAGCCACTTGTCCTCGGCGCGACGGTCATAGGAAATATAGAATTTCGTCCCGCTTTTGTTCAGCTTGCCGCTGTCAAACCGTACGAAAGTACGGAATGCATTATAGCTGCCAAATGTCTGCGCAACCTTGCCGCCCATCCTGTCACTGGGGTCATCGCTGTAAAAACGCACCGTGCCGCCAAGGTTGCTGGTGGACGGGGTATCAAGCCCGCCGGCCCCCTGCGACACGTCGGTATGGGAAATGTTTTCGTTGCTGATCACGCGGTTGACGGGCACGCCATCGTGGGATTCATATCCCTGCCCGCCCAGCGAGATGCCATCAACGGTAAAACCGAGCTGATCGCTGGTAAAACCATGCATGTAGAAGCTTTGTGACCACAGGTCGATGCCTAGCGGATCAGATGAACTGAACTGTACGCCGGGCATGTTCCCCACCGCCTTGAGCGGCGTGGTGCCCGGTACGAGATACTGCAGGTCACGGCGGGAAATTGACTGCATCTGGCGGGTTGAACCTGACCCCACAACGCTGATCTTTTCCGGCGCCGCCGTGGCGTTGGCGCCCGCGCGGGCGGTCGTGTGCGCGGCAGTATTTTTCGGGGTGGTATGTTCTCCTGCTTTCTTGTGCGGGTCAGATGCGGCATGCGCGAAGTGCTGGGTGGACAGCGCCAGCATGATGATCGGGGACAGGGGCAGGTGCAGATATTTCACATGCTTCCAGATCATGCATGTATTCCTTTCATATTAGGGGATGCGGGTAGGCAGGCAGCGTTATTGCGCAAGTATCTGTTTTTGAAATCTGGTCTCTGGTCATGGATGTCGGTGCATCCCCCGCACGGATAAAACCCCCTCCGGTTAGCGGGATACAGCCGATTCCGGCCTTAATGTTGTATACGCTACTTTATGCGGTCGCCCCTTTGGAATTGTTTTTTATACGTTACGAATTCAAATAGGACGAATTGTGTCTTTTTAGACACAGATTCCTGCAGGCTTTATCTGATTCCAGTCCATATTGTACATGGGACGACTTTTTACCCAGCAGAACACACCTAATAAATAACGTTTATAAACATGGAGTTATTAAAAAACTGCGTGCGCGTCATGGATTAATACAAACAATTTCCGCTACGCGCGCCCGGCTGGCACCGTTTGTCTGGCAGGGGAAATTTCTTGATTCCCAGCCACTTCCCGCGATGAAACTGTAATAACGTTGTTTAGGTGGAATAAATCTTGATTCACCGATATATGGCGTATACGTTATATATCATGAATTAACACCTGGCGGTCGCGCGTGCCCGCCAGATCAAGCAAGAAGGCAGGATGAATGGAACGCTCTCTGCGTATTGGCGTCGTCGGCGCCGGACTGGGTGGCACGACTGCGGCGGGCCTGTTGCAGCGCGCAGGTTTCAATGTGGTGCTGTATGATCAGATGCCGGCGTTTTCCCGACTGGGGGCAGGCATCCAGCTTGGTCCCAATGTCATGAAGATCATGCGCCGCCTCGGCATTGAAGAAAGCATGGCCGCAGTCGCGAACGAACCGCAGTACTGGTGCAGCCGCAATGCGACGGACGGCGCGTACCTGTCGCGCATTCCGCTCAACGCCGACCGCGCGCGCTACCAGGCGCCCTATATTACCATCCACCGTGGCGAAGCCCACCAGATCATGCTGGGCGCGGTGGACGCGGCCAACGTGCAGTTCGGCAAATGCCTTGCCGACCTGCATGCACATGACAAGGGCGTGCGGCTATCGTTCATGGATGGCACGTCCGATGAAGTGGATATCCTGATTGGCGCCGATGGCCTCAATTCATGTGTGCGTGCAAAGCTGCTTGGCCCGGAAGACCCGCTGTTTACCGGCTGGATCGGTCATCGTGGCATGATCAAGGCCAGCAAGCTGGCCGGTCTGGACGTGGGTGAATGCGTGAAATGGTGGTCATCCGACCGGCATATGATGACCTACTTCCTTGATCGCAAGAAGGAAGAATTCTATTTCGTCACAGGCGAACCGGCCGAAAGCTGGCCGCTTGGGGTTTCCTGGGTGCCCAGCACGCATGCGGAAATGCACAAGTCCTTTGCCGGTTACGACCCACTGGTACGGGCCTATATCGATGCGGCCGAAAACATTACCAAATGGCCGCTCTATACCCGCAAGCCGCTGCCCGTCTGGCATCGTGGCCGCGTGGTCCTGCTGGGTGATGCCTGCCACCCGATGAAGCCGCACATGGCGCAGGGCGCCGCCATGGCGATCGAGGATGCGGCCATGCTGGTGCGCTGCATGACCGAAATCGAAACGAACGATCCCAATACCTGTTTCGAGGCCTATCGCCACCACCGCATGGGCCGTGCCTCCCGCGTGCAGGAAGTATCGAACGCCAATACATGGCTGCGCACGAATGAAGATCCGTCATGGGTCTATGGCTATGACGTCTATGGTGTCGATCTGCACGCATAAGCCGTTCCCGCGCGTGGCCATGGGCAGCCATGGCCACGTGGATGTCCCGTCCGGTGCCACGGCCCACCCGCAGGCCCTATTCATGGAGCAGGTCCGATGCCCTCAATCAGCGATGCAGAACTCATTCAGGCATGGACGCAGGTACTCGACCTGTCCGGCATGGCCACAGGCCAGAGTGTTACGGTCCTGACCTCGTCCGAGACCAACCGCCAGACCATGCGCTGCGCCATCATCGCGGCCGGGCTGAAGGGGCTGGTGGTCAACCGGCTTGACCTGCAGCCCACCAATGGCGGCCTGTCGCTTTCACGCGATCCGCTGGCCTATGTCGGCACCACGCCGCTTACCGGCAACCGCGCGGCCATGGCGATCCTGAAGGAAAGCGATCTGGTCCTCGACCTCATGACGCTGCTCTTTTCGCCCGAGCAGCATGAGATACTGGCATCGGGCGGTCGTATCCTGCTGGCGGTGGAACCGCCCGAGGTGCTGGTGCGCCTGCTGCCTACCCTGCAGGACCGTGATCGCGTGCTGGCGGCCTCCGCCGTGCTGCGCGCGGCCCGCACCATGCATGTCACGTCCGATGCGGGCACGGACATGCAGTGCGCACTCGGCGACTTCCCCATCCTGGAGGAATATGGCTTCTGTGACCGGCCCGGCCGGTGGGACCACTGGCCCAGCGGCTTTCTGGCCACATGGTCGAACGAAGGGTCGGCCAACGGCACCATCGTGCTGGATCGTGGCGATATCCTGCTGCCGCATAAATCCTATGTGCGCGACCCGATCACCTGCACCATCCGCAATGGATACGTGGTGGATATTTCCGGCGGGCTGGATGCGGACCTGCTGAAATCCTACATGGATTCCTTCCGCGACCCGGAAGCCTATGCCCTGTCGCATGTCGGGTGGGGGCTGCAGGATCGTGCGCACTGGTCGGTCATGGGATTCTATGATTCCGAAAATACGATCGGCATGGACCCGCGCGCCGTAGCCGGAAACTTCCTGTGGTCCACCGGCCCGAATAACGAGGCCGGGGGCACGCGCGATACGGCCTGCCATATCGATATCCCCATGCGCAACTGCACGGTCATGCTTGATGGCAGGCCGGTAGTGGAAAAAGGGCATGTACTCTGACATCATTTCTTTAAAGTTACGAAATGACATGATGTAGAATTCGAAAAGGATAGACTATGCCCCCCATCGAGACATCCGCCCCCGAACAGGACACCGCGCTGTACCACCGCCAGGGTTTTGGCCGACCGCTTGGCCTTGTTGGCAAGGTTGGCCTGCTGATTGTCGATTTCGTAAACGGCTTTGCCGATCCGCAGCAGTTCGGTGGCGGCAATATTCCCCCCGCCATCGCGCGCACCACCACATTGCTGGCGACGGCGCGGAAGCTGGGCTGGCCGGTTGCGCACACGCGCATCGTCTTTGCCGATGATGGCGCGGACGCCAATATCTTTTCCGAAAAAGTGCCCAGCATGCTGGGCCTGACCGAACATAATCCCGCAAGCGCCATCGTGCCCGAACTGACGCCCGCACCGGGTGAATACGTGGTGCGTAAAACCGTGCCTTCCGCCTTTGCCGGGACACCGCTGGCAAGCTGGTACGCCACACAGGGCGTGCAGACCGTGGTGGTGGCGGGCTGCGTGACCAGTGGCTGCGTGCGGGCCAGCGTGCTCGATGCCATGCAGCTTGGCTTCCGCCCGGTCGTGATTTCCGACTGCGTGGGGGATCGCGCCATCGGCCCGCATGAAGCCAACCTGTTCGACATGAGCCAGAAATGCGGCGATGTAATCATGCTTGACGCGCTGCTTGAACAGCTTTCCACCCCAACGCAGGCGGCACGCTGATGCGCGGGACGCCATACCGGATCGGTCAGATCGTACCCAGTTCGAACCTGACCATGGAAACCGAGATCCCGGCCCTGCTGGCTGCCCGCCAGTTGATCCGGCCCGAACGGTTTACCTTCCATTCCGCACGCATGCGCATGAAGACGGTGCGCAAGGAAGAACTGGCGGCCATGGATGCACAGTCCGACCGCTGCGCGCTGGAACTGAGCGATGCACAGGTTGATGTGCTGGGCTATGCCTGCCTTGTGGCCACCATGTCCATGGGACCGGGCTATCATCGTGTTTCGGAAAAGCGACTGCACCAGTGCACGGTCGATAATGGCGGCGCCGCCCCGGTCGTGACCAGCGCGGGCGCGCTGGTGGATGGACTGCGGGTACTGGGCGCGCGCCGCATCGTGCTGGTCGCCCCCTACATGAAACCCCTGACACGGATGGTCATGGACTACCTGACCGACGAGGGTTACGAGGTCATCGACCACATCGCGCTGGAAATACCCGATAACCTTGATGTCGCCCGTCATGATCCCGCGCGCCTGCCCGGCATCGTGGCGAAGCTGAACCATGCCGATGCCGACGCCATCGTGACCTCGGCCTGTGTTCAGATGCCCTCGCTTCCCGTTGTCCCCATGATCGAGGCGCAGACCGGCAAGCCCGTGCTGAGCGCTGCCATCGCGACAACCCACGCCATGCTGACCCGGCTGGGGCTGGAACGCATCGCACCCGGCGGCGGCGCGCTGCTGTCCGGTGCATATTGATTATTTAAAACAGGAACCCCGTCATGACCTCATCCTTTCAGTATGGTGCGAATGTCCATGCCAATGGCATCCGCCAGCATTACCTGCGCTATGGGGGCAAGGGCACGCCGCTGGTGCTGGTGCCCGGCATCACAAGCCCTGCCATCACATGGGGTTTCGTGGCCGAGGAACTGGCCCGCACGCATGATGTCTACGTTCTGGACATACGCGGGCGCGGCCTGTCGCAGGGGGGTGATGACCTTGCCTATGACCTTGATGCCTATGCGGGGGATGTTCGGGGCTTCATTGATGCGCTGGGCCTGAAGGACTGCGTGGTGCTGGGCCATTCCATGGGCGCGCGCATCGCCATCCGCCTCGGGCGGCAGGACGCATCCGGCATCGCGGCACTTGTTCTGGTTGATCCGCCGGTCAGCGGCCCGGGCCGCAGGCCCTACCCATCCAGCCTGCCATGGTATGTCGATTCCATCCGCCTTGCGCGCAAGGGCATGGATGCCGAGGCGATGCGCCGTTTCTGCCCCACCTGGACCGAGGAACAGCTCGAACTGCGTGCCGAATGGCTGCACACCTGCGAGGAACTGGCCACCCGCATTACGTATGAAGGCTTCCATACCGAGGATATTCATCAGGATATTCCCCATCTCACGGTGCCGACCTATCTCATGATCGCGACACGCGGCAATGTCATCCTGCCCGAGGACGAGGCCGAGATCGCGGGCCTGCTGCCTTCCATCGTCATGGACCGGGTGCCCGATGCGGGCCACATGATCCCGTGGGACAACCTTGCTGGTTTCATGACGTCGTTCAACGGCTTCAAGCTGCCCTGATACCATGACCGCATCCGCCCCGTACCGGGCGGATGACCGGGGAACGGGCGCCGGACATGGCTGCGATTAAAGAACGTACTGGGCCAGAGCAAGGTATTTTGATGAATGCGACCCCTCCGACCGACGCGCCTCGTGTGAATAACGCTCTCGCCCCCGTATGCGGTCGCGTGGCATGGCGGTTGCTGCCGCTGCTGTTCCTCGGGTTTCTGGCATCCTACCTGGACCGGGTGAACGTGGGCTTCGCCAAGTTGCGGATGCTGTCGGACCTGTCCATGAGCGAGGCCAGCTACGGGATGGGGGCAGGCCTGTTCTTCCTTGGCTATATCATATGTGAAATGCCCAGCAATGCCCTGATGGTGCGCGTGGGCGCACGACGGTGGCTGGCGCGTATCCTGATTACATGGGGGCTGTGTTCGGGGGCGATGGCGTTTGTCCGGTCCCCGGCCGAATTCTATGTCCTGCGCCTGCTGCTGGGCATTGCCGAAGCCGGTTTCATGCCCGGCGTGCTGTTCTATCTCTCGCAATGGTTTCCGCCCGAATACCGTGCGCGTGTCACCGCACGGTTCATGATCGGCATCCCGCTGGCCAGTGTGCTGGGTGGCCCGTTATCGGGCATGATCCTGGACATGATGGCGGGCTATGGCGGAATTGCGGGCTGGCGCTGGCTGTTTTTTGTGGAGGCGGTACCCCCTGTCCTGATCGGGATCACCGTTTTCCTTTATCTGCCCGACAGTATTGCCCAAGCGCGTTTCCTGACACCTGTGCAGAAAGCCATGCTGTCGGCACGCTGCGTACCCGTGGACCATACCCATTCCCTGCGCGCCATGGCAGATGCCCTGCGCAACCGGCGCATATGGCTGCTGGGCCTGGCGGATGGCGCGCTGCTGCTCGGGCTGTATACCATTGCCTTCTGGCTGCCGTCCTTTTTGCGGGAGGCCGGGGTGGTGTCTTCGCTACAGGTGGGGCTGCTTACGGCCATCCCCAACATTGCCGCCGCCATCGCGATGATTGTCAACGGATGGCATTCCGACCTCAAGGGTGAACGGAAAGGCCATATTGTCGTGCCGGTCCTGATCGGGGCGGCCGCACTTGCCCTGCTGCCACTGGCACAGGGTAGCGTAACGGCGGCGATCATGCTGATTACGCTTGCCAACATGGGCATCCTGGGCGCACTGCCGCCATTCTGGACCCTGCCCTCGCTCCTGCTGCCAGAAGCGGCGACGGTTGCAGCCGGGCTGGCGCTGGTCGGGGCCATCAGCAACCTTGCCGGCTTCATGGCGACCGACCTGATCGGGTGGGCGCGCAGCATCATGCCCGGCTCATGGGGAATTTTTGTCGTCTTTGCCGGGTGTGTCGCCATGGGGGCAGGACTGGTCGCCACCATTCCGGCCCGGTTGATCAATGTTGCCCGCACCGCCCCGGCGGAACACAATAGCTGAGGGTGCCGCAGCCGAAGGGCCAGGCGCCGCGCACGCATGCAACGGGCAGGACTGTAATATGACCGAGACAGACGACACGACATATACCACCTATGACCTGCATCAGCAGATCGGCCATCTTCTGCGCCGGGCATACCAACGTCATACTTCCCTGTTCCAGACCGTCATTCCCGATGATCACCTGACATCCGTCCAGTTTGCGGTCCTTGCGACCGTATTCAGGGAAAAGGAAGGCTCGCTCATTCATATCGGCCGGATCACGGCGATAGACCATGCCACCCTGCGCGGCATCTGTTCGCGCCTGAAGCAGCGTGGACTGATCAATATTCGCGGCAACCCCGATGACCGGCGTGAACGCCTGCTGTCGCTGAGTGAAAAGGGCATGGAAATGGTCCGTACCTACCTGCCCCAGGCCGCCCGTGTTTCCGAACTTACGCTTGAACCGCTTGATGCGTGCGAACGGATCGCGGCGTTACATGTGCTGCGCAAGCTGGCGGAATAATACGATCATGCCCGGGTGCCCGTAAGGCCCGGGCACTACCATATACCGAGCAAGCAGGAGATCCACATGCATGATGGGGCAGGCACACCCGATACGCATCTGACCAATGCAGACCTTGCCCCTACCGGCATGCGGACATGGGGCTGGTTTGATTATGTCTCGCTATGGATGTCAAACATCCATAGCGTGGGCGGATACGTCACGATGGGCAGCCTGTTTGCCATGGGGCTGCCTGTGACGGATGTGTTCATGGCACTGATCTTGGCGATCCTTGTCATTCTGGTCCTGTGCAACCTTGTCGCGCGCCCCAGCCAGATTTCAGGCGCGCCCTATCCCGTCATGGCGCGCATGGCGTTCGGCGTGCATGGGGCACTTGTTCCTGCCTTTATACGCGGGATCATCTCAATAGCATGGTACGGCATACAGACGTGGCTGGCATCAAATGCGGTTGTTGTCCTGCTCCTGCGCCAGTGGCCGGAACTGACACCATGGGCGCAGGTCGGCATTCATGGTTTTGCCGGCCTGTCGACGCTGGGCTGGATGGCCTTCATCATGCTGTGGATCATACAGGCACTGGTGTTCTGGCGGGGTATGGACATGATCCGTCATTTTGTCGACTGGGCCGGGCCCATCATCTATGTCGTCATGATCGGGCTGGATGCATGGCTGCTGTCTCGGGCTGGATGGGATCACTTCTCATTCGACATACCAGGCATTACGCACCACACAATTCCGGCGCGGATCATGGGCATGATCAATGCGATTGCCCTTGTCGTATCCTATTTTGCGCCCATTGCCCTGAATTTTGGCGATTTTTCGCGTTATGGTGTTTCAATGTCAGCCATCAGGCGCGGCAATTTCTGGGGTCTACCCGTTAATTTCATGGGGTTTTCCCTTCTTACGCTTGTCACGATCGTTCTGACACAGCCCGTTTTTGGCCGCATCATTCTTGATCCGGTTGAAACCGTGGCCCAGATTGACAGTCCGGTTGCCGTTATTGTGGGTGTGCTGACTTTTGTCATGGCGACTGCAGGGATTAATATTGCTGCCAATTTTGTCTCGGCCGCGTTTGACTTCTCAAATCTTGCACCGCATCGAATTTCGTGGCGCAAGGGCGGCATGGCGGCAGCAGCCGGGGCTGTCGTAATGACACCGTGGAATTTGTACGCCCGCCCGGAACTGATCCATCTGACACTGGATGTTCTGGCCACTTTCATCGGGCCACTGATCGCCATTTTACTGACCGATTACTATATCGTGCGCCGCGGTATGATCGATATGGACGCCCTTTATCGTAGCCAGAGCAGCCTGCCGTACTGGTACCATAACGGCATAAATCCGGTAGCCATTCTGGTGACGGTCGTAGCGGTTATCGCAGGAAGTGCGGTTGTCTTCATGCCAGCATTGGAGCCCATCCATAACCTGTCCCTGTTTATCGGCGGGGGAATTGCTGCAATATTGTATGGCATGCTCATGCGCCGGTATTCAGCCCGCCTTGCTGGCAGATCTGCCCTTTAATACAGTTCCGAAATCAAAAGCATGTAAGGACGTCGGTCCCGATCAAGATGGAAAAAGGCCTATGGGATAATGCCTGAAGTACTGTCCCTGCGGTTTGTTTCCCTCAATGTCAGGCAGGCGTGAAATCCCGTGATACTGAAAACAGCAATGCAACGCTGAGCGTGTCAGATGCAGGATATTGCATCCTATGTGCATCCTGCACCAGCTTCCGAACACAAAAAACCCGCCTGACTGAGGCGGGTTTTATGTCTGATTGCGGACTTGATTCATGGTTGCGGGGGTAGGCAACCAACGATATTTGCGATTGGTGGACCGCGAGATACCGCGCCTCGCCGCATGACAGCGTCATCATGCCAGAGCGCATGAACACATCAAACCAGAATCTTTGTCAGAAGCAGATTGCCTCATATAGGACCCCATAAAATAGCCAATTTGTGAGGCAATATGTTATGTCCGAGGCCACGTTCCTCTCTGCTGCTTTCGATCGATCCGGACTGATCGCCGTAGAATGACTTAGCAATATGCTGCACATCACGAAGGGCGAATTGGCGAGCACCCTAGGACTGTCACGTAATACTGTCTCCAAAAGCGCCCATCTCGGCCGCCCCTCCACTTAGGCGAAGCTACGCGAAATGGTCGGCTCCTCAATCGCATCCGCCCTTGGACAGATTCAACCCAACAGACTTTCGCGTGGTACCGATCAGGGTCCCTACCCTACCCTCCTTCACTGCCCAAACTGCCGAGGCGCTCGTCCTGGAGGGGTGCGCCAATGCCGTCCGGTTCTACCTAAATCGGATATACAACCCGCAGCTACGCGTGAGGTCCAGCGAGCAATTACCGTAGGGAAGCATCCCGAAAATGATCGAGTTTGAAAAATAGCCAAGATTGATGGATCCGCCCAGTCGGGCTTTGGCAAAGCCGAGCCCAGAACGAACCATCCGGTCCGGCCTGACAAGCGCGGGTGAGAGCAGTTCTGTTCTTTTTCAGGCGCCTCACCTATATGTATCACTCAGCACATATTGGGGATCCGGATGACGAAGACGCCTGCAGCACGACGCGGCAGACCGCGTACCTTTGATCGGGACGCAGCACTCCGAAGCGCCATGAACGTGTTCTGGCAGCATGGTTTTGACGGTGCGTCGATGACTCAGCTTGTCGATGCAATGCAGATCAACTCGCCCAGCATTTACGCCGCCTTTGGCAGCAAGGAAGACCTCTTTCGCGAGGCGGTCGAACTGTACGTCGCATCCGATGGCGGTTCGACCATGCGGGCGCTGAGCGGTGACGGTAACGTGCGCGATGCGCTACGATCGATGCTAGCCGAAACGATCCGGACCTTTACCCGCCGTGACGAACCGCGCGGTTGTCTGATCGTGCTTGGCGCGCGCCATCTCGGGCCTGTCGGTGATCCCGTCCGTACCTTCCTGCGCGACCAGCGCGAACGCATCCGCATCCTGCTCGCAGAACGTCTGTTGAAGGCGAAACAGAAGGGCGAACTGGCACCCGAAGCCGATGAGAAGGCGCTCGCGACCTGCGTCATGACGTTCCTAAACGGGATATCGATCGAAACCGTAGATGGCACGTCACAACCGACGCTCCTCGCTGCGGCCGAACTGTTCGTGGATCGCCTGCTCCCCCGCTGATATTATGTGCTATCCGTCACAGAATCCTTGCGGACACGCACTGAGCGATATATGTGCTGCGTATCACATAAAGGATGATGCGCATGCGACCTGCCGGATTTTCGATCGGCGAACCTGTCTCCGGCTTTGGTTCGGTAACGGGCGTTCCCCTTCTGCCGGATGGCCTTGCTAACGCCTTCAAGAGCTATCTGGTCTCGAAACAGCCGGAATCCCTGCTCGTAGCACGTCAGGCCTTTTTCGCACCTTACGCCTGACAGACAGGAAACACGACATGACCCAACCGTCTCTTACACACGGCATGGCCCAGATTGGCGACGTGCGCCTCCATTATGTCCGCGCAGGTCAAGGTGAGCCGGTGCTGCTCGTCCATGGCTGGCCCCAGACGTGGTACGAATGGCATCGCGTCATTCCCCACCTTGTCGAGGCAGGCCATGAAGTGATCGCGGTCGACATGCGCGGTGCCGGTGATTCCTCGCGGCCGGCCAGCGGCTACAACAGCAACACCGTCGCCGACGAATTGCACGCACTCGTCCGGCAGCTTGGCTTTGCAACCATCCGCCTGGTGGCGCACGATAACGGCGCACGGGTGGCCTATGCCTATGCCGCCCGTCATCAGGCCGAGGTCAAGAGTCTGGTGTTCCTCGAAAGCAAGATCCTCGGCATAGAAAGTGACGATGACGCATCAAAGGAATATTGGCATTTCGGCTTCCATCAGGAGGCTGACCTGCCGGAATTGCTGCTTGCCGGGCGCGAGCGCGCGTATCTCAGCTTCTTCTTCAAGCGCTATTCGTTCGACCCGCGTTCGATCACGGAAACCGATATCGACGAATATGTCCGCTGCTACAACGGGCTTGGTGGGATGCGCGCCGGTTTCAGTTACTACCGCGCCTTTCCCGAAACCGCAGTGCAAAGTCGCGAACTGGCGAAAACGAAGCTGACAATCCCGGTCCTTGCCTATGGCGGCTCACATTGCATGGGCGAGATTCCGCTGCGCTCAATGAAACTGGTGGCCGATGATGTGCAGGGTGGCGTCATTCCGAACTGCGGCCACTGGGTGCCCGATGAGAAACCGGAATGGATCGCACGCGAGATCAACAGGTTTCACGGGGTCCAGGGCTGAAGAAACCAGGCCGCATTGTGAGACACCATTTCCAAACTCGCAACTTGACGATGTTACCGATCAATACCCACGGTCGGGACAACGTAACTTTTCGGTCAGTCATATGAAGCTTTCCATAGCCCGAAACAAGGGAACACAACGCCCGCACGTCTTCGTGCTGGTGGTCGGGCTCACCTTTCTCTCGCTGCTGGTATCCGCCGGTGTCCGGGCCACGCCCGGCGTGCTGATGATGCCGTTGCAGGACGCGTTGGGCTGGAGCCGCAGCAGCATTTCCGTCTCGGCCGCCGTGGGGATATTCCTGTACGGGCTCGTCGGGCCTTTCTCCGCCGCCCTCATGCAGAAGTTCGGCATCCGCCGCATGCTGATTGGTGCGCTTCTGCTGATCGGTCTGTCGACACTCATGTCACTGGGCATGACGCAGCCCTGGCAGTTTTTTCTGACCTGGGGTGTGCTGACCGGTTTCGGCACGGGTGCTGTGGCGATGGTGCTGGGCGCCACGGTGGTGAACCGCTGGTTTGTGGCGCGGCGCGGCACGATCATGGGACTGCTGGCCGCCAGCACGGCAACAGGTTCACTGCTTTTCCTGCCGGGTCTTGCGGCACTTGCCCATCATTTTGGGTGGCGGGCACCTGTCATGGTCGTTGCCGCAACCACCCTGATACTGGTGCCCCTTGTGGCTCTTTTCCTGCCAGAGCACCCTGAGGATCGTGGACTGGTGCCACATGGGGCGGAACCGGATCATGAGCCGCTCCGGTATACAGACCAGAACCCTTTACGCACGGCCATAACGGCCCTGCTGGCTGCCGCGCGCAAACGAGACTTCTGGTTTCTGTTCGCGACCTTCTTTGTGTGTGGCTTCACCACGAACGGGCTGATCGGCACGCATTTCATCGCAATCTGCGCTGACCATGGCATTGGGGAAGTTCCGGCGGCAGGATACCTTGCCATGATGGGAATGTTCGATCTTGTCGGCACCACACTGTCCGGCTGGCTGACAGACCGGCTGGATGCGCGCTGGCTGCTATTTTCCTATTATGGACTGCGGGGGCTGTCGCTGATTGCGCTACCCTTCATCGATTTCTCGCCTGAAAGTCTGATGATCTTCGGGATATTCTACGGCCTCGACTGGATCGCAACGGTTCCGCCAACCCTGCGTCTATCCAACATGGCGTTTGGGGAGCGCTCTGCCCCGATCGTGTTCGGCTGGATCATGTTCGGGCACCAGATTGGGGCTGCATGTGCCGCCTCCCTCGCAGGCATGCTGCGACAGGCGCAGGGAAGCTATCAGGACATGCTTGTCCTGGCGGGCGCTGCTGGCGTAATCGCCGCGTTTCTCGCCGTAAGCATTGGCAAGGGTCGTGTCTTGCAGAAAACAGTGATCTGACCGGATCATTAAAGGATATTGCATGATTTTTGTTTTGGAGGAACCGGATGCCGCTGCCCATCCACGCGCGGCGTAGCCTGAGGACAACATGGTTCGAACCGCGTGATCTGATTTACGGATCAGACCTTCCGACACGTTTCAGGCTTGATCGAACGACAAGGACATGAAACGGCTTAATCAAGGCCAGATAAAGACGGCCCAGATTATTGTGGCAATGAACGACGGTGGTAACGAGCACCTCGAAATCGCTTCTGTTAACTGGCATTCGGAGCATGATCGAAATCTTGAAATCAAGGTGCCGGTCATTTTCACCAAGTACAAGCTCATTGGCATTACGTGCAAGAACCGGGAAAAAATCGATGGATTTATTTCCCTCCGCCCGCGCCTTACATCGGAGTTCATCCGTTGTTTTTAAACCGAAGCGAGCGACTATATTGTCGCGTATTGCGAGAAGGCCACGAACCCACCAGGCAGGACGACCAAAAATGATACGCGCTATAAGGTCTATGTCGTAGGGCACATCATTATGAGGTGTTATGCTAAAGGAGTCGACAAGGTCGGCGTCCTTGAATGCGCTGGCAATACTGCTTTCTGTAGGCAAAGTGGCCAACTGCACAGTATTGCCCGCACCATTCGATATCAGATGCGACGGATGATGTTTTTTCATCTCTCTTCACTAGAAGAACATTCTGGGTATGAAACGTGATGACTTCATCCGGGTCCAGCAATTATCCGGACCTACCGAACTGACTGCCTTATG
Source organism: Komagataeibacter europaeus (assembly GCF_002173515.1). Taxonomy (NCBI): domain Bacteria; kingdom Pseudomonadati; phylum Pseudomonadota; class Alphaproteobacteria; order Acetobacterales; family Acetobacteraceae; genus Komagataeibacter; species Komagataeibacter europaeus. The sequence continues at coordinate 1,829,271 of NZ_CP021467.1, forward strand.
CTGATCCCAACAGGCTTTTATCAAACAATGCCTGAAACTGTACGAATGGACCTAGCGCCACCACCTGACGATCAAGCAGATGTTCCTGAATCATAGGCAAGCGATCGAGTTCGGAGTGAAGAGCGGCTTCATCAGCCACTTCGTAGATCAGCGTAACGACAGGTGGGCCTGGCGAGAAATAGAACTCGCGGAGCACGCCATTATTATAAGACTCCCAGACCGCCTTGATCTCCGCAACCATGTGCGGTGCGATGTCTTCCACTTTCTTGCCGGCAGCCGGCGTCAGTAAGACCAGGTATTTCATCTCTCTCTCCATTCCAAGTAAAAATTAATATGTAGCTGATGAGGATGTTCTTGAAGCTAAGTAGCGTTCATGTCAGTGTTGACTGTATGTCCACACCGTCATTGTCTCCGGGCCTTCTTCAGCTTTTGTGGTTCGTGCGCATCGTTGAAGCAGGCTCATTTGCAGAGGCTGCTCGCCGTGCGGGCGTTACAACTTCAGCCATGTCAAAGGCCCTGACCCGGTTTGAACAAAAGCATGGTGTTCGTCTGCTACATCGCACGACGCATGCCCTCTCGCTGACGGATGAGGGTGATCGCCTGTTTGGCCAGGGTCGTCATTTGCTGGACAGTCTGGAACAGATTGAAACGTCACTCGCTGAATTGGGAAACCAGAGTGCCATCGGGTGTGTCCGGATCACCGCTCCAACAGCCTTTGCGCGCGCCTGTATCATGCCCGAACTCCCTGCGTTCCTGCATGCGCATCCGGAAATCAATATCGAGATCCAACTCGGTGACGAAATGGCGGACCTCGCCACACGTGGCATCGATCTTGCTATCCGCTCCGGTAATCTCAATGGTCTGCCCGGCCATATCTCTCGCAAGCTATACTCATTCCCCTGGATAGCATGTGCCACCCCCGAATATCTTCGGCTTCATGGCGTGCCAGAAACACCGGCGGATCTGGCAGGGCATAAGCAGATCGGCTTCAGGAACAAGGGGACAGGCCAAATCGATAACTGGCGCTTCATGTCACCGGTGGACGGAAAGGCCATACGTCATGTTCCCCGGCCAAAGCATGTCTTCGACGATGGTGAGGCCGCCTGGAGCATCGTTCGGGCCGGGTTCGGCATCGGATGGGCACCTGCGTGGCTGGGTCTTGATGATCTTCGCAGTGGCCATGTCGTCGAGATATTAAAAGACTGGCGGATCGCCGAGGCGCCTCTTTCTGCCGTACGTCTGGAGAAACGCCATACGCCTGCGCGCACGCAAATCGTTATGGACTTTCTTGCCGCCCTGCCTTCGACATGGCAGATCTAAAAGTGAAGGCGACTACCGCCTGTCTGCCAGGTGTCGTCAAACAAACGGACGACCTCGGGCGCAGGATTTTCGCTTCGGGCCTATACCGGTTCCCCAAGATGTTCCCGCATCCATTGAGTCTCCTCGCTGGGACTGCGGCGGAAATGGCGCCTGAAGTCCCGGCTGAACTGGGCGGGGCTGGCATAGCCGACTTCGGCGGCAATCGCGGCAATCGATCCCTTACGCCGCGCGATCATCAGCCTGGCTTCGTGCAGCCGTAGGGCCTTGATGTACTGGATCGGGGTATTCCCGGTAAAAGACTTGAAGCTGGCGTAATAGGAAGGAACGCTCATACCGACCGTTGCCGCAAGCTCCGGTACCGACAATCCTTCATTGTAGCGTTCGCGGATGAGCGACAGGCTCTGCACGATCCTGCCTGTCGTGCCGTTGCGGCGCAGGGCCACCATTAGCGAGCCCCCCTGAGGACCGATCAGGATGCGATAATGCAACTCGCGCAATAATCCCGGTCCAAGAATGGCGAGTTCCTGCGGATGATGGAAAGCATGAAGCAGACGCTGGAGCACGTCAGCAATGGAAGGCACCATCCGGCTTGAAACCAGACTTCTTGCCTTCCCCCTCTCGTCATGACCGACCTGCCCTTCCAGTATGGTCACGATTTCAGCGGCAAGATGCAGGTCAAAATCGAAGTAGATGGCAAGCAGAGGCTGACCGGGGCTAGCCTGCGAAGCCATCCGAAAAGACACAGGGACTGAAACGGCAAGATAATGGTCGGCGTCATAGCGGTAGACCTTGCCATTGAGGAAGCCCTGCTTGGAGCCTTGCAATACGAAGACCGCACCGGGGCGATAAAGGACCGGTACATCTTCAAGAATGGTCTCGGAACGCAGGATGCGGATACAAGGCAAGGGCGTGGCGTTGTAGCCATGTCGCGGTGCAAGTTCAGCGGCCAGCGCGAGGAGCGGAGAGGATGTGGGTTGAGGATTCATAGGATCGAGCAAGAAAATCAGAGGAAATGCGATAGGGGACGCATTAATGTGATATTATTGATCAAGGCTTGAATACAATCAAGCAGAGCAGAACCATGCCAGAGCAGACTTTTTTCATCACGGGCGCCAACTCGGGGTTGGGGTTTGCCATTGCCCGAGCCGCCTTTGATGCGGGCCACAGGGTAATCGGGGCAGTCCGGTCAGAAACCGCGAGGGCCTCATTACTGGAACGACTACCGCATGCCCGCGCGGTCCTTTGTGACGTCACCGCGTTCGACCGCATTCCCGCCATCGTCGCACAGGCAGAAGAAGACCACGGCCCGGTCGATGTGCTCATCAACAATGCTGGCTACGGACATGAAGGCGTTCTGGAGGAATCCCCTCTCGAAGAAATGCGCCACCAGTTCGACGTCAATGTCTTTGGTGCGGTTGCGGTCGCCAAAGCCTTCCTGCCACGTTTTCGGGAACGGCGCAGAGGGTTCATCGTGAACGTGACATCAATGGGCGGCCTGATCACGATGCCCGGCATAGCGTATTACTGTGGCAGCAAGTTTGCCCTGCAGGGGATTTCGGAAGTCATGCGCGCAGAAATGGCGCCCTTCGGTGTTCATGTCACGGCGTTGTGCCCCGGATCATTCCGTACAGACTGGGCCGGGCGTTCGATGGTCAGGACCGGGCGCTCGATTACGGACTATGATGCTCTGTTCGATCCGATCCGGGCTGCACGACACGAGAAGGACGGCAGGCAGTTGGGCGATCCGGCGAAACTCGCCGCCGCAGTGCTTCAGCTTGTTGCGTCGGACGCGCCCCCACCGCAACTCCTTCTGGGCAGTGACGCCCTGCGTCTGGTTCGTGAACGTATCTCCCGCTTGGAAAGAGAAATTGCGGATTGGGAGGACTTGACCCGATCGACGGACGGCTGACGTTTTCGCACGCCACTGTTCGCTGACGATGGTCCAAGCCTGACCACGTCCTGCGCCACGTTACCGGGATGGCGGCTGTCACAGGCTGCCACCCTGCCCTCCGCCGAAACGCTCACCCTTTGGGCCGCGAGCCTGCGATCAGAACATCAACGAGACGTTTTGCACGCACCTCCCAACCGGGACCTGTCGCGTAGTTTGAGACACCACCGAGGGCGCACAGCAGGTCTACCGGCTCGATGTCAGGCCGGATGTCACCGCTTTGCGTGGCACGGGTAACAAGCCCGCCAATCGCGGCGGTGAGAACGGTGCGGGAATCCGCATAGATCGCATCCGTCCCGCCAATAAGGCTGTTCAGCGCGGGGGCGATCACCTGCTTGGCCGCGATGTAATCCACAAACAGGTTCAGCCAGGCGCGCAGCGCTTCAACGGGCGCATGTGTCTCCGCCAGACGAGTGGCTGCCGCTGCGAGCCTGTTCAGTTCATCACGATAGACCGCCTCGATCAGGGCGTCGCGATTGGCGAAATGGCGATACAGCGTGCCAATCCCCACGCCGGTCCGCCGCGCAATTTCATCCAGGGGAATGTCGATTTCGCCTGATCCAAAGGCAGTCCTGGCCGTTTCCAGCAGGCGTTCGCGATTTTTGCGTCCATCGCTGCGTGGCCTGCGCCGGCGCGTCTGGTCCTCTTTCACGTCTTTCCCTCTTGTTAAACGGATGAATACTCCGTATATAAATAAGCGGAGCATGCTTCCACATAACTCCCCGGGCACCCATTCCGCAAGGAATGGCGTTCCCTTCATGCTGGAGGCCTATCATGGCACAGACTATGACACAGCAGTTTGGCGCAACATCCACAACCGAGGATGTCCTGCGCAACATTTCCCTTGCCGGAAAGCGCGTCCTCGTCACCGGCGTTTCAGCAGGACTGGGCGTTGAGACGGCGCGTGCGCTGGCAGCCCACGGGGCCAGTGTCGTGGTGGCCGTACGCAACCTTGCGAAGGCAGAACACGCCACCGCGCAGGTCCGTGCCGATGCGGAAAAAGGCGGCGGATCGCTTGAACTGCTTGAACTGGACCTCGCGGATCTCGCCAGCGTTCGCGCCGCCACGGACCGCCTGAATGCGGCCGGCAAACCGTTCGATCTGGTCATCGCCAATGCGGGCGTGATGGCCACCCCCTTCGGCCATACGAAGGACGGATTCGAAACCCAGTTCGGCACCAACCATCTGGGGCATTTCGTGCTGGTCAACCGGATTGCCGGCCTGCTGCGGGCAGGCTCCCGCCTGGTCAATCTTTCCTCCGCCGGGCATCGCTTTTCGGATGTCGATCTTGCCGACCCGAACTTCGCGCACACGCCGTATGACCCCTGGGTTGCTTACGGCCGGTCAAAGACCGCCAACATCCTGTTCGCGGTTGCTTTCGATGCCCGGCATCGGGCGCAGGGCATACGGGCCACTGCCGTGCATCCCGGCGCGATCATGACGGAACTCGTGCGTTATCTGCCGGAGGGCGCACTGGAAGCAATGGAGGCGCAGATCAACGCGCAGGCTGCTGCCGCAGGTAAACCGCCATTCGAGTTCAAGACAGTCCCGCAGGGTGCTGCGACCTCGGTCTGGGCTGGCGTCGTTGCTGCCGCCGATGCAGTCGGTGGACATTATTGCGAGGACTGCCACGTCGCACCGGTCATTCCCAATGACGCGCCCAAAGGACTGCTTGATGAGGGTGTGCGTGCCTATGCCGTCGATCTGGCCCATGCCGAGGCATTGTGGGCAAAAAGCGAGGAAATGGTGGGAGAGCGGTTCGCATCGTAACCGCCGCCTGCATGACAGCCTGATCTGAAGAGGCATCAATGCCTGCCAGATCGGGCCCTCCCCTATGAATGAACTGACCATTTCCTGCCTGCCGATCCGCTTTACATTCTTGGTGGATCAGCAGGCTGCGTTTCCTTTGTCATTCTTCAGGCTGCTTTCTTTCCGCCTGCAGGACGGCACCAGTATCAACTTCATCAAGCAACAGTTTTGCTTCAGTGATGCCTACCCTTTGTCCGGGCGTCAGGAAGAGGGTGGCGCTGCGCTTGATGGTCAGTCGAACGAACGTCCGGATGGGTAACTAATCAATTGAAAGGACAGGCATATGCTTAAAATCTGGTTTGTAACCGGCAGTTCACGCGGTCTTGGCCGCGACATTGTCGAGGCCGCCCTGTCGGCCGGTGATAGCGTCGTTGCAACGGCGCGCAACCCCGCTGATCTCGATGCGCTGGTCGCTCAATATGGCGAGCGCATATTGCCCCTGTCCCTTGACGTCACCGACGCCAAAGCAGCCCAGGCTGCTGTCCTGCAGGCAAAAGAGCATTTCGGCCGTATTGATGTCGTGGTCAATAATGCAGGCTATGCCAATACGGCCTCGGTCGAAGACATGGCGATCGAGGACTTTACCCAGCAGGTCCAGACGAACTTCTTTGGCGTCGTCTATGTCAGCAAGGCTGTGCTTCCCATCCTGCGCGAACAGGGGCACGGCCACATCTTCCAGATAGCTTCTGTCGGCGCACGTATCACGGTTCCCGGTCTGGGTGCCTATCAGGCCGCCAAATTTGCGGTGCGTGGCTTCTCTCTGGTTCTGGCGCAGGAAATGGCACCGCTAGGCGTCAAGGTCACAACGATCGAACCGGGCGGCATCAGAACTGACTGGGCTGGTTCTTCCATGAAAATCCCGCCAATCAGTGCACCCTATGAACAGACAGTCGGGGCCTTTGCAAAGAGGATACGTGAGGGTTCAGGCCATCAGAGTTCGGACCCCGCCAAGATCGCCAGCCTGATTGTCGGTCTGGCAAACCGGGAGGACACGCCGATGGAACTGCTTGTTGGTGTCGATGCGGTTGAATATGTGAAACGGTCTGACGAAGCAGTGACGGAGAATGACCGTAAATGGCACGACCTTTCGATCACGACCAAGGCGGACTGATGTATGATGTCTCTCCGGTTAGCAAAAGCTAACGGACGGATAAGTTAGGCCTCAGGAACGTCGGTGCCGGTTTCGATCGCATGATGAGGCGGGTCGGGACCGGCCTTTTCAAAGTCCGGGTCACTGATCGGCAGTTTTGCCCGGGCAAAGCTTCAGCCTGTCAATCAGCCACCGACCCGCGCGCCCCGGCGGCTCGGCCGTGGGATAAACGACCGTCATGGGCATATCCACTCCCCCTTGGGAGATGCTGTCGATACGGAGTTCGACCAGCCGGCCGCTTTCGATATCGGCCTGCACTGTGTGCGACGGCATCCCGCCCCAGCCCAGGCCACCAAGAAGAAAATGATGCTTGGCGTAGAGATCCGCGAGCCGCCATGTCAGTGGGGACATGATGCCACGTTCCTTGCCAGCAGACAGATTTGTGCGGTCGGTCAGCACAAGCTGGACGTGGCGGGCCAGTTCTTCCTTGGGAATGATACCATCAATCCGCGCCAGAGGATGGTCATGGGCTGCCACGATCAGGAAACGGATATCCCCCAGCGCCTCGCTGGACATGGAAGCAGGAACATCGGGCAGAGGACCGGCAATGCCAATGCTGGCTCGCCCATCGAGAAGCGGCTGAAACACGCCGCCAAGGGCCTCGACATACAGCCGCAGGGGCGTGTGCGGAAATGTCTCGCGGAATTTCGCAGCCACGGCTGTGATGCGGTCCATCGGGAAGAACACGTCCACCACGACCGACAGTTCGGGTTCCAGTCCGGACGCCATGCCTTTCGCCCGCGCCTTCATGAAGTCTACATTCGCAACCACGCCACGCGCATCGGCCAGCAGCACCCTGCCAGCAGGCGTCAGTTGCGGGTAACGACCAGACCGGTCGAAGAGTACGATCCCCATCTGCGCCTCAAGTGTTGCGATCATTTCACTGACCGCTGATTGCGACCGGTGCAGCAGCCGGGCTGCCGCCGAGAAGCTGCCTTCATCGCTGGCGGCAATGAAGGTGCGCAGTTGATCCAGTGATACGCCGTCCAGCATAGGCCCCCGATCCATCGGTTTTTCCAGTATTATATATCGGAATATAGCATCTTTATAGATGGATAAATCCATGGGACATGCTGGATCATGTTCAGGGCAATCAGAAACCTATTTTCAGGGCGTAACAGAAAAGCCCCGGCCAATTCCTCTATGGAGATGACCACAATGAAGATCCTGCATATTGATTCCAGTATTCTCGGCGCCCATTCGGTCAGCCGCCAGCTTTCGGCAGAAACTGTTGCGCAGCAGAAGGCCGCGCACCCGGACGCCACCGTCATCTATCGAGATCTTGCTGCAAGTCCCATCCCCTATCTGACCGGTGAGCATATGGCGGCATTCCAGGGGGCACCGGTAACGGACGCCGCACTCGCCGACGATCTGGCAACCGGCAACGGGTATATCGATGACCTTCTGCTCGCCGACATCATTGTCATTGGCGCACCGATGTACAATTTATCTGTTCCCGCCCAGCTCAAATCCTGGATCGACCGGGTGGTTGTCGCGGGCAGGACGTTCCAGTATGGCGCGACCGGCCCCGAAGGGCTGCTTCCGAAGGGCAAGAAGGCATTCATCATCTCGACGCGCGGCGGGGTCTATACCGGGGACAGCCCGGCCGCCGCTCTGGATTATCAAGAGAAGTATCTCGGCACTGTCCTCGCATTCATCGGCCTGACGGATGTCACCTGGATACGCGCTGAAGGACTGGCGCTGGGGCAGGACGCAAAAGATGCCGCCATTGTGCAGGCCCAGGGCGAAATTGCCGGTCTTCCGGTCTGAATACCCTTTTATCTCACAGGAATACGCCCCATGATCAAACGTCATTTTGCCACGTCCGCCCTTATGGCGGCCGTCCTATTCGGCGCAGTTTCACAGGCTTCCGCCCAGCAGGTTGCCAACACCGATCCGTCAGCGGTGAAGGCTGGCACCTACAAGGTCGAGCCCTATCACACGCAGGTCGGCTTCACCCTCTCGCATATGGGGTTCAGCAATTTTTCCGGTTTTTTTACGGGCGCATCCGGTTCGCTCACGATTGACCCGGCCCATCTTTCGAGCACCAGCCTCGATATCACCATTCCGGTGCAGTCGGTTGACACCACGGTGCCGAAGCTGGATGGCGAACTGAAAAGTGCGCAGTGGTTTGACGCAGATAAGTTTCCCAATGCGACGTTCAGATCGACCCGGGTCGTCCGGACCGGTGTCAATACCGCGAACATCACCGGCAACCTGACCCTGCACGGCGTGACAAAGCTGGTCACGCTCAAGGCCCGCCTGATCGGCAGCGGGACCAACCCGCTCGACAAGATGTTTACCGTAGGCTTTGAAGCGACTGGCACGATTGTCCGTAGCGAGTTTGGCGTCAAACAGTACGTGCCGCTCGTGGGTGACGACGTGACACTGACGATCGCTGGCGCGTTCGAGTTGCAGCAGTAAACAGCAATCTGCGCCATGGTCTGTTGAGCGATATACGCGTCTGGCGATCATTCTTCACTGGATTATGGCGTCTGGTATCGCAGGCCCGGTTCCCATCGGCCTATGGTTCAAGGCGGTCTCGCGCCAGATGCAACGTTCTGTCTCTATCAGCTTCTCAAATCGATCGGCATCAGGATTCTTCTGGCGATAGTGGTGCGGCTGGCATGGTGTTTCGCGCCACCGCTACCACAAACAATGCCACAAGGTGAAAAGACGGCAGGCCCATACAGGCCATATCATGCTTTATGCCACGCCATTCATGATCTCGGTAACGGGCTAGGCACTGGTATCAAACTCCCCTTGTTCGGTATCCCGACCGTTCTTGATAGAGTGGTACCATGGTCATTCGACGCAGCTTTTTAACTGGATCATCGGAGGCAAGCTGCAGGTCCACATCGAGGGTACATACCCGCTGGCCGACGCCGCTCGCGCTCCTACCGATATGGAAAGCCGCAAGACGGCCGACAAGCTCTTGGAGATCTTGACATTCATCGCCGAATGGAAACTATCGTGGAGTGAAGCGCACGATTCTGTATCGCAACTGGTTGCAGATTAGGCTGGCCTGATTTGAACCTGCAAAACTATATCATTGATTTTTTTGTATTTATTTTTACCCCGTCATCTACCCAAACAAAAAAGCCGCCCTTACGGGCGGCTTTTCTTTTTGTCTTTTCAGACGGATATGTTTGGTTGCGGGGGCAGGATTTGAACCTGCGGCCTTCAGGTTATGAGAAAGATTTTTTAGCCTACGCTGGCCAGCGCCCGTGCCGCCAGAATAGCGCCGGACCACGAAAACCCTTTGTTTTTCCTTGAAAAATGGCCCCATCGGGATACGTCATTCGTTCACCGACTACGCTCGGTTGCGCTCTCATCTGTTTCCTATGTGTTTCCTGCGGCGGAGGCGAGAATGGCCCGGCTCAACAAGAAAACCGTCACGGCGGCGACGCCCGAAGCAAAAGATTATTTCCTGTGGGATGACAGCATCCCGGCCTTTGCGGTCCGGGTCTGGCCATCGGGCCGCAAGGTCTACGTCATTCACTACCGCTCTGGCGGAAGGCTGCGGCGTTACACGATTGGCCAGCATGGCAGCCCGTGGACAGCGGATCTCGCCCGTGATGAAGCCATCAGGATCCTCGCGCGGGTCCATACTGGAGAAAATCCGGCGGACAAACGGTCCGATGATCGCAAGGCCATGACTGTCGCGAGCTTCTCCAGACGCTTTCTCGACGAATATGTCGATGTCCACCTGAAACCCAGAACACGGGGGGAATACAGGCGCTCGGTGGAACTGTTCATTGTGCCGAAATTCGGAAGCTGGCGGATGGCTGACCTTTCGCGGGCTGAAGTTGTCGAATTTCATGGCAGCTTCCGGCATATCCCCTATCAGGCCAACCGGACGCTGGGCGTGCTGTCAAAAATGTTCAGCCTCGCCGATCTGTGGGGTATCCGCCAGGACGGTGTGAATCCATGCCGGGGCGTCAAACGCTACCGGGAAGAAAGACGCGAGCGTTTTCTCACCCGGGATGAGTATGCCCGGTTAGGAGGCAGCCTCGACAAGGCAGCCGAAGACATGCCCGAAGCGGCACGGGCCATCCGTCTGCTTGCCCTCACGGGTTGCCGGTTGCGGGAAATCCAGACGCTCCAGTGGGCGCATGTCTGGCTGGGTGAAGCCGAACTGCGCCTCCCCGACAGCAAAACCGGAGCAAAAACTGTCCAGTTGGGCACGGCGGCGGTTGATGTCCTGAAGGCCACCCCTCGCCTGCCCGACAATCCCTATGTCATCACCGGACGCAAAGCTGGCGAATATCTCACTGACCTGCAAAAACCGTGGCGGCGTATCCGCAAGGCGGCAGGCCTGGATGGCGTCAGGCTCCACGATCTCCGTCATTCCTTTGCATCGGATGCCCTGGAGATGGGAGCGGACCTGACAATGATTGGCCGGATGCTGGGCCATAGCGACATCAAGACCACCTCCCGCTACGCCCATCTGAAGCGAGAAAATGTCAAACGCTCGACGGATCAGGTCGCCCAGCGCATTTCATCCGCGCTCACCGATGCAAGGATACAGGCCTGAATGCCGATCATACCCAATCAACGGCCTGTCCGTCAGCATCGGCCCGCGTTTTACGTCTCGGGAACAACTAGCACATAGCTGGTGCTTCTTCCTCCTGCAGCCTCCCTAGCCAGAATATCGCGCGATACGAGATCATAGAGGTGGTCCCCATTTTTCGGACAGGGCGATAAGCTATCATCTGGCCTGAACGAGGACGGGTTTTATGGGCAAGGTTACGCGGAAGAGGTATGCGGCAGAGTTCAAGTCACGGGTTGCGCTGGAGGCGATCCGTGGGGAACTGACGCTGGCGGAACTGGCTTCGAAACATGGGGTACATCAGACGATGATCGCCCAGTGGAAACGGCAGGCGATCGAGGGGATGGCGGCGACCTTTTCCGGGAAGACGGTGGCTGAGCCCCCGGTCAGCCCAGCTGACGTGGAGAAACTGCACGCGAAGATAGGCGAACTTCTCGTGGAACGGGATTTTTTACGCGATGCCTCTGCTCGGTTGGGCGTGATCAGAGGCGGCAGATGATTGACCCGAAGAGAGCATGCCTGCCGATAATCCGGCAATGCACGCTGCTGCAACTCAACCGGTCGGGCGTCTACTATCGGCCTGTGCCACAGAGCGAAGCCAATCTGGAGCTGATGCGGCTGATCGACGCCCAGTTCCTGGAAACGCCGTATTATGGCTCACGGCAGATGACATGGCATCTGCGCCGCCAGGGACATGAAGTGGGCCGCAAGCGGGTCCGGCGGCTCATGGCGATCATGGGCCTGCGGGCGATCTACCAGAAGCCGCGCACGACCGTGCCCCATCCGGAGCATCGGAAATATCCATATCTGCTACGGGATCTGGTCATCAATCGGCCTGACCAGGTCTGGTGTTCCGATATCACATATATTCCCATGAAACGGGGATTTCTCTATCTCGTGGCGATCATGGACTGGTTCACGCGCAAGGTCCTGTCCTGGCGTCTGTCGAACACGATGGACGTGGAGTTCTGTATCGAGGCGCTACAGGATGCCCTCATGCGCTATGGCGCCCCGGACATTTTCAATACTGACCAGGGGTCGCAATTTACGACACCCCGTTTCAGCGGGATACTGGAAGAGCGTCAGATCCGCATCAGCATGGATGGGCGCGGTCGCTGGCTGGACAACGTGTTCATCGAGCGTCTGTGGCGGTCGCTGAAATACGAATGCGTCTACCTGTACGCGTTCGAGACCGGATCAGAGCTGAGGGCCGGGCTTGGCAGATGGATCGCCCATTATAACGAAAGGCGTCCGCATACGGCGCTGGCTGGACGAACGCCCGATGAGGCGTATCATGACGTGCCGACGCCATCTGGTCCGGGGTTAACCCCGGACCAGATGGCCAACAGCAACGCCGTCAGAAGGGCGGCATAACAACAACCGGGTATAGCTTATCAAGCCCGCAAAACTGTCCGAACGGACGGGACCACCTCACATTGATATCTCGCAGGGCTGTATCCGGTGACGTCTTTGCAAGCTTTGCCCATTTGGATGAGGTTAGCTTACCCTCAAACCCATCGAGCAGACGGTTGAGCATGAGGCGTTGCCGGTCATTGACCGATTGTCCGGCCAAAGTGTCCCAAAAACGGGCTTTCTGGAGGACTTTTCCCAGGACCAGCTCAGCGCGATCAAAGGCGCGATCCAGCGCCCCCAGAAACCAGAGCAGCCAGGACGTGATGTCCATATCCCCCTTCTGGGTAGCCTCAAGGGTTGCGTAATAATCCTTCCGTTCCTGACGGATCTGGGCTGACAGGCTGTAAAATCGCTGATCTGTCTGTTCCGAGCGCGCCAGCATGAGGTCGCCGATGGCCCGCGCCATGCGCCCGTTTCCGTCTTCAAACGGATGAATGGTGACAAACCACAGATGTGCGATGGCTGCCTTCAGCACAGGATCCAGCGCTTGCCCGGCATTGCACCAGTTGAGGAAGACCTGCATCTCTGCGGGCACCCTGCTGGCTGTCGGCGCCTCATAATGAACCTTCTCCCGTCCGACCGCGCCAGACACGACCTGCATCGGGCCGGTTCTGTCATCACGCCACTCTCCGACCAGAATGCGTGCCATGCCGTTTCGGCCAGTGGGAAACAAAGCCGCATGCCAGGCGAACAGCCTCTCCTCGGTCAGCGGGTCGGCATAATGTCGGGTCGCATCCAGCATCATCTCCACAACACCTTCGACATCCCGATCCACCGATGCCAGCGCGCCAATATCCATCCCCAGTCGCCGGGCAATGGAAGAACGCACCTGCTCACGATCGAGGTTTTCGCCCTCGATCTCGCTCGACTTGATGACATCTTCCGTCAGGGTCTGGAGCACAGCTTCCGACCTGAAATCGAAGCCAAGGCTTTCCATACGGCCCAGGAGCCGACCCTGCCGGTGACGCACGGCAGCCAGTTCTTGGGAAATGGTATCCTTGTCCCACTGGAAGCCGGGCCAGTCTGCATGCTGATGAATGTATCGCGCCATATTCCCTGCACTCCTTGCGGCGAATATGGCGCCTAATCGCCGCAAGCTGCAAGATTATATACGCGCAATGTGCGGCAAATAACTCTGTCATTCTCGAACGCAAGCCATATAACCGTCTTACTCGCCGATACCAAAAAAGCTTTCTCCATTGAATGTAAAAATTGGCATCAGACCAAACAGCCAAGATGCTCTATTTCTCTAAACAGCGCGTTCAGCCAGCCAGTTCGAAATGCTCTGCTTAGCTTCCGAAGACATCTTAGAGGAGCAGGATGTAAGCTCCTTTCTCGCATCACCTAGTGATCGCCAAGGCTGGCCACCAGGTTCTCCTTCAAGACGTCTTGCAATCCCCGCATCGATCGGCCGGGTCTCACGCAGTGTCAATATCTGCGGCGCTTGCACATAGAGGATACGCATCGCGAGACGGCGGAAGCGAACGTCCTCAAAAGCTTTTGCGATCTCGAGTTGCTCCGGCGGTGCGGCCCTGTGAAATTCGGCCATAAGTTTAGCGTCACAGTTACTGGCAAACCCGTCAAAGATGGTTTCCTCGACTTGAGCACCATTCGCCGTTGGAGAAGCTGATAACGGCTCTAGGAGTTCCGCTAAATCAGCGCAATAAGAACGGTCGCTTGCAAGGAAAGAGGCCTGTGCGAGTTCTAAGTCTGTGGGCATGACACTCGCAAAATTTTCGGCTTCCTCAAGCGTTAAAACAACTGGAGCCTTGTTAAGTGCGACACGGCGAAGCATTTGACGCATAGCTCCTGAATTGTCTACTGACAGTATGCTTGCACCTTTCCAGTCGAATGAAAGTCTGGCTAATGTTGCATGCGAACGCAGCCGACCGTCGTCCACTCGATAGTAACAAGACAACGAGGGCTTAGCACCATGATGGAAGAGAAATAGCGGTTCGCCAGCATCCAATAACGATGAAATTACAGATTTAGAGGCCCGGCCACTTAGCTTTTCCCATAGTTCTGAAAAACCAGTTTTTAACTTCCGAGCTAAGAAGAGTGTTGCTTCGACATCACCCATCGCATCATGGGCATGATGTGCGTTGAACCCGTTAAAGGGGGCCAGCACATCCAAACGATAGGTTGGCATCCCATCATCTCGATGCGGTACTATTAGAACGCTAGAGCGAAAAGTAGAGGCAGCACGGAGAATTACCAAGAGATCGAGACGGGAATTACCACCTGTCACAGTCACATAAGGCGGAAGCAACGCCTGCCAGAAAGCGCGCTGCAAGAAAGGTTCATCAAAAGGTATCGAGTTGTAGCCTACAAAAGTTGCCCTTCCCCATGCATTGAGCTGCTGAGCGATCGCACGCATCATTGAATAAAAGTCGGGTAAAGTCGGGTCATCGAGGAGACGAACGTCGGTATCTGTAACGAGAAGCGCACCTGGCGCCGGAACAATCCACGGAAGAAGTCGGCAACGAATTTCGAAACGATCGAGTTCGACCAGATTTCGGTCAGTCAAGACCGCACCAAACTGCATTATCTGGTCAAAAACAATATTGGTTCCGGTCGTTTCGAGATCGTAGAAAATGAAATTGCTCATCTGACGACAACGGCCTTTCCGAAATTGATGGCGTTACGATAACTGGGCAAAAGCCAACCATCGTTCATATCGCCTCGGTCTTTGTCGTCAGTGAAGGAGAAAAGACTCCGAAACCAGGCGGTAGACTCTTGAAATCTTTGTTGGTCGAACCTGCCTGATGTGCGGCAAGTGCTGCGAGTGGTAGCTCTACGAGTTGTGCATGAGGAAGTCGTTGTCCAACGTGACGGTATATCGAACGGCGGAACGGTTCACGGAACGGACTCACTGCAAGCGAGCCACCGAATTGACCACAATTGCAAACGACCACATTGCAGAACAACATCCGCGAAAGGGCTTCCGCCAGATGATCAAACGACGTGGTGTCACGGTTATAGGCCAGAATAAACAATGTCTGTATCTTATTACGATACATGACTATCCGGTCGAGATCCATGAAATCGTAGCAGATTGCAACTGCAAACTTTCCGAGATCGGAGCTCTCGAATATCCAAACGGTCGGATGAGCGAGAAAGGCGACGCCCGTGCCCGTAATACTCTTAAGCTTTTTTTCTTCGGACGGAGCGGGATAGGTCTTGCCAACCCGTCTTACTTCGGTCCGCCGGGCAATCTGACGACCGCGCAACCTTCGCGGCACAATGACCACCGCTTCATTCGACACAGTGGGCTGCAACTCGCCGGTTTCTATCCTGTAATCCAGTCCGGCGATGACAATAGCCTCAAGTTTTTCAGCAGCGCGTTTTAGTTGAGGCTCGAAGCCAAGCGGCACTGACAGTTCAGGAAGCAGAATGATATCCGGCCGATGATCGAGCCCACGCAGCGAGGCGAAGAAGTGTCGGATTTCTTTCTTTGCCCTTCGTTCCTCAATTTCTGACATGTGAACACAATTTTTCCAATTGCCACTCTTGTCATCGACCCAAGCAGTATTAGCACTGAGTGAGGTCTGAATTACGCCGATATGAAGCCGCTCATTGAGCATTTGGATCTCCTTCGCTGACTATATCAACGTTCTCCGCACCAGCAGCAAAATCGGTAAGACGGAAAGGAATGACCTGACGAGGCTGGTTACGGGCCACAGCAAGCTGATTGTCTTCAAGAATTTTTTGCGCGTGCCTAATTTGTTCCAGTAGGTCCGTCGAACTAAATATAGTTGGGCCATCGAAATCGGCATCATTCGGCTTATCGCCGTCGTGCCAGCCGAACAGGCTCGGCGTGCGAGTGATCGCACGAGTTTCCGCAGATCTTGCGCCCAGACAGGCTTCCAGGATTTGTGTCGTCCAAGAGGAAATAGCAAGAAATTCGAACCACCGTCCTCGTGGCAGTGGAACGACCAGTTCATTACCTCTGAGGTTCCAGATACGAGGCGCGGCGTGATCGTTACGAAGAAGCCCGAAGAGGAGACGACCGACTGCAGCCAGTCGCTTCTCGGAAGCAGCTATAGGCACTCCTATCTTGCTGCTGAGAGCATAACGATAATCTGAAAGAGATGTACGAGTATCACGCAACCGTACGGCTTTGCCATCATGACGCACATTCCGTCGCCATTTTTCCCAACTGAGTTCGGTTCGGTCGTGATCGCAAGCCGAGCAGTCAACCCACGCCCGAGGCAGCAACACATTGTTGGGGTGTAGCCGATCGAGAACCGCCTCATCGCCCCCTGTAGATGTCGCATCCTCAAGCAATTGCGCCGTGATCTCTAGCGCTGTCCATTCTCCACGACGCGGATCAAACGGACTGCAGTTACGGATACTGGCCGTCCATTCGCTAACGGTCATTGAGGAAGTGGGGGGCGACGTCTGGGCTCGTGCCGCTTGGGTGAACGCCACTTTTCTTGCTATCTTTGCTTCGGCACATCTCTGTGGATCGCCGTTAATCACCTCGTAGAGCCACGCGGAATCATTTTTTGGAAGTGGGGCGGACATGTTCAGTAACTGCGTCCATGCGGCTGAAGGAATATATTCAGGGTATCGGCGTGCTCCCTGTAGATCACTCCATTGGTCAAATGAGAAAGAAGGAACTAGAGCCGACCACGCTGGTGAAGGCTGCGAATTAGCTGATAGTATCTCCTCAGCAAGATGCGCCCATACGCCCGGCGTATAACCAGTCTCCGCGAGCCACATATCGGCAGAGTTACCCGGCTGCACATTTACATAGGCCTTCGAAAGTGCTGCCAAGCGTTGCGCAAGCTCAACATGTTGGGAATGACCCAAAAGCATTTGAGCTACCTGAATCAGCGCCACGCCGAACTCGCGGCGGCCCATCGCATGATACCAAGTTTCCCGGTCTTGCGGTACGCAATACACACCAATATCGAGCCCAGCAACATCTTTGAGGTAATTGACGGATGCTTTCACATCTGAACGAAGGGAACTATTTGCGAGGAGGCGGCGTGCAGTAGTTAGAAGGCCAGCAGCCATGAGTTGAAAAGAAAGAGCAATATAATAGTCTGCCCAACTGTGATGGTTGGCGACGCGCATATCCTCCAGCCACTCCGAAATGGAGGCTAGGCCTTGATGACCTGTCACACGACAATATTGATGGATACGATAAAAGAGACGGGGCTTACCCGGATGCTCACGTAGGGACTGGAGCAGGAGCCTAAAACAACGATCCATAATAGCATGCTCGCTGTGTTCCTGATTATTTTCACAAGCGCGAAGTTTACTCTTAAGCTCTTCTAGTTTTTCCTCATAGCACTTCTGCTCATCAGCAGTCGCTTGTCCAGTTTTTGGGCGCTGCAATTCATAAGCAGCGACATCGCGAGCCGTGTCGACAAGCCCATTTGCTTCCTGGATTAGCACTGGAACAAGAGAAGCTATCTGTCCGGCAGCAAATGCGGCCCTTGTATCGGGACGAATTTCCCTCTCCGGAATATCGGCAAGTAATAGCCATTCAAGCATTTTCAGCCGTTCGCCTAGATCTCCGTCATCCAAAATGTGGATGTCGGTAGCCGCGATCGCTGAGACTTGAGCAAGTGTCTTGGTCATCAACTTGGTCGGGTTTTTCCCGTCGAGCTTTGCTTCATGCATCGCGGACGCTCGAAGATCGCCCCCCTTTTTATCCTGAGAATCAGCAATAGACGCCCCCGATTTCAGGTGGCTCAGCCAAGAGCCCAAATTCTCAGGATCGTATTTCTCCTCGTTAATTTTGGGGCCTATGTCCTGCGTCTTAAGCAGTCGCTCATACCAAAGAATCCAGTTACACAGCACATCAAAGTCATAAGCAATAATCGTATGATCGTCGACGAAGCGAAAATGGGCGACATTACGCTGTTGAGCGAGTTGTGTCGCTACAAGACGATCAATGGGAAACATTGCAGCGTTGGCCAGAAAGCCGGCGACAAAAAGGCCAGTCGGAATACCTTTGACGCTGGTCTTCAGAAAAGGTGGCTCGACATTTTCAAATGCGGCATCGGGCATTCCCGACGTGTCAATCTGAAAATCCAACATCTTAGTTACAATATTGGCAATCTGTGGTTCCGCCATTCCTCCTGCCATAGTAAGGCCCCTGAGCACTCCCTCAACTTTTAAATCAGGAAAAAACTGCTTGAGATCAATCGAAGCATAATAAAGATCGGTTTTAGACGATTTTTTCTGTTGTACCCAAAATTCAGGCTTAAAATAGATTAGTTCGGTGCGCTCAGCAGTTATCTCCGCAAGTTGGTCTGGCTCGTCCATTTCGTCACAGCGCAATTTTCGGTGGAACGCCATCATACGTGCAGTCAACGAGATGTGGCGGCGAAAGAGAGGCCAACTATGCTGGAATTTGCGATAGAGATGTCCGCTGGCATGACGATAGGGACCAATCTCAAGATGCGAATTACTCTCCTCGTCTTTCTCATACCAAGCTGGTCGGTAGAGGCGGTTTCCGTAGCTCCAAGGTTCCATCATTTGATCGAGATTGGGACCTAGAGCATTCACCAACGCGATCCATGCTACCTGGTCTTCAATCGCGACATGGTAATATTGGCGATTAATGGCCTGCTCACCACAAATTTTCTTGGGGCGAGGAAGCGGCCGGAGCGGCTTCAGTCGATAGCTACCTTTTTCGAACTGTCGCCGGATGTCCTCCAATCGTCGCTCAAGATCAAGTTCGAATGCCGCGATTTCACCGGTGTCGATATATCCGTCGGCCATACGATAAAGATTTTTCGCTTTAACCCAAGCATAGTTTAAATTTTCGGGGAGCAGTAATCGCTCATACGCATTCATAACCGACTGTTCCCCTCCCGGAGATAATCATTGACGTCCTTCGCTCCACTTGATGGCGCCGATTTGCGCGTCGCTGCCACGCCAAAACGCGCAAGTTCCTTACGAAGGTCGGCGGCGCGTCGATCGCCAGCATCGTCCCAGTCCAGAAGCAAATCGACCTGCTTGCCACGCAGAGCAATCATCTCTTTTGGCGACAGCCTCATACTGACGCCGATCAGGCCAATGGCCTGACGTCCCAGCTGCGCGGCAGCAATCACGTCCATCGCACCCTCGCAAATCGCAACGTGTCTGATTTGCGGGTTAAAAAGCACGTCGACATTATAGAGCCGCCGGTGCCGATGGTTGAGGTTGCGCCAGCGATCTTTTTTGACACCGTTTTCTAGAATCCGCGCCTGAAAGTAGGCGATCCGTCCTGCTTCCATATAGGGAAGTAGCAGTGCACCCTCAGGCAAGATTGCCCGATACCTGTCCGGCGTTGAACTTTTGGTTAGCAGCCCAGCGGCCTCTACTCGGGCGAATCCAAATTCTGCAATAAGAGACCGAATGACAGTGACGCTAGGCATCTGGCTAATTCTAAAGTCTGCAATGGTAGAATCTTGGAAGCCACGGCCGTGTAGATATTCGGCCCCTGCTGGCAGGAGATGAGCATGCTTGAGCAAAGCCGCATAAACTGTATGATCCGGCGGCGTTTCCTCTTCTTCCTTTGGCGCAGCAACAGGTACAACCGCTCGACTGCAATGTTTTGCAATTGCCCGATGTCGCCGACGTTCCGTTAGAGAAAATCCCAAACCGCTCTGCGCCGCGAGCCAACGCTTAGCTTCGAGAAATGTCATTCCTTTGCAGGATTTGACGAGATCAATCGCACCGCCTCGCTGGTTGCAGCCATAACAAATCCAGCGAAGGCCGCCGCGCCGTATATCAAATGACGCCGTCCTGTCTTCATGGTCCGGAAGTGGACAGCGTGTTGTTCCTGAGGTCGGCAACTTGAGACCAAGCATGTCTCCGACAGCACGCACCGTGAGGCTATTCAATGCCTCGGTATCATCCCTCGTTTTCATAATTCTGCTTAGCGCATATACGACCTGAACGAAAACAAAATTACATCCTCACCGCACCGTTTGCCGTATAGCGTGGTTCACAAAGAGTAAACTGTATCTGATATGTCATTGCTCACCCAAAGCAATCGATATACATCTAGATAAATTTATTAGATTTTCGAATTTATATGATAAATATTCTACGAAATTGTTTTATATTACGAACTTTTCTAATTCACATGAAAACGTAGACATTGATGATTGCATGAATACGTCACTTGGACGCAACACTTTAGCCAGAACCAAAATGCCACGCAGGCCAAATTTCATTGACAAAGATTGGCAGGAATTGCCAAATCCAAGTTTGGAGGCGCCGATGGCAACAATGAACGTATCCCTGCCCGCCCCCATGAAGGAATGGGTAGAGGCTCAGGCCAAGACGGGACGCTATAGCAATGCGAGCGACTATGTTCGCGATCTGATCCGGCGAGATCAGGAGGCCCGTGCGGCGCCTGACGAGGTTCAGGCCCACATCACGGCCGGTGTGGGGACCAGAAGCATGAAGCAGTTGCTGCAGGATGCTCGCGCGATTGCCGGGACAACGGATGCCGACCTATAGAAAGACACGGCTTGCCGAAGACGACATCGTCAATATCTATATAACAGGGCGTGAGGGATTTTGGGCCACGGCAGGCCGAAATCTACCATGCAGGACTGGCAGACGCGTTCGACCTTATTGCCTCACATCCGCAGCTTGCGCCGGAACGTCGTGAGTTCGACCCACCGATACGGCTCCACCGTCATCGGGCTCACCATATCCTCTATCTCATTGACGACGATGGGGTTCTGATCGTCCGCATGCTGCCCCGACTACGGCGCTGGGAGCGGCTTATAGAAACAGACTGACGCTGCTTCGGCGCGCCAAACCCGCTTTACTGTTAGCTGCAGACTCCTGTCGTTTCCGCTGCTGATGCTGGCTTTCTGCCCCGCCGCTGTTTCTGGAAGGCCCGATCGGTCTCCATGAAGCGCCCGACCATGAGCGGCACCAGCCTGGCCGCATCGGGGATGGCATCTGCCGCCTCACCTGCGCTTCCCGAGACCAGTTCAGCATACAGCAACAGGTCACGATGTATCTCGGCTGGCAGTTCGATCGTCAGTTTGACCGGCCGGCTGTCAGGAATGGTGCTGATACGGAGTTTTGTCATGGCGCTGCTCCTTCATGCGGATGCCAGGGTTTCAAAACCAGATCGCGATTGACGATTAGGGTGAACGGCAGGCCCGGCCGGTCGGTCAGCGTGGGCTGGATATCCATGCTTCGGTCCATCAGGCGGTTTCCCACCATGGAAAACCCGTTACTGGCGCCGCTGCGGATCGCCTGAAGCAGGTTGTTCTCACCCCATGATGTCCCTGCTTCAGACCCGACGCTCAACATGGTCGTCACCAGTGCAGCCCTGAAAAGCTGGCCCCAATGCTGGTCCACCATATCCTTGAGCCCGGTCTGACCGATCGCATCGGCGCCCGGGATCCTGTCGAGCACAATGCTCTCACCATCGGGACGGATGAGACGGGTCCAGATCACCTGCGTGCGCTGCTGCCCGAACGAGACGCTGCTGTTATAGGTGCCGAACAGGGTGCTGCCCTGCGGCACAAGCAGATAGCGTCCGGTCGGACTGTCATAGACGTTCTGCGTCACGTGCCCGATCAATTGCCCCGGCAGATCCGAACTGACCTTCGAGTTGAGCGCGCCCGCGATGACCGTCCCCGCCTGAATGACATATGGGGAAACAGGCAAGGTCAGGCGATCCAGGCTAACCGTCACACGATCGGGCTGTCCCGCCAGAAAGGTGCGGTTGGCGGCCTGCCGGTCATTTGTGCCCGCAGATGCAGCCGGAGCGTTATTCCCAGTTGAGGGCGACGCAGGGACAGGCACGCTGTCCTGCCTCCCGGCGTCCTGAGTCTGCACGAACAGCTTGCTGGCGATGGCTGCCTCGACTTCCTGTTCGGCACGCCGGTCACCCATACCGGAAACCGGTCCGGCCCTGCCTTCCTGCTGCGCCTTCAGGATCGGTTTGCCCAGATCACCGGGCAAAGGCGCCCCCAGTCTGGGCACGCCGGTATAATCCTTTGGCAGGGCATCAAGCCCATCGGCCGAAGGCCGCACATCGGAATCCTGCACGGCGGACGCTGGCCCCTGTCGGGCGGAATTCTGCAGTGCGTAGCCCAGCGCCAGACCAATCCCGATCATACCCGTACCCGCCAGTCCCCAGACAACATAGCGCGATAGACGCACGACACGCGGTCGTTCCGCCCGCAGACGCAGATCAGGCGGCGATGGCGGGACCGCTAGGGATGCGTTTTCTGTGCCGCCCTCCCCGCTTTCGTCCCGGTGTTCTTCCTGCCCGTCCGTCATGTCCGCCGTCCATCGGTGCGTACGATACGCACACGCTGCTCGGAATGCTTGTCGCCCAGCCGCAGTTCGGCGGCGGCAAACAGGCGGTCCACGATCATCCAGTTCTGCCGCACCCGGTAGTTGACCAGTTCCGGCCCTCCATCGGCCCCCAGCACGAAGAGCGGGGGGAGTTCCCCCTGCCCTATGCCAGCCGGAAAGGCGATATAGACCTTGTGCCCGTCATCGAACGCCCGGCCGGGTAGCCAGGGCGGCGTCCCGCCTTTGACCGGCTGGATGGCGTAACGGAAATTCAGGGCATTAAGGTCCAGCCCCGCATCCACCGGGGCAGCGTCATCGGCGTCACTGTCCTGCCGGTGCAGGGCAATCAGGTCGTCCTCGGGGTAATCCCACGATACCGACGCCATATAGGTGGCAGGTGTGGAGCGCAGTTCCGCCAGATAGGTCCGCCGGTCAGTGTTGACGATCAGATTGGTGGTCAGCTCCGGCCGCGTCGGTTTGACCAGAATATGGATGCGTTTTGTCGCCCCTGCCCCGCTTTCGGTATCACCAATAATCCAGCGCACGGTGTCACCAGCTGCAACCGGCCCGGTGCCGACCAGCTTCTCCCCCTGCTGGAGCATGATGTCGGTGATTTCGCCGGGCGAGGCATAGACCTGATAGAGGGCGCCCGGAGAATAGGGATAGACCTGCACCGCGTTGATGAACCCGGCTCGTGTGGGCTGTATGCGCGCTGCCAGATTGGCCTGTGTCACACGCGCGGTCGGGTCGGCAACTTCGGGGGCCGGATGGGCCGTGCGTCGCGACGGCAACGGCTTGAGTTGCCCCGGCAAGGGAAGCGGTCTGGGGACTTCCACCACCTGCACCGGTTTCGGCGGGTCCGGCAGGCGCGTGGCCTGAACAGCGTCATCATAGCGGATGACCGGCGGATGGTAATGCTGCGCACATCCGGCCAGGGGCAGGATCAGCAGCGGCAGGACACGAAGAGCGCGACGGATCATTGGCCCAACTCCTTCGACCAGTTGATGGCGGATACAAAAACACCCAAGGGATTTCTGCGCAGATGATCGGCATCACGTGGCGGACTGAGCCTGACCGAGACAATCGCGGTCCAGCGCTCGGTGCCGACAAAAGCCCCGTCGCGGTAATGGCGCTCGACCCAGGCAATCCGGAAACTCGCGGGCGACGCCCGGATGACGGACGATACGTCCAGTTCGACCTGCTCATGTCCGATGCGGGCAAAGGGATCGTTCTGACGGGCATAATCATTGAGCGCCTGCGCGCCCGAAGTAGTGATGAAAGCGTAGGCGCGCAGCCAATTCTGCCGCGCCACCACGGGGTCTGAGGATAGGCTGCGGACGTCCTCGATGAACCCGGCCAGATACCACGCAATCTGCGGGTCGGTCGGCACATAGTTGGCTGTCGCAGGCGCCACGACCTGTGCCTGCCCCAGACGGTCCACCTGCACGACCCACGGCGTGATGGTGCCGCGCGCAGACTGCCAGACCAGCCCGGCCCCGAGGCCTGCGGACAGGAACAGCGAACCAAAGGCCATCAGCCGCCAGTTGCGTGCCTGCACGCGGGCGGAACCGATGCGTTCATCCCAGATCTGGGCGGCTTTCTGATAGGGGGTAACCGGCTCCGGCGTCGTGCCGTAGCGCACCGTGGAGCGACGGAACATCGTCGTCATTCCTTTTCCGACAGATCGATTGAGGAAGATCCGCCCCCGCCATCGGCGGAGCGGATGACATGGGCGGCCTCGGCGGCATGGGTCGCCACCTGCCTGCGCTTCATCCCGCGCGCCCAGCGCGGGGGCTCACTGGCGGATGATGCCGACGAGGATGACCCCGTTCCGCCTGCCGATGCCCCCGTCTCAGCAGCGCCACCACCCGAACCGGTTGTCCGGCCACCGGTCGCGGTAAAGGCTGTCTTGCCGCCCGATGAGAAGCTGTCCTTCATGGCGCTGGCCGCACTGGCGGCCTTGTTCTTCACAGCGCCTGCGGCCGCAGACCCGGCCGCCCGACCGATACCGCCCACACCAGCAGCCATCCGGGCACCGGCACTCCCGCCGGCTGCGGTCGCGGACCCGAGCGTGTAAGCCGTGGATGCGGCACCTGCTACGGCGGCCCCTCCCCGCGCGGCCGCTGCCGTGGCGGCCAGGGCTGCCCCACCACCAGAAACAGCCGCGCCGACGCCAGCCACGGCAGCAGCGCCCATGCCAGCAACGGCCATGCCCGTGCCGACAGCGGCTCCCGCGCCAAGCTGGGGAGCACCAGCGATCAGCCCGTTGGCCAGACTGCCCCCGAAAATTGCAAGGCCCATAATGGCCAGTGAGGCGATCACCACGGACAGGGCCTGCCCGACCGTGGGCTGCACATCGCCATAGGAGGTGGTGAACTGGCCGAACAGAGTGGCGGCAATGCCGCTGATCACAGCCAGCACCATGATCTTCACGCCCGAGGAGACAACATTGCCCATGACCTTCTCGGCAAGAAAAGCCGTACGGTTGAACAGGGCAAACGGGATCAGCACAAACCCTGCCAGCGTGGTCAGCTTGAATTCGATCAGGGCGACAAAGAGCTGCACGGCGAGAATGAAGAACGCCGCCAGCACGATCAACCAGGACAGGCAGAGCACGAAAATCTGCGCGAAATTGGTAAAGAAAGCGACGGGGCCGAGCAGTTTATGGACTGAGTCCAGCAGCGGCTGCGCCGCATCGAACCCGGTCTGGGCCAGACGACCGGGTCGCAGGAACTGGTCCAACGACAGCGTGCCCCCACCAGCTTTCAGGCCAAGGGCTGCGAAACTGTCAAAGACGGTCTTCGACAGGCTGGAAAAATTGCTGATCAGGAAGGAAAAGAACCCGATATAGAGCGTCTTTTTCACCAGACGTTGGATGACATCCTCGTCCGCCGCCCAGGCCCAGAACAGCCCCGCCAGCGCCATGTCGAGCACGGACAGCGATCCCGCGAGCGAGATCATACTCCCCTTCACCAGACCGAAACCGGTATCGATGGTGGTGGTGAAGGTGTTCAGAAAGGTGTCGATGACGCCGACATCGTTCATGGCCATGGCGGTCAGTTCCCGCTGCTGCCGAACATGGACACCGTGCCGGGAGTGTAGGCGTCATGCTGCGCGAAATGCTGGTACTGCGCCTCGCTCTCCGCTTCCGTGGCCGCATTCCGCGCCCGCTCCAGCGCTGTAGCCCGGCCGTTGGCCGCGAGTTCGGCCTGAATGTCCGAAAGCTGCCGGGACTGTAGGGCCATAAGCTGGTTGCCAGCCTGCGCTGCCTGCAGGGCTCCTGTGGAATCCTGGCTGGCCGAGACAAGCTGGGTCATAGCGCTGTTGTCGGAAGGAATGTTCCCCACCACCCGCGCCTGCAGTTTCAGCGCGTCCTCAAACCCGCCCACGGAATTCTGCCACCGTGTCTGCGCCTGGCTGAACAGGGCGCTGTCGGACATGCCCGACGAGACGGATGTGTAGGCCTGCTGGTACTGCTGCTCAACGGACTGGACGCTGTAGGCGATGTTCTGCGCCTGCGCGAGCAGTGCCGTGGTCTGGGAAATCGTCGATTGCAGCGTGGACAGGGTCGATAGCGGCAGGCTCGCCAGATTGCGGCCTTGGTTGACCAGCATCTGTGCTTGGTTGGCCAGCGAGGTGATCTGGTTATCGATCTGCAGGAGAGTCCGGGCCGCGATGAGAACATTCTGGACATGGTTGGCTCCGTCATAGACCGCCCACTGCGCAGAAGCAGGCACAACCGGCATGAGAAAAACCACAGTGGCGCCAACAGCCGCGGCATACCCGGGACGGAAATGTCTTGCCCGGATACGGAAAGATTTTTCCGTCATGGCACGGCTCCTTCGCGCAGGAGGTCCGCCGCCCACATGACACCCCGCGCCTCGAACCAGACTGGAAGAAAACCGTCCCGCCCATGTTCCGCCAGCACCGCGTCGATTTGCCTATGATCGTCCTTCCCGGACGCTGCGCACAGGGCGAGTGCGACCGGTCCCAGCCCCAGTTCGAACAGGCGATTGCCGCGCCGGGTCTGGCAGTAATATTCCCGCTTCGACGCGGCACGGGCGATGATGGCGATCTGCCGGTCGTTGAGGCCAAAATCGCGGTAGATGGCCGCGATCTGCGGTTCAATCGCCCGCTCGTTGGGCAGGAAGATCCGTGTGGGACAACTCTCCACCACTGCCGGAGCAATGGAGGAATTGGCGATATCGGACAGGCTCTGGGTGGCAAACACCACCGAGGCGTTCTTCTTGCGCAGGGTTTTCAGCCACTCCCGGAGTTGCCCTGCGAAATCGACGTCATCCAGAACGAGCCAGCCCTCGTCGATGACCAGCAGCGTCGGACGCCCATCCAGACGGCCTTCGATGCGATGGAAGAGATAGGACAGCACGGGAGAAACGGCCCCAGAGCCGATCAGACCTTCGGTCTCAACCACCACGACGTCGGCCTCACCCAGCCGCTCGGTATCCGCATCCAGCAGGCGACCATAAGGACCACCAAGGCAATAGGGAGCCAGAGCCTGTTTCAGGGCGTTGGATTGAAGCAGCGCCACCACGCCTGACAGGGTCCGTTCATGAGCGGGCGACGATGCCAGAGAATTCAGGGCCGACCAGAGATAAGATTTTACCTCCGGTGTCAGGGTAACGCCTTCCCGGACGAGGATCTGCCCCAGCCATTCCGCCGCCCAGGCCCGCTCGGTCGGATCGTCGATACGAGCCAGCGGCTGAAGCGAGACGCCGCTAGCCTGTTCGCCTGCCCCATGATCTGCGTCCTCCGGTTCCGTCAGGCCTCCACCAAGATCATGCCAGTCCCCTTCCATCGCCAGTGTCACGGCCCGCAGCGATCCGCCAAAATCGAAGGCGAAAACCTGCGCGCCCGCATAGCGGCGAAACTGTAGGACCATGAGCGCCAGCAGCACGGATTTCCCCGCCCCTGTCGGTCCGGCGATCAAGGTATGGCCGACATCGCCAACATGCAGGGAAAACCGGAAGGGCGTGGCCCCGGCTGTCTTGCCGTAAAACAATGGGGGTGCGTTGAAATGCCCGTCCCGTTCAGGGCCGGCCCAGACAGCAGAAAGCGGAATCATGTGCGCAAGGTTCAGGGTTGAAACCGGGGGCTGGCGCACATTGGCGTAGACATGACCGGGTAATGATCCCAGCCACGCCTCCACCGCGTTGAGGCTTTCCGCCATGCAGGTGAAGTCACGCCCCTGAATGATCTTTTCGACCAGACGCAGCTTCTCGGCCGCGATCGAGGCAGAGCCATCCCACACCGTGACGGTCGCAGTGATATAGGCCTGCCCGACATCGTCGGCGCCCAGCGACTGCAAAGCCAGATCGGCATCGGCCGCCTTGTTGGCAGCGTCATTGTCCACCAATACCGAGGCCTCGTTGGTCATGACCTCGCGGATGATGGCGACGATGGATTTCCGCTTGGCAAACCACTGGCGACGGATCTTCGTCAGCACCTTCGTCGCATCGGTCTTGTCGAGCAGGATCGCCCGCGTGGACCAGCGATAGGGAATGGCCAGACGGTTCAGGTCATCCAGAATGCCGGGAAAGGTCCGGCTGGGAAAACCCGTGATCGTCAGGGTTTTGAGGAAGGCATCGCCCAGTTTGGGCTCCAGACCGCCCGCCAGGGGCTGATCTACCAGCAGGGCGTCGAGGTGCATGGGGATTTCCGGCACCCGGACTCGCTGGTGCCGAGTGGAAATGGTGGAATGCAGGTAGGTGAGCGTCTTGCCGTCCTTCAGCCAGGCGGCTTCGGGCATGAAACCGTCCAGCAGGGCCAGCAGACGGTCAGTCCGGTCGATAAAGCCCCTTACCAGACCCTGCGGATCATGCCCGTCGCGCTCCATGCCTTCATAGAGCAGGCGCTCGGCACGGCCCGAGGTTTCCGCGGGCGGCAGCCAAACCAAGGTAAGAAAATACCGGCTCTCGAAATGCACGCCTTCATCCTCGAAGGCCTCCCGGCGTTCCAGATCGACCATCTGGCTGGCGGCATCAGGGAAATCGCTTTCGGGATAGAGGGTCGCCGGGGTGCGCTGCGCCTCCACAAACACGGCCCAGCCCGAACCCAGACGCCGCAGGGCGCTGTTCAGCCGCCCCGTCACGCTCACCAGTTCGGCCGGAGTGGCGCTGTCCAGATCGGGACCACGGATGCGCGCCGTGCGCTGGAAAGAACCATCCTTGTTCAGAACCACGCCTTCCCCGACCAGCGCGGCCCAGGGCAGGAAGTCGGACAGGACGGCGGCGCGGCTACGATATTCACCAAGGGACATCATGGCCCTGCCCTCCCCTATGCGCGAAGCCAGGCGGGGTAGCGGAGATGCCGCCGCCCCACCTCGATGAACAGCGGATCGCGCTTCGCTCCCCAGACCGCGAGGGTGTGCCCCACGATCCAGAACACCGCCCCGACCAGCCAAAGCCGCAGGCCGAGGGCTATAGCGGAGGCCAGCGTACCGTTGGCAATGGCCACGGCCCGTGGCGCACCACCCAGCAAAATCGGTTCGGTCAGGGAGCGATGCACGGGCACGAAATAACCGGGCACGGCCTCGGCTTCAGGATCGAAGAGAACCGCCATCAGATCAGCGCTCCGCCCGAGAAGGAAAAGAAGGACAGGAAGAAGCTGGACGCTGCAAAAGCGATGCTGAGTCCAAAGACGATCTGGATCAGGCGGCGGAATCCGCCCGAGGTTTCGCCAAAGGCAAGGGTCAGACCAGTCACGGTGATGATGATCACCGAGATGATCTTGGCCACCGGCCCCTGCACGGATTCCAGGATCTCGTTGAGCGGGGTTTCCCACGGCATCCCCGTGCCGGACGCCCATGCCGATGACGCGAAAACAAGCGACAGCAGCACGGATGTTCCGAACACACGAAAATCCGGCATACGACGGTCAGGACGTGCACCAGCGCACACGATGGCGCGCTTGCGTGAAGGCCGCATCATGATGATCCTCCATTGTCAGAGAATGATGTTTCGGAAGAAGAGAGGTTGACCGGGCGGATGCGATAGGCTTCGGTCGTGGGATCGAGACCGTCTATTTCGGCCAGTTCGGACAGGCGCCGGGCCGTGCCGCGCCCCGAGAGCACGGCGATCACGTCGATGGTTTCGGCGATCATGGCGCGCGGCACGGTAACCACCGCCTCCTGGATCAGCTGTTCCAGACGATACAGGGCTGCGAGCACCGATCCGGCATGTAGTGTACCGATGCCGCCGGGATGGCCGGTGCCCCACGCCTTGACCAGATCCAGTGCTTCGGCCCCACGCACCTCACCGATGGGGATACGGTCGGGGCGCAGGCGAAGGCCGGAGCGGACAAGATCCGACAGTGTAATGACGCCTGCGCGGGTCCGCAGGGCAATGAGATTGGGCGCCGTGCATTGCAGTTCGCGCGTATCCTCGATCAGCACGACGCGATCACCGGTTTTCGCGACTTCGGCCAGCAGGGCGTTGACCAGTGTGGTCTTGCCTGTGCTGGTCCCGCCTACGACCAGGATGTTCTTCCGTTCCGCGACCGCGCGACGGAGATAATTCGCCTGCCCTGCAGTCATGATCCCAGCCTCGACATAATTGTCGAGGGTAAAGACCGCGACCGCGGGTTTGCGGATGGCAAAACTCGGAGCCATCACTACTGGCGGCAGCAACCCCTCGAACCGTTCGCCGGTTGGCAACTCGGCCGAGACACGGGGCGCACCCTCATGCACCTCCGCCCCGACATGGTGTGCGACCAGCCTTACGATGCGCTCGGCATCGGCAGGCGCGATCGTCTCACCCGTGTCCGCCATGCCGTCAGCCAGACGGTCGATCCATAACCGCCCGTCAGGATTGAGCATGACTTCAATAACGGACGGATCCGAAAGATGATGGGCTACGGCAGTCCCCATAGCCGTACGCAGCATGGAAATACCACGTGAGCGACCTTGCTGTGACGAAACGTGAGACATGACCTTGCCCGCATTTCTTGGCTGACAGAAGGACTTCCATCAGTTGCGGGAAGTATTAGGAAAGGCATGTTCTGACCAATTTCAACAGCAGATTCTTGCCCAACGTGGACGGGCGTGGCGTAACGCATAATTGTCGGTATAGGCCGCCTAATTACTCCAGATCGGCAGGCTTTTAGATAAAGATTAAGACAGACCAGTATAGGGCACATCTCCTACGATATCGGTCACGAAAGCACTTCCTGCTCCCCACTCAAATCCTGATGCAAACGGTGTCCGGTACTTAAATGCCGCGCCAACGTCTCAATGAACTGTTCATAACGCGCAGTCGCCTGGGCGCGGGCAGCGGCCGCAGTCGGCTCGGGCAACGGTGGCGTTGTGAGCAGCCAGAAGCGAATGAAAAGCGCCAGTGTCTCGACGTTGATCCCAAGGTCTCGCTCCATGTGACCGATCCGGCGATCAAGCCGTTCCAGTCGTCGGTTCAGCGCCCCCTCACCTTTTCCGTCCTCTGGGGAAAGAAAGGCGGCCAAAGCCGTTTCGACCAGCATGGACTGGGACTGGCGACGACGTGTAGCGAGATCGCCGAGGGTCTCCGCCAAAACCGGGTCCAGATAGACCGTAATCTGCTGCTTCCTGCGCGCTCGTTTCATGGACCTTCCATCTCCATGCCGTCATCCCGATCCAAGGCAGCCAGCCGTGTCATTCGCTGGAGATCCTCGAATTCCTGCCTGGCCCGCACGGAAGCATGATCGGGATCAAGGTCCGGGTCTTTGCGTTCATGCTCGTCCCGCCCCCGCTCGGCTTTCGGCGTGTGGGCTGCATCAAACTCGCGCGTCTGCTTCTGTCCTGCACCCATCGGTTCGTCAGAAGACGTTCCAGCCGATGTATCTTCATCTTCAGGAGGCATCTGGTCTGGCGTGGGTCTGCCACTCCAGTCATCTGCGCCCGCAGCGTCGCCGACAACCGAGGCGCAGGCGGCGGCAGGATGCGTTCCTGCAGGCGCGGATCGGCATAATAACGCGCCTTGCGGGCGCGCACTGGCGGTGTGCCGGCCGCCATGACAACCTCTTCGTTGGGTGGAAGCTGCATGATCTCGCCGGGCGTCAGCAGAGGCCGGGCGCTTTCCTGCCGGGAGACCATCAGATGCCCCAACCAGGGCGAGAGACGATGTCCGGCATAGTTTTTCTGTGCCCGGACCTCGGTAGCCGTGCCAAGGGCGTCAGACACACGTCGAGCCGTCCGCTCATCATTGGTCGCGAAACAGACACGGACATGGCAGTTGTCAAGAATGGAATTGTTCTGCCCGTAGGCTTTCTCGATCTGGTTGAGGCTCTGGGCAATCAGAAAGGCCTTGATGCCATACCCCGCCATGAAGGCGAGCGCGCTTTCAAAGAAGTCGAGGCGACCGAGTGCCGGGAACTCATCCAGCATGAGCAGAAGGCGATGATTTTTCTTCTGGTGCTTTAGGTCTTCCGTCAGGCGGCGACCGATCTGGTTGAGCACCAGGCGGATCAGCGGTTTGGTCCGGCTGATATCCGATGGCGGCACGCTGAGATAGAGCGTCGCGGGGCGGCCGCCACGCACGATATCGGTGATCCGCCACGTGCAGCGGGATGTCACCTTGGCCACGACCGGATCACGATACAGGCCCAGAAATGACATGGCGGTAGACAACACACCGGACCGTTCGTTGGGAGACTTGTTGAGCAGTTCCCGAGCGGCCGAGGCCACCACAGGGTGTGGCCCTGCCTCTCCCAGATGCTTCGTCCGCATCATCGCGCGCAATGTCGTCTCGATCGGCCGCTTCGGATCGGAAAGCAGGTTGGCCACGCCGCTGAGGGTCTTGTCCTTCTCCGCATACAGGATATGCAGGATGGCCCCGACCAGAAGGGAATGGCTTGTCTTTTCCCAGTGGCTGCGGCGTTCCAGCGAGCCCTCGGGATCGACCAGGACGTCAGCCACGTTCTGGGCGTCCCGCACCTCCCACTCACCCCGGCGGATTTCCAGCAAGGGGTTGTAGGCATCCGAGCGGGGATTGGTGGGATCAAACAGAAGGACACGGCTGAATGTTCCCCGGAAGCCTGCGGTCTCCTGCCAGTTCTCCCCCTTGATGTCATGCACGATGGCCGAACCCGGCCAGGTCAGGAGTGTCGGGATGACGAGACCCACGCCCTTGCCCGAGCGTGTGGGCGCGAAGCACAGAACATGCTCCGGGCCATTATGCCGAAGATAGGTCTTGCGGTGACAGCCCAGCACAACGCCGTCGGGATCGAGCAATCCGGATTTCTGCAGGTCTTCGGCGCTCGCCCATCGCGCGCTGCCATAGGTAGCGGCCCGTCTGGCCTCGCGCGCACGACGCACCGACATGGCGACAGCCACGAGAAATGCCAGCACACCACCCGAGCCAGCAACCCAGCCGCCCTGCGAGAAGATGTGCGGCGCGTAGGCGTCGAATTCATACCACCACCAGAAAACAAGCGGTGGCGCATAGACCGGCCAGTGATGGAACAAGATAAACCATGGATGGCCGAGTTCGGGCTGAAAGGCCAGTTGCCAGGCCACCCATTCTGTCGCTACCCACCAGGACAGAACAACCAGCGCCAGCACGACGCACAGATGTCCCCATAGGATCCGCGCTCCTGACATCGCCGTTTCCTCCTTTTCATCAATCGAGAAAAGGCGAGAGAAAGGCATAAATGCCAGCGCCGCAGACCCGGCCGCGCGGGTCGGCGTATCCGGGCGTAAAATTATCGCCGCTTGCGTGGGCTCTACGTCACAATCGAGCTTCAATAGGTTTTCACGGGGATGGCCTTCCCCCTGAGACGACGGCACTAGATCCACGCCGTTAATATCCGTAACGACGTTGTGAATCCTGCTGGATCGCCTGCCCCCATTTTCTGCTTAAAATTCAGGCGTTAGGCGCATCTAGGTTGTTATGACGATCGAAATCCGCCACCTGCGGTCCGCGCTCGCGGCCGCTGAGCATCGCAGCCTCCGCAAGGCGGCAACTGCATCGGGCATACGTGCCGCCCTTCTTTCCAAGGACATCCGCCTGCTGGAAGACATGATTGGCTGCACGCTCTTTATCCGTACGCCGTCGGGCGTACGCCCGACGTCCCATGGCATCGACTTCCTGCATGTGGCGCGACAGATCGTCCATGATGTGGATATGCTGGCGAACAGTCCCGGTTTCGGCGCCAGACAGACAGCGCGGCGCCTCACAATCGGTTATTATACGTCTGTCTCGACCGGAAGTCTCCGGGCAACGCTGGGAGAGTTCCAACGTCGGCACCCGACCATTCCGTGGAAGTTTGTGGGCGGTAGCCGTGCATCACTGTTGCAGAAGGTCGAAACTGGACAGGTCGATATCGCAATTGTCACCGCGGGCGGACTGGAATGGCAGGATGCATTGCTCAGGCTCTGGTCGGAACGCTGTGTGGTCGCACTGCGGTCCGATCATAAGCTCGCAGCACTTCCCGTGCTGGAATGGAGCCTTCTGCGTCATGAGCGTTTTCTCATCAGCACGCAGGATCCCGGACCGGAGATTGCCGACATCATCCGCCACTATCTCTCGGTCGATGTGCGCGCCCCCAATCTCGTGACGCACGATATGGAGACACAGTTTCTCAAACCCTTCGTGGCGGAAAATGGCAGTGTGATGGTCGACTATGAAAGCGCAACGGGAGACGGCCTGACCAACATTGCCTACCGGCAGGTGCTCAACGGCCGCCAGCCCGTCGAACTGCGTTTTGTGGCCTGCTGGCGGGCCGATAATCCCAACCCGTCTCTGCTTCGTTTTCTCCAGTTACTCCGTGAACGTTATCCGGATATATCCTGACAAAGACGCAAAAATCCCGCGGCTCTAAAAATAATTTGGAAATACCAACCATTCAATGCCCGCACGTCGGTCGCGCATGCTGCAAGCATCACTCTCGAATCTTGCACAATGCGATATCACGATTTTTGCACAGGTCACCTAACGAACGTTGCAAGCGCAACCCGCGCTTCTTGCATGCGTCATCCTTCGGAACTTGCAGCAGCGTTGCCCCACGACTTTGGCATCGAAGCGAGGGGCAATACACTGAGTCTAAACAAAGAAAATCGGAGCAGTTTCGGGCGATAAAATTTCACCAGCTATATGAAAGATTTCCATAAACTCGGCGACCTTGGCCATAAGCGCAGGTTCCGCCATAACTGCTGGTTCCACAGCCGGTTACATAGCGAGTATTAGCAATATTAGACATTGCTAACCGTGCCTGTAACCCTTTCAAACCCGACCAAACGTTTCCAAAATCCATATGTGCGCCGACGTCAAATAAAATGTAATCAGGGACTTTATATGAATTGGCATTGTCAGCGTAGCTTGAACCGATGTAGCGCGCACCGAAATTCACGCCTAACCCATGAAAAATATTACGCGGAAGCGTATAATCTACAAACATGTTAGCCATATTTCGTGGTAATCCACTGATATATTTTCCCTGCTCAGAAACTTTTCCTAAATTGGCACCAGACATACTACGCAAAACGACCGTGGTGTCGCTGCTCGTGACTCGCGTATCGTTAAACGTGTATGATGCCGTAAGATGAAGGTCATGTGTTATATTGGCGTGAGCTGAAAGCTCAACACCTTTAGATGTCACAGTACCAGCATCTGACTCGTAACCTGGATTTTCAGTATCAGTGATTTCATAATGGTTTTCTTTAATATGGTATGCAGCAGCAGTCAGAAGAACATCAATTCCTGGTATCAAATACTTTAATCCCGCTTCATACTGCTTCCCCGTCAAAGGTTTTATTGGCTGTCCATTATATTGAAATGCACCAACCTGTGGAATAAATGACGTTGCGTAACTAAAATATGGTGTCAAACCAAAATTAAAATTGTATGTAAAACCTGCTCTCCATGTAAATTTAGAAGCTTTTTCTCCCGTATTACTATCAAAGTGGACTGGTGTAATTACACCTCCTTGATTATCTCCAGTATAAAAAGGACCGCTGTCATTAAACCAATCTTGTCTTCCACCCAGCAAGACAGAGAGATTTTTAAATTTTATCTGATCTTGAAAATAGACACCTTTTTGGAATAACGTCTCATTTGTATTTTGTATAGATACAGTGTTAGGGCAGCTTAATTCATAGCACGGATGAACATTATAATATACAGGGTTCCATATATTTATTGATGGTATACCATCAAGATCGTATGCAATATCTTGTATCCAATGTATCCGCCTAAAATCTACTCCAGCAACTAGTGTCTGTTTCACTGGGCCAGTGTCAACATGACCTATGACACGACTGTCAAGGCCAAGTGTTTTTTGGAACGCAGATGTGCCCCATGCAGCGCGAGGGTATGTCTCTCCATCGGCCTGCAGACCTTGCCGTAAGTATAATTGACTTCCATGAGAAGTAGAATCTTCATATCGAAATGTCTGTTGAAACTCCCATTTTTTATTAAATTTATGAGAAAACTGATATTCAAAATCAGCTTCGCTTGTGTAATTCCTATTAACCCCAGGATCGAATAAATACCTGCTCCTGGGAATATATCCATATTTCCCTGGAACTAAAGTGCCGATGCTTGGATATAATCCGCTAAGTCCCGCATCTGGAGTATACATATATTCTCCAAGAACGGTCACGCTGGTTTTATCATCAATATCCCATTTGAGTGATGGCAAGACGCCGACACGCTTATAATTCACATAGTCCTGTTGTGTGCCTTGTGTCACACCAATTCCAGCAATTCGATATTTAACGTTACCTGATTTCGTGACTTTATCAGCGACATCAAATGTCGCCTCATATCGTCCCCAATTCCCAAACCCGACAGTCACATTCCGAATGGGAGTATCAGTTGGTTGTTTTAAACGCGTAGCAACAAGACCACCAGGTCCAACTTGTCCGTATAGTACAGATGCTGGTCCCATCAGAGTTTCAACCCTCTCGACGAAAGCTGTTTCTCCCGCAGAACTGGATTGTGACATAATGCCATCAACGTACTGAGTAGATGCGAAGCCTCGCATCATAATGCTGCCAGTTCCGTTAGCGAGACTGCCATTTGCGCTTCCGTTAGAGGCTGTCCCTTTCATGTCCACGACGCCCGGTAAGTACTGCAATGCCTCAAGTACATTTTGGGACTGGCGATCTATAATTTCTTGCTTAGTGACCACGTAAACTGAATTAGGTATTTCTGTAATTGGTGTATCGGTTTTCGTGCCTGCTTCGGTATAGTGCGCGACGTAACCAACACCAGGACCCGTGGCAGATTCTTTACCCAATGTGCCACCAACGCGAACCGGACCAAGGGTTATATTCGCCGCCTTGGGTGCGGGCACAATCTGGAAAGCCTGTTCTCCCAGCGTCTGATATGACAACCCACTTCCCTGCAGAAGCCGCGCCAACGCTTCGCTAGACGTAAACTGCCCATGCAACCCAGTAGTCGTATGACCCGCCAGTGTCGGCGCCTGCGATGTCACCTGAATGCGAGATTGTGCACTGAACGACACAAGCGCGCTCGACAACGATCCGGCAGGAATACTGAAGCTGAATTTTGGCTGATTCTGTGCAGTCTCTGCCCGCGCTCTGGTCGGGACAAAGGACGTCAGCGCAGTGGTGGTGGCGAGCATCAGGACCGATGCGGCTATCGGTCTCCTCAGAAATCCTGACGAATGCATGGGCGAGGCTCTTCCTGTCATCTCAGTTTTTAATGCAATTCATTTGCATCCAATGGGCATGGTAAGTGAGATGCTCGGGAGGGCCGTTTTTTCGGAAAAAATTTCAGATTCTTTTATTTTTTTTGCGTGATGCTCTTTATCACTCTGTTTAATAAGGGTTTTTTCTTTTCCATGAGGTTGCGTATTTTTCTGAATTCGGCCCCCACACCTCGGCACACTCTCCCAGACAGTGCTGTCCTCTCGCAGAGGCCATTTCCTGCGATTTGAAGCATGTCACGTCCGCTGCCGTGTATGCGGGGCTGAATCGATGTCTGTGAGAACGCCTTACGAGCAACGAGAAACCAGCCCGTCAGACTGTCTCAGCGCCCCGTCACAAGTGCAAACCAGGGCGTTACGGACATGACCTTTCCCCCATAGGGATGCACAATCAGTTGCAGCGACGTTTCCGGATGATGCAGGTCGTAGGAACCGCTAACCTTGCGTGCTGCCAGCGTGTCATGCGCGACGATGATCCGGGTGCTGGTCCAGGGCTGGAGCGCTGCCACCATGTCAGCGATGGTATTGTCCTGTGCCACAAGCATTCCGTCACGCCAAAGCCCGATAGTCTCGGGTGCCTGCGTATCGGATATGACCTGGGTGCCTCTGACATCGACACGATCCCCCGCATAAAGGTCTCGCTCCAGGCCGATACTTCCCTTTGCTAACACATGCACGGCCCCTTCCCGCACTGCCACGGACGTCTCGTCGCCGTCCGTTCGGGCATCGAACATCGTGCCGATATCCGTCGTCGTCACCGGTCCGGCAATTACAGTAAACGGCCGACTGGCATCATGATGCACCACGAAATAGGCTTCGCCTTGCAGCAGATCGATCCGTCGCTCATGAGCGGTCATATGCATGGCGACTGCGGAACGCGGTGCCAGAATGATCTCACTGCCGTCGGCCAGATGGATGTCCTGTGTCACGCCTGCCCGCGTGTAATGGTCCGCCCGCAGACGTAGTGACAGGTCGGGCACGAACACGAAGGCGGCTATACAGGCGGCCATGGCAAAGCCGGCAAATGCGGCGACCTTTAGCTTTCTTCTGCCAGTGCGATCGTTCGCCGGACTACCCCAGAACCTTCTACGGGCGCCGCCCCGCCTCTTGCGCTCCGGTGGGGCCAGATCGAGTACGCCCAGCGTCTCATTGATTTCCGCCCAGGCCTGTCGGTGCAACGGGCTTTCCTGCAGCCATGCCTCGAACTGGCGGCGCAGTTCGGGATCGTTCGGCTCTTCTCGGAGATAGATATGCCAGCCTGCAGCTGCCTCATCGGGACTGCGGGACTCAGCCATGCCGCGCCTCCCCTGTCCCGGAACGGAAGAGACAAGCCGGGTGGAACGCAGCAGGCAGGATCGCAAGGTCATACCGATAAGATGCGCGGCATCCCCGGTTTTTCAGAAAATAATTCAAATCCACCGAGGCCTACTGCCCTTCCTTGCGTATCCGGTTACAGGCTGCCAGCCCTTCGGTGATCAGACCATGCACCATCGGAATGGATACACCCAGCACGGCGGCGACTTCCCGCAATTTCATCCCTTCAAAATGATACATGCGAATGGCCTCCGCCTGTCGCTCGGGCATGGCATCAAGCGCATCCATCACACGCATCATCGTTTCACGGGCCGCTACAGTTTCTTCGGGTGATGCGGCATCATCGGGAACGGTCGCCGTAACA
The DNA here is from genome assembly GCF_002173515.1 of Komagataeibacter europaeus. Taxonomy (NCBI): domain Bacteria; kingdom Pseudomonadati; phylum Pseudomonadota; class Alphaproteobacteria; order Acetobacterales; family Acetobacteraceae; genus Komagataeibacter; species Komagataeibacter europaeus. Next base: position 1,868,080 of record NZ_CP021467.1, read on the forward strand.
ACGTCAAAGTCCACCTCGCTCATCCGCTCGATTTTTGTCCGGCGTGCACGCGTCATCAGAAGGTTGCGAACGATGGTCCGTAGGTAGCTTCCGGGCGAGGCTATCGTGCTGGCGGACTGCCGCGCAAAGAGCACCCACGCATCCTGCACGATGTCTTCCGCCAGCACGCTGTCACCCGACAACTGTCGCGCATAGGACAGAAGGCCGGGACGGTGAGCCTCGTAAAGCTCAAGGGACGGATGTTTGGACTTCAAGACAAGTGGTTCCCGATGCCTTCACAATACCAGCATTCAGAAATTAAGAAGGATTCGCAATTGTGATGGCACAGGGTCCGACTTTCCGCAAGATTTAGCAGCAGACCGCCGGTTTCGCCGGTGTTCAGCGAGGATCGATGAACAGGATGTCTGCGCTGGAAGAAAGGCTGTTTTCTGCGGGTAAGATGCAAGTCCTTCGAAAACCGCATATCACGTGTCTGTCATTCATCGCTCTTTTTTCTGAAAAAACGGCATCGCCAAGCATCCATACTCCCAGCAGGGGTTCGCCCCGTTTTTATTCCGGACGCCGTCGTCGACTGCGGGTTCCGGGCACGCAGGGAGAGTTCATATGCAGCACGGTTGCCCGCCTTTCCGCCATACAGTTGCGATTCAGTGTTATTCTTATTCCTTCAAGAGTAGCAGACCGGCAGTATTCGTCGGCGCGTTTGTGCCATGACCACCCGCACGCTTCGTCGCTGGTTTGTGGTCCATAAATGGACGAGCCTGGTCTGCACGCTATTCCTGCTGATCGTGTGCGTGACCGGCCTGCCGCTGCTGTTTTCCGAGCAGATCTGGGACATTTTCGTGGGTGATGATGACCCGCCGTATGAAGTTCTCCCGCCGGGAACGCCGAACGCCAGTCTGGATGTCATCGTGGAGAAGGCACGCGCACTCTATCCCGGCCAGATCATCACCAATGTGAATCCGGACGACGATGAGCCGGCTGTTCTGGTTTCGATGGCCCCAAGCTGGCAGGCTCTGCGGGACGACGAGACCTATCCCGACCGGCATTCCGGTCACTGGATCAAGTTCGACGCCCGCACGGCGAAGGTGCTGGAGCAGTCGCGTCCGGCGGATGCGCCCAAGGAGCCGCGCACCTGGACCGGCATCATCATGGGCATCTGCAACCGGCTTCATACCAGCCTGTTTGCCTATCTGCCCGGTCGGCTGTTTCTCGGCGCGATGGGCGGCGTTTTTGTCGCCTCGCTGGTGTCCGGCACGGTGCTGTATGGCCGCTTCATGAAGCGGCTGCCGTTCGGTTCGGTCAGGAGGGATCGCGCTTCACGCCTGACATGGCTGGACCTGCACAACCTGCTGGGGGCCGCAACACTGGTCTGGGCGACGGTGGTGGGCTTTACCGGGCTGGTCAACGAACTCCAGACGCCACTGTTCGGCCTGTGGCGCGTGACCGATGTGCGGCAGATTTTGCGTCCCTATGCCAACCTGCCCGTGCCGTCGCAGGACCATCTGTCCTCGGTGCAGGCGGCGTTCGACACGGCGGCAAAGGCGGCTCCCGGCAATGAGGTGACTGGCCTGTCCTTCCCCGGAGCCTCCTTCGGCAGTCCAGTGCATTACGTGCTCTGGACGCGCGGCGCGACACCTTTGCGGGCGCGCCTGTTCACGCCGGTGCTGGTCGATGCCCGCACGGGCGAGCTGACCGGGGCGTATCCGATGCCGTGGTATCTCCGCTTTTTGGAAATTTCCCGCCCCCTGCATTTCGGTGATTACGGCGGCATGCCGCTGAAAATCCTGTGGGCGCTGCTCGATGTGGTGGTGATCGGCGTGCTGGTCAGCGGTCTGGTGCTGTGGGCCGGCAAGCGCAGGATTGCCACCGACGCCCGGCTGCGGGCGCTGGGTTATGATCTGGATGACGCGGACGACGTGCCTGCTCTGGTGGAGGGCACGCGATGAACGCCGTCTCTCCCGAAACCCCTATGTCATCCCAACCTGTTTCGACATCACGTCACCCCGTCGCCGTCTGGCCGTGGCCGATCGCGCTGGGCCTGCTCACCATCTTCGGCCTGCTGTCCGCCCTGCTGGGTCAGCATGGCGTCTGGCTGGCCCTGTCCTGGGCGGCTCTGTCCATTTCCCTCATTGTTACGGTCATCTGCCTGATCCGGGCGTGGCGCGGACCGTCTTCCAAAGGAGGTCTCTCATGACCGATCTTGCTCCCATTTCCTTTTCCCCGTGGGACATGTTCCTCAATGCCGGGCCTGTGGTCCGCTGCGTGATGATCCTGCTGGCCGTGGCCAGTCTGCTGACCTGGACCATCTTTATCGCCAAGTCGGTCGAACTGCTGCGGGTGCGCATGAAGCTGGCCAAAGCCGAGCAGACGCTGGAGCAGGCCAACACGCTGGATCTCGGCGAGGAAGGCACACGCCAGAACGGCATCGCCCACACGCTGGTCATGGCCGCCGAGACGGAGCGCAAGCGTTCACAGGACATCCCCGACGACAGCGAGGGCCTGAAGGAACGCATCGTCCTGCACCTCGAACGGCTGGAAGCGGCCGAGGGCCGCCGCCTCCTGCGCGGCACCGGCGTGCTGGCCACCATCGGGGCAACCTCGCCCTTCATCGGCCTGTTCGGCACGGTCTGGGGCATCATGACGTCCTTCACCGGCATCGCCGCCAGCAAGGCGACCAGCCTGGCCGTGGTGGCCCCCGGCATCGCAGAGGCTCTGCTGGCGACAGCCCTCGGTCTGGTCGCCGCCATCCCGGCGGTGGTGATCTACAACCACCTTGCCCGTCAGACAGCCTCCTGTCGTGCCCAGGTAGCCGACCTCACCGCGCTGGTTATGCGTCTGGTCTCGCGTGATCTCGGCCGGATGCAGGCGCTGACCGCCAGCGGACAGGTGGTGCGGCTTGGTGCGTCGCGTGACGCCCGCACGGTGGCCGGGGAGTAGGCGGCATGATCCGTATCCGTCACGCCGATGAGAGTCCGCACGAGGCCAGCGAGATCAATGTCACGCCGTTCATCGACGTGATGCTGGTGCTGCTGGTGATCTTCATGGTCACCGCCCCACTGACCACGGTGAACGTGCCGGTGGACCTGCCGTCCTCGACCGAGAAACCCACGCCACGCCCGGACGATCCCGTGTTCCTGACCGTAAAAGCCGATCACGGTCTGGCGCTGGGAGAGGACGATATCTCCGCCGATGCGCTTCCCGGCGCGCTGGAAACTGCGACCAAGGGCAACAAGGATGAGCGCATCTTCCTGCGCGCCGACAAGACCGTGGATTACGGCACGCTGATGGGCGTGATGGATAAGCTGCGTTCCGCCGGATATCTCAAGGTCGCCCTCGTGAATCTTCAGGGGCAGAAGGAAGGCAGCGAGGCGGGGTCAACACCAGTACCGTCTGGCAACACTGCTGCGCCAGTATCCGCTACGACAGTTCCGGCAGCGGGTGCTACCCCATGAGCGGTGTCGCCGACATGACGCAGGCCGAGGGGAGTGTTGAGGCCAACACGGTCCCGTCCTCCTTCTCCGAGTGGCAGCGCGGCCAACTCCGTCTGGCCCGGCGGGACGACACCATTCGCTGGGGCCTGTCCTTTCTCGTCGTGCTGGCGGTCGGTGGCGGAGCGATCTGGTGGATCATGCGTCTGCCGCCACCGGTCATGGCCGTGCCCGAACCACCGCCTGCCGCCATCGCCATCGATATGGCACCGGAACCGGTTTCGACACCGACGCCACCCACGGACCTGCCGCCGGGACCACAGCAGACCCAGTCCATTCCCGATCCGGCTCCGGTCGAACCACCCAAGATCACTGCACCACCTTCGCCCGCGCCCAATCCGCCGATCCCGGTGCCCAAGCCCGAGAAGCCAAAGAAACTGGTGAAGAAGCACAAGCCGGTGCCGATACTCAAAAAGCCGATCCCGGACAAGACGCCGCCGGCCGAGGCCACGACCGCACCGCCGTCAGCGGAAGCGCCTCCTGCTCCAACCCAGGCGGCTCCGGCACCGGGCGCCTCGTCCTCAAAGGCGTCACATGACCCGGTGACCTGGCAGGGCGCGCTGCTGGCCCAACTGGAAAAATTCAAGCGCTACCCGTCTGACGCCATGGCCGATCACCAGGAAGGCGTGCCCACCGTGACCTTCTCCATGGACCGCAAGGGGCATGTGCTCTCGGTCACGCTCGCCAGCAGTTCCGGCCATCCACTGCTGGATCAGGAGGCAGTCGCCCTGCCCAAACGGGCCCAGCCACTACCCATTCCACCGGACAGTGTCGCAGGAGATCCGCTCACCCTGACGGTGCCCGTCGAATTCTACATCCATGCCGGTGGAAACTGAGGTTTTCGCCGTTCTGGTTTTCATTCTCTTTCTCTGATCGTGACAGGATCAAACCCATGCTCGCCTTTTCCGAATACCGCCGTTCCTCGCCGTCCCTGAGTGAAATCCGTCCTGGCATGGGCGCCAGCCGCAGCGCCGTACGCAGGCTGGAAGACCGCTGCGAAGAGGTCGGCATCAAGATGACCGATCTGCGGCGCATCCTGCTGCATGGCATCCTCGAAGCTGGGCCACGGGCGACGGCAGTGGAAATCTGGAAAACGCTGGGAAAAATGATGGAGGATGGGCACGCGCCCTCGCAGGGATCGATCCAGCGCAATCTCAATCTCTTTGTGGAGCGGGGCATCCTGCGCCGGGATGTCACACCCGACCGGCAGTGGCTCTACAGCGTGGCGCCGGAACGCAAGGCAGCCCTTGCGATCACCTTCGTGGAAGCCGGCACGGGTCGGAAGATCGCCTGCAACGCGCCGGAAGTCGCCACGCTGCTGCGCCGGGTCGCGGCCGAGCACGGTCTGGCGGTGCAGGCCGCCGCCATCACGGTCACATCGTCAGCCGGGCATGATCTGGAGGTCCGCTGACAGACGCCGGATATTTTTTCGTCTTTCTCTGAAAAAATGCCCGCGTCGATCGTCTTATAGAGTGAGCCCTCCCGCAGGGACGGGACATCTTCCTTGAAATTCATCGCCTGGTTCGTCCGTCGCCCGGTGGCGACCCTCCTGCTACTGCTCTCCGCCGTGCTGTCGGGGCTGATGGCGCTGCCCTTCCTGCCGGTCTCGGACCTGCCCGATGTCGACCTGCCGGTGATCTCGGTCTCGGCGTCCAACGCCGGCGGTTCGCCCGAAATCATGGCCCGCACCGTGGCCGCCCCACTGGAGCGGCATCTGGGCAATATCGCCGGCGTCACGCAGATGATGTCCACCTCCACACGGGGGGAGACCTCCATCTCTCTAGGGTTTGAACTGGGACGCGATCTCAATGGCGCAGCGCGAGATGTGGAAGCGGCCATCCGCGCCGCCAGGCGCGACCTGCCGACCACGCCGGGATCGGACCCGCAATATCACCGTGCCAATCCCAATGCGACGCCGGTGCTGATCCTGGCAGTGACACCGGGCCTGCAGTCCATGGCGAAGCTGTATGATCTGGTGAACACGACACTGCGGCCCATGCTGCTGCAGGTGCAGGGGGTGGGGGATGTCACCCTTATGGGCAGTTCGGCTCCTGCGGTGCGGGTGGAGATGAACCCGCTGCTGTTTTTCAAATACGGCATGGGGTTCGAAAACCTGCGGGCAGCACTCGCCTCAGCCAACGCCCATACGCCGAAGGGCGTGATCGACATGGGCGACCGACGTTACCAGCTTGCCGTCAACGATCAGGCGGAGCATGCCGACGCGTATCGGGATCTGGTGATTGCCTACAAAAGCGGGCGCTCGATCCGGCTGCGGGACGTCGCCACTGTCACTGACAGCATGCAGGACGTGAATGCCGCCGCGTTCTTTGACGGGAAACCCGCGCTGACCCTGATGGTCCGCGCCCAGCCGGGAGCCAATCTGGTGGGCATCGTGGAAGCCGTAAAAGCCCGTTTGCCACAGTTGCGCACACTGATGCCGCCGGGCGCGGATATTACGGTGGCGCGGGATGGCTCGGCGGTGATCCGTTCCTCGCTGCATCATACGCTGGTGACATTGCTCGCGTCCTGCCTGCTGGCGCTGGCTGTGGTGTGGGTGTTCCTGCGCTCGTGGACGGCATCTGTGGCAGCCGCGATCATCGTGCCATGCTGCCTGATGGCCAGCCTCGGACCGATGCATCTGGCGGGGTTCGGGCTGGACAACCTCTCGCTCATGGCGCTGACGATGGTCACGGGTCTGGTGGTCGATGACGCCATCGTGGTGATCGAGAACATCATCCGCATGCGCGAGCGGGGATTATCGGTCGATGAAGCGGCCATTGCCGGGGCCAGCGAGGTGGCCTTTACGCTGCTCTCCATTACCGTGTCGGTGCTGGCGGTGTTCCTGCCGATCGGGCTGGCGTCCGGGCTGACGGGACGGCTGTTCCGGGAATTTGCCGGCACCGTCGGCATTGCCGTGACCGTCTCGCTGGTTCTGTCCTGCGTGGTGACCCCATGTCTGACGGCGTTGTGCATGCGATTTGCCGAAGACAGAACCGCCATTTATCCAGAAGTGTCTGCCGCAGATTTTCTGGATCATGAAAAACACAGAGGCAGCCTATATCGTCGCATTCTGGAAATCTGCCTGACCCATCCCGGTAAGACGGCCTTGCTGCTGCCATTGACCCTGCTGGTGGGCGTCTTTCTGTTCACCCGCATGCCAAAGGTCGTGTTCCCGCGTCAGGATATCGGCATCGTCTCGGGCGGGTCGCGCGGCAGCGGCAGTTCACTGGCCCAGACGAAGGCCCGGCTGGAACACTTCAGTCAGGTCTTGTTGTCCGATCCCGCTGTTAACCATGTCATCGCCTATCTGGATACGGGCGAGGGTTCCAGCCATGGCATGGTGTTCGCCACGCTGCGCGATCTCTCCACAGGGCGCGCTTCGGGGACCGAAGTGGCCGCCCGCGTCGTAGCCCGGATGGGAAAAGACATCCACGCCGAATACCATGCCCAGGCGCCGGGCAACATCATGATGCGGGTGGGGTCGAACAGCAGCGGGGTGAGCTACATCCTGCGCAGCGAGGATGACCGGCTTCTGGGACCAGCGACACGCAGGCTGGCAAAAGCCCTGCGGCATCACCCGGAGTTCACGGACGTGGACCCGGACGTCGATCCACCGGGACAGGGAATCACGCTGGCCATCGACCGTGACACCGCCGCCCGCGTCGGGGTCACGCCGCAGGTCATTGGCAACACCCTGTCCGACGCGCTGGGCCAGACCACGGCCTCGGTCGTCTACACGACACACGGGCAATACAATGTGGTGCTGACGGTGAAAAACCGCTTCCAGCGCGATCCGGAAATCCTGAAACAGTTCTGGATCAGTCCCTCGGGTGGGTCAGCGTCCGGCAGTTCGGCGTCCAACACCATCCGGGTGGTCACGTCGGCCACGGCCAGCACCACGGCATCGACCGGTGCGACGGCGTTTCGAAACCAGATCGCCAATTCACTGGCGGGTGGAGCGAATGCCTCGACCGGCTCGGCTGTGGCGACCGGGGTGGAGACACTGGTGCCGCTGTCGGTGGTGGCGCGAATGACCCCCAGCCTCGACCCGGTGGCCGTCACCCATATCGGCTATGCCAGCTCCGCCTCTCTGGCGCTGGAACTGGCGCCCGGTGTCAGCCTGTCACAGGCGCAGGCCATTATACGTGCGGAATGGCAGGCGCTGCATCTGCCGGAGACCATCACCGGGGAATTGCAGAGCGATGAAGGCGACGTCGGCAAAAGCACGCATGACAGCGAGATCCTGATCGTCGCGGCCATCCTGGCTGTCTGGATCACGCTGGGCATGCTCTATGAAAGCGTGTGGCACCCGCTGACCATTCTTTCCACCATTCCCTCGGCCGGGATCGGCGCGATCATGGCGCTCGATCTGTTCGGGCTGCCGTTCTCGGGCATGGCGGTCATCGCCATGCTGCTGCTGACCGGCATCTCGCTCAAGAATGCGATCCTGCTGGTGGATTTTGCCATCCACGCCGAACGCGAACGCGGCCTGACGTCACGGGACGCCATCTGCGAGGCCTGCCTGCTGCGCCTGCGGCCGATTGTCATGACCACCTGTGCCGCCGCCCTCGGCGCGCTGCCGCTCGTGCTGATGGGCGGCTACGGGATGGAGCTGCGTCAGCCGCTCGGCATCGCGCTGATCGGTGGTCTGCTCGTCAGTCAGGCACAGACCATGTTTACAACGCCAGCACTCTATCTGCTGGTGGGTCGGTGCGCCGATCACCTGCAACGCCTGAAACTACGATGGGTTCGGACACGTCGAACCTGAGCGTCCGCTCCCGCAGACAGATGGCGTCAGATTTCCAGCCCCTGATCCCGCCGTCTCCCGAACGACCAGTCGACACCGCCATTATCACGGGCGATCCCCGAGACCTCCCTGCCCCGCTGCTTTTCCAGCGAAGGCGTCCACGGCACCAACTGAAAGCCAAGCCCGTTATCAATCATTGCCATCCGACCGGATGCCAGCACGAAGCGCTGGTGATAAGTCCCAGACACATACTCGCCTGCATCGAATGGCTGGTGGGAAAGCCCCTGCTCCGCTTCCAGCCGTCGGGCCAGTTCACCGACCTCCCTTTCCCGGAGCGTGGCAATCATCCCGCGCGGATAGATGGTCTTCTCACCGTCACGTCGCGCCAGTCCCTGCTCGACCAGATGAGCACTGCGCTGGCGCAGAGCATCGCGGACCTCCGCCCCGAAGCCCGCCTTACCCAGCGCCACTGGATCACGGGCGACAAGCTGGCGGTCCAGCCATGTTGCGCCACGTGCCTGCACCTGTTCGCTGATCGACAGGTCCGAACGCATATCGAACGTAGTCCGTCGATGACCCTTGCCATCCTCATAGTTCCGTAATTCAACCAGACCACCGGGCGGGACATCCCCAGCAGCCTCCAGCGAAGGCAGATGGACATGATGTGTGCGCCCATCCACGCCATCGATTACGGCGTAGGCGTTCCCTTTCAGTTCATCATCCAGACCGCGTGCGACCAGACGCCCAATCACGGGCTCGGCCAGTTTCTCCCCGGCCAGCACCCAGGACGCCGAAGCGCGTTCGATCCCCTGCTCGCTCAGACCGCGATGGATGCGCTTGATGATGTCATTGCGCTGGCCCATCGCGCGCAAGGTGACCTCCGCCGTTTCATCAAGACGCCATTGCCCGACACGCACCTCATGGGCGAGACCCATGCGCTCCAGACGCCGTAGCCGTCCGACTTTCATAACCGCGAAGGCGTCAGGCTGCCGGTCTGGAGATGGCGCCAGATCGATAATGCCGCGTTGATCAGCGTCCTGCTGCAACTGCCGGTCCAGTTGGGTCCAGCGCTCCGCCTCTACCTGGCGCTCCACGTTCCGGCGGATTTCATTTTCAGTACGCGGCCCGAGTTCCAGGGTAACAAGATTTTGGGCACGGGCACGCAGGCCCTCGCGGATATAATCCTTCGAGATGACCAGATCCTCGCCAGCCTGATCCTTGCCCCGCACGATGACATGGACATGCGGGTTGTCGGTATTCCAGTGACTGACCGCCACCCAGTCAAGATGCGTGCCGAGATCCTGCTCGGCCTGCGTCATCAGTTCCCGCGTGAAAGTTTTCAGATCCGCCATGTCCACCGCATCCTCAGGTCCAACGATGAAGCGGAAATGATGCCGGTCATCCTGACACCGCTCGGCAAATTCACGCGCGGGCACATGGTCGCGCTCGGCCCCGAACAGCCGGGCCTTCTCCCCGTCCTTCGTGACACCTTCACGCTGGAGATAGGACAGATGGGCACGCAATGTAGCCCGTGCGCCATGTCGAACCACCCTCGCCTTGACGATGGCAAGCCGGGTGCGCCGCGACAGGAGACGGTTGGCACGCGCTACCGCTCCCCTGCCCCGCCCGAAGGTCGATGGTCCCTTGCGTCCGTTTGCCGATCCCGGGTGCCCCATGCCCCCGGCCCGGTTGGTCGCGGCCAGCACGCGCCCGATGAAAGACCGGCCTGGGCGGGCACGGGTCGAGCGGATGCGACCGGGCCTGACCCGGAAATCGTCATCGCGGGCCATGACGGGCCGTACCTTGCGCTAACATATTGAAAACAGGCCGATCATGCCGCCTGAGACCTTGGAACGGCAAAATGACCTTGTAAAAAACCCTGAAAAACCGCCCTCCCCAACCATGCCGCACCTTGCGGCTTTTATCTTGCGTTAAGCCCCAGAGACCCGATCCCAAGGACAATCGCCGTTTCCCTGCCTTCTTGCCCCCCTGCTGCGAGGGCTTCCGCGCATACCTAATCATGGTGCCGGCCCCATCGAGACAGGCACGAACAACGCCTGCGACATGTCAGCCAGTGCTTTCGGGGCATGCGGGAAAGCCCCGGACGAACGCCATATGACGTGCCCCGCAAACAGCGTGTCCTCCGGCTGATTCCGCGCAACAGTTACGTCGATGTTGTGCAGAACGTCTGCAGACAACGTGCGTCCGTCCAGCAGTTGCGCGACGGATGCGACGTAATCCCGCGTCTCCTGCGGCAAGGGCCGACCCGTAGCGAGATGGGCTTCATAACGCCCCGGACCGGCATTGTAGGCAGCCAGAAAGCCCGCATCCCCGTAGCGGTCATGCAGCATTCGGAGATAGCTGGCCCCGGCGAGGATATTGTCCTGCGGATCGAAAGGATCGGCACCGAGGCCGAGATCATGCTGTAGCCCCTGCCATGTTGCAGGCATGATCTGCATGAGACCCATCGCGCCCTTTGCGGAGATCGCATGGGCATCCCGACCGCTTTCCACCTGCATCACCGCACGGATCCATTCCGGCGGCAGGGCGACACGCAGGGCGGCCTGACGGATCAGCCCGTCGATATCCTGCGTACAGGCAGGACGTACCGGAAACATCAGCAACGCTGCCAGTCCCGTGCAGCACAGCCGGAGCAGCATGGAACGGGCACACACATGGGAGTTGCTGCCCTTTTGCCCTGTTCCTGCACTCAGGCGCATCATTCGCGGCCTCCCTGACGTTTCTGCGGGCGGCTCCAGACGAGTTGCCAGACCCGTCCGCCACGGCCCGACTGGAACAGGGTCGCGCGTACCCCCTGTGTCAGCGACGGGTCATCAAGCACCACGACGATGTATTCGCCGGCCCGTTCGCCGGTGCGTGTCCAGCCCGCGCCGACTTCAGGGCCGTCACTGCCATCACCAAGATGGATGCGATAATCGGGCGCGTTGCCACCTTCCGGCGTCTCGATACGCACCAGTGTCAGTTCGGCATCCAGCGAGAGTGTGCGCAGGCGTCCGGAAAAACCGTCTGCCGTGCGCGTGAAGAGTCCGATCTGGGCCATGTCAGTGATCCTGCAAAAAGCGTGGCGAAGAAAGGCCGGCGGCAGGCACGGAATCTGCGGCAACCCATAGCGGGGTCGCGCGCCCGATCACGCTGCTGACCGGAAGCGGACCGAAATACCGGCCGTCCAGACTGCGGGGTTCGTGCGTGTTCATCACAAAGATTTCGCGCGCATCGAGACGGTGACAGCCCTGCCAGACAGGCAATGGACGCCCGCGATGATCAGTGGTCAGTGCCTCACCGATACCAAGTCCATCGACGGTGATATGGCTTCCGGTGCGACAGACCGTCTGACCGGCAATCGCCGCCACCGGTTTGAGCAACGGCACGCCACGCGGCAGATAGTCACCGCGCGCCAGCCTGTCCGCATCGCCTTTCGGCAGACGAAGCGCCACCAGATCCCCGACATGAGGCAAGCGTTCGGGGTGCAGGCAATACAGACCCGTTGGCACACTTGCCGTAGCGTTCCAGATCAGGCGTGGTACCGGATGCAGGGCCATCGACAGGCCCACGCCCAGCGCTGCAAAATAGGTGGTGAAGAACCAGCCCCGCCGCGTCATGGCACGGTCCTCCCACACAGCCAGGCCTCATGCCGGGCGGACGTGTAGGACGGCACGATGCCGCCTTCCTGCAGACCGTTGGCAAGCGGCTGCCAGTAGGACGGACAGACATGCACGGGATTGATCCGGCGCCGTTCCAGCGCGTCGATGACAGCAAGCACGGTCCGGACCTGCATCCAGCCGCTGCGATGCAGCAGACGTTCCGCACCCGTCGGCACGAAAGACAGGCGTTCCCGGGGCTCACCCGCATGGGGTGCGCGCACGATATCGATGCAGCAGGCTGCCGCCCCGCACTCCGCCTGTGTCCAGCGCAGCAGGGCGAACACGGCGCCCGGTGCAAAACACAGACGGCGGCGATAGCGATCGATCGGTTGCGTTTCCAGCGCATGACCGAAGCGCAGCCACTGTTCAATGCGCTTTTCCAGCCAGGTCAGTTCGAGATGCGTCATCACCTCGCGAGATGCGTGGTTCATGCGTGCCCTCCTGCAACAGGAGGACGGATGTTGGCCGCGCATTGGCAGCAGCTCCACTGCATCACGACAGACCGGCTGCCGTCACAAACGGGTCGCTTCCCGAGCAGAAAGCCTGTTCGCAAAAAGTCGTGTCGTGGCGCAGGACTGTCGGGAAATGTCGAGCAGAATCCAGCGGTTTTTATGGTATTCGAGGACTCACGCGCGCGCCCTGGCGCGGTGTACAAGTACTGAATAGTTATAATATTTAGTACTCTTAGAGAGCGCGATTTTCGCCTTTTATAACAATAGACTATCGTAACATCCCATTCCCGATAGGCCGGGAAATCGATTCCTGATAGGCCGAATGGCATCACGAGTCCTCCACATGGTTATCCACAAGATCATGTGGATAAGTTTCGGAAGCAGGCATGAAATGAAGCACCGGAACGTCCCCCGACGGCACCTCCAGCCGCAGCCGATAGCCCGGCAGGCTGTCTGCAGTGACGAGGCGACGGATCTCAAAGACGAAGCGGGGATAGGGCGAACGCGAGGCCGATTTCTCGTGCAGGTGCGGCAGATCAAAGGCCCAGCCGTCTTTCTGGCGACCGGCATGCCGCCGTACGAGAAGGTAGAGCCAGCGTTCAAAGCCACCGGTCAGCGCGAAATAACGCGGATCAAGGTCGAGGACCGCCCGGCGACCGACCGCATCGCACAGCCATTGCGGGAGAATGAGATCAAGTTCGCCCCGTCGTTCCTGCCAGGCGACAATCCACGAAAACCCGAGCGCACCTTCCCGGGGCTGGCGCAGGGATGTCGTGACACGGGTATCAGCAAGCCGTTCCAGTCCTGCCCGCAGCCGCGCGTAACGGGCGGACGTCTCGCCCCGGTCGAGAAAACGCAGGACGTCGCGCATGCTGCCCCGGACGTGCGGCGACAGAGGCTGTCCCCGCCGCCGGGCGGCAACAAGGGTCGAAACGGCCCAGATCAGGATATCCGCATCCCATATCGTCGCCATGGGCGTATCATCGCGTCCGGCTACGTGCATGGTGACGTGGCCCATGCGAAAGCTGACCGGCACGTGCCGCGGCGACTTGCTGAGACTGAAGAATGGCCACGACATGAGGTCGATCAGCAGACATGGCGTGATAGGTCGCGATACGGGAAGAGATATCATGGCCCCCTCCCGTGCTTGCGGCTGCCAAGCATGCGGGCGACCTCATAGGCCGTCTCGGACGTGGAGCGGCAGGCCACATTCTCGACCCACACGCGGATATCATCGACGTGATAGAGCACGCGCCCACCCATCTTGCGAAAGATCGGGCCGCTGCCACGACAGCGGTAACGCTCCAGCGTGCGTGGCGAGATGTTGAGTTTGTGGGCTGCCTGTGGCGTGGTGAGAAGCTGCTCGCGCAGGAAACTGTCCTGACGCGGAGGTGAGAGCGTCATGTCGGCCTCCGTCTGTTCGGGCGTAACCACGCGGAGCTTCGGCAATAATTGTCGTGCGGGAGACGTGCGAAAAACGACCATTCCTTTGGCGCGTACGGTCCTGTCGCGGAAGCAGGATTGGTCAAAATCACGCGCGCAGACGGAAACGGCCCGGTCGCAGGAGGGAGACATATTCGCGTCGGTCAGCGAGACGTGCAGCCCGCTTCAGCAGGCGTCCGACACGCGCACGCTGGGACGATGTATCCCACTGCCGGGCATTCATGGCGCGGACAGACGGATCCAGAACCCGGCCGATCTCACGCTGCGAGGCCCCGGCCATACGCCCGGCATATGCGCAGATGACATCGGCCATCCGCCAGACATGGTAAGGCCGGAGCGAGAGCGAGCGTGGCAGGCCGGGAACAGATGCACCGGTGAGGCGTTTCAGAAAACGTCGCAGTTCTGCAATACGAATTTCCTCGGCGCCGTCCAGAGGGATGAGTGCTGCAGGACGGGCAGACGCCGTCCATCCCTGTATCTGCAGATGATGGGCACCATCATTGGGCGAGATGACAACGACAAGGATACCGGGCAGCTGTTCCATCGGGGATGCCCCGTGAAGAAAGCGCGCGGGGATCGTGCGAACGTGAAAGTCTTCAGGGGCTTCGACAAGAATTGTCACACCCGGATAGACTTCAGGGCTCCATAATGCAGGCTTGATCCATGCGGGAATATCCGGATCAGCCGGAACAGGATAACCCCCAGTGGTGAGCGAAACCGCCCGCCAGTTCATAGCGTACCCGAAGGTCCGTAAGTGTATCGAGGTGCTGGCGAAGATGGTGGTATCCGGTCACATAAGCAGGGATATGCCGCAGCAGTTCCTGTGCCAGTCCGGGACCATTGAGCAGACGCAGATGCTCGCGGAAGCGTGGATCGTGCCATTCCAGGTGCTCGACCATGACGGACTCCTCCCATCTGTGGCCAGAATTACCGGTCTGGCGAGAGACGGAGGGAGATACCGTGAGAAAGGCAGTGCATGACTATTACGATACATAACCGTAACGGACATGACGTCTAACGCTGCCTTCCGGGGCATGGGGGGCCGATGATGGCTATAGTTATCGCGACGAAAAAGGGCATTCGGGGCTGAAAGAGGCCGTATCGCCAGAGAAGTCGGTGCTATGCCGCACCAGTGCATTCTGACAGTATCGTGATGTCTCATGATCGTGCCTGTTCCGGCTGACCGATAGGTCTGGCCCTGCAAACCGGAAGCCCCCCGTCAGGCGGGGGGCTCGGCATCGCGTCGGGCAAGCGCCTTTTTGAGTTCGCGCTCGATCTGCCGGCGCTCGCGACTGCTGAGGTGAAAGCTGGTCAGTTCGGCGCGCAGCATCTGGATGTGGTCGTGTAGCGTGGTCATCGTCCTGCTCCTTTCGTTTCTCGAAGACAGGACGGACGGCTCATGCCGGGGCGGACCGGGTCAGGGATCGCCGCAGGCGACCGGCCTGCCGGCGCGTGGGGGAGCCGATTTTGTCTGGCGTGCCCGGCACGGGTGCGTCGGGCAAAATTGGGGGCACCGCGCGTCCTTGACGCGGTGCGCCCTCGCGCATGGTACAATGGGAAGGCTGAGGGAAAGCCTCGTGTTCCTCCTGCGTCGCACGTCGGGCGACCAGCACGATCGCGCGCGCCCGGGAAGAGCCCGCCAGAAAACCCGGAAGGCCCCGCCCGGAGAGACCGGGCGGGGTTGGTGGTGGGGCGCTTACTCCCCGTTCCGGCTGCGGGGTCGGGTCCAGATGAGGGAGTAGCCCTCGCCTTCCTCGTCGGTGAACAGGTTGGCGAAGATCGGGGCGGCGAAGGAGGGATCGTCCAGCTTCAGGCTCAGATAGGTGCGGCCTTCGCTGGAGCGGCGGGTCCATGCGGCGCCCAGTTCCACGCGCCCGAGATAGACGCGGTAGTTGGGGGCATTGTCGTTGGCGCGGTTGGTCTCGGCCACCAGGCGGACGTTGCGGGCCTGCAGGGCCAGGGTGACGATTTCGCCTTCGAAGCCTTCGCCCACCTTCTTGAAGGAACCGATGTTAGCCATTGTCGTATCTCCATGCTGTTATCGGGCCGCGACCACCGTGGCCTCGATGGCGATCGACCAGCCGGAGGCGAGCGGCAGAGCATCCCGCAGGGGCCGCAGCGCAGCGGAGGACGGCAGGGCCGGAACTTTCTTGTCTCGCGAGGAATGACGGCGCAGCCGTCAGGGGAAGAAAGTTCTGGAACGCCGTTGCGGCCAGCCGATCGAGGCGCAGCCGGTCTTCGGCTAGATCAGCCATCCGATAGAGGCCATGGTGTGCGGATCCGACAGCCCCCGGAGATACGATGCCGGCATGACCGGTCCATGAAGGTGGGACCGTGCTGTCTGGAGCGAAATTGTCTCTGCCCGCTAAAGGGTTCTGCAAAAGCTGCTGGTCGTTTCCACAGCCAATCCGGCATGATGCCCATCATCCGCGCCTGTTTATGGGCACGTTCACGCCGCGTCGCATGGCCCCGCCCCCAGCACATGCGCGCTCCATCGAAGCCGTCTGGACGCTCCCTCTTTCGCCATGGATGTCCCGGCCATGTCACCGATGACGAAAGCAGGGCATTTTCATTCCCACTGGACCAAACCCGCAGGCGCACGGAGCCAACACCCGAACCCATCCCGTCGGTCTTTCCGGGCGGGGCCTACCAGGTGATAAAGGATGTATTTCCACCAGTGAGGCGCGCAGGATATCGGGAGCCCGGCGTTACCCGGCCGTCGGCCTGTCCGCATAAGGCTGCAGCGCCGCGATAATCCGGCATTCGGCGACTTTCCCATGCTGGCATTGCGCAAGGAGTTGTGTCAGTTCCTGCCGGAGCATGCTCAGATCGTGAATCCTGCGCTCTATATCCGTGACGTGCGCCTGGACAATCTCGTCCACCTCTTCACAGGACCGGGTTGTCTGCCCGGCCAGATCCAGCAGTTCCCGCACCTGGTCCAGTGAAAACCCAAGTTCACGCGCCCGACGGATAAAGCCGAGACGCCCCAGATGCGCGTCATCGTAAACGCGGTAATTGCCACTGCTTCGGGGTGGATGCGGCAGCAGTCCGACACGTTCATAATACCGGACGGTCTCGACCTTCGTGTCCGTCAGGCGTCCGAGCTCGCCAATCGTATATGTCCGCATCATGAAACTCTTGACCCTGTAGTGACTACAGGGTGGATATGGGGTGCTCGTCGTTTTTTGCGAGAGTGTCGCCATGCCCTGCTGCCATGACTCCTGCTGCCCGAGTTCCACACCGCCCTCGACCGATCATGATGCCCGTCGCTGGCACCGGGCACTCTGGATCGCCCTGATCGTCAATGGCGGGTTTTTCCTGACCGAGATTGTCGCCGGCGTCATGGCGGGCTCCGCCTCCCTGCAGGCGGATGCGCTCGATTTCTTCGGAGACACCGCGAATTACGCCATAAGCCTTACCGTCACGGGCATGGCGCTGGCGTGGCGCAGCCGGGCAGCCATGCTCAAGGGCGCCACCATGATTGCCTTCGCCCTCTGGGTGCTGGGCAACACGCTGTGCCATGCCTGGTCAGGCACTTTGCCGTATGCCGACACCATGAGCCTGATCGGCGCCCTGGCACTGCTGGCCAATGGTGGTGTCGCCCTGATGCTGTACCGTTTCCGCAGCGGGGATGCGAACATGCGTTCGGTCTGGATCTGCTCGCGCAATGACGCGATCGGCAATCTGGCGGTTCTGCTGGCGGCACTCGGCGTCTTCGGCACCGGTACGGGATGGCCCGATATCATCGTGGCCTTCATCATGGGAGGGCTGGGCCTGCATGGCGGGACACAGATTGTGCGTCATGCCCTTGCAGAGACCGCCAGCGCCGGGCCGGAACTGGCGGCCTGAAAGCGGGCACAGAAGACCCGGCCGGCGCTCACGCGCCAGCCTCCCTGTGGAACCGCCAGACCGGGATACCCATCTGCTTCGCCTTATCGGCCAGATTGTCCTGAATACCCGAACCCGGAAATACCATGACGCCTATGGGCAGGACTTTCAGCAGGGCGTCGTTGCGCCGGAACGGAGCGGCCTTGCCGTGCCGGTTCCAGTCGGGCTTGAAGGCGATCTGTGGAATTTCGCGATGATCCGCCCAGCGGGAAGCGATGAATTCCGCCCCCTTCGGTGAACCGCCGTGCAGCAGCACCATGTCGGGGTGCTTCTCGCGCACTTTGTCCAGCCGGTTCCAGATCAGATGGTAGTCCTCGTAGTCGAGCCCGCCGGTGACCGCGACCTTCGGTCCGGGAGGCACGAGCAGCTCGGTTTCGGCCTTGCGGCGGGCGTTGAGAAAATCGCGGCTGTCGATCATGGACGCCGTCAGGGTGCTGCGGCTGACCAGCGAGCCGGAACGTGGCCGCCAGGGCGACATCGTCAGGCGTTCGAACTGGTCGCAGGCCAGATCGCGGAAGATCTCACAGGCATTGCGTCGCTCCAGTAGGGTCAGCCCTTCGGCAACCAGGCGTTCCAGTTTCACCGAGCGGATTTCGCTGCCATCCTGCTCCTGCTGGCTGCGTTTCTGCGCCGCCTCGTTGCGATCAAGCTCACGCTCCACCTGCCCGACCATGCGGTGAAAGACGTTGACGGTGGACCAGAGCAGCGGTTCGAGATCGGGTTCAAGTCGCGTGTCGGTCAGCGTGGCGGACAGGGCGTCGAAGATATCGGCAACCGCGCCGTCGATCTGGCTGGCGTCAGGCAAGGGCCGCGGGTCCGGCTCATCCTCGAAGGGACGGTGGCCGTAAAGCTGGAGTTCCGCCAGCACGTGGGCGGTGGAAGAGGTGGCGTGTGCAGGTTCGAAATCGTCCTGTGTGCGGGTCATGGGTCTGTCCTCCGGTTCTGGCCGCGCCCCTCGCGGCCTTTCCGGGGGCGGGAAGCGGCAGACGAAGGCCGGGCCGGAACCGCGCAACGCGCGGCCGGAACGCAGTGGAGGATGGCAGGGAGACGGCTATTTTGCTTCGCGATGCAAAGCGCGGCACGCGCGGCGGAAAATAGCCGTCTCCGCCATTGCAGGCCCGGCCTGGCTGACGCCCGCTCCCCTTCCTGAAAGGCCGTGGGCGCGCCCCATCCGGATACAGGACAGCTCCGTGCTACACGGGAAAGAAGATGCCCCTCACACCCCCTTCCCGGCCCGCCTCAGTGCGTAACCGGATGCAGAAACCGCGCCACGTCCTGCGGGGCAAGCTGGGAATGCAGGATCGCCCGCATCGCCCCACGCCCGAGATAGCGGAGATCATCGTTGAAGTCCGCCAGACGCGGTGACAGCACGAGGCACTCGATCCCGGCCTCCTGCGTCCGGGTCTGCAGGGTCGTCACCGCATGGTCTCCGGCCGGGTCGTCATCGCGCAGCACGTAAAGGCGGCTCAGCGTGGGCGGAAAGGCCATGGTGGCGAGATGCGCCGAGGACAGGCAGGCGGCCAGCGGCAGATCGGGCGTGATTTCATGGAGCGACAGCACCGTCTCGATGCCCTCACCTGCCGCCAAAACGTCAAAGGTTGCGCCAAAGCGCACGGCGTGGCCGAGCAGGTCGCCCATGGCCCGACGGGGCATGGCGAAGGGGGCCTTGCCGCGTCCGTCCCGCGCCAGCCAGGTGCGATGCACCCCGGTCACAGTGCCGGCAAGGTCGGTGACGGCGGCAATCATGGCGGGCCAGGTCTCGGTTGGACTGTCCGCATTTGCGCGGTAGTAGCAGTCAGGATGGAAACGCAGCGACGGCAGGTCCGTCAGGCGAGTCAGGTCACGATGCCGCAGCCAGGTTTCCGCCAGTGTGCCCGCAATCGGGCGTGACATGGCCCAGAGACGACGTGCTGCGTCTGCGGTGCCAGATGCGTGCCCGGAAGTATCGTGGCTGAACGCATGGGAACGGCTGCGATCAGGGGTCGATCGTGGCTCGGACTGCGGCAGGCAGAGAAAGCGCCGGGCCTCATCGGCGACATCGCGGAAATCCAGCAGCCCGAGGCTTTCACGGATGATGTCGAGCAGATCGCCGTGCTGTCCTGTCGCGCCATCCGTCCATTTCCCCGCACGGCCACGGCCGTCCGGTCCACCATGCAGGCGGACATAAAGTGACCGCCCGGGGGTGTTGTGGACGTCGCCGACCAGCCAGTAATTGCCGTGCCGTCGCCCGGCCGAGAGGTAATGCCGACAGACTGCCTCGGCGTTCTCGGCCAGCCTGCGGGCCAGATCGCCAGCATCCCATGACTGCGCATTGGTCATCTCCCCCTCCCTGCAGGCTTGATGCCGCCATGATTCCCCCGTAACGGCAGAGGCAACGGGCACAGGCCCGAATGCAAAAGGATAGTTTCATGAAGATTGCCGATCTGGTCGATCATATCGCCACCACCACCGACACGAGCAAAACGGATACCCGCAAGGTGCTGGACGCCCTGATCGAGGCGATGACCACTGCCGCCAAGGCCGGTGATGAAATCACCCTGCCGAACTTCGGCAAGTTCAAGGTGAAAGAAATCGCCGCCCGCGAAGGCCGCAACCCGGCCACGGGTGCGACCATCCAGATCGCAGCCTCGCGCAAGCTGGCCTTCACGCCTGCCAAGGCGCTCAAGGACAGCCTGAACGACTGACCTGCCGACAGGCAAAAGGCGGCGGACCTCGTCCGCCGCCCCTTCCCCACCACGCCGCTTTCTGATGATGGGCACGTTCATCCGACCTTCTCCATCAGCCTGCGTGCCCTGCCCTCCAGATCCAGCCGCGTATCCTGGTTGGCCTTTGTCCGCGCCAGCGCTGTAATCCCCTGCACGAAATCGAACACGCTCTCGGGCTTGCGTCCCTCCTCGTTCAACACGGTTTCAATGATCTTGGTAGTTTCCGGTTTCGAGAACCCGCGACGCCGCAGGAAACTTTCCCGATCGTCATCGGTTCTGGCCACCAGCGCCTTGCGCGAGGCCTGAATGCCAGAGACGAACGACGCCGGGCTGGCCGTGGCGAAATTCCGGAGCGCCGGTGTGGCCTGATGCACGAAACGGGAAGCAGCAAACTTGCTATGCCGGATCGTGATCTGTTCGAAATTTTCGACGCCCCACAACATACGATTCTGGCACACTCCGCGCAGATAAAATGACGCAATGCCAAGGCTCTTGCTGCCGACTTCGGAATTCCAGGCATAGAAACCCCGGAAATAAAGATCGGAATCGCCGTTGGGCAGGCGGCCCGCCTCGATCGGGTGCGTATCGTCCACGAGGAACAGGAACACATCGCGATCCGATGCGTAGAGCGTGGTAGTTTCCTTGGTGATGTCGACATAGGGATTATGGGTCATGGTGGCCCAGTCGATCACACCGGGCACCTTCCAGTTGGTATCGCCCGTGCCGTCGCCGGCGATCTTGCGCACCGCGCCCACCAGTTCATGGTCCCAGATGCGGCCGTAATCGGGGCCAGTTACGGCGCGCAGTTCCACCCGCCCGTCTTCCGTCTCCAGCGTTTTGACCAGTTCGGCGCGGTGCGACAGCAGCCCGTGCTGGAGATTGATCGCCGCCAGTGGAGCCGGGAGATTGCGCAGATACGACGATGGTGCGCCAACAAGACTGCACATCTGGCCGAACGACCAGTGGGTGGGCGCAATCGGGTCATTCTGCCCTGGTACGGTCAGGGTCAGGCGCTCGGCATTGTCGCGGGACGCCTCCACGCGGATGGCGCGGCTTTCCACCGTACGAGCGGTGGCCCGATCCGCCCGCGCCAGGGTCGCGGCATGCAGGTCGGACAGTGACAGGTAGCGCTCGTCATCGGGGCGCGAAAACCATTCGGACGAGACGCGGGCGCTGCGTTCGCCGCGCGACGGATCGATACGGAAGCCGCCGGAAGCGGCGCCACGGGACGCAGGGGGCAGGATGGTGGTTGTGGTCATGGAAAACTCTCCTCTGATGCCGGTTATTCGGCACCAGAGGCGAAGCCGCCCTCTCCCTCTTTCCGGGGTACCGGACATGAAAAAAGCGGCTTCCGGGCACCGGAAGCCGCTGTCTCAAAGTTTCAGACCTCATAAGGGCTACTCGGCTGCGATGGCCTCCACGCCTTCGCCCGCTCCCCGCATTTCGGCAGGGGTGTCATCCGATCGCCCTATCGTGCGCAACGCCTCGGGCAGCCAGCCCGCACCGTCCAGCAGCCGTTCGGCCTCACAGGCCATGTCGGGCTTCTTCAGGTGAGCAATGCGCTCTGCCGCCTCGTCACCGCGTGCTTCTCGCACCGCCTGCAGGATGCGCACCTTGGTCACCCGGCCGAGATAGTTCTCGACCGTGGGCTGCCAGCCTGCTTCGACCATATCGAGGCTGAGGGCTGACGCCAGTCGATCGGCCCGCTTGAGGCGCTCGCTGACGCTGCGCTGGGACACCGCCCCATACGATGGCATGCGCTCGTAAAGCGCATTGACCCCGAAGGACAGGCAATGTGCCAGCAGCGCCATACGGCTGGCATCGTCCAGCCCGTCGATCCAGCGCCACAGCGCATCCTCGTCATCGGGCAGATCATGCTTCCAGCCCTCATTGCGCTGGCGCAGTGCGTGAACTGGAAGGCTACCCGGCATATCCGGCGAATGGACCAGCAGGGGGATTTCCCGAACATAGGCTTCCAGGCAGTCGACCCCAGGTGTCTGCCAGTAAACATCGCGCACCAAGGTATGCAGCAATTCCGTCAGGGCGATGTGCGGGTTGCTGGCAAACGCGTCTCGCAGGGCGAGCGTGCGCCAGGCCGTCAGTTCGGTGAGAAGCCGGTCGGGAAGCGGCTTGATCCCGTCTTCTTCCTCGGGGTCGACATCGGGAGAGATGGTGTTGCCCTCCCCGCCCGCATCGCCGCCATCATCAGCCATACGTTCATCCCGCCCATCATACGCAGCATGATCGTATCCATCGGCACCACCGGCGTCATCGACCTCCTCCGGCTCGATTGGCATGTCCTCGGGCAGTACGAAACCCCGCTCCACCTGCAACGTACCGTCGCTGGCAAGGCTGACGAAGGTACCTGCCCGCGCCATGTCAGTGGGATCGAACGCCAGAGGCCGTTCTTCCAGAGCAAGAATGGCCTGCTCGATCTCGCCCAGCCGCGCATCGACCTCGTCCGGATATTCATCGGCCTGAGCGTATTCAGCCTCGATGGCTTCCTGCTCAGCACGCAGGCCTTCGAGACGGTCCGTTTCGTCCTCGGTCAGTGGCACTTCCGTGCCATCGATCTCGACGAACTGCCTCGTGTGACCCCATGGGAAAGATAGGGCCGTCTCGACCCATTTCCAGCCTTCGGCACGGATGTCGTCGGCGGCTGCGTGCAGCTTTTCCATGACCAGCCGGTCCAGAATGGCGGGATCCTGCAGCCACCCACCGTCATCCGCTTCGAACAGGTCGCACATGATAGGCCCACCGGCCGCGAGATAGGTGTCCAGTCCGACGAAGCGCACGCGACGATCCGACGCCCGCACGGTCTTTTCCGTCAGCATGCGGCGGATGACATAAGGTTCGCGGTTATGGCTCTGGGATACGATGTCCCAGACCTGTTCCTGGCGGTCATGATCATCGCTGATGGAAAAGGCCATC
Source organism: Komagataeibacter europaeus (assembly GCF_002173515.1). NCBI lineage: Bacteria > Pseudomonadati > Pseudomonadota > Alphaproteobacteria > Acetobacterales > Acetobacteraceae > Komagataeibacter > Komagataeibacter europaeus. The sequence goes on from NZ_CP021467.1 coordinate 1,891,396, forward strand.
AGCTGTTCCAGCTTCATGCCGTCCTGCTCGTAGATATCCAGCAGCTTGTCGGACACGGTCATCAGGCGCAGACGCTGTCTGACCACGGCCGGTGCGACAAAGAACGCGGCGGCGATTTCCTCCTCGGACATACCTTTCTCCAGCATGTCACGGAAGGCACGGAACTGGTCCAGGGGATGCAGGGCCACGCGCTGGACATTCTCGGCCAGGGAATCATCCTCGGCGAGGATCGCCGATCCGGCTTCGCGCACCACGCACGGCACCAGGGCGGTCTTCGCCAGTTTCTTCTGCTTCACCAGCAGTTCGAGTGCACGGAAGCGCCGACCGCCAGCGGGGACTTCGTAAGTGCCGGTTTCGACACCAGCATCATCAAGAACGGGACGGACATTCAGGCTCTGCAGCAGCCCGCGGCGCTCGATGTCGCGGGCCAGTTCCTCGATCGACAGGCCGGACTTCACACGCCGCACATTGGACTGGGACAGCACCAGCCGGTTGAACGGGATATCGCGGGACGAACTCAGGGTGATTTTGGGAATGGCGGTCGCCATGGCGAAAAGCTCCATGACGGGCGGACAGGAGACTCTCTCCCACCCTCTCAACCCGTCACGAAAATCCGCGCAGCCCTCTGACTCCGAAGGCTACACCCAAGCCAGCACGCTCGCCCCTTTCCCGGCAGAAAAATGTCGCCAATGGGGGGGAAAGCAACTTACCGGCTATCGGACAAGATTAGCAGAAAGCGGTCATTCGCGACGTTCGGCTTCATGGCAGCTATCGACCAACCCGAGACATTCAGCGACTGGCACTTATGCCGAAAGTTGCCGTTCTTTCACACACAGCCTTGAGACCCATGTGATGGAGACCGGCAAGTTCGCTTTGCTTGGTGACAAAAGGAAGCGGTCGCTGTTGAGTGTTTCCCTATTGCTACTCCGACAATTTTCGGGCGTCCGCAGGTGTCCGCTCAGCGCGTCTTGAAGGCAGTAACGCCCTTCTGGAAGTCTGTGATGGGCAGGTACTCTCGGGAGGTCGTCCCCTTCGTTACGAAAGCGCGCTTGCCACCCTGTTTGTGCGGAAGAAGTTCGACCAGCGGATAAAGGCCGAGATACTCCTGCCCTTCGAAGGTCGCTCCGCTCGACGCGACGAGAGGAAGGATCGCAATCCGGCCTTGACGTAGACCGTCGAAGTAGCCCAGTTCCCAAGGCATCCATCTTGATTTCGACGAGCTCTCCGATGTCGCAAAGATCATCGACTCGGATTGGCGCATGCGCTGGCGGAGAATGTCGGCGGTTTTAGGTGTCACCGCGTGACGATCCAACTGCCCGTCCACGATCCAGTCGACGTAAACCGTATGGCCTTGACTCTCGAGAATATTCTTCACGCCAGCCACCACATCGGCGTCCATAAGGCTGTGCGAAAGGAAAATGTCGAAATTGTCCGAGTCGCGGACCGCTGCAGCCTCCTCGTTCAGGCTTTCCGTGGCGATCTCGCGCAGCACATTCTTTGCTTGCACATTCTTTGCTTGCATATTCTGAAATGCGCGGCGAGCTTCGTCCAGTGTGAAGTAGCTCATGGTGTCAGCGGCCTGCCGCTTGGGCAGCGCCTTCCACCCACGTTCCCAGATTCTCGTATCCGCCGTCCGAGGACCAGTCAAAGCTCGGGAACAGCTGATCGAAGGTGAAGTTGGATCGCCCGCCGAGGTCGTAGGCAACCCCAGCCAACGGCATGCTCTTCACCCGAGACGTCCAGACCCACTTGGAGCCGTTGTGCTCCTTGAAGTGCAGTGTGTAGCCCTTCACCTCTCCGCCAAGCAGGGAGAGCGGATTGGCGCCCGCGGTAGTCTTGAAACCCTTCAAGTTAGAGACCGTGTGGATTGCGACGTTGATCAGGCCCCGCCCGTCTTTAAAGCTCTGAAGGAGCTCGTAGCGAACCCATTCACGATGCGCGGTCTGGGCGCCGGTCAGGACACACGTGACCGATGCCCCCTTGAGGCCGGCCTTGAGGAAAGTCGCGATCGCATCATCGCTCGTCCGCTTTTTGGCCTCGAACACCGAGGAGTCGAAGAAGCCGGCTTGTTCGCGGTCTTTCTTAGTCACCCAAGAATTGCGGACGACGTGCCCCTCTGGATGTCGGGTTCATAGTGGAAAGAGAAGAAAACTTTCCGCATCATGGTATGCCCTGTCGATGTTGTTGCGTAAATATATGCAGATGATTGAACAGTTGAAAGAGATTGCCCCGTCGACCGGGCGCATTGCCGCGGGTACTGACGCGGCCGTCGGCTGCCATGCCCAATGTGAACGTCGTTTTTCGTCGCCCGCCGGATGGACTGATCCGGCCGGTGATTGCATGCTTTGTGCCGATCGGAGGGCTTGGTGAAGATTTTCAGTGCCGTCACGTGGACGAAGAAGCTCAAACCCTTTCAAGATACGCAGCCCTCGCTTTTCGGGCCCGAGGTCCTGCGCCGCTTCGGCGGAGCGGAGTGGGCGCCCGGCCCTGAGGACAGGGCCGCGGCGGCGCTTCTGCACATACAGCTGGTCTCGCGGGTGGCGACGCAGTCGCTGCGCTATTCGGTCGGCACGGAGAGGGCGGCCCTCGAAAGCCTCCACGCCCTCTTCGAGAGGTGCCGCGCGATCTCAGAGAGGTATCCGGGCGCCTCGCTCTTCGAAACGCTGGCGTGGTCAGTCCTCAACGGCCATGTCCGACCCTTCACTGCCCGATGGCACCGGCGGGCGGCGTCGAGACGGCTCGATGCGGTGGACGATGGCGACGACTTCCGTCTGGAGCTGGCGCGCCTGCAAACGGTGCTGCTCCGGTTCGACCAGCTCCTCCTTGAACTCCGCGACGGGGTAACGCCTATCGTCGGCGAAGATCCTCTCGACGATCCTGTTCGTGTGGAGATGATGCGCGACCTCCCGTGGGGTCTTCAGGAGGGGGATCCAGACCGCTTGGCCGGTGTCACAGGGTCGACGCCGGAGCAGATCGCCGACGACGAGAGAGACGCGGTCGAGCGGCGGCGGCGCCATTACGGACTCAATCCCGGAACGAATCGGGCAACGGGCCTCGCGCTGTCGGGAGGGGGGATCCGTTCCGCAACCTTCGCTCTCGGCGTGCTTTCCGCGCTGAGCCGCAGAGGCCTGCTGAAGCAGTTCGACTACATGTCCACCGTTAGCGGTGGCGGCTATCTCGGCGCCTTCGTGACTCAGTACCTGCACGGAAGCGGGGTGGAGAAGGCCGCGCCGGCCGATGACCGTGGAGCCGGGCTGGGCGCCAACAGTTCACCGTTCGGTTCCTTGGACCGTGACTCGCCCGCGATCGGTCACATCCGGCAAAACTGCCGATACTTGGCCTCTGGGCCGAAGATGGAGAAGTGGCGCGTTGCTACGGCGCAGCTCGCCGGTCTGGTGAACAACCTTCTATCGCTCGCTGCGCTGGCAGCCCTTCTGGCGTACGGCACCGGTGTGGTGTTTAATGCTTTCACGGATTATTTCGGTGTCGATGGATGGAGCGCTGCGTTCAAGGCGACTGGCGCGCTCGCCGCCCTTGCAGTATTTGCCGTTCCTGTCGCGGCGGTGTTCTGGAAGAGATCGTCCGAATTCAGCGACTCGCTCCTCTTCTGGTGCGTCGTGCCGCTTTTCGGCATCCTCGCTGCCAAGCTCCTGACGGCTATCGTGTCGCTCTACCACTCCATGATGGCGGATGACTACAAGTGGATGGCGTTGGCAATCCTCAGTCCGCTTTCCATTCTCATCGTCGGCGTCATGCTCTCCCGTATGTCACCGCGCATCCGCTGGTTGGGAGCCGCGATCGCGCGCTCTTCTGCGCCGTTGTTCGTCCTTGCAGCTTTCCTGACGTTTCTCGAGCTTGGACGGCGATCAGCGATGAAGCCGACAATCTTCTTATCTTGGGTGGTGGTTGCTCTGATCATGTCAATATTCATCAGTGTGAACTACACGGGTCTGCATCGGCATTATCGTCGCCGCCTTGCAGAAACGTTCCTGATCAAGAACGGCGCGACGCCCGGCACGATTGAGAAGGCGGTGCCTGCAAGGCTCTCAGATCTCGCGACCGATAGTATGGGTCCTTATCCCATTTTCAACGCCGCGCTGAACGTGCCCGCATCGGAACGGCCAGCCATGCGGGGGCGTCTGACGGACTTTTTCTCGTTCACGCCTCATAGGTGCGGAAGTCCGATCACGGGATACCGGGCGACCACGGAATGGGAGAAAAAGGACAAGGCCCTCGACCTCGCTACCGCCATGGCCATATCCGGGGCCGCCATTTCACCCCGTATGGGCCTGGTCTCTCTACCGCAGTTCAGCTTCTGGCTGGCGTTGCTGAACGTTCGCCTGGACTACTGGCTCCGCGATGCCGACCCCAGCAAGAAGTCCTGGCTTTGGTTCCCGTGGCTTCGATACCTGCTGCACGAGCTGACCGGAAGGATGGACGAGCGGGCGCCCTACCTCAACCTTTCGGACGGGGGCCACATCGAGAACCTCGGTATTTACGAGCTGCTCCGCCGACGGTGCAAGTTTATAGTTGCGGTCGATGGCGAACAGGACCCTGAGATGACGTTTCACGGGTTCGCAAATCTGCAGCGGCTGGCATCGATAGACCTCGGCGTGCAAATCGATATGGACCTCGACGACCTGCGGCTCGACGATGCTGGTCTGAGCCGGTCTCATTTCCAGTTCTGCCGGATACGCTACCCTGACTACCGAACGGGATACCTCTGCTATGTGAAGCTCTCGCTCACTGGCAATGAGGGCGAGTTTCTCCGGCGTTTCCGAATGGACGAGCCTAGCTTTCCCCATCACCCGACGGCCGACCAGAATTTCTCCGAGGCGCGCTTCGAGGCCTACCGGAGCCTGGGACAGCATGTCGGCGAGAAGCTCTTCTTGGAGTCGATCATCGGCGAGATGGCCCGCCAACCAGAGATGGATCTGGACGACTGGTTCTATGCCCTCGGCACCAGCCTGCTCGAGCCGGCCATCGATGCCGAGGAATCAGTCGGCGTTACCGCACCGGCTTCAGCCTAGCTTAAGCTTCGACGATGAGATATGACCGTGTCGCGCCAGTATTTCGGGCTCGGGGCCAACCAGGGAGAAGATGGAGCGCGCCCTAGACCGGATTGAACGAGAAGGTCACGTACCGGATGATAGCCTTGGGCAATGGTTCGGTGATAATCAAGGTTGCAGTGGAACGGGGCAGGAGCGGTGCCCCAACTCCTCAACTGCGGCTGACTCCAGATCGCCACGAATCTGGCGAAGATCATCGGTGAGGCGCACGCTCGGCAAAACCAAAGCGTTACGGGGCGGTCGGCGTGGTCGACCCTACCGGCGCTCGACAGACTGCTGCGCTCTCAGTTTTCGTAACTTGTCTCTGACGGCCGTCTTGAGTTTGTCTATGTCTGCCACCTGCATAACGCCGTAGCGGGATGCGGTGATGTCCACGTTGCCCTTGCGCCAGTATTCTTGCGGACAGAGAACTATCAGCTTGTCGGACTTGGCGTACAGGCCCATTTCGAGGAGGCTAATTGGACTCTGGGAACCCGGCGAGAAATAGAGCACAATCACGTCGGCGCTTTCGAGTGCGCCGAGTTCCCATTCGACTTGCTGGCGGAAGTTGGGATTGCTGGCATCGGGTTTCCACGCCGGATTCCAGTCCGGCCGCCGAGGGTTGAGGATGACGACGTCCTCGTCTCGAAGGCTCTCGATCATGTCCTTTTGCCAGTCTGGCGCGCTACCCATGTCGATGCTGCCGCCGAGGAAGACCCGCGGGGAACGGTGCTGCGACGGGAGGCTCTCAGGAGAGGTAATGACGCGCGCGCTTACTGGTTCAGAGTGCGCGCGCGCCGAGGTGATTCCGCTCATAAGAAGTGCGATCCACGCGAAACGGGTTGCGGAGTTAAATAGCATGACCCCTGCTAACAGTCCTGGGCTGGCGGCGCCATGCCGGGTCCGAAGGGCGATGAAGGTGCCGGAGGGATCATGACGGTGCGCCTCGAGCACTGCAGCCATGCCGTCACCTCGCGTCAGGAGGCATACGATACCAGCCGGCCGACGCTCTGAATTGTCCCGGGTTTTGTGGAGACACTTTTTATCTGAACTAAGCAGCTAATGTATGTGATTTCTGTTGCGCATAAAAGCGTGCTTCAGCTTCTGCTGGCGGTATGTTTCCAATGGAGGACAGGCGGCCCAGCCGCTCCTCAACATCAAAGAAACCGGGTTGTTTCATATCTCCATCCCTCCAATCAGAACCGGAAAAATGGAATCACTGTGCAGGCCTCAATACCAAGAGGTTTTTTAGAACCCTCCATCTGGCCCAGAGCGGATCTATTCGTCACCTTCGACAAGCAGTTCATGGATTGGGACCCCGAGCAGGACGCCCGCGACCTCGCGGTGCGGCTGCTTAACCTCGACACCGACTATGTCGATCGCGCCGAGGTCGCCGGCTCGCTCGGCTGGCCCGCATGTCGCTTCAACCCGGACATCGTTTCTCCCGTCTCAGCAACGGACCGCTGCGCTTCGTGCGCAGTCTATGATACGGGTTGCCCCGCTCCAGCGTGCGGGCGGCAGTGCAGTCACCCTTGATTATTTATACCAGAATGAGGATATTAGCCCTTAGCGCGCTAATCGAGGGTAAGAAATCGCTTGATTAGCCGGGCTTGTCCAAGAAGGACTTCCTCGCCTTCCCTGAGGCGGTGAAAGACGAGATGGACAACGCTCTAGGGCTGGTGCAGTTCGGCGGCAAGAAGCCGAAGGCGAAGCCCTGGGAGGCGGCGGATGTGGTCAACGTGGTCTACGACCATGACGGCAACACATTCCGGGCAATCTATACGGTGCGCTTCAGGGAAGTGGTCTATGTGTTGTAAGCCTCCCAGAAGAAGCCGCCAAAGGGCTTCGAGACCGCACAGACGGGCGTTGATCAGGTGAGCACGCGCTTGAAGCTGGCGCAGAAGGATGACGAGGCGCACTATGGCAAGTCAAAGTGAGGAAACGGTTGCGGCCGACGACGACGCGATCACCCGTGGCAGCGGCGCTGCCCTTGCCGATCTGAGCTATGCGGACGCTGATGAGCGGCAGACGAAGCTGCGCCTAGCGCTTGCGATCAACAGCCTGATCGCGCGGCGACGGCTCAATCAGGTGGCCGCCGCCGAGCATGTGGGGATTGCTCAGCCCAAAGTCTCGGCACTCGCCAACTACAAGCTCGACGGATTATCGGTCGAGCGGCTGATGACGGTGCTCGACCAAGACGTCGTGATCCGCAACAAACCGCGCTCACGTGCAGCCGGGCGGATCGCCGCCGCCGCGGGAGGTCGCGGAGCATGAGCGGCTCGCTCGTCGGCTCAGGACTTCGCATCCAGGCCGCAGTCAAACGCAAGGTGTTCGTCAGTTATCACCATGACGGCGACCAACCTTATTATAACGCTTTCTCGCAGGCGTTCCACGACACCTATGACGTGATCACCGACAACTCGCTCGAGCGGCAGATCAACAGCGAGGATGTCGAATATGTCATGCGTCGCATCAGAGAGAATTATATAATCGGTAGCTCATGTACGATCGTGCTGGTCGGCAATGACACTTACGCGCGCAAATATGTGGACTGGGAAATTAAGGCAACGCTCGACGCTGGCCATGGCTTGATTGGGGTGCAGCTTCCGACGCTTTCCGTCGACGCACAGGGGCTCGTCACGGTTCCTGCACGATTGAACGATAATATCAAATCGAGCTACGCGCTCTGGCTTACTTGGGAGGACATCACCAGGAGCCCCCAGACATGCCAAGCTTACATCGAGGCCGCCAACGCAATGGACAAGCAGCTGATCGTCAACACGCGGGCCCGTCGGCTTCGCAACGGCTGACCTATGGCGCTCCCAACTCGCCCTTTCCTTGTTGTCTATATCGTTCGTCATCCGGACTTTGCGCCGGGTCAGGCGGTCGCCGAAACGCTTTACGATCACTTCCGTCGGAAGCTGTTCGAGAACGTCGCCGGCGGCACCGGTTTGAGCGTGATTTACCGATCGGTGCCGCCAACCGGCGCTGCGGCGCCCTTGCCGATCGACTTCGACGAAAGTGAGACCGCGGCCGTGGTTGTACTGTTCGACGAAACCTTCGCTGCTGACGATGCCTACGTGGCTTGGCTAAAAAAGACGGCTATAATCGCCGACGCCAACGGCCTCGGCGCCCGCGTCTTCCCCGTCGCCGTGGACGCGGCGTTCACACGCTCGGGCATGGCCGAGCAAGCGATCCGTTGGGACAAGTGGGATGGCGCGGACCAAGCGGTCCGCGCGCGCCGGCTGATCTCGTCTCTCACTTACCAGTTTGCGCGCATGTTGCGCTCCTATCTCGAGCGGCTGCGGCATCCCGCAGATGAAGACGCCGCTTTGGAACGTTACCTAAAGAAGGTGCAAGTTTTCCTAAGTCATTCCAAGCGGGACGCCGATGGCGAGCGCATTGCGAAGGTGGTCCGCCAGGCTTTGTTCGACGGCGAGGGTCTCTCCACCTTCTTCGACGTCCATGACATCGCGCCGGGACTACCCTTCGATAAAGTTATCCCGAACCAGGTCCGCGTGAGCGCCGTCGTCGCTATTCACACTGACACCTTCTCGTCGCGTGAGTGGTGCCGGCGCGAGATCATCGAAGCTAAGCGCGCGAACGTTCCCCTAGTAATCGCGAACTGTCTCGCCGACCTCGACGAGCGCGGTTTTCCGTACATGGGCAATGTACCCGTAGTGCGCATGGACCCGGCATGCGTCGACCGGATTGACGACGTGATTGGTCGGCTGCTGGATGAGGTGCTGAAGGATTTCCTTTGGCGTTGCAGGATCGAGATCGTGAAAGATAACGCTGGCGCGCGCGTACGCTTCCTGCCGCGCCCGCCTGAGTTGATCTCACTCGCTGGGCTGGACCGAACGTCGGATGAGAAGACCATCCTCGTCTATCCCGACCCGCCGCTCGGCGCGGAGGAGCAGCGCTTGTTTGAAGAGATCGCGCCCGACGTATGGCTTCGCAGTCTCACGGAATGGGTAGCCGAAGCAGAGGCCGCGACATGACCTACCAAGAACCGCTCAGCCAAAAAGCGATCGCTATCTCTATCTCCGAAAGCCCGGATATGGCGGCGCTCGGGCTTGGGCCAGAGCATTTGCGCGACGCGATGGCGGAGATCGCCCGTCACCTGCTTGCGATGGGCGCCCGGCTTGTCTACGGCGGAGATCTCAGAGCCAATGGCTTTACCGAGCTACTGTTCGAGCTCGTCGCTCGCTACCGGCGGGACGCCGATGTGGGCGACGCTCGGTCAGCGATCGTGAACTATCTCGCCTGGCCGATTGTCGTGTCCAAGCCTGCGGCTGAGATGCGCGGGTTGGTGGACGAACTCGCCGGTCTCGCCGAACTCCACTTTCTGGACCGTCAGGGCGGCTACCTCGCGCCAGCCGCGCTCGATGGCGCGGTGCATCCCGCGGTGAGCGATGCGGATTGGGCGGTCGCGCTGAGCGCGATGCGTGAGGTGCTGACCCGCGCCAGTGATGCCAAGATCGTGATGGGTGGGAGGACAGAAGGCTATAAGGGTCGGATGCCCGGGATCGCGGAAGAGGCGCTGACCGCGCTTGAGGCCGGACAGCCACTTTTCCTGCTCGGCGGATTTGGAGGATGCGCGCGCGAAATCGCCGTGGCGCTCAAGCTCTTCCCTCAGCCGGCTAGCCCCCCGAGTTGGACCGGCTGGAACGTGTTTGGTCGGTTCGACGGCGCCGCACTTCGCAACGGCCTCACGCCTGAAGAGAATGCGACGTTGGTCCGGACGGTTCATGTCGACGAAGCCGTCGCGCTTATCCTCCGCGGCTTGCTCCGCCAGGCAAAGCCAGCAGCCGGCGTAGCCTGATGGCCCTCCTCACCGAAACGGAAGTGCTGGCTCGAGCCGGTCGAACGATGACGCTGCGCAAAAGCACGGCGCTTGAGAGCCTGACTGAGACGGCCTCCGCCGATGCGATCTTCGATGTTTTTCTCAGCCACTCGTCTCGTGAGCCGGAAAACATCCTACTCGGGATCAAGGGTTATCTGGAGGACGCTGGCCTCAGCGTGTATGTGGACTGCTACACTGACCCCCAGCTCTCGCCCGAGGACGTGATGCCCGAAACGGCCGAGACGCTTCGCGGCCGGCTTCGCACGTCCAAATCGCTTCTCTACGTCTATAGCCGCCACTCCAAACTGTCTCGCTGGATGCCTTGGGAACTGGGGTTTATGGACGGCGCTGGCGGTCGGGTTGGGATTGCGCCCGTGGCGCAGGCTGCCTGTAGCACGTTCGATGGCGAGCAGTACCTCGGTCTGTATCCCTATCTCGATCGTGCGAAGATCAAGGGGCAGAACAAATGGACGCTGTGGATCAACCACGGGGTGCGCGAATACACCGACTTCCGCTCTTGGGTGAGAGGCGACGCGGAGCTTACCAAGCGGGCCAGATGACGTCACCTTGGCAGAGCCATGTGGCAGCTTCTTTTTCGTACAATCAAGCAGCGAACTAACGTCCGTTTTATCGCAACCGTATTCCAAAAGCGGATTAGCAGCTATCGGCCCACTTTCTGTCGACCTGCGATGCCGGGCGCGCAACCACTGAATTCCCGTTCCTGGCAAGAGCTGCCGTTCGAACTATAGCTCTGGAACGGCAGGATTGTCACAAAAATCGGGCTTTAGAGAGCTATCGTGTAGGTGTGTTCTCATCTGGTTCCGGCATGGCCCGCCTGGTGAGATTCGAACCTCTACTGGGTAGAATCCGTGCGCAAATCCGCTATCCGCCTTTGCCGGCAGGGCATCAGATGCTTTAGATCGGCTTTCGGGAAACTCTCCCAACCGCCTCATGACCGAGATGAAGCGACTATCGCCTGTCTGCTCTGTTTCCATTGAGCAGACAGGCGGTAATGGGGGAAACCGGTAAGTCCGGTCTTGGACGGGATAGGTAAAAACCAGACATCTCCGATATTCCCCGTTCAGCATCACCGGTAGATACGCCTACTGTCTCACCGCCACCGCACGTCACCAACTTTTGTGGGTAACGCACGTAATATTTCTCTTAACGCCATAAGCGGGCCATCAGGCTCCTTCCAAACGAAGGGTTCTAGCAAATCTGGGACTTGAGGCCTGACATCGTTTTCGCAGAAGAGAAGCGTTATGATAGCGAACCGATCCGGCCGTTTACGCTTTTCGGCGATCGCGTAGTTGATCTCCGACGCAAGGTAGCGTTCATCGGCAAAATGCGGCGTGAGAAAGAAAACGGCTGCGCATGAGTCTTTCATTCCTTGCAAAATTGCTCGATCGAGTTCCGTACCGGCGGCCATTGCATCTTCATCTAGCCATGGATCAAAGCCAAGTAGATCTAAAGTTTTTTTGTATTCACGGACCGTTGTTTTGTCCGGGCTTTTATGACTTAAAAATATTTTCATTGGCGACAAACCCATTATATGTCTATGCCTCTCCAAGAGTTGGTTTATCTGTTTATTTAAATCATCTCCCACAATACCTCCGCTAGGGGGTATTAACAATATGCCATCTTCGGGGGAGGCTCTAAAGAACTTATATAGATTCTCTCTGGCCGCCTCTATATTATTAGGTTCAATTTTCTCAAATCCGACTGCAGCACGCGATAATTTGCCACGGCCACTTTGCGTATGGAAAGTGGGGTTACCAGAGTGGCGAAAAAAAAATATGCCCCACCCATGGTATTCGCTAATTTCAAGGTTGGCACCGGAAATAATCGGCCATCCGTCCACAAGGTCGGCATGCCTCTCTGAAACACATTCCTTGTAAAAATTTGTAAAGAACTCGTATGGATCAAGTTTTTTTTCACTCACAGATTTAATCTCCTCACTTAAATATTATATAGATCCCACAATGAAAGTGAACCGGCTTCTTATCCGGCAGGTGCATACCATCCCCCATAAGCGGTAATCTCTGAGCAGTTTGAGGCAAAGCTAGCCTCCGGCTGGGTCGAACGAACTGCTCAGCCCGCGAACCGCTCCCGGTGCCTACGGACGTAGACCGGATGCGGATGATAGGCAGGATCCCTCGGCAGGATGATCCGTTCCATTTGTCGGCCAAACAGACTGCTCAATTCGCTCGGGATGCGGTTGTGAGCGACGAGCAGGCCCAAATCGTCCGTCAAAGAGATGAGATGGCGGTCAAAGAGCCAGTGGACTGTTGCCGAGAGAGCGATGCCGTTCCTGACGATGTCCGGCCCACCGTCAGCAACCGCTTGGATATGGGCCGCCTGTGCCTCCGCCTTGCCTCCGCCGTTGATGAGCCGCAACCCGGTCACACAGCAGCGTCCATCGTACGCATCAATGACTTGGCGACGGAAGGCAGCATCCCTGATCCGGCGGTTGACAAGAACCTGCTCAATGCGCCGAGCCTGGTCTGGCGGCGGTGCCTCTAGCAGATCGCGCGTCGGTTGGTCCACATGGATCGGATCGAGTTCGAGCCGCCGCGCATTGGTGGGCGCGAGCGTGGCATCGAGCCCCCTCCGGACAATCGCACCAAAGTCAGCCGGCGAGATCGTCCGGATCGATCTACCCTGCAGGGCGGCGCCCCGTCTGGTAGGTTCAAGCGCTCGAAGGCGTTCCTCGAACGGCCCGTCGGGGCCCTCCAACGGAACGACAATATCGAATTCGAGGTAGCCCTCCATCCTGGCGTAGCTATAGCCTGGCCGGGCGGGGTCGGGTTCGACGGCAATGACCTTGGCGACCGCGACGTAACCACTGCGGCCGCCGTTGCGACGAGGTTCCCGATAGAGGATCCAATCCCCGAGGCAGTCCAGTGCCGTGGGCAGCTAACGATTAGGAAAGTGGTACTTCGAGACAATCTCGTCATCATAGGTCGTACCAGCGCGAGTATCGAACACGCCGTTCACTCTTTACCCTCCGCTGCTTGGAACCAAAGAGGATAGGCGCATCTCAGTTCATAGCAATAGCTTCGTCCACAGCGGAATAAACTTGAATAGGTTATGTCCGCTATCCGATGCGCTGGCTCGAGGTTGTTACGTCCGAGATAAAGGCGATTACTGACTGTCTGCTTTCTGCTCCACTCGAGCAGAAAGTCTGATACGCGCTTCTATCGCCCTACACCTCCATAGCGGCAGGCTTGCGACGCGCAGCTACGTGGCCATCATCGTCCGTGTTTTTGCCCGCGGGCAATACGCCTTCACAAAAACCGGAAGTCAGCCAAGTTTCACAGACAGTTCGACGTCCCCGTCAAACGGCAGCGAGAGATACCCGGCAGTCGGAGAACGCACCCGCGCCAGATAAGCCGGACTGTAATCGGCATTATCCGCGACAATCATCGCGCCAGGGCGCAGCCTGCTTTCCAGCAGGGCAAGGATATCGGGATAAAGCGGCTTGGCACCGTCGAGCAGCACAAGGTCGATGGTCTCGGGCAGAGCGGTGGCGAGGGTGCTCAGGGCATCCCCCTCGCGTATTTCCACAAGATCGTCCAGCTTGGCTTCTTCAACGTGCTGCCGCGCACGGACGACCTTGGACGGTTCAAACTCGGTGGTGATCAGCCTGCCACCGCCATTGTCGCGCAGGGCTGCGGCAAGATGGATTGTCGAGATCCCGAAGGATGTTCCGAACTCCACAATGTGCTGCGCCCGCATGGCGCGGGCCGACATGTAAAGAAGCCTTCCTGTCTCGCGTGAGACAGGAAGCCACAGGTCTTTTGCGAGACCGTAGAATTGCACATAGTCAGACCGGCTGCCGACCAGACGCTGCAACTCCTCTGGGGCCAGATTGGAGATGGCGGGGCTCGTGGCGGCGTCCGCCTCGGCGAACAGCCGGTCGAGCAACGGAGCGACTGGTGCGCTCATCAGAGTGGGAGCTTTATCAGGGGTCATGATGTGATCTCTGTTCCGTAACGGAGGTTGCTGCGGCACTTTACCTTGCGCACCCCGCAAAAATACGATTGATTCATCGCATTTCCTATTCGCATTCCCCGGAACACCATGACCGATCGCCGCAACCCGAGGATTTCCGTCCGCAAACAGCCCGGTCAGGCGCGTTCAGCCGCACTTGTCGCCACGATTCTGGAAGCGGCTATTCGTGTTCTGGCCGAGGAAGGCGCCACACGCTTCACCACGGCCCGTGTGGCGGAGAAAGCTGGTGTGAGCATCGGTTCGCTCTATCAGTATTTCCCCAACAAGGCCGCCATCCTGTTCCGGCTCCAGACCGACGAATGGCGTGAGACGACTACGATGCTGCGCAATATGCTTGACGACGCCAGCAAACCACCGCTGGCGCGTTTGCGAGCACTGACCCATGCTTTCATCCGTTCCGAATGCGCGGAAGCATCCGTCCGTGTCGCACTCGACGATGCCGCCCCCCTCTATCGGGATGCACCGGAAGCCGCAGAAGTGCGACAGGCGGGAAATGAGATCATCGAGCGCTTTATGCGCGAGGTCCTGCCGAACGCCACGAACGACGAGCGCACCCTGGCAGGTAACCTCATCAGCACGACTTTCGGTGCCGTCGGCAAGGCGTTCTCGGAGACACCCCGAAGCGACGTGGAAATCGCAGCCTATGCCGATGCCATGGCCGATATGTTCGAAGCGTATCTGCTCCGGCTCTCTGGAAACATCTGATCGGAATCTGTCATCCGAATGTGGGCTGCTCTGAGTGCGCCAGACCACCTTCGGCTCAGTCAGAAGACGTCCCAAGCCACACTCACACACATGTGATCTTCGACAAAAATGCGCCGGATTACCTTTTCGTCTGTTTCCTATGTGTTTCCTGCGCGGGATTTTGGGCACAAAAAAAGCCACCCTTCTGGGTGGCTTTTTCTTAGTCTTTTCAGACACGTATGCTTGGTTGCGGGGGCAGGATTTGAACCTGCGGCCTTCAGGTTATGAGCCTTTAATCCCAATCTACGACCCGATTATCTGCTCTGCGCCTGAGCCACCAATTTTACGCCACCACCATCACTTTTTAGAGATTACTTTCGTTCGCACGTGTTGCGTCTACGCTGCTTTCCCCTTGCTTACGCGGAAATACACTTCCCAATTGCATCCTATACACAGAGGTGGTCCCCATTTTTCGGACAGGGCGATAAGCTATCATCTGGCCTGAACGAGGACGGGTTTTATGGGCAAGGTTACGCGGAAGAGGTATGCGGCAGAGTTCAAGTCACGGGTTGCGCTGGAGGCGATCCGTGGGGAACTGACGCTGGCGGAACTGGCTTCGAAACATGGGGTACATCAGACGATGATCGCCCAGTGGAAACGGCAGGCGATCGAGGGGATGGCGGCGACCTTTTCCGGGAAGACGGTGGCTGAGCCCCCGGTCAGCCCAGCTGACGTGGAGAAACTGCACGCGAAGATAGGCGAACTTCTCGTGGAACGGGATTTTTTACGCGATGCCTCTGCTCGGTTGGGCGTGATCAGAGGCGGCAGATGATTGACCCGAAGAGAGCATGCCTGCCGATAATCCGGCAATGCACGCTGCTGCAACTCAACCGGTCGGGCGTCTACTATCGGCCTGTGCCACAGAGCGAAGCCAATCTGGAGCTGATGCGGCTGATCGACGCCCAGTTCCTGGAAACGCCGTATTATGGCTCACGGCAGATGACATGGCATCTGCGCCGCCAGGGACATGAAGTGGGCCGCAAGCGGGTCCGGCGGCTCATGGCGATCATGGGCCTGCGGGCGATCTACCAGAAGCCGCGCACGACCGTGCCCCATCCGGAGCATCGGAAATATCCATATCTGCTACGGGATCTGGTCATCAATCGGCCTGACCAGGTCTGGTGTTCCGATATCACATATATTCCCATGAAACGGGGATTTCTCTATCTCGTGGCGATCATGGACTGGTTCACGCGCAAGGTCCTGTCCTGGCGTCTGTCGAACACGATGGACGTGGAGTTCTGTATCGAGGCGCTACAGGATGCCCTCATGCGCTATGGCGCCCCGGACATTTTCAATACTGACCAGGGGTCGCAATTTACGACACCCCGTTTCAGCGGGATACTGGAAGAGCGTCAGATCCGCATCAGCATGGATGGGCGCGGTCGCTGGCTGGACAACGTGTTCATCGAGCGTCTGTGGCGGTCGCTGAAATACGAATGCGTCTACCTGTACGCGTTCGAGACCGGATCAGAGCTGAGGGCCGGGCTTGGCAGATGGATCGCCCATTATAACGAAAGGCGTCCGCATACGGCGCTGGCTGGACGAACGCCCGATGAGGCGTATCATGACGTGCCGACGCCATCTGGTCCGGGGTTAACCCCGGACCAGATGGCCAACAGCAACGCCGTCAGAAGGGCGGCATAACAACAACCGGGTATAGCTTATCAAGCCCGCAAAACTGTCCGAACGGACGGGACCACCTCACACATCCTTATTTTTACCTATGGCCTCTCTCGCCTCTCCATCTTTTTTGTCGCTCCATCACAAACGGATGCATCGATACATTACCTCGTTCGTACGCTGGCATTGTACCAATGATTGGTATATCGTTTAGACGCAAGGGGGAGGACTCCATGGCACGCAACACATCAATCTCACTCGGCGACCATTTCGCAGATTTCGTAGACCAGCAGGTAAAAGGTGGACGCTACGGCTCAGCGAGCGACGTCGTACGCGCTGGCCTGCGGATTCTTGAAGAGCGGGAGACACGACTTGAAACTCTTCGCTCTGCCCTGATCGACGGCGAGCAGTCCGGTGCAGCCGAGCCGTTCGATATAGAAGATTTCCTCGCCACGAAGGCTAAACAGTTCCGGTGATGCGTTTCCTCTTAAGGCCAGCGGCTCAAGCCGATCTGTCAGCAATCTGGGATTATTCAGCACAACGATGGGGCACCACTCAGGCCGATGACTATGTTCGAGCTATTGGGCGAGCCTGTCAGGATCTTGCGGACGGAACACGGCATGGACGGACTGCCGACGATATTCGGGAAGGGTATCTCAAGATGCTCGTCGGCTCTCATCTGCTTTTTTTTCGGGTAAACGAGAATGGCTTTATCGACGTAATCCGCATTCTGCACGAGCGTATGGACCCCACACGCCATATGACGGATGTCTAGCCTCGGTTAAATTTGAATGCATGTGAGCCAACTCTGTCGTCGAGCACTGTACGTGTTATATCGTGTCGCGTGCAACTGCACAAATAAACCCATTCCAATCAGGCTCGTTCGTTGACTAGCAAATCGATTCTTCCCGTTTACTTGCAAATTCTGAACGATCCACTTTCCTGGCAGAACCCTGATAATGGAAAAGGACATTGAGCACGCGCTTTCATGAACGATGTTGCCCGACGGGCCTATGGCTGCGGAAACCTGGGTCGTGATCTGGAGGGTGTCGGTCGAACAATGGTGTCAGGACGGGAAACATCGGGATTTCCCGTATCATGTGCGCAACGCCAGTAATCAGCTTAGTAACGTCGTTGTAGGGCGACGTTGAAGATGGCGTGGTGCCCGCATCGCCGGGAGTTTAGGCTCAGGACTCATTATTTGAGATAGAAGATGAAGCTTGCTGCGATGTGGATTGCAGACATGAATGTATGAGCACAACGGTCGTATCTGGTCGCAACACGCCGCCAGTCTTTCAGCTTTGCAAACACGTTTTCGATCAGATGGCGCTTTTTATACAGATGCCAGTTGTAAGGCGGCTTTGATTTCCGGTTCTTTTTCGGGGGAATACAGGCAGTGATATTGCGTTTTGCAAGCGATAACCTGATCCGGTTGCTGTCATGGCCTCTGTCCCCGATGACTTCTTCCGTCTCGTCGGGGAGATCGGCCAGAAGCACATCTGCGCCTCTGAAGTCACTGACCTGTCCCGCAGTCAGATGAAGGCGGATAAGTCGGCCCTGACCATCGCATACAGCATGGAGTTTTGAGTTCAGGCCGCCTTTTGTCCGTCCGATATGGCGGGGAAAAGCCCCTTTTTGAGCAGGGACGCCGATGTCCGGTGCGCCTTGAGATGTGTCGCATCGATCATCAGGCGCTTCGAACGGCCAGCCTGTTCTGTCAGGGCGACAAATATCCTGTCAAAGACACCCAGGCGGCTCCACCGGATAAAGCGGTTGTATAAGGTCTTGTGCGGACCATACGCTTTCGGGGCGTCTTTCCACTGAAGGCCCTTGCAGATCACATAAACGATCCCGCTCAGAACACGCCGATCATCTACCCGTGGCACTCCGTGCGGCAAAGGGAAAAACGGCTCAATCCGCTCCATCTGGCTCTCAGATAGCAAAAACACCTCATTCACAGCTTCACCTCCATCAGTAAACCTGTGAATCACAATGCCCCACTCAGTTCAATAAATTAATAGGTCCCGAGCCTAAATCTGAGGGCATGTTTGGCGCAGGGTCATACCTCATGGGATTTTTTACGAAGAAACACTAGGTTTCCCATCTAAAAAAATTCTTTCTAATTTCTTTCCCTTAAGTTTTAGTTGCTTTCGTGCAATATAACCAGGAGCCTTCCCATAGAAAAAATAATTTTCCAAAGATAAGTCGATTGCCTTCCTTAATTTAGTTGCTTGATTACGCAGCATAATTATACGTGGATTTTCAAGGTTGTGCCGATAATGTTCAATGTAAAGTGGCATACCTTTCAGATACCAAATTGGTTCAAATATGAAGGGTATGGAGTAACGATGACGAATTCTTAGATCTCCAAGTATTTTCGCTGCTTTATTTGCCTCTTCTAATTTTTTGTTAAATCGTTCTGGGCTTCGTGATTTTGTTGCCTCAACAGAAAGAGCGACTACCTGATAAAGATAATGACTAAGATCTTTTAAGTCTTGACCTACAACGTTCTGTCTTGCGGATATCCGTGAAGCTAGTTTGGACGATCTTATACCTATTATAGACGCTACCAAGGCGACGGCGGCAGCGATCAATGCTGCCAAGCCTTGATCAATTACTATATTTCCCATAATTTTTCCAATTCCCAAAAAACTCATTGGTCGCGTAAGAGGCTAAGAAATAATATTATTATATATTGAAAATATTTTTTCGACCTTATTTAGGGTATCGTCTATTACTTGACTTTCTCTTTCGAGAATATCCGGATTACGGATTAACCAGTCGGCGGGACGGTAGTGACTATATTCGGGGACTCGAGTAGGTAAGCAGCGAAAATAAGCTTCAGCCTGTTTTACCTGACGTAACGATCCATCTGCTTCTCGCAGCTTTTCTGGTGTAATCTTGTGATTGCTTTCTAATTTATAGGCATTATTAATTATTTCGCAAAATAACTCCGGATGCATAATGTCTTCAATGTCAGCTTCTGAGCGATCAAGAAGCTCTGAAATTGTATAAAAACGTTCTCCTGTAAGTATTTCACTCTGTCTTATACGTTCGATTTTGCCTTTTTCTCCTTGCCCTTGATCAGACAGTACAGCGACATTTAAATGATTGCCATGGAACAATGAGACAAAGGGTTTAATATTATCGATACCACCAGCAGGACACATGATCCATTTTGGGCTCAGGCCCTTGCGTCCTCGTCGTTCGAGTTCGTTCGAGAATGCCTGTAAATACAGAATGTCAGATGGCCCTTCAACGAGAAGACTATTTTCCCCCATGAATAGAGACTGCGTCACCGAATATCCCAGCGCGCCTTGAAGTGGAAATAAAGTATCCTTATCGGTACTCATTACGTCTTCAGTTATTTTAGTACCTAGGGATTCTGGACGTGTAGAGTCAGTTAATTTAACAACATCTTCAACAACACGACAATCTGCCAAACGCTTTGGTGGAACCATGAAAGGAGAGTGAGTGGAATAGATCACTTGGTGGGATGGTAGGAGCTCTTTTTCGATGTATCGGAGTAAGTCCTCCTGTGCTTTTCCGTGAAGCGTAAGGCCGGGCTCGTCAAGCAGAATAATCACATTGTTTGTCTGACGACGCATCATTGCAAACTGAACGAGAAACGAGAAGAACCAAACAAATCCCGCGCTTCGCTCGGAAAACGGAACACTTGCCCTATGAAGCTTGTTGTATACACGAGCCCGTGCAACCGCGCCTGCATTGAAGGGAGCCGGGTCTTCCGGACGTCCTTCGTTTAACTGGACTTGGACTTCGAGATATTTATTTTGCGACCAATATTGAAAAATCTGATCGGTTATATCTGCAGATGCGGCCTCACATTTAGCGTTCAGTTCCTCATACCGAGGCGATCGATTCAATTCTTCAAGATTAGTCCCTGCGAGGCGTAAGAAATTCATGAATATCTCATCACCAGGATCAACTCGATGATGTTGCTGATCCTGAAAAATCTTCTGTGCGGACAATTGGCCGCTCATTCGATCATAGTGAGAGGTATAGAAAAATTTCGGGACAAGGTCCGAAATAAGGTCAATGCCTCGCGCGAATACAGAATGGTTTCTATATTCTTCAAATTGTTTTGAAAGAGCTTTCAGTTTCTCATATGTTCCACCTTGTTCTTTTACCAAATGAATTAGCTCTGTTACGGTTGTCGCTTTTTCGACAGCCTTTTTTTCAACTGCATTTAAGCGCTGTGCTACAATAGCGTGTTCTATAGCTAGCTGTTCATTTATTGGCAAAGACCAAGTTGTACCTTCCTGATTGTAATACTTGCTGATTTTGAGCTCTCGCGATGTTATTGCTTCCTCACCAAATTCGTCCGCAAGGATCTGAAAAGCTGGTTCCGATATTTCCCACCAAGTTTCGACCACTACTGCATCCGTATTGGGATGACGTTCTTTGTAACGAGTAGCAAAGCGTCGCGGGTAGTCTTGTGTTACATCAAATGTTGTTTGCGCTTCACCGAAAGGGCGGATCGACTGGAGAGCGGTCAAAGTTGCTGTTTTTCCGGCCTCATTTTTTCCCACAAGGCAACATAATTCACCTATGGAAATTTTACCCGTATCAAGAATTGACTTGAAATTTTGAATGCGAATGTGAGTTAGTTTCATATTATATTCCATCTTTAATAATCTCTAAATCCTAAAATAAATCACAAAACGGCCAATCATCAAGGCCTCCCAATCTTTGATATTAGATTTCGAAAAAGAGATGGAAATAAAGGAAGTTTTCCCAGAATTCACGGGATCATTTGTAAAGCGGTAAGCTGCCTTTTGAAGGTTTTATCGAAAACCGGCTTTTCCATTTATTTGAATAGCCCCTAGATTTCTGGACGCCCAGGCTCCTAAAAATGAGGCCAGGAGGCGTTGATGGGGAAGCCCAATTTCAGTGATGAGTTCAAGCGTGATGCGGTGGCGCAGATTACCGAGCGGGGATATCCGGTAGCGGAAGTTTCGCAGCGGCTCGGGGTCAGTACACTTTCGCTGTATGCGTGGAAGCGGCAATTCGCGAAGGTGGCATCAGGCGATACCGGCAAGGATGCCGAGATCCGGCAACTGAAGCGCGAACTGGCCCGGGTGACCCACGAGCGCGATATCCTAAAAAAAGTCACCGCATATTTCGCCAGGGATGCGAAGTGAGATACGCCTTCATTGCCGAGCATCGCGATCATTTTGGAATTCGGGCAATGTGCCGCTGCCTGACTGTGCAGCCCAGTGGGTATTATGCCTGGCGGAAGGAGCCGCTGAGCCGACGGGCTTGCGAGGACGTCCGACAGACCAAGTTGATCCGTCGGGCCTGGTACGACAGCGGCAGGGTTTATGGCTACCGTAAGCTGCACGATGATCTGCTCGATCAGGGCGAGACCTGCTGTCCGAACCGCGTGGCACGGCTGACAAAACTGGCGGGTATCAAGGCACAGATTGACTACAGGCGACGGCCAGGTAGCCATAATGGCAGGCCATCCCTCGTAATCGACAACACGCTGGCCCGGCAATTTGATGTCGAGGCGCCCGACAGGGTATGGGTCACAGACATCACCTACATTCGCACCCTGGAAGGATTTGTCTACCTTGCAGTCGTGCTCGACCTCTATTCGCGTCGTGTCGTGGGCTGGTCGATGCAGGGCCGCCAGACAACGGATGTGGTGCTGCAGGCGCTCCATATGGCCATCTGGCGACGAAAGCCCAAAAGCCGGGTGCTGATCCACTCGGATCAGGGCAGCCAGTTTACCAGCATGGACTGGATTGCCTTCATACGGGCTCACAATCTGGAACACGCGATGAGCCACCGCGGCAATTGCCACGACAATGCTGTAGCAGAAAGTTTTTTCTCATCGCTCAAGCGCGAGCGCGTCCGGCGTCGAACCTATAAAACGCGCCAGGAAGCCCGACAGGACGTGTTTGACTACATCGAAATGTTCTATAACCCGGTGCGCAAGCAGGTCAGGAACAGGATGCTGTCACCCGTGCAGTTCGAACAACAGCAGATTTTGAATGCTCAAGGCTTCTAGAAAACTAGGGGCTATTCAGACCACAATGCCTCTCATCCATGGCCTCGCCAAGCGCGTAGGAGATCCCGGCCCTCACCCGGATCATGGCGTCGGGCGCGATCCCCATCTTCCGGCAATCTGGTCGGCGGTCTTGAATCCGATCCCCCGGATGTCCTTCGCCAACCGATAGGGGTTCTCGCTGATTAGTGGGACCGCATCCTGCCCGTAAGTCTTGAAAATCCGCACCGCCCGCGAGGTGCCAACGCCGTTGCTGTGCAGAAACACCATGATCTCGCGGATCACCTTCTGGTCCGCCCAGCCACCGACGATCCGGTCCGCGCGCTTTGGACCGATCCCCGTCACCTCCCGCAGGCGATGCGGTTCCTGCTCGATCAGGTCGAACACCGCCTCGCCGAACGCTTTCACCAGCTTTTTCGCATAGACGGGACCAATGCCCCGGATCATGCCCGAACCAAGATAACGCTCGATGCCCTCGACCGTTGTCGGCGGGCTGGCCTTGAGGAACTCGGCCTTGAACTGGTGGAGGCCGTGGGTGTGGTCGTTGAACCAGCGCCCCGACATCTGCACGAACTCGCCTGCCGAGATCATGGCGGCATGGTCGGCGACAGCGACCGGATCGCGCTGCCCCCGCACCTTCACGCGCAGGACGCAGAAGCCGTTCTCGGCATTGTGGAGCGTCACCCGCTCTACAAGAGCCGGCCAGCGCCTCAGACGATGTAGCCGTGCCACCCAACGGGACGCCCCTGTCAGCGCGGAATCGAGAGGGTCGGAAACCATGATTGATCGTAACACAGGATCGCGCTGCCAGCCGTATCGCCGTGCTCCAACACGCCTGACACGCAGTCGTGAAGAGCCCCGATTCAGCCCAAACTACGCTGGGCTTTCACTCCCAGTTGCATCCTATACGCATCCTGCGCGTGGAGCAGAAACGCCAAAAGGCCGCCCGTGAGGCGGCCTAAGCGTTTGATTTTATTTGGAAATTTTGGTTGCGGGGGCAGGATTTGAACCTGCGGCCTTCAGGTTATGAGCCTGACGAGCTACCGGGCTGCTCCACCCCGCGGTGGTGAGGGGTGACTGGAAGACCTGGCGGCGACCGACTTTCCCGTGCCTTGAGGCACAGTATCATGGGCGCTGGGGTGTTTCACGGCCGAGTTCGGGATGGGATCGGGTGGATCATTCCCCGCCATGGCCACCAGGTCATCCAGTCATCCCTTTGGGAGGGGCTGAGAGGATGTGATGGGTTGGTGCTGTTATGGTGTGTTGAAGAGTGGATGACTGCTGTGCATGTATGTTGCCACGTCATGTGGCGATGGAATGAGCCTGTTGGGCGATTAGGACCAGTTAGCTGCACGCATTGCTGCGCTTCCACACCTGGCCTATTGACGTGATGGTCTATCACGGCCCTCGGGGAGACCTTGTTTTGAGGTGGGTTTCCCGCTTAGATGCTTTCAGCGGTTATCCCGTCCACACTTAGCTACCCGGCTGTGCCGCTGGCGCGACAACCGGTGCACCAGAGGTATGTTCATCCCGGTCCTCTCGTACTAGGGACAAATCCTCTCAAGTCTCCAACACCCACGGCAGATAGGGACCGAACTGTCTCACGACGTTCTAAACCCAGCTCACGTACCACTTTAATCGGCGAACAGCCGAACCCTTGGGACCTGCTCCAGCCCCAGGATGTGATGAGCCGACATCGAGGTGCCAAACCTCCCCGTCGATGTGGACTCTTGGGGGAGATCAGCCTGTTATCCCTAGAGTACCTTTTATCCGTTGAGCGATGGCCCTTCCACGCGGGACCACCGGATCACTATGGCCGACTTTCGTCTCTGATCGAGCTGTCACTCTCACAGTCAGGCGGGCTTATGCCATTGCACTCGACAGTCGGTTTCCGACCGACCTGAGCCCACCATCGCGCGCCTCCGTTACACTTTGGGAGGCGACCGCCCCAGTCAAACTGCCCACCATGCAGGGTCCCGGACCTGGCTAACAGGCCTCGGTTAGACATCAGAAACAGTCAGGGTGGTATTTCAAGGATGGCTCCACCGGAACTGGCGCCCCGGTTTCAAAGCCTCCCACCTATCCTACACAGAATGTCTCTGATGCCACTGCAAAGCTGCAGTAAAGGTTCATAGGGTCTTTCCGTCTGACCGCGGGTACCCCGCATCTTCACGGGGAATTCAATTTCGCTGAGCCGATGCTGGAGACAGCGGGGAAGTCGTTACGCCATTCGTGCAGGTCGGAACTTACCCGACAAGGAATTTCGCTACCTTAGGACCGTTATAGTTACGGCCGCCGTTTACCGGGGCTTCAATTCGGTGCTTGCACACCTCCTCTTAACCTTCCGGCACCGGGCAGGCGTCAGGCCGTATACGTCGTCTCTCGACTTCGCACAGCCCTGTGTTTTTACTAAACAGTCGCTACCCCCTGGTCTGTGCCACCCGCCAATGGTTGCCCACTGACGGGTCTTGCTTATCCCGAAGTTACGCAAGTAATTTGCCTAGTTCCTTCAGCATCGTTCTCTCAAGCGCC
Organism: Komagataeibacter europaeus; assembly: GCF_002173515.1. Lineage (NCBI taxonomy): Bacteria > Pseudomonadati > Pseudomonadota > Alphaproteobacteria > Acetobacterales > Acetobacteraceae > Komagataeibacter > Komagataeibacter europaeus. The sequence continues at coordinate 1,916,234 of NZ_CP021467.1, forward strand.
TTGGTATTCTCTACCAGTCCACCTGTGTCGGTTTCGGGTACGGTCTATATGCCAGAGCTATTTCCTGGAATGCGCCAAAAGCCGGATCAATCCGATAAGACCCGACAACATATTGCATTCGTCACTTCTGGCAGGCCCGGGAATATTTGCCCGGTTTCCATCGACTACGGCTTTCGCCCTCGCCTTAGGGGCCGGCTCACCCTGCGCGGATTAACCTTGCGCAGGAACCCTTGGACTTTCGGCGACAGTGTTTCTCGCACTGTTTGTCGCTACTCATGTCAGCATTCGCACTTCCGATATCTCCAGAGAGGGTCACCCCGTCTCCTTCACAGACCTACGGAACGCTCCGCTACCGCGCATACATAGTATGCACCCACAGCTTCGGCACGTGGCTTGAGCCCCGTTACATTTTCGGCGCAGGGTTTCTATTAGACCAGTGAGCTATTACGCTTTCTTTAAAGGATGGCTGCTTCTAAGCCAACCTCCTGGTTGTTTTGGAATCCCCACATCCTTTCCCACTTAGCCACGATTTGGGGGCCTTAGCTGGTGGTCTGGGCTGTTTCCCTCTCGACAATGGACCTTAGCACCCACTGTCTGTCTGCCGAGCTCATACTTCCGGGTATTCGGAGTTTGGTTAGGTTTGGTAAGGCTTTGGGCCCCCCTAGCCCATCCAGTGCTCTACCCCCCGGGGTAATACTCGACGGTCTACCTCAATAGATTTCGCGGAGAACCAGCTATTTCCGAGTTTGATTGGCCTTTCACCCCTAGCCACAGCTCATCCCCGACTTTTTCAACAGGCGTGGGTTCGGCCCTCCAGTGCGTGTTACCGCACCTTCAGCCTGGCCATGGCTAGATCACTCGGTTTCGGGTCTTCTGCCAGCAACTCGTCGCCCTGTTCAGACTCGCTTTCGCTGCGCCTACACCTAACGGCTTAAGCTTGCTGCAAACAGAAACTCGCTGACCCATTATACAAAAGGTACGCCGTCACCCCATAAGAGGCTCCGACTGCTTGTAGGCATTCGGTTTCAGGTCTATTTCACTCCCCTCGTCGGGGTGCTTTTCACCTTTCCCTCACGGTACTTGTTCACTATCGGTCACCAGGGAGTATTTAGGCTTGGAGGGTGGTCCCCCCATGTTCAGACAGGATTTCACGTGTCCCGCCCTACTCAAGGATCATTCCTGACACTACGCATACGGGGCTATCACCCGCTATGGCCGGACTTTCCATTCCGTTCTGCTTCTTCAAAAATGAACACTGGCCTGTTCC